>JBFLZC010000013.1:0-123727 GCA_040756375.1 Thermodesulfobacteriota bacterium
ATAGCCGTCCCTCCCAGGAACGTGCTATACTCCCTCTAAATCCAAAACGCGAGCAAGAAGTTAGCGCCTATGCCCCAAAGCCCCCTTCAAGAAACTCTCTATTCCTCTGGCATCTCGCCTTCCTGGACAGGAAGACGAAATGCCAGAGGCACATAGAAGTTTTTGGAAAGGGGTTCGGGGAGGAACCTTTTTTCAAAAAGGTTCTCCCCGTCTTACTTTCTTGAACGCGCATCGGTATGATAAGAACCGCCACAATTCGCCTGGCATGTCAAGCGACGGACCATTCTTCGTGCCAAACCACCTTTGCTCAATGATCCGGCGGCATCCTTTTGCCCGCTATTGTATCGGTCCGTTCCCGACAGCGGACCATACCTATTCCCTTCCACGTCATTACAACGTCGCGATGCTGGTTCAAAGCCTCGATGTATGAGCGAATAGTCCCCTGCCCAGGTTTGGAGCGAGACAGTTTGGATTCAAGAATGGTGACGCGGACGGAAAGCGTGTCCCCGGGACGAACAGGCTTTCGCCAACGCACTTCGTCAACACCTGGAGATCCCAGACTGGCCACTCTTGAGATGTAATGGTCTACGAGAAGCCTCATGGTCAGACTCGCGGTGTGCCAACCACTAGCGATCAATCCGCCGAACGCTGATTGCTTAGCCTTCTCAGGATCCGTGTGGAAGGGCTGCGGGTCGAAGCGGCGAGCGAATTCGATGATTTCAGCCTCCTCAACCGTGATAGAGCCATACTCGTGAACGGCTCCTGGCAGGTAATCCTCGAAATAACGATCTTCTGGGGAAGTTGTGAAAGCCATAGTGTACCAGCGCTCCTTACATCGTCGTTGTGGTGATCTCGCATCATACAGATGAAAGCCGAGCGGCACTATTCAACTAGCCAAGCTCAAAACTCGTCACTCCAAACCATCGGTCCAGGGGCAGGGTCGGTTCCGGTCCATTATACATTCTTGTGGTCCGAAACACTTCCGTCATACCGTAGCTTCGAGCAATGTTTACCGCCTCCGGATTTCTTGCCGGTGTGTCCAGAAAGATCGGCAAGCCCGGTTTCACTTCTCTCGTGAGAGTCTCGAACAGTGCCCCTGCAATTCCCGGTTCGTCGGCAAAAAGGGGGCCGATTTTGAATCCTTCTCGGCATTCTCTTATGACTCCATATCCCGAAAGTTTGTCGCCTTTTGTAATGCCTAAAGCTTTTGTGCCTGGGCGGCTGATCCAGCATTTCAAGAACGTTTCTCTCGAAAACCCGAAAACTTCATCATCATATGCCCTAACGATTGAGAATGGCGCCTGGGCAAGTTCTATGACTCCAGGAGCCACCGCCCCTTGTTTATCTTTTGTCCATTTGAAGCGATAATTCGCGTAAGCAGGCTTGAACTCGGGCTTCTTGTGAGAAACAAGATCCGGCCTGACGCTATCAAGCCCTATGCAACGCTTTCCCAAATATCGCAGACCCTCTTCCCACATCTGCACGCCATAGGATCTGTTGCGAACTTCCGGCTTCACAATGTAGAATCCCATGAATCCGTAACAGTCACCGTATGCGACCGCTGAAACCATTGCGACGGGCTCATCGTCCAACAATCCGATAAAAAACCCATTCGGATCTGCAGCCCAGAAGCAGTCCGCATCATGGATACCGGGATTCCAGCCCTCTGTTTCTGCCAAATCGATAGCCATCTCGACTTCGGTTCTCTTCATTCGGCGTATAGAGAAAGTGCCCGCATTCATATAAAAGCTCCTTCAGTTCGGTACCGAACAAGTTTAGCACGAAGGTCCATCCGAAAAAACGAAATAGGAGAATGCCGTAAAGATTCTTGGCACTTACTATTTGCACACAAAGGCCAGAACGAGAGAATCAGGATGCTACTTGGTTGTCATAACATCCTGATTCCTCGTTGAATTGCTTGGCGGAGATGACGGGATTTGAACCCGTGCCCCCCGCGTTGCGAACCCATTACAAGGGTTACTGATACTAGCTGGTTATGGCAATTCCTTAGAAATGCCAACCCCTGTCGTTTCGTTTGGTTACGTTTTGTGATACTTGGTTTTGAAATCTGTTAGCTAATGTTAGCTGGGATTTTCAGGCGCGATCCAGCTAACAAGGCTAGCCAAACCTCACACGCACTTGCAGGAACCCCTCCAAGAAGACACGTGTCCACCTTTCCGTGAGGCTGCCACCTGCTCCTTCTCCACATGCTCGGGCAATTCTACCTCGTGGGTGAAGAGGTCAAACGGTCACCCATTAAAAGGGCCTCTGTCCATGGAGTGGCTGATCAAACGTCTGATCGAGGCGGGAGCGAAAGTCCTTTGCCACGGCAGGCGGTGGCAAGTCCGTGTGGCGTCGGCGTTTCCTTTGGCCCGACATTACCGCGTTGTGCTCGAGTTACGAGGGCGGCAGAAAAAAGGGTTGACCAAGGGTGGGGCGCTGAAGTACGCTTAGAATCAGGCCCAAAAGCACCTTTTCGTCAACGTGGCGACGGTTTTGTCGGCGTGCGGGTGCCTGGGGCACCTCAAGGAGACCTTTTTGGGGTCGGGAGGGCAACCTCTACGCTCCTCATGGGCTCCAAAATGACCAGAATGGCAGCGCTGCCGCATAATTCCAGAGGAAATTGATTTATGACAACTGCGTTAGGGTGTATCGCTGCACTTGGCATGGGCTTCTTTTCAATCGCATTTCTGATCGACTGGTTTGAGTCTTGGGAAGCAATACGAAAATATTTGAAATATGGAATATGGGCAGGATTAATAGTTGAAGGATCAGATTTATTGATTGTGGCGATAACTCCATCTTCGTGGGAACCAACGCTCATTATGGGCTTGATAGGCGTGCCGATTATTTTTCTTAAGCACGTTGGCTTTACAATGTTGGGAATGTACTATTTGGCGGTCTTAGGTTATCCAAGCTTTCCTGTACTTTTGCAGAAATTCAGCGTTGCTTCTGATGAGAGTAATACTGACGAAAATATAGTGGATAATAAAGCCAATACTCGCGCTGGAACTACAGACAGTATTCAAGCCACCAACCCAATAGTACACGAGATACCTGAACAGGTACATCTATCAGATAAAAGCAGCCCAGCATTAGATTTGTTACTGGATATAAAATGGAAAGATTATTTCCTTACAATTTTTGGGGTAAGTGTCATAGGAATATTGTATTCAGTTGTCTTATTTCTCCTGACCACACCCCAATTATCAGAGATATGGCAGAAAGAGGTTGTCCCACCTTCGGCCGGAATTGAGAATGCAATGACTATTCAAGTGATTTTGGTTGCTTTGCAATCTGCGGTGGCTGAGGAGGTAATATTCAGATTGGGCATTCAAAGTTTTTTGGCAAAGTATCTGAAATTAAAAGGGCAAAGATATTGGATTGCAATTCTCATCACATCGGTTTTGTGGACTCTCGCGCACGCTGGTGGTCTTGAGCCAGCATGGGTAAAACTGGCTCAAATATTCCCTATAGGCTTAATGCTGGGCTGGTTGTTTAGGAAGTACGGAGCAGAAAGTACTATTTTAGCTCACGGGCTGTTTAACATAGTTTTGGTGTTTCTTCTTGCAGAGCCTTTAAGATAAAGGTGCGCCTAACACAGACATTCAACCCCTTGGCGAATAATTCCACCAGGAGGAACTGCGTGTCAGTCCGAATCTGTGGCTCTTTTGCGCAGGAGGCGCAAGTTCTCAAGGGTTTGCTCCGCCGTCTTCACGTCCGGATCTTTCTACTGATCTCCAAAGACTCCTCGTAATGCTCCATCGCCTTGTAATACTGCCCCCCACCGCAATAGACATTGCCGAGGTTGTTTAGGGATGGCCCTTCACTCACGCGATCATTGAGATTTCGGCATATGGCAAGGGGCTTTTCAGAACAGGTCCAGTGCTTTGTCACGCTATTAGCTGGAAATTTCGCACACAGCATTCATTCCTTAGCCCCATGGGCTTTGAGAAGTTTAACTACTTCAACGTAATCCTGCTTCGACCCCTTCATCTCCGTCCTGCCATGCTTTAGTTTGGCAAGAAAGGTCGCTACTTGGTAGAGGAAATCCTTCAAATCCTCCATCACATCGGCTCCCTTGTCCGGTATATCCTTAACATCCACGTGACCCCAGCTAGAAGCAAACATCAGTGCTGTCCTGCCATCCTCGGTCTTTGCATTAACATCCGCTCCTTTGTCCAATAGAACCTTCACGACATCAACGTGGCCCTTCTTCGAAGCCTCCATAAGCGCGGTCTCGCCGTTATCGGTCTTGGCATCAACGTCTCCACCTTTGTCCAGTAGAACGCTCACCACATCAATGTGACCAAATAGAGAAGCAAACATCAGTGCTGTCCTGCCGTTATCGGTCTTGGCATTAACGTCCGCTCCTTTGTCCAGCAAAGCCTTCACCACATCAAAGTAGCCCTTCTTCGAACCTTCCATAAATGCCGTTATGCTGAACTTGTCCTTGGCACCAAGATCAAAGTAGCCCTTCTTCGAGGCCTCCATAAGTACTGTCACGCCGTCCTTGTCCTTGGCATGAACATCCGCTCCTTTGTCCAATAGGATCTTCACCACATCAATGTGACCAAATAGAGAAGCAAACATCAGTGCTGTCCTGCCGTTCTCGGTTTTGGCATTGACCTCCGCTCCTTTGTCCAACAAAGCCTTCACCACACCAATGTGACCCCATAAGGCGGCAGACATCAGTACCGTGCAGCCCCACTTGTCCTTTGCATTGACCTCCGCTCCTTTCGCCAACAAAGCCTTCACCACATCCACGTGTCCTCTACCTGAAGCCTCCATCAGTGCAGTCTGGCCGTCCTTGTCCATGGCATGAACATCCGCTCCTTGATCTAAGAGGCGGATTACTTCTTTCAAGTCGCCTTTCCGAGCGGCGCCCAACAGCTCGGCATCTTTATCGACTGCTGGAGCAATGCTCGCACTGAATACCAACAGAACGGGAAGTACAAGCACTGCAAATATCATCACAGTCTTGGCAGTTTTGAATTTATGCTTGGGTTCGTCCATTTGTGGTCTCCCCATCTGTTATAGCCGGTTTGTCACGACAATCGGTTCGATATTGTCTTTTTCCGTGTGATTACTACCTCGTAACGGCGCTAAAGAAAGACCTAACAAACATGCTGCTTGCCTCCTCTTCTCAAAACAAGGCGGAAACTACTGTCCATTACGGTTCGTGCTAAGTTCAAAGAGATGGAGAATTCCCAACTGTCTTTCCAATGATGCTCGTTTGACCTTATAATTGATTAAGTCGATGTAATAGTCTTCCTGAGTCTGAGCGCAAGCTCTTTGGCTATCAAGTACCTCGGTATAAGTCGCAACTTGGTCTTTATACTTATTTTGATTGATTCTGAATGCCTCAGCAGCATATTCAACCGCCGTTCGCCTTACAGGAACAACGTTCCAGAGACGCTTCATTTCTTGGTATTCGACGCTCGCTCTTACCATGATCTCGCGGACAAGGGCGGTTCTCTCTGAGTTAGGGCCATCCTCAAATAAGGCCCTAGTGGCTTGATCAAATGATATTCCTTTCTGAAGGAGATCCGGTCTATGCTCCACTGCTACACGACAAATCTCGCTCTCCGGATAGGAAAATGGAACCATCGGTAATTCCGAGCGAACTTTAGTCTTCCACTCCCTGTTTAAGGGATACTTAAGAATAAAGTTGAGTTGCGTGGTTAACCTATCAATTTCCGCGCCGAACTGTTCCACCTTTCCTCGGGCTACCGCCAGCTGAACTTCCGCGGCTAGCACATCCGTTTTCGGCACTACTCCGGCCTTGTAGAATTCCACCGCCTGGTTACGAAGTGATGTAAGGTCTATGACCCCTTGTTCGTTCACCTCCTGACGCTTCCTGGCCAGCATAATCTTGTAGTGCGTTTCAAGAGCCTGACACAATAGCTCTTGATTCGCCGGGACTTCCATATCTCCCAATCGTGAAGAGAACTGCTTTAGGATGTCCAGTTCCCTATCACACTTCGTTTTCTCGCCCCCGTTCTCCTTTGCATCGTTTGTTGGCGAGGTAACGGCCGGCACAACCACGAACGACGCGCCGGAGTCGCAATGCCCCCATTGACCCAAAACAAGAACCCCGAATACCGCAATAAAGAGGTGAACCCACATCGGCGATGCGCTCTTGATATTGAACATCGTATCCCCCTTCCACCGGTAGTTTACCGCTGCGCAAGGACCGCCTGGTCTTCGCACAAACCATGCCGTGGCCAATTAATGCGGTCTTTCCACCGACTACGAACTTTCGTATTCTTATGGGTTACTGCCTTAAGATAGTCAATCGATTATTGATGACTCCATCGGTCAATTCTTCTGTGGATGCACGTCTCGACTTTCCGGCATCATGTTTCATAGTGTTCAAGCCTCCCACGGAGCCAATCCCCACAGCCTACCTAGATCGCGGACCAAAGAAAACGAGAAACCTTGTTGTTCCTGAGGTTTCAGAGAGATAGAATCCTGTTGTCACACTAAATCTTTAATTCTGGGGAAACCATACTTAATTGTGTGACTAATTCGAGGACGCCATACTTATTTGCCGCGAAGCGAGAGATTTGAGTGAGGTGTCTCCGGAATCCGGAATCCAATAATTCAGTGGGTCAGGTCAGCGTAGCAGAGTGGTATGACTTAATAAAGAGGCCTACGGCGAGCAACGAACGGTCAACTCGCGAGATGTCGGCTGCACTGGCTCCGGATAGATCGAAGAAAAACTTCTGATACACAAAGTATGTCGTCAGCAATGCCTCGGTAAAGGCAAAGCGTCGAAGGGGATCTTCTCCGGTCAGCAGGCGGAACGCGGCCAGGCGGCGGTGACAAAAAGGTGGAAACACACGTGGCAGAGCAGCGTGAAGGGCGAAGATCTTGAGCGAAAACCTTCGCCCCACGACTCGAGTGAGTTCGTCGTAAAAGGCGAGGACGTCGTTCTCTTTGGGTTGGCCAATGCTCTGGAAAGCATTGAGTTGCGGCAGACAACGGGCCAACTTCGAGGCGCTATTGCGATCCTCGGAGTTAGGCTTTGCGCGGTTGCACCACAGGGCGTGGAGCTTGTTCAGATTTGCCCTGGTGAGTGACCCCGTGCCCGGATGACTTCCGTAAAGGAATGCCGAAGGTCCCTGCGCGAGCGTTTCCCATCGGCGTACGAACTGTACCGGCGAGCAGTCTTTCCACTCGAGGATTTTGCCCTTGAGCGCCATGAAACGTTCACTCGTGACGCGAAACGTAGGCTCTGTCGAGTCTCGTACTAACTCCCATAGCTAAGGAGCTACAACGAGTCATGAAAGTCCTCGGCTTCGGCGGGCACTCCGTGGCTTCGCCTCGGAGACTGGGAGCAAGAGCGCATCGTTGCGCAATAATTTGGAGGGGAGACTCATCTCCCCTCCAAACCACCCCATACGTAAACCCGAACAGGGGTGCCTCGTGCCGACGACTTTCATAGGAATTCGCGTTCAAGAAAGTAAGACGGGGAGAACCTTTTTGTAACCCCGCGCTTCGCGGGGCTCCCCGAACCCCTTTCCAAAAACTTCTCTACGCCTTTGGCATCCATGCTTCCTGGCACAGGAAGCATGGATGCCAAAGGAATATAGAGTTTCTTGAAGAGGGTCCGGGGGAAACTTCTTTACACAAAGAAGTTTCCCCCGTGCTTTACTTCTTTGAAAGCGCATCGGTATTAGAAATACCTTCTACGCGCTCCTTGTCCGCGGTGCGGCGCTTCGCGGTGCGTGCAAGGGCACGAGATACCTCCGGCAGCGCATGAATCTTTTCCGCAGCTTCGGTGTAGAAACTCTCGGCCTTGGTCTCGAGCTGCAGAGCCTTCTTGAACAATAGCTCCGCACTCATCGCGTCCGCGCCTTCTCGATCGCTCAAATAGGGCTCGCGGGTGAAATCCACAATCGGTTCAAGGATCATCTCGCACACACTCTCCCGGCAAGTGCGGCGCATGAGCTTTTCGTTCTTCTTCTTTTCTTCGGCCAGCTCCTCCAGGAGGGCTTTGTAATTGGCGCCGGCCGGATTTGCAGCCGCTTTTCTGTAGAACTCCTCGTCCGCAGCCTCCAGTTCCGCCGCGAACGTCAAAATTGCCCCAAAGTTTTTCAACGGCATACCGGTCCTCCGTAGGCACACGCCATCGCAGAGCCGCTCGGGCACTGCGATAGCGTGCTCACCATCTCGTAAGACTTAAAACCATCTGGAAATAATAACCTTTGTATCGGTGAAGAACTGGAACACCTCTCGGCCGTGGCCTTTCAAGTCGCCGAAAAGCGATTCCCCAGCGCCTCCAAACGGGAAGAAAGCCATCGGCGCGGCGATCCCGATGTTAACGCCGATCATGCTTGGCTTGACGCGATATTTGAAGTCGCGCACCGTCTTTCCGTCACTGGTGTACAGACAGGCGGCATTCGCGAAGCCTCGAGTATTGATGAGTTCAATTGCTTCGTCGAGGTTCTTGACGTTGATCATGGCCACCACTGGGCCGAATATCTCTTCTTTCGCGATCGTCATGTCCGGTTTAATATTATCGAATACAGTGGGTCCGATAAAGAAGCCGTTGGGGTGCCCTTCCACCTGAACATTCCTGCCGTCGAGCACGAGTTTTCCGCCTTCGGCTATGCCTTTCTCAATGTAATTCAACACACGCTCCTTATGCTGCTGGCTGATCACGGGGCCCATAGCGCTGTTGGGATCCAGACCGTTGCCCACTCGTATGGCCTTTGCTGCTGCGACGAACTTGTCTCTCAACTCATTGTGCACGTCGCCTACCGACACAAGCATCGAGCCGGAAAGGCACCGTTCTCCCGCACATCCGTAAAAAGATGTGATCAGTGAGGGCAGTCCTTTGTCGATGTTCGCGTCGGGCATGACAACAACAGCGTTCTTGGCGCCTCCGAGCGCCTGGACCCTTTTTCCTGTCTTCCCGCACTCCTGATAAATGTAACGAGCGGTGGATGTCTGACCCACGAAGGATATGCCCATGATGTCCGGGTGGTGCAGCATGGCGTTCACCACATCTCGTGAGCCGTGGACCATGTTGACCACGCCCGGCGGAAACCCTGCCTCTTCGATGGCTTCAAAAATCCTAGTCTGGGTCATAGGGACCTGTTCAGACGGCTTCACCAGATAAGTGTTGCCAGAAACAATGGCATAGGGAAGGAACCACCACGGCACCATGGCCGGGAAGTTGAACGGCGCAATACAACCGAAAACGCCCAGCGGTTGGCGTTCAGCGGAGCAGTCGATGTCCTGGGCTATATCTTCCAGGCAGTACCCGGTCATCATAGTAGTCACGCCGGTTGCATGTTCCACGTTCTCTATCATACGCCTCACTTCACCGCGCGACTCATCAATGGTCTTGCCTTCCTCGGTCACGAGGGCCTTTGCGATATCCTCAAAACTTTCCTCAAAAGACTCTTTAAGCCTGAACAAATAGCGAGCTCGGGTCAGAGGAGGCGTGGTACGCCACTCCGGATAAGCCGCTTTGGCTGCCTGCACAGCCTTATCTACTTCCTCAGCGGTAGAGAAGGGGACCTGCGCAATTTTTTCCCCTGTGGCAGGACACCAAACGTCTCCCAAGTTTGATGATTTGGAGGCTATCCAGTCTCCATTGACGTAGTTCTTCATTATCGGGAGTCCCATATTCTTTCCTCCTGTGGGCTCTCACCCGGAGCACGGGTGCCATTGTTCGCGCTCTCTACAGAGCGGCGTAGTACAGATTGATTATCTCTTCCTTCGTGGCCCTGCGGGGGTTGTTCCCAGGGCTTCCGCTGGCTATAGCGTCATCGGCCATCTTGGAGACCAGAGGCTCCAGCTTCTCACGGCCCACGCCGAGAGCAGTCAGACTCGGAACTTCGAGCTGTTTGACGAGAGCCTGGACAGCTTCAGCTCCGCGGCGCGCGCCTTCAAGTGCGGGCAGCCCCTCGACGCAGATGCCCATAGCTTGAGCGATGTCGGCGTAACGGCGAGGCGCACCGACAAGGGAGAACTCCATCACAACTCCGAGCAGAGCTGCGTTGGAGATCCCGTGGGCCACATGGAAATTGGCCCCGATCGGTCTGGACATCCCATGGACGAGAGCCACCGAGGCATTTGAAAAAGCAATCCCGGCTTGAAGGGCTCCAAGCATAGTCTGAGAGCGCGCTTCCAGATTATCGGGATTTGCCCATGCCTGGGGCAGGAATTCCGAAAGGAGTCGGATGGCGGAAAGGCAGAATACGTCGCTCATCGGCTGTGCCTTGACCGACACGTACGCTTCAATGGCGTGGATCAACGCGTCCAGGCCCGTGGCCGCGGTAATGCCCCTGGGCATCTTTAGTGTGAGCAGCGGGTCCACAATCGCGGCCGCCGGCATGATCACGGGGCTCCCGATAAGCATCTTGACGTCTTTTTCAGTGTCAGTAATGATCGTGTACACTGTGGCCTCACTGCCCGTCCCCGCGGTGGTCGGTACAGCGATCAATGGGACTCCGGGCGTGCCGATTTTGCCCAACCCTATATAGTCTTGGATCTTGCCGGGATTCGTGCACATGACCGAGACAGCTTTTGCCGCGTCGATAGGGCTCCCGCCCCCCACTGCCACGAGGATGTCACAGCCCTTCTTTCGAAAAAGCTCCAGTCCTTTCTGCACGTGAGCCAAAGTGGGTTCCGCGTCGATCCCGTCATAGATCTCCACACCCACTCCGGCCTTTGCCAAAGAATCGATGATAGGCTGAATGATCCCCCCGCTCATGAGGACCTTGTCAGTGAAAACAAGGGCTTTGGTGGCTTTGAGACGTTTTGCCTCGGGCCCCGCTTCTGCAGAAGCGTTTTGCCCGAAGTGTATTGTCGGCGGTACTCGAAACGGACGTGAAGCAATCATTGGCTTGCCTCCTTTAGGACGAAAAGATTCGTGACGATGAAGACCCAGTGAACCCTTTCGATGTAGATATGCCGGCTAAACCCCCAGCAATTGCCTTGACAATTCTTGATCCGCGAGCAAGGAGTGCGCGTCTCCTTCGTAGACGATCTGACCCTTGTCGATGACGTAAACTCGGTCCGCCAAATCCAAGGCGAGCAGAGCGTTCTGTTCTACAAGGAGAATTGTTACTCCTCTTTTGTTAATCTCCCGTATTATGTCGGCCACATTCTGCACGATTATCGGGGCTAGTCCCTGAGACGGCTCATCAAGCAGCACCAGCCTGACCCGCCCCATGAGCGCCCTGCCCATGGCCAGCATTTGTTGCTCTCCGCCTGATAACTTATTTCCTTTGTTGTGTTTGCGTCGCTCAAGAGACGGAAAGTATTGGTACGCCTGATCGATTTGGGCGCGCCTTTCCGATGCGGGAATTCCCTTGGTGAAAAAAGGCAGTTCCAAATTCTCGTGCAAAGTGAGGTTCGCGAATATGCGGCGCTCGGCAGGCACAAGAGAAATGCCACGATTGACGATGGTTTGTGGGGCCATAGTTTCAATGCGGTCGCCGTTGAAACTAATGGTGCCGGAGGCAGGAGGAGTCAAGCCAAGAATCGTTCGCAAGGTAGTGGTCTTGCCCGCACCGTTACGACCCAGCAGGGTCACCACTTCGCCCTCTCGCACAGTGAGCGCCACGTCATGAAGCACATGACTCTCACCATAGAACGTGTTTACTTTCTCAAGCCGGAGTAACTCTTTTCTCTGCTGCGCACGAGGCGCTCGAGCTTTGGCTTCAGGCCGTATCTTGCTCGTGTCGAGGCCGCCCAGGTACGCCTTCTGGACCTCGTCGTTGCCCCTTATCTCGTCGGGTGTGCCTTCCGCTAACTTGAATCCGAAGTTAAGAACCGTAATGCTGTCGGATATGGCCAGCACGATGTCCATCTTGTGTTCTATCAGGACGATGGTGTACCCATGCTCGTTCTTGAGCTTCACGATAAGATCTGCGGTTCGGGCAGACTCTTCAGGGGGCATGCCTGAAGTGGGCTCGTCCAGGAGCAACAGTTCGGCTTTGCATGTAAGCGCGATCCCTATATCCAAATGTCGCTTGTCACCGTGACTGAGATTGCCGGCCAGCAGCTCGGCCTTGCCGCCCAAGTTCACATCCTCAAGGATTTCCATGGCCCTGTCGCGGGCCTCAGCCTTCGAGTAATAGCGCATGGCGGGTATGAATACATTTTCAAAGACCGTTAGTTCAGGAAATATCGAGGTGATCTGAAAGGAGCGGCCGATACCCCTTGCCGCAACCTGTTCGGGAGGGGAGTTCGTAATGTCCTCATCCTTGAAAAGGATCTGTCCTCCGGAAGGTGGAAAGATGCCCGTCAACAAATTGAAAAAGGTAGTCTTGCCCGCGCCGTTGGGGCCAATGATCGACTTAAGCTCTCCCTTCGAAATGGAGAAGTCTACCCCGTTCACCGCGAGCAATGAACCGAATTGTTTCCGCAGGGCCTTGGTTTCCAACAAGTTCATGGTTATCCCCTAACGCGACCCGGAGCGATTGCGTTCAACAAAGCCCCAGATACCTCTGGGAAAGAAAAGAATGAAAACCACAAAAATCACTCCCATAATGAACTGCCAATACTTCGTGTAGTACGATGTAAAGTTCATGAGATAGGTCACCAGGCCGGCGCCCACAATAGGTCCGAACAGCGTTCCCATTCCTCCCACAAGGCCCATGATCACTACATTACCGGAGCGAATCCAGTCGAGAGTCTGAGGGAACATGTAGCGTAGAAACATGGCGTACAGCACACCCGCCACGGCTGCGAACGCGCCGCCGATAATAAACGAATAAAGTTTGTAACGGCGAACATTGTACCCCACCATCTGGGCGCGAACTTCGTTCTCGCGGATGGTTTTGAGCACCTGACCGAAATGAGAACGCACCAGCCAATATTTGGCAAGCGTCGCGACGACGAAGAAAACGAAAACAAAATAGTAGTAGCTTAGATCGTTCTGGAGATTCCACGAGAAGGGTCCCAGCGAGAATATGGTGCGCGGGATGCCTGTCAGACCGTCTTCACCTCCGGTCACATCTTTCCAGCGCGACGCGATGAAAAAGAACATTTGACCGAAAGCGATGGTGAGCATGGCAAAATAAATACCGGTCTTACGAATGATGAGCAGCCCGATCACAACAGCGGCGAGTACGCCGAGGACGACCCCGGCTAACATCCCGACAAAAATCGGGACCTTAAAGTGGATGCACACGAGGCCCATTGTGTATCCGGCCAGGCCGAAGTACGCCGCCTGACCGAACGAGAGGATACCCGTGTAGCCCAGCATCAGGTCGAAGCCGATGGCGAAAATAGCAAAGATCACCATTTCAATGGCCAGCCCTACGTACCCTCCCATATATGGGATCCCGAAAGGCAACGCTGCGACGGCCGCGAACAGGATCATCATCTTCAAGTAATCTATCCTAACACTCGGAGGAGCAGGTGCCTGCCTCATTCCAACAACCCCTCTATTCCGGCGATTCCTCTAGGCCGTACCAGGAGCACAATCGCCATAAGGACGAACACGATGACCTCTGATGCTGCGGAGAAGATCTCCACGGTAAAGCTTACGACCACGCCGACGAGCAATCCACCTATCACAGCTCCCCAAAAGCTGCCCATGCCCCCGATGATCACTACGACGAAGCACGGCATAAGGATCGCGCTCCCCATGGGAGGAAATACGCCCTGAATCGGAGCGTTCAAGACCCCGGCCAGCGCGGCTAAACCTGCCCCGATCCCGAATGTGATCGTGAACAGAAGATTGATGGGGATTCCGAGCGCTACCACCATCTCGCGGTCAAAGGTGCCTGCCAGAATGGTCTTCCCGAGATGGGTCCGCTCTAGGAAGTACCACAGGCAGGTGAGGAGGGCTCCACAGAAGAAAATGACGAACACCCGGTACTTAGAGAAGACCACCATCTTCAGATCGATCACACCTGCAAGCACAGCAGGGGTACTGATGGGGTAGGCCGCGTCTCCCCAAATCATGCGGGTGACGTCTTCGATCATCAACGCGAGGCCGAATGTCAATAGCATGGTGTGCAACGGATCCCGGGCATACACGCGGCGTATCAACGTTGACTCCATGGCCATTCCCACCAGACCAAGGATGACAGGGGCGAGAATCAGGCAGGGCCAGAATCCCAGATACGGGAGCAACGTGACGACCACATATGCGCCGAGCGCGTATAACACTCCATGGGTGAAGTTGATCACCCGCATAAGGCCAAGAATAATCGTCAGCCCCACTGCCATGAGCACGAGCAGCGTGCCCAACGCAAAGCCGTTCACCAACTGATTGATTATCGTTGGAAGAGTCAGATGGAACGTCATGTTGGATGCCCCAAGTGCCGATGCGCGCGGTCGCATCGCGGCCGCGGACACGCGATGAATCTGTCGGAAGGGCCGGCGCACCGCGATCGGCGGATACGCCTGCTCTGAACTACTCGTCCACTGGCGCTGCGCTACGATGTTTGCGCGGGTGACTGTCCGGAATGATCCCTGAGAGTCACCCGCCAAGAGCACAATAGTACGCCTGTGAGGAGAAAGCCTGATGGCTCAATGGAAATTTCCGGCGTATGAGAGCGTGCAGAAGTCGGACTTCCCGGTCATTTCTTCAGTGACTCATACGGTTCCAACTCTCTGCCGCCGACCTCTTTCTTCCAGTCTTCGCGGTTGGGCGCGCAATCATCGCCTTTCACGTGACTAATGATCTTGAAATAGTCGGCCCAACCTTTGTAGTTAGGTGGATACTGAGCTTGGCAAACCAGCACGTCCTGAATGTTCTGATGATCGAAGTCACGCCAATAGCTGGGGTTCCACTTTAGTCCGTCGAATTTGTGACCTTCCAGCGCTTTGATGACCGGAACGAGATCGGTGCTGCCAGCGCGCGCGATCGCATCAAAAAGTTGCAGGTGAGTTATATATCCTAAGTAGTGACGGTACGTCGCATCGAACTGAGGGCTATCAGAAAACTTCTTCTTGATTGCTTCTCGGAATTTTTGGCTGCCCGGGGTGTCCACGTTGCAGTTCCAGGTAAGCCCCCAGACGCCGTCGGCCGCATCGCCGGTCCCCTTCATCATGGGCACTCCCGAAAGAGGCCCACAAAGGCGCATTTCCTTGGCGATACCGAATTCCTTGCACTGCTTGATACAATTCACCTGATCGGCGCCGTAGAGATTAAGGATCAACACATCCGGCTTGAGGCCCCTGGCCTTGATCAGGTTTGCGGAAAAGTCCTTAGTTCCCAGTGGGGTGAAATCGTTGCCGACCTCCTTGCAACCGTACTTCCCTAGGGCTCTATTCATGGAGTCTCGAGCCGTATGGCCCCACGTATAGTCCGCGGTAATGTGATAACAGGTCTTGGGCTTCCACTTTTCACCGACAACGGTGCCCACGGCCGTCGAAAGCATCCAGTTGGACGAAGTGGTCCGGAAAGTGGTTCGCGTAGCTTTCTTCATCGTGGTGTCATCGGAATGACTGCCAAATGCCATGAAGAGGACCTTCTCGTTCGCACACACTTCGGCGACCGCCAGGGTGACGCTGGAGGTGAGGGTGCCGGTCACGAAATTCACGTTGTCCCGCTTGATGAGCTTGATCGCCTTTTGGGTACCGATGCCCGGGTTGCTGGGAGCGTCCTCCGAAATCATCTTGATTTCCCGGCCGAGCACTCCGCCTTTAGCGTTACACTCTTCGTTCGCGAGAATCGCGCCCTGCTGTTCGTTGAGCCCGGAGTCCGCGTAGGGCCCGGACAGAGGCTCGATGTTGCCGATCAGAATCGGGGGTTTGCCAGCAGCCAGCGCATACGGTCCGCCTAGACCGGCAAAGCCCGCGGCGGTCAAGCCCGCCGCCACGACTCCGCTCGTGGCAAGAAACTCTCGCCGAGTGAGACCTCTTTTCCCCTCTCTTCTCCGCTTTGCCATGAGTCGCCTCCCATCAAAGATTTATGTGAGAAAGAAGATGCACTGCTCGCCTGGGAGCAGCACGGACTCAACTGTCCCAATCGGACAGGATTACTCTTCCGAAGAGAGATCGAACGGAGTGCGCCGGCCTTTCCCGGCCTTACGTTTCTGCTTGCGGATGGCTTCCAGCGCTTCTTCCACCTCGCAAACGTGCCGGTACATCTCTTGCTCAGCGCGTTCCGCGTCCCGCGCCTGGATAGCATCCAGGATGCGGTCGTGAGCTGCCAGAACTTGTTTTGAGAAGCTCAGTCCGGGTCGGAGATGACCCTTAATGTCACCCAGCAGGTTGTTAACGAAGTCCTGTATCAACAGGCAAACAGGATTGCCGCTTGCCTCCGCGAGGAGACGGTGAAAATCGATTTCGTACTTGGCTACGTTTTCGCCCCGTGCCAACGTGTCATGACACAGTCGATGCGTACGGACCAGCCGCTCCAGCGCATCGGGGGAAAGATGTTCCGCGGCCACTCGGGTCAACTGCGGCTCGATAAACTTGCGAACCTGCGAAAGGTCTAGGACTGAAACATTCTGGAAGTGCAAGAAATTGGCAATGGAATCCCGCGTGGTCTTCATGTCCACTTCCAGAATGGTAGCGCCGCCTCCCGATCCCTTTCTGATGGCCAAAAAGCCCATAGCCTCGAGAGCGCGGAGCGCCTCCCGGAGCGTATGCTTGCTCACAGCGAAGGTCGACACGAGTTCCTTCTCCGCGGGTAGACGGTCGCCCGCACGAAGCTTTCCGGCGAGTATCGCCTCTCGGACCTGACGGACAATATCGAGAGCGACCTTTTTTTGTTGCACTTCATCGAACACGGTACGCCTGAGTTCCTTCCTCTTGAGAATCGATGGGAGCCAAAGGGAGCATGACCGCGCACAGGCTACCTTACTGGGTCTGCTAAAGTCAAGGGAATTTTCCAAATATTTGGGTATTTACTAAAAGTAGGTAATTCCAACAAACTGCCCCAATTCGTGCACCAAGCTTATTACCTCTGCCGAGGATCAGCGGTTTTTCACGAGGCTTCCCCGCGAGCTCTCTGAGACAGAGCCCTGTCATCGTGTTCCTGGCTGGCACCGTTGGAACTTCTTGGGGACAGGATCAGGCCATTTCGTCGATCGCTCGGCCGCGTGTGGTTTGGATACCAATGCCTTGCGTCGTCCCCGTGCCACGTGTACGGCATCGCGGGCGAACTTGACCGTCCGGCATCATTTTGTCGTAGGCCTAATAGCGCCCGAAAGCGAATAATTACGGGGAAAATGGATAAATTGAAGGCGGACTTGGTGCTTCAGAATGACGGTTTTCGTGGCTGGCATGGTGGAGATGAAGGGATTTGAACCCTCGACCCCCGCGTTGCGAACGCAAAAGCTTTTAATCAAGGACGGGTTTCTGATTTGGCTAATATTTGGTCTTCCCAATCCACCGTTAATTCGGCCAGGCGCACAGCTTTTCCAGCCTCATCTTCCGTAATCTCATCCCAATATCCCGGATATCGTGTCTCAACGGCATATGGGGTGAGATGACCCACCTCTGCGACGTCTCTTGGCAAAGCCAAGCCCTCTTCGACAAGCTCCAGGAGCTCCTCGATGTCATGGGTCAGAGGAAATTCGATCCCTCGGGACAGCAACAGCGCTTTGATCGCCTTTTCCACTGCCTGTTGGGCATGAAAGCAAATCTGTTCACGCCGCACGAATTCATCGCCTGCCGCTAGGCGCGCCAATCGCAAATCGCTCTTCGCATGGCTCATCCACTCAGCCGGGGTGCCTGGGACTTTCCTTGGGCCCTCAGGATTCATAAACGACCTTCCCTGTCCGTAAGACTTCCCTGTAAATCGTTCCCGGACAGTCTCTGAATTGCGTCCACTTTGCTTCCGGAACAACGATGATATCCATTGGCATCGAGATGCCGCGCAGTGCTCGCCGAATGCGTACGCTTTCCCGCCGAGAGCTTGAAATTTCATCCCCCGTGATGACAAGCACATCCAAATCGCTGTTCAGCGTCGGGACGCCCTTTACGAAAGAGCCGAACAGAATGATCTTGCGAGGCTTTCCGACCTCAATAATTTTTCTGACTGCCTTCTCGACTTTTTCAGGCGTTACCGCCCAGTCCGGCATCTGAACCGATTCCATGGCGCTGTCGTTCTTTTCCAATGTGGTTGACGGTGGAAATCCCCATTATTCAAATTCAGCCATCAAATTAATACTTGAGTGCTAAATAGGAACCGCGTTCAGGGAGAACAAGCGTTGGTGGAGATGAAGGGATTTGAACCCTCGACCCCCGCGTTGCGAACGCAATCCGAGCGGCTTCAGAAGTACATGACAATGCTAGGAAAAGAAGGTTATCATCCTGATATGATGACACAAGGGTCAGCTACCAAGTGTGACTGACTTTCCCCGAGTTTGACCATTTTTCGCTTCCGATGGACACCATTTGGACACCAAAAGACACCACCGACCACCTGAACCCAGATTTGGTCGCAAGATTGCTTCACCAATAATATCAACAGGGTATGGTCTCAGACCCCTTGTCCGGCCTCTTAACTTAACCCACAAGGTTAACTACACCATCACCCACCACTTCAGATGCCCCTCCCAGACGCCGCACTTTGCCGTTCTTGCTTCGTTGCTTATACGGCACTCCACACCCTACGACTCCTTCCCGACCGATACTGCCGCTTCCGCAATCAGCATTTTCCGTTTGACAAGACTACAGGGAGTATGACACTAGAAGCAAACATCTACCGAAGGAGCGGTCTTCAGTGTCAGAAGTCGTAGAAATATTTACAGATGGTGCGTGCAAGGGGAATCCTGGTCCAGGTGGATGGGCGTATCTGGTCAGGCGCAAGGGTGTTGAGTATCACGACTCGGGAGGCGACCGGAACACAACGAACAACAGGATGGAACTGACAGCGGCTATTCGGGCTCTTGAATCGCTTTCAGACAAGTGCCACATAAAACTCTATTGTGATTCAGAGCTACTGGTTAAGGGCATGACCCAATGGATTGAGATATGGATGGGGCGCAGCTGGAAATTGTCTTCAGGAAAACCAGTGGACAACCAGGACCTTTGGCAACAACTCTACCGTTTGACTCAAAACACCCTGTTCTCCGAAGATTGGCACCACGTCGAGTGGATTCACGTACCCCGGCACGCAGGTCATCCAGAAAACGAGATAGTTGACCGGATGGCGCAGGAAGCAGCAGAACGATATTCAAAGGGTTAGAGTGAATCTGCTCCCCTATCGTGATCATAGACTTTCAGTAGTGTTGCGAAGCAAGTGATCGAGAAAGGCTATCAGGACTTGGGCCGCCGCCGCACAAAGCGGCCAATCTCGATCGTGGTCGTCGATTCTCTTTTGTCCATGGAAAAGATTGTTCCTGATGGTGTACAATGTGTCGAACAGATCCCAAGCACTGAGAGTTGACAATTTGGCATCTCCTGATACCTCGTGCGGTACCGATTCGCCAGTCATCATGTTTATTACAGGGAGCCGAACCTCATCCTGCGTCACCGGTTCAAATTCTCTTTGGAATTGGACATAAATCGTTTGGAAATAGTCTTGATCCGCAAGAAAACGAAGTTTTTCTCGTTCTCTTACCCTACCAAAGTCATCTCGTTGATATCTCTTAGGACTCGGTTTCTTGTGCGCAGCGAATCGGTCGTAATAGTGATTGAACGGATAATACGCAAAGAAGAACGCTGCGAAAGAGTCTCCGTCATGCACGTAATATCGTGCAAATTCCAAGCCGCCAGCAATTAGACCTCGATCCAGATTTGGCAGGAATATCATGGCAACACCTGTGAGAATCCATCTGTAAGATGAGAAAGAGACAAAAATTAACCGCCGTTGCTTTGGCGATTACGGCCCGCTCCCTGACAGAAGATAGTTTCCGTCAGACCGGATGTCAACCACATTTGTGCGTTGGTGCGAATGGCAGGACAGTACCCATGCGCAGCCCCCCCCTCCAGCTTATTCAGAAGAATCCCTCAGAATTGATTACGCGAAGCCTCAGCGGGTTTGTATGCATCATCCTTTGTGTGGGTTGCACACTCCCCAGCAAGTCTTCCAGATCAAAGCAAAAGAGTGCTGAATGGCTGCCTTGCCCTCTTTTGACAAGTCTCCGAGGTACAAGTGTGCTGTATGTCTTAATTTGTGGAACTAGTCGAAAAGACGGGGAGTTCATCCAAAGTGACTTCAGTCTCCAATTTAGTTTTCTCACATTCGTAATGCGCCAAGAGACTGTTAAGTTTTTGGCTCGATGTACGAGGAATGCTTGACATTCGACCGTCGGATACTAGAGCTGCAAATTCTTTTTCCTGGGGGCGGGAAAGCTTGGAATAATCTCGATTCCATTGGTCAATACAGCCGTTTCGTTCATGGTCCTCCCTGTAAAATATGTACGGATGAGGCATCAAAAGAATCCTGTTGAATTCTTCTTCGTTGTGACCAAAAGCATGCTCAAAAAAATCCTTTCGGTGCGACACGATGCCACGAGTCACGTTCAAAACAATTTGGACGCCTCGGAGCTGTCTTTTTGTCCAATGCTGCCCAACAAAACTCCTGTCCTTGGCATTCAGAGGTATATACTTCATGGGAAAAGAGAAAATCTTGGAATCATACCGCTCGTTAAGTTCAATGTTAACTTTCATTCGGCGGTACAACTCTACAGGCTCATCGACGAAGTTGTAGAGCATGTATGACGATAGTTCTCTGATTCCTGCGTCAATGGCTTGTATCATTCTCTTGGTGTAAAGACCTGTCATATTAGTATTGTCAAAAGCTAATCTAAGTGGATTAATGGCAATTTCAGCCATTTTCCTCATTTTTCGGCCATCCATCCGACGTGCGTCGACTCCTTGGTTGAAATCGACATACCTCTGTTTTCGAGTTGGTCCAAATTTGCTTCCAGCTTGGAACCCCAAGTCCTTGATTTCGTCAATGATCGTGAAGAAATGATCAGATGCCGCCACATTGTTATCCAGAAAAAGCAGGCCACATCTTTCCCCAAAATGGTCTGCCATGTATTCGATTCTGGGCCTAATAGGAATATATGGTATGAAATCGGGCTCCAACTGATGCACGGCACAGAAACTGCATTGATTGGGACAACCTTTTGTTGAATATAGAATGTATGCCTGGGACAAGATATTTCCATATCTTTTGATGCGTGAGAATATGCCGTAATCAGGGGGTAAAAAATCTATACTGGGAAGACAGTTGTCACTTATGAGGTACGAAAACACATGGTGCTGCCTGGCATAACTTTCCAAGAAATGGTCCCGCTCGGACAAGGTCCCAATGTGAGGTCGCAACCCAGTCAACTGCTCGATCTCGTCAGCCATTAAGGTGGCAGCTATACCACCTATTCTCATTCGCTTAAAATTGTACAAATTGGAACTATAGAATCTGATGGTATCAATTAAGGACGCAAAATTGTAAGTGAACAATGATGTGACATAGATAACGTCCCAAAAATCATCACGATACCAAGCGTCATTCCCGAACACGTAAGACACCTTGTCACCTTTGAGCTTGTGGTATGTGGCAATTTTCATCAATCCCAGAGGGGGGTGGGTATTCCTCGATTTTGGTTCAACGAGAAGAACCTTATTCTTTCCGTTGCCTTGCCTAGAGGTCTTTGACGTGATTTGGCGAAAATTTAACTGTTGAGCCATATTTGAGAAAACCTACACCGTTGTTGTAGAGAATTTCGGTCAATTCTCTGCCCCCTATGAAACGCACTCCCAGCCATTTGGCAAAGTCATAGGTATTTCCCCCAGCGTCGCTGGAGGCTATGAAAATCAGGAGAATGGGCGAAAACGGTCTATATGATAGCATATTAACTGGGCACTGGATGAAACCAGGCCGAGTTTCCAACCCGGCGATTCGTAAAAGGCTCAGGGCACCCAAGAAATTTCTAATTTCATCAATTTGCACCGAATCACTGTATCTCTTGGCTTGACCTATTACTAGTAGTTCCATGTTTCTGAAAATATCAGGACCATCCGGAGTATGTTGGCGAATCGTCTTCGTGCCGAAAAAGTCCACACCAGCATCACCCGAAAAACGAGTGACCTGAACGTTTTCACAGCCCTCTGCCGTGAGAACAATACGGCAAAGTGATTCAAATTTTGCAGGCGGCAGATTGGAAATCCATTCTCGACAATCTGCGTAAGCGGATCCAAGTTTGTATTCTTGATTGATGAGCAGCGATTTATCACATTCGCCAAAACGAAAACTCGGAGTCAGACCTTGGTCCCTACACAAGTTTACGTGCTTTTCTAACCGGCACTTAACTGAGACTTCAATAGTGGCGATTATTTCACTGCGTTGAATTTCACTGAGGGTTTCCTCGACGCACTCGTTTAAATAATCATCAATTAATTCTTCTATCCTCGCTTGAGGCTTCTGAAATCGCTGAATAATATATTCGGCTATATCTTTTGGCTTGTAATCCATTGTCAGGGCTCACTTCTTCTTGCTTCTAAGAAACTCTGACGCCGTTTTTATAAGATTCTTCAAAATTTCTCTATCAGTATCCTGGACGACATACGACCAGGGAATTTTCCTGATGCTGTCAATTGCGCCACGAATGGCGGAATGCCAATTTACGTACTCCTTTCCCTCCACCAGCGCCATGCCAAAAGCCATGTCGAGGTTGGCTTCATTGCTTACAAAAGCCTTTCTAGCCTGCTCACTACCTATCACCTTTGATAATTTATCACGAACCTCGGCGGCTTTCAGCTTAGGCTGGTCCGACTCTTGATTGTCCTCTGTTATCCATTGGTAAAAAAGCTGCAAGGCGTTGGAATTTGTGTATTTGAGTTCCTTCTCATCCCAACCGAGCCATTCCCTAAGGGAGTTTTTGACCCAGGCTTGTTCAAAATGACTGAACAATTCGGGCAAAGCCTTGTCGCTATAGGTCGGATCCTCATGCATTTGCTTTAATCCCTTGTAGGCTCTGAGCATCTGTCCAGTCTTCTTTCTACCCGCTCCTACTGCTTTTCCTGCGTCCGAAAAGCTCATGTTGTGTTCATTTATCAGCCTATCAACGAGTTCTGCCTGCTGGTATGGTCCCCAGTCACGGATACCTGAGATATGCCGGATGCCCTGCAAAAACCAAGTCGCCTCTTCATAGTCATCGTTCGCTGAATCCAGCATCAAGACTTCTATAGTCTCAATGGTATCCTTTATGTGATCCTTAAGAATAAGTTCTCTCTTCTGTTCAGCCGCCAGAAGACTCTTTATTGCAGCGAGCCTCCTATTCCCTTCAATCACCACATAGGCATCATCGCCGTGTTTCCTGACGACGATTCTGTCCATTTTTAAAAAACCCACCTGTTCAATTGAATCCTTTAGGTCAGCCGTATCAAAATTATCTTCAATGTACTTGCGAACCCTTTCCTGAACCTTTTCGTCCGTCGGGTCGACATCTTTCGCAATTCGTATCTCATTTTCTTTTCCAATTAATCGAGGGTTATAGATGTCAAGATACAGAACGTCAGGGGAAAGCTCCATTGATTTCAAGTGAGACGCTATCTTCGTTATATCCATTCTTTGCTCCTATCGCTTACCGCTCTCAAATTCGGCCCAAGGACGCTGTTCTTCTGCCAAGCAATACGGCATCGGCTCGTCCTGAATTGAGGACGAATCCATCTCTGAACGGTGTTGTGCGGAGTCAGATCCGGCAGTGCGCAACCTCCCGGCTGATAACTGTGAATTAATAGGACCTTGAACTGGGTCCTTGCCAGATATTCAGCGTGGGAGATGCTCACGGTTCAACGGTGCTGGAGCATACCGCACCCTACCCCCCCGGTCAACGACAATTTGGGAAGAGGTTCTATTTTCCTAGAGGCTGCCCCTCCAAGCACTTTCAATACCTTGCCCAAACAGGCAACAACCTCGATCTTGCGCCAGAAATATCAATATTTTCACCCTACTCAGAGTCACAGGGGGACCTTCTCCTCAGACTCTAATAGGGCTTGAGTCCATGCTGAGCGACTTGATGGCGGAACCGAATAACGCCATACGATAATGATTTGTGAAAATTCTCCCCTCCCGTTCCCCTGTCTCCTTTGCCAAAAATCGCCCAGAATTGATTACACGAAGCCTCAGCACGTTTCTCGTTGTCCTTTCAATTTTCTTTTCAAAAAATCTCCGTTGTGGTACGGTCGAACCCTCAAGCTGACCGTAGCGGTTCACCGTCAGTCTGCCGTGGAGAGAGCGGAAAAGCAATGTCCAAAACCAAAATCTCTTGGACTGATGAAAGCTGGAACCCATTCGGGGGCTGCTCGGCAGTGAGCGCTGGATGCGCCAATTGCTATGCCAAGAAGAATGCGAAGAGGTTGCAAGGAAATCCCAATACGGAGAAATATAGAGACGGATTCCAGTTCAAATTCTATCCTGAATATCTGGATCAGCCTCTAAAATGGAAAACCTCTCGCAAGATTTTTGTGAACACGATGAGCGACACCTTCCACGAGGATGCACCTCTGGAGGCTATACATCAGATTTTTGACCGCATGGTCAAGTGTCCTCAGCATATTTTCCAAGTCTTGACCAAACGAGCAGAGCGGATGGCCGAATTGAGAGTGAAGCTGGACTGGCCAGAAAATGTGTGGGTAGGAGTGACGGTGGAAAATGCCGACTATCTTCACCGCCTTGATTTGCTGCGGCAGGTGCCTGCAAGAGTTCGTTTTATCAGCTTTGAGCCTCTTCTCAGCGCAATTCCAAACATCAATTTTCAGGATATCCACTGGGCTATCGTAGGGGGTGAGTCAGGCCCAAAGGCACGGGCTATGGATTTGGATTGGGCGAGGGACATCCGTGATCAGTGCCAGAGAGCGAGAATACCCTTTTTCTTTAAGCAGGTTGGCGGTAAAGGGCGAGACAAAGGAGGCAGGCATCTGGACGGCAAGGAATGGAGCGAATACCCCGACGCAGAGCCCCCTGCCGCAAACCCACAGAAGGACAAGAAGGTGGCCGACACAATCAAAGGCACGGTTGTAAGAGGCGACACGCCTTTTCCTTGGATGGTCAAGGGCACGGTGAGCCACAAATCAGATGGTACCTGCAACGTGTTGGTCGTTGTGCCACACGGGCACGAGGGTGACGACGATAATGCGGAGATTCTAGGTTGCCATTTGGCTCAGTTCCTCGGATCTTACGCAGTGATTAACAACCAGAAGTACAGGAGACCGAAAAGGGATGACAAAGGAAAACTCCTTGAGCAGCCCGATCTTAAGAAGTCGTTAATGGATCTGAACGTGCTAGAGGACGCAAGGAAATGCGATGACTATTGGAATCCCATTCTTGACTACATCAAAGAGATAAATCAGAAACATGGGCAAGAAGCGTTGGTTTTACTTATCCACGGCATGGACGACAACAAAGCAAACGAGCTGAAGCCGAGTCCTGATATTGTGATTGGAAAAGGATTCGTGGGGTCGTACAACTCTGCTTTCGCATCTGCGTCCCCCGAGTTCTTCGCCGATCTACTTAAGAAACTGCAACTCCAAAAAATGGGCGTGGTGAGAGATAACGTGGGTCGGTACTCGGGTGAGAGTAAACTGCCTGCCCACGTCTACCAGACCAGAGACAAACTGGGTATAAAGCTCCAAGCGGTACAAGTTGAAGTCCGTTACGTCGGATACCGGGATGAGCCCAACCTTGAAAAAAGTGGTTATCAGTTCGGCGAGGCCATAGAGAGCCTTAGCCATTTTAAGTCGTGGGAGGATGAAACGATGGCTGCTACGGGAAAGGAAGCCGCAAAGACGACGAGTGGAGCGGTCGGCATGGTGGATGAGTCCAAACTCAACGCCATAGTGGATGAGCTCCGTAAGCGAAAGACCATCAGGGACGACAAAGGGGAAGAGATTGATTTCACCGACGCCCTTAAAAAGTCCCTCGTGACCGATGTCGAGAGTGCTTACCCCGTGCTGGCTTCTGCACTAGGAAACATCTACGAGACAGGCAGGTTCTTGTTTGAAGTCCGTGAGAGACAGAAGAAGAACCGCTTGTGGATGAGTTTTCAGGAGATCGTAGGAATGCGTAAGAGTGCCACCAACAACTACATACGTGTTTATGACAGGTTTGGTGATCGTCTGGGCGAATATGGGCACCTCGGGGTGTCCAAGCTGCAAGACGTTGCCAGACTCAAAGACCCATTCGCCTTTCTTGAGTCCCACAAAGACGAGGTGGAAAAGAGCGATGTGCGGTCGGTCACTAAGATGGTGCGAGCCGAAGTGGACGCAAAGCGTAAGAAGAGGGACAAGAAAGAGGGCAGACAACTAGATGTGGGGTCTTATCGCATAGAAGTGTCTAAGAATGGCCGCTTACTCAAGATTCATAATCTCAACAAGGATGTTCGAGAGAGGCTGGTTGAACACCTTAAGGAGTTTTTATCACAAGAGAAATAGCAAAGTTCCAGACATCTGGAAGTTTGTGCGTGTCAGTATGTGCGTATCGGAGTGGAATCCTGGGTGCATCAAAACCCAGTAGCAATGCATGATATGCTAAAAAGCCAGCATCGGTGAGAAAATTGTGTCAGGTAGGACCCTCCTTTTTATAGAGCTTTAACAGCTCCTTTAGTATACCCCCCTGCCCATTTGGCAGTAGTAATGCGGCATTTCCCATAGCCGAGCATTCCAAGGTCAGTAAAGATGCTGAAAAAAGAGACCGCTCATAGCGATCCCTTACTGAATTTCACAGCACCTTCGTTGGTTCCTACGTGAGGATTCCGAAGTTCTTCGCCAATGCCGTCATTGCAGCTTGGGCGTCCGCTGGATCAATGTTCGTGTTGCCTTGGATGCATTTGCCCAGAGCTTCGGCAGCTTTCTGATAAGATTGGTGTTTCTGTCCGCTGATGGCAACGGTCGCTTGATTGGCACTCTTTACCTTCAGTGCTTCCGCTCTTTCTGGGGTATCCCTTTTGAGGAAATAACCAGCACCACCACCGATCCCGAGAAGAACCAAGCAGTCCAGCAAGGGATTTCCTGTAGACAATTCCATAACGCACCTCCAGAGTGGTTGTTCAGAGACATGAGTTGATTTCTTCAGTCTCTATAACCCTGTAGGTATAATTATGCTGATCTTGACTCTTGCGTGTGTGGTGGTTTTATACCAACTCGTCCTTCCACGTAAACGCCCGTGTGGATAAGTGGCTGGACGCTCTGTGGCGGCATCTGGGGCTGGAAAAAGAGACCGCAGGTAGCGGTCAACTTCATTGAACGGGTTGCGTCACGGGGCTATCAGTCATCCTCAAGCTCGTTGTGGTTGCCTGTATCGGGCAGAAGTCCTTCCTTGCACATGTCCTGTTCCAGTTTGGCTTCGGCAGCTTCCATTCTTTCTGCTGCTGTTCGCAGGATTGCTTCCGTCCGTTGTCCTGATTCGTTGATTCTTCTCAGCAGCCCGCCCATTCTCATTGCTCTGGCCTTGAACATGTTGGCTGTTTCTTCAAGGAATCTGCCTATCACGCCCGAATTTGGGGGCAGGAGGGTTATCTCGGTGGACGGCTCGAATTGAATCAGCTCGGCTGGTTTGTAGGCGGTTTCTTTGCTTCTCGGCATGTTGGTCTCTCCTTTCTACCATTCATTGCAGTGCCGCTGGTAAGCACACGAGCCGCACAAGTAGCTGGGGTTCGGATAGAATATGGACGATTGCATCGCTCGCCATACGCTCGTTGTGGTCTTCAGGAATCTTTTGCGGTCATTGTCGTCTATGGCCACGGGACAACTCACCAGCTCTGGCTTGGCGGTCTTGAGCAGGTAATCATATTTGTATTGGAGTTCGTTCGGGTCATAGCCGAGGTCCACCGCAGCCAAGCTGTACGCCACGAGTTGCATGGCGTTCACGTCACCGTTGGGTTTGCGTGCAGATGTCTTGTAGTCCACCAGAACGGTCGATCCGTTCTTGAGGATGGCATCCACGTAACCCATCAACGGAGGCATATCTTTCGGACAATCTTCGGAAACGGTGGTGAGATCCAGCGTAAACGCCTCTTCAACCGCAATGATTTCAATGGCAGGGTCATGCTGTTCGGTAAAGACCGTGAAGACCTGCCTGGCCGTGTTGAAGAGAGATTCTTCGCTCTCTCTTTTAGAGTAGCGAACGGGCGGGCCTTCGTTTCTTCTCCACTCCTGACGATAGATGTCTACCAGCTGATCCGCACGGAGAGGGTCAGCTTCAAGCGAGCTTTGTAGAAACGCCTGTATGCAAGAGTGAACGGCGTGGCCGAAGTGCAGTGCCGATGGAGTGAAGTCGGGTACCAGCCCGTCGATGTATGAGAAGCGGTACTTGAGTGGACAGCTCATGTAGGTGTTGATCTGCGAGTAGCTGAGATGGGGCTCTTCCTTTGTCATGGCGTGGTTCTCCTTTCAAGGGGAGGTGCAGAACGAACTAATCCTGTCCTCCCCGAGTCTTGCGGTTCGTCTTCAGATGTTCTTTCTGGTGGGTTTACGCAGCTACTTCCGTCTGCAAGGAGCCGATGAGCTGCGAGGCGGATTCTCTGGTGAGGTCTTGGAATGTTGTTGCGTTTAGTGGACGGAGCATGGATTCTATGTCCTCGTCAGTGTAATTGGCTCTTTTGGTGAGTGCCCACAGAGCTTTGCATTGGGCTTGAGTTGATCTTCCGTTGCTGTTTCCCGTAGATTTTGTCTCAGCTCTGTTGTTCCCATTGCCTTCAGGAAACACGGAGGCAGGCTCTTTGTTGGCACCTTGTTCTCTGTCGGGCTCTGCTGCAACCACGTGAGAAACTTCTTCGGCTCCTGTATACTCCACTCCTATCCCACCGAAGCGAAGGGCTCTCGCTATAGCTCTAGTTTCAGCCAATTCAACGAGAGAGTCTGCCAGTTTTGCATCTCTTTGCACTGATGCGGTTCCCGTGCCGTTGAACTTCCCCTTCTGGTTTGCCACCGCTGCCTTGACCACGGCAAAGTCATTGTCCAGCCTTACGATCTCAGTCTGGATGCTGAGGTTATCGTTGTTTTCATGGAGGATACGCAGGCGGCCTCCAACAACCGGGAAGGTTCTGGTTTGCCACTCGTTTCCGACCTTCACCTTGCGGGTTACCAGCTCATTTTCAAGAAACTGGCCATTTCCGTTTGTGCCCATAGTGATGCTCCTTTCTTGGTGTAATCCTTTTCCTCTTTAGGTTTAGGGCGTGCGTGCAGGTGCAGGCGTCAGATTCTCTTCAGGGCACTATAGCCTCCGATGGCCGCCACTGCCGCATCGTCGATGGGACCGGGGATCGGGTTGAAGATGACGTAGAGAATCACCAACAAGATGATCCAACCGAACCCGACTCCCTGTTCTTGCTGACCGTTCATGGCAGGACCTCCTTTCGTGCGAGTGACGTATTTCTTTTGATGGTCAATTCCTTCAAGAATTTACCCTCTAGACCCTAAATATAAGAAAAGAAGGGAATTTATGTGCAGTGCCTTTCATCATCACTCAACATGCCGTATGAATAGTTCCGAACGCGTGAATCGAGCACAGGGATAAGGATGTCTGGCATTATTCTCGATGAAGGCTCAAGAGGCAGATTTCTTTGGAGGGTGAGCTAATGTGTGATGGCGTTTTCGTGAGCGGGTGACGCTTGCGGAGTAGCGGGGTGTCATCGATCATTACCAGATGCAGAGAACCCACATCACCTGTACCGTGCAATCCAGAGATTGAACAGCCATGGTGCTCCGCTGAATGGGCCACCTTTTCCTGCCCCCGCTCCTCGCTACCTTTGCTCAGACAGTAGCTTTGCCAAATATAGGCTCAAGAATGGCCTCAAATTCCTTTTTTTCTACACCATTGGCATCTACTGGCACATGCGAACAAAGTTCGAGGATTTCGTTCTTTGTGGTAATTGTGTTGCAAAAACATTGTGCCTTCGATGGCTTATCCGAGCCCTCAAGCCCCTCTGGGTAATACGCTTCTATTTCTCCCCGTTCCAGTAAATATATATCTTCTTTTCGCAGGTCACAGAGCAGTTTCCTTTTATCTTCCAACAACGTGGAATCGGTACAGTTAGCCAAAATCGAACTTCTTTCGTTTTGTCGCTCCCATTCAAAAAATTCGTCAACAGCTGCTTTCAATTCAGCAAAATCTATTTCTTCATTCCCAAACAGCTCGTACGCTTCCTTGGCCTTCTTCCAAAGAGCACGTAGGCTTCCCTTGCGATGGACATCCCTGATTTTTTCTCCAGTGGGCTCTGGCGGTCCCCCATTTTCATCTATTATTGCATCGATCGCCTGTATCAATTCTTGGCGAGCTTCAAGTATAGGCGCTGGTAGTTCGAGCTGAGTGAAGCCATCCAACAGAACGTCGAGATCACCTATTATGGCAACTCTGGTTCCAAAACTTGCAAAAAACTTCTTGTACCGCTGAATACTACTCTTGCCGCTAATTCGAGCAAAAGCTACTGAGGTTCTCCCACAATCCCATCCAGGATTTATAAGACACGCCATATGGGGAAACACCAAATAATCACTATCTCCTTCAACCAGGATTACAGTATCGGAGAAGAAGGCGGCATTATTATTTTCGTAACAAATTAGTTGGAATTGATCCTTCGCCTTCACTTCGCTCAAATCAACTGGCCAAACTTTTGTATAAGGCCTTTCAGCTGGATTGGGACGAAACTTCGTCAATTTAACAAAGGTCTCTGTGGCGTCTGGACCCAGAAACATCGGCGAATGGGTTGACACGATGATGTAGTGATCGTCTGAGAAGGTCTTCAGCGCTTCAAAAAGTATCCTCTGAGCCTTGGGGTGCAGATAGAGTTCGGGTTCTTCAAAGAGCAACAGATAGCGTCCTCGGCGACGTTCAGTACCTGGCTCTTTTTGGAACAGAGGGTGTTTGCTGAGATCTGCATATGCACGCAAAATGGAAAATACCGTGGCCCTCCTCAGCCCGTCGCCTTTCGAGTCAATAAGGCCTTCAACGCCGTCATTGGCAAAAATCTTCGCCCCCGACAGAACCGTTTTCAGCTCAGGAGGAGGTATTTCGATTCTCAATTTGGTATCAGTGAAACTTTCCTGAACATATTGCTCCACAGTAGATTCGATGATTTTGACCTGTTCAAGTCGTTCATCTTGCACACTGCCATCGGCCAACTCCATTCGGTTTAGTCTTTTTTGAAGACGCAAGAAAATTTCGCTCTCGTCACCAAGTTGATCCTCAATGGCTCTGAGCAAAATTCCGAGAATTTTGCCAAAAGGAGTGCTTTCCTTGGTTTTGGTCTCATCAGAAAGGTCTTTCACAGCTTGAATATATATGGGTTCAGGAAGTAAGGCGGATACGCTCTTATCAATTCCTGTCGGCAGATCCAGGTCATCCAGATTCTTTTCCGAAACGGGCAATGACTGGCCCAGCTGGTGAATGAGTTCAATGACCTGGGCCTGGTTGCATTGGGCATTCATAGAATCACGGAGTTCCGGGAACTCGCCGACGACTTTGTCCACGAAAGCTGAACCAGCCCTTTGTCCTTTCACCAATTCTTTAATATTCTCAGTTCTAAATCTCTCATCCTTGGGGACATATGCCTGATACTTGAGAGTACTTTTTCCATCCGTGCCGTAAACGCGTACAAGGGTCAAAAGGCCTGAGTCTACTATCTCACTGATCCGCTCACGATGTTCCTCCGCTAGGCGGGAAAGATCGTCTTCGACAACATCAGTGAAGGAAATGGCGATCCGAATTTTTTTTGAAGGATCGTAGAACTCCTGCTCCTTTAGCGGTGATCCAGACAAGAACAACGAAAATGCCTGAAGAACTGACGATTTCCCTGCGTTATTCTCTCCAATGAGACAGACAAACTCTGATAACGGAAACTCGACTTCCTTTAGGCCCTTGAAATTCTTGATGGCGATGCTGCGCAGTTTCATTCCATGCCCCCTCTACAAACAAAGAGCGTTCCTCACGCTGGACCACAAGCAGAGCCTCTTCGCAAAGGCACTGATACTCAGAGCCCCACAATTAGCGGCGTCTGTCAAGAATGTCAACACGAATCGTCCATTCCTTGGCAAGCTTTGATATTGGAGACGGCCTGAAGATGGTAGCGTCTGGCGGATCGGTGCTCACTCATTCGGTCTTTCATTCGGTCTCCACTGAAAAATCAATCGTTCCGCCCATACGCTCCGTAAAACGAATACCGCATAATAATGCGGCCTTTGGCATCGTGTCCTTGAATCTGAAAGGCTGCTGGGATTTTTCTGGGGGGTGTTTTGTGCAATATGTTTCAAAGGCTGGCAGAGGATACCATCACTCAATCTCGTTTTGGGGAAATATGCTGGTCACCGCTGGAATTTCTTGCTCCTTTCGCCTGACGATGTCCACGTCCACTTGCACGGGAACACTCATCGGCAGGGCACGGATCATCTCCGTTTCTACCATCTCTCGGGCGACTTCCACCTCATCAATGGGTGCGTGCACCCACAGGCTGTCATGGATAGCCATCATTATCTTGGATTTCATTTGATGCCTCTTGAAGTGACCCTGAATCCGCACCATAGCAAGCTTCAACATGTCCGCTTCAAAACCCTGCAACATCTGAGCACGGTGCTGGCGTCTGATAGCGGGGCTGTCTCCTACGAAAACTCGTCTTCGGCCCAAGGGCGACCGCTCTATTCTTGTAGAATCATCCGATGTTTCCAGCTCTTTCCATCGCTGCTTGAAAAAGGGGGTTACCTTCGGGAAGCGGTTTTCCCAGTCATGGACATAACTTTTGGCTGTTTCCACATCGATGCGGTCCCCTGTATTTTGCCGCTTTTTATTGATGGTGCCTGCCAAACCTTTCGCCGTGCTACCGAAGCAAATCGAGAAATTGATGTCCTTGCCTAAATTTCTGATGTTTTTCCTCGTGGCCTCATCAATTTGTTTGCCATCGGTCATAGGCCAGTGCCGCACCCCTGTGTCGAAATGCAAGTCCATACCTTCTTGATACGCTTTCAGCAGCTCTTCGTCCTGAGACAGATAAGCCAAAATCCGTAGCTGTGACTGTGAATAGTCCGCCTTGATGAGTGCGTGGCCCTCATCGGGTATCAGAAGATTACGGTACTCCCGTTTGACGTTCTGAACGGGAAAATCCCTAGCAATGATGCGTCCTGTCTTTGCCACGGTCTGCTTCCACGTTGAACGTATCCTGCCCTCGTCATCAGGATTTAAGGCTGTTCGCAGGAACCGAATGCCTGCATCGAACTCTCTCCAGCGTGATACCCAGATCGCTTCTTCATGGTCACACGCCAATTCATCCAGCACCGTGTCCCAGATTTGTTCAATATCACGGGCATATTTGTTCTTTATGGGAATTCTCCTACTCAGGTATCGGTACGCTTGTTGGCCAGTACGGAGTTCCATTGGCTCCCCGTCACCAAACATCAATTTCTCAAGCTCCATCCTTCCTTTCTCTGCTTTTTCCAGCTCAACCAAGCACCCGTAGCGATCCACCAACAAACCCTTGCTTAAGGACATTTCATTGAGCATGGCGGCTACAGGAAGTTCCGCGTTACGGTACAGGCTCCACAAGTCATCATCCATGTGACGGCCGAGTTCCGCTGCCAAGGAATGAATCAGGCGGGCATCGTAGCTCAAGATTTCATAAAACACGTCTGGATACGCAGCTGTGTACACAGATGAAGGCGTGTACGGGTAGCGAGTACCGAGGTAATGTTCTGCAAGGTATCCGAGGAAATACTGATGCTCTTCCCACTCGGGATGCAGTAAATACGTAATCAATTTCGTGCAAATAATGGAATCCGTATTGAAAGCAGGATCACTGATGTGAAGGTCTTGCCATACCGTCTTGATGCCATGTACCGCTATTTTATTATGTTTTGGTTCATAGAGCATTCTACAGGTCTGCTGGGCCACTGACTTGTCCACGTGAATGACCATAGACCCGTGTACATCACTGTAAATACATATAATTACGTGATCTCTTGTCTTCAAGGGAGCTGTTACGCCTATGAGCACATCGGCAGGTATCTGCTCCAGATATGATTGCACCTGCTTTGGGTGTTCAATTACTTGCATCGATCTGCTGCTTGATTGTTTCATCATGATACCTACCTACAGGAACAGGTAACAGCTTACTACGGGATTGACTACGGTACTGGTTCCATATACTATATTTAATAATTCAAGGGCACAGGGACAGAGGGGGGGGAAAGACCATATATACTATAATGTATTAGCATAAGCTAGTAGATTGATATATATGGCTTATTAGGTTTTGAGGGGGTCATCGTGTACCCTACTCTTTTGGATTGAAAAAGACCCTCCATTCTCCGTCCACGATCCTGAAGTAACCAAGCTGTTCCAGCTTCTTTCTCTGCCTCTTGACCGTGCTTTCACCTATCCCCCACAGGTCAGCCAGTTTTTTGTCCGAGGGTGTGAACCCCCTTATCCGCTTCTTCCTTTGACGAGCACGCTGAGACTGATGGCACCACATCCACAACCAGAGCCGTGCCGCTGTGCCCATTGTCCACAGCCCATCTCCATACACCACGGATTGAGCGAGATACACGTACCCCTCTGAGGCAGGTTGGTCCCGATATTCCTCCAAGGGTGAATGTCGTATCAAGTCCACGGCTTCTTGGATGAATTGGTTCCGTTTGTCTTTACCGCCCACCTTGGCGTCCCGCAGGTCGGGGTGCTTGCTTATGAGTTCGTTCAACTCACCGCACGACACCTTGAATCGCTTCGGTAGCTCCTTCTCTGCGGCCACGGATGTTAACGGTTGCACTGCCATACCGAACCACTTGGCGACCGTTTTTTGAGCTTGGAGCATCTTGCCGAAACGGTGAAACACCTTTACCAAGCCGTAGATGTCCACAGAACCGCGTTTTTTAAGGTCACACCATCCCCTCCTACAGCCCTGCGATCTACAACTGAAGCGGATTTCTGATCGGTAGATGGTCATCTGGATGGCGTGGGCATACCACTCAGGCGGATCACCCTGAGCTGGATAACCGTAAAACTGCCTATCATCGCTAGAAATGGGAACTGGCGGGTGCCCAAGCTTCTGTGCTTGGCAGTCAAAGGTGAGGGACGGCTGGTTCAAGACCCCATACTGCTCACGCAAGAATGCACGAGAGTCCGACCAGAAACGCCAGTTCTTGAGTACATGAGGGCTGAATTTGCCCTCGTTATCAGGAGCGGGGAGTTCGTCGCCCCACGTGTCAGGCGGGAGTTGATCCTCGGGTGCGGCAACCCCAAAGGTAGAAGCGTAAGATTGCCATTCCTCCATCATTGCATTGCGGCAGGCATCAATCTCGTCAACGTCTCCATCGGTGGGGGAACAGACGGAAAACTTGGCACAGTAGTCCTCCCACAGGCGTACCATCCAATGATTGCGGGGATCGGACAGGCTGATGGTCATTCGTCGTTCCGGAGAATCGTTTTGATAGAGCGGCAGGAAAGCCGTACACGCACGTAATCGGATAGAGCATACCGCAGCGTGCCAGAAAATCCAAACTTTCCCTTTACGGTTGCGAGACCCGTCCCCGAATGGCTGCTCCTCCGAAGGAACCGACCCCCTACCCCCTGACCGCTGGGTTACCTGACCGTCTGTGAGAAATAGACAAATTCACGTCTGTAATCCAATCTGGGCGACGTTAAGTTCTCGGGTAGCAAGTATATGTGAAAGTCATGTTCTTTCAATGACTAGACTCCTGAATGCCATAGAAAGCCTGACGGTGGGTATGGTGGAAGATAGCTCATGTACATAAGATAACATCTAAAGAAACTTAATCATCATTTTGGATTGAAAAAATTAACTGATAGCAAATATTTTTTATTCCGCATCAACAGTATGTTTTAGACATTTTCACGGTTCATTATTACCAAAACCGGACAATAAAATGGAATCGGAGATGAATTTGTAATCTATATATAAATATAGAGACATTGAGTTACCGAACATTAACTAATCTTCCGAACAATCTATGACACTGGCCTTGATTCTTGATCTTTTCTAAAACCGAGTTCCACAGTTCGCACTGATTCTCAACTGAAAAATCCACAAGCAAACGTGACGGGCTGATGCCCATGCCCCTTGATCGTACGGGGCACAAGACGAGCCTAGCTCGCAACCGAGTATCACTCGGGAAATTACCAAAACAGGTGAGGAAGAAAAAAATGAAAGTATTAGCAATCAACAACGGAAGGGACAGGACGGCGTACACTTGGATAGTCGGCATCAAGAACCAATGGAATAGCGAGTCAGGTTTTTTCACTGGAAACATTGCACAGAGGATCAAGGAATTTTGTGAACTGTTTGAACCAGACGAGGTCATCATCCAACGCCCTGCCACGGGGCTTGATAAAAAGACTCGGAAAGCCGTTCAAGAGGGATTCAGCAGAAATCTCGCCGCTGTATCCGGTTTCAAGATACGTCCAGAGATAAGGGACGTGATGAAAGTGCGGCGTGCTTTAGGGTGCTACCAGAGGGAGCAGGCACGAAAGGATTTCTGGGACCCGTGGTGGGATTATGCAAGAACAGCGAGCCCCCGTGAGCAGATGCAAATGGCCAACACATATGCGCTGGCGTATGACTCAGTCAAAGCCGCAGAGACAGACATGTCTTGATCCAAGGACGATCTTGTTCAAAGCCCCAACCCTGCCTCCTCCGGCAGGGCGGCGGGCACAAGTCGGTGTAATCCGACAACCCGTATCCACGGGAAGAATTGAGACGACGGAGGAATTGAAAAGGGTATGGAAGGAAAAGAATTGCTGACCACGACCCAAGTAGCCAAATGGCTAAAGGTCGCTGAGTCAACGATCAGAAAATGGGTTCATTATGGATTTATCCCGCACGTCAAGCTCGGTCGGTGCGTGCGATTCATCAGAGAGGACGTTGAAAAATGGATTCTAGAGCGAACCGAGAAGGGGAGAAGCACACTGGCTCCCGATATCCAGTGGCAGTGAAACGAAGTGGACACCGCTGGATCAACTCGGTTATTCTGCTCCCAGAAGGGAGGTGGTAAACGGATTGTCCAATGGTGTCCTTTCGGAAGCAAAAACCGAAAGGAGAAGCATTTATGGGAGTTTTCAAGAAGCAAGGGAACTGGTGGATAGATTTCTACCACCAAGGCAAGAGAATCAGACGGAAGGTGGGGCCTTCCAAGAAAATGGCTGAGTTGAAACTGGCGGATGTTCAGGTAAAGAAGGCGAAGAACGATTTTCTGGGAGTGTGTGAGCCCAAGAAAATTCTATTCAAGGATTTCGCCGCCGAGTATCTGGAGTATTCCAAGGCAAACAAAGCCAAGCGGAGTTACGAGCGAGATGTCTTGACCCTAGACGGGCATGTGACGCCTCTGTGGGGCGATCAGCATCTCTGTCATCTCAACCCGAAGATGATTGAGGAGTACAAGGCACGAAGGCTAGAGAAAGTGACAGCCTCAACAGTGAACCGAGAGCTGGACACCATCAAGAACATGCTTCGCAAGGCCGTGGAGTGGGGCTACCTCAAGACCAGTCCAGCCGAGCACGTGAAGAAACTCAGGACTGGAAAACCTCATTTCCGTTACCTCGCAGCAGACGAGATTGAGAAGCTGCTCGGTGCATGCGGACGGTCGGACAATCCGCAGCTCTATTCGTTCGTTGCCGTAGCGTTGAACACGGGAATGCGGCTGGGAGAGTTGACCGCATTGGAATGGAAGGACATTGACTTCAAACGGGGAAGTGTTCGTGTGGATAACAAGAAAGACCACCACACGAAGAATTACGAGGTACGCACAATCCCGATGAACGACACCTTGGCCGATGTGCTGCGGAGGATTCCTCGCCGTTTGGATTCATCCTACGTGTTCCAACGAAAGGATGGCGAAAAGTTCCGCAAAATGAGGACGGGGTTTGGGAATGCGGTCAAGCGAGCTGGAATTCCCCATGTCAGGTTCCACGACCTGCGGCACACGTTCGCCAGTCACCTCGTGATGGGGGGCGTGGATATCCGAGCCGTACAGGAGCTTATGGGGCACAAAGACATCAGGATGACCATGCGGTATTCACATTTGGCCCCTGACCACATGAAGAATGCCGTGAGGATTCTTGACAGTCACTATTTGGACACCAAGGGGTCAGAACGAGAAAATCAGGATGCCGCCTGTCAAGCATAACATCCTGATTCTCTTGAGAATACCTTGGTGGAGATGAAGGGATTTGAACCCTCGACCCCCGCGTTGCGAACGCGGTGCTCTCCCGCTGAGCTACATCCCCACAAACCGCTACACTACCGGGTTTCTGCCTCGGTGTCAAGGGCTCGAAGCTTGTTATCATTCCTGGTCGACATGACGAGTAGCGTCATAGGTCAAGACTCATCTCGAACCGATCATATAACCGTTTCTAGGGGGCTGTTGTTGTCAAGAATGAGCCAGGGACAATTTTCGGGGTCGCCTGGGTCCAGCGTCCAACCATTTTGGGCAAGCCTTCGCGTCAGGCTTTGACCTTCGAAGATGAATGATTATTAAATTATAAAGAGGGGAACCGGCTGCTTACGGGAACCCGTGGGAGCAGGAAAACCTCATAAAACCAAAGGAGTAAGCCCATGACCGAGGACATTCAGGCCGGCTCGGATAGATGTCCCGAGAATGCCCATACCTGGCTGGGATCCGATCCGCACGCCACATTCGAACAGAGTCACCCGGCGGTTAACAAAGAGGAACCGCTCGCTTTCGCAAATCCTTGCGAATCAGGCGCCAAGAAGGCATCTGAAGATGTCGTCGGCAAGCGAATGCCGGAGTTCGGAGTGTACACCTAGATCCAGGTGGAATGAGAATTACTAGGAACTCATGATGTTGCGGACGAGAAGATGCAAGGCTTCTCGTCCGCTTTTCGCTCTATGGGAGGAAGAGGCTTTCTGTCTCTTGGAGACTTCGCTGGGTTGATTTCAAATGAAACGAAAGGGCTCAGCGCGCGGGCCAATGATCGGCCACCGGGTTCCGATGGGGTCCTGCGACGTAGATTGTGCTTGACGGGCGCAGAGCCCGGGGGTACGGTCAAATACGGGGGAAACTCGGCATCTTCTGGGAAAGAATTCGTAATTGGAGGGGCGTTATTATGAAAGTTCTCCTTATAAATCCCTCTTATCTGGAAGAAGTCTGGTCGTTAAAATACGTGATAAGAATCTATGGACGTAAGAGCTTCGCGCCTCCGCTTGCTCTGATTACCGTGGCTGCTCTGCTTCCCAGCGAGTGGGAACTGAGACTTGCTGACCTCAATACTCGCGCATTGACCGAGCGTGATTGGGACTGGGCAGATGCCGTAATGTTCTCAGGAATGAATTGTCAGCGAGATTCTTTGCTGACGTTAATGGGCGAAGCAAAAAGGCTTACCAAGACAATCGTTTGCGGAGGGCCATATCCGACCTTTGCTTCGCAGGAAGTATTGGACGCAGGATGCAACATTTTGGTTCGCGGAGAACTCGAAGGCGAGGTTGACCGCCTCATTGAAGCGATGGCAAACAAGCGGCAAAGGGAAGTCATCGAAGGTTCCGGCAAGCCGGATATAACTGCATCACCGGTCCCCAGGTTTGATTTGCTGCACATAAGAGATTATGCGAATCTCGCAATGCAGATCAGCAGAGGTTGCCCGGTTGACTGTGAATTTTGCAATGCCGTTAGTCTGTACGGTCGTCAACCGCGGTACAAGGCGAGTGACCAGGTGTTGGCAGAACTACAAACTATTTATGACGCGGGACATCGAGGCCGCGTGTTTGTATGCGACGATAACTTCATTGGTATAAGGGCGAGCGCGTTATCAATACTGGGAGCCGTCACTCAGTGGATGGAACAGAGAGGAAGACCTTTCCGATTCATTACTCAAGCCGGAATCGATCTCGGTGGAGACCGCGAGATGATGCACATGATGGTTCAGGCCGGATTCGAGGGTGTGCTGGTAGGAATTGAATCGCCCGATGAGGAACCACTCCGAATAGCCGGAAAGAAGCCAAACCTCACAAATCCTGTCCGGGAGCGGTTGAGGAATATCAATGAGAGTGGGATCGATGTGGTTGCAGGCTTCGTTGTCGGTCTCGACGGAGAAAAAGAGGATGCCGCGGACCGGGTTTGTGAATTCGCAGAATCCATGCCTGTGCCCATGGTTCAGATACTTCCGCTCAAAGTGTGGCCCGATACCCGATTATGGTATCGCTTGCAGTCCGCCGGGAGGCTGATTCCTGAAAAAACCTCGGGTGTGCATGAGGCGGAGCTCAACTATGTCCCTGAAGAGTCTGAAGATCGAGTGCTACAAAAAGTAAGCAGCATATACGCCAGGCTTTATGAACCTGCAAATTATCTGTCTCGAGCATTCCGTTATGTGAAGCAGGTGGGGGTTCCGCAATCTGCTTCGCCAACTGGAACAGTTCGATCTCAGGCTAGGCGCGGGACAGTGGGACATGAACCCGTGATAGACCAACTCTATGGCATTCGTGCTTTCTTTAGCCTGGTTTGTGCGATCGGCCTCCGACCGTCGTTGATGAAACAATTTTGGGGACAGCTTTACAACATTTTGCGTGAGCGTCCCGACCGATTCGTGCAATACATTGTGCTCTTGTTGGGAGGCGAAAGCATGAGGCGATACTCTGAGGTGGTGCACCGCAGAGTCAATGCTGTGGTGGAACGGCTCCGGTAGGTGAATGTCCTTCTTCGGCTTTTCGCGAGTATCAGAAGTCAACCAAATGTAGGGAACCCCTGTTGGATGAGAGTCTGTTGCACGATTTCGATTTTAGGTTCATAGCATTTGCCAAAAGTAACTGCAGATTGATTACGCGTCACCCCGGCGAACCCCGGATCATGGTCCGGGGCAGGTGCCTGGGTCCAGTCCCGCGCGGAACGCGGGATTGAAAAGACTGGATTCCTGCTTCCGCAGGAATGACGTGACAAGGCCGCCTCGCTTCAAACAAAACTTTTAGCAACGGGTATATTCGATCGGCCAGGAGAGCAGATGAGACGGATACTTTCGATTCTTGTGGTCTTGTTTATAGTCGTAGTCGCATTCGGCCTGCTTTATGCTCAGTCCGCGGATCGGTCCATTTTCCAGGTCTCCACGTGGCACGCGTTGAAGCAAGGTATGTACGACGGTGAAACCACCTACGGTGAGCTCAAGAAACACGGGGATTTCGGTATAGGGACACTCAACGGCCTTGATGGAGAAATGGTCGCTCTGAACCATGAATTCTTCCAGATAAAGGCTGACGGACGAGTTCATCCTATTACCGACGACAAGAAGACCCCATTCGCGGTGGTTACTTTTTTCAAGCCCGACAAGAAGTTCTCTTTGCCCGCAGTTAACGACATGAGGGAACTGGCGGAAGCCCTGGACCGCATGTTAACCCCATCCGGCAAGCCTTGTGCCATAAGGATTGATGGAGAGTTCACCCATGTTAAGGTCAGGAGCGTGCCCCGTCAGGAAAGGCCGTATCCAGGAATTGATGATGCTCTGAAGCATCAAACTTTTTTCGAGTTGAAGAATGTTCGTGGCACATTGGTGGGCTTCCGTTTCCCTGGCTACTTTGACGGGGTTAACGTTCCGGGATTTCATTTCCACTTCATTACAGCCGACAAGCAAGCCGGCGGCCATGTTTTGGATTGCAGCACCGCGGAGGCAAACGTTGAAGTAGCGGTTATTTCCAATCTTTCTGTGAGATTTCTCGAAGATGGCAAGGATGGTAAGTCGGCTCGATAGAACACACATTGCCGACTCAAACCGGGAAATTTGTGGAAGGCAGGTGCGCAGGGACTTCTCGTTGGGGGCCGTCCGCTTTACTTCCGGATAATCAATGGCCAAGAATGTTGTTGACCAGGATGTACGGCTAAGTTAGTGTGGAGATAAGTCAAAACACGGTCTCTTAGGGATGGGAACGTTGTTTGACCATAAGAATCGAGTAATCTAAGGACGAAGCGATGGCGGACGATCTTGACGAAAGGCTGCGCAGAATGGTCAATTCAAGTGGCTTTCCGCTTCAGATTGCGATCAAGCATCTCGTGGAAACCTCATCGGGGAATCAGAAATGGACAGTAATGACGGAAGAACATCCATGGACAAATCAGATCTCCGGGGAGAGTGGCTTCATTGATCTGATTCTGTTACATGAATGGAGAACACAGGTGCTTGTAATCGAATGCAAGAGGGTAAGAGATTCGCAATGGATCTTCTTGGTCCCCTCTAGCAACCCGACCGAATTCACGTATGCCAAATCATGGACTACTTATTCGCCTAAGTGGCTCGGATGGTTGGACTGGCATTTGGGCCCCGCGTCTTTTGGGTCCAGCTTTTGTGTTGTTCCAGGTCAAGACGGCAAGGCCAAACCTATGCTGGAAAGGACGGCATCCAGTCTTGTGGAAGCAACCGAAGCCTTTGCAATGGAAGAATATTACCTCGGGGTTCCTGGTGAAGGTCATCTTAGGACGTACTTTTCTGTCATAGTCACAACAGCAGATTTGAAAACTTGTAGGTTCGATCCAAACCAGATTGATGTGGCATCGGGAGAAATTGCGAAGTGCGAGTTTGAGGACGTTTCCCTCATCCGATTTAGGAAATCGTTGATAGCACGAAATGAAGAAACCTCGTCAAAAGATATTGCAGAAATATTGCGAGAAAAGGAGCGAACCGTATTCGTGGTTAATTCCGCGTGCTTCCTAGATTTCTTGCAAAGGTGGGAACTGGGCAGAGAGCCATCGGTTTTGAGATGACCCGGCTAGCGATCTGTTGGATTCTGGGGTGGCGGAACCGCCCTATGCGGAAGCGGCAGATCGCGGATGGCGATAGAAACTCTCCTTGTGAGGTATTCGAGTGCACGACATCTTCATCTGCCACGCAAGCGAAGACAAAGAGGAAGTCGCGAAACCGGTCGCAGAGTGGCTGACTCAACTGGGCGTTTCGGTTTGGTACGATGAATTCAGCCTTACGTTGGGAGACTCTTTGCGCAGATGTATCGACAAAGGGCTAGCAAGCTCAAGATACGGCCTCGTGATCTTGAGCCCATCCTTCTTCTCCAAGGAATGGCCTCAGACTGAATTGAATGGACTTGTTGCGAAGGAAATTGAAGGTCAGAAAACCATCCTGCCTGTCTGGCACAAAATTTCAAGAAGGGAGGTTCTTGAGCACTCCCCGATCCTAGCAGACAAGGTTGCCGCAAAGACTTCGGAAGGTTTGCCTACCTTGATCAAGAGAATTGTGGACGCCATAACACCCGAAGGTTTTGCCGCAGCTGTTCGGAAAATCGTAACGGCCAATCCTACTTGTATAGATCTAATAAGGGGAGACTACTCCGTTAACAATGTGATAACCGTCTCTAATCTAAGTGAGCGGCCGGTGTATTCGGTAAAGGTCAAACTGACCCTTGTTCCGGAAACAGTTGATGTTGAATCAGTCTCGGTCAAAGTTGATGAGCCCAACAAGATGTTGGAAGAGACCTTCTCAGGGTACACTGTGTCGCTTGATAATTTCATTCTAAAACTGCTTGATTCTCGAGGCAGGGAAGTCATTGTAGTAATCTTTCACCATATAGATCCTAGGACATCTCGTCACATAAGCGTTTCGGGCACTCCTCCAAACGAAGGCCAAGCCATGATTCAAGTCTGGGACTTTGAATTGGAACCGTGTCCAGTAATAAGGAAAGATCATGAAATAGCGGTTATAATGAAGTTTCCAGGGGCGAAGGAATTCGCGATGTGTCTTTCGACACCGGCAGAGACATGACCACGATAAGAGCAAAGAATGTCCCTTCTCAGTGGCGATAGCCTGGTAGAGATAGGGGCTATTCGCCTGGACTAATTCTCATAGGCCCGCCGTCCACCAAGATCACAGAAAACTCCGTTAACAGGATTCAGAACAACGTGTCATCAACCGGAATGAAGGAAAACGAAAAAGCCTAGGATCTGCTCCGAATACCGCGAGACGCGGACTCAAGGTGCCTAGTACCCAAACACCCTTCTTCCCTGAAGCTCCAATTCAGAATAAAATAGCCGGTGTGAGCGTACGAGTCGAGAAGGTTGGTGAATGCCCAAGATCGTGATTTTCTTTTCTATTGTTGCTTCTCTGTTCCTGTTGGGCCAGTGGTACGTCTTCGTCTCGGTCCGGAAATACCTGTTTGAGCGGTACGCACAGATTTCACGGAAAGAGGCGTACCTGGCGCTTGGGCTTATGGGGCTGGCGAACTATCTGCTGGTGCAGTTGAGCTTCGATCCTGACATCTTGCCGACGGAATCATTCGCCCGGAAGGCGGCGTCGGTATTCTTCTTCACGTATCTTGGGAGCGTGGGATTTCTCTGCGCCTTTTTTGCGCTTCTTTGGCCTGTGTCAGTAACAGTGAGGCTCAAAGACTGGCTTTGGGCCCTGCTGAGGAATAGAAAAGGAGCGGATGGAGCCTCCGCCGAAGTTGACCTTCCAAAATGCTCGGAGCACGTTTCCGCACAGCACGCAGAGGTCATTCGCGATAGAGAGCCTGCCGCCGGCTGCGTCAGGCTCCCCCCAGATAGGATCGAGGAAAAGGACCTCTCCCGGAGATCGTTCCTCAAATGGGGCGCGGCCGCGGGCCTAGCTTCGACGGTATTTTTTTCCGGGCGTGCAATTGCCCAGGCGTACGGCAATGCCGTGGTGGAAGAGTTCGACCTCGAATTTCCCGGGCTCGTTGGCCTGGATCGGCCCATCACGGCTCTGCAGATTTCAGATTTCCACTTCGGCATGTTCTTCGGCAGAGAAGAGCTTCAAAAGATGGTGGAGACGGTGAATCGCGTTGAAGCGGACATTTTGCTCGTGACCGGCGACGTGTTCCACTCGCCTCTCACCGTTGTGGAGGATGCAGTCCCGATCCTGAAGCAGCTCAAACCTCGCCGTCTGGGGAATTACGCGGTCATGGGCAATCACGACTTCTATGCAGGGGATTACCGATGCATCGATGCCATCAAGAAGAGCGGTCTGATCCTGCTGCGTGACAAGTGGATCACCCTAGACCAAGGCTCTGCCAAGATCCATCTGGGCGGATTGGACGATCCAAGGTCGAATTGGCTCTGGGGCATGGAATTCCCCAACTTCCTTGGATTCATGCGAAAAGCTCCACGCGAGCCTGGACTGCGCCTCGTTCTTTCTCACCGTCCTGCGGTGCTTCCTCTGGCCGCGAATGCGGGAATCGACCTGGTCCTGGCAGGCCACACTCACGGCGGTCAGATCATCATGCCCTCGCTGAACAATCATCGGGGCCTCAGTGTGGCACGGCTGGTTTCACCGTATACTCATGGCTGGTACCGTCAGAAAGACTGCCGCATGTATCTGAACCGAGGAGTGGGCCTGACCTTTGTACCGTGGCGTGTGAATTGCCCCCCGGAAATCACCCTGTTCCGTCTAAGAGGCCCAAGGGTGGCGTGACCTAGTCCTCGCCGCGATTCTTCAATCTGCTGAACTTGCTCTTCCCCCTAACCCAAAAGAACCATTTATCTTGACAGTTAATCGCCTCTTTCCTATGTTTACCCTGACGAAGCTTGCTCCAATCATGCCGACTCATCTTTGAGATAATCAAAAAACAAAGACGACGCCCTGTCGCCGAGGAGGAACTGCTATGTCCAAGAAGTTTTGGGACGAAAAGCTCGAAACCCTGAGCGAAAGCGCAATGAAGGCCTTCCAGTTGGAGAAGCTCAAAGAAACCGTGAAGTGGGTTTACGATCATGTTCCGTATTACAAGACGGCTTTCGACGACCAGAAAGTCAAACCCTCGGATCTCCAGAAGCTGGACGACCTGGCCAAGTTTCCATTCACGGTGAAGACGGCGCTCAGGGACAATTACCCGTTCGGATTGTGCGCGGTTCCCATGTCGGAAGTTGTGCGAGTCCATGCGTCGTCCGGGACGACGGGCAAGCCGATCACCGGGCCTTATACCGCCGAGGACCTTGAGCAGTGGACCGAGTGTATGGCTCGCGGACTGTGGGCTCAGGAAGTCCGCACCGATACGGTGCTGCAGAACGCCTACGGCATGGGGCTCTTCACTGGCGGATTGGGGTTCCTCCAGGGCGCAATGCGGATCGGCTGCGCTGTGGTCCCGTCAGGAGCAGGCATGACCGAACGGCAGATCCTGCTCATCCAGGATTTCGGCACCAATGCTCTATGCTGCACCCCGTCATACTGCCTGACTATCATCGAAGCCGCGGAACGGATGGGCGTTGACCTGAAGAAAACCAAGCTCAGGACAGGGCATTTCGGCGCGGAACCGTGGACCGTTGAAATGCGCAACGAAATCGAGACTCGCGGCGGGATTCACGCATATGAACACTACGGCCTAACCGAACTTATGGGCCCCGGAGTTTCGTTCACCTGCGAATACTACAACATCCACATCAACGAAGATCATGTCTATCCCGAGATTGTGGATCCCGAAACGCTTCAGCCCGTGGCTCTGGGAGAAGAAGGCGAACTGATCTTTACCGCATTGCAGCGCCGGGCAATGCCCATGATTCGATATCGGACTCGCGACATTTGCACTTTGCGGCGAGTCAAGTGTGATTGCGGCCGCACGCTGATCACCATGGACAAGATTCTGGGCCGTTCCGATGATATGATGATTATCAGCGGCGTGAACGTATTCCCATCCCAGGTGGAATCGGTGCTGGTCGAATTCGCAGAGGTGGAGCCGATCTATCAGATTCGCTTGTTCAAGAAGGGGCACATAGACGCGATTATGGTGGAGACCGAAGCAAGAAAGGCGATCTATGAGGCCGGCGCGGAGAAGGTAGAAGAAATCGCCAAGAAGATCTCCGCGAAGATGCAGCAGGTTATCGGCATCAATGTGCCGGTGAAGATTGTGCCTCCTGATTCGATCGAACGCAGCATCGGCAAGGCCAAGCGCGTGATTGACCAAAGATAGGAAGCCAGGAAGCGCCACCTATCAATGAAGCCCGGTAGGGGCGTGATTCATCACGCCCTCTTATCGGGCGCAATGAATTGCGCCCCTACGGCTGATCCCACAGGTTGTCAGCTCGCCAACCTTTCTGGGATTTTACCCGTGAGGACCATATTCAGTGCGCTCCCATATAAGCCCGTGTATTCCCCCGCGCCCAAAGACCGGCTCCTGAACAGCTCAATTTTATTGACAAATCATCCCGTCCGCATTAGCATACTCGCCACCGCACTTTGCTCCTGAGGGGAAAGCCCATGAGAGCTCTACTGTTCTCACTTCTGGCTGTTCTGATTGTCGTTTCACAAGCCCAAGCGGAAGCAGTACACGGCAAGGTGACTTCTGAAGGCGAACTCGATACTCAGATACGTCAATGGAAGTACGACGTGGTGAAAACCGCAGGGCGATACAAGAAGAAGGTCACAACCGAGGTCAAGTCTAAAGTGTACAAGGAATCGAGAAAGCACTACGAGGACCAGCCTTCGTGGGGCTACTTTCTCTATTGCGTGAATGCAAGCGACCGTTCCGAGATCTTCTATGCATATTCGTACGGTGAAAACTCGCCTGACAACGCTCTCAACAAAGCGCGACACGCGCTCGCTCTTTGCGGAGATTGTTACATGAAGCCCAAGATGCTCTATTATAATTCTCAGCCGCAATAGCGCAGGTCTCCATGCGTCAACCAACAATGGGGTGGCGCGGTCCGGAATCTGAAGGAAGCGAGACATGGAATTGGACCAGTTGATCACAAGTAAAAGGGACCAAATCCTGCATATTGCACGGAAGCACGGCGCGGACAACATACGTCTCTTTGGTTCTGCGGCTCGCGGCGAATTAGGTCCTTCCAGCGATGTAGACATACTCGTCGAGATGCGCTCAGACCACTCTCCCTGGTTTCCGGCCGGGCTTATCGCCGACCTGGAAGAACTCTTGGGCAGACGGGTCCATGTGGTTACCGTGAAGGCGTTGCACCCATACATTCGAGACCGCGTGGTACAAGATGCGGTGCCGTTATGAAGGATGACCGGCTTTATCTTGTTCATGTAAGAGAGTGCATAATTCGCATCCTGGAATTCACCGCTGATGGTAAGGATGCGTTCTTCGCTGATCGGAAAACCCAAGATGCCGTATTGCGTAATCTGCACACTCTTTCGGAGTCAATACAACGAGTTTCACCGGGCCTCAAAGTGGATTACCCCACGCTGAAGTGGCGAGAGATTGCCGCGTTTCGCAACGTGATAGTCCATGACTATCTCGGCATAGATTTGGACCAAATATGGGACATCATAGAGCGAGACCTGCCTGTCTTGAAAACGGAGGTAGAAACCATTCTTAAGAAGCTCGAGTCATGAGATTGTGGACTGGCGGCCGGATGGATCAGTGCGCGGAGGAGCCGAGTGAGATGGACGCTGTAAAGCTATTGTTGGCCTTCTTGCCGTGGATTGCGTTTTGGATTATTTCTGCGGGCCAATCCATGTTCTGGCTTCAAGTAGGGGTTGGTGTAGCAGCGGTCTTGGTGGTAGTGATGGGTATCACCAGGCTGCATCGAGGTGTAATCCTGTGGGCCGGCGTGGTGTTTTTCGCGTTTGCCCTGGTCTTTGTGGTAGGACTGCAAAATATGTGGGCAATCCATCACCTGGGATTGCTTGCGACCGGAACTCTTTTCGTGGCAACGCTCTTTTCGGTGGCCGTGGGACAACCTTTCACAGAAGATTACGCACGTGAACATGTCCCACAGGAACTGTGGGATTCTCCCGCGTTCATTCGAGGTTGTTTTACGGTCACTGGAGTGTGGGGTTTCATTTTCTTGATAAATGTTCTGATCAATGTTGCGAAGATGAATTATTCGGAGAAGAGCGAGTGGCTTTATCGAGGAGTGGAACTGACAGTCCTGGTGCTGGGAGTTGTGTTCACGACCGTGTACTCGCGCATCGCCGGAAGAAGACGGCAGCAGCTTCTGCAACAATCGGACAATTAGTGAAGTCTGCCACACAGTCGAGCGATCATCTATTCGCGAAGACTTGAGCTTTCCATGCGTCGGCACGGGCCTTTTCCGCGTCTCCGAGGGCTTCGTGACATCGTGAGCGCAGAGCGTACGCCTCGCCGCTGTAGGGATTGCTCTTGGCGGCTTCTTCAAGGTCTGCAAGGCCCAAATCCCATTTGCTGAGCTCGATGTACAGCTTTGCTCTTTTGATGCGTGCCTGAAAATTGTTCGGGTCGATGTTCAACGCGTGAGAATAGGCCTCCACAGCTCGATCGATGTGCGAGTCCGCTAGGTGAATATCCCCGCGAGTCACGAAAGCCCCAGCAAATGAAGATTCTTTGCTCAATGCCTGATCGATCATCTTCAGGGCTTCTTTGGTGTCACCCTTGTGGAGAAGCGCTTCGGCCAAGAGCTGATATCCGAGGGGATTGTCCGGCTGGAGGCGTACCGCAGCGTGGAGATCCTCAACAGCTCGATCCAATTGACGGTCGTTGTAATAGATGCTTCCTCGGAGCAACCATAATTCGGGCCAATCCGGCGCCAATTTCACGGCTACGTCCAGATCGGCCAACGCTCTGTCTCCTCGATGCATCTTCTTGAAAATGGTGGCTCGCTTCAGTCGAAGCCACGGATGCTCGGGGACCAGGTCCAGAGCTCTATTAAGGTCACGTAGCGCAGCCAAATGGTTTCCCGTTGCTAGGTACAGTTCGGCTCGATTGATGTACGGACGCGGGTTCTCAGGATCGAGCAGGATCGATCCGCTCAACCTCTCCAGCGCCTCGGGGTATCTGCCCATCATCATCAGCAGAATACCCTGGTTAAGCATGAGGATTGGGTCAGCAGGGTCCACTTCTGCGGCAGCGTGATAATCCTGGAGGGCCTTTTCCAAATCGTTCATGGCGCGGTATGCATCAGCCCGGTACCAGTGGATGATGGTCTGCTCACGATCGATTTTCAGCGCACGAGTAAAATCGTCCACCGCCTTCTGGTGCTGGCCGAGCCTGAAAAACGCGTATCCCCGCCGAAACAATGCGTGCGCGTTTTTCGGCTGAGCCGCCAGCCCTCGGTTGAGTTCCTGGATTGCAGCCTCGTATTCCTCTCGTTCGAACTTGATCGCAATACGGCCGAAGAACGCGCTTTCTTCCGAAGGATCGAGTTGCGCACTTTTTTCAAAAGCCTTTGCCGCGGCCTCGATGTCGTTCCGATAAAAATGGACCAGCCCGATTTCCGCGAGCACCGAAGCCACATTGTAATTGAGATCCACAGCTCGCTGCAGATCCTCCAGAGCTTGATCATGTTCCCCGAGCCTTGCCGACAAACGGCCTCTCGCTTCCCATGCTTCGCCGGACTGGGGCTGCTTGTTAATCGCCTCGGTGTAGTCCTGACGGGCCAGGTCATTCTGCTGCAAACGTTCTCTCGCGCGACCCCTCATGATGAACGCATCCACGCCGGCAGGTTCCTGATCGACGAGCCGATTAAGTGTCTCCAAAGCCTCGTTGGATTGGCCCTCATCGATGAGTTTCCGAGCCCGTTCCAGAGGGGAAAGATGATCGAAGCCACTTCCCAGCACGACCAGATAGATGGCTCCCGCGAGGGCCGACACAATAAGTAGCAGACCGGCGACTTGCATCCGCGACGCGATTTTCTGAAGGCTCGACTGCATTGGCTTCGGCTAGGCCTTGGTGCGTTATCCGTTTCGCTCTTGCTGCCGATATCTAAGACTATAGAAGCGGCATTGTCAACATAGGGCCGGCTGCGGGACGCGCAGGGTAGAAACACCATCCAGCCCGCATTGGAAGTGAGCCAACTCCAGTAGGGGCGCACCCGCGTGTGCGCCCTGGAGCGGCCTGAGCAGACACGCGGGTCTGCCTTTACTGAGAATGGCCCATCCAATGAAGCCCAAATACAATGCTTCGGTATATGGCAGAAACGAGGCCTCGTGGCGGAATGATACGGCGTTTTTCGAATGATTCTTACGGTTTTCCCTTGCTCTCTGTTTATGATAATGGTATTATTACACCATGATACATAACTTTATTAAAGTTACAAATGACGACGGCCGATGAACGCCGCTGTATTTTCCTCGCAATCGAGCCCTACTGCTGAGGAGGCGCCATGAGCATACCTTGGGACCAGGTCTCTCACTTACAGAACTTCTTCCGCCTGGATTTCCTCTTCAGCGGGCTGGAGGTCTCCACCACGCAGCTTTTTGTGGCTCGCCTGGTCGTGTTCCTCGTTCTCGTGAGCGGAGTTATCTGGGCCGGTTTTAGGATTGTGCTCAAGGTGCTTGACTGTTTCCAGACGCTGCTCGCGCAACTCGCTCATTTGCCTGCGTCTTTCTTTCTCCTCCTGCTCCTGGTCGCCCCTCTCGCTCCCGATAGTCTGGGATCACGCTGGATTGGCTATATCCTTCTGGTCCTGGGCATCCTGGGGCTTGCCTTGGTCGCGGCTTTGATGCTGGTAATGTGGAAATACGGCGTGGATCAGGCGCTGCGAGTTCTGGACTCGATCCGTTCCAGGACGCATGAAAAAAACGCGAAGGAACGGGTGCCCATTTTCCCTCCGGACAATATTGTGACTACCCTGGGTGAAAAGCCCCATCCTGCAGGCGTTCGGACAGTATAGAAAGAGCTTCGACAACCGTCGGCGTCTGGACTGGTTGCCCGAAAGGTCCTTGTTTGAGCTTTCTGAATCTGCGCTCTCGCATTCTTGACGGCATTGGAGCGTTGTTGCTTTTTTCCGCTCTCGCGAGTTCCGCGCACGGGCAGGGGCTCCCGAACTTGAATGAGAAAGGCTTTTCTCCGAGCACTCCGGTGGCGGAACCCCGGCAGCCATCGAACTCATCTCAATCCCCGCGGTCTCTCGATGGTCATCCGGCAGGCCACATCGATTCCGGCACAATTCCGTTATCAAGCGCAATGTTCGGGTCCTTGCTTCCACGGGTTTCAAATCTGGAATTAGGGTTCATTTATAATGTGGGGCCGGATCTGAGAAGCGGTCGGTTCACCGCCGATTACGTGCTGCCTATCAATCTGGGGGGCAATTCGACGCTGTTCGGTGAGGCACACGCGGAGTTCCAGGAGTTCTGGCAAAGCCCTCGCGTTTCTACCTCGGGTGGTTCGGTCGCGAATAACAGGACCGATCTATCGTTTGGAGGTGGCTACCGGAGGATTCTTGCAGAGAGCATGTTGGTAGGGGTCAACGGGTTCTACGACACGTCAAGGATTGTTGACCAGTGGTACTCCTCAGGAGGTGCTGGTTTTGAAATGGTTTCAAGCGCCTGGGGAAATAGCGCTCTTGACATCAATCTGAATTATTACGGGAACATCTTCACCAGTGACGGCCTGGTGAATGCTTTTAGAAACGAGGGTGGGAGCTGGGATGGAGAGGTGGGCTACTCCACCTCCTTGCTCGACGACGCGTTCGACCTGCGATTGAAGCTCAATGGATATCAATTTGACGTTGGCGAAACGGTCTATGGGTGGAGGAGCGGCGCGGATCTGACCACGCGGGACGGCAGATTCACCCTGCGATATGAATACGGTTACGACAGGCTGAACAACTCTTACAACGCGTTTGGCGCATTTGTGAACATGGGCTTCCAATTTGAGAATTTGTTCAGGGGCGAGATCCCGTTTACCCAGCCGGAACCCGTATTCGCGAGCCCTCGCAACATCCGAAGAATGCTCACCGGGAAGGTCCGTCGCAACTGGTATCAGCCCACCGCTGTGGTGTTGACCCGCGCGTGCAATGCATGCAGCGGAAGCGGCAGTTGCGTCCGATTCTTGTCGCCCGTCGCGATGCCGATGATAGTGGCTGGCCGGTACCGCTCCGGCGACGTCCCATTTCCACCGATATCTTACACGACTCTTGACCCCACGAGATTCTTTAGGATTGAGTTCGATTATGCCTTCGTCGGGACGCCGCCCGCAACTGTACTGTGGTCAGTTGTAGTCCGTAACGGCACCCGCTTGAATAGCCTCACGGTAGGACAGTCTACGAGTCAGTCGCACCTGGTCTTCATATTGAATGGCCCAGGCGCACCCGCCGTCGGTCAATCAGCCTTTACCAGCACCGCCACGGACCCGTCGGATATCCTGATCGTCGCGAGCGGGGCTGATGGAACGACCGCGTTAACAGTTACCAATGTGTGCATCACTCCGAATCAGTAGCAATACCGGTCATCACAAATTGATGTCCGTGCATCAATTCTTGGTCTGATTCTCCCCTTTGGGCTTGATGTCTCCCACCTGGACAAAGTAGCGAAGATCAACCTTCTTTTCCACCGGGTTGTCCGTGTGGAGTACGACGTGGCCCATCTGGTACGGCCAACGGTCTTCTCGTGTGAGTTCCATGATGATTTCGAACGGAGCACGGTCCCCTGGTTGCACGGTAACGGTGGCGGGTTCAAGATAAACCTTCCCTTTGGAACCGATCAATTCAACGGTTTTAACGGTAACGGGTTTGGCCGAGCTGTTGGATATCTTCATAGGGAACGCTATCCGTTCCTGGAATTCGGACAGCTTCTTGGTCAGGGCCGGCGGATCGACCAACACCTCTCGCACCAGGTCCGCAGTGAGGGTAACCGTGAGCACCGGTTTTTCAGGATCGTTGGTGTGTATACGGAGAGATTTCTTCTTGCGGCCCGGGCGCTCTCCTTCGGTCTCATACGTGGCCGAGATGATCGTCTTGCCACCGGGCGGCACTTCCGTGGATCCATGGACGGCCTTTGTGCATCCGCAACTGGCGTGGAGCTTCTGAATTACGAGAGTCTCATCGCCCACGTTGGTTAATTCGAACTGCACAGTGGGGTCCGTGCCGTATTGCACCGTGCCGTAGTCATAGCTTTCCTTATCCAGCTTGATCTTTGGGCCGGACGCGGCCCAAGCGCCCAGAGGAAAGGCCAGGAGCAGGACAAGCAAGCTCATTCTCAGCAAGATCATTGTGGTCGTTCTCCTTTTCAAGGCTGCCGCCGGATGGTATCATACTTGAGAAATCGTCAGCCCGGAAATCACTCTCGCCCGCGGTAGGACTCCCGTCTGAGGAGCCTTGCGGCGCGTTGCGGAACCGGTTGGTTTCCAACCGTCCTAAGTCGATTATAGTGACGGAACTGCCGGATGCAACCTTTTCCCTCCGGTTGACCTCGGGTGTGTGGCCACGGAAGCCGGCTGTTCCCTCAGGTTAGGTCCTGAAAGGTCTCTCTCACTGGGAGGAGGACATGTCCCCTTCATCTTCTACCGGACGAGCGTGCGAGATTTGTGGCGACAACAAGGCCACGCTGCCCACCAATGACCCGGTGCTCTGCCCCCGGTGCTATGAGCGGTCCGAGGAGTTGTTCCAGGATGAGATGCGCCGAGTGGAGCTGATTCGGACGGTACGAGGCCGGGACGTGGAGGTGTACGACATCAAACATCCGGAAGCAAAGGCGCCAAAGCACCATTGCGGCCAGGTGATCCTAATTCGAGCGGGGCAAGGCTTTGAGGTCAAGATATGCCTCAGATCCGATTCCGTAGACTGGATGTCCAACTTGTCGGACGCTGAGGGATCGTTCACCTCTCGGGACCATCGTTTGGATGCGCTCATCGGGAATGTCACCCTGCTCATCGAATCCTGGGGCGGCGGTCCTCACTACATGGACATCCTGTATGTGAACAAGGTGGTCTCAACTGAAGGTGAGATCTGACGCCGCGGTAGGCTGTAGAGCGCAAACGGGAATCGGGAGCGAGCAAGACCCGAGAAGAGCAAAGAGCGAGGCATAAGTGTTCGGAATATCCATGTGGGAAATCCTATTGATCCTGGTGGTCGCTCTGATCGTTCTTGGGCCGCGGCAATTGGCGGAAACCGCGCGCGCACTCGGTAAATTTTACCGGGAAATCCAGAAGTTTACGTCAGAGGTGCGCGAGACCATAAGCACTGACATATCGACAATCGACCACAAACCTCCTCCGCCTCCTCCGGCCCCGAGCGATAGCCCTAAGCCTGAATATTCCGATCAAGAGCTAGCCCCTTTGGCCGGCGAGAAAAGCGGCCCCGACTTCTATGCGGACCTGCTGGAGTCCTCCAAGGAGAGCGACGAAGAGAGGAAGGAGACCGAAGAAACAGCAGAAACTAAGGACACGGCCCCCGAATCGACAGGTCAAAAAGAAGAAGAGACCGCGTCTGAATCTACTCCATCGAATAAACCAATAACACCGTGAAATTGCACATCGTTACCAGTCCATCTCAACCCTGCAAGGAGCTCTTCCGTAGAGGTCTCCGGCATTGTTGGAAGCCGTGCGGAGAGTGATTGTGAGCCGAATCCTGCTTCTCTTGACCCCCCGTTGGAAGAAATTCCGCAATCGCATGAAAGCTCCCGGGAAGGACCGGCTTCGGATTCCTTTCATCATAGGCTTGACCGCGGTCTTGTGGGCGGTTATCTACGTGGTTTTTGTCAAAGCGCTCCAGTACTTCACTGCTGAGGAAATGTTCGGCAGCATTGCAGCAATCAAGCTGCTTTCCATGATTCTGATCACCTTCGCGTTCGTGGTGATAATCAGCAGCATTATCACAGCCTTTTCCACGTTCTTTCTTTCGGAGGACCTAGAGCTGATCATGGCTTCGCCGGCTGAGGCGCCCGCGGTGTACGCGTCTCGCTTCATAGAGACCATGATCGATTCCACCTGGATGGTGCTGGTATTCGGCTTGCCGGTCTTCCTCGCGTACGGACGGGTATTTTCAGCGCCCTGGAGCTTCTATGCGCTCAGTTCAGTGGGCTTTGTGTGTTTGCTCGTGATGACTACATCTGTCTCGGTCCTTGTAGTGCAGGTCCTGGTGAAAACCTTCCCCGTCAGGAAGCTCAGAGATCTCTTCATCCTGGTGGGTTTGCTGGTCTTTGTGGGCGTGTATCTCATTTTTCGCATGGTCAGACCTGAAGAATTCCTCAACCCCGAGGGCTTTGCGTCTGTCATGGACTATCTGTCCGTTATGTCTGAGCCTTCCTCGCCCTTCCTGCCGACCACGTGGCTCCTGGAGCTGGTCCGGCCATACATAACCGGATACGGTTGGGGAGACCTTCCGTTCTATTTTGCGCTCCTCGTGACTGCGGCAGCCGGAGCGTATCGACTGGTGGGACATTACCATCAGGTATCGCACTTCCCCGGTTTTTCCAAAGCGACCGAAGGTCGCGGCGCCCGGCTGAGCCGAAGCAAGATCGTCGATCTGTTCGACCGAGTCCTGGAGCGCCTTGTGGATCCTCAAACCCGGCGACTCATCCTAAAAGAGCTTTTGCTCATGGCCCGCGATTGGGGACGGATCAGTCAGCTCCTCCTCTTGTCCGCGCTCATTGTGGTTTACCTGTATAATTTCAGCGTGTTGCCTAATCTGGACGATCCCGCGGCAACCAGATTCCTCAAGAGCACCGTGGCTTTTCTCAATATCGGCCTCGCAGGATTCGTGTTGGCGTCTCTTGGCGTGCGTTTTCTTTTCCCTACCATGTGTGCGGAGGGCAGGGCATTCTGGATCCTGAAAGGTGCTCCAGTGAGCTTGAGAAAGGTGCTGTGGGTGAAGTTCTTCTTCTATCTCGTGCCCATGATGACTCTGGGCCTTTTCCTGGCGATTATGACAAATCGAATACTTGGGCTCGGTCCGTTCATGTTCGTGGTCTGCACCGCGACAGTGGCTGCGCTCACCGTAGGAATTACCGCGCTCTCGATCGGTATGGGAGTGCTCCATGCGGATCTGAAGCTGACCGACCCGAACCGGGCGTTCACCGGATTCGGCGCGATGCTCACCATGATTTATGCCGGGCTCGCGGTGGCCGCGGTCATCCTGCTCGAAATCTACCCTGTGTACCGAGTGGTAACCGCGGGGTACTTCACGGGGAAAATCAGAACGCCCGATTATTTCGTGGTGGGCCTGTGTTTCGCGGCGGCTCTGGGAATCGTGGCCTATATGGTGATCAAGCCGCTGAGAGCGGGCCTCCGGCGTATCGGGGAGCTGGAAATCTAAGCTCAACCTGGCAGCGCCTTCAGAACTCATCGTTTGTTGAAAACTTGCCGGGGAAGGTCTGTTTTGTAGGGGCGCACGGCCGTGCGCCCCTACTCCCCGCAATGCCATGTTTGAAGGGAAATCGTCGCTGGAACAGGCGGCTCGCCTGTCTCTGCGGTTCGTACCGTGCCGCGAACAAAGGTGCGTGCAAGCTGAAATGGATCGGAAAGATCAAGAGTTCTTGGGGCGAGGTCTGGAGAGGCCCTTCTTGCCACAAGCGCTTCCCCGGCGACCTTGCTCCTTCCAGCAGTTTTTAGCTGCGACGGGCAACCTTATTGGCAAAAATTGAAATGAGGCCTCCCAGCATGATGTATCCCAGAATTACCTCTACCATTACCCAGATTGCGGCGCTTTGACTTGTGAATCGAGCGAGGTGTGGACTGATCTGGGGCCTATTTCGGTTCAAAACCGAGTTCTTTCCCGATTTCTCTAAGACTCCTGGACGGCGTCTCCATGCATTCGTACCGTTCCTTCCTTAATTCTCGAAGGTCCTCCAAGTCCTCCAAGGCCTCCTGAATTTGCATGAACTCTTCGTAAGGGAGAACGACAAATTCCTTTCTCCCTTCTTTTTCAATCACTTGTGGATGCAGCAACATAGTTCCTCCTATCGATAGGCTTCCCTCCGATGGCGAATACAATAAACAATTATTTTATCTCCTTACTCGATTCGCTGATGACCTGAGAAGAAATATTTTCTTCCTGGATTCCCGCGTTCGCGGGAATGACGGCTTTAGACCGATTCCGCATAGCCAAGACAGGCCGGCGTTGGGGGTTGTGGCCGAGGACCTTTCGCAAGGAACGAAGATGCGAGGCAGACCGTCTCTCCTTTGACTCCCATTCGTCCAATGATTATCAGTTCATTATAGGAATCGACGGAAGGAGGTCCATCGCCATGGCCGAGCAGATATACGATACATCAGGGGAGTGTGCTTGCGATCCGTTTCCGGCCCCCGCGGAAGGCGCGGCCTGCGCCCAATGCGAGCCCAGCAATGCGCTGTCCTGTGACGAAGAAATGGTCCTGGGGAAAATGAGAGCTATCAAGGAGCAGGTGCGTGGGCTGACCGCGAGGATGAACGAGATGCACAGCCACGAATTGGCAGCATTGTCAGGTGGGGTTGCCGCGGAGGACGAAGCGGAATGGAATCGCCTCTCTGACGAGCTGCACCGGCTGCGAATTCAGTGGTTGGAGTGGCAAGAGCGACTGGAAGACGCAATCGAAAGAAAGCTCATTTTCCTGGGGCATCGCGAAGCCACCTAGAGGGGCTTCCATACCGGTTGCCGGAACCGATGTCTTCTCCCATTCGACATCCCACGGATGAGGGTCGTCTCGTGGGTACGATTGTGGTGGCGGGAACGGACCGCCCTACGGTTGTAAACCAATTGGAGAGACACAGCAGTAGTGTCATACTGAATTCGGCCGATTCTCAAAAGTAATGTCCGATTGTGGATCCACGTCATTCGGTCAGAAGCCCGAATCCAGCACTAGTTCCGACAAACGCCGGACCCGGGCGAATGCAGGGGGCCAGGTCTTCCTGGAGCCCCCTTTCCGCTGGGGTCATCAGAGCAGCTATTTGTAGAGAATCACCAGAAGACTCCATAGACAGCGATATATTGTTGGGCATTGAAATTCACGTTGAATAAGATTGCGGATGGCCGTCTAATCCATTAGACTATTCAATACGCAACCCTTACCACAAGCTAATATTCGGCGTTTCAAGACCTATCCCATACTTACCTGCTCCGTAGGAGATTCCTCGGTGGCCGGGATACCAAAAACCCTTCCCGAAAACATTGCGGCGCAGGACCTGGCTACGCAAAGGGCCCAAGCACTCCGTTTGAGTCGTTTCAAGATAGCCGTGGCCACTTACGCTGTGGTGACTCTAGCTGTGTTTCTTTTGATCACCCGGCTTGGGTTAGGCGAGATGACTCTTGCGGAGTGGGCAATTTTCATAGGCCTGGGACTGGTGGGCAACATTTTCTTCTTTGTTTTGTTCTATACAGGTCTGAATCTGCGGTTTTCAGACCCGTCTCTAACGAGCCAGCAGATCGTCTACTCCGCCTTGTGGGGCCTTATAGCGGTATATGCTTTACCGGAGGCGCGGCCGATGGTGTTGATGTTGTACCTGCCCGCCTTCAGTTTCGGAATGTTGCGCCTAAGGCGGAGACAGTATCTCCGCGTGGCCGCATGCGTGTTGGGGCTGTACGCGTTACTCCTCGGGTTGGAGTATCTGCAAGGCCGCCCGGGATTCAGGGTACAGTATGAGCTCTTTCTGTTTGTACTATTTGGCATCCTCCTGATGTGGTTTGCCTTTTTCGGAGGATTTGTCTCGGACATCAGGCGAAGCTTACGATTGCGAAATCTGGAAGTGGAAGAGGCTCATGAAAAGATCAAAATCGAAAGCGAAGAGCGCTTACATGCACAGGTCGAAAAAGACAAGTTGATCGTTGAGCTTGAACACGCGCTGGGCGAGGTAAAAACTTTAGCGGGGTTGCTCCCGATTTGCGCCTCATGCAAAAGAATTCGAGACGATAAAGGGTATTGGAATCAAATCGAGGCGTACATAAGTGACCATTCTAACGCGGAATTCAGCCACAGCATCTGCCCCGACTGTCAAGAAAAGCTTTATCCCGAGCTGTTCAGATAGCCGAACTCCTGCCAATGGGAAGGGTCGCTTCGGGAAGAATTCGGATTGCCGGAGAGTTGGTGCACAATCTGGTGAGCAAAGCGAACCGCATCAGTCGCGTTCTTGCCTCCGCCACCCGGTGATGCGCTTGAATGTCCAAGGCCTCGACAGATGCGGTTCCCCCGCAAGGCGGGGTCACCACATCCTACGAACTACTTCTTTAGCTTTCGTGGCATAGGCTTCACGGACTTCCAGTTTTGGTCCTCGATAATGTCGAGAAGAGTAGGTTTCAGGACAGAAGCCCCGGAAGGATCAGGCTCGTACATTAGGCTTCCATCCTTGCGGACATGAGCCAGCACCACTCCTTTCTGCGTCAAGACTCGGCCGATCAGCAGCCGCCGATGGCAACCGGAAGGGTCCTCCTCCATACACATGATCGCGCAGCGGCTCTCTTCGCTGAGAGCGAGAAGCTGTGAAATGCCTTCGTTGAAGCGCGGAGTAGAGGCAAGCCGATTGTAAAGAATGTACCCGTCAGCGTCGTGGAATTCCTCGTTGTCCGGCAATCCTCCCAGTTCGTTCCCGAGCCACAGATAAGTTACACCGGCTTCCGACACCGTCTTTTCCAGCCGGGCCTTGTTGAACTGCGGCACGTGGCGGGAGGCCGGTCGAGACCGAACATCCACAAGTGTTTCGATCCGATTCTCGTGCAGCAACTCCAAGAAACGGTCCGCAGTGAGATTGGAATGCCCGATGGTGTAAATGACTTGACGCGGCGCGGTGCTCATAGGAATTCCTTTTGCTATCAGGTTTCAAGACGATCTTTCATCTCCAAGAATTTCTGATAGGCCGCATTCTTGCTGACTCCGTATCGGTTCTGAGCTTCCTGCGCCAATCGCTTGCCGGAAAGTCCTTCCAGCATGAGGGATTTCACCGCTTCTTCAAGATCCACGGTTGATTCGGCCTGAGACGCTCCTTCAACCACTACGATAATCTCGCCCTTGATCGAAGTTCTTGCTTTGAGCGAGTCCAGGACAGTCTGCGGGGTGCCGGGGAGTACTTCTTCGTGGAGTTTTGTCAATTCCCTCATCAGCACTATGCGGCGCTCACCGAGGATATCCGCAGCCACTTCCATCGTAGGCACAATGCGCCTTGGCGTTTCAAAGAAGAGGCTCGAGCGTGGCTCATTGCGCAGCGCCTGAAAGAAGCGCTGTCTTTCCGCGTCCTTCCGAGGCACGAACCCGAGATACACAAACGAAGAGCAGTCCATACCACTTACAGCGAGGGCAGAAATTATGGAAGAAGCGCCCGGGATGGGAACCACACGATAGCCCTTTTCCAGCGCAGCTTTCACCACTCGGGCTCCGGGATCGGACACCGCAGGTGTGCCCGCGTCGGAAATCAGAGCCACGTCTTCGCCCCTGCTGAGCCTTTCGAGGATCGTGGCAGTCCGCCGAGCTTCGCTGAATTTATGGAGACTGATGGTGGGAGAGGTCACCTGGTAGTGGTCCAACAGAATGCGGCTCGTGCGTGTATCCTCGCACGCGATCAGGTGCACGTTGTGGAGTACCTGTACCGCGCGGGCAGTCATGTCCGCGAGATTGCCGATCGGCGTCGCAACAATGTAAAGCGTGCCTGTAGGCATTTCGATCCGTGGGTAGAAGCCCTGCAAAACCTACGAGCTTTTGAAGAAGTGACCAGGGAGGCCCTTTTTGTTCCGCCTCCCCGGACCCTTCCGCTCAGCGTTGTCTAATGTTCCAGGTCTCTCTGTTCGTATAGATCGGATGCTTTGTATGCCCTGACTGCGCTTACCAACAGCACCTTGGTGACGGCCGCGACAGGAATGGCCACGAGCATTCCCACAAAGCCGAAGAGGTGCCCTCCGATCAGCAGAGCCACAATATAGAGAACCGGAGGCAAGCCCACAGCTTCGCCGACGATTTTGGGCGTCAGAATATATCCTTCCACAAGCTGCACCATCCCGATCCAGACTATGACATACGCCACATGCAAAGCATCCCCGAATTTGGCAAAAGCCATGATTGAGCCACCGACCACGGCGATCATGGTTCCCACGTAGGGGATGATGAAGAGGAGCCCTCCGGTGACTCCAAGCACTATGGCGAGATCGATCCCGATGAGGACAAACCCCAGACTGTACAGCCCGGCCAGGATGAGGCAGATAAGCACCTGTCCCCGGACGAACCCTGCAAGCGCGCGATCGATTTCCCGTAATCGCTCCAGGACTTGGTCTCGCAGATACGGGGGGATGAGTTCTTTGAAACTTCTGACGGTGGAATCAAAGGAAGCCAGCATGTAATAAACCAGGATCGGGATAAGTATCACATAGAGAAGGTAAGAAATCAGGCCCAGCGTGGACTTGAAGATGGTACCGAGAATAGGCGTCAAGAGATTGGCCAGCTTGGGCAAATTGGCAAGGAACTGCCGCCACCGATCCAACACAATAGAGGCTATATCGTCGGAAGTCTCGGGCAAAGGTAGATTTAGCTTTATGCGAGCTTCATTGAGTTGCTGCATGAGCACCGACACGTATTTCGGGACAAGGACCGCGAAGGCTCTGATTTCTTCCACGATGCTGGGAATGATGAAGATCAACAGGAGAAAGACTGCCAGGAAGAAAATCGCCATGAGGAGAATTGTCGCAAGGCCTCGTGGAACCCTATGGGCCTGGAGCCAATTCACCGCGGGGTTCAGGATGTAGGCCAGGAAGAATGAGACCATCAGGAGGGTGGTTACGGATTCCAGGGCTTGCATCAGCCACACCAGGATGAACCCGAACGCGACTAGCGCTCCTACCCTGACCAATGACCGTTTTGTCTGGGGCGTCATGTTGGTTTCCCTCCAGCGATGAGTCCGAGCCGAAAACTACGAAACGGAATCAACTAAAGAAGCGGGTGCCACCGCCGGCTCATCCAGCAGTGCATCTTGATGCCCCGAGGAGGTCTCAGGTCAAGATCCTTTCCCCGAGTTTAGGCTCTCTTGCCGGAAACCGGCCTCTTCCATGCGAGCAACCCCACCCCCAACGTAATTGCGATGCAAGCCCACGCAAAGACATCTCCGAATCGAGTGTAAAACGTTCGCGCACCCTTGGCCGATGAAACAGTCTGCACGAGGATACCTTGCCTGTTGAGTGGGATTTGGTCAACAATTCTTCCAGCCGGATCGACGACTGCACTTATTCCGGTGTTTGCGCACCGCACAAGCCACACTCGGTTTTCCACGCTCCGCATCCGAGCCATCTGAAGGTGCTGATAGGGCGCGGCCGTGGCCCCAAACCATCCGTCATTGGTTATGTTCATCAGGAGTTCCGCGCCCTGATTCAAAGCCCATCGTGAAAGATCGGGGAATATCGCCTCATAGCAGATCAAGACGCTGAAAGAAGGGCACCCGTCCATTCTCATGACCGTCATTTCATCCCCCGGCGAATAATCCGCCTCACGTGCGGCCAACCCCGGGCCGATGGGCAGGAGCCAGCTCAGCGGCATATATTCGCCGAACGGGACCAAATGGACCTTGTCGTAACGATAGCGCAAAGACCCCGCATCAACGAGGAACGCACTGTTGAAGTAATGGATTTCGTTGCGAACCATCTTAAGGGACGGAGCTCCCACGAGCATGGGAGCCTTGAGCCTCGTGGAGATCTCTCCCGGCCTTTTCCAACCATTATCGCGGCTTCCGAACATAACGGGAGCAGCGGTTTCCGGCCAAACCAGCAGCCGTGCACCTTGATCGACCGCTCCTCGACCGAGCCGCTCATATGTCTGAAAGGTGAACTCCTTGGCCGTATCCTCCCACTTGAGTTCTTGCGGGACGTTGGCCTGGAGCAGCCCCACCGTGCAGGTGCCACCGGACTCCTGAGCTTGGGAAAACTGGCCCGATCGGACCCAACCATATCCCAGCACCAATATCAGAGCACATGAGGCCACCGCGATCATGCCCCATTTGAGCCCTTGCCGCGCAGCCAGTCTCTCGCACACCTCCCATATGGTCGCATTGACGAGCACGATCAGGAACGTGATGCCATAAACTCCCGTGAGGTCCGCCACCTGAACGACGACCAGGCGATCCATCTGAGAATAACCGGCAAGATCCCAAGGGAAGCCCGTGAGCGCGACCGTACGAAGATATTCGAACAGCACCCAGAGAAAGGGCGCGACGATTGCCGGCCCGTATCCTCTCCTTCCGATCACGTGCAGCGCATATGCGAAGCCGACCGGAAAGAGCGCCAGAGTTGCTACCATCCCCAAAAGGGTGAGTACAGCGGGCAGCGCAGCAAAATGCCCATGAAGGAGAAGCGTCCGGTACACCCAGCTCACGTCGAGTAGAGAGAATGTGAAACCGAAGACAAAGCCGAAGAGAGCAGCGTGGCCGCGGCTAGGAGAACGGCCCAGGGCCCAAAAGAACGGAACCAGGCCGATCCAAGCGAGGAGATCCAAGCGTGTAGGCGCGAACGAAAAGGAGAAGAGCACTCCGCTCAGCGCTGAGGCCACCAGCGATGGGATCATCTGGTCTCTTCGGAGGCGATTTGGCACGTTTGCTCGGGTTGCGCGGCGGCCGGTCCCACGAGGACGCGAATGATTCTCTTTCGGTCACCTGAATGAATCTTCATCCAGAGGCCCTCGTGCACCAGCTCCTCTCCGACGGCGGGAACACGGCCCAACAGGTGAATGATGAAACCGCCCAGCGTGTCGTAACCGCTCCTGGGCAAGGTCACCCGGAAATACTCCTCGAATTCATCCAGAGGCGCGCGGGCGCTCACCAGTACACACACGTCCTGCTGAGGAATGAAGAGCGCCTCCTCCGCATCGTGCTCGTCCTGGATTTCTCCCACGATCTCCTCAACGATGTCCTCCATTGTCACTACGCCCGCGGTGCCGCCATATTCGTCCACAATCACCGCCATGTGAGATCGCTTGGATCGGAGTTCGTTGAGCAGATCCTTGATGGGTTTGGTTTCCGGCACGAAAAACGGTTCCCGGGCGACGTGCGCCAGGTCGATTTCTTGCTGCTCGCTCAACCAGAGCGGCAACAGATCTCGAGCGTTGAGGATACCGATGATGTGATCCACGTTCTCTTTGTACACGGGAATGCGTGAATGACCGGAGTCGATGAGAATCCTGAGAATCTCGTCTTTGCTTGCGAGGTGAGAAACTGCCACAATGTGGGTACGGGGAATCATGATCTCGCGGGCCACGGTCTGTTTCAGATCGAAGATGCCTTCGATCATCTCGCCCTGGTCCTCGTCGATAAGGCCTCTCTGTTCACTCTCGTCGAGCAGCTGCTGGATTTCCTTGGGTGGCTTATGTAGGCCCAGCAGCCTTTTCAGCCGCGGTACAAGTCTGCCGTCCCGCTCTGATTGCGATTCGTCCAAGTAAGCGACAACCTCCTTTGCTTCGGGAACGGATGCTGAGAATGGCGGCTGATTCCACGCAGATGGAACAATGTGCAAGCCGCTGGTACTCAGATAGCAACCGATATGCCACCTGTCAAGGAATTATGGGGGACTCACGGCCTTGTGAGGCAGAGCACCTGCCTCGGTTGAGGCCGCAGTTGTACCCGATGATGTTCAATATACCTTGATTATAAAATCTTACGATGATCAGTCAATGTGTTGGGAGAGATTGATCACGCTGCTCCTCTTCGGTGGCCTCATCACGTCATACAGTAATAAAACAATTAATTATGGCAGACGTTGATCTTTAAAAAGAAAGTGTACGGGAAAAAAGGAATGCAACTACGCGTGTACGCAGACTTATTTCCTTGACAGCCGCGCGCGGCCATGATACCGAGCCCCCCACGTTGTTTCCGCTGGGATTGGAAGAGCAGATCTGCGCTGGGAGGAGATCGTGGGCTCTTCGGTCCGATTCATGTTGGTTTGGGTTGTTTTCGCGACAATCTTCGTTCTTTTCTTCGCAACGCTTCATGCACAGGCACAAGACCGGGCATCAACAGCCGCTGTTGTCGGCAATCAGGCTGTTTCAAGAATCGACCCCACCACGAGCGAGCTCGACGCTGGCAGCCGTGCCCCTGTCCTGCCGCCCCCCTTCACCACTGAAGCGTCAGACGCCTATCTGGTCAAACTTGCATATGGAAGAACTTTCGGCACCTGTACGGAACTTGATTATGCAACTCTGGAAGTAAGCAGACGTGGCCCCAAGCTTGCCAAATCCACTCGTTACGGCCCGATAATTGCCGAAGTGCAGATGGCCTTGTTGGCTTCGTACGTCCTGTACAAAGAAGGCACCGTAGAGCGCCTCAAACGGCTTGATTTCGACAACGGCTACGAAGTTGGATGGCTTCCAAAGGGGCGCTTCACGTTGCCGCGCGGGCCCTTGGGTTTGTCCACATATCTGGAAAGCGGCGCCGGCATTGGCTACGTTTCGGAGACTTACCGAAACTCCGGATCTCGATGGAACTGGTCATTGCTTGCAGGCTTCGGCATGGAACGCAATCTCCAGGGTCGAACTATTCTCTCCATGGGGCTCCAATGGCGGCACCTGTCCAATGGTAATATGTGGGGCAAAGGCGATGAGTTGCACCATTCCAACTCCGGGACGGATATGATCCAAGGTCTGGCAACCGTGATCTATAATTTCTGACGCTCGGGAATTCTCCTAACGCTCCCTAATTGCCCTCCCGACTTGCTGTTGGTGATTCTTGCGCGCCTTGGGACTGTCTATGCACAAAAAATAATCACACAGGTCTTTATTCTTTCGCCTGGCCTCTGCTCCGATCCTGGAATGCAGCCCGAATCAGACGAGTTGGGACCAAGAGTGTTGGTTTTTTAAGCAAGACTAGGAGGTCTTGTTCCCCACTCTCGGTATGAGGAGTAGAAGATCGCGCGCGGATAAAGTCATGATATACCAAATAATTAGTTATATTTTCTCTCTTTGGATAAAAACGGCACTCTGTTTGCAAATTGATCAAGTCGACTAGGTCTCCATTCACCTACACACAAAAAAGGATATGAAACTGGCTCGCGGCGACTCGTCTTCCGGATATTGCGGAACGCGACGAGCTTGAGACGATCAACAGGAGAAAAGGCCATGGCCGGGAACCGAACAATCAAAGCAAACGACGTGATCCGGGACATCAAGTCCAGGCTTAGCGCCACCGAGTTGATGAGAAGATACAAACTGTCTCCCAGGCAGGTGGAAGCAATTCTCAAGGAGCTGGAGAAGAAGGCCACCCGACCGGCAGATCTGTATCCTCGGTCGTGGTCCACGAAGCATCGTCTCTGTGGTGACCGGACTCGGACTCGGGCACGACACGAAGTTCACATGCGCCTGCCGGTGCTGGATCTCAACTTCCCTGCCATAGAGGGCTTGGTAAAAGACATTTCGCCTAGAGGAGTGAAGGTCCTGGGGATAGAGGTTCAGTTGGGGCAGGAACGTTGCTTGTTGATCCGTCCCGATGAAACGCTGGGAATCAAGCCCATCCTGTTCGATGCTCGATGTCGTTGGGTTTCAAGGAAGGGACAAGGCCAGCTCTGGGAGGCCGGATTTCAGATCGAAGATATCTCTGAAGAAAACCTGCGGCACTTTGAGATGTTAATTGAGACCATCACCGCCTCCAACCTTCGGGACCATCTCGCGCCGCATTCTGGTCGGAAAGAGACAGGCAACGCGGTTGAGACAGAGTCGTCCCATATTTGGAAATGCCCCGCGTGTGCAATGCCTCAATTGAAGGAATGCGACGTATGCCCTCAGTGCGGCGTCATTCCATCAAAATATCGGCGTCAACATGAGACAATCCACGCGGCGTGTCACCGGTCGACGCCAGAGAAGCGGAAGGCCGGATAGTTCTTTCGACACTGCTGGGGTGAAATGCAGCGATCCGAGCAGACTATGAGGAATTGCTATGCTGCCGCATGTTGAATCCAAGTCCTTTGTCCGTGTCCAGCGTTCCCCCTCCCCTACACCCCTCCCGCCAGGGGAGGGGACAGGGGAGGGTGAGATTGGCTCAACCTTAATGCGCGGCGGCAGAATGCCGGTCGGTTACGCCGCAGGACCCGTACCATGCAGAACGGCAAACGGAGAAACGACATGACCAAACCCAAGCGCACATTGAAAGCTAGCGAAATTGTAAACGATATTCGCGCAGGAATGACTGATGCAAAGCTCATGGCAAAGTACGATCTCTCAGCCAAGGGCCTTGCGAGTGTCTTCAAGAAGCTCGTGGACGTGAAAGCGGTCAAGCCTGAAGAAGTTTATGGCCGATTCCCTTCCCGCGAAGACACGATAAACGTGGAGAGCTTGCGGGGCCTGCCGAGAAGCTATTTGGCTTTTCCCTTATCGATCTGTGAATCGGGGAATCCTAAGGCTACAGGGATAGTGAGAGATATCAATGAACGAGGCGTTCAGGTCTCGGGTCTTGAGTGCCATGTGAATGAAACCAAGGAGTTTCTCGTCCGCGCGGACGAGTTCCAAGACATGTCCCCCTTCGCATTCAAAGCTGCGTGCAGGTGGGCCAAGAAAGGAACGGACCAGGCCGATTGGCTTGCCGGATTCGAGATAACGGACATCTCGGAACAGGCGCTCAAGGAAGTGAAAAAGATAGCCCAGGCCATGGCCTTTTCCGACTAGGGGACGCTCTAGTCTTCAGTTCAAGCCCGCGCGGAAAGCTCGTCCGCAAAACTCGCGAATTCCTCAGCAGACAACGTCTCGGCCCGCCGGCCAAGGTCTACCTGTGCCGAGTCTGCTGCTGCAAGTACATCTTCCCAGGCCGCCCCGAGCGCTCGGTTGTTACGGAGCGCATTGCGCAAAGTTTTTCGCCGCCCCGAGAAGGACGCCTTCACCAGCCGCGTCAGCACGTTCCAGTCCTTCACCTGCACCGGAGCGAGGTCTGGAAAGGTGATCCTCACCAGCGTTGAGGTGATTTCCGGCTCAGGGAAGAAAGCCTTAGCCGGTATGTGGAAGAGCAGTTCCACTACTGCGCCGGCTCCCAGCAACACGGTTAGGACGCCGTAGTCCTTTGTGTGCGGCTTCGCGATGAGACGCTCGGCCACCTCTTTCTGCAAGAGGATGCACAGCGAGCCAAATATGTCTCGGTTTTCGTAGAATCGGAATATGAGGCGACTCGATATATTGTAAGGAAGATTGGCGACCACTCGGAGTCGCCCTAGTTTCTCTGCAAGTGCTCTGAAGTCGTATTTAAGGGCATCAGCATGAATGAGTGTCACGTCGGGCTGATCGCGGAATTTCTCTTGCAGCACCCGGTAAAAGCCCGCGTCCAGTTCCAAGGCCCACACGCGCGCATGTTCACGGATGAGGGCTTCCGTAAGGACCCCGAAGCCCGCGCCAATTTCCACAATTGGCTCGTACGGCTTTATCTTGGCAGCGGCTACTATTTTCTCCAGGTACGAGGAGTCCACCAGGAGGTTTTGCCCCATCCATTTTTTCGGGCTTAGCCCATGTTCCCGGAAGAGCCGTCTGATATCGCTCCGCTTTTCGACGATGGTTCGACTCCTTCCGAAAATAGATGGAGATCGCTGGAGAAAGGGTCAGGATCTTGAGTTTTCGACTGCAATCGTCTGTTTTCGCCGGACGCGCCGTTAGGCCTCTAGCGGGGCAAGGGCCGGCCAGTAGTGGAAGCGGTTGCAAAGGATAGGAGTTTTGGGGGAGGGGTCCGGGGAGGCCCATTTTGCAAAAAGGGCCACCCCCGCCAATATTTCAAAAGCTCCTAATTCCCGCAACCGATTCCGTTACCACGGGGTGCCGGGTATTCCGGGCGTGGTGGTTGGAGTGGGCGCGCTCAGAGCGAGCCTCATGGCCCGTTCCAAATCATCGACTGCCTCGCGAGTCCGCCCCAAATTGGCAAGCGCTACCCCGCGATTATTCAGAGCCACGGAATCATTGGGCCTGAGCCTAAGAGCGGCGCTGTAGTCCGCAATCGCTCTCGCATAGTTTCCTGCGAGGGAGAGTGCGTCACCTCTGAGCCGGTACAACTCTCCCTCTTCGGGCATAAGCTCTATGGCTTTGTTCAGGTCCTGCAATGCGCCATTTTCTATTCCGAGGCTCAGGTAAGCCCGGGCCCGGTAACGCAACGCGTCGGGATTGTCCGGGTCTAGCTTGAGCGCTCCTGTTATCGAATCCACAGCCTCCTTGAACTGGGCGTTTCCGAACTGAGCCAAGCCCATCGCAAGGTGATACAAGGCATTACCCGGGGAAAGAGATACAGCGTTTTCCAAATCACGGATCGAGAGCCCATACTGCTCTTGAGCCTGATACGCGAGTCCTCGGAGATAGAAGAACTCTGCTCGTGGATCCGCCGCGATCAAACGAGAGAAAATATCCACGGCTCTGCCGTACCCTTTGGAATCGAGAGCCAGACGCCCTTGCCGGATAAGCTCCGACACCTCGTCCTCAGTCATGGCCCAGCAGGGCGCAAGAGATTGGGTGACCAAACCGGCCACGCAAAGCACGATCACTATCGATAGGCGCATAAGGAGCCTCCTCCGGAGCCCACATAACATGACTGGAAGTCTGCTGTAAAGGCACGCAGAATACGATGCCCTCTGCCTTGGAAATCCGCGCTATATTGCTGCGCGTTGAGCGTGAACCTTTTTGTGCCTGGCTTACGCCCCCCTCCCCTAACCCCTCCCGCCAGGGGAGGGGGATGAGTTCCCCTCCCTTGATGGGAGGGGACAGGGGAGGGTGACATCGGGTCGGTTTCAAAGCATGGCCGTATAGCCGGGTATACCCTGCCTAACGACGCAATTACGCAAGGTTACCCACGGTGGCCTCGAATATATCCTATGGCTTATGGATCTCGGTCGGGAAATCGGAATCCTTCCATTCTTTCCAACCGCCTTTGATCGCAAAGACTTTGGGATATCCTGCTCTCAAGAATTCAAGTGCCACACGGGCACTTGTAGCTTCATCAGGTCAAGTGCAGTAGGTTACGATAGTCTTGCCTTTGGGATACTTACCCATCCATGATTGCACTTGTCGAGGATCTTCAACGACAGCCCCCTTGATCAACGGTTCGCCCGGGGGCAAAGGCCCCGATATCCTGACATCGATGATGATCGCATCGGGCTTCCCGAGCATCGCCTTGACTTCTTCCTTGGTAATTCGCGGCACATCCTCGGGCGTAAGTTCGGCAGGGTCCTTTGCGAGGGAGGGAATCGACGAAGCCGCCACCACAAGGCATCCCGCAGCAACCACGGCGAGCACCAGCGCAGTTCCCTTCTTCATAGAGCGCCTCCTTTTCAGCCTGACAGCCGTCAATTGAGAGTTTAGTATGTTGTTGAACCAGAGGCCCCTTTAGCATCTGTTTCTAGTCTACCCACAATGGGATAAGCAGGCAAGCAGCCATAGGGAATTGGAGGAGTGGGGTGCGCCATTGCCGGTTGTCGTCCTTGACGGGCAAGTACGGGGGTGTTACAAAAAACGTTTGATTCTTTACTAATCGATATCTTTCGCTCTAATGCGAGGACGCAAAGATGCTCACCTTTCAGGAACTCATATTTGCTCTTGAGAAATTCTGGGCTGAACAGGGATGCGTGATTCAGCAACCCTATGACGTGGAAAAGGGCGCGGGGACTATGAATCCTGCCACGTTCTTGCGGGTCCTTGGGCCTGAGCCGTGGAACGTGGCGTACGTCGAGCCTTCACGCCGACCCACGGACGGCCGATACGGCGAAAATCCCAATCGTCTTCAGCACTACTACCAATATCAGGTAATCATGAAGCCGTCTCCGTTGGAGATACAGGCCATGTACATCCGGTCGTTGGCCTCCTTTGGGATTGATCCCTTGGCGCATGACATCCGGTTCGTGGAGGACGACTGGGAATCCCCCACCTTAGGAGCATGGGGAGTGGGCTGGGAAGTATGGCTCGATGGAATGGAAATCACCCAGTTCACCTACTTCCAGCAGGCGGGCGGATTCGACCTGAAGCCCGTTTCCGTCGAGATTACGTACGGCATTGAGAGGATCTGCATGTACCTCCAGGGCGTGGAAAGCGTCTACGATCTGAAATGGAACGAGAACGTCACGTACGGTGACATCTATCATCGATCGGAATATGAAGGCTCGGTGTACAATTTCGACAAGGCCGACCCCGCGATGCTTTTCCGGCTTTTCGATATGTATGAAGCGGAATGCCAAACACTCCTCGACGGCGAAGAACCGCTGGTTTTACCGGCCTATGACTACTGTCTCAAGTGCTCTCATGCGTTCAACATCCTTGACGCACGGGGCTCCATCAGCGTGGCCGAGCGCACCGCCTACATCCATCGGGTGCGTAACCTGGCCAGGAAAGCCGCGGCGGCATACATGGCCCAAAGGGAGGCTATGGGTTTTCCGCTCCTGAATAAGGCTTCCCGGATGGAGGCCGCGTCATGAGAGGAGAATTCCTGCTCGAAATAGGCACGGAAGAGATCCCGGCAGGATTCATACCGAATGCGCTGCCTGCACTTGAACAACTGTTCAAACAGACCCTGGACACAGCCCTGATCGGGTACGGCGGTGTGACAACCTATGCCACACCCAGAAGGCTCATTCTCTGTGCAAACGGCGTGGACGCGGGCGGGCGCTCCAAAGAGGTCCAGCGCACAGGCCCGCCGAAGGCAAACGCGTACGACGACCAGGGAAACCCCACCAAAGCGGCCATCGGATTTGCCAAGAGTCAGGGAGTAGACGTATCGGAGCTCATCCTCGTCCAAAGTCCGCGCGGGGAACAGGTTGCAGTGAAAAGGGTCGAGGAAGGGCGACCCACGATCGAGGTGCTCTCCGAGGGTTTGCCGGCACTGCTGGAGAAAATCCCTTTCCCCAAGACCATGCGATGGATGGACCTGGATGTAAGATTCGCGCGGCCCGTGCACTGGATTGTGGCGGTCTTCGAGACCGAGGTGGTGCCTTTCGTCTTTGGAGACGTGCAGAGCGGTGACAGGAGCTTCGGCCACAGGTTCACTCATCCTCGGGGCTTCAAGGTAAGCTCGTTCAAGCAACTCAGTGGTAAGCTCAGGTCACAGGGCATCCTGATCAATCCCATAGAGCGTCGAAAAACCATTTCCGAAGAAGTGAGCGCATTGGCTGAGGAGCAGGGTCTCGTTGCCCTTGAAGACACGGAGCTCCTCGACGAAGTAGCGTTTCTTGTCGAGAGTCCTTATCCGGTCATGGGGAAGTTCGCGCGGGAATTCCTGGAACTGCCTGCGTCCATTCTCATCACATGCATGAAGAAGCATCAGCGCTATTTCGCGGTGCAGAGTGACGACGGTCGGATCACCAACCGTTTCATCGCGGTCAATAACACGCCGGTCAAAGACCCTCACGTTTCGATTAAAGGACACGAACGAGTGCTCAAGGCCAGACTGGAAGATGCTCGATTCTATTTCCGTGAAGACAGGAGCACCCCTCTTATCAATCGTCTGGAAGCGCTCAAGGGCGTGGTCTTCCACTCAAAGCTGGGGACATCGTACGAGAAGGTAGATAGGTTCACTCGACTCGCAGTGGAGCTGGCCAAGGTTCTTGCTCCTGATCAGGCGCTTCACGTAGAACGGGCAGCGCTACTGTGCAAGTGCGATCTGGAAACCGGCATTGTGTACGAATTCCCTGAATTGCAGGGCATCATCGGCAGCTACTACGCGGACATGGACGGAGAACCCGAGCCCGTGGCCATAGCGATTCGGGAGCACTACCTCCCTGCCTATGCGGGCGACAAGCTTCCTGAAGGCATCATCGGCGCTCTTGTTTCCATCGCGGACAGAACAGACACCATCTGCGGGTGCTTCGCCGTGGGCCTGATTCCTACCGGCGCAGCAGATCCGTATGCCTTGCGTCGCCATGCGTTGGGAATCATCCAGATCCTTATTTCCCTGGAACGCTCGCTGGATCTCGAAGCGCTTGTCCAGCAGGCGCTTGACCTCCTGGAAGACAAGCGGACGCGGCCGCGACCCGAAATCCAGGCCGATGTGATGGATTTCATACGAACCCGGTTTGTCAATTTCCACACGTCCCGGGATTATCCGCTGGACGTGGTGGAGGCCGCTGTGCGGGCTCGATTCGATGATGTGGTCGATGCCAGGAAGCGTGTGGATGCGCTGCGCAAATGGAAAGAGCGAGCGGATTTCGATGCGATCATGATCGGCTTCAAGCGGGTTGTGAATATCCTGAAGGGCACCGCGCCATCGAGGGTGGATCGCGATCTCCTCATCGAGGATGCTGAGAAAGCGCTCTACCAGGCCTTCAACCAGGTGAAGGAAAGAGCCAGGCCGTTTATCGACCAGGGCGACTACTTCAAGGCCCTGGAGGTGATGGCTGAACTCAAGGGGCCCATAGACAGCCTCTTCGACCATGTGATGGTTATGGTGGAAGACGAACGGCTCCGGAACAATCGACTCGGGCTGCTCAGGCACATCGCGGATTTCTTCGAGCAGATCGCAGACTTCTCTTTCATCGGCTCAACCGCCGAATAGAAATCCCCGCGCGGTGTGGGCTCGTCAGGCTTCAATGGAGGAATGAAATATGCGTGCATTGGTGTTGGGTGGAGCAGGCGGTATGGGCCAGGGTGTGGCCCGTGACCTGATAAAGCAACCGCAGGTCACGGACATTGTCCTGGGTGACTTATACCCCGACCCGGAAAGATTGGCGCCAAAGTTACGCGAGAGCGAAAAAGTTAAGTTAGTCAAAATGGACGTGAACGATCACGCAGGAATGGTAAATGCATTCAAACAAATTAGCGTGGTCATTAATTGCGCAGGTCCGTTTTACAAGACTGCCGTTCCGGTAGCAAAAGCCGCGGTTGAGGCAAAGGTAAACTATATTGATATTTGTGATGACTATGAAGCAACCGAGATACTTTTCAAATCTGAGATAGATAGGATGGCTAAAGAAGCGGGTATCACTGTTCTTACGGGCATGGGCTCCGACCCCGGAACTAACAATGTTCTGGTGAAATGGTATGCAGACCGTCTGGACAGTGTTGATGAGATTCACCTTTATTGGGTGGTCAGTATCGCCGAACTTTCAGGAGCTGCTTGGGACCACAGCCTTCATATGACTCTCGGAAAGATTCCTCAATATATAAATGGTGAATTGGTCCATGTGGAAGGTGGGACCGAAGAAGACCCAGTAGAGTTCCTGGAACCTCTTGGCACATGCCATGTGCGCTACGTAGGCCATCCGCAGCCTTTGACTATCCCCAAGTACATCAAAGGCGTTAAGAATGTCATAATCAAAGGCGCGCTTATACCGCTATGGGTCGATGAACTGATAAAAGAACAGAAAGATACGGGCTTCTTGGGCAAAGAACCCATTGATATCAAAGGGACCAAAGTCACACCTTATGACCTCGCGCTTAAGCTTTGGGAGACCATTCCGGAAGGAAGAGACAACGGTCCCCAGGCATCGGGTCTGAAAGTTATTGTCAAAGGCCAAAGAGCCGGCAAGAAGATAACGTACACGGCCGACATGGTGGGACGAATGGCTCCCGGGACAGGGCTCCCGGCATCTATTGCAGCGCTCATGATGGATGCAGGTGATGTGACCGAAAAAGGTGTAGTCGCCCCTGAAGGCTGCATCGATCCGTCCAAGTTCCTTACAGCGTTTCTCAAGAGAGGCGCAAGGATCCATCAGACAGAAAAGATCTCATCCATGTTGGAAGTTTAGCCGGCGCAGGAGTCTTTCGATGAAAGAGGCAGAAAAACTCAACATCACCAGAAGCCTAGAACTGTTTGAAGAGGCCACTGGGCTCGTGCCGGGAGGTGTTCTGGGCGCTCGCAAGCCAACAGATTTTATTCAAGGAGAATACCCCATCTTCCTTGAAACCGGCAAAGGCTGCCGCCTGACCGATGTTGACGGAAATGAATTTGTTGATTTTATGTGCGGTTACGGCCCCATAATCCTGGGATACCGAGAAGAAGAGGTGGATGACGCAGTCTACCGACAGATAAAGGACAAAGGGTTTTGTTTTACCCTGACCCAAAAGTATCAGAACCTACTTGCCAAAAAGCTAACCGAACTCGTGCCTTGTTCCGAAATGAGTATTTTCCTGAAAACAGGCTCTGATGCAACGAGCGCAAGCATTCGTATTGCCAGAGCCCATACAAACAAACTTAAGGTGATGCGTTGCGGTTATCATGGCTGGCACGACTGGTGCGTTGAAATGAAAGGCGGGATTCCGTCGAAATTCTTCGAAGACGTTTTTGAATTCAAATACAATAATCTTGATCAACTCGAAGAGTTGATGGCTACCCACGGTAACGATACTGCCGCGATCATCATGACGCCTTTCGGCCATCCCAACCATGAAAGAATGCAAATCCCGGCTTCAGGCTTTCTTGAAGGTGTACGAGAGATCGCTAACAAGTATGGCGCTGTGTTGATCTATGATGAGATCCGTACCTGTTTTAGGCTTTCAATGGGCGGCGCGCAGAAACTCTATGGCGTCACGCCCGACCTGACTGTTCTCGGAAAAGCAATGGCAAACGGATACCCTATTTCGGTTGTAACCGGGAAAAGAAATGTGATGATGGCGGCTGCCGACAAGCTTTTTATTTCCTCAACCTTTTTCCCGAACAGCGATGGTTTTGTTGCTGCGCTCAAGACCATAGAAATCCTTGAACGAGACAATGTGCTTGCCAACATATGGGAGAAGGGTGAAAGGTTCCTGAGGAAGATCCAGGCAGTGATTGACAAACACGATGTTGGAGCTGAACTGACCGGAGTGGCTCCCATGTTCTACCTTACCTTCAAGAGTGATGAAACAGGCGCATACAAAGGCAAACGCAAAGATTTTTACACACAGCTTATCCGCAAGGGCTTCTTTTTCTCACCCTATCATCATGCCTACATCAGCTATCGACACACTGAAGAAGACCTGGAACTGACCCTGAACGCAATTGATGAATCCCTGGCCTTTGTAAAGGAAAAGTATTAGGTCAAATTTTGTGTTGTTGGAAATGGTTGCAGGACTAAAGGTCCTTTGAAGGAGTCGCCCAAGAGGCTGGGCAATGGCAACTCTCCACAGAGCCAGGCACGATACGGCGATGACGAATTTTCGCATCGCAGGGTCTTTGTTGACCGCCTGTGAGACGTGTGATATGCTTTAACATGTTAGAAATAGAATCTTTTCCTACCCGGGGGGCTTCATGCCACGCATTGCGGCAATGCTTCGCTACTCACCGGCTCGAAACAAGAAACGATTTCTGAAATCACAGGGATTATGTGGGAAGAAGTGGAGTAGCGGGGCAAATGTTCGTTATACCCAGATTCTCCGGCAGAGTCCCGATGGTATTCTGAATCCAAATCGACGCGTCCCTAAGCCGAACAGATGCCCGCGCGTCCGGATCCTAGTGTCAGGACATCACCAGACACCTAGGCTTGCGTAATCCCGTGAGTTCAGAAGAGATATGGGCTTAGTCGTCCTAGGTGCAGCGGTGTATAATACGGAGAGCGTAACGAGAGTCGGCTCCTTATGCGGACCAATTTAATGTGTTTTAGTTACCACGGGGACAGCGATGACCCGGCTATTCCACGTTCATGAGGCCCATCTTCCGTCAGGAGCTGTGATACAGCCGGGCCGTTGGGGTGCAAGGGTCCTGAAGCAAGGCAGGGCCCACCCCTTCTTCTTTCGCGAGCATCTGCTGGAAATTTGGCGCAGAGAAAAAACTTCAGTCGGTGTCTCGCGCTTCTCCTGCACCTTTGCGCATGAGACGCCAGAACAGGCTTCGAACTATGCCTCGCCCGGCGAAGCTATTTTGCCGGTGGTTCCAGCAGTCCCTGAAGCGCCTCACGTGAGGCTCGATATGCTGTGGCTCACCTGGATGTCAGAACCTGGTGTAACAACGGACAATGTCATTCAGTGGTGCGCCTCGTACTGGGCTGGTCACGCAACCTCAGATCTCAAGCCAGAAGCAATTCCGTCGTGGGAGTGGCTATTTGCTTGTCCTCTAGTGGTAATCTAGCATGCTACATCCCACTGCCTTGGCCCGGTTCCTCGTTTCCAGAGCGTAGCCGAACCTCGGCCTCGGGCGAGAAGGAGGTAAGATGACTTTTACGTCATGGTTTATTGCCGTAACTGTCGAGGTAGGTGACGCTCTCGTCTTCCCTGCTGACGTTCTTGCGTTAAAGTATGCACAGAGTCTCTATGGTGTAGATGAAGCTGTCGTTGACCGCTTGACATCGCATGGGCAACACATCATTCGTCTCCTTCCAAAGATCTCAGGCTTTAGGTTAATAGAGTGTCATAGGGCAATTGGTGCCCGGTTTGCGCTTTTTGTTGGCGTAAAGCCTCTTAGCCAATTTGGATACCAGGAAATCCGTGAATTCGGCCGGAAGGTGCTCACGTCGCTTGCGGGGGAAGCCCCGAGTACAGAGCACGTATGCCTGACGATTCATGGCCCAGGATATGGGCTTGATGAAGCCGAGTGTTTTGAGGCGGAACTCGCCGGCCTCCTAGATGCCATTGACAGTGGTAAATTCCCAGAAGCATTACGTCGCATTACGATCATAGATCGGAATCCCGCGCGGGTGAAGCGGCTTAATGACTTGCTTTCTCGTCTCTTACCTACCGGAAGGATATCACTTGGCCAGAAGCGCAGTCTCGAAACCTTGGCAGAAGTGCCTGCCGCGCGACTGCGGACTGTTGGTTATTCTTCTGCAAACAAGCCAAATATTTTCGTGGCCATGCCTTTTTCTGAAGACATGGACGACGTATTTCACTATGGCATACAAGGAGCTGTGAACGCAGCAGGATATTTGTGTGAGAGGGCCGACCTTTCCTCTTTTACGGGCGATGTAATGGACTGGGTGAAAAAGCGTATCGCGAGTGCATCCTTGGTTATAGCCGATCTCTCAACAGCTAACGCAAATGTTTATCTTGAGGTAGGCTACGCTTGGGGGTGCGGAAAACCCACCGTCCTCCTAGTCCGAAATCCGAGCGATTTGAAGTTTGACGTGAAGGGCCAGCGGTGCTTGGTCTACAAAAAGATCAAGGATCTTGAACTGTCTCTTCGCAAGGAATTGGAGAGCTTTCAGAAAGGTCAAACGTAATACTCATATGCAATTACGTAATCGGGCGCCGAAACGAGCGTGAACCATGCCGGGTATATCTGTCAGCTCCACCTGAAGGTTTGGAGGTGCCGTGGTTCGGGCCGGTTATCTCTATATTCGACCGAAGTATTGAGGAAGGAGTCCATCCAATGAAGGTATTGATTTGTTACTACAGCACGTATGGCAACGTTTATAAGATGGCTCGCTTGGTAGCGGAAGGAGTGCGGCAAGTTGCCGGAGCGGAGCCCGTGGTTCGGACGGTTCCGGAATTGATTCCCGCGGCCGTGATCGAATCTCGTGCAGATATGAAAGCAGGGCGAGACCTACAGAAAGACATACCTCCGGTCACGTTGGATGACTTCCGAGAGGCTGGTGCAATTGCTTTCGGGACGCCCACCCGGTTCGGAAACGTGTCGTCCCAGCTCAAGAACCAGATCGACCAGCTCGGTTCGTTGTGGCTCAAGGGTGAACTCGAAGGCAAGCCGGCTGGAGTCTTCGTGTCAACCGGGACCCTTCACGGAGGGCAGGAGACAACGATCTTGACGCTCATGGCTCCCTTATTGCACCTTGGCATGATTCTGGTGGGAGTGCCATACTCAGTTCAGGAGCTTTCCACCACCCAGGGGGGAGGTTCTCCGTACGGCCCGGGCCATTTGGCCGGCGCAGACAATCGGCGAGACATCGACCCACAAGAAGCAGCCATTTGCCGAGTCTTGGGCCGCCGCCTGGCAGAAGTGGGACAGCGTTTGGGGATGAAGTAACGCTTGATGTATGGTAGATAGGGGCTGGGTGAATTGGGTACTTTGAGTGACTGCACGGCGAGCCTTACTTACTGCGCCTTGACCGCCACTACAAGAGCCCGTGGCGCGGGTAACGCGGCGATAAGAGGATATGTCGAGACAGGTAATATACAGACGATGAGGTGTCAGGACGATGGCGGACGCAAGCACCGAACAGTTGTTGGAAATCCTCAAAGCACTTAAGCCCGAGTTAGAGACTCGATTCAAGGTCAAATCTGTCGGGATATTTGGCTCTTTTGTGCGTGGAGAACAGCGTCAGACAAGTGATGTGGACGTGTTGGTCGAGTTCGAAGAGGGCGCGGATTTGTTCGACTTGACGGGCCTGGCGTTATTTCTGGAAGAGGCTTTCCAACGGAAGGTGGATGTGGTTCCGCGAGGGGCCCTTAGAAAGGAGCTACAGGCAACGGTGCTCCACGAGGTCCAGTCGGTATGAAGATGAGAGATTACAGGCTATACCTGAAAGACATACTGGCTGCCACAGAAAGCATCCTCGCATTTGTAAAAGGTATGGATTTTGAAGCGTTCCAGGCAGATGATAAGACAGTAAGCGCTGTTTTGAGGAAATTTGAGATTATTGGCGAGGCGGCCAAACAGATTCCTCCGGAGTTACGTCAGCGGTATCCTCAGGTGCCCTGGAAGGAGATGGCAGGGATGAGAGACCGGCTGATTCATTTCTATTTTGGAGTGGATTCTCGCCTCGTCTGGAGCACGATTCAAGAACGCTTGCCCCAACTACACTCGTGGATTGAAGAGATCCTGAAGGAAGGCTAACTCCCGAGGCGCATTCAATTAACGATTCGAAACCTCATCCCGCTCCGGAATAACTCAGCGAGCTGAATCACCTTCGCGGCTGAGAGTGTGCTTTCAGGTATGTGGCCAGATTCTTCTTGGAACTCGTGAGTGCGAGCTTTTTCCTGATGTTTTTGCGGTGGACGAGCACGGTCTGCGGTGAGATCTCCATGACTTTAGCAATCTGCTTGGAGGAAAGCCCGGATCGGATCATTTCACAGATGCGTACTTCTCGCGGAGTCAGGTTGTCGCCTTCGGTCATGAGATTGAACCCGAAAGCAGAAAAGACGTTGTTGAGGTTGAATTCCAGTGACTGGAGCAAGTACCGGGCCGATTCTGAGAGGTCGAGCGATATGAACTGGTCAAGAATCGGTTTCACGGTGAGGTTGAGGTTGTGGATTACCTTGGCTTCACCTTCCTTCTTCTGCTCTTCGATGTTTTGAATAACCAGTTTGAGGGCCTCGTTGGTCTTCTCCAAACTTTCGGAATAACGTTTCAGCTCCTTCTTGGATTCCTCCAGATCTTTGGTCCGTTCCTGAACCTTTAATTCCAAAGCTGACGAATGCGCTGCGAGCTGTTCGTGGCTCTTGTGGAGGGCTTCTGCCGCGGCCTTGATGTCGGTTATGTCCCTCAAGGTCCCGACCATTCCGATCGGCTTTCCGTTGCCATCCCTGAGGAGCGTATTGTGCATGAGACCCGGGAAGGTGGACCCGTCACGGCGTGTGTGCCAGATTTCGCCCGAGAACGCTCCCTGCTCGTGAATCCGCCGGTTGGCAGCGTCAACAGCCGCCATCTGCTCCTCATTATGGAAGACGGAGAGGTGATGGCCGACAAGATCCTCCGGAGTTGCCCCGTGCATTTCAGCAAACGCCTTGTTGAGAAAAAGCAGTCTCCCCTCTAGGTCAACGACCGCGAGCCCTTCGGAACTTTGCTCAACCGCGGCTCCGAGGCGGAGAAGGTGTTCTTCTGCCCGCTTCCGGTCCGTAACATCGCACCACACAATGACCATACCGATGACGGTGCCTCGTGCATCCCGCACAGGCGCGGCTCCGGCGTCTATCGCCCTTGTCGAACCGTCTCTTGTGCTCAGCGTGTTGTAGACGTCCGAAAGGCTTATCGTTTGGCCCCGTTCGATAACCTTCTCGACAAGATCGTCAATAGACGCGCCGGTCTTGTCTTCCCATGCAACGAAAACTTCTCCGAGAGGACGGCCTGCCGCCTCATCGACGCTCCAGCCGGTTATTCGCTGCGCCATCGGATTCATGAACCTCACAGCCGCGGATCTGTCCGCGGCGATCACCGCGTGCCCCATGCTATCGAGAATCCCGGAGAACCATTCCTGACTCTCTCTGAGCCGCCGGTCCAGTTCATGCTTGAACAGGGCCATCTCAATGTTCGTATGCAGCTCTCGTTCACGAAAGGGCTTTATCATGTACGCGAACGGCTCCGTGGCCTTAGCACGCTCCAGCATCTTCGCATCCGTATATGCGGTCAGATAAATAATCGGGATATTTATCCGGGATCTGATGCGCCTGGCAGCCTCAATGCCGTCCATGTTTCCCTGCAGAACTACGTCCATGAGGACTAGATCGGGACGTTCCTGTTCGACCCGCTGGAGTGCCTCTTCGCCGCTGGAAATTACCGACGTCACGTTATAGCCCATTTCCAGAAGGCTCTCTTGGATGTCCTCAGCGATGATCCCCTCATCTTCCACCACCATGATGCGAGCTCTGTTCATTTCCCGTGGACCTCTCTTGGCTCCCCGAACCGGGAAGGGAGGTTGTCACTATCGACCTTGGTCTCTCATGTCTATTCTACACCGCGCGGGCCACACAAGATAAGATCTTTGAGATGCGCGAAGAAGAACGGGACTTACCCATGTCCGGCGAGACAGTTAAGCGGGTACTCTCCGCTAGAGAAGTGTGGGCTTGAATGGCCGTAGGCTGACCGCGTCGCGAACCGTCGGGAAGCGCTGATGGCACGTGGAGGTTTGTAGGAGCGCACGGCTGTGCGCCCCTAAAGTTGGCAGGTCGGGTTGAGCGGGCAAAAGCCCACCTGGCCGTTCTCCGAAAACTTCCGAAACCAAGAGGATAGCTGCTTACCTATAGGGCTGAAGAAAGAATGGACGAAAGCTGTGTGGAACCACATTTCTGAGGCATATTCCCCGTCAAGTCTTGAGTCGGACATAGCGGAAATCCACCCACCCTGACCTTCCCGAAGGGGTGATCACTCCGTACCACATCTGTTTGTCGATGATCCGTTTTTCCGTTACCTTGACTTCCTGGCCGGATGTGAGCTTCTCCACTACCGGTGATGTGACGGAGGGTTGCTGTCGCACTATGAGCGTGTCGGCCCGAACCAGACCTACGAGATTCAGCGGCATTGACCACCCGCCCACCGGCCGAGGGACCTCTTTCTCCTTCACCTCAGCTCTAGCTTTCGGTGCACGAGGCGCGTCAGGGTCCGAGCTTTTGGTCGATGCAAGCGACGACGCTCGCGCAGCACGTGCGAAAGCAGCCTCAGCCGGCTTGTCCTTGATCACCTTTGGAGGCGGCGGGGGATTGGTATTCCCAGGGAATTCCACGCCGGCCAACGGCCGAGATGGGGCCAAAGGCGCGGATACGCGAGGAGGGTCGCGAAATGGTGACTTCTGGGCCCGATCAAGCTTCGAGGCAACATCGGTTTGAAGGTCTCGGAGCATATTCTTGACTTCATCGACCTTTAATCCGGGATTGTTGGCAGGAGCGACGAGCGAGGCCAGATCTTCGTGGATCGATGTGAAAAGACGCAGGAGCTGCACTTGGGCAATCGAAACCACGAGAATTAGGCCAATAAACAACCATGCGCCGAGCCGCATGGGGGAGAGACCTTGTGCTTTGCGGTCAACGAGACCGTGAGGAACCGGTCTTTTCTTGATCCAGACGCGCCAGACGGTAAGGCAGGCCGCCATCGCAGCAACTATGGTCAGAAGGACTGTGAGGGAGAAAGGCATATGGGCCCTCTGCACAGAATTCGGAGACGCAATACCATATATTTCACATAATTACAACAAATATATAAAGCAAAGTGTAATGATTCGGTTGCGTGGCGGAGTTTGACGCTATCTGTCATTGCGAGGACCCCGGACTCGATCCGGGGGACGAAGCAATCTCGGTCCTTTAGCGCTGAGATCGCTTCCCCCGCTTTTCAGTGGGGTCGCAAGGACAGTTGTTGGCACCTGGTAAGTGAATCAATACAGTAGAGTGTAACCATTCAGCTACGAGCAAAGTGATGGGTGTGCGCGTGCAGAGGGACAGAGGTGCTGGTTTGGCACGCGAATTGCTCAGATTTCGTTACAACCAAAAAATAATACCATACCCTTCAAGCCCTACCCCAAGGGCTTTTTTTTTGCCTGAGCGGAATCACCTGGCTGGAAGCCTCTTTGCCATGTCTTTTGCCGAGCAAGGTTGCGAAAGTTCAGGCATGCGATAGCATCGCCAGCGAGAAGAGACGCGGGAAATATTTTCGCACCGCCTCAGGGTCCGCTAAGTTTTTTCGCAGGCATGTGGTACTTTGGAGGCACGCGAGGCGCTCGGTTCATCGCCTAAGAAGTCTTCGCATTAGATGCTGGGAGGTGCGGGACCTTGATGCGCGCAGGAGCCTACGGGAAAACAGACCTTGACTTCCCATGCTGCATCTGGTTAGATGAACGTTTTAGAGGTTTGAGGGGAAGGCCATAGAACCGACATGAAAAGGACTTATCAACCAAGCAACATTTCGCGCAAAAGGACACACGGGTTCCGTGTCAGGATGAGGACTAAAGGTGGAAGGCTCGTCCTCAACCGGAGAAGGGCAAAGGGACGCAAGCGGCTGTCAGTCTGATCGCCATCCTTTTGGATTCACCGGAGACGACAGGATCCGGCGACCCTCCGACTATCGGAGAGTGAGCAAGGAAGGCGCCCGCCATCGCACGCCGCATTTTCACGTCCGGATTTTGAGGAACGAACTGAAGAGGACACGGCTGGGTATCGTCGCGGGAAGGAAAGTCGGGAACGCTTGCGCACGAAATCGGATCAAGAGGAGACTTCGGGAGTATTTCAGGCTCAATCGGGGCAAGATGCCCTCAGAAACGGACATAGTCTTTGTTCTCCTCGATGGTGCCGCACAACTGAGCACCAGCCAGCTCGCGACGGAGCTGGACAGGTTCTTCGAGCAAAAGCTTCGCTCGTAACAAGACGTTTCGTCAGTGGGCTGATCCGTCTTTACCAGCTATTCCTATCGCCTCTTTTCCCTTCCGCTTGCCGGTTCTATCCGACGTGTTCCGAATATGCGCGAGAGGCCGTGTCCCAGCACGGCATCGGGCGAGGCTTGTGGTTGGCCTTGCTGCGCTTGATACGCTGTCGGCCTTTCGGCCCTGGAGGATTTGATCCGGTCCCCTGACCCGATTCGGGATCGCTGGACCGACAATCTTGAACACGTGGGGCTGTGCCGGCGAAGCCCTCGCTGCAGGCGGAGACTTATGGATCGTAATCTCGTTCTAGCTCTCGTTCTTTCAGTGCTCATCATCGTCGTTTTTCAGTTGTACATGCAGGCTGTTTCCCCGCCTCCAGCCAAGAAGCCGCCTGCAAAGAAGGAAGCTGTCCAGCCTCCGAAACCTCCCCAGGCGCGCGAAGCGGCGGAGCCAGGAGTGACGCCCTCAGGGCCACCCCAAGCCGAGCCGGGCACGACCAGAGAAGTCCCGGCCGTCGCGGTTACCGAAGCCAAAGAAGTTAAGGTAACTATCGACAGCCCTCTGTACGAGGCGGTGCTTAGCTCGCGAGGCGGGCGGATCATCTCTTTCAAGCTCAAGAATTATCGCACCGGTCTCAACGGTGACGCGTTGGTCAACCTCTATGATCCTCAGGGGCCCGATACGGGCGGGCCCACCATTAGGTTGACGCGCGCGGAAGAGACGCTCAACGACGCGGAGCTACCGTATCAATACTTATCTGACCAGACCTCTATCTCCCTGAAAGACGCGGGTGCGAAAAAATCGATCACGTTCAAGACAACCACCTCCGCGGGTCTCACCCTTGCCAAGACGTACACCTTCTTCGCGGACCGGTACGTGGTGGACTTCTCATATTCCCTGACCAACGATTCGCAAGAGAGCAGGAACTACCTGGTGAGTCTGCCCTGGAGTAAAGTGTACAAGGGCGAGGGCGACGATCGGTTCGCGTGGAACAGCGCGGAAATTCTGCTGAATGGCGAACTCAAGGACTATTACTTTAAGGATATCCGGGGCGACGAGGAACCTTCGGGCAAGATTCAATGGGGTGGCCTGGGTGACGTTTACTTTTTCAAGGCTCTGGTCTTCCAAGACCAACCCGCGCACAAGGTCACGCTCTTCAAACCCAAAGGAGAGGGAATCGCGCAGATGTGGCTGGGTTACGGTTCCGTGGACCTTCCGGCCGGCAAGCCGGTGGACCTGAACCTCGTGGTTTATCTGGGACCCAAGGAACGGACAGCTCTGGCCGAGGCCGGCCACGACCTCTCACGAGCGCTCTATTACAGTAATTATGTGCTCTTGGATGTGATGTCCGAGTACCTGATGAAGTTTCTCAGGATTACCCACAATGGTTTCCAGGTGGGGAGCGTCAAGATCCCGGGAACGGGCAACTGGGGTCTCGACATCATTATTCTGACCGTCCTGATTAAGATTCTCTTCATCCCGCTCACTCACACCAGCATGAAGTCCATGAAGAGGATGCAGGAGATCCAGCCCGAAATAGCCAAACTCAGGGAGAAGTTCGGCAACGACAAGCAAGCCTTGAACAAGGCCACTATGGACCTGTTCAAGCAGTACAAGGTGAATCCTCTCGGGGGATGCTGGCCCATGTTTCTCCAACTCCCCGTCTTTATCGCCTTGTACCAGACCCTCTCGTATGCCATTGAACTGAGACACGCGTATTTTCTCTGCATCCCATCCATCTTCCTGTGCATCAAGGATCTTTCCGCTCCCGATCCGTACTACATCACGCCGATCCTGATGGGGGGCTCCATGGTCTTGCAGCAATGGATGACTCCCACCACCGGCGATCCCATGCAAAAGAAAATGATGTTGCTCATGCCCGTGGTTTTCACCTACCTCTTCCTGACCTTCCCGTCAGGTCTTGTCATCTACTGGTTGGTGAGCAACGTCCTATCGATAGGACAGCAGTTGATAACGAATAAGCTTCCGCAATGAGGATAGTGGACCATGTCTTACGTCGAATTCACTGGAAAGACCGTCAAAGAAGCGGTGAAGAACGCGTGCGAAGAATTGAATGTGGAAGAGGCGCTGCTTGATGTTGAAGTACTGGAGGAAAGCACCAAAGGATTCCTTGGCATAGTGGGCCAACGGGATGCCCGTATCCGGGTGCGCCGCAGAGATATTCTTAAGGAAGTAATGGAAGCGGAAGATTTTGAAAACGAAGAGGAGCAGCCCGATGCACTCAGCCGCCTGGTGAAGACGAAATCTTCCGGGGAGAAGGCGCGCGAGAGAGAAGAATACCCGGAAGAGATGCCCGAACCGGAAACTCCTGAACAAACTGCCCTCAGGAACCAGGCCAAAGAAATCCTTGAGCAATTACTGGATAAGATGTTCGTCCCCGCCCAAGTCGACACTCAGACCCTCAACGGTGCGATTTACCTGGATATAAAGGGAGACGGCTCCGGGCTCTTGATCGGCAAGAACGGGCAGACTCTCAATGCTCTTCAGTTCATAGTCAATAAGATCGTCAACAAATCGGCTCCCGCCGGCGAGAAAGTGGAGATCATCGTCGACACGGAGAACTACCGCCGCAGAAAGACCGAAAAACTGAAGGAGAAGGCGCTTAAACTATGCGCCAAGGCCAAGAATACTCTCAAGCCTGCGGTCTCGGATCCTATGCCCGCAGGTGAGCGCCGCATCATCCACCTGATCCTTGCCGATGATAGGGATGTGTATACCAAGAGTTACGGCGAAGAACCTCGACGCCGTATCATTGTCTATCCGCGGCGCGGGGCGGTCAACAAACGAAGAGCCAGATAGCTGCTCAGTCCAGCCCTCAGGATCCGTTCGCGAAGAGGGGTGGCTCGACCCAGAACCTCACCACGCGCCCAATCCGACCCTTCTCTTGGTCCGGAATCGGGGGGCAGGCCATCTTCGCCATGCAATCCCCTGGAACCAATCCGCATCATGAACCAGCCGGAACAAACCCGCAGTGATACTATTGCGGCTCTCTCCACTCCGAGAGGGTACTCGGGGGTCGGCGTCATTCGCATGAGCGGCCCACACGCGCGGACCATCCTGGCCCGCGTCTTCCGGCCCGCGTTGGCTCACGATTCGTTCCCCGATCGTCGCGCCGTGTACGGCCGCGTCGTGGACCCAGAGCAGGACAGGGTGCTCGACGATGGCGTCGCGGTCTTCATGCCCGGGCCATTTACGTACACCGGTGAAGATGTGGTGGAACTGAGCCTTCACGGGAGCCCTGTAGTACTGGATATGGTGTTGGAGACCCTGCTGAAGCAGGGTGCACGGCTGGCTCAGCGGGGAGAATTCACCCGTAGGGCCTTTCTCGCTGGGAAATTGGATCTGGTGCAGGCCGAGGCGGTTATCGACCTGATCGAAGCCTCAAGCGCGGCAGGCGCTGCCGAAGCCAGGGCTCGACTGGACAGGACGCTTTCCCGAGAGATCCGGACTATATCCGACTCGATCAAAGACCTACTCTCAGAAGTGGAAGCCTCCATCGACTTCGATGAAGAGGACGAAGATACTTTGCCGGACCCCGAAGCCGCTCTGCGGCACATTGCAGAGATGATTCAAAGTCTTCGGAAAAGCGCGCAGGTGGCCAGAATACAGCGCCAAGGAATCAATACCGTAATCGTGGGCAAGCCCAATGTGGGCAAATCCACCCTCTTCAATGCCCTGCTCAAGACTGACCGCACCATCGTGACCCCGCACCCGGGGACAACGAGAGATCTCGTGGATGAATCCCTCCGCGTAGGAAGCGCGTGTTTTGTCTTGTGCGACACCGCGGGGATTCGGCGCGATCCGGACCTGGTGGAAGCAGAAGGAATTCATCGAACCCGTGCGCGTATCCGCGATGCCGATCTCGCTTTGGCCATGCTGGACGGGAGCGCCGCGCTGGACCCTGAGGATGACGAGGTCCTGGCCGCCTGTGTAGGCAAGGAAACCCTGATCGTGGTCAACAAGACCGATCTTGGCCTGAAGATCGATCCGGAAGAGGTCCGCACTTCCGCGCTTGTGGCTGGGAGGTTCTCGATCAGCGCAAAGACTGGACAAGGTATTGATAAGCTAACGGAAATGCTCCGTCAAATAGGAGAGGACAAGACCAGGGTCCCGGTGGGGAGTCACAATGCGGGTCTGAGCCAGCGCAGCCTATTGCTGGTGAATGCGGCTTGGGAGCCGATCAACGGACTGCTCAGGGGTCTGGAAGCAGGCGAAAAGATCGGGCTGGAAATCGTCTCCTTGGAACTAAGGCGATCCCTGGAGTCCCTCCAGGAGATCACAGGCGAACGGGTGGATGAAGGGGTGCTGGATCGGATCTTCGAGCGTTTCTGCGTAGGGAAGTAGGCGATTCATTTGGGCCTTTTGCTGTTGGCGGGCGGAGCAGGGTGTGATTTCTCTATAGTTGGGCCAACTTATAAAGAGTTACTTGAAGAAAAGTCTTTTCTCCTTCTACATTATTAGATATTATTTCAAACAATATTCAGGGATGCCGAGTATCCTGGATGCCGATGCGGCCTGGGACTGAGAGCCCACAATTTCTAGAATTAACTTGAGCTTTTCGGAATAACATCTCAAAATAATATGGCATATCATGACAGAAAATTCTTGACTTTCACCCCCGTTTGGTATACCCAACAGGAGCATCTTGTGGAGACCCGCTCCTGCGGTAACCCAACCGTCGGGGGAGATCCTGTGCAAAGCCGGCAGCCAAAGCTAAAATTCGGAAAGATGTCTCCTGGATACTGGCATCGTGTTTACAGCGCTCCGGTTCACAACCATTCGGAGGTAAACGTATGGTAGCAAGGGGCCAAAAGATAATTCCCTGGGCCCTGCTGACTGTGGCTCTCTTCTTCACATGGGCGAGCCTGGCCGGCGCCTGGGACCAGAAGTACCGGTACCCGGTCAAAGTTAGGACTTCGGGTTCCGGATTTTCCTCCGCCTATGGTGGCGTGGGAGGTTGGGAATCGGCCGCGGGCGCATCCAGGGAGATCCTCTGCCCGAAGAGGACCTACGATCTTGCCCTAGGGCTTCGACCCTTCTTTGGCACCCTCTCGGGGATGTCCCGCGCGGTCAGCAAGGGTGGAGAAGGGACCTTCCTTGGCTTTAGCGGTCATTTGCGCATGCCGTCCGAGAATACCCTGTGGGAGTTCTATTCGCATCTGCGCTTGTGGGAAAAGGTCGCGCTCAGGCTGGAATACTTGCCCTGGTATTGGAGCGGAACCGGACATGCGGCAACCAAGGGCAATTTCGCCGGACTCCTTCTTCAGCCGGATGACGCGATCGAGGCGAGCCTCAACCTGACCACCTTCCTCATTGGCGCGGATTATGACGTCGCGTTTAACCGGGACCTCTTCTTCGGCCCCAATGCGGATTTCCACATCATCAGGTGGAACCAGCGGGTGGCCAAGAGCAACGGTGAAAGCGTCGACTTCTCTCAAACAATCCTACAGCCGGCCATCGGCGCGCACATTCGATACGAACCGAGCAATACGGGGTTCTTTTCCTGGTACAAGCCTTACCTGGAGGGAAGGTTCAGTTGGATGAGCTTCAATGGACTGGGCCTTTCTACGTGGGATCTGGGCACGGGGATCGCACCGCCCGTGAGCAGGAATGTGGATGCAGGTATGAAACTCGGTTACAAACAGTGGAAGCTGGATGGAAGCAGGTCCCGCCTCGCAGTTGACGCGGACGTGGAAGGCCTGTACCTGGATCTTTCTCTCCGATTCTAAAACCCCGCTCTTGCTCTTGCGGAGGGCCCCAGGGCCAGGTGCCCTGCGGTCCTCCTTTTTGCATGATTTCCCTTCATAGTTAACTCACTCTTCGTCAGAATCCCTTCCCCCCTTGCTGGGGAATATCATCCTAATATCGAGGCATTATCGAATTTGACTTCGATAACCAAACGGGTTATTATTGCTGTATGAAGACCTTCGGCGAATACGCACGAGAACGTGTCAGAAAAGCGGGCAAAAGCCAGAAGACACTGGCTGGAAAGCTCGGGGTCTCCCCTGCGTACGTCTCACAGATATTTACCGGAAAGAAGAACCCGCCCGATCTGGGGAGAGCGCGCAACCGACTTCAGCTAAGGATCTGGGCCGAGTTCCTGGACGCGGCGGAGGAAGATATCCTGGAACTGATTCGGTATGAGCTCCACCGAGTGCCTCCCAGGCCGACTCCCCGTTATGTTAGAATGAGAAATCTTCTCCTCATGGCCTTGGATCCGGGCCAGGTTGACTTGAGCGAGGAGATTCGCGCTTTGGAATTACACCCTGCGGAGAGCTTGGCTGTTCAGGCCCTGGTGCAGATCTACTTGCTCCTACACGAGAGCGACCCATTTGAGAACAGGGGTTACGGCCCGGTACGGTTCAGAGACCTCAGTATAGAACTCAAGGGCAACCGGGAATTCATCGAGTCTGAGCTGGTGGAGTTCTTTGGGAACCTCTCGTTGTCGTGGACTTGGGACCTTGAAGCGGGCGATGTGAGGCTCTCCTCCACTTCCCCGGATATTGAACGGGCTCTGAAGCGCCTCGAAGAGTTGGCCGAGCCGGGGTCCCGGGTGAGTTACCGCCGGACCGTGCCTGTGGTCGGCCATGTGAGCGCGGGCGAAGGTTTTGCTTTCACCGATGGAGGATATCCTGCCGGTGAGGGTTTCGATCAAGTGGAGCTGCCGCCGGGCGTGGATCCAGGACTGGCGCAGCGGCTTTATTGTGTCCGAGTGCGGGGAGACAGTCTCCGGGAGTTTATCAACGAAGGCGCTCTCCTTTTCATCAAGCCCGAATCTTGGGAAGAAATAAAGGATGGTGACCTGGTCATCTTCAAGGACACCGGCGAGAAGAGAGCATTCGTGAAGAAGGTTGAGTTTGCGGGCTCCAATCTGATTCTCAGATCCATGAATCCGCAGTACCGGAACATTGTGCTTCGGAAATCGGAACTTCTTTTATTGGAACGTGTCATTGCGATTCTCTTTTAAGAGGCGTGAACAGGTGCTCAGCGATCATCGCGAACGTCATTTCAAGCACAGCGTACTGGTTGTCGGATGTGTCTGTTTGTTGAGCCTGTCCGGTTCGCTGATCGGCCCGGCTTCTGCGACCACTGACTGTAGGGTTGCTCACTGGGATACGCTCGCGGACGGTTTCCGCTACGGATTCCCGCCGGATATTCAGCAGAAGGGCCTATTCTTCGCGCGAACCAAGGTGCCCATCCAGCGAAAGGATGTGCGGGACCGTATTCTCAAAGAGATAAACTACTTATTGCTCGACAGGCGCTCCAAAGTTGTCTCTTGGCTTTCTCGCGCGGATACCCTCAGGCCCGTTATCGCCCCGATCCTGAAACAGTACCAGCTCCCGCCTGAGTTCATTTACCTGGCTGCAATCGAGAGCAGTTACAACAGCAGGGCGCTTTCTTCTGCCGGTGCATACGGGTACTGGCAGTTTATCAAGGCCACCGCATCTAAGGGCCCGGCCGGATGCGACATGTACGACTGGAAGATGGAGATGAACAAGTGGAAGGACGAGCGCGCAGATTTGGTCCTCTCCACTCATTGTGCGGCCCGGTACCTGGCCTGGATGAATAGAGTGAAGACGGTGCGCCTGGACGGGCAGGAACGAGAAGGTTTCAAGAACTGGCTCCTTACGGCAGCCGCGTACAATGCGGGCCCAGCGCGTGTGACCGAGCGACTGGGCTCCTTTGGTGCTTCTTCGTATTGGGATGTGCCGCTTCCAGTTGAAACGGAGCGCTACGTGCCGCGCTGGATCGCTCTCGGCATTATTAGTCAGCATCGTGCGTTTTACGGAATGGAATTGCCCAAACGCCACCGGATGGAATTCGATACGGTCAAAGACGTGCAATTGCACAAAGACTTGACTTTCGCGGCTATGGCTAAGCTCCTGGAAGCCACCCCTCGGGACGTCTGGTCCCTGAATACCCAGATCCCACCTGAACAAAGCGTGTTTCCCGCAAAGTCCCGTGGCAAAGCCATTAACCACACCATCAATGTTCCGAAAGGCGCTGCCAACAAATTCATGGCACAACTCAAGGCCCACGGTTACGTTAAGAAGTAGCTGGCCCCCAACGTAGGGAAGGGCTAATCCATCGCAGAGTCAATGATATTCCTGCATGCAGGGAGCGACCGTATGAAAGATTACGTAATTGTAGGGCTCTCCATCGTTTTTTTTGTTCTTGTGTGTCTGAGTGACGCTGTCTTTGAATCGTTTGTATTCGGCGAAAAGCCTTTTTGGGATTCGGTCATTTTCAACGTTTCCTGGCACGCGGTTTTCCTAAGGTCGGTAGTAACCGCGTCTTTTCTCGTATTCGGCTTGATCGTTTCCAGGGCGTTACGCCAGCGAAGAGCTGCGGAGCGCGCCTTGGAAGAGCGCTCAGTGAGGCTCGCGGAATCCAATAGCTTGCTGCAACAAGAGATAAGCGAACGCAAGCAACTGGAGAAGGCTCTCATCAAGTCTCGAGAAGCTGCTGAAGAAGCCAGCCGTGCGAAGAGCGAATTCCTGGCGAACATGAGTCATGAGATTCGCACGCCGATCAACGGCATAATGGGCATGACCGAACTCGCGCTCAACACCGAGCTCACCTTGGAACAACACGAATACTTGGATGCCATAAGAATTTCCGCGGATTCATTGCTCAAACTAATCAACGACATACTGGACTTTTCAAAGATAGAAGCCGGAAAGCTGGAGCTCATAGACGTTGAGTTCAATCTCAGGGACGTGCTCGCCGATACCATGACCATGCTGGCTGTTCAAGCTCACAAAAAGAATCTGGAACTGGCTTACAGTTTTCCACCGGAGATCGTCGGCGCGGTGGTGGGGGATCCGGGGCGTCTCCGGCAGATACTCGTCAATCTGATTGGGAATGCGATCAAGTTTACTGAGCGTGGCGAGATCGTCGTGTCGATTGAGTCTCAATTTGAGACTCCCACGGAGACGACCTTTCATTTTGCGGTGACTGATACGGGTATTGGAATCGCGGCGGAAAAGCGAGAGAGAATCTTTCATGCTTTTGAACAGGCAGACGGGTCCACGTCGAGGAAGTATGGCGGTACAGGGCTCGGTTTGGCCATTTCTTCACGATTTTGCCAAATGATGGGAGGAAAAATATGGGTTGAAAGCGAACTCGGCAAGGGAAGCACCTTCCACTTCACCGTGCGATTCTCTCGGGCATCTGACCGACCGGAACAACCGATCTCCGAGGAACTGGGCAGCTTAAGGGATTTGGCAGTTCTCGTGGTAGACGACAACGCGACGAACCGAAGAATTCTGGAGCAGATACTCGTTTACTGGGGCATGCGGCCCACCGCAGTCGATAGCGGACAAGCAGCGTTAGAGGCAATGCAGAAGGCTTGCGAGGAGGGCGCCCTGTTCCCGCTGATGCTGACCGACTGCATGATGCCCGAAATGGACGGTTTCGAGTTGGTGGAGCGGGTGAATGCTGATCCCAAGCTTGCGGCAACGGCAATTGTTATGCTTACCTCTGCCGGCGAACGAGGAGACGCTGCACGATGCCTGAAGCTGGGCATAGCCGCGTACTTGTTGAAACCTGTTAAGCAGTCGGAGCTGCTCTTCACGATCTCGAAGGTACTGCAAGAGCCGGCCGAAGGTCAGGAGCGGCCCGGGCTCATAACTCGGCATTCCATTCGGGAGAGCAAACGCAAGCTCTACATACTGCTTGCAGAAGACAATGCGGTTAACCAAAAAGTAGCGGTAAAGATGCTTGAACGCATGGGCCATACGGTAATTGTGGCGCAGAACGGCGTCGAAGCGCTGGATCTGCTGGAGAGACAGGATGTTGACCTGATATTGATGGATATCCAGATGCCGGACATGGACGGCCTTGAAGCTACCAGGACTGTGAGAGAACGCGAGAAGATGAGCGACAGTCACGTGCCCATAATCGCGTTGACTGCGTATGCGATGAAACAAGACGAAGAAAGATGCCTCGAAGCCGGTATGGACGGGTACATCTCAAAACCTATCAATGCTCAAGAACTGTATGAAACTATCGAGCAGGTCATGCGGGGCCGCGAGACTGCCCCTTACCACGTCTCATTCCCAAGGCCGACAGCACCAGTGTTGGACAAGAGCGCAGTACTGGATCGAGTAGGTGGAGACGTCGAACTGCTCAGAGAAGTGGTCGTCCTCTTTCTCAACGATTATCCGAAGCTGCTGTCTGACATCAGAGCAGCTTCGCAGCACAATGAACCCGAGCGTTTGGAGGAAGCGGCTCACACCTTGAAAGGCGCGGTGAGCAATTTCGCTGCAGAAGCTGCCGTCCAATGTGCGCTGAGGCTCGAACAGATGGGGAGAATGCGGGATCTCAGTCGCGCACCCCAAGCCATAATGCAGTTGGAGATGGAGCTGCAGCGGGTGAAGGACGAGCTCTTGGTCCTCGACAAGGAGCTTGAGCCGTGAGGATACTCGTAGCGGAAGATGATCCAATTACGAGGAAATTGCTTGAAGCACACCTCGGCAAGTGGGGCCATGAAGTGACCATGTGCTTGGATGGAGACGCTGCCTGGGACATCCTCAGTCGGGATGACGCGCCCAAAATGGCTATCCTCGATTGGATGATGCCGGGCAAGGATGGTGTAACCCTATGCCGTAACGTCCGCGGTCTTGAGAGACAACAATATACGTACATCATTCTGCTGACAGCGAAGACGCGGAAAGAAGACGTCATAGAGGGCTTGGAAGCAGGGGCGGACGACTATATTGCCAAACCGTTCGACGCGCATGAACTTCAGGTCAGGGTGCGTACAGGCGTGAGAATTCTCCGTCTACAGGAAGACTTGATGTCCGCGCTGGCCGCGTCGGAGTACCAGGCGACACATGACGCGCTCACCGGCCTCTGGAATCGGAGATCGATTATGCGCGCTCTGGAGACGGAACTCGCGCGGGCTGAAAGAGAAGATACCGAAGTCGGCGTGATCATGGCGGATGTGGATCACTTTAAGCGAATCAATGACACGTTCGGGCACATGGCCGGTGATGCCGTGCTCGTGGAAGTCGCTGCAAGGTTTACTCGTAACGCAAGACCCTATGACGTGATAGGGCGATACGGCGGCGAGGAGTTCCTTATCGTATGTCCCGGATGCGACCTGGATAGTTGCGGCCGTCTTGCGGAGCGGTTGAGGCAAGCGCTCAGTGAGAGTCCTGTCACAGCACAGGAGGCATCCATAGACCTGACGATGAGCTTTGGTGTTTCCGCACGACCTGGAGGAGACACACGCAACGCGGAGCTTATTATTAAAGAGGCAGATCAAGCACTCTATCGCGCTAAGGAGCTGGGCAGAAACCGCGTTGAGTTCTGGTCGGACATGGATCTGGGGGCCGAGGCCAACCCGATTTGAAGGGTTTCCTATGAAAGTCGCCAACAAGAGGTACCCCTGTTCGGGTTTACGTATGGGGTGGTTTGGAGGGGAGATGAGTCTCCCCTCCAAATGATTGCGCAACGATGCGCTCCTGCAGCCTAACTCCGAGGCGAAGCCCCGGAGCGGCGGGCGGAGCCGAAGGCTTTCATAATTCGTTGTAGAGCCGTAGGTCGGATTGAGTCCCGCGTTCTGTGCGGAACGAAATCCGACATCATGCCCAAAGCAACTTGTCGGGTTTCGCTGGGCTCAACCCGACCTACCTTGATTCACTGTTTGGCAGCGCACTGGTATGAAATCGCGCTCGCGAAGGTTCGCCGTACATGGCTCGCATTCTTATCATAGAAGATGAAGACGATATTCGAGGGCTCTGCAAAAGGATTCTGGAGCACAACGGACACGAGGTGACGGAAGCGTCCGACGGGAACTCGGGCATGAGCCTTTACCGAAAGCACCTCCACGATATCATTATCACGGACATAATCATGCCGGAAAAAGAGGGGATTGAGATGATCATGGAATTGCGCCGCGATTTCCCCGAGGTGAAGATCATAGCCATTTCCGGCGGCGGTCATGCTATGACAGGTCCGGCCTGTCTCCAACTTGCCAAACGCCTCGGAGCAGTCACCACTTTAGCCAAGCCTTTCAGCAGACAGGAATTGCTCGACGCAGTTGATGAAGCCCTCGCTTCCGAATGAACAGATCACAGCGCAATTGCACCAGCTACCCTCACGAACAGCATACGAGCGGTTCCTGCGCCCGAGTTTGTAAAGCGTGCGGTTGCGGAGGCGAGAAGGTAAAGCGTATCGCCGGCTTTCAGACTGTGATTGGTGTTCTCGACTCTTATGGAGATCTCCCCTTCCAGGCAGTATACGAACAGATCTGTATCTCTTGATACGATTGCAAAAGGTTTCGAGCGGGCTTTGATTGCGACAAGCCATGCTTGAAGAGTATGGTGGGCCTGGTCGCCGGCGAGCATTTCCACCGTATGCCCCGGGATCTTTGTTTTGGGCTTTTCCCCTTGGCCCTTCCGCCGCACTACTGCCTTCTCGTAAACCACCTCATCCAGGAATGCTCCCAGCTTCATATTGAATGCAGCAGCGATGCGGATGAGGGTATTCAGCTTGGGCGAGGATTTGTTTAGCTCGAGGGAGCTGAGATTGGATGCGGCAATCCCGGTGAGTTTCGCAAGCTTGGGGAGCGATAGCCCTTCTTTCTTGCGCAGGTCTCTGATCCTTGAGCCCACATTCGGCCAGGCTCCCGCGTCGGAGCTGTGTTCGAGCTTCTTCCCACTCCGTGTTCGTTCAGTCACTGCTCTGCCTCCGCCCCGCCTACGAACTACCGTTCCTCTTTAAAGAGGAGTGATGCCAGTTCTTTGATGTGAGTGATCGGCACAAGCTTGAGGCCTTGTCCGGAACCTGCTGCTTCCACATTGGCCATCGGAGCTATGATTCGAGCGAATCCGAGCCGTGCGGCTTCGGCGATTCGGCCTTCCGCATTGGAAACCCGACGCACTTCCCCCGCGAGTCCCACTTCACCGAAAAGCACTGTTCGGGAAGCCGCGACCCGATCCATGAACGAAGAGAGAAGCGCTCCCGCGACAGCCAGGTCCGCGGCAGGTTCGGAGGCACGGATTCCGCCCACCGCATTCAGGAATATGTCCTGATCGGCCAGGGCAAGCCCAAGTTTTTTTTCGAGGACCGCAATCATGAGCGCGAGCCGCTGCGAATCCACCCCCAGGCAGGTGCGCCTTCCCTGGCCCGGCACCGGTCCGGTTACCAAAGCCTGAATCTCAGCCAGAATGGGCCTTGTTCCTTCCACCAGGGCCGTTACTGCCGAGCCGGATACTCCCTCAGGCCGTTCTGACAAGAAGAGCTCCGACGGATTGGCTACTTCTTGAAGGCCCCGCTCTCCCATCTCGAATACGCCTATTTCGCTTGAAGACCCGAACCGGTTCTTGCTCGCTCTGAGGATCCGATACGGATGGCTGCGTTCGCCCTCGAAGGAAAGGACCGTGTCCACCATATGTTCGAGCACTTTGGGGCCGGCCAAAACCCCATCTTTGGTCACGTGGCCCACAAGGAAGCACGCGCCCGCGCCACGTTTCACCACATCCAGAATGCCTGCCGCGACGTGCCGAATTTGGGATACGCTCCCGGCAGTGGAGTCCAACGAAGGGCTGAAGATCGACTGCACCGAATCGACAACCACCACAGAGCATTGGGATTCGTCGATGTGGCTCAGGACTGTTTCAAAGCGGTTTTCAGCCAGCACGAGAAAGTTGTCGGCGAGAATCCCGAGCCGGTCTGCCCGCAATTTAAGCTGTTCAGGAGATTCTTCGCCTGAAATGTACAGGACTCGCTCATTGCCGCGGGCTAGAGCGCCCAGGCCTTGCATCAGGAGCGTGCTTTTTCCGATGCCTGGATCGCCTCCGAGCAGAATGAGGCTCCTTGCCACGATGCCGCCACCCAATACCCGGTCAAGCTCCTCCATCCCGGTTTTGAGCCGGGCATCCGACATGCCGTGAATCTCTGTTATGGGAAGGATGCCACGAGGTTCCGTCTGTGCGAGGGACAGAGCAGCCTTGCTTCGGACTGGAGGCATGTCTCGTTCCACAACGGTGTTCCATTCACCGCAGCCTGGGCAGCGCCCCATCCATTTCACAAGCGTTCGTCCGCATTGTGTGCAGACAAAGACCGTCTCGGCCTTCACTTCTTGCTCCGTATTCGTTCACGGGATTGCCGAATTCAGCCCTTTTCTAACTTGTTCCGTGCAACATCTCAAGCTATTTCCGACCGTTGCGACACCCTTCGATCACCCTGTTGCCACCAAGGCTCAGGTAGTTTCCTTCGAGTCTTGTCGCACTGAAAACCCCCTGTATCCTAATAGGCCTTAAAACAAGATCACTATATTTAAGCTTGGGTGGCCCCGGAGGGGCAACCGAAAGTAGCCCGGCGATTCATCGCCGGGGAAAGATCCAAAATATCCGATATTTATAGTCCCAGGGGGACGCCAGAAAGCTCGCCGCGGGCATGAACCGGGGCCAAAATTGTGTCGGCGGATAGGGTTCGCGTTCCCCAGTAACTCTGCCGTCCCTCCGGGACTAAGAGATGTTATTGTTTGAGGGTTCACCTCACCCGGCAATGAATTGCCGGGCTATTATCTGTGTGTCCCTGCGGGACACTAAAATTCAGAGGATAAGTTGAACCTTATTTTAGCGCCTATGGGGGCGGGGGGGCAGGGGGATTTTGCCTCGGACAACTAAGGACGTGCCGATTTGCTGAAGATTCAGTGAGCGTGTTAGATTGTTAGATGACTATTTCCGATGAAGAGTCCCGACATGGAGCCACGCTACAGATCCCTTTCCTCATGGCTCAAAGAGCGATTCGGAGAGCCGGTGCGGAAGATCACTCTGGACGCGGGTCTGGGGTGCCCCAACCGAGATGGAACGCTCAGCCGTGGCGGGTGCATTTATTGTAATCCGCGTGGTTCAGGCACCGGCGCTCACGAACGTGGCATCCGGGTCCGAGAGCAAGTGGATCGAGCGATCGAGTTTCTGTCCGCTCGGTACCAGTGCCGCAAGTACATAGCTTACTTCCAGTCGTTCACAAATACGTACGGAGAGCCCTCACGCCTCGCCGAATTATATGCGGAGGCGCTCGAGAGACCCGAGGTGGTAGGTCTCGCGGTAGGAACAAGGCCGGACTGCGTGCCGGATCGCGTGCTCGATGTGCTGGAGGATTTCTCGAAGGGGCATCTCGTCTGGTTGGAATACGGCTTACAGTCGGTCCATCCGCAGACACTGAAGCTCATCAATCGAGGCCACGGCCCCGAGGCCTTTTTCGACGCTGTGTTGAGGACTCGGCAGAGGAAAATCGCTGTGGTGACCCATCTTATTCTTGGTCTACCAGGGGAATCCGTTCCGGATATGGTCCAGACCGCCCGCAGCGTGGCAGAGGCAGGAGTCGAAGGCGTGAAGCTGCACCCGCTGTATGTGGTGAGAGGGACAGGGCTCGAACAAATGTACCGGGAGGGAAATTATCGGCCTTTATCGGAAGCGCAGGCCCTGGGAGCTACTCTTGCGGTTCTCGGGGCGCTTCCTCCCGAGATGGTGATTCATCGACTCACGTCCGACCCTCATGCAGAGGAATTGGTGGTGCCACTCTGGATGCTGGACCGTCACGGAGTGCGAAACAGGTTGATCAAAGAAATGGAGCTCAGGGATTTCAGGCAAGGGTCGCCGCAGTCCGCTCCATTCGGGCAGAAGCCCCCCTTGGACGTGGGACGGTCTGTGTGAGGACAAAGTGAGGCAACCCCGAATTCGTCAGATCACGTGTGGGGTTGTCGCTGGAAAGGCTATTCCAGCACGAATATAACTTCAGCCCTGACCCGGTATTCCTTTATTTTGCCCGCCTCGCAATTCACTCGCTGTTCGATGACCCTCATCCCCGTTATGTTTCTCAGGGTTTTGTTGGCTCGGTCAAAGGCGATTTTGATCGCCTCGTCAAAGCCGGCCGGCGAACCGGCGATCACTTCGGTAACCCTCGCAACTCTTCCCTCTTTCTTCATGACATATTCCTCCCCGCCAGGTTGCCTCACAGACTTTCAGCGTAGAGGATGCGAAGGCATCTTGTCAACTTTTCTTGGACGCGGCGGGCACAATCCCTGTAACGCGTGCGAACGTCGGGTAGGGGTGGGTTTCAAACCCCCCTGTACGAAATGTAGCCCTCACGAACGACGGTCGGTTGGGCGTGTGAAGGATTTCACCTTTGCTATTTCTGCCGCGGTGAGTGGTCTCCACTGCCCGACAGGGAGTTTTGCAAGGGCAAGCGGTCCGAACTGAATGCGCCTCAGTTTTCTGACAGGGTGATTGATGCGCGTGAAGATTCGTTTGACTTCGTTCTTCTTGCCTTCGAAAAGCACGATCTTGAGCCACGTAGTGGTCTTCTGCCGGGACAAGACCGTGCATGTTACCTCTCCGACGCGTTCGCCTTCTCCGATAGCCATGCCTTTGCGAATGCGTGATAGTGCGTCTGAAGCCGGCTCGCCCTTAACCTTGACCAGATACGTGCGGGGAACCGCGTGCGAGGGATGACTCAGGGCCTGCGCGAGATCACCGTCATTGGTGAGTATCATGAGGCCCTCGGCATCGAAATCGAGGCGCCCTACAGCAAAGAGCCTTTGCTTCAGAGGTCGTAACAAGTCCGCCAGGCACGGTCGGCCCTGCGGATCGTCAAACGTGGAAACCACGTTCCTCGGCTTATTGAAGACGTAATAGTACTTGACGGGGTCAGACGGCCGGAGCAGCTTGCCGTTGACCTTGATGTGGTCCTTATAAGGGTCTGCTTTTTCACCCGGATCCTGCACGATTCGGCCGTTGAGCGTGACACGACCCTCTCGGATCAGCTCCTCGGCATGACGACGAGAACCAAGCCCGGCATCTCTCATGATCAAATGTATACGTGTCAAGGGCATGACGGACTTTCAGTTAACGCAAGAACTCACATCCCATACTATCTCACAGGAATCCGACTTCAAACAACGTGTTGGAATACCGCCTTGATGGCCTTGTTTGAGGAGGGGTCGGCCACGGTTTCCAGTGCGAGACGATAATCCGCAAGCTTGAACCGATGCGTAATCAGGTCTTCGTAGGGGAGACCGTTTTGCGCGACCATGTCCATGGCCACATCGAAGGTGTTGGTAATCTCACCATTATGAGTCTCCACACCTGAAAAAACGGTCCCGAAGACTTGGACGCTTTTAAACCACACCGGGCTCATGTCCAGACCCGATGGGTGCGCCAGTCCCATGAGCACCAATTTCTTGCCTTCTCCAGCGAATCTGATCGCATGTTCAATGGAGGATTTCTTTCCCGTGGTCTCAAAGACCAGGTCTGCTCCACCTTCCAGGTGAATATGGCCGAAACGCGGATAGATGACCGAACCTTCCAGCAGTTCAGCCACCTGCTCATATACGTCGCCGGGGCCGTGAGCGATGACGATCTGCTTCTGTCCGAGTTTCCTTGCCACATCCGCCTCGAAGGGATGCTCCACCACCAGGAGCACCTGCGCTTCGTGACCGAGCCTTCTGAGCGCGAGAGCCGTCAGTTGGCCCAGCGCTCCGCCACCCATGACGATGACTCGTTCTCCCAAGGCCGGGGCATGTCTCAGGACTCCTCTCAGGGCTCTGGCAAACTGGGGTACCAGGATTGCGTGGTCGCTTGCCATACTCTGGGGTACGACCCTTACTTGGCTCTTGTGAGCAATCACGTAATCGCCCCAGCCACCGCCCGTATCCCTGCAACCACCGATCATGATGCCGGGGCTCAGAATACCGCGGGTGAAATTCCGGCAGGACGAAGGGTCGCCATGAGCGCAGGACGGACAGAGCGGTTCGATTTCCCGCGCTTCGCAAGAGAGCAACGGATTGATCACCACGCGCTCTCCCGGCTCGATCCCGTGCACATCGTCGCCCGCATCGGTAACGATTCCGAGGAGCTCGTTTCCCGGGACAAAAGGGGAGGAAACAAAAGCCCCGAACGGTGAGGGATCTTCGGAGAGCAGAATTCCTTCCTCGATGTCGGAAATACCCGACATGATGGTACGAATCTTAAGCCACCGTGATGAAACCATTGCAGGTTCGCTTGTTTCCGTGAGCGTGGCGAACAGAGAGTGAGATCGAGCGCCTTTTTTGAAAACGGTCGATCTGAACCGGTCCCAAACTTCTCGTCCGAGGCTGAAGTCTGCCATGATGGCCTTCATTGGCGGATCCTCCGATTTGTACCCTAATCGTGCGAGCGCTCGCTGTATTTTGGCTTCTCAAGCACGGCTGGTTGCTCCTGTGGCGAGGGGTCTGATTCGTTCCGTTGGGGCGTCGCTGAGAGCCGGCTTTCTGCGAGTGCTCCGGTTTCTCCTTATGTGGGGCCGGCACTTTTGTCAAACCGTTTTTTGTTGAAGCAAAAATAGAGGAAATTTTCCTAACTGGCCACAAGATCTGAGGGGTTCCGGTGCTAAACTTGACAACAGGGCCTCTGCCGCCCATCCTAATTGAGAGGGGATTGCTGGGACGGCCATTTGGTGCTAAAATTGCAAGGTGGGCGAGACACGAAGATCGGAGTAGTCGTTGAACACCGTATATAAAAATTTGGGGCTTTGGTTGGTCATTTGCCTCGTAATGATCTTCCTGTTCCATTTGTTTCAGCAGAAACAGGTCCCCCAGAAAGAATTGAGTTACAGCAAGTTCCTCCAGGAAATCGAACAGGGGAGCATCAAATCAGTCCAGATCCAGGGCAAACGGATCAAGGGATCCTTTGTGGACGGGAGCGGCCAATTCAGGACGCTTGCGCCGCAGGACGATAAGGAACCGATCCCTTCCCTGAGGAAGAGTCAGGTGGAAATCCAGGTCCTGCCCGAAGACGATAATCCGTGGTACCTGACGGCTCTCGTCTCGTGGCTCCCGATGATATTCCTCATCGCGATATTTGTTTTCTTCATGCGTCAGATGCAGGCCGGCGGAGGCAAGGCGATGAGCTTCGGGAAGAGCCGCGCGCGCCTCATTAACGAAGCCCAGAACAGAATCACCTTCCAGAACGTGGCCGGCGTCGAAGAGGCTAAGGAAGAGCTCCAGGAGATTATCGAGTTTCTCAGGGACCCGAAGAAGTTTACCCGCTTGGGTGGCAAAATCCCGAAAGGGGTGCTTCTGGTGGGAGCTCCCGGCACGGGCAAGACACTCCTCGCCAAAGCTGTCGCCGGCGAAGCGAACGTGCCGTTCTTCTCCATCTCCGGTTCGGATTTCGTGGAAATGTTCGTGGGCGTAGGCGCGTCCCGGGTGAGAGACCTCTTCATCCAGGGCAAGAAGCACGCGCCTTGCATCATATTTATCGACGAAATCGACGCAGTGGGCCGGCATCGTGGGGCCGGTCTAGGCGGCGGGCACGACGAACGGGAACAGACGCTCAATCAGCTCCTGGTTGAGATGGACGGCTTTGAGACCAACGAAGGGGTAATCCTCATCGCCGCGACCAACAGACCTGACGTGCTCGATCCCGCGCTCTTGCGACCGGGGCGATTCGATCGCCAGGTGGTGGTGCCCACGCCGGATATCCGAGGCCGCAAGGCTATCCTGGAAGTGCATACTCGCAAGACGCCGCTCTCGCCGGACGTAGACCTTGGCACCATCAGCAGGGGCACGCCCGGCTTTTCCGGCGCGGATCTTGCCAACCTGGTGAACGAAGCTGCGCTGAGCGCTGCCCGACGGAATAAGAACCTGATCGAGATGTCCGACTTCGAATTCGCCAAGGACAAGGTCTTGATGGGCGGCGAGCGTCGGAGCATGGTGATCGGCCCGGAAGAGAAGCGCACCACCGCATACCACGAGGCCGGGCACGCGTTCGTGGCCCGGAAGATGCCTCATACCGATCCTATACACAAAGTGACCATCATCCCTCGTGGCAAAGCCTTGGGTGTTACTCAACAGCTCCCACTGGATGACCGGCACACGTACAATAAGAACTATCTCCTGAGCCAGATAGCGGTTCTTATGGGAGGCCGCGCGGCCGAGGAGATCTTCCTTGGACTCATGACCACCGGCGCAGGCAATGACCTGGAACGCGCCACCGAGCTGGCACGCAGAATGGTCTGCGAATGGGGTATGAGCGACTCGCTCGGGCCGCTCACCTTCGGCCGGAAAGAGGAACAGATCTTCCTGGGCAAAGAGTTTGCTCGGCATATCGACTACTCGGAAGAGACCGCCAAGGCGATTGACGGCGAAATCCGGGGGATCGTGACCGAATATTATCAGAAGGCCAAACAGGTTATCGAAGAGAACCGGGAAACGGTTGAAAAGCTTGCCGAGGCCTTGCTGGAACGCGAGACTCTGGGAGCGTCCCAGATCGACGCGATTATGGAAGGACGGGAACTGCCGGAAATTACGAAGCCTCCTCAACCGCAGAAGGAGCCCGATCCGGTTGATGTGAGGCCGACGAGTGCCCAAGAACCCGTGATCCTCGGGGGACCGTCAAGCGCCCCGGACCCGACCAAGGTCTAGAGCGGTTTCAAGACCGGGGAGTCATTGAAGAAGATATTGCAATAACGCCGTCGCGACGCGGGAGCCTGATTAAGGCTCCCGTTATCTATCTGAGGTTCCTCAGTTTCCTAGAAAGCCGTAAAATGCTTTCTCAACCCTTTCCTCTGATCAGAACCGCGTTTGAGCCTGGCCCTTACACGCTCGTCATGGGGGTCATCAACACTACCCCTGATTCTTTCTCCGATGGCGGTGCGCATTTCGATCCCGAAGACGCGGTCTCTGCCGCAATTCAGATGCTGGACGTGGGCGCTCACATCCTCGACGTGGGCGGTGAATCCACCAGACCGGGGTCGCTCCCTGTGGACACGGACGAGGAGCTGAGACGCGCCGTGCCGGTGATCCGAGAAATACAGCGCCTGAGGCCCGACGCGGTCGTTTCCATTGACACTCGGAGGAGCGTGGTCGCGGAGGAGGCGCTAAAGGCCGGTGCACAAATCATAAACGACGTATCGGGATTCCGTGACGATCCCGAGATGATAGAATTGGCCAGACGATCAGGCGCGGGCGTTATCGTCATGCACATGCTGGGCACCCCCAAGACCATGCAGCAAGAGATCCGGTACGAATCCTTTCCGCATGACATCTACCACTTCCTTCGGGAACGGATCCTTAAACTTGAACAGGCAGGCATTGCTCCTGACAAGATCGTGATAGATCCCGGTATCGGATTTGGGAAGACCTTCGATCAGAATCTGATTCTCATCAATCGGCTGGACTTCTTTCGTGATCTCCGGAAGCCTCTCTGCCTTGGGGCTTCCCGCAAGGCTTTTTTAGGAAAAATCCTGGATTTGCCGACGCCGGCGGACCGTGACCTTGGCACCATGGCCGCGATCACTGCGGGGATCCTACGTGGCGCGGATATGGTCCGAGTTCACGATGTGGCGTCTGCGGTCCAGGCCTGTAAGGTGGCGGACGCAATCTTGAGGGAGCGAGTCAGCCTGTGATAGCCGGCGTGGGCGTGGACATCGTCGATATCAATCGGATGGAGCGGATCCTGGAAAGCCCGCGGTCTCGCAGATTCCTTGAAAGGGTCTTTTCCCCCGAGGAGATCAGGGTGTGCGAAGCCTCTGCGCATCCTGCACAAGGATTCGCTGCACGGTTTGCGGCAAAAGAAGCCATGGCAAAGGCGCTAGGAACAGGTTTCACGCGAGGCGTGACGCCCGCGCGTATCATGGTCCGAGGCGGAGAACGATCACGCCCTACTATTGCTCTGACCGATCAGGCTCTCGTGGTGGCACGCTCAATGGATGTGGCCGGAATCCATGTTTCCCTTACTCACACCTCTCAGAGCGCGTGCGCAATGGTCGTAGTTGAATATGATCGCTCGCCGAGAGAATGATTACCGCCCTATGAGTGCGCAACCCCATCACTCCAGGCACACCTATTTGTCCTGCGAAGAAGCATCGGAATCCTGGTCACGTTCCTTCCAGAAATTCCGTTCGCACTCCATCAGGCATTTTTGCCAGCCGATCATCGTGTACGAGGCGATCTGATCTCCATCGGCTGCACCCAGTCCGCCGAATTTGTACCGACAGCCTTCCAGGCATTGGAACCGGTCGAACATGCCCTCACCGTTGGCGCATGCCGTGTCCGAGTTCAGGCTGATAGGCGCGGGCGCGCCCAATGGCAAAAGCAAGGCCAACACAAAGAGAAGTATGATAATTCGTGACATGATCTCCCCTGTCTATGCTTAAGCAAGCTATTAATCGCGTGTTCGGAGGCCGTTTGCTGGTGCGGTCCACTCCTCCGCCCGAGATATCGGGGCCATCGGGCCCAGGAGCCATGTGCGGGGCCGACTAACTAGGCCGTTCGAACTTCCCTTTCATCGTAATATAGATGCTATGGATTCGCTAAGGATTCGGCAAGATTCTCGGTCGGTCTGACGACTCAACGTCTACTTGTCTCTTGAAGAAGAGTCCCACTCTTGGTCGCGTTCCTTCCAGAATTGCCGTTCGCATTCCTCCAGGCAATTTGTGTAGCCCGTTCCATTCGCCGCCAGAGGGCCCTCTTCCCAAGCCACTCCCAGTCCACCGTACCGGTTCTGACAGCCCTTTATGCATTGCTGACGGTCGAAATGGTCTTCATCGTTTGCCAGCGCAAAGTTCGGCGCCACATGTGTGCCTGTGCATACTGACGTCAGTATGATGAGAGCCAAGAAACCAAAAGACAAGATTATTCGTAACATGATGCCCCCTGCTCAGTTCGAATCAGCAGTCTACTTGGTAACATAGATGCTCTTGACACGTGAAGGTTCCCAAGGGCTCGATCAGAATGCCTGAGCGACGAAGACTTTCAGATACCGAGTCTCGGGCATGTCCAAAAGCATCGGGTGGTCGGGACTTTGGCCACGAACGTCGAGAATCCTGAGTCTTCGGCCACTCTGACGTGATGCGCTAATCAGGATTTCTTCAAAGAGACTCAGATCCACATGATGCGAACAGGAACAAGTGATGAGAATGCCGCCCGGTTTGAGAGCCCGCAGGGCACGGCGATTTACATCGATGTACCCCTTCTTCCCTTCGCGCACCTGGGATCGGGTCTTGATGAACGCAGGAGGATCGACCACGACCAGGTCCCAAGACTCGCGGGTCTTCTTGAGAAAATCCACGGCCTGGTCGCGAACCGCCAGGAATCTCTGGGTAAAGTTATTCAGAGCTGCGCTGTGCGTAGCAAGCTCCAGGGCTCCGCGCGAAGAGTCCACACCCGTTGCATGCTCCGCGCCCGCGGCCAGAGCGTGCAAGGCCCATGCGCCGGTGTAGCAGAACAGGTCCAGGACCTTCATACCAGGAGCCACGTACCGGTACATCAACTCCCGATTCGACTCCTGGTCCAGAAAAAAACCGGTCTTCTGACCGTTCACCACATCGATGGCGAACCGCAGTTGCCTGGATTCGATTTCCGCTCGTTCAGGCACCGTGCCTGCCAGCAAGCGCTTTTCCAGGGGCAATCCTTCTAGAAGTCGAAAGGAGGAGTCATTTCTTAGATAAACCCCAGCAGGCGCCAGAACCTCTGTCATCGCCTCCAAAATCAAGTCAAGAAGCCTCTCCATGCCCGCGGTGAGCGCTTGCACGACTGCAATATCACCATATCGGTCCACAATGAGCCCTGGCAGAAGATCGCTTTCAGCAAAAACCAGTCGATAGCACGTCCTGTCCGGGAAGAGCCTCTTCCGGAAATCAAGGGCTGATTGGATCCGATTCAAAAAGAATCCGCTATCAATGCTCGTCTTACGTCGCGACAGGATGCGGGCGGCAATCAGACTTGCAGGATTGGCGTAGACCACTCCAAGAAATTCGCCTGCCGCGTCGTGAAGTTCGTGGATGGAACCAGGCTCCAGTTCCGAGACTCGCGGATCTGCGATCTCGTTGGCAAAGACCCAGAGGTGGCCCCCTCGGATTCGTCTATCAGCTCTCGGTTTCAGTACAATCATAACGATTCCGGCAGACCGCACATCGGCGTTAACTTAACGAAGTCCGAGTTAACGATCTCAGCCAGTTATCACCCTCCCCCTTACCCCTCCCGTCAAGGGAGGGGGATGTAAAACCCTCTCCCCTGGTGGGAGAGGGAAGGGAGAGGGCGCTGCGGGCGTGCTCCTCACCTTTTCGGTTCGATCCGCTCGATGTCGCGCATATACGGCCGGAGCACCTCCGGTACGGTCACGCTGCCGTCCGCGTTTTGGAAGTTCTCCAAAATCGGGATAAGAATACGAGGCGACGCGGCCGCGGTGTTGTTCAGGGTATGGCAAAACCTCGTCTGGCCTGCCTTGGAACGCCAGCGTATCATGAGGCGGCGGGCTTGGAATTCGTGCAGAGTGGAGCATGAGTGAGTCTCGGAATATTTCCCGCGGCTGGGCATCCACGTTTCGATCTCGTGCTTGAGCACTTGCCCCTGACCGATCTCCGCGCTGCATGCAAGCGCTACCCTGTGGGGAAGCTTCAGCCCCTGCATGATCTCTTCCGCGTTGGAGAGGAGCAACGTGTGCTCTTGGCGTGAAACCTCGGGATCGTTCACGCAAATCGAAATCTGTTCCACCTTGTTGAACTGGTGCAGCCGGTAGAAGCCTTTGGTGTCACGACCGTATGAACCGGCTTCTCGCCGAAAGCATGACGAATAACCACAGTAATGCTTTGGTAGCTCCTTCTCGTTCAGGATCTCGTCCATGTGATACGAAACGAGCGGCACTTCGGAGGTTCCGATGAGGTACAGGTTGTCCTTTTCGATGAAGAAGGTGTCTTCCTCACCTAACGGAAAGAAGCCTGTTCCGATCATTGCTTCACGCCGCACCAATTGAGGGACGATCATGGGTTGAAAACCCTTGGAAATCAAATGGTCCAGCGTGAACCGGAACAGTGCGAACTCAAGCATTACTCCTTCGTTCTTGAGGCAGTACATTCGCGCGCCTGAGATCTTCACCGCCCGCGGAACATCGAGGATATCCAATGATTCCGCCAATTCCAGGTGATCCTTGGGCTGGAAATCAAACTGCGGCGGTTCCAGGAATTTGCGAACCTCCACATTATCGTCGTCGGAGTCACCTTCCGGCACCTCAGGCAACGGAGGGTTCGGTACAAGCAACATCAACTGCTCGAAGCGCTCCTCTGCCTCACGGAGCTGAGGTTCCTTGAAGGTCAGACCGTCCTTGAGCGCCTTGACCTGTGCGACCGCCTGGTCTTTGTCAGCGCCTTTGAGCTTTGGTATTTCCTTGGACAGGCGGTTCCGGTCCGCGCGGATTTGTTCCACGTCACGCCTGAGGCCACGGACCTGTTCATCCACCGCGAGCAGCTCGTCCAGATCCATCCGCATTCTTTTCTTGCGGATACCTTCTTTAACGAGATCGGGGTTATTCCGAATGAAAGCTATGTCCAGCATAAAAGTCTCCTCAGGAGTCATCCTTTCCTCGCATGAGCCGGCGAGAAAAGGCTCTTTAGCGCTGCTGTAGCGAACTAGATATGATTTTGAGAGTATAGAAGTTTTTGGGGAGGGGTCCGGAGAGGCCCTTTTTTCAAAAAGGGCCTCCCCGGCCAATCTTCCAAAAGCCTCCAATCTTAGAAATCAGACCTAGTCCTGCGACGGCGGGCGGCCTACTTTCTGGCTTTTGGCAAAGGCGTTTCGTAGTTTCTGCGAAGGCTTATGCCATTCGCGTTTTTCCATGAGCGCCAGCAAATCTTCTTCGCCGGTGGGCTTCCCCTTGGGGGGATATTTTTCCTGAATATATTCGTATAGTTCCTGTTGCTCCCGTGGCAACATGTCTGCGTATAGACGTTCCAGGGTCTGCCTTTCGGTCTTAGTCATAGGCCCTTTGCCGATCTTCCGGGAGGCTTCCAGCCACTTCTTCTGTTTTTCCGTGAGTTGGTCTTCTTCCAACGGATATACTCCTGGACCTAGAAGGTAAGCACCCACTCCCACTCCGCCCCAGCCCGTGCAAAACTTACCAACTCGCGGGCTCGCCTGCAAGCCGTTTGCCAGTCTTGGAAGAAACTGCCGAATAGAACAAGAATTGGCGTCCTGAGACGACCATGACACGCTGAGATCTTCTTAGAAATCGGGACCCCACCTTTGGTCTTCAGGCGAACGAGATATTACACGGCTGTTCAAGCGCTCCGTTCCCGATGAACCACGTCCCACACCGCGTCTGGGTGCTTGGCGGCTACTCGCAGCAGGATCTGCGCTGGGCCTTTGGGTATTCGTCGACCCTGCTCCCAATTCTGGAGCGTCTTTACGCTAATGCCGAGGAGCGAGGCGAATTCTTTCTGAGATATCTGGTATCGAGTCCGGATGCGCTTTACATCGGGCAAGTCCATTTCGACGGTGCGGGAAGCCCTGGTCTGCCCACGCAGGATGGAGGCTCCCTCGCGCACACTCGCCACAAGTTCTTCAAATAGCTCCTTTTTCAAGGGTACTCCTCCTCTACAATCCTTCGCAATATCTTCCGCTGCGCGGGTGTGAGATCGTCCTGCTCGCCCTTTCGGTACATGAGCAAAAAGAGTATACGGTCTTCAGCGACAGCCCAGTAGTAGATTACTCTGATGCCACCACTCTCGCCTCGAGATTCGGAGCTCCACCGGACCTTGCGAAGCCCGGCCGCGCGGTCAGGAACGTCTGCAGCTCCCTGTACTCGTCCTCCGAAAGCAAGTTCAGCACTTGCCGAGTGAAAACCGAAGTTTCAAGAAAGACCATCTTAACCTCTCCATAAGATACGCCAATGGCGGACCGATGTCAAGAGGGGTCAAAAGATTCAAATCCCGGGTCCACGTGCTAAGATAGGCCAAACTTGCCCATGAGTCGTGCCCATGCAATTGGCTGTCACCATTGACGTAGAGGAAGAAGGGCTGTTCAGCGGCGCATACGATGCCCGGAATGTGCCGTTGGAAAACGTGCCCCTCCTGACTCGACTGGATCCCATCTTCAGAGAGTGGGGAATCAAGCCTGCTTTGCTGGTAACGTATCGGGTGGCTGAACACAAACCACACCAGGAGCTTCTGCTTTCACTCAGAGACAAATGGAGCGGAGAGATCGGCGCGCATCTACACCATTGGAATACCCCCCCTCTTGAGCCGCTGCCTTATCCGCAGCCGGTTCCATCTGAGTTGATGCCGATTGAACTCCTGGAGGCGAAGACCGCGAGCCTTCTGGAAGTATTGGGCAAAATGAGCGTAAAGCCCGCTTCATTCAGAATGGGGCGCTTCAACCTCGGTCCGAAGATGCTGTCGATTCTGATAAAAAGCGGTTTCCAGGTAGATAGCAGCATTTGTCCTATGCATCGCTACTATGGCGGCCCTGACCATTTATATGCAGAGACGGATCCATACTTTCCCAACCCGAACGACCCTTGTATTCCCGACAATTCGAGCATACTAGAAGCACCACTCACTGTTCTGCCACTGTTCCCAAGCCTTGGCCGCGTGCTGGACAGGTGGGCTCGACATTCGGACGCCCTTGCAAAAGGAGTCTCATGGTTCTCGATGAATCTTGGATCGCTGCCGGTGCAACCGGCCTGGACCGGTTTGCGGCGGCTCAAGGCTGGGGTCCGACTACACCACGATCGTGGGGGCAAGGTGTTGACGATCTTTTTCCATTCGTCCGAGCTTCTTGCGGGGGCCTCAGCAGTGCATCGGACTCAGGAGGAGGTGGACCGTTTCCTGAATAAACTTCGACAGTTCTTTGCCTGGTTGCACGCGAGTACAAAGGTGGAATCCGTGACCCTCGCGGAGCTGGGCCGTCTGTACCGAGGTCCCGAAGACTGAAATGTCTCTTATACCGGATGTCACAATTCTTAGCTTCTTGGATAGCCCGCGCTTGAACACGATCGGTAGGGGCCGGCGTCCCTGCCGGCCCGAGCCAGTTGATATTTTTAATAAAAATGTGCCGGCACGGAGGCCGGCACCTACCAAAGCCCAAGCGGCACACGGACATAGTTTTTTGTTACTCGCCATAAGCGCGTCATTTCTTGTATGAAATCCGGTAAACCACTCCTGCCTTGTCGTCCGACACAAGCAGGGCTCCATCAGGCATCACCAGGATATCCACAGGTCTGCCCCATGCAGAATAACGGTGTAACCAGCCTTCCCCAAAGATCTCGTATTTGACGGGCCGATTCTTCTCCATGCGCGCCACAGTTATCCGATAACCTATTGGGACGCTGCGATTCCATGAACCATGTTCCGCTATGAAGATCTGGTTTCGATACTTCTCGGGAAACATTCGGCCCGTATAGAAACGCATACCAAGCGAAGCAACGTGAGGTCCGAGTTCAAGTTGAGGAGGGACGAATTCGCTGCATGGGTGTTTTCGGCCGAACTCCGGATCGCTGATGTTCTTGCCGTGACAGTAGGGAAAGCCAAGATGCAACCCCTTCTTGGGAGCATGATTCAGCTCGTCCGGAGGCAGATCGTCTCCCATCCAGTCGCGGCCGTTGTCCGTGAACCAAAGCTCTTTCGTGACCGGGTGCCAATCAAAGCCTACGGTGTTCCGAACGCCCCTAGCGAAGATCTCCAGGTCCGTGCCGTCCGCGTTCATGCGCATTATGCCGGCATAGCGAGGATCTTCTCGTTCGCAAACGTTGCACGGCGCGCCTACGGGCACGTAGAGTTTGCCATCGGGGCCGAATGCCATGAATTTCCAGCCATGATGCTCGTCTTTCGGGAAGGTATCATTGATCACCACCGGGTCAGGTGGATTGCGCAGCCGAGTCTGGATGTTGTCGTAACGGATGACTCTATTGATTTCGGCCACGTAGAGGGAACCGTTGCGAAACGCCACCCCATTTGGTGAGCGCAGGTTTCGGGCCACAACGATCACTTCCGAAGCCTGGCCGGCATCCGATCCGCTCAAGAGTGCGTACACCTTGCCCGCGTCCCGGCTGCCCACAAAGACAATGCCTTGCGGGCCGAGTGTAAGCGAGCGAGCGCCTTCCACACCTTTCGCGTATACGCTGATTTGAAACCCGGGCGGCAGCTTGATCTGATTGAGTTGAACTTGCGCGCTGCACGCTGTTTCGAGGAGTACACACAGCATCCCCAGGCACAAACCTAACAAGCGCGCAGGCGAATGGGCTTGGCAATTCGGGGCAGTCATGACCGTTCCCCCCTTTTGTCCGGAATCCGTTCATAGGTGGCTGAGCTATTCGCGGCTAGTTAGCCCAGCATAGCTTCCAAGAGCGCAACGAGCTTGTCGTTCCCGAAGAATTGCTTCCCCTTGATATTGTCTCGGAATAACGGCAATTTTGCCTCAAATGACTCCAGAACGGCCGCCGCTGGATTCGCGTCCGTCGAGTAATCCCCGTACCCAAGCTTTGCCAGAAAATAAGCGTTAATGAGCTGCTCGTACGCATTCCCTATGGGAAACGAAAACACCGGCTTACCGAGATAAAGCGCCTCCGAGATAACATTATGGCTGCCGTTCGAGATAACGTAACGACATGAAGCCAGGTCTTCCAGAAATCCTTGCCTGGATGGCGCTTTGAAAACGATGTTCCTCCTGGGGGGCATTTCCCCAAACCCGTACACGATAAAGCGCGACGTTATTTGTTCAAGCACCGGGAAAAGCCGATGAAAGGTGGGCGAGGTTTGATATACGAGCACATGGTCCGCGAGGCTGGGTGAGGTCTCCGTGACATCTCGCCTCACGATGGGCGCGATAACGGTCGTGGTGTTCGGATCGTACGGCTCCAGGATAAAGTACGACGTTATAAGAAAGCGTTCGGCCTTGCTGAACAATTTCCGGACGACAGTGGTCGTCATTAGGCGATTGATCAGATGGCCTGTAGGAGGCTCGTACGCGCAGTGCGTGAGCACATGCTGGTGATCGATGCTTACGCACGGTCTGCCCAGCTTCCGTGCCGCCAGTGGAGTGAAGTATTCGTAGTCAGTCAGAATAAGGTGCGGATCGAAGCGTCTGATAATGTTTGCCAGCCGCTTGATAGCAGACTTCCGAGTGAGTATGACGCGAATCGCGTTCTGAACAGTTGCGAGGATATCCACACGGTTATTGCGATAAAAGGTGCCCGGACACGGCACATCTTCCACCGCGTGACCCGTGGACCTAAGGTCCTGTACGCGGCCGCCTCCCACAAAGAGAAATTCGTGGGAATTCATCTCACGGGCAATGATACGCGCGCGGTTTACATGGCCTCCCGCGTCTCCCATCACCCCAAGAAGGATGCGTGCCATTCAGGAACCGGCCCCCTTCACACAACCCGTGCGGAATTTGCGTCAAGCCATAGCTGAAGGACAAGAAGCGTCCAAAGCTCTTTTCGATGATCTGCGCGGCCTGAATAATGCTCGTCCATGAGGCGTCTGACCACGTGCGGACGGAATAGACCGTAATGAGCGAGTCGCTTTTCGCTGAGTACGTCTTCCATGAGCGGACGCAGCGTTTCCTTGAGCCAATGTGCGGTTGGAATGAGGAAACCCCGTTTTCTCCGATTGAGAATGCTTGGGGGAAGATACGATCTCATGGCTTTCTTGAGAAGGTATTTCCGCGTGGTCCCACGCATCTTCATCCGAGGCGGCAGCCCGAAGACGAATTCCATCACGTCCTTGTCCAGGAACGGAGCCCGCACCTCCAGCGAGTTCATCATGGAGCAACGATCGACCTTAACCAGGATGTAGTCCAATAAATACTGTCGCGCGAACAAGTAGAAGATGCGGTTCAGGGGATCGTCGGATGGAAAGTTGTCGTACAGACTGCGTGTTTGGGCATAAAGGGAATCAGAGTTGGTGAATTCCTTGGGGAAATCCACCCAGAGCTCACGTTGCAGGGTCTCGTCGCAGGAGCCGACCCAGATTTGCGTGCGCAGCCATGTGGGAGCTTCAACTCCTGCCAGGAACTTGGCCACCACATGGCCCAAACTCACATATCCTCCCGAAACAGGGAGCAGCCTTGCAATCGGCTCTATGATCGCCTTCCTCAGCGGTCGTGGAATGCTCAGGTACCAGTTGGCAAACCTGAAGCCCGCAAAGTATTCGTACCCCGCAAAGAGTTCGTCACCTCCGTCGCCTCCCAGAGCCACCGTCACCTTTTTTCTTGTTATCATCGACAGAAGATAGGTGGGAACGATTGACGGGTCGGACATAGGCTCGTCCAGACGAGACACAATGTCGGGCAGCAGTTCGCCGGCACTGACTGCGCTGAGGGTTTCTTCGTAGTGATCGGTTCCGAATTGGCGAGCTACCATGCGCGCATACGGTGATTCGTCGTAAGTCGGTTCGGAAAACTTTATGCTGAAAGTCTTTATCGAGGGCGGAGGTACGAGGTCCGCCATCAAAGCCACAACAGAGGACGAATCAATTCCGCCGCTCAGGAAGACGCCAAGAGGCACATCGCTCACGAGCCGCCGCTGCACTGCCCGCCGTGCGAGGAATCGCAGTTTCTCGCAGCATTCTTCAGTCGAGAGGTCCGTATTTGTCACGGGGATCGGAATGTCCCAGTACGACTGTGTGTTGGCGGATTGTCCTGAGAAGACCAGGTAATGGCCCGGTCGCAGCTTATGCACGTTTCGGTAGATGGTGTCGGGGGTAGGGACGTACTCGTACGCGAGGTACCTGGCAATGCTGGTCCGATCGACAACGAACTCAAGCCCGGGGAGGCTCCGCAGTGCAGACAATTCCGAAGCAAACGCGAACACACCATTCTGTAAGGTGTAGTAAAAAGGCTTCTTCCCGATTCGGTCCCGTGCCGCGAACAGAGTCCTGGATCGCGTGTCCCATAGGGCGAACGCGAACATGCCTTCAAAGCTGTCGAGGCACGAATATCCCCCGTCAAGGTACGCATTGAGCAGCACTTCGGTGTCGGAGCGAGTCCGAAATCGGTACCCACGCCGTTCCAAGCGCTCCCGGATCTCCATGAAGTTGTAGATTTCGCCGTTGAAGGTGACGACAACCCGTCCTGCGTCATCCATCATGGGCTGGCTGCCCCCGGAGAGATCTATGATGCTCAAACGCCTGTGTCCGAGACATGCCGTGGAATCGGACCAGATTCCTTGACCGTCAGGTCCGCGGTGGACCATGGTCCGGAGCATGTCGTCGATCCAAGCCCTTTGTTGATCCTCAGAAGCCCGAGCGTTGACAAATCCTGCTATGCCGCACATCGATGGGTCCTCAAGCCTTTGGAACGGCCGCTCTTCTCTGGCCGTCGGCATGCGCATCGAGGAGCACCTGCTCGGTTTTGCGCACCATGCTATCCACGTCGAACAGGGAAACGACACGTTCACGTCCCATGAGGCCCATCTGACGCGCCTTGGCGGGGTCAGCCAGCACGCTGGTAAGCGCGTCGGCAAGATCGGCAGGGTTGCGTGGAGGGACGAGAATTCCTGTTTTGCCGTCATCCACCAGCTCGGGAATGCCGCCAACTCGAGTGGCCACGACCGGCAAACCCATTGCCATGGCTTCCAGGATCACATTGGGGCAGGCTTCGTCCGCGGAAGAGAGTGTGAAAACGGACGCTCGTCCCATATTTTCCCTGATGTCTTCGGACCCGGGAACTATAGTGACGCTGGATTCGAGACCATATCTGCGGATGCCCTCGTCAAGTTCTATGCCCATTGGGCCTTTGCCCACGATCTCGAATCGGGCTTCAGGAAGGCGTTCAGCAACCAAGCGAAAGGCTTCCAGCAAATTGACCGGGTCTTTCTCCCAAACCAATCTGCCGACAAACAGAACTCGGCGCTCAGGCTGAGGCATTGTCCCGTTCGGAGAGAACCATCCCGGATCGATCCCGTTGTGAATCACCGCTATCCGCGCGGCATCCACCGAGTGCCGGCGCACCATGATGTCTTGCAGGACATGAGCGTTGCAGATAATGCGATCCGAAAGCCGCCATAGGAATCTCTCATGCTGCTTGGGCAAGAGATTGCGGTATCCCGAAACGATCACGGGCACTCTTACCAGCCTCCCGAAGAGCCTCCCCCAGATGTTCGGCACCACAGTCAAGGTGTACAGGATTTGTGGACGACGTGTGTGAAGGTGAAAGGCTAGATTCGCCAGCGAGTGAGGGCCCACCCACGACGTCCCGGACATGTGCCGGATCGGAAGCCCGGCTGTTTCCGCGTGCGGGATCATATCTTCACCGCCCCGGAGCACCCAGAGTTCAGGGTCAAAGAGAGATCGATCCAGTCGGGTAAGAAGATGGATGGCATACCGTTGGGTGCCTCCAAATTCAAGATCCTGGAGCAGAACGACTAGTCTTATGGGTTCGCGGAAAACGGGCATTTGATTGGAATTCTTGACTGTCTCCATCAGTTTGTTTTGCTGATCCTGAGGATACGTCACCATGAGCCCTTGAGTCAAACCCGAGTGATTCGCTTCATCTGTCTCAGTGTGAACGCGGGTGCCACTGACCTGAGCTTGCTCAGGTCAGTGCCGCAAATGGATCGCAGAAGAACACTGACCTGGGGACCAGGTCAGTGGCACCCAACTACGTCACTTAACTTGTGATACGGAGCACTAATCAATCCGATCCGCGGACTCGCTCCCTTGACCTATCCGGGGTGGTACATTAGGGTCTCTTCATGATCAAGGCGGAACCAAATGCAGCGCCCGGAAATCAGTCCGCTTCTCTCGTCGCTCGAGCAGATGACGCTCGCGTGGCCTACATTCTCTTGTGGTTTCCTAAGCCTTCGGAAACGTTCATTTTCCGCGAAGTGCTCAAACTCTGGGAACTTGGACTGCCCGTGAAGGTCTTTGCTCTCTATGGTGAAGTAAAGAAAGAGCTTTCGCCGGAAATGGCCGCGATCTCAAGCAAGGTTGAGCGCCTCGGAATTCCATACCTCGCTCAAGTTCCTTCAGAGGCGGCGTACTGGCTGAGAAAGAAACCTCGCGAAACCGTGCGGCTTTTTCGACAGGTTCTGTTTCGGCGCTGGAGTTGCCTTGAGGTTGCGGGCGAGAGCATCTGGGCTTTTTTCGGAGGTTTGAGGCTGGCTCGACGCTTCATGGAACAAGGGATCGAGCACATTCACGCGGACTGGGCGAACGGCCCCGCGACCGCGGCGTGGATTGCGTCGCGGTTGACCGGCATCCCTTTTAGTTTCACAGGCCGCGCGGGAGACATCTTTCCGCAGGACGGAGCGCTGCGCGAAAAGATAAGGGATTGTGCATTCGTCCGCACTGACGTGAAGAACAACGTGGACTATCTTGCGAGCTTCTCGAACGGGCAGACCGACAAAATAAGGCTCATTTATGCGTCCTTCACGCTCCGGGACTTCAAAGAAGCTCCCATTGAGATGCGCCCGCCGTATCGATTGCTGGCGCTGGGCAGGTTCGTTCGGACCAAAGGGTACGACGTTTTACTTCATGCGGCTCGCATAATGAAGGATTCCGGTTTACCGTTCCATTTGACGATCGCAGGCTCGGGCCCGAGAGGACCGTCTCTGAAGCTTCTTTGCCGCCAGCTTGAACTGGGTGATTGCGTATCCTTTCCCGGGTTCGTGACACACGACCGAGTGAGCGAACTTTTCGCGGCTTCGGACGTGTTCATCATGCCGAGCGTTGTGCACAAGAGCGGAGATCGGGACGGGATTCCGAATGTGCTGGTAGAAGCGTTTGTGCATGGGGTTCCGGTGGTCGCGACCGACGTGTCAGGCATCAAGGAGATCGTGATCGATGAAGAGACCGGGCTCCTTATTCCCGAACGGGACCCCGAGGCTATTGCGCAAGCGGTCCGCACCATGATCGGCGACCGTGAAAGAGCCCTCGCAATGGCTGGGAGAGGGAAATCGCTGGTCCGGAAGCAGTTTGATCCTGAAGAAAACGGCCGGCAATTGTTCAATCTTTTCTTACAGGCCGCCAAGGACGGAAGGAATGCCCTTTCCGGGGCCACGCAACAGTCGGATGTCCTGCGTTGAAATGGGGAGCAAAGCGCCAGACTAAAGCGTCCTGATAAGCGAGGAGACCTAAGCTCTACTGGAGCCGGAACACAAGGAGATATTCTTGATGTTGTCATTCACAAGGTTAACCGTGAGAGCCTCTTACTGGAAACCGGCTCTCATTGCGCTGATAGTCGCGGTGTCATTGGCTCTCACAGGATGCAATGAAGGCGGCAACTTGCGGGGAAAAGCGGCCTCGAATTCCGGGGACAAGGGAAAAGCCGATGAACCTGCGTACGGTGACATGATCGTTGAGGGAAGCATAGGGGACGCGTCGGTGCTCCTGCCGGTGCTGGCTATGGATAACGCGAGCTTCGCAATAACGGGGCTTATCTATAATGGGCTTGTCAAATATGACAAAGACCTCCAGCTTGTCCCCGATCTATGCGAGAAATGGGATATTTCCGAAGATAACCTGAGAATTCGTTTCCATCTTCGTAAAGACGTGAAGTGGCAAGACGGCAAGCCGTTCACCGCACGGGACGTGGAATACACATACAAAGTGTACATAGATCCCAAAACACCCACTGCCTACGCGACCGACTTCAAGCGGGTGGACGAGTTCCGCAAGCTGGATGATTACACCGTCGAAGTGACGTACAAGGAGCCGTACGCACCTGCGCTGGGGTCCTGGAACACAAGCATCTTGCCTGCTCATCTTTTGGAAGGGAAGGACATTACAAACAGCCCACTAAAGAGAGAACCCATCGGGACAGGGCCATACAAGTTCACAGAGTGGAAGACCGGCGAAAAGATCGTCATAGACGCGAACAAGGACTACTTTGCAGGCAGGCCGTACATAAGTCGAGTCCTGACAAGGATCATTCCGGACCCTGCCACCATGTTCCTGGAACTTAAGGCCGGAAGAGTGGACCAGATGGGCCTATCGCCGTTGCAGTATTCGAGGCAATCTACGGGAAAGTGGTGGGAGGAGAATTTCCGCAGATACAAATACCTCTCATTCAGCTACGCCTACCTGGGATACAACCTGAAGGACTGGAAGTTTCAAGACAAGAGGGTGAGGCAGGCTCTTACCTCAGCCATTAACAGGGAGGGCATCGTGCAAGGGGTGCTGCTGGGGCTGGGAGTGGTAGCCCACACGCCGTACAAACCCGACACGTATTGGTGCAATCCTAACGTAAAGAAATGGCCCTACGATCCGGCTCTCGCTAAGAAACTCCTCGCTGAAGCGGGCTGGAAAGACACGAACGGGGACGGGATTCTGGAAAAGGATGGCAAGCCGTTCGAGTTCACCATACTCACCAACCAGGGAAACGAGGTACGAAAAAACGCTGCCACAATCATCCAAAGCGACCTAAAGAAAGTGGGGATTAAGGTTAACATCCAAGTGATTGAATGGGCCGCGATTCTAAAGAATTTCATCGACAAAAGAAGATTTGAAGCAATTGTTTTGGGGTGGGGGATCGGCCAAGATCCGAATCAGATAGACATCTGGAACTCGGAAAAGACGGCCGAGCACCAGCTCAACTTCATGTCGTACGACAACAAAGAAGTCGACTGGCTCCTGGAGCAAGGAGTCAAAACCTACGATCGCGCGGAGCGCAAAAAGTACTACGACAAATTCCAGGAGATTATTGCGGAAGAGCAGCCATACACATTCCTCTGGTTTGGGTATGCGCTGCCTATTATCAGCGCACGCTTCCACGGGATTGAGCCCGCCCCGGCAGGAATAAATTACAACTTCGACCGATGGTATGTGCCCAAACCGCTCCAAAAATACCACATTGAGCAGTAGGCCCCCGCGATGAACATGAGACGTGTTCGGTTTTAGTGGTTCCCGGGAGCCCTGATGACTTGTGGTTACAATCCAATGAATGAAGATTGTGAGTCGGGTGCCACTGCTGGCTTGCCCAGCAGTGCTTTCCGTGCCGACACTGCTGGGCAAGCCAGCAGTGGCACCCGATCACTGTTATGACAGGTCGAAATATTTGGGCAAAGGCTGGGTAGGGGCGCACGGCCGTGCGCCCCTACATGAAGAATGTGCCGATTTTCCAACCAGTTCTACAGTTCTACTCCGATCCGTTTCCAGACGGATTCCCCTTCCTGAATCAAAACCGGCTTCAAGTGCGGATAGGTCTTGAAAAGGAAGTAAGCCATAGGAATCACGCCCAGGCAAATGATGGTGAGGTCGGGCACGATACGTATGGTGCCCAGGAACACCACATCGGGTCGCTCGAAGAAAGCAGCGCTGCGAGCTGCCCATAGCCCGTTCTGAAAGGCGGCCCATGCCTGGATCACGCCCACAGGAAACAACGTTCCCAACGTCAGCATACCCAAGCCAATGTTGAAGCCCCAGAATGAAAGCTTCAGCGTGCCGTCACTCCAGTGAGCCTTGTCCACGAGCCCGCGCCACGAGAAGAGCAGCAGAGCAATGGAGATCATCCCGTACGTGCCGAAAAGCGCTGCATGGCCGTGGTTCATGGTGAGGTACGTGCCGTGCTCGTAATAATTAACTATCGGCAGGTTAATGAGGAACCCGAACACGCCCGCGCCCAGGAAGTTCCAGAACGAGGACGCTACCAGGAAATAGAGCGGCCACTTGTAAGGGAATGCCTCGCCTTTTTCCCGGATGCCACGATACTCCATCAGAGCTCTGGTGACCAAACCGAGCAGGGGAACCGGTTCCATGGATGAGAAGATGGATCCCCAGGCGAGCCAAAAACTCGGGCCGCCGTACCAGAAGTAGTGGTGCGCGGTTCCGATAATCCCGGACAGGAACACAATGGAAGCCGTGAAATAGGCAACAATTAGAGCTCCTCTCGCAGTCGCCAGTCCCATGGCCACAAGCAGCAGAGAAATCACCGCTACGCCGAAGAACTCAAAGATGCTCTCCACCCAGATGTGGACCACGAACCACCGCCAGTAATCGGCCAGCGTCAGGTGTGTTCCTTTGCCGAAGAGCAGTCCGAACCCAAAGAAAAGCACCACCAGGACCGCGCTCAACACGTAGAACATAATCAGTGAGGTGAATTCATCCTTGTGTTTCAGCTTCAAGTGGTAGGAGATGGGACGATACACGATAAGCAACCATGCGATCAGGCCCACAAAGAGAAGAATCTGCCAGAATTTGCCCAGCTCGATATATTCCCAGCCCTGGTGTCCAAGCCAGAACCACCATTCACCGAGAAGCCCGTACACGCCTGCAACTTCTCCGATTAAGCTTCCCAGGGCCACGATGAGAATCGCGACGAAGAGCAGATTCACGAGAGCGCCTTGGCCTTTCGGCTCCACGCCCCCCAGAATGGGCGCCAGGTAGATCGCGGACGCAACCCAAGTTGTGGCGATCCAGAAGATGGCAAGCTGGAGATGCCAGCTCTTTGCCCAACTGTAGGGAATGAAGTCCGCCACGAACTGCACCCAAAAAGTCGCGGGGTGAATCGTATAGTGAGCGAGCAAGCCTCCGAAGCTCGTTTGGAGCAGAAAGAGCAGTATCACGATCAGGAAGTATTTGGCTGCCCGGAATTGGCTGGGCGTGAGCGGCATTTCAATGAGTTTCTCAGCCAGCGCGACGCCCCGCGCCTCGCCGTACCAAATTCCGAAATAGTGAACGCAGAAGATAAACAAGCCCAAAATGATCAGGAGGCCCAGAATGCCTGCCAAAGACCAAATGTAGGCTTCCGTAGAAGGAACGTTCCCCACACTCGCGTCCGGAGGCCAATTGTTCGTGTACGTATAGATGCTGTCAGGCCGATTGGTGGATGCAGCCCAGGCCGTCCAAAAGAAGAACCGCGCAATCTGCCGACGATCCTCCGGGGACTTGACTGTGTTCGGCAGAAATCCGTAACGCTTGTCACCTTCTTTGAATGTCTTGTCCCAGAACTGCTCCACCTTTTCCAACGCTGTCGCCTGATTCGCCGTGAGGGTCAAAGTGTCCTTAGACGCATCGTATCGATTGGTTTTGATCTCGTCGGCAGTTCTGAGGGTGACGATCTTTTTGTCCACGTCCGACAATTGATCGTGGGGTTTCTTGAATTCTTTCTGCGCAATCGCATCAGTGGCTGCTTGCCCGATCAAGTGAAGTGTCAGCGCGGAGAATTCCGTCCCTCGTTGCGATCCGTGTCCCCAAACGCTGCCGTGGTCCATCAGACCGTAGCGTTGATAGACCTGCTGGCCGGCCATGATGTCGTCCTTCCCGAACAGTGCCTTCCCCGTCGAATCGACGACCTTGCCGGGGTAGGGCGGCATCTTGTCCAAGGCGTAATACCCTCCCACCAGGAGTACCGCCATCGCCACGAAAAACGACAAGATGGCGGCCCATTTCAATCCATTCACCGACATATTGCACCTCCTTCAATAGTGTGCGGGCTCAGAGTGCTGAGCCGTGTTGGAAACCCGTGTTTTACTATTAGTCGTGTCTGGACACGTGATTGCGCAAATTCCGGTTCTCCTGTCACACCCTGTTTGTGGTTTGCAAAGAACACAACATCGTACCAGGCGCCATATCTAAAGGGCTACAACGAATCATGGAAGTCCTTCGCTTTGGCAAGCACTCCGGGGCTTCGCCTCGGAGATCGGCAGGAAGAGCGCATCGTTGCGCAATAATTTGGAGGGAAGACTCATCTCCCCTTGTATATTCCAGATAGAAGTACTTCTTGGACAAGAAGCGACTTCCTGGTAGAGCGACTGTGCGTGAGAGTTCCACCTGA
>JBFLZC010000014.1:0-55630 GCA_040756375.1 Thermodesulfobacteriota bacterium
GACCCACTGATACAAGACTCAGATCCCTTCACAGGGTCCTGCAGGCCCTACGAGGGTGATCCTCTTGCCTCAGGCGGCGGGCGTCCCATTGCCTGGTCATTTCTCACAGACTTCTGAGACAGTCTCTAAATCGCCGGGCTACCGGAGCGTCCATCCTGGACGCAGGAGGCCTCAAACTGAGCAAGTAACCCCGTGGGGGTTTGCGGAGCAAAGGAAACAATTCTTTCATGAAACGGGAAGCTATCTTTAACATTCTTCTGGTTGTGGTAAGCGTCCTGGTGGGATTCATCCTGGCGGAAGCAGTATTCCGGATCGTGTTGGTTATCAAGTCTCCCGACCGCTTTGCCGTGCGGGATACCACCAAGGACTTGCCCGCTATCGGAGTGTACAATAGGTCTTTGTGGGAATTCGACCGCGAGTGCGGATTCCGATATGTGGACGGCGACGTCTTTCTCTCACACGTGGACAAGGGTCAGGTGACCAGCTGCGACAAGATCGTCACCGCGAATGCGTACGGAAACATGGGGCGCATCAAGGGGTCTTGGGAGGACGCGGACGTCAAGATAGCAGTCTTCGGCGATTCATTTGCGGCATTCGTCACTCCGGATAATATCACATGGCCGAATGTGCTCCAGGACGACCTCGAAGAGCGCCTGGGACGGACGGTAAACGTAGTGAATTTCGGGCGGGACGGCATGGGTGTAGTGCAGATGTTCGATCTGGCCGCGATCAAGCTGCCTGAGTGGAAGCCCGACGTGGCCATCATCTCCTTCATCACTCACGATCTTAGCCGGGCTCGGTTCTGGCGCACGGTGAATGTAATAGACGGGGAACTCAGGGTCCTCACCGTGCCCGAACCGACTGAGAAAGCCGATCTGGACAACTCTTACGAAACCTTCATCCTCCATCCGGAAGCGACACTGGAATGGTGCCAATCTATGTCCCGCAAGGGCTACCTGGACCGCATCGGAAAAGAGATTGTGGACAAGTATCTTCGATTCCGGCAGCGGGAGTCTGCTCGACTTGCCAATCTCTATGATTTGCACAAGTCCTTTCTGCTAGACAAATTGCTTTGGGGCGATTCGTACTACTCGGATAAGTACAAGCAGCTTCCACTTTGGAGCCGCTATCTGACCGAGAATTCGTATGAAGAGGACGAAAAGATGGTGAAGAACGTTAAGTTTCTAGGGACCCTCGGTATCCCGTACATCTTGGTGCATCTTCCGTATTATCCGGAAGTCGTGGCAGATAGGGAATACATCATGGACAAGAAGGAAGAGGGGTTGCTCGAAAGCCTGGAAAGACTTACGGGGCACAAGGTGTACGGTCTGCTGGATTTCGTGAAGAGGCCCGTCGAGAAACCTGAAAGAATGAACGTAAATCCGGACAACTACCACCCCTCCAGGTGGGGTATGCAGTTCTATGCCACGGCCGTGGCGGACCTCCTGATCAGCAAAGGCTTCGTAGCGAGTGGTCCCAAGGCCCGCTGAATCTTTGACTGCCTTGGGGTGCCCGATTTCGCAGTCGGACTCGGCGCTTGACTCCGGAGAGCGGCTTGTGTTTAATGATTTATTTTATTGCCCGCGAATCCACGAGGGGTACCCATGAAACAGCACAAAACCGAAGATCTCCGCAATATCGCCGTTGTATCTCATGCCGGGTCCGGAAAGACCACGCTCTGCGAGGCCGTGCTCTACGACACGGGAACCGTGGATCGCCTCGGAAAGGTTACCGATGGGTCTTCCAATTTCGATTTCGAGCCTGAAGAAGTGAAGCGACAGATCACCATAAGCACGTCGCTCTATTCCGTGGAATGGAAAAAGAAGAAAATCAACATATTGGATACTCCCGGGGATCCCAACTTCACCGTCGAGGTCGGCGCCGCGCTTTACGCCGCGGATATCGCGGTGCTGGCCGTGGATGCGGTTGATTCTATAAAGCCTCTGACTGAGAAAGTCTGGCGTGCTGTTGAAGAACGGCAAATGCCTCGAATCCTCGTAGTCACGAAGATGGACCGAGAACGGGCGGACGCAGATAAGGTCATTAACGATGTGAAAGAGATCTTCGGAGTCAAGCCGCTGGTCCTTCAAGTGCCCATCGGGAAAGAGGGAGCGTTCAAGGGCGTAGTGGATCTACTTTCCATGAAGGCGGTAACGTCGCAGGCAGACGGTTCCAAAGTGGCAAGAGGCGCTGTGCCTGACGAATTGCAGGAACAGGCTGAATCGAGCCTTGAGAGGCTGACCGAGGACCTGGCCGAAGTGGATGATTCACTTATGGAGCGCTACCTGGAAGGGGAAAAGCTGGGAGCCGAAGAATTGGCCGCCGCGCTGAGAAAGGGCATACTCAACCGGGTATTCATGCCGATCCTCTATTCGTCGGGTGCCCTGAATGTGGGAATTCAGCCGATTCTGGACCTGATCGCGGATTCGTGCCCATCACCCGCGGAGATGCCTCCTGTCAAAGGGACCAGCCCCGGTGGAGAAGAGCTTACGCGTCGGCCCTCGGCTGACGAACCGTTTTGTGCCTATGTTTTCAAGACCTTGGCAGATCCTTACGCGGGAAGATTGACTCTTTTCCGCATCTTCTCCGGCGCCCTCTCGCCGGATTCCAACTTCTTCAACTCCACCCGAGGGACCAAGGAACGTTTCGGGCAGCTCCTCACCATCCAGGGCAAGAGCCAGAAGCCGCTCGAATCCGCGCAGGCCGGTGACATCGTCGCAGTTGCCAAGCTCAAAGAAACGCTCACCGGAGACACTCTGTGTGACGAGAAATCACCTATTATCATCCCGTTGGCGCCTCGTCCTCAGTGCGTGATTTCGTTCGCGATCGAACCGAAGAGCAAAGGGGATGAAGAAAAAATCACCCAGAGCCTCGCGCGCCTTGCGGAAGAAGACCTGACTATCGAAGTGGGCCGAGACCCGCAAACCAATGAATTTCTTATCTCAGGCATGGGGCAGGTGCACATTGAGGTGACCGTAGAAAAGCTCAAGAGGAAGTTTGGCGTAGACGTGAACCTCAAAACTCCTAAGGTGCCGTACAAGGAAACAATCAAAGGCCGAGCGAAGGTCGAAGGAAAGCTCAAGAAACAGACCGGGGGTCGCGGTCAGTTTGCCGTCGCGTGGTTGGAACTGGAGCCGCTTCCCAGAGGGCAGGGTTTCGAATTCGTGGATAAGATCGTGGGAGGCGTGATTCCGCGTCAGTACATCCCTGCTGTGGAAAAGGGAGTTAATGAAGCCATGGTAGGGGGAGCGCTCGCAGGATACCCTGTCGTGGACGTGAGGGTTACGGTCTTTGACGGCAAGTATCATGACGTGGACTCATCGGAACAGGCTTTCAAGATAGCTGCGTCGAAAGGCTTCAAGAAAGGAGTGCTCGACTCCAATCCGATCCTGCTGGAACCGATTATGAACCTGGAGGTCATTGTCCCAGAAGAGTACATGGGCGACATAATGGGTGACATCAACAGCCGCCGCGGAAGAATCATGGGCATGGATGCGACTCCGAGCGGCCAGGTGATCAAAGCGCAGGTCCCCATGGCGGAAGTTCTCAAGTACGCTTCAGATCTGACGTCCATGACATCGGGCCGCGGGATCTTCTCCATAGAGTTTTCCCATTACGAGGAAGTCCCAGGCAATATTGCCGAAAAGATCGTCGCCGCGGCCGCCAAACCCGAAGAAGAAGAGGATTAATTCGACGCCTTTTCTCTGAGGCGACGAGGCATTACAAGGCGGTTGACGCCAATCGATAGGATCAATCATGTCGAGCGGTAAAATCATAGCGGTGTGCAAGAGCAGGAAGAAAGGCATTCCCAAGGCCGACGAAGGGTCCGGGAGTCTGGTAGTAGGATTCGGCCTCGAAGGAGACGCGCACGGAGGCGATTGGCACAGGCAAATCTCGCTTCTCTCGATAGAGCAGATTGACACCATGCGACAAAAGGGGCTGGATGTGAAGCCGGGCAGCTTTGCGGAGAACCTGACCACCGAGGGTTTCAACCTGGATGTGGCGAAAGTGGGCGACAAGCTCCGTGTGGGCGATTCTGCATTACTGGAAGTGACCCAGATCGGCAAGGAATGTCACACCCGATGCGCGATCTACAACAAAGTGGGAGAGTGCATTATGCCCGAGCGGGGCGTGTTCGCTCGAGTGCTCAAGGGTGGTGAGGTCAAATCAGGCGACTCAATTGAGTACGCATGAGTTGTGTTTTCTCTTGATTGCCTGATCTGCAGCGTGTATAGTATCAATTTGAGCGGGAATAACTCAGCGGTAGAGTGCAACCTTGCCAAGGTTGAAGTCGCGGGTTCAAATCCCGTTTCCCGCTCCAACAACCTACCGAAATCATTAAGACTGACCCCCGAAAAGAGTGTCTGCAAATTTCGCGACACTTCACTCCTTGCTCCTCCCGACGGTCGTACTGGCGTAAAGCCATCCACGACGCTCTCAGACCACCATTATGGCGCTCCTTCTTCATGCCGCGACCCCGAACCCCACGCCGAAACTCTTGCTTCGATCCCATGTAATACTGAAGAGAAGGTGGAATATGTTGTGCGCGGCTTCATGGAGCCTTCTATCCCCCGCGATCGCAAGAAGCGCTCCGATGCGCCAGAACCGACTCTCCGCGGACGAATTCCTCAAGATATGTCCCTGGTGGATCGGATGCTGTGCAAACTCACGACAAAGGCGGGGAAGGCCAGTTACTCCAAGAGAAAGGGAATTGTAGAGCCTGTTCTCGGACAGATTAAGCAGGTGAGAGTAATTCGGGCCTTTCTTCTCAGAGGCTTGGAAAAAGTGAAAGGTGAGTAGAAGCTGATCTGCCTGACCCATAACATCCTCAAACTCCGGAGGCATCTCGAGAAGTGCGCCCGTTTTCGGGTAGAACAGCCGAATAACCGGTCACATTGAGAGATTTTGACGGCAACGACACTCCTGTTTGCCCTTAATCCCTGACCCGACGGCCCCTAACCCGAAAGATGAACCACTCCCCTGCTCGAAACCGTTCCAATGCCATCAGTTGCGCGACAGACCCCTAGGATTACAGGTACGCCTCATTCTGTGGTCACATTGACTTGGAGATTTCGACCCTTTATAGTAGCCATACCCAAAATGATGCATTCATGCGGGTCATTCGGCCGGTTCGCGTGCGGGGAACAGGAGCGCACAATTGACGCGAAACTGGATGTTTTCAAAAGTAAGGTTTCAAGCCAGTTTCGTCAGCTGACTTCGTTGGAAAAGAGATAACCTTCATGCCTTCATTCGATCCTGGGACATATCGAGATGCCAAGAAGAGAAGGGTGCTGTTCGTCATCCCACCGCAGCGGATTGAGGAACACTACGGGCGTTTGGCGGATGTGGGCGCTCGCCTCCCGTGGCTGGGCCTCACCTATGTGATTGCGGCAGTGCGCGACGCCGGGCACGACGTGCGTTTGGTCGACTGCGAAGTAGAGGACCTTACCGTGAATGATCTGTACAGGATTGTGCAGGAATTCGATCCCGACGTGATCGGCGCATCCGCAGTCATAACCAACGTGAGCCGATGCTTTGCGGCCATGGAGGCTGCAAAACGAGCAAAGCCCGAAGTCCTAACGGTTCTTGGCGGCCCCCAAATAACCATCTTTCCCGAACAAGCGCTAAAGAACCCTGCGGTGGACATGATAGTCCTGAGCGAAGGCGAGATCACCATGTGTGAGATCTTGCTCCACCTTGACGATCCGCAAGAACTGGGACGCATACCAGGAACCTGGGCGCGGTCAAACGGGCAGGTGTGCGCGAACCCGCTTCGCGACCTCATAGATGATCTGGACAGCGTGCCTCCGCCCGCTCTCGACCTCTTTGACCTGAGCAAGTATCATCCCGCGGCGTACATATGGGGAAAAAGAGTATTGCCGATATTGAGCGCCAGAGGCTGCACGTTTTCCTGTCGGTTTTGTGAAGCCAAATTGACGTTCCGTCGCCGCTTCCGGCACCATAGCGCTAGCCGAATAGTTGGAGAGATCAAGGATCTCATGGATTCTTACGGTGCGGACAGTTTCCAGTTTATGGACGATATTTTCACGTTAAAGAAGCGGCGAGTTCATGAGCTTTGCGACAAGATTCTTGAATCGGGCCGCACTTTTAAGTGGTCGTGTTTCACACGGACGGACTGTATTGACCCTGGCCTGCTGGCAAAAATGAGAGAAGCAGGCTGTTACCTCATATGCTTTGGATGCGAGTCGGGAGATCAGAAGCTACTGGATCTCATCGATAAGAAACTAACGGTTGAAAAAAATCGTCACGGAATCGCATTAACAAGAGAATCCGGAATAAAGGCTTTCTCCACCTTCATGCTCGGTCTCCCTACGGAAACGAGAGAACAATCGCTTATGACCATAGATTTCGCGGTACAGAGCAAATTAGACTACGCAATCTTTCCGATCCTTGAGCCGTACCCCGGAACGGAAATCTACCAAGACGCTATCAAGCTGGGATACTTCCTTGATACGGCCGGGAACAGGGTCGCCCATGATTACGAAGGTGACAAGACTTGGGTGCCGAACGGCAGAGACAGAGCCGAACTTGAGAAGCTCTCATTCACTGCGATGAGGCGCTTTTATCTTCGCCCCCGGATTTTGCTTTCGATGGCTGTGGGTATGGTCAGGAACCTCCCGACGCGACGATTGTTCAAGTTGCTGTGGGGAGGCGTGAAGTACTTTCTGAAAGCGAGACGACAGAAGGTTCAAGGTGGAACCCGGTATTAATCCTAGGATCGGATTAAGCCGCGAGAACGACGGCGCGCCGGGGGAGCTCGACGGAGCCCATATCCAGCTTGATCGGCTGTCCCCACCTATGCTAAGTTCGACCGACCCTGCTTTTTCGGCCGAGGGTGGTCTCAGACCGACGCCCATGCCGTAAGATGTTTTTGACGCTTCAGCACACAGTTTGAGGACATGCTGCGCGCGTGAGGAGGCGAATTTGCTGTCTGTGGTGGTCCCGGTGTACAACGAAGCCCAGGTCCTTGGGTTGCTTTGGGAGCGTCTGCGCCCTGTGCTGGCCCCGGACGATGAGCTGGTTTTCGTGAACGACGGTTCCGAAGACAAGACTGCCGAGAGCATCCTCCAATTGATTGATTCGGACAAACGGATCAGATTGATCAATTTTTCCCGGAATTTCGGGCACCAACCCGCTGTGTCCGCAGGACTGAAGTTTGCCAGAGGGGACGCAGTGGTGGTCATGGACGCGGATCTGCAGGATCCGCCGGAAATGATTCCAAGCATGGTGGAACGTTGGGAAGAAGGCTACGACGTAGTCCACTGCGTTCGTCGGAAACGCAAAGAGTCTCGCCTCAAGAGGCTCTCGTACGGCCTTTTCTACCGGATGTATAGTTGGTCGAGCGAATTTCCCACGCATGTTCAGGCAGGGGATTTCGCGCTTATGAGCCGCCGGGTGGTAGACGAAATTAATAGAATGGAGGAATGCGGAAAGTTCGTTCGAGGATTACGTTCGTACGTGGGTTTTGAGCAGACAAAGATCGAATACGATCGAGACGCACGTATTGCAGGAAAGCCCAAGTACGGATACCCAAAACTAATCAAGTTGGCCTTGGATGGTTTGTTCTCTTTTAGCACTCTCCCTTTGCGAGCGATGATGACCGGAGGATTGTTGCTCCTATTCGTGAGTTTCATCGCGATATGTTTGCTCACATATTGGCGGCTGTTCCACAAAATGGAAATCGGTCATACCATGACCTATGTACTGGTCTTGTTTTTTGGAGGGCTCAATACTTTCTGTCTAGGAGTAATCGGAGAGTATCTCGGCCGCGTATTCTATGAAGTTAAGAAGCGTCCTTCGTACATTGTTGAATCGGTTGTGGGCTACGAGGTGGGAGGAGATAAAGACATATGAAACGCGTCGCCGTAGTCGGAGGCGGCATCACTGGGTTTTCCCTGGCTCACCACCTCGATGAAGGATTCTCGGTTGATATATACGAAGGGAGCGATCAAGTGGGCGGTCTTGCCCGGACCTTTCCAATAGCGGACACTTTCCTCGAAGTCTTCTTCCATCACTTCTTCAAGTCCGATACGGCATTGATATCACTCCTTCAAGATCTTGGTCTTTCGGACCGCATACAATATTTTCCATCCCAAGTCGGCATCTACCATGATAGCGTGGCGCGGTTTTCGACGATGACGGATTTGCTGCGATATAATCGCCTGGGGATCTGGTCTCGCCTGGCGTTCGGTCTCCACGTGTTGATTTTGAGACGGATGCAGGACTGGAGGCGTCTGGAGAAATATACGGTCAAGGATTGGATGGAACGACATGGCGGGAAGCAAATTTATGCTGAAATCTGGGAACCTCTCCTAAAGGCCAAGTTTGGCGAGTACGCCTGTGAGATTCCTATGTCGTGGTTGTGGGGCAGAATTGCCCCGCGAGCGAAATCACGGGAAAGGGGATCTGAATTCCTCGGATATCTTCGAGGAAGCCTCCGGGAATTGTTCAAAGCCTTATCAATAGAAGTGACCCAAAAGGGTGGAACCGTCGCGTGCGGCACGCGTGTAGAGAGTATTACGCCCACCAATAATGGCGTCACCCTCCACTTAGAGAAACGAAGCGTGTATTATGACATGGTCTTTATTACTACAGACTGCCGGGAAGCGGCGCGTATGATTTCGCATGTTCCGGAAGACGTCAGATCGAAGCTCAATTCAATAACATACTTTGGAGTGATATGTGCCGTCGTGGAACTGGCAGCGCCGTTGGGAGAAATATATTGGCTGAATAATGCCAATAGTTCTCTGCCCCTCAGCGGCATCGTAGAGCACACGAACTTTGTACCGTCGCTCCATTATAACGGTAAGCATATAGCCTATGTCTTCAAGTACCTTTCACCGGAACATCCTCTGTTTTCAACTAGAGATGAAGAGGTCATTTCTTTGTTTCTCAAAGGAGTAGGAAAGATATATCCAAACTTCTCGGCTAGTCAGATCCAGAAATGGCATCTGTTCAAGACCGCAAAAGCTACGCCCGTGTACCATGGTCCATACTCCGAGACTAAACCCCCAGCAGAGCTTGTCCCGAACCGAATATATCTGGCCAACACGTCTCAAATCTATCCGGAAGACCGCAATCTCAACAACTCGATTCTGTTAGTACGAGAACTCCTTCAATCGCTAAGACAGAAGGGGGTCCTCGACTGAACCATGTGTGGCATTTTCGGCTACTGGAGCGCGGATACTCGTAACGGCTTGCTGGAACGTATGGCCGCGGCAATCGTTCACAGGGGACCGGACGGTGAGGGCTTCTTTTCTTCTGATAGTTGCCACATGGGCATTCGGCGCCTGGCGATTATCGACCTCGAAACCGGCGACCAGCCCATATCCAACGAAGATCAATCGGTATGGGTGGCCTTGAACGGGGAGATATATAACTATCGAGAATTGCGCCTGGATCTGGAAAAGCGAGGACACAGATTTGTTACCCAGTCTGATACCGAGGTAATTGTTCACGCTTACGAGGAGTACAGCTCCGATTTCTTGACACACTTCAACGGCATGTTTGGCTTTTGTTTGTACGACAAGAGGCTCAGAAGGCTGCTGGTGGCGCGGGACCGATTCGGTGAAAAGCCGATCTATTATTTTCGGTCGCCTAACATTTTCTTATTTGGCTCTGAAGTCAAATGCTTGCTTGAGTGCGAACAGGTCACGCGGCGATTGAACTACGATGCAATCTACCCCTACCTGGTCCTTCGTTACGTGCCTCAACCGAAAACCCTCTTTCAAGATATATGGAAACTTCCCGCCGGCTGCTACTTGGAAGTTCGCGACAATCACTTCGCCATTCATCGATATTGGGATATGCCTTTGTCCGCGACTGCACTGACCGGTGTTTCCGACTATCTGGAGGCATTCCAAGATGTTTTTCAGACATCCGTTCGTCTGCGGCTAAGAAGTGATGTGCCGCTCGGAGCGTATCTCAGCAGCGGGGTCGATTCCACGTCGCTTGTGCACGAGATGACCAAGAATGTGCCCGAAACAGTACGGACATATTCCATCGGGTGCGGAGCCCCAGGCGATGAATTGGAGGATGCCGCGGTATCCGCTACCAAGCTGGGTTGCCGCCACACGCCTGTTTTGTATACAGAAAAATCGCTGGCACTTCTGGACACCATATTGTGGCATCTGGAGGAGCCGATTGGAGACGCGCACATAATTCCTACATTTTACCTGGCCGAGGCTGCCTCTCAGGAATTAACGGTCGTAATCCTGGGCGAGGGCGCGGACGAGACGCTGTACGGGTATCCATTTCACAGGCTTATCTATCGTGAATCTCAACTGGGCGGTCCTAAGGCCATGGCTTTTGTGGGGCGATTGGCCGCTGTAACGTTGGGGTTAATTCCGAATGTACTGCTGGACAAGTTTTTTCCACTCCCGACCTCTCTTGGGAAGACGGGGTACGATCGGCTTAGTGCGCACCTGCGCCAGTTGGGACATCGATCCATTGAGGACGAATTCGTGCATCTGACTTCGCTGTTCACGCCTGAGTCAGCAAAGACTCTCTTGGCCTTCCCGGTTGAAGACGACAGACTATTCCAAGCCCCCGCGAACCCAGAAGAAGGGCTGGCGCCGTCTGAAATCGCTATGCAACAGATCTTTCTACTGCAGATGCAGGGCTGGCTTCAAGACAACATTCTCCTCCGTCATGACAAGCTTGCAATGGCCCATTCTTTGGAAACGCGTGCGCCTTTCCTCGATCCATATCTTGCAGCGTTCTTGTTGCACGTCCCCATGAAACTGAAGTTTCGCCGGGGAAAGGACAAATACATCTTACGTCAGTACCTGGCTGGCCGCTTCGACCGGTCAATCGCATTTCGAAAAAAGACGCCTTTCTTTGCCCCTGTGGAGGTCTTTACACAGTCTCGCGCATTTCAGGATCTGATCCAGGAATTCTTGGACGAAGAGGCCATCACACGAGAGGAGGTGTTTAATCCCGAAGCTGTGCGGAAGTTGGTGCACCGTTCCGGCCCGAATGACTTCCTGACAGCCAAGCAACTGATGGGACTGGTCATTTTTCAAATGTGGAGAAAGAAGTTTCGGATATAGCAGCCGAAGAGGTTGGAAGTGATGTTCGCGGTTCGAGGAACTGACGCTTATATATTTCAAATTGCGATCTGCGTTATGGCAGTCGCACTTTTGGGTGGGTGCTCTCAGAGCCCGATTCTCACTCCGTTGCAAGCTATTCCAACTCACCATGCATCATGCTGGAATAGTTTTACGATCAACGAGAAGACGTATCTTGCGGTCGCCAATCACGCAACCGGAACTCAAGCCGACTATGAACGAGCGCAGTTCCAGGATGCCCGCCTTCGGTGTGTGATTTATGAATGGAACGGTAAAGAATTCAGAGCATTCCAGGATTTGCCATCGGAGAGAGCGTCCTCTATTCGAAGTTTCGTTATCGGCAGCGATACCTACCTCGCCGTAACTCCACACTGGGGTACTCATGTGAAGGTCTACAAGTTTCTGAACGGCCGTTTTGAGGAAGCTTTTGGCATTCCCGCGCAATGCCCGCGTGATGTGGCCTGTTTTTCGATCGGTGAGGAGACATACCTAGCGGTGACCCATCACTATGACCAGCGGGAGCAGTCACCTAATATATGCTCGGCAATCCATAAATGGAACGGCGCATCCTTCGAAAAGTACCAGGATCTGCCCACAGCCGGTGCGATGCGCTGGGCCGCTTTTACTATCGACGGCAATCGTTATCTGGCAGTGGCGAATAACTATGACGGACACACTCATAATATTGAATCGACTGTGTTCCGCTGGAATGGAGTGCGGTTTGATCCGATTCAGCAGATTCCAACAAAGGCCGCTACTTCCTGTGAGAGTATTGCGATTGATGGCAAGACGTATCTTGCCATTTCCAACAATTTTGACGATTCTACTCATAACATCGACTCAAAGATTTATGAATGGAATGGGAACCGTTTTGATGAGATCCAATCGATACCGACATTGGGAGGAGTCTACTTCAAAAGCTTCAAAATCAAGGAGACCACCTACCTGGCTATAGCGAACCATTACGACTCCAGCAAGTCATCTTATAATACGCTTTCCAAATTGTATAAGTGGAGTGGAAGGTCGTTTCTTGAGGTTCAGAGTGTTCCCACTCACTGCGGTTGCTTTTGGGAGAGCATTGTAGTAAGCGGAAATCATCTTCTGGTCGTGGCGAACGCGTTCGACGGCTCTACCTATGACATCGATTCTGTTGTCTATAAGTTCCAGGAATGAACAAGAACCTGCTCGTGAAATAGGAGTTGCGTGTCAACCAATGAACGAAACGGAAAATAAGCATAGTGTGCAATCATTTGGAATAGAGCCTCAGATGAATATCCAAACGGGAATAGTGGGCAGACGAGTAGAGAGAATGGTTTGGGCCGCGGTGGACGCGGAGTTGCCGTATGTTGCGAGTATTGCCGAAGAGGATCGCTCCCGAATTGCCCTAGAAGTGAGCAAATCGGTATTCGAGAGGATGCGCTTGATGCCCTTCTTTCTCAGAGTTCCCTGCTACCTGCTTGCCATCGCATTTGATATGTCCTCGCTGCTCGTGTGCGGGAAACTCTTCTCGAATTTGGATAGCGACCGAAGAAGAACCCACATGCAGATCGCACGGCGTTGGCCCATAGTGCGCTTCGGAGAATTGCTGAAATTGACGCTGTCTCTCATGCTGTTATACTATTTCGATCATCCGCGAGTGCGTCATGCGATAGGCTATGAATGGCGCACCGGTGTGAGCGAGGTGGGCCGATGACCGTCCACACTGGGAACTCTTTGGAATCAGATACTAGCATTTCTGCCGACGCAGTCATTGTCGGTAGCGGCGCCGGGGGAGCAACAGCAGCATACCTGCTTGCTCGCGCTGGCAAGGAAGTGGTGGTTCTGGAAGAGGGGGGGTACCATCAAACCGAGGATTTTGAGGGGCCGATCGGTGACCTCATGGGAAAGCTGTACCGAGACGCGGGGATGACCCCGATTCTTGGAAAGCCCGCAATCGCTTTCGCCGAAGGATGCTGCGTGGGCGGTAGCACGGTGATCAACGGGGGGCTCTGCTGGCGAACTCCTCAACATGTGCTGAGTGCGTGGCGAGGAACAGGGCTCCCGGAGCTTGACGAGGCGTCGGTAACGCCTATCTTTGAAGAACTGGAGAAGGATCTGAGTATATCGGTCCAAAACATCTCCGATTCCAATGCTGCTTCCAGACTTCTCATCGAAGGATGTCAGCAGCTTGGCTGGGCCTGGGAGCGGGTTCCACGCGCACAAATTGATTGCTCCAACAGCAACCGTTGCCCCACCGGTTGCCCGACGGGCGCCAAGCAAAGTATGTTAGTCACGTATATTCCCAAGGCGCTGAACAAGGGCGCCAGGATCTATTCGGACGCTCGGGTGACCGAGATTATGCGGAACGGATCGCGGGCCGAAGGTGTAACAGCGCGGGTCACGAACGGCAGTAAAACATTCCGCTTGAAAGTGAAAGCAAAAGCGGTATTCTTGGCGGGTGGGAGCATTCAGACTCCATATCTACTCCTGCGAAACGGTTTCACTCATCAAGTGGGAACGAATCTTCAAATACATTTCAATCTTAAGGCGGTGGCGACCTTTCCGCAAGACATAGAGCCGCAGCGGGGCACCATGATGACCGCTCAAGTGAAGCAATTTACGGGCGAAGATATGTACATTGGGAGCTCCAACTTTGATCCGGTATATTTAGCTCTCACTCTGGCGCCGCACGGGCACTCTGTAGTGGAAAGGGTGACTCAGAACTGGAGAAAGGCGTCAATATATCTGGTACAAGTCAAATGCGCCGGGACAGGGAAGGTCATAAACGCCCGCCTGGGCAGGCCCATGACTTACTACAAACTTCTTGCGGAAGACGTGAGGCGCATTCACTTGGGCCTTCGTCGACTGGTCCAGCTGGTTCTGGCAGCCGGCGCAGAGGATGTTTTCTTGTCGATTGCGGGAAGCTCCCCCATACGGTGCGAAGCTGACCTGGATAGACTAATGTCGAATTCTCTCGACCCTAGGCGCTTGGACATACTTTCGGTACATGCTATGGCGAGTTGTCCGCTCGGAATGGATGCCAGGACCTCAGCCGCGGACGCTTTCGGTCTATTGCACGGGACCGACAACATATTTATCGCGGATGCCGGGATGCTGCCGGGTGCTACCGGAACTAACCCACAAATTACCATAATGGCTATGGTCTACCGAAATATCATGAGCATTTTAGCTGACAGGAAGTATAGACTATGATCTATCTGACAGGCGCAAGCGGATTTGTAGGCAGAAATCTATTGACCGAACTCATTGGGTCCGGCCGCAGAATCAGAGCTCTCATCCTGCCTGACGATGTTGCGCCGATTGATCATCCTGATGTCGAATGGATACGCGGCGACGTGCGCCGGATCGATTCGCTTGAGAGGCACCTGGACGATGTGGAAATCGTGATCCATAACGCAGGAATTGTGGCGTCTCCGGATGAGCAGCTAAACCACGAAGTCAACTACATCGGTACGCGAAACATTGTGGAGTCGGCCAAACTTGCTCGTATAAAGAAGTTGATATTCGTGTCTGCTGCTGCGGTGAAGTTTAAACAGCTCAATGCATATGGGAAGTCTAAGAAGATGGCGGAGGAATTGGTGGCTTCTTCAGGGCTTCCGTCTGTCATCTTGCGATTGCCACTCATAATAGGGAGAGGCAGCTACGAATTCGATCAGTTTGTCAAGTACGTAAACACCTTGCCCTTTGTGGTCCCGGTCTTTGGCGATGGAAAGGCGATTAAGAGACCGGTGCATATAAGCGACGTTGTTCACGCGCTTGTGGTATTAATCGACAAGGACGAGGCAATCGGCAAGATCTACGAAGTCAGCTGTCGTGAACGGATAACTCTCGATGAATTCATCGATGCGGTATGCGAGCGGCTCGACAAGAAAAAGATTAAGCTGCACATACCCCTGGGGTTGTCTCTCTTTATGGCACAAGTCGCCGAAGGTGTCATGGGAAAGCGTTCGCCGATTACCCAAGACATTTTGCTCGGCATGAATGAAGACGTGGAATTCGATGTCGAGGAAGCATTGAAAGAACTTAAGCTCGAACCATTGACTGTGGAGAATGCATTGCGCACTACGCTGTCGTGATTGGATATCCACTCTTGGCCCGATAAACAAAATCGGAGGCTCGAAGGGAGAGACTGCATGTTGGAGGTGGCGAATGGCCGGTAAGATTAACGGTGAAGAAATTAAGGAATATTGGTCAACCTTCCCGTGCAGAGGGAAGTGGACGAATTACCCCGATATGCTGGAATACGCGATCAAATTGGATCCATTTATTAAGAGAATGATAGACTCTATTAAACTGGAGGACAAAGAGGTTCTGGATCTGGGGTGCGGCCAAGGGATCTGGTCCTACTATATGTTGGGCAAGGAGCCGAAAGGAATTATTGGATGCGATATCACACCCGAGGTGCTGGAAAATAATGAGATACTCCTGGCGGAAGCGGGAAAGACAGACCAGGTGGCCTTTCGAGCGTACGATGGCACTTCGTTGCCGATTGAGAGCCAGTCCCTTGATGTGGTTATTTCCATCGGAGTGATTCATCACGCTGTGGATGACTTCGCGCTCATCCGCGAAGCCTTCCGAGTCCTGAGACCTGGCGGTCTTTTCGCGGGGTTAGTCTACCGAAAATTCAGCCCGGGTCATCTTATTCGATGGGTTTTGCGCAATAGCGTATTTCTTAGGCCGCTGGTGGCGCCCGGTCAGCAAGGGACATTTCTGTCGGAGATCCTTTATTGCCCGGTGGCAAGACACTATTCCATCTCCCAGTGGACCAAGCTATTGGAGAAAGCTGAAGGCAAGGAAATACGGGTATGGAGCGATTACTCAGGCCTCGAGCGATGGCTCCCCAGGCTAGGGAAGCTGGTTGACTCCGCAACCGCGGGAAAACTCGGATACTATGTCCTCTGGAAGGCTACCAAATGAGCGGCCTCAGTAACGGGTGGCGGCGCGGAACGAGACAGGGTCGTCAAACCACGGCAAATAGCTGAAGGTGCCTGCCGAAGGAATCACATCCAGAGCCAGCTGAAACCGTGGACTACGTTAAGGTGTTCCATGAAATTCAGGGCGAGCAAGATCAACAATATCGCCAGACTCTCCCCGCCCATTCGGGCCTTATCAACTTTTGTCATCATGAGCGAAAGCACCACAGCATAAATCCCAACGACGCCGAAGTAGCCGCAATAGATGTACCGCTCCCAAAGTTGACCGATACTAAACACGGGGGTTACTATCGCCGCGACAACACACAAAGCGCCGACAAGTACTATTGTGCCGTAATTTGCTATTGCCAAGGTTCCGCGAGCTTGCTGAAATATACGGATCAACCATACATTGGCCACTGAAAATCCCGCGAAGAGAAGCCCCGCGTATAACGGATGAGTTTTGTAAAGAGGGGCAAAGGGCGCATGCATGTTTACCCACAAGGCCGGAAAATGGAGAAACAGATAGGCTAAGCCTGGCGTGGCCCAGTCCCATTCCAGGTCGCCGATCATTGACCGCTTCCAGTTTTGCAAAAATACGCCTTGGATATCCATCGGCTGACTGAGTGATGCAAAGCCCCACATAGCGTACACCGGCTTCAGCACCAACTTCGATCCCACGGCCAGCGCAATACACGCCACCATAGCTGAAAGCACCCATGCTAAGTTGAGAAAGCGCGGCTTCTCTGCCGGGTTATCGCGCCCCTTGAAACGTGATCGCATGAGATACAGCACCGGATACATGAGAGCGAAGCCAAGGAATGTTTCATAACATAAGAAAGCCAGGAAGGTCATGGTCACAGACAGGCCCAAATTCAGGAGGCTGCCGTTGTAACAATACCTCACAAACAAGATCAAACCGGCCAGCATAAAGACAATGCCCGGTTGATTATGGCCCATGCGAAATGTCCAGATATGGGATCCGAAGATAGTCAGCGGGGCAATTGCCATGAGGGCAGCTCCGAGGAGACTGAACAGGGCATTGCCTGTGAGATCCTTGAGTAATATGTAGAACAGAAGTATGGCTACAAGCCCCATTACGGAGAAAATAACCTTTACCCAAAAAGTAGCCTTGGTTGTCACCCATGCGAGGTAATACAAATAACCGGACACAGGGTGCCTGAGGATATCCTGGCCCGCATGAGTTTCGCGCATGAAACCTACAAAGTCGGTGGGCAGCGTTCCGGTCTGGAGGCGGTGCTGCGTATGATCGTCATATTGCTTGAACGAACCGCCCTGTTCCGAGTTCTTGAGCAGAGCCTGGGGACGGAAATCTATGACCGGCGGCACCCCGACTTGAACCAGAAACCAAAGAATCACAATAGGCAAGAAAGCCGTCCAATGCACCATCGAGCGATCCGTGGGAGCTTGTTGGCTGATGGCCCGCCCGCGCAACAACCGCACTACCACAAACTGACCCAAGGTCAGGCCCAGTAAGACCGGGAGCAATATGACAAGATGATGAGGATACGTCACTCGAATGAGATGTTGATATGCAAGTGCATAGCCCATGAGATCTTCAATGGTCATACCGGCTTCTGCTCCCTTCGTTCACATTCGGCAGTTCCTCGTGATTGCTTGCAAGCGCTCAAGAATTGCCCCGAATCCCTGCCACTGAGGCATTTGACGCAATTTGGTTACCAAATGCGGGCATCAACGAATTGATCACCTTACCATAGCTGCCAGTTGACGGCCACCCTCATTAGAGCGTTCAGGTAAGGATTCAGTTAGGTGCGGGACGGAAGCCTATCTCATCTGTCATTGCGAGGACTCCGGACTCGATCCGGGGGACGAAGCAATCCCTTCTTGCACCAAGGGAGATTGCTTCCCCCGCTTTTCAGCGGGGTCGCCATGACACTCTTTCCGCGCGTAACTGAGAAGTTACACGGCGGGAAGCAAGTCGCTTGACTCCGGTAGTTGGAACGAAGTACACCACCCTTCAAAGCAAGGCACTTGCTTCAGGGTGGATTATGGCCGGATCGGTAGGGCGAATCTACAAGGAACGGGGCGAACGCTGGTTTATCCAACTAGCCGGACGTGTTCGGATTTGGGTAGACAAGCAGCACAGACCTTTCTATAGCCGCCGGCACTGTCAACGGACTTTGGCGCAAGTCCAGGAGGAAATCGAACGGGGCCCTTTCGACCCCGAAGTTCCTGGGGCATACGAACCTCAAGATGACAGAGCGCTGTTCTCACTTGAAAACCGATAAGTTACGGAGGGTGCAACGCCAAGCCGCCATAATCAATCTCGATTCTGCAAAGTGTCTGCAAACGGAAAAAGCGCAAAATAAGTAGGTGAAATGTCCAGCAAGAATGAGCGCTGCAACGGGTTGAAATCCCGTTTCCCGCTCCAACAACCCACCGAAATCATTGAGACCTACCCCCAAGTAAGGATCGTCACACTCTACGGGGGTCTTCATTTGTACCCGTTAGCGGCAACTCTTCGAAAAGTCTCATGAATATCATCAAGACCATTCTTCGTGACTTCAGGGATTCTTCTGCCGCGGACTGGCCGAACATTTCCGTTGCCGAGAGGGTGGCATGGATCGTCTTTTGTTTTGCGTGTGTGCAGTTGGCTTTCCTGGCCCCTTACTTCGTATTGATTCCTGGAGAGGAATCTAAGCTCTTTTCGGGGGCGGTGTGCACAGCAGCTTTGTTGTCGGCATGGATTGCCCAACTTTGGAGAACTACTCGGGCAAAGCGTTCTGAACTAACTGTCTCAGCGATGCTCGCGGTTCTCGCGGTGCTGAGCGCTCTGTTCAGCGCCACACCGGAGACTGCGTCGGGGCGGACGTTCGTGGTCTTGGCATCGGGTCTCGGTGGCTTCTGGTGCGCGAGGGTTCTGGTGGTATCTGAAACCACGCGGCGGTTCTTTCGGAGCTATTGTCTCATAATACTGGCCTTGGTTTTGGTGCTATGCAGCGTCTCATACGTGCTGCACGGCAATACATATGAATTGCTGGACACAAATCCCCATCCGTTGGCCGACCGCATTCTCCTTTTGTGGTTTGCGCCTTTGGCTGTGCTGCTGGACAAGCGGGTGACGACCCGTTTCGTGCCCTGGCTTCTGATGATCCTAAGCTATCTCGTTTTCTATTTAATGGCCTTGCGATCTCTGCTGCTGGCGCCGGCTGCGTTAGCGGCTGTGGTTTTGTTTGCGCGTGTCTTGCGGCTGAAGTACGTGTTGTTGATCTCGGCTGCGATTGGTCTCTCCGTTGCGTACTATTTCGCAACCGCGCCGACGGATAAACAATTCAGAGCCGGCACAATACCCATCTTCTATAGGGCCGAGAACTATTCTTTTTCGCTGCATGTTGGTCTGAAGCATCCGCTTCTGGGCATTGGACTAACATCGCCGAGAGATGAATTCCTCAAGGATTATGTCATCAAATACCCTTACATCACCAAAGGGCAATTCGCGGCGGAAGTAAAACATGTGGGGGTTTCCGAGAATCTCTTTCTCACCTTCTTGGCGGAACTTGGGATTCCCTTTTTGCTCATCTACACGTTCTCGCTGGGGATCATCCTTTTCAGGCTCATCCGCATGACGATTCAAAGAGGGCCTTCTGAGGCTCTGCATCCTTTGGCGCTTCTGCTCCCGCTTGTCGGCGGTTTGATCCACTATATGGTCTGGGATGGACCGCTTCATCCCCAATCGAGCTGGTTCTTTCACTTGCTGCTGGGGCTTGCGGCCGGGAGCTGGGACAAATCACGCGCCACGAAACCAAGTAACGAATCTCTTGACCGAACGAATGACTTAGCCTATGGTACATGATAAGACCTGTGTTTCTGCACGAGATTTCTCTTCGGGACCACGGGCGTTACGCAAGGAAACGATTGATGACAAATGGTGCCCGTGCCGAGGATGCCGGCCTCAGAGCGAGCTTCGCTATCCCCGTTCACATTGAGCCCTTGTTTGTCACCCCAAGCACCGTCGAACTACGTTTCGGGTGCTAAATCTCAAGGAGTAGAGACAGTGAGCATCAACATTTACGTCGGAAACCTGTCCTTCGATGCGAACGAGGGCGCACTCAGAGAACTGTTCGAAGCCTACGGCGCGGTGGAGTCCGCCAAGATCATTCAGGACCAATTCACTGGTCGCTCACGAGGATTCGGCTTCGTTGAGATGTCCGATCGTGAGGAAGGTCTGCGGGCTATCAAAGAGCTAGACTCCAAAGAGTTCAAGGGCCGCAGCCTCAAGGTGAATGAAGCCCGTCCAAGGAAGGGCCCCGGTGAGGGACGGCGTCCTGGTGGAGGCGGAGGTGGAGGCAGGTCTCGCTGGTAAGCCTCTTCCGTATATCTCTTGAAACGTGGTGAGCAACCCGAATATATGCATCGGGTTGCTCATCGCGTTTCACGCCGAACCGGTCGGTCGAACGTCCATTGCAATTCTGGGTGATTGTCCTGCTGCGCCAGACTACGGTGTCCGTAGCAAGATCACGATTCCGGGCGCTGAACCAACCGGGCTGAAAGCTGGATCGCAGAGCAGGGAATCCCCCTGAGCCGCCTTTCAATCCACTCGACAGCCTTCCTGATCTACATCGAATGAAAAGAGGAGAAAACCATGCCGCAGGCAAAGGAGGGGGACACTGTGAGGGTCCACTATACGGGAACGCTCGCAGATGGCTCCGTATTTGACACGTCCGAAGGTCGCGCGCCGTTGGAATTCACCATCGGGGAGGGCAAGGTCATCGCGGGCTTTGAGAAGGCCGTGATCGGCATGTCGCCCGGTGAATCACGAGACGCAACTATGGGTTCAGAGGACGCGTATGGTATCCATCGAGAAGACATGGTCATCGTAGTCGACAGACACCACGTGCCTGCGGATGTGAACCCCGAGGTCGGGCTGCAACTCTACCTGAAGCACGAGAGCGGGAATTCGTTCCCAGTCATCGTTACAGCAGTCTCCGAGGAGAGCGTGACACTGGACGCGAACCACCCGCTTGCGGGGAAGAATCTTACCTTTCATATCGTGCTCGTGGAAATAGTGTAAGATAGGTAAGAGACCGAAACTACAAAGCTCCAAGGCGAAGGGAAGGAGTCTCGAAGGACGTTCGGCTGCTCCGTTTAGCGGAGACGAGCTGTGCCTGTTGCCTCACTCAAATCGGCCCCCGGTGGTATAATATTACATTTAAGGACAGAGCAGAGGAGGGCCACCCGATCTGTTTCTGGAGGTCCCTGACGCGGGCCGGCAATTCTTCAACCGTTCTTGCATTACCAACGAAACAGGAGGTAGGGGGAGATGGGAACCAAGAAGATCCTATTGCTCGCTGGCGATTTCGTTGAAGACTATGAGGTGATGGTGCCGTTTCAGGCGCTCCTCATGGTCGGCCACACGGTTCACGCGGTTTGCCCGGATAAGAAGGCCGGTGACCGAGTGCGTACCGCGGTGCATGACTTCGAAGGTGACCAGACCTACAGTGAAAAACCAGGGCACAACTTCACCCTCAACGCCACGTTTTCCGACATCAAGGCTGAGGACTACGATGCCCTGGTGATTCCCGGAGGACGTGCGCCGGAATACATCCGGCTTAACCCCACGGTCCTAAAGATAGTTCAGCACTTCGCGGAAAAAGGCAAGCCGATAGCCGCGGTCTGCCACGGAGCACAGGTGTTGGCCGCGGCGGGCGTGCTTGAGGGGAGATCGTGCTCCGCGTATCCCGCGGTGGGTCCGGATGTGAACCGGGCGGGAGGCACATGGGTGGATGTGGGATTTGAGAAGGCTCATGTCGACGGGAACATGGTGAGCGCCGCAGCATGGCCTGCGCATCCCGATTGGCTGGCCAAATTCCTCGGCCTGCTGGGCACAAAGATCGAGCCCTGATGTTTCGCTGGGTGGATGTTCTTCCACACAGGAAGAAGTCGGGACACACCGATCCCCATAAAAGCATGTTCCACAAGTTGCGGACACGCGCAGTAGGGGCGGGTTTCAAGAAACTGTCTCAGAAGTACGATCCCAATCGAGATCGTGCCACGATTAGTGAAGCAGATTCAAACTGAGTGGCCCCGACGTTCCCGCGGGACGCGGGATCGGGTTCGCGAAGCGACAGGAAGCGACGCCCATAATGCATCGAAGCTACTGGCAATACACTTGACCGGATGCTCCACGAGAAGAGCGCTTCTTGTGCCTTCGGCACCGGGATCCCGCGTCCCGCGGGAACGTCCCGGCCACCCAACGTAGCACGATCTTGCGAGCCCCAAACCTTTTGAGACAGCCTCTTTAAACCCGCCCTTACAAGGAAGACTATGCCCTGCATCTCATGGCGCTACCTTCATACCGGGTCGCTTTCAGAAGGTGAAGGTGACGTTGTAACGAAGGCAGCACTGACCTGGTGCCCGGGTCAGTGGCACCCAGCATCCAATCAATATCGGCCCGGGGTGCCACGGACCTGAGCTTTGGCAGGTCCGTGGCTGATTCAGAGGACTTTCATCGTTTGGCCACGCGTAGGTATCAGTGGGTTGCACCACAGCCCCGGTGCGGTACGAGCCTATTTCTTGCTCGATGGTGTCTCGTTGCCGGCTTTTGCGAAGGGTCTCGTCCACCTGAGCGGCTCGGACTCATGGAAAAACCTTGACATTCGCCTCTTTTGTACGATACTCGAACGCGAAACACTGAATACGAGACAGACTCGTGGACGATCCAGTCTTCGAATACAAGATATTGGACGCAGTCCAGAACAATGACGGCGCAATCACCCAGAGACACATATCCCAGCGCCTGGGGAGAAGTGTCTCCTCCGTCAACTTTGCGCTGAGGCTCCTTGCTGCCAAGGGATTCATCAAGATTACGGGGAGCAATCCGCGGAGTTTGCGATATAACCTTACACCCAGCGGTATTCTGCACAAGTCGATCCTGGCGTACAATTTTCTGAAGCGTCAAAGGGCCCTGTACGACGAGGTGCGCAAAGGGCTGCTCCAGAAGTTGGAACAGATAGTGAACGACGAGGTGGAGAGTGCTTCGGTCTATGGCTGGAGTCCTTTTACGGAATCTGCCATCCTCTATATGGTCTTTGAAGGGATAAAGGTTAATGCAATCTATGTGGGCGGACCGGAAGAGGTGGGGCATTGGCATACCATCCCGGTGCGGCTCATAGATGAATTTCAGTCCGACTGTGATGTGCTGGTCCTTATGGAACCCCTTCCGGAAGGGCGTGACACGAGTATAGCCGTGAGGCTGGTCACCTGTTTTCCGCCTCATTGAGAGGCTGTCGCACAGAGATCGAATCTCGATCTCTTGCCAAAAAAAGTGGGATACCACGTACCTATGCCTTTTTGGTGGGGCGGAGCTATAGGCAATTAATGATTCTCCCTCTTAGAAATTTGCCCCTATCCTCAACCACTCCGCACAACTTCGTCCTCAACGTGTCCGAAACTTAGCTGCCATTGATGAACAACCCTCTTGTATCGGTTGTTATTCCCAGCCTCAACCGTGCTCATTTGCTGGGCCCGACGATCGAGAGCATTCTTGGCCAGGACTATCCTCGCATCGAGTGCATTGTGATGGACGGAGGTTCCACGGACGGCACTCTGGAGCTGCTGAAGAGCTACGGGGACCGTATCCAATGGGTTTCTGAGCCCGATCAGGGCCACGCGGACGCGATTAACAAAGGATGGCGAATGTCGCGAGGGGACATCCTGGCATGGCTCAATGCAGATGATGTCTGGCAATTGCCTGGTGCGGCCCGAGAAGCCGTTGCTTATTTCGAGGATCACCCTGACGTGGACGTCGTGTACGGGGATTGTGGGAGCATCGACGCGGACGGAACACTTGAAAGTATGTCATACATCCATGATTGGGACCTGGCCTATGCGGTGGAGTTTCATGACCACTGCATCGCTCAGCCCGCGGCGTTCATCCGTCGAGCCGTACTAGAAAGGGTGGGATTCCTAGACACACGCTTTTATGCCATGGACAAGGAACTTTGGTGGCGCATAGGGCTGCATGGCACAATCCACCGCATTCCGTCTCTGTTGGCGCACGCACGCACCACCAAAGGCAAGAGCCATGATGCACCACAAATGGCTGGAGATTGCGTGAGAATTGCCCGTCATTTCTTCACGTTGGACCAAGTGCCGCCGATGCTGATGCGGAAGAAACGACGAGCGTTGAGCAACGCGTATCTGCGCGGCGTGGACTATGCCTACATCTTTGGACCGCATTGGCTATTGATGACCAAGTATGCGCTGTCGGCTTTGGTTGTGGATCCTTCAAACGTTCCCGTGCTCGCGCGGCGTCTCGGGCGCTTCGTTGTGAGAAGCCTCAGTCCAAGCCCCAACCCTGGTGGAGGCACGTACCCGGCCGAGGAGCCGATGCCATCGATCACCGAGAAGGTGAATCATCCAGCTTCAGAGCCAAACACGCAATGAAGCGCCAGACCGTCACCCTGTCCCTAGATCTTCCCGTATGGCTGTACCGGCTGTTGCGTCGACTCTGGCGAAGCGTCCCGTTGTTGCTCAAAAAAAGACCTGCTGTTAACCTCCTCGGCGATCGAGACGTAGAATGGTCGTGGGTGGCTTCACACATCCCGCAAGGTCCGGGACTGTGTTTGGACTTCGGCAACGGCGGGAGCATGTTAGGGCTTGTTGCGGCCATGCGAGGTTTCGAAACCACTGCGATGGACTTGACCAGTCCTGATTGGCCGTACGATCATCCACATCTCTCGTTCGTGCAGCAAGACATTCTGGATTGCACGCTGCCCGAAAGTCGGTTTGACCTGATTATTAATTGCTCCGCGGTAGAACACGTAGGCCTGGCAGGTCGTTATGAGGTGACCGCGCCCCGGCCTGACGGCGATCTGGAGGCCATGCGGATAATGCGGAGGCTCCTGAAGCCGGACGGGATAATGATGCTCACCGTTCCCGTTGGGAAAGACCGGGTCTTCGCCCCTTATTGCCGGATTTACGGGCAGAATCGGCTCCCGGCGCTCCTTGACGGATATCGTGTAGAAGAGGAAGACTTTTGGGTCAAAGACGCGGCCAATCAATGGGTCTCCTGCACGAAGGATTCGGCGCTGGATTCTGAGGCAGACGCGGGATCGGGCAGTGCGTTGCGGGACGTGTACGCGCTCGGATGTTTCGTGTTGAATGTTGAACTATCGCCTCAGGGAAACCAGTGATCACGATCTTTAGCGCCCCCAAACCCTTCCGCGGGGACACAAAGGTCCACCAGTACAATGCTGTTCTGAGTTGGAAACGCCTGCACCCCGAGGTCCAGGTGCTCTTGATCGGAGAGGAGGAAGGCACTCGCCAAGCGGCCGCGGAGCTAGGTGTGGCCCATATCCCTGATGTTGAGTGCAACGAGTACGGCACGCCCCTGGTAAGCTCGATCTTCGGTCTGGCTTGTGAGCATGCGTTGCATCCGCATCTGTGTTATGCGAACGCGGACATTATCTTGACCAGCCGTTTCCTCTGGTGCGCCAAGGAAGTTGCGCGGCGCTTGAGTCATTTCCTTATGGTAGGGCAGCGATGGGATCTAGACGTGGAACAGCCCGTTGATTTCGACCAACTCGACTGGGAAGAGGGACTCACGTCACGTGTGATGGCCTCGGGCAGGCAGATGTCTCCTGACGGGATCGACTATCTCCTTTTTTCAAAAGGAGTGTTCCAGGAGGTGCCGCGTTTCGCGGTTGGACGGGCAGGCTGGGACAACTGGATGGTCTATCATGCTCATGCGACAAGAACACCGATTGTTAATGCGAGCGTTTTCATCACTGCAGTCCACCAGAATCATGACTATTCCCACCATCCGGACGGGATTACGGGGGTTTGGGAAGGCCCGGAAGCCATGCGGAACCGGGAGCTGGCAGATGGGAGATACTCCGTATTCACCATTGAGGATGCGAACTTCCGGTTCAACACGAACGGTGGCATTGAGCGCCAGTTTATCCTCAGACGACATTTGAGGCGGCTGACGGCAACCGCAATGGATGCGTCTCCTCCCTGGATTCAGAAGTCGGCGCAAAAGACAAAGGCGCTGCTCGGCAAGTGGCAGAAGCGAGTGAAGCTCCCTGGATTTGGTTGGCGTTGATTTCAAAGCCACCTCTCCATGGGAGACCTGAATCTAGGGCCCGTGGATTTCTGGACACTCGACGCAGACATCGCAGGGAGTCCATCCGTCCGATGCTGCCGCCATTAGAGTGTTTGCGGCGGGCGACAATTGACAAGTGCCCGATGCAAAGGTATGAAAATGAGGCCAACAATACGAGAGAAGGGATCAATCCCACTAATAGAGCGCTCCGAACCGATTGAGGGCCGACACAATGCCATATGACTCGACGGTTGCTAAGCTATTTACCAGATGCGTCAGCGCAATTCGAGACGACGTGATGGTTCAACGTGAAAGCAGACAAGACAAAGAATTCCATTTTCAGAACTGGGTACAATCTCGTCTCGCAGAAACGGGGTTTGATTATGAAGTGGGAGGACGCAATAGCTATCCGGACTTTCGGGTGGTTCAGCTCACCGAGGGCTACGAAGTGAAGGGCCTTGCGTACCCCGGCCGCGAGGTAAACTATGATTGCAACAGCCAAGTGCCCACCGGATATCACAACGGACGGACAATCTTCTATGTTTTTGGACGTTATCCCAAGCAACCCGACGGCGACACTTATCCGGTCTTGGATTTGGTGATTTGCCACGGGGATTTTCTTAATGCTGATCACGAATATCTCCATGAAAATCGAAGCGTGATAGGCTTTGGCAGCTATGGAGATATCATGATAAGAGACAGAAAGATGTATGTCGCGCCAACGCCCTTTGGTTTGCTCTCCGGTGTGGCGCACCTCCAGACACTAATTCTTCCCGAAGATGCAGCAGTACCGGAAGGATTCAAGCAGACGGGTAGGCTCGTACGTACGGAAGCCGACCGGTTGATCGTAGGCTACAAATTCGATCTGCGCAGAAATGTCCTAACACCCAAAAGGATCCCGAACCCCTCGGCTGGCAGGCAGCACGTATTTGTAGCTTGGCGACTCAGTCATGGGTCTGATCAGCGGGTCTTGATGCGTGATGTCTTGGGCAGTAGATGAGTGAGCGTATAGCGGATGAACCATGAATGATGATGAGATGATCGAATCTGAACCTAGACTAGTTGAAACGGATAAGTTCGCATTTGAGTTTCTTTCCGCCATCGCTCTGCGCGAAAGCTGGCGAAAAGAAATCTACCGACCCATTTACCATCTCCATAAATGGTGGGCCAAACGCTTGGGATCGGTATTTCGAGGAATCCTTCTGGGCTGTTTGCTAAAGGAATCAGACGACTTGGAGGAAGCCTTCTACCGACCGCACGATTTCGGAGCTGTATCCGTTTTCGACCCCTTCATGGGCAGTGGTACAACGGTTGGTGAAGCTCACAAACTCGGATGTGTGGCCCTGGGACAAGATATCAATCCCGTCGCCTGCGAAAGCGTTCGAGTCGCTTTTGGACCACTTAACCGGTACCAACTGCGAAGTGCCTTCAACCGCCTCTCGTCCACAGTCGGCGAACGTATTCGAGGGCTCTACAAATCTACGGATGAGGACGGGCGATCTTGCGACGTTCTGTACTATTTCTGGGTCAAACAAGTGCCGTGTCCTGAGTGCGGTTCAAAAGTGGATTTGTTTAATCACTACCTGGTCGCGCGGAATGCCTATCCAGACCGGAAACCTGACGTCCAAGTCTTGTGCCCTCGCTGCGGTGATATTTTTCGCTCAACGAACGGCGAGAACCTCGTGATCTGTGACCGTTGCCAGCTAGAATTCGCTCCTCGTGTAGGTACCGCCAGCGGTGCAAGAGCGATCTGCTCAACCTGTTCGCATTCGTTTTCCATTGCTCGAGCTGTTAGATCGTCGGATCAGCCTCCCGCTCATAGGCTTTATGGCAAGTTGTTGCTCACGCCCGAAGGGCATAAGCGCTACTTGCCAGCCACAGCTGCGGACCTCGATGCCTACGACGAATGTTCAGTTAGACTGCGGAATGAGTTGGAGCGGGGGTCTATTCGCGTCCCTCAAGGAGTTCTGAAAGACGGTTACAACACCCGCCAAGCACTGAGCTATAATTACCGCGCCTGGCATCAATTCTTCAACGATCGGCAGCTCCTCGCCCTCGGATGGTTGCATCAAGCGATTGCGGAGCCTTCGCCCTCCGCTGCTCGTGATGCTCTCTTGACACTTTTTTCAGGTTTGTTGGAGTTCAATAATCTGTTTGCCTCGTACAAGGGAGAAGGTACTGGCGCTGTTCGGCACATGTTTTCGCACCACATTCTCAAGCCGGAGCGTACGCCGATTGAAGCTAACGTCTGGGGCACCCCCAAGAGTTCCGGCTGCTTCTCAAACCTGTTTAGAACTCGTCTCTTGAGGGCGTTAGAATATCGAGCCGACCCGTTCGAGGTGGCTGTGGATCGCTCAGGTAGGGTATATGCTTGCGGCAAGGCGTTTTCAGGTCGAGTGGAAGAGCGTTGGCCAGACACACATGATTTCGCCAAACGCGGCATATATTTATCTTGTCACAGCTCTCATGATACCCGTCTTCCCGATTCCAGCATCGATCTTGTCGTAACTGACCCGCCGTTCTTTGATAATGTTCACTACTCCGAATTGGCTGATTTCTTTTACTCATGGGAAAAGCTGTATCCCCATGGCTTCCTTCGCGAGGGGGAAACCACCCGAAATGAAAAGGAGGTCCAGGATTCCAATGCACAAGCATTTGCACGAAAGCTCAAGGGCGTCTTCGCAGAATGTCACCGCGTGTTGAAAGAAGATGGACTTCTCGTGTTTACGTATCATCATTCTCGAGTGGAAGGCTGGGCGTCGCTCATTTCAGCGGTCTTTGGGGCAGGCTTCACAGTGGTTAACGCGCACCCGGTTAAGGCTGAAATGTCTGTTGCCACGCCGAAGTCTCAAGCCAAAGAGCCGATCCAACTGGATGTGATCCTCGTCTGTGTGAAGCGTGAAAGAGATCGGCGGAAGCGAGCCAATCCTGACCACGCGGTCAAGAAGGCGATTCAAACGACTTGCCAAAAGATCTCGCGCCTTGAGTCGATTGGTCTCAAGCTTTCTGAAAATGACCGACGTGTAACTCTTTTCAGTCAGTTCATCTCTGAATTAGGCCCGAAGCATTCCGCGAAGGATGCCGTTGACGTATTTAATCGACACGAACCCGCGCTGGAAAGAGCTGCGAGAGAATTCATGGATAAGAGTCCCCCGGTGACCGTTGGTCTGAGTTTCAAAAAGATCTCTGACCAACAGATCTCGCTAGCACTTGATTGAGTCTGGCCGTGTCGCTTCCTGGAGATCTTGCAGCTAGCTCATGTTTGTTTGTCGCATGCTTCTCCCGAACGGCCCTCCGCTCTACTCGCGATGTTCGGACCGCATAATCGTGAGGAAGTCCTCTTTCGAGAAAACTCTTTTTCACGAGAATGCCATCTCGGTATGACAGCATGTGCGGTATTTGTGGAATAATTGCTAAAGATCGATTGGATTCGTCTCACACGCACATCCTCCAATCCATGAACCAGGCGCTGATACATCGGGGTCCGGACGATCTGGGTGAATACCTGTCGGACCATGTGATGTTGGCCATGCGGCGCTTGAGTATCATTGATTTGGAGGGGGGCTCCCAGCCTTTGCGGAATGAAGACGGCTCACTGATTCTCATCGCCAATGGCGAGATCTACAATCACGTCGAGCTGCGCCGGTCCCTGGAGGACTGTGGTCATCGTTTCAACACCCGGAGCGATTGTGAGACGATCCTGCACCTCTACGAAGACGCGGGGACGGATTGCTTGCAGAGCCTCCGAGGGATGTTCGCCTTTGCTTTGCTGGATACTCGAAAGCAAATACTCATCCTGGCTCGAGATCGTATGGGTGAAAAACCGCTCTACCTGTATGAAGACCGCGGAAGACTTCTCTTTTCGTCCGAACTCAAGTCTCTGTTGCATTCCGGCCAGGTCCCGTTTTGTTTGGACCCTGAAGCCGTAGATTTGTACTTCCACTACCAGTTCGTTCCTGAACCTCGAACCGCGCTCATAGGTGTGCGAAAGCTCGACGCAGCCCACATGCTGGTGATTGATATCGAGCCTTGGGCGATCAGCGATAGGTGTTATTGGAAATTGGACGCAGCTGAACCCGTGCACGTCGATCCCGCGTTCTTGATCAGGCGGGAACTGGAGACCATATCGGAGCTGGTTGTCCGGTCGGACGTTCCCGTGGGAATCGCGCTGAGTGGAGGCTTGGATTCCAGTGCGGTCGCAGCACTGACCGCGCGGACGTACCCCGACATCATGCACGCGTTCAGCGTAGGGTATCCGGGGAGGCCGCGATCGGATGAACGCAACGACGCCCGACAGCTTGCCGATTACTTAGGCATGCCCTTCCACGAGATAGAGATCGATAGGCACGAGATGGTGGAATTCTTTCCCGATCTTGTCTATTGGCGGGATGATCCTATCGCAGACATTTCCGGGCACGGGTACTATGCGGTAATGAGGGCCGCGAGAGAGCACGGGATTCCAGTGGTGCTCCAGGGTCAGGCGGGTGACGAGCTCTTTTGGGGATACTCGGAGGTGCGGGACGCTGCCCGGCTTTCGAAGACGAAGGCGGAAATTCTTTCCAGCAACAGGAGTGCTTTGTTCGCCTATTGGAGCGTGGGCTTGCCAGAGGGCTTGTCGCGCCCGTCACTTGGCAGGTGGCTGCGCACCTGGGGCGGGCTTAGGACGAGTTGGGATGCGTTTTGCATCCATCGGCAGGCGCCATCGGATCAGCTCTTTTTCTCTGATGTGGCGCCTGATTTTCCTTCTGCAACTCGGGAAATGTGTGGACTCTATGCGTCCCGATTCAGGGAAGCTTTGCAGGACTCCCATGCATGTGCGTTCTTCAGGACTTCCCAGCCCTGGCCGAATGTTGACGTGACTATGACAAAACTCATCTGCGAGACCTACCTGCGTGAAAACGGCATCGCCCAGGGTGACCGGTTGAGCATGGCCTCGTCGGTGGAACTGCGCCTTCCTCTGGTGGATCATCGACTTGTGGAAACCGTAGTGGGTCTCCGGAAGGCTCAATCGGACCTAGATCTTCCTCCAAAGGCCTGGTTGAAGGCGGCTGTCGCGGATCTGCTCCCGGCATGGGTTCTCGATCGCCCCAAGAGAGGTTTTGCGCCTCCGGTAAAGGAATGGCACAAAGCGCTCTTCTGTGCCTACGGCGCGAGCCTGTCGGACGGGTACCTGGTGCAAACCGGCGTACTGAAGCCGGAATCCGGCAAGCAGCTGGCGGGAGGGCCTTTTCCACGCGGAGCAATCACTCCCATCTCGTTCAAGGCACTGGTGTTGGAGCAGTGGTGCCGTCGCATGTCCTCGTTGGCATGAGACCAGGTGAATAGTCGGTTGGCGTCATGACCGAAACGATCCCGCTTGTCCTCTTTGCGTATGCACGGCCCCGTCATTTGCTGATGACCCTGGAATGCTTGCGGGAAAACCATGTACCCCTGATTTATGCTTTCGCGGACGGCCCGAAACCATCGCAGGACCCGCAGAAGGTCGCGAAGGTGCGGGAGATCCTGCGGGCTATTGACTGGTGCGAGGTTGTGCTATGCGAACGGGACCGGAATCTTGGCCTGGGACGCTCGATCTTCACCGGCGTTCAAACGGTGCTGGTCAAACACGAAGCGATCATCGTCTTTGAAGACGACCTGGTATGCGTCCCTGGAACCTACGCTTACTTGTCCGCCGCTCTGAAGCATTATGCGGACAATCCCGCAGTAATGAGCATCACAGGCTGGACGCACAGGCTGGTAACTCCCGGTGACGTGAACGGCCAACCCTATTTTGACGGCCGGGCCGAATGCCTCGCGTGGGGAACATGGGCTCGTGCGTGGCAGCGCATGGATCGGGACGCGATGACCATGATTCAAGAATGCCGACAGCGAGGTGTCGACGTGTTTCGATACGGTGCGGATCTACCGTCCCAGGCACGCAAGGAGCGCAAGAGAAATCTATGGGCTGTGCGCTGGCTTTACGCTCATGTCCTGTCGGGATGCCTGTGCATGAGGCCTCCTCACAGCCTTGTAGATCACGTGGGCTTTGACGATGAGGCTACCAATGCGGTCGACCCGTGGGAATGGTCCAACCGTCCTCTCAAGGAATGTCCGCCGGTACCTCAGGAATGGCCTGCTCCCAAGGAACATACTGAGTGCAGCCGACTGTGGAGATCTGCGTACGGGGCGAATGCGCTTGAGTGGTTCGTGAAGAGAGCCGTCAGGAAGTCCCGCTTCTTGGCGAGAAGAACATTTATGCCCCCTAAGAGCGACTAAATACCGCATCTCACAAACGTGGTTACTGACTTGGGTGCCACTGACCTGAGCTTGCTCAGGTCAGTGCTGGGGACCGATCCCAAAGAAGCACTGACCCAGCGAAACGCGGGGTCAGTGGCACCCGATTAAGTCACCGGACTTATGAAACAGCGTACTAATGTCCGGCATAAGTGTGCTGAAGCCATTAGGAAGGAAGCGTTGATGAACACATGGGAGAGAAAAGCGGGGATCAAAGAGTTGATTAGGCTTCTGCTCCCGCCCCTGTTCGTCAATCTGGCCAGGTCGCTCAGAAGGAGGATCAGCCTCTCGGGCGCTGTCGCGGACTACGAGTACGTGCCTGCTGGATGGAATTACCCTCGGTCGAATCCGCGGGTACGAGGCTGGGACGAGGCAAGCGTAGCGGAACTCCAGGTCAGCAAGTGGGCTCGTTTCAAGGAGTTGGTGGAAGGCGCGGGGCCATTGGGCTTGTCGCATGAAGGAGACCTCACCAGTAACTTGGACGCGGCCCAGCACAACACAGCCATGATATTTGCTTACTCCATCGCGCTCGCTTCGCGAGGCCGAGATACTTTGTCCATGCTGGATTGGGGAGGCGGTCTCGGGCACTACTATCTGCTCGCGCGCTCACTTCTACCTGGGGTGGAGATCCGATACCATTGCAAGGACTTGCCCACTTTGGTAGCCCAGGGAGCTCGGACGCTCCCCGATCAGGAATTCTATGCCGACGAGTCTTGTCTGGATCAAACGTACGACTTCGTCTTGGCGAGCGCGTCGCTACATTACACAGAGAATTGGCAGAGGTTGCTCGCGCGACTGGCGAAAGCAACTCGCGGCTTTCTTCTCATCAATAGGCTGGTGGTCTGCCGCGACGCTGCGTCGTATGTCTTTGTGCAACGGCCGTACGCCTTTGGATACAACACGGAATATGTGGGATGGTGCCTGAATCGGCAGGCGTTTCTTGAAGAGGCTCATGGCAACGGGTTGGAACTGGTGCGGGAGTTTATCCTCGCAGACACTCCTTACATTTTTCGGGCGCCGGAGCAGTGCCGGACGCAGGGTTTTCTTTTCAGAGCGCCAGGGACCTGACGGTAAGGGCTGGCTGCCGCGGGCAGTTTCGGATATATTCAGGCCGCCTGGCTCGAAGAATTGAGGATAGGGGCAGACGTGATCGATAGCGATCTCTTCCGAAATAAGAACGTGCTCATTACGGGAGGCTTGGGCTTCATCGGCTCAAACCTTGCCCGTCGCCTGGTGGATATGGACGCCCGCGTCACGCTGGTGGACAGCATGATCCCCGATTATGGTGGAAATTTGTTCAATATCGACGGGATACGGGATCGCGTGGTGGTGAATATCGCAGACGTGCGCGACAGCCACGGAATGAAGTACCTGGTCCGGGACCAGGATTACCTGTTCAACTTAGCCGGCCAAACCAGTCACATGGACTCCATGCACGATCCATTCACGGACCTTGAGATCAACACCAGAGCCCAGCTCTCGATCCTTGAAGCCTGTCGGCATCACAATCCCAGCGTCAGGATAGTCTTTGCGAGCACGAGGCAGATCTACGGACGCCCCCAGTACTTGCCCGTGAATGAAAAGCACCCCTTGCAGCCGGTAGATGTGAACGGCATCAACAAGATCGCCGGCGAGTACTATCACCTCCTGTACAACAACGTGTACGATTTGAACGCGTGCGCTCTGAGGCTCACCAACACGTATGGTCCGAGGATGCGGGTCAAGGATGCACGGCAGACATTCTTGGGCATATGGATCCGGCTCTTAGTAGAGGGAAAGCCCTTCGAGGTCTGGGACGGAGACCAGCTCCGGGACTTCACGTACGTGGACGACGCGGCGGAAGCATTCCTCTTGGCCGCGTCGCACAGCACTTCCCGCGGGTCGGTCTTCAATCTGGGAGGCGAACCGGTTGTCACGCTGAAGCAATTGGCAGACTTGCTTGTGGAGATCTACGGACGCGGCGAATACGTGGTCCGGTCGTATCCTGCGGAGCGTAAGAGGATCGACATCGGCGACTACTACTCGGATTTCTCGGAAATCAAGACAAGGCTAGGGTGGGAGCCCAAGATTCCTCTGAGAGAAGGCTTGACTCGAACCATTGCTTTCTACACCGAGCATCTTGGGCATTACATGGGAGAAGGGTAGACTCGTGGGCGAACAGACGACCGTTCCTCCTGCAGATCCGCGCTCCAACTACCTGATGCACGGGGCGGAAATCGATCACGCGATCCAGCAAGTTTTGGAGAGCGGTTCGTATATCCTTGGCCGGGAAGTTCAGCTGTTTGAGCAAGAGTTCGGCGAATACCTGGGCCAAGGGCTCCACGCTGTCGGGGTAGCCAGCGGCACCGACGCCATAATGCTCGCCCTGAAAGCGTTGGATGTGGGCGCAGGAGACGTTGTCTTTACTGTTTCTCTCACCGCGGTCGCGACGGTTGCGGCTGTGGAGGCCGCGGGTGCGATCCCGTTCCCTGTCGACGTGCATCCCCAAACGTACACCATGGACCCGGAAAGACTCAGCGAAGCCATACGGTATGTTTCAAAGCACAGAAGAATCGTAAAGGGAAGACCAGCAGCCGTACTGCCGGTTCATTTATACGGGCACCTCGCGGACATGAGGGCCATCAAAGAGATCGCCCACACGCATGGCCTTCATGTGATCGAAGATTGTGCACAGGCTCATGGAGCCGACCTCGAAGGCACGAAGGCGGGTTGCTGGGCGGACATGGCCGCATTCAGTTTTTATCCCACTAAGAACCTGGGAGCCCTGGGAGACGGTGGGGCCGTGGTCACCCGTAATCCCCAACTCGCGGACAAACTACGCTTGCTGAGACAATACGGTTGGCGTGACCGGAGCGCGAGCGAAATACCCGGGCACAACAGCCGCCTCGATGAATTACAGGCTGCAATTCTTAGAGTGAAGCTCAATTACCTCGATGAAGACAATGAAAGAAGGCGCTCAGTGGCGGCATCCTATTCGGAGGTCTTTGCAGCAACAGACCTGATTCTCCCGCGAACCGCGAACCGCGTGAACCACGTGTACCATCAATATGTTATCGCTACTCCACATCGAGACGAGTTCCGGACGTATCTGGGGGCACAGGGCATCGGCACCGCTATTCATTATCCCATCCCCGTGCACGTACAGCCCGCGTACGCGGGCCGAATACTCCCTGAAGGCTACTCGTTACCGATAACGGAGCAGTTGTGTGCGCGCATTGTGAGTCTTCCCATGTTTCCGGAACTGACACAGGACCAGGTGGCCAGGGTGCGCGAAGCGGTGCTCGCCTGGACAAGACAAAGGACCCGGACTCGGTGACGCGGCATTTTTGCACGTATTTTGATAAGCATTATCTCGTGCGGGCCCTCGCGCTATATCAGTCGCTGCAGAAGCACTGCCCGTCGTTTACCCTTTCCGCACTCTGTCTGGACCCCGAGAGCTACTCCATCCTGGCCAATATGAGCTTGCCGTGTGTGCAGGTCATTGCCCTTGAAGAGTTGGAACGCTCTGATCCCGCGCTCCTCAATGCGAAGAGTAGTCGCAGTCGACTTGATTACTACTTCACGTTAACGCCGGCCTTCGTGCTGATGCTCCTGAAGGGCTCCACCACAGGAGACGTGGTGACCTACCTGGATGCGGATCTGTATTTCTTTCGGGATCCGGAGCCGCTGTTCAGCGAGCTGCAAGCACACTCCGTCGGCATCATCGAGCATCGGTTCCCACGGGATCTGGAGTACCTGGCCCGAAAATTCGGCACGTTCAACGTGGCTTGGGTGAACTTCCGCAATGACGACGAGGGAGATGCCTGTGTGCGTTGGTGGCGTGAACAGTGCCTCACATGGTGCTACGAGAAGCGAACCGAGAACCGGTTTGCGGATCAGAAATACCTTGATGAGTGGCCTGAGCGTTTTTCAAACTTGAGGGTATTGCAACATAAGGGAGCGAACCTTGCTCCCTGGAATCTCCGAAACTATGACCTCACGCGGACCGCTGACGGCGTGTGTGTTGATGGCGAGCCCCTGCTCTTCTTTCATTTCCATCGGTTTCAGAGGGTGGCTCCGTTTCTGTACGATACCAATTTGTGGTTGTATGGTGCCAAGGCATTATCCATTGTCCGACAGGAGATATTCTACCCCTATATCGAAGCCGTGGCCGGGGCGCAGCAATCGCTGGGCGATCGCCTGCGAGGGATTGGTTTCGACCTAGGGCTGCGAAACCACCAGGGCTTTGCGGCTTTGATGTACCGGAGCTACGTGGCATTTCGAAAGATCCTCAACGGAGACTACATCTTTTCGCGACTACGCTAGTCAATCAAATTCACTGCCGCAAAACCCTACATGCACATTTCCGGAAATAGAAAACGGGGGCACGGAATACATGGCTGAAAAGCGGGCGCTCATCACGGGCATAACCGGCCAGGACGGGGCTTATCTGGCAGATCTTCTGCTCAAGAAAGGATATGTGGTCTGCGGTATTAAGCGGCGCAGCTCCCTGATCAATACTCAAAGGATCGATCACCTTTACCAGGAGCCCCACGAAGGCGATTTGCGCTTCATACTTGAATATGGTGACGTAACGGATTCCACGAACCTGATAAGAATTGTTCAGCGATTTCAGCCCAACGAGATCTACAATTTGGCCGCCCAGAGCCACGTGAAGGTGTCTTTCGAGACCCCGGAGTATACGGCCAACGCGGATGCGCTGGGCACGTTGCGGCTGCTGGAATGCATACGCATCCTTGACCTCACGGAAAAGGTGAAGTTCTATCAATCTTCCACCAGTGAGCTCTACGGTGCGGCCAGGGAGTCACCTCAAAACGAAGACACTCCTTTCGCTCCGAGAAGCCCGTACGCAGTGGCCAAGCTCTACTCGTACTGGATCACCAGGAACTATCGTGACGCGTACGGGATGTTCGCCACAAACGGCATACTCTTCAACCACGAGTCTCCGGTCCGGGGCGAGACTTTTGTGACGCGGAAAATCACGCGGGCTGTGGCTCGCATAAAGTTAGAGCTCCAAGACAAGCTTTATCTGGGCAATCTGAGGGCTATGAGGGATTGGGGCTATGCCGGCGACTATGTGGAAGCTATCTGGCTTATGCTCCAGCACCACGAGCCTGATGATTTCGTCATAGCAACGGGTGAGTGCCATTCCGTAAAGGAGTTCGTGGAACGGGCTTTTCGAGAAGTGGGGATTCGAATAGCTTGGGAAGGAGAAGGACTGGAAGAGAAAGGAATGGATGCGGAAACCGGTCGGGTGCTGGTCGAAGTCGATCCCCGGTATTTTCGACCGACCGACGTGGAGAGGCTCCAGGGCGATGCTTCAAAAGCAAAAAGGGTGCTTGGATGGAAGCCTCGGGTCGCCTTTGGGCAATTGGTGCGACAAATGGTGGTGGGGGACCTCAAAGAGGCGGAAAAGGAACAACTCTGTAAACGGGCCGGTTTCTGATGGCGACGGGCGGGAAAAAGGTGCCGCGGGTATACGTGGCCGGATCCACCGGCATGGTGGGTTCCGCAATCCTGCGGCGGCTCAAGCGAGGACCGTACGAAATCCTCGTCGGGCCTACACCTCGGGTGGACCTTAGAGACCAGCACGCGGCCCACGCCCTGCTCAGAGAGCTGAAGCCGGACTGGGTGTTTCTCGCAGCCGCAAGAGTGGGCGGGATAAACGCCAATAACACCTATCCCGCGGAATTCATCTACGACAACTTGATGATCCAGACCAACGTGATCCATGGTGCGTACCTGACAGGCGTAAAGAAACTCCTCTTTCTGGGGAGCTCGTGCATTTATCCTCGACTCGCACCCCAGCCTATGAAGGAGGAATACCTGCTCACGGGGCCCCTGGAACCGACCAACGAAGCGTACGCGACCGCGAAGATCGCGGGCATTATCATGTGTCGTTCTTACAACAAGCAGATGGGAACAAATTTCATTTCGGTTATGCCGACCAACCTGTACGGCCCGAACGACAGCTATGATTTGCAGACCTCCCACGTCATACCGGCCCTCCTGCGCAAGATTCACGAGGCCAAGATGAGCGGTGCGAGTGATGTAGAGGTTTGGGGTAGCGGAAAACCCTTACGCGAATTCCTCCATGTAGACGATCTTGCGGACGCGTGCGTGTTCCTGATGGAAAACTACAATTCGACCGATATCGTCAACATCGGAACTGGCATTGAGATTTCCGTAAGAGATCTTGCGCTGCTAATCAAGTCGTTGATCGGTTTTGCAGGCGAAATCCGATTCAATCCTAACATGCCTGACGGAATGCCGCGGAAACTCCTCGACATCAGCCGCCTGGCGAGCCTCGGATGGAAGGCCTCCACATCCCTGGAAAAAGGGATCGCTGCTACCTACCAAGCCTTCCTCTCTGGTGCGGTTAAGACAAAATGAGCATCAGCAGTGGTTTTCAGGATTGACAGTGAGCCGAACTTTTGCTATTGTCGGTGCGCGCAAGGGGGGATGAACCTTTCAGCTCTGAGCTCCAGGAGCGGCAAATCAGGCTAATGATATCAGTATTAGAAGCGGGGGGAGAAGAAGGCCGTAGGTGCAACCGGTTGCGTCAAATCGAAGTCGAGTGGAACAAGTGAGATCTGTGGAAAAGCCAAGCGTCACTGTGGTAACGGTTGTCAAGAATGCCGCGGCAACTATTGCCGATTGCGTGGAGAGCGTCCTGGGGCAGAATTATCCTGTGGAGTATATCGTTATTGACGGTGGCTCTACGGATGGCACCACAGACATCGTAAATCAATATTCTTCTCAGATTTCCACGATCATCTCCGAACCGGACAAAAGCATATACGATGGGATGAATAAGGGTGTAGCGCTGGCAACGGGATCTGTCCTGGGTATGCTCAACGCAGACGACGTGTACGCCCATGAGAGTGTCATTGCTCACGTCGCCGAAGCCTTCAAAGACCCTGCGGTTGAGTCATGCTACGGCGATCTGATCTATGTTGACCCGGATGATTGTTCAAGAATCACCCGTTACTGGAAATCAGGCCCTTACGACAGAAAGCTGTTCTACAACGGATGGATGCCGCCACACCCGACGTTCTTCGCGCGAAGGTCCGTGTATAAAAAGTACGGCAGCTTCAACGTGGGCCTGGGCACCTCAGCTGATTACGAGCTCATGCTGCGGTTCCTCCTCAAGCACGGGATCAGTTCGGTTCACATCCCCGACTTGATGGTGATCATGCGGGGTGGTGGGGTCAGCAATATCTCGGTCCGGAACCGTTGGCGAGCCAATCGAGCAGATATGAAGGCGTGGAAGGTGAACGGACTGGCACCCAAGCCCTGGACGATCCTCGCGAAGCCGCTCTCAAAGCTCCTCCAGTACGTATTCAAGAATTCGAGGGACCTCTCCTGGCTTGCGCTCGACTGGCCCAAACAAAAGGCCAAGGAACGCACATCTTGCACCGGCCGGTCGGATTGCGAAGCATCGAAGTTCCCGGAACAAGATCGGCGAGCAGCGACCTCCGCCCTATGAGCCCCGCATTTTCAAGTTAGAACTGCACTGGTGATAATCGGTCTATGGGCACGACAGAAAAAATCAAGCCACTGGCCGTATTAGCCGACATCTTGAGCCGCGCCCGTGCGGATCAAGTCAAGATCGTTCACTGTCACGGCGTTTTTGACCTCCTCCATATCGGCCATATCCGCTACTTTAAGCAAGCAAAACGTATGGGGGATCTGCTTGTGGTGACGGTGACGCCCGATCGGTATGTGGATAAGGGTCCGCATAGGCCTGCCTTCCTGGAAGTGCTTCGGGCTGAGGCCATAGCCTCGCTCGACTGCGTTGATTATGTGGCCATCAATGAATGGCCTACGGCCGAGGAGACTCTCCGTCTGTTGAAACCGCACGTGTACGTTAAAGGGTCTGAGTTCAAGAACGTGGAATCGGATATGACCGGGAAGATAGGCCGAGAAGCGGAAGTTGTGCGAGAAATCGGCGCGGAATTGGCCTTTAGCGAAGACATTGTCTTCAGCTCCAGCACGCTCATTAATCGGTTCCTGTCCAATTTCCCGCAGGAAATGGACGAATACCTGGCAGTGCTTCGGAAACGTACGCATCTGGCAAGTATCCTGAAAGTGCTCGACGACATGGCGTCACTCAATGTGCTCGTGATCGGAGATGCCATCCTCGACGAGTACCAGTATTGCGAGGCAATGGGGAAATCCTCAAAGGATCCGATTCTGGCCTTGAGATACCAGAACGAGGACCGTTTTGCCGGCGGGGCCGCGGCCGTGGCCAACCATGTGGCCGGCTTTGGTCGCCAGGTGACACTCGTGTCGGTTCTCGGCGAACGGGAAAGCCACGAGGCGTTCTTCCGCGAAAGTTTGGATTCCAATGTCTCGCCGCTCTTCTTCTTTCAGCCCGGGGCTCCCACCATAGTGAAGAGGCGCTTTCTGGATGGGTATTCCCTGCACAAACTTTTCGAAGTTTACGTGATGGACGGCACCGGCCTGCCGCGCGAAGAAGACAGAAGACTCCAGCAATGGCTCACCGCACATTTGTCCGAGTATGACCTGGTGATAGCCGCGGACTTCGGGCATGGCACAATAAGCCAGGACACGGTAAGGACGCTCTGCGAGAACTCCCAGTTTCTCGCGGTCAATACCCAGGCCAACGCGGGCAACCGGCATTTCCACACGATTTCCCGATACCCACGAGCCGACTTCGTGTGCATAGCCGAGCACGAGATTCGTCTTGAAACCAGGGATCTCTGTGGTGAGATCAGAACCATGATTGAAACGATCGCGCGCAGGATGGAGGCGGACCATTTTGTGGTGACGCGGGGAAGCAAGGGCTGCGTAATCCGAGGAGAAGATGGCGAGTACATAGAGGTCCCGTCGCTCACGGGAAAGATTGTCGATCGCGTGGGCGCGGGGGATGCATTTTACGCACTCACGGCTATGGCCGCGGCGCAGGGCGTTTCAAGTGAAGTCCTCGCCCTGATCGGCAATGTTGCGGGCGGCCTGGCGGTCGAGATAGTGGGCAATCAGAAGCCTATTGACAAGCAATCGGTGAAGAAGTTCATCACGTCACTCATGAAATGATCCCGCCGTAATCTCGAAGATTTCCAGGAAACACAAATTGGTTTCGGTAGAGAATCCCATGAAAGTCGTCTGCATGAAGTACCCCTGTTCAGATTTGGATGTGGGGCGGCTCGGAGAGAAGGAGTTGGTATGAAGAAACAGCGAACTGTTCTTGTGACCGGAGGCGCGGGCTACGTGGGAGCAATTCTGGTGCCCAAGCTGCTCGAACGTGGATATCGCGTGAAGGTCATCGACCTTTACATGTACGGAGAAGACGTTCTGGGGGCTGTGCGCGACCATCCCAATCTGACGCAGATCAAGGGAGATATCAGAGATGAGGCGTTGCTCGAACGAGAATTGTCTGGAACCGATGCCGTGATTCACCTGGCGTGCATCTCCAACGATCCCAGTTACGAGCTCGATCCCGCACTGGGCAAGTCAATTAACTACGATGCGTTTGTTTCGCTGGTGGCCGTGGCGAAGAAAACGCGTGTCAAGCAGTTCATCTATGCGTCAAGCTCAAGCGTATACGGCGTCAAGGACGAACCTGAAGTCACGGAGGAGCTGTCCCTGGAGCCGCTCACAGATTACTCGCTGTACAAGGCCAAGTGCGAAGAAGTTCTCCTCGACGCGGCGACAGACGATTTCATCGTGACTATTATCCGGCCATCCACCGTGTGTGGGTATTCACCCAGGTTGAGGTTGGATCTCACCGTTAATATCCTGACCAATCATGCGATCAACAAGGGAACGATCACAGTCTTCGGCGGAGAGCAGAAACGGCCCAATATACACATCGAAGACATGACTGACCTGTACCTGGTCTTGCTAGAACAACCTGAACAGAAGATCCACAAACAGATTTTCAACGCGGGGTACCAAAACTATAAAGTGATGGAGATCGCTCAGATCGTGCGGGACGTGCTGGGAAATAAGATCCCCGTGGAGGTCATCCCCAGTAATGACAATCGCTCGTACCATGTGAGTTCGGAGAAGATAAAGCGTGCCTTGGGCTTTGAAGCACGGCGGACGGTTGAGGAAGCTGTCGCGGATCTTAGAGATGCATTCCGCGCAGGCAAGATACCTAACCCGATGGATGACATGCGTTACTACAACATCAAAACCATGCAGCATCTAAAGCTCACGTGAGCGTGAAACCATCGGTTTGTCGGCCAAAGGGTTAAGATAAGGGTCAGCGATTGCTGGAAACCTGGTTGTCCCGGAGGGACATTCCGATAATGGCCCGGTGATTTATCGCCGGGAATGAGGGGTCAAGAAAGCGGTCTTGTCCCCGATGGGCGCCAAAGGATTAATCCTTTGGCGCCCATCGGGGACAAAGAATTGCATCTTTGTTCATCGGTCACCCGGCAATGAATTGCCGGGCTACTATCGTGGAGCCCCTCCGGGGCTCGCGATTTCGGACAATCGCTTTATTCTAAAGCCTACGGGTGTGTTGGCCCTACTTCCGTATGGATCTTGCACGTGCACATGCAAGAGGAATGACCAATCATGGATGAGAGGCGAAAAATAGTTGTCATCGGCAGTAACTCGTTCTCGGGTTCTGATTTTGTCGACTTGTTGCTGGAGGATAACCGTAACGAAGTGATCGGCATCAGCCGTTCTCCGGAGAAGAGCGCTCTGTTTTTGCCGTACAAGCGGCACAAGAGTGCGGCGTTTCAGTTCCATCGCATGGACCTGAACAAGGACCTGGGACTGATATTTGCTCTGTTCGAGTCTGAACAACCCGAATACGTGGTGAATTTCGCAGCACAAAGCGAAGTTGCGCCAAGCTGGCAAAACCCGCAACAGTGGTTTCAGACCAATTGCGTCGCTCTGGCGGAATTCTGTAACTACCTGAAGGATCAACCTTGGTTGAAGCGCTATGTGCATATCTCTTCGCCTGAAGTGTACGGGACTTGCGAAGGTGTGGTCAAGGAAGACGCTCCGTTAAACCCCAGCACTCCATATGCCGCGTCAAAGGCCGCTGCCGATCTCTTCCTTTTCACTTTGGTGAAGAACTTCCAGTTCCCGCTCGTCATGATCAGGTCCACCAACGTGTACGGAGCGCATCAGCAACTGTTCAAAATCATCCCTCGATCCGTGATTTATCTCAAAATGGGCAACCCGATCCAATTGCATGGCGGCGGAGTCGCGGTGAAATCGTACATCCATATTCGAGACATATCCCGAGGTGAGCTGGCAGCTATGGAAAAAGGAACCACAGGGTCCATTTACCACCTCTCGCCGAATCAAGGGTACGCAGTTCGCGATGTGGTGCGGACGATATGCGATAAAATGGGAAAGAATTTCACGCTAAGCACTGAGATGGTGGGAGAGCGCCTTGGCCAGGATGCCGCGTACGTGATCGATTCAACAAAGGCTCGCACCCAGCTTGCTTGGCTGCCACAGGTTTCTATAGATGAAGGACTCCAAGGAGTCGTCCAGTGGGTAGATGAGTACTGGGACGAAATTAAGACTCAACCGCTCGACTACGTCCATCGGCCGTGAATGAGCTTGCCTGAAAGCGCAAGAACGGGCATGCATGAAGCCCGCCCCTACAGTAGCTAATGCTTAACAGGACAGTAGGTTCGACCATTACATCATTCTTGCGCCGAAGCGCTCTCAAGGCGTACACCCTGATCCGGAACACCACGAAAAACTCCGCCGAGACGACCGGAGGCCTGATTCGGTCCGGGGCCCAGGTCGTGCGAGGCTTGCGCATAGGCAATCGGCGAGTCATTGAGCTGGAGCGACGTATCCTTGCGGTCTGGGATTTCCGGGAAGTGCCTTTCACAGTCGGAGAGCTGCTGTACCATCAGGAAGTTTCGCTAATTCTCCGCGAAGTCCATCAGGTGGAAAAGATCGACCTGGCTCTCCTGCTTGATAGCGCACACCCCGGTCGATTCGATCAGGGTCTTACTCCAGGAAATGCTCATTATTACTTTTCAAAGCTCTTGCCCGCCGCTTTTGCGAATCCCCATCTGGGGTCGCTCCTGGTCTTTGATTCCGCACAAGCTCTTGACGCGTACATCGCGGATAATCGCAACCGATACCACGTCTTCCCGCCGTACGTCGATGAGCACGGCCGTAAGATCAAAGGATACGAGCACTATTTCAATTACGTGCAAGAATTTCATCGAGACCGAGGTTACATCCCGCACCTCTCCTGCCGGACTGCGATGGTCGCGTGGGCGAGGTGCTTTCTGGCGGAGCACGTGAGGCCGCGCTTTCCGGTGAGCCTTCAGCTTCGCAACAACATGCTCTTTCCGGACCGGAACTCAAAGCTTGATGAGTGGCTGGAATTCGTCTCCTTTTGCGAATCTCGTTTTCCGGTCACGTTTATCCTGATCGGAGATCAAGAAGAGGTTGACTCCCGTTTCAGGAATCGACCCAATGTGGTGATTCCCAAGGATCACGGAACCACCCTGGAACAAGATCTGGCTCTGATTCAGGCATCCATGCTGCACATGGGAAGCGTGAGCGGTCCGACCATGTTCGCGATCTTTCGTGATGCGCCCTATCTAATCTATCGATTTCGAGTTCAGCATGAGGAGATGGAGTGGGGGTCTGCCGCGCCTTGGGCCACTCCACTGCAAAAGCTCGGGTGGGAATCGGAGACGCACGAACGTATAGAGGCAGACTTCTCCGCGATCTGGTCGCAACTACGGACAGATGCGTGGGCAGAGGACTTTGACCGCCTCGCGCGGGAAGCCGCGGGCATTCTGAGACGGGAGAGCAGCGTATACGGCCTCGTGCAAGGCAAGGAACGGAGTGAGAAGTGACTCATGTACGGCTCCAGAGGCGACCGTGAAGATCCTCGCGGTGATTCCGGCCAGGGGAGGATCGAAAGGGATACCGCGCAAAAACCTTTGTACAGTAGCTGGGAAGCCTTTGATCGTCCGCGCAATCGAGAATGCACACAATGCTAAGTGCGTTGCTCGCGTTGTGGTTTCCACCGATGACGAGGAAATCGGCTCGGTTGCCCGACAGCACGCCGCGGAAGTAGTTCCTCGCCCTGCTGAAATCAGTGGAGACGAGACCTCGTCCGAGGCTGCCTTGTTGCACGTTTTGGAAGTTCTCAAAGACAAAGAGGGTTACGAGCCTGATATTCTCGTCTTCCTTCAGTGTACCGCGCCACTCACTTTGCCCGAAGATATCGACGGGACCGTGAAGATTCTCATTGACGAGGCCGCGGATTCTGCCCTGGCAGTGGCTCCGTTCCATGCGTTCCTGTGGGAAAAGACCGACGACGGGAATGCGGTGGGCATAAACCACCACAAGGAAAAACGAGCGCTTCGTCAGCAGCTCACACGGCAGTTTATCGAGGCAGGGTCGGTCTATGTGATGCGGACTGAGGGCTTCAAGAAGGCTCGCCATCGCTTTTTCGGCAAGGTTGCGCTGCATGTAATACCCCGGGAGCGTTGCCTGGAAATCGATGACCCCGCAGACCTCATGGTCGCTGAGGCGCTTCTCACAGCGGCTGGGAAACCCGTGAGCTTTTGAAGAAGTAGCCGGGGAGGCCCTTTTTGCAACCCCGCGCTTCGCGGGGCCCGGACCCCTCCCCAAAAACTCCTATACTTTCAAACCGTTCGAGAGTCGGTGCTGAACTTGGGATTATCGATCCGATACCACTTGTGGCCACGATATTTGGGCAATCAGGCCAAAGGGTGCGTTTGCGACAAACTCCGCGCGTGCGGTAGCGGCACGAACAATACGAGGTTTCGGTTCATCCGGTGAACATTGGATGAGTGTGCGTAAATCTGGCAGCCTTTTGCGAAATCGTATAGCGACTTACGTATCCCAGCTCTTTGAGGATCGGTTGCCGCCGCAGCCAGAGTCTCGACTAATTTCAGATGCAGGTCGGTTCTGGGCGGCCAGTGACGGCGACCCGGATCTGCGGGATTTGTCCCACTGGGCCGGGGAAGGGCGGTGGGCCGACCGGGAGGCCTGGGAGCGAATCGGCCGTGCCCATTGGAGGATGTTTGAGCGGCTTTGCGTCCTGGCCGAATGCGAAAAGCGCGTTGAAAGCATGGCCGAATGGGGACCCGGAGGCGGCGCGAACGCTATCAGTTTCTGTCGCGTAATTCCCCGATTCTACGGTATCGACATCTCGCAAGCCAATTTGGAACAGTGTCAGTGCCAGGTTCGCGAGCATGGTTTGCGGGGCTTCACCCCTGTGCTCATTCCTGGTGACCGCCCCGAAGAATGCGAGCAGGCGATTGGCGAGCCGGTGGAATTCTTCCTGTCCACCGCGGTCTATCAGCACTTTCCGAGCCGAAATTACGGTATCAGGGTCACTCGAATCGCTCATCGGCTCCTGACTGACAATGGAATTGCCCTGATTCAGGTCCGTTACGACGATGGAGACCGAGCCCATCGGTCCAAAACCAGGAATTATGCGGATCAGGCGCTCAGCTTCACCACGTGGACTATCGAAGATTTTTGGGCAGTGGCGGACGACTGCGGCTTCGAGCCTTTGGCAGTCAGATTGGACACTGATGCCAAGTATGCGTACTACTTTCTGAAAAAGAGGATACTCACGTGACGCGAGAAGTGGTCGTGGCAGGATGTCCGATAGGAGACGGACATCCTGTGTACATCATTGCGGAGATCGGCATTAATCACAACGGCGATCCGGAAATAGCCCGAAAGCTCATCGATGCCGCGGTGCTCGCGGGCGCGAGTGCGGTGAAATTCCAGAAACGCACGCCAGAATTGTGCGTGCCTTCGGAACAGAGGGACATCCTTCGAGAGACACCGTGGGGGCTCATCACGTACATGGATTACCGGTACAAGGTGGAATTCGGACAAAGCGAATACACGGAAATCGACCGGTACTGCAAGGAGCGAGGCATCCCGTGGTTTTCCTCATCCTGGGACGAGCCGTCAGTTGAGTTCATGGAGCAATTCGATCCGATCTGCCACAAAGTTGCGTCCGCGTGCTTGAGTGATGACAATTTGCTGCGAACGATAAACGCCACCGGCCGCCCCGTAATCCTTTCAACGGGCATGTCCACCTTGGAACAGATTCGTCATGCCGTCTCTTTGCTCGACCCGGAACGGCTCTTGTTGGCGCATTGCACCAGCACGTACCCGTGCGGCATTGGCGAACTCAACCTGAGGATGATCCGGACGCTCAAAGCTGAGTTTGAGTGTCCTGTGGGATACTCAGGCCATGAAGTGGGGCTGCCTCCCTCTTATGCGGCTGTCGCGCTCGGCGCAAATTTCGTGGAACGCCACATCACCCTTGATCGGGCCATGTGGGGAACCGATCAGGCCGCGTCGGTCGAGCCTTGGGGTTTTATGCGATTGGTGCGCGACATTCGAGTCATCGAGCAGGCAATGGGCGATGGGGTGAAAAAGGTCTACGACAGCGAGCTCCCGCTCATTGAAAAATTGAGGCTTAACAAATAGGGGTCGCTTCAGAGGTGGGCTGGAAAGAATTAGCTCGATCTGTGATCCCATGGGTGGTGCCACCCAAGATCGCGGATCTGCTCCGAACTCGTCTGATCGCTCGCATCGTTTCGGACCCGGAGCTGAAACGAAATCAAGCGCTCTTCAACCGTCATGTCGGTCAACGATGCTTCATTCTTGCCACCGGTCCGTCAATCCGCGCTCAGGATCTCGCCGTTCTGCAAGGCGAGGTCTGCATCGGGCTCTCTAATTTTTTTGTGCACCCTGACTTTGCCACGATTCAGCCGGCTTACTATTGCTCGGTTGGGCACCACGATCCGCTTCCTATGGACGGATGGACCGCGTGGCTCGCTGAGTTGGCCTCGGCTACCAAGGGATCGACGCTTTTCTTTGGGTTAGGAGAGCGAGATCGAATTCGTGCCAACCCGCACTTCAATCAGGATCGGGTCTTCTTTGTGCAGTTCAATGAGTCTGGTGATTCGATCCCCATACGCCGACCGGATTTGACACGGCCGCTTCCCATGCCGCAGTCCGTGACGATCATGGCGCTGAGTATAGCGCTATACTTAGGATTCCAACGCATATATCTGCTTGGGTGCGATCACGATTGGCTGCAGCACATTGGCGAAAGCTCCCATTTCTATGACGAGCGCGAGCACGCGGTGGTGAGAGCAGGTTATGATGAATGGTCCGGCCTGGACCTGGAACAGGTTTGCCTCAGTCATGTCGTTCTCTGGCGGCAATACAAGGCATTGAATACCATAGCTGCGTCCCTAGGAACCGAGATCTTCAATGCCACACCGAGCGGCCTCCTGGACATCTTCCCCCGCGTCCGGCTGGAGTCGCTCTTCCCGCCCCACTGATCCCCCTAACGATTCCTTCCTTCCAGGCTTCTCTTATCTTCCCAAGCCTATATTGCACAGCAGTTCCCGCTTCATCTCGCCCGCATTAGATAGATAGTCCGTTCGGAAAGCGCAACTGGCATGGATTCCATGATCTCAAATTGGTTGGAAAAGGCGGTCTCAAAGCCTTCTTGCGTATAGCTCGGGAAGATGTCTTCGCGGGTCGCGAGCATTCTCTGCACCTGAGAATCGCTCTTCGGGACGAATTCGATGATAAGGAAGGTGCAGAGCCCGCGCAGCAAATCGGCGATGCTGTTCAGCGGCACGTTGTTCGCAATGGCAAGGTGATGAACCAAAGCCAGGGCCATGACCAGGTCTGGGTGCTCTCTGCGAAACAATGCCTTTCTTTCGGTATTGGCCCAACCAAGATCTGGACTCGGATTGGTGAGATCCAGAAGCAGAGGCAAAATGCTCTTCTCGGCTTTCTTTACGCACTCCTGATAATTGAGTTCCACGGCCGCGGGGTCCATGTCGAACGCGACGGTGTGTATGCCCAAGTCACCCGCAATACGGCTGAACACACCGGTGTTCGCACCGAGATCCCATACCTTTGACGGTCGAGCTGTTTCGAGGAATCGAGCAACTATGGCTCTCTTACTTTCGAACGCCTCGTCGCCGTAGTTTGTCTTCTCGTAGTAATCGGCCCATTCCGTGGCCCCAGGCTTCCATTTGAGTTTATTTACTGCTCGCTGAAGAATGTAAAGGGTGGCTCCAGGGTCTGTCCCTCGTCCCTTCATAGAGCGATCCTTCTGCACTTTCTCCCCATAGTGCTTCTGAAACCTCGCATGAAGATGGATGGTAAATCCCAGTGACAAGGAAAGCCACGTCCGGCAAGGCAGTAGAGAGCTCGCCAGATCCACGGGAATTCCGTCCAAGTAAATTCGCAGCAGTTGAGTAAGGCGTGCGTCCTTATGCCGTGCCAGAGCCAGAGGTGCGATGAAGTGCTGACAGAACTGCCGAAAGCCGATCCAGGGTCGGCCGATCGATCTTTCGAAAGAAAGGGTATCGATGAATATGGGCCTCCAATCGCTGAACTGCACGTTGTACGCACTGCAATCCTTCAAAGACATTCCGAATTGCAGGGCCCGTTGCTGGATCGTCAAGGTGAGCTCCGCCGCAGCCTTGAGCTGGCTGAAGCACCATTCATAGGGATAGGATACGAACGGGATCGGCTCGGGTTTGATCACGACGTACGCATCATCAGAGATGCGCATGGACAGGCCCATTTCCCGGTGGGGGACCAGGAGACCCTCCTTGACGAGCGAATCGTACAAACCGCTCTGCATCAATTGGTCATAATCTTCCTTGTAAGAACGGTTGACCTGTCGGTACAGCTCTCCGTTCCTATAGAAGAGGCATCCGCTCGGATCGCGGAATGAGCCGGGATCTTTATGGAAATTAGTCTCGTTCATGTCCTTTTTCAGATCGGTGCAGGAGAGGGACCTAAAGCAGCTGCCAAGATTCTTGTCCGATTAGCAGGAATAACGCCGTCACCCCGGACTTGATCCGGGGTCCAGATTCTGGATTCCTGCTTTCGCAGGAATGACGGAGAAGATTCGCGTCACGACGAACCTTGCGGATGGTCCACTTCAGGTGGGCAAATGGACATCATTTTCGGCAACTGCCCTAAAAGGCTTCCCCGGCGACTCTTCAAGACGGTCCCAGTCCTTGCAATCTGCTCTGCGCCTTCGGCCGCTCGGCCTGATCATGGCCCATTTCCTCGGCCCAGTCCAGAAACTTTAATAATTGGTTGCAACAATCGAAAAATAAAGGTATTTTCTTTGGGAAATCTGCGGACGGATCGTCGTTTCTTGCCGGAGGAACCGTGCACTTTGATGAGGCTGTAAAACTCTTTGTTCGTCATCTTGAAACAGAGCGGCTCCGTTCTGCGGAAACGGTTCGAGCTTATCTGGCGGATTTGAGGGATTTTCGCTCGTATCTTGAAGCCCACGGGGCGCCGGAAAGTGTATCTCAGATTGACGCCTTGCACGTCCGCGGCTTTCTTGCAAGCCGATTCGGAAAGGTCAAGAAGGTCACCATGGGACGAAAGCTCGCTGCCGTCCGGACGTTTTTTCGATTCTTGCAGCGAGAGCGGCTGGTCACCGGCATCCCTGCCGCGGGAATACGAGCGCCGAAGCGAGAGAAGCCGGTGCCGCGGGCGCTCAGCGTGGATGAAATGGACCGATTCTTTGGTCGTAATCCCGAAATGGCCAAGCGCGACTTGGCTGTTTTCGAGCTTTTGTATTCATCCGGGCTCCGGGTAGGGGAATTGACCGGATTGAAGATTCAGGATTTGGATCTCAAGAATGGCTGGGTGCGAGTCGTGGGAAAAGGGAGCAAAGAGCGGTACGTGCCGGTGGGCTCCAAAGCGATCAAGGCTATTGAAGAATATCTTTCTTTGCGGGATCTGCTCCTTGCGCAGAAGCGCCCGTGGACGGATTCGGAAGCCCTCTTTGTGAACCAACGGGGTGGGCCGTTGTCTTCACGAACCGTCCGACGTATACTCAAGGCGTATTTGGATGCAGCAGGACTGAAGAGGGACGCATCTCCACACACTTTTAGACATTCGTTTGCGACGCACCTCTTGGTTGGAGGAGCGGACCTCCGATCCATCCAGGAGCTACTCGGCCATGCAAGCCTTTCCACAACTCAACGCTACACCAGGGTGGATCTGGGCAGACTCATGGAGGTCTACGACAAGGCGCATCCTAGAAGCGGCTCGAATAAGAAGGGCTCATAGACGCACGAGCGCTTCTATATGGGCGCACGGCCATGCGCCCCTACAACAGGGTTTTGGAACCCGGACACTGCTGACACGCCTAGCCGGGAAATACGAGACAAGCGCATGAAGGCTGATCGAATCAGATCTACTACGGTTCTGTGCGTCCGTCGTGGAGAAGCGGTGGTCATAGCAGGCGACGGCCAGGTCTCCATCGGGAATACGGTCGTGAAACACTCGGCTCGCAAGGTAAGGCGAGTGGGCAAAGACGACAAGATCCTGGCAGGCTTTGCAGGCTCCACCGCGGATGCTCTGACGCTGCTTGAGAAATTCAACGAGATGCTGGAGAAGTATCCGAACAATCTCACCCGCGCTTCGGTGGAGCTCGCCAAGCTCTGGCGCACCGACCGGATGCTCCGGAGGCTCGAAGCCTTACTTATCGTCGCTGACAAGAGCAAGACCCTCCTTATTTCGGGAACCGGGGATGTGGTCGAGCCCGACGACGGCGTTGTCGCCATCGGGTCCGGCGGCAATTACGCGCTGGCTTCCGCTCGTGCGCTCCTGGCGCATACGGAGCTGCCTCCTGCCGATATAGCGCGAATCTCATTGCAGATCGCAGCCGACATCTGCGTGTACACCAATGACAGCCTGGTCATGGAGGAGTTATAGGGGCACGCTACGTAAGCGCAGCGTCTATGCGGGATATTGTTCTCTGATTTCTAGGGAAGGTGCGGAAGGGTGAAGATCGAACAGCTCGCAACAACAGAATCCGACGCGTATATGGAAACCTTGACCCCACGGCAGATCGTGGCGGAACTGGACAAATACATCATCGGCCAGGACAACGCGAAGCGCATGGTGGCCATTGCGCTGCGAAATCGGTGGCGACGGCGGCAAGTCCCTGAGGAGCTCAGGGATGAAATCGTTCCGAAAAACATTATCCTGATCGGCCCAACCGGTGTGGGCAAGACAGAGATCGCCCGAAGGCTCGCCAAACTCGCGCAATCGCCATTCATTAAGGTCGAAGCGTCCAAGTTCACCGAAGTGGGCTATGTGGGCCGAGATGTGGAATCCATGATCAGGGATCTGCTCGAAATCGGCATCAACATGGTCAAGGAAGAGGAGTACGAGAAGGTCCGCGGCAAGGCCGAAGAGCACGCTGAGGAGCGGCTGCTGGACATTCTTTTGCCCACTAGATCTCCAAAGCGACCGACGCGGAGACTGGTGGGGGTTCCCGCTGCACCAGGGACCGAAGACGATCTGGAAGTTGCGCAGCGCACAAGGGATAAATTCAAGAAGATGCTGAAATCAGGCAGGCTTGACGACCGAGATGTGGAAATCGAAACGCAAGTCAGCGCGCTGCCCATCGTTGAAGTGTTCACTCCCGCGGGCATGGAGGAGATGGACATCAACCTGAAGGACATGTTCTCCAGCATACTGCCCAGTAAGACCAAACGCCGGAGGGTCAAGGTTCCGGAAGCGCTGCAGATCCTCGTTCAAGAGGAGCTGGACAAGCTCATCGATGCCGACAAGGTGATTCAACTGGCAAAGCAACGAGTGGAACAAACCGGTATGGTCTTCATAGACGAGCTGGACAAGGTCGCGGGCTCTTCGACGATACACCACGGCCCGGATGTTTCACGGGAAGGAGTCCAGCGTGATTTGCTCCCAATCATTGAAGGGAGCACGGTGAGCACCAAGCACGGAGTAGTGCGCACCGACCATATTCTCTTTATCGGGGCCGGCGCATTTCACATGTCTAAGCCATCGGACCTGATCCCGGAGCTCCAGGGGCGATTTCCGCTGAGGGCCGAGCTCTCCGCTCTGACCAGGGGCGACTTCGTGCGTATCCTCACCGAACCGAGGAACGCGCTGGTAAAGCAGTATGAGGAACTCCTCGGCACAGAAAGCGTAACGCTGGAATTCACCGCGGACGCGGTAGAAGAAATCGCGCGGCTAGCTGAAGAGGTCAACGAGCGAGCGGAAAACATCGGCGCGCGGCGCTTGCACACCATCCTGGAGAAACTCCTGGAAGAAGTCTCGTTCGAAGCGCCGCACATGACCGGAGTCACGGTCACCGTGACGCCCGAAATGGTACGCCAACGGCTCCAAGAAATCGTCAAGAGCGAAGACCTGAGCCGCTTTATTCTGTGACCACGGGCCGTTCTTGAGAGAGCACCGGGGGAAACTTTTTTGCTTACAAAAAAGTCTCCCCCGGCCCCCTTTCAAAAAACGCCACCTGGCGAGCGTTGACTTTTGGCGAAAAAACAGCCGGTTCTCGCAAGTAATCAGGGATTCATACGTGGAGTGATCCCGCTAGACGCGGGACCGGCTGATCCGGCAATGTGACCTCGCACGGAGAAGTGCTCAGGATCTCATTATGACTTTGGCCTTCAAGCTCTACACGTAACCGAGAAGATAAGTATTTTGTGCCTGCTGCGAGTTGCTATGGGGTGCTACTGCGCTGAACGAAAGAAGAACGTCGGACTTGCCGAACTGATGAAGGACATTCCGGAAGGCTACTGCGGCATCTGCAATGTCTGCGGCAAGCCCGGACACACGCGGGGCCATCCTTCGCTCCCGACAACCGGAGCGTGGTGTGACGAGCACTGGGCGCAACTGACATCGCATCCCACCATCACCCTTGACCGGATCGTCATGGTTGTCATCATCCTCATCTTTGCAGTCACGCTCGGCTTGGCTATTTATCGATGGGTGTTTTGACGATTCGGTGCAAAGCGCCCGCTTAATTAATCCTAGGACCTAGGCGCGGCCAAACGATGAAAGGCCCTCTGATTCATACACGGACCTGCCAAAGCTCAGGTCCGTGGCACCCCGGGCCGATATTGATGGATGTTGGGTGCCACTGACCTGGTGTCCAGGTCAGTGCTGCCTCGGTTACAACGCCATCCTCACCCTTTGAAAACGAGTCGGTACCAGACTCTGGTACGGCGTTCTGCCAATTCCGAGTCCGTACAAGCCTCACCCCTGAGTCCACGCGCGGGACCCTGGGGAGAAATACGAGGCTCCTATGGATGCTGTCCCTGGTTCGGCAATCTCGCGAAGAGAGAAGTTGCCGGTCGCCGCGGTCCGTTTGTTAGCGTTTTCCGCTAGCGGCCCGCTTGGACGCCTTCAGGGGGTTCAGCATCTTTTCTTCCTGAGCGGCGGTAGAGCGTGAGGCGTGAGTGGCGAAGTTGCAATTGCCTCGGCTCCATTTTGCGGCGGGATTGGGAGCTACTGTGCAGAAGATGCCCTGTTCAAAGGTCTGGGCTTTGCCACAGCCATTGCATGAATCGACGACCGTATGGCAACGGCCGCCGTTGAAGGTGCACCCTTTGTTTGTCATGAACGCGCACTCGATGCCCTGCTTAAAGGTAGCGCACTGCATATTCTTTCCTCCGGGGGGATCTTTGGGGAGGAGGACTCTCCCCAACGAGAATTAAATTTATTAGTCTACTCAGATCCGAAAAAGATTCAAGAAAAATGTGCAGAATCGCGAAAAATTTATCAACCCCACCCTACCTCCTTGCTCGCACCTCCAACCCGCCTCAATAATCGTCCAAACCGAACGGGCTCAGATACTGCTCAATGGATGCTTTTGACTCTCCGTCAAGATCGGGGCAGTCTTCCGGGCTCTTGCCTCCTTCGCACAAGACCACGGCAAACACGAGACAGGTGGGCTCGCCGCATTTCCGGCAATTGGTCTTTGGCAGGCGCTTCAGGATCTCAATCGGTTGTGGCCTTGGCAGTCCTTCATAGCGGGGCGTGATGGAATCGCGGTTTTCCCACGCGGTGTTTATCTCTTGCTTGAGCCATTGGAGGATGCCGTCGGCCTCTTCTTCGTCCTTGAGCGCATTGATGGCTATTTTACGCGCATGGACCGTGATCAGTTTGCCGTGAGCCCTGAAGGTGACCGACGGCGGGTCCTTAATGAATTCGTAGCCGCCAAGCGACGCGTTGAGGTACGGTAGCGCTTCGCTGACGTCCTGGTCGAGGTGCGCGATACAATGCACCGACTGAAAGCTCGGATTGCACTCGGGGCGAAAGATTTCTTTCGTATATCCAGTTAGCAACATAGCGAAGGCCCCTTTTGCCAAGAAATCTCGTCAAGGCCACCATAGAGAGCTGTTTCAAAAGGAGGGAGTTTTTGGGGGAGGGGTGGGGGGGGGGGGCGGTTTTACATAAAAAGGGCC
>JBFLZC010000014.1:55640-123310 GCA_040756375.1 Thermodesulfobacteriota bacterium
CCCCCCCCCCCCCCCCCCCCCCCCCCCCCCCCCCCCCCCCCCCCCCCCCCCCCCCCCCCCCCCCCCCCCCCCCCCCCCCCCCCCCCCCCCCCCCCCCCCAACTCTTTCAAAACCTCCCCTGTCTTGAAACCGCTTCCCAGTTGGTTAGCTGCGGATTTTTATTTCCGCGAGTTGTTTTCTGGTTTCGCCGGAATACCACACGTCCACGAATTCTTTGATAGAGTCCGGTTCTCGTTCACGCATCCTGTCTCCGACAGGCTGCCGTAGCATCAGCTTAATGCTCGCGAAGGCGCGGCTGTCCCGTTGAGCCATCTCCCATGCAATCCTTTGCGCTTCGTCCATGAGGGATTCTGGGGGACAGATCTTGTCAATGAGGTTTAACGTCATGGCTTCTTCAGCGGTGTACATCGCGCCTGAATAGGCGATCCTCTGTGTGTTGCGAGTCCCCACCAGATACTCAAGCATTTCCAGGAAGCCTGCGGTGAGGGTGGAACCGAAAGTGATTTCGTTGAGCGATATCTTGGGCTTGCCCGGCACCATGAGCCGATAATCGCACGAAGTGGCCAACATGCATCCGCCAGCCACGGTATGCCCGTTCAAAGCAGCGACCACAGGCTTGGGAAAGAGGAACAAATTTCTGTAAAGGGTTGTGAACTTCGTGAGATAGCGGGTGAACTCCTCCCGCGAAAAACCAAGGAATTCCGGGATATCAAAGCCGAACGAAAAGAACTTCCCCGCGGCGGTCAGGATGACTGCCTTCACTTGGGGATCGGCAGCCAACTGCTGGAAGCGCTCGGTCAGTTCCATGACGAGCGGCTCGTTAATCGCATTTACCTTTCCACGCTCGAATGTGAGCGTCGCCACCTGCTCCTGAACCGTAACCCTCGTAAATTGCACGCCTGTTCTCCTCTCCCAGACGAATGATTATCCCGGGTATAAGTGCTTCAATTCGAGGACACCATACCCAATTCTCGATTCCTTGAGAATCCGAAATGTCGTTCGCCGGATTGATAATCGATCAGGTCTTCGGGATGCCCAGGCAAGCCTCTCCCGCGCAGTACGCCAGCGCTAGCAAGATCGAATTGAACTTGGTTTGAGCTGTGTCGCCTCTGGAGGTGAGCACAATAGGAACCGATCCCGGGCCCGCGGTGATGATACCTCCGCAGTCCACCACCAGGCCCAGGCTTCCCATGGTCTTTGAAAGCATTTTGTATATCACGTTGGCTGTGTTGATGTCGGTCGCCACCAAACAGTTGGCATCGCCCATGATGCGGCCTTCGTAGTGCTTTTCGCCCGCAACGTCGGGCACAGTGGCCAAATCGAAGGAGAGCGGGCCTTCCACAATGATGGGTCCGTATCTGGGTTCAAGCTCCTTTGCTCGCTCCATGGTCTCGGCCGCGAGGTGTGTGGCCGGAATCGCCGCGGTTTGTTTTTCCACCGCGGTGACGATGGCCACCTTCAGAAGCAGCTTTGGATCGACTACCTTTCGGATGATCTCCGCCTGGTTCTCTATGACCGTTAGCAGGGCGTCCGGGCTGGTAAATCCCGGATTCACCCCGGCGTCCGAGATTGCAAAAAGCCTTCCATCCGGCAGGACAAAGAGCGCAGTGTGAGAAGCTATTCTGCGCTTGACCGCAGGCTTGTCCGGGCCTGAACCGTCTTTCGCCTTGTAGATCGCAAGAGCCTCGTGCAGGAGCGTGGATGTGGACACGCTCCCTTTCATGACGAAGAAATCTCTATGGTCGGCCAGAAATCCGCTGAACACGTGGGCTGTAGCTTGCTTCTTGCTCTCCACGTCGCTTGCCAACGGGTCAATGGGCAGGATCTGAACATCGGGATCTCCGTCGAGCGCGATGGGGAGCTTTGCACGTTCCACAGCCTCTTTGATGTCGTCGGGCGTACCGATGAGGACGGTTCTCTTGATCAAACCGTAATCTTTGGCATGTGAAACAGCGACCAGCGCGTCTTCGTTATCAGCGCCAACAAGCACAACCTGACCGGCCCCAATGCGTCCTTCGGCCATGCCTGACGTGACCTGTTCCAGGAGCGAGCTAAACGAAAAGACCAGATGCCGGCCGCCTGACGCGCCCAACACTTGTAACGCGTGCCTGATGCTGCCCGCTTCCACGGTGTATTGCAGGCGTGTGTCCGCCTTTGCCGGGTTCACGTACATTTCGAAGAGATGGTTCGCGATCAGGTACTCGTGTTCCAGTGAATCCATGCACATGATGGGAGTGAAGGGATTGTCGATGCGGTCGCGTATCTTGAGAAAGAGCGTTTGGAAGTAAGGATCCAGAGCCAACATGCTGGTGACCACGATGTAATCGGGACGCTCCGCGGGTTCGCCTGTTGAAGAACTCTCCAAGATGGCAGCTACCCGAGACGCGTAAGTATCGACTACCTGATTGAGCGAGCTGGTCAGGGTGGGCGAAATCCTCCCGGTTTCCATGATCATCAGCAGCTCGCATATCTCCTTCACGCCCGTTCCGATAGTTCTCGATGCCAGGCGAAAATGCGGCGGAATCTTGAATCCTTCATCGTTGAGCGCGGCTATGATCTTGTCGAAATCAAACTTACTCAGGATCTCGTTCGCATCTTGCTGCGCCAACTCTCGGACTATGCGTGGCCCGGTCTTGCGCACGACGGACGCGAAGAGCTCGTCCAAGCTCATCACGAGGAGATTGAGCCTTTCCTGGCTGATTCGTTCGGCTTCCGAAATGAGCGCGGCCTGAGCTTTGAGCGGCGTCACTTTTACATAGCCCTGCAATTGGCGGCTAAGTTCCTCGGAATCCGCTTTGAGAAATGAACCGGTTACCAACGATTCCAGCGTGGTGAACGACAGCGGGCTCGCGAGAGATACGTGAATTCCGTCGCGGCCTCGCTGTGCCGCAAGAATCTCCTTGAGTTCATACGCGACCAACGCCCCACGGTTGATGGAGCTGTTCTGGAGCCGCTTGAGCGATTCGTTCTTCAACCTCTCGTTGAGCACGTAAATGCCGTCCGGTAGTGTCCCCAGATCGCCGCCGGCACAAACGATGTCCGTGACGTCCGTAAGCTTGATCCCTTCTTTGAGAAGGATATTGACGAGCTGGAGCGCGAGAGTCTCCGGAGAATCCCCATAGGTGCGGAATTCCAGTTCTCGCCGGAAGATGACGTTCAGACCGCGGGTCGCCAGCACATAGACTGCATACCGCTTGGCAATGATGGCAATCGTGACAGCGTGTTCCAACGTCCGGAGCGCGTCCGTGAGCTGGGCCTGGTTTAGTTCCACGGCCTTGCGTCGAGCCAGGTTGTTGAGCATCAACCGAATGATGGAACTTTCGCGGCCTGGGCTCCCACATCGGTACAAGACCAAAAAATACACAGCCAGAAGGTCGGCATAGACCGCGACAAACCCCGGTTCGCGTTTGAACTCCCCCGTGCCGGCCAAGAGGCGCTCCAGTAGTAAACGCAGCTTGTCGTACTGTTCCGGAGCCTGGATCCACCGGTCCATGTCCAGGACGCGATTGATCACCCGGCTCCTCAGGAAATTGGAGATCCGAAGGAGCTGCGCATGAACGTCTTTGGCTGCCTTCAGGGCGCTTTCCAGTTGGGTGACGCGAAGCGGTCCGCTCGCGGCCGGATCCCGAGCCTCATCAAATATGATGGGATCGAAGCAATCGGCTTCGACCAAAGCCTTTGTTGCTTCAGCAATTTCTTGATCTACTCGTTCACTCTCGCCCATGAGCTCATCTCGAATGTTGTGTTCTATGAATGTTTCTTTAATGTTTGCTGAAATGATTGCCGAAGATTCCGTCCGACTCGTGGGGGCTGCACCCCGTCATTCCTGCGGAAGCACATTGGCGTTAAGTTAAGCAGCCCAGTTTCTTCGTCCGTCATTCCCGCGGAGGCGGGAATCCAGTCTTTTCCTAATGTTCTGGGCCCCGGCGCCTGCCCCGGACCCCGATCCGAGGTTCGCCGGGATGACGGCATGTCGCCGCCGGGTTTCTCTTGAGCCAGCCTTGCCAACCTGTTCTCCCCCCTTAACTGAATGTTTACACACAAGTGCTGAAAGCGCTTGCGCAAGCCGGGAGTTTTTGGGGAGCCCCGCGTTTCGCGGGGCGGGGAGGCCCTTTTTGCACAAAAGGGGCCTCCCCGGCAGCTCTTTCAAAAACTCCGAGCACCCGGCGCTCTTCGTATGATACCCATGTTATATGATAAGTCCACTCCGGCCTTGCGCCTGATATCGGTCGTTGATGGAGAACGCATTGAAAATACTTGTGATTAACAGCGGCAGCTCATCCATGAAATACACCCTGTTCGAAATGGACCAAGAGCGAGTCCTCTTCTCCGGCGAAATCGAGCGAATCGGCTTGAATGGGAGCCGTCATACGTTCCGAACGAATTCAAATCCCGCGCAGAGCAAAAACCTGCCGGTACGAGACATCGGCGAAGCCCTAGATGGAGTCTTTTCCACGCTGTTGAGCCAGGGGCCGATTTCGTCGCTGGACGAGATCCCTGCGGTGGCGCATCGGATCGGCCACGGCGGCAAATATCGGGAAGCAGTCCGTATCGATCGTGACGTGGTCGACGAGATCCGCCGCATGACGCCGATGATTCCGCTTCATCATCCCGCAATGATCGTCGGAATCGAAGAATGCGTGCGCCGTATGCCCAAGGCTGTGCATTGCGCGGTTTTCGACACGTGGTTCCATTGGACAATCCCGGATGAAGCCGCAATCTACGGACTGCCGTATCATTACTTTGCCGAGCGCGGGTATCGTCGAACGGGCTTCCACGGAAATTCCCACGCGTATGTCTCGGCAAAGGCCGCTGAATTCCTGGGCAAGCCGATTGAGAACCTGAAGATCATTACCTGCCACCTTGGCAACGGCGCGAGCCTCTGCGCAGTGGATCGGGGCCGATCCATTGACACCACACTGGGCATGACCGCGGTTCCGGGCCTGATCATGGGATCGCGGGCCGGCGACGTGGATACCGGGCTCATCCCCATCATTATGAAAGAAGGTAATCTTTCGCCTGACCAGATGACCGACATGCTCTTCAAGGAGTCGGGGCTCATGGGAATCAGCGGCGTGAGCCGTGATTTCCGGGATGTGGATGCCGCGGCTCAAGAAGGCAACCCGCGAGCGAAACTGGCTGTGGCCGCGTTCTGCTACCAGGTGAAACGTGCGATCGGCTCAATGCTGATTGTGCTGGGACGATGCGATGCGCTGGTCTTCACCGGCGGAATCGGTCAGAACAGCCCGACCGTCAGGGCCAGAGTTCTTGACGGGACAGAGGACCTGGGTTTCCGCATTGATGAGGATAAGAACAGCCAAGTTTCTCTGACCGATTCAGCTCCGGTCGCGGACATTTCCGCGGCTGATTCAAAAACCAAGATCCTGGTAGTGGAAACCTTCGAAGAACTGATGATGGCTCGCCAGTGTTTGAAGGTGTTGCAGAAGCCGTCATAGGACTCTGGAACGGGTAGGTGCTGCCGAAGCACTTCGGTTCAAGAATACGGACGCGTGGACGTTGCATTCGTGGGACGGAGAGGTATGGTGGGACGGCCCCGCGCAGAACGCGGGGTTGCCCGTCATTAGTCGACAGGCGGGACGCCTGTCCCACCAAGCCGGGCACCAGGTCGGCGCACGTCTAGACCGGGCCTGGATACCGGAAGTGCTAAAATTTAAGGCGACAACATAGGGCTACACAACTAGGGGAATGCTGGACCGGCAGAGCCTGCCCCGGACACGATCCGGGGGACGCCGGTCCCTACCGAAGCCGCCAGAGGGCCGCACAACCAGGGGGAACGCCTCCATGCCACCATGCAAATACCATGAAATCTGTGGGCGAGACGCCCTTGGGGGTCCAGGAGAGGATGACCTGTGCATCCTCCATTCCCAAAGCGAGGGAAAGGACAAGACGGCATTCTGGGAAGCCTTTGAAGAGCACCGCAAGCAACACGGAGACAAGTTCTCTTACTTTGTTTTCCCAGAAGAGATCAATTTTCATGACTTTAGGTTCACCAAAGCATCGTTTAAGGGAGCGACGTTCATCGAGGGGGCCGTCTTCACTGAGGCTCGATTTAGCGCGGGGGTGGATTTCACTGAAGCCGAATTCCAAAAAGAGGCCAACTTCGGGAGGGCTCAGATCGGTGGCGAAGCAGTCTTCGACGAAGCACGATTCGGCGAGGAGGCAAATTTCTGGAGGGCCAGGTTTAGCGGAGGTGGGAGGTTTTATAGAGCCAAGTTCTTCGGGGAAGCCATCTTCTGGCTTGCTGAATTCACTAGGACAACTCAGTTCTGGGAAACTCAATTCATAGGTGGCGCGCACTTCGTGCACACCAAATTTTGCCGAGATGCTGATTTCAGAGAATCAAAGTTCAGCAACCGAGCTGATTTCCTTGCCGCCGAGTTTGGCGCGAAGGCGCACTTCGAAGCCGCCGAGTTCGAGGGCGAAACCTACTTCCAACGCACCCGTTTCACTGACAGTACCGATTTCACGGAGGTCCGCTTTACCGGCAGAACACTCTTCACCAATGAAATAGATGGTAACTGGATCTTTGCTGATTCGACAGTGGACTTTCGGCGCGTGATCCTCAATCCGCTCGATGCAGTTACCTTCAAGGATGCGGACTTGCGGAAGTCCCGTTTCCTAGGCACAGATTTGCGCAAGGCCGAGATCACTGGAGCGAAGTGGCCGGAAATTGAGTGGAGCCCCGAGGGAAGGTGCCGCAAGATCAAGTGGTTGTTGGGGTGGGTCACAGGCAAGACTGGTAGACGCATTGGAGTGTACGATGAGATCGCGCCATTGGAGGAAGACCAGAGTCGTCAGTGGGCCCATATCGAGCTACTTTATCGTCAGCTCAAGCAGAACTACGAGGACCGACGCGACTATGAGCGAGGAGGTGCTTTCCACTTTGGCGAGAAGGAGATGAGGCTAAGTAACAAGCAGGAGACGCGGCGTGAGCTTCGCTGGGTTCTGGGCGTGTACCGTTGTGTCAGCGGATACGGCGAAAGCTTTCGGCGGCCGCTCGTTTGGGCGGTGGTTCTCCTCGTTTTATCCACGATCGGGTATCTCTTGTTGGGCCTTGGCCCCAAAGGTGGCGGGACTGCATTGACGTGCGGATGCGTATGGGACTGGCTGCGGGCCGCGCACTATAGCCTCAAAGTCATGACCCTGCTAAAGCCCGACGATCTCGTACCTATCGGATGGGCCAAGCCCATCAACACGCTTCAGAGCCTTCTGGGGCCTGTGCTGATAGGTCTGTTTGCCCTGGCCCTGCGGCAAGGGTTGAGAAGATAAGAAACTCCGCGACACCATCAAGAAAATGAACCTCCTGTGCCTTCGGCGCCGGGACGTATAACGTCCCGGCCACCCAGTCGAACTACGGTTCATTGGTCGTGGCACGATCCCAGTTGGGATGGTAGCTTGTAGGATGTGGTGAGTCCCGCGTTCCGCGCAGGACGAACCGCATCGGTAGCGGTTTTGGGGGCCGGTGTCTGCCCTACCAAAAGCAAAGAGCCGAACCAGTGGAGGCACGGCCGCGTATCCGGGGTATCACGGGACGGTTCCAGTTGATCATCCCCGACCGCTATTGTGATATCACAGCCGAGAAAACCTCGACCGATGCGGTTCATTGCATTCACCGCATCCTACGGGATGAATCGCGCCCCTTTGCTACCGACAGTATCCGAATCAGCCAAAAGTAGCCTCTGTAGGGGCGCACGGCCGTGCGCCCCTACCATGGACCGAGCTGGAGCGTGCGGGTCGTCGATTCTCCGCCGCTCCGATCATAGGCAATGCGGTCCAATGCTTTGAAAAGATGGGAGTTTTTGGGGAGGGGTCCGGGGAGGCCCTTTTTCCACAAAAAGGGCCTCTCCGGCCAATTCTTCAAGAATTCCCTCTTTCCCGGGCGCTGTTACTCCTGTTTGCCCCAGGGGATTTTGGTTGCTCGGAGAGGTGGTTCGGGCATAGGTCTGCCTGCATCAAGGGTAGAATCTTTGGGTGTGGCGGTTTCAGCGGGTTTGCCCCAGAGGAGCTTCTTTTTTTCGGCCTTTGGAACTTCCTGGGTGGGTGTGTCGGGGGAATCGATAGGCTGATTCACGGTGACCACCGGCGCGGTGGGCAGGTCTGCCACGACGAAGTTGGCTCGTATCATGATTCGTGGAGCCTGGACATCGTCGGGAAAAGGTGGAAAAGGCTGCGCCGCGCGAATGGCCTGCAAGAGCGTCTGGTCCATTTCCGGATTCCCGGAGCTTTCCACCAGTTGGATTGAATCGAGCGTGCCGCTCCTGGTCAGCGTGTAGTTCACCTTGACACGGCCTTTAACGGAACCAGTGCCTTCGAGCGCAACCGGGGTGCGCCAGACCTGTTGGATTGCGTCTCTGGTGAGCAGGACATAGTCGTTGAGCACCTTGCTGCGGGTGGATCTGTCAATGACGAGCTGTTGGTCGCCGGCGGCAATAGCCGGTAGAGGTGCCGCGAGAATAACAACGCACACGATAGCGCTAAGTGTGAGAACCATCGTTTTCATAAAGAGCCTCCCTCCGAAATGGGCTTTATTCCCTCAAGTTGTTGGATAACCGAACGGGCCTGATCTGGGCTTCCAGACATCGCCAGCCTGAAAAATGAGCATTACCGCGTGGCTACTCCGAAACCCCAGAGTTCGGTTGAGGTTTCCCTACCAACGAGTGGGGTGAGGGTCAAGGGAAATCTGAAGCATGATGTGGCAAAATGTCGATAAAAGGATCGACCCATAGAAGTATTACCGATGTTTCATATAATTAAATAGTGATAACATTGTGTAATAAAGTGACTATATAATCAGTAGGACCGGTATCTTGCCGGTCCATTCCCCCGTGGCACACGCTCGCCGGTGCATCCAAAGACTTCGTGCGAGTTTTCTGGTGGTGAGATTGGCTTCGCAGGGATCGCAGTTATGGACCGCTAGCAGTCTGTCTACCGGCATCTTGCCGGTCCGGTACGCGGTCGCACATACGCCCTGGACCGGCAAGATGCCGGTCCTACTGATTTCTGTGCCGATTCTGCTTCTCTCCCGGGGCTGCCTTTGATAAGAATATTACCTTCGGGCTCGCGTCTTCTTCGTGCCGCAACAAAGAAGGTCCAGTTGCTTTCGTAGGCCCGCGGACACTCCGGGGCAGGATGTCATCATGCGGCCATAGCTTTTCGAAGCGTGGAGCTCGATTTGTCAGCTCTCGTCAGGTGCCCTATGAGCTATAGTCGTCTCCGGCCTTATCTCTTGCCAGTTTTGTCCTTCGCCGCTGTGGTGGCGATCTGGGGCATTGCCAGGAGTTTGAGCGGGTGGAGTCCCACAGTGTTTCCCGGTCCGGCGGATGCCGCTGTGGGGATGTGGGAGCTGATTCGGGACGGCACCCTTTTGAAACACTCGGTCGCGAGCCTGTTTCGAGTAACCACGGGGTACTACTTGGCTGTGCTGATCGGGGTGCCTCTTGGGATCATCCTTGGCTGGTGGAAGACCGGTCAGTTGCTGACCAATGGATTGATTCAGTTTCTGAGGCCCATTTCGCCGTTAGCGTGGATCCCGTTGGCGATGCTCTGGTTCGGGATTGGCGACAGGCCCGCGGTGTTCCTTATCTTCCTTTCCAGTTTCTTCCCGCTGCTCGTATCGACCATCTATTCGGTGAATCATATCCGTACCATTTACTTCCAGGTAGCTGCAAACTTCAATTTCACACGGTTAGAGACGATCACGCGAGTCATTTTCCCCGCTATCTTGCCTGACATTTTGCCCGCTCTCCGTATTTCTCTCGGGATTGCCTGGCTGGTGGTAGTGGCCGCGGAGATGATTGCGGTCAAGTCCGGCCTTGGTTATCTGATCTTGGATTCCCGAAACGCGCTCCGCATGGATTACGTCATGGACGCGATGATTGCGATCGGCGTCATCGGGATTTGTCTGGACCGGGTTATTGTTCAATTGAACAGGATCAAATCCGTGGCATGGGGTCGAGCGTAGGATGGGTCATATTCTCATCAAGAATCTCACGAAAGGGTTCGTGGAGCGCAGAGTTGCCCGCCGCCAGATGAACAGCGATCCTGACCTGCACCCGGGCGACCACCTGCCGGTCCTGGACAGGATCGACCTGGAGTTCGCAAATGGGGAGCTGGTGTGCATCCTGGGTCCATCAGGGTGCGGCAAGACCACACTCGCCAGGGTGATCGCAGGCTTTGATCCGCCTACAGCGGGAACTGTCTTAATTGATGGCGAAAGGGTGAAAGGGCCGAGCTCGGAGCACATCTTTGTTTTTCAGCATTCAGGCCTTTTCCCCTGGATGACGGTCTGGGAGAATGTTCGTCTTGGTGTCCGGCACGAGAAGGACAAAGAGGCAATGACTGCCAAGGTGCAAGAATACCTGGATGTGGTGAATTTGACCGGTTACGAACACCTGTATCCTCACCAGCTTTCCGGAGGAATGCAGAGACGAGCCGAGCTAGCGAGAGCCCTTGTTGCAGACCCGGAAGTGCTCTTCATGGACGAGCCCTTTGCAGGACTGGACTTCCTCACCAGACTCAAGATGCGGGAAGAAATCATCAATATGCATGAGTTCATTCAGAAGACCATCGTGTTCATCACTCATGATATCGATGAGGCTCTGGTAATGGGCGACAGAGTGGTGGTGTTCACTGACCGGCCCGCGAAGGTTCGGCTGGACCTGAAGCTGGAATTCCCGCATCCTCGTGATTTCCGTTCGTTCGATGAATTGGAAAACCTGCGGAGAGACGTGTACACTGAATTGGGTGTGCATTATGCGCTCTAATCTCATTCGTCGGATGACCGCGAGATTGTCCGTGGGATGGCTGGTGTTAATCATCGCCCTCTCGTGGTTTGTGGTGATTTCCGGCCTGCACTATTGGGTCAATTTCTCCCATGAGGATAGGGAACGGGTGCTCATGGGATACATGCCTGTGATCACCAACCTGGCCGCTCCCTTGTTGGATTATGCGACCAAAGACGGAACCGGAGTGCGGTACGAGGCACTCAAGTTTTCGTCCTTCGCGGAAATGGGTGAAGCGCTTCGCCAGGGGAAGATACAGGCTGCGTTCATCATTGCGCCCCTATCCGTGGTGCTTCACCAGCAGGGCGCAGGCGTGAGGATCGTGTATATCGGCAACCGCCATGAAAGCACGCTGGTATACCGGAAGGATCTTTCAGTAAGGGATTTTCGAGACCTTGCCGGCAAGAGCATAGCGGTGCCGCTGCGATATTCAGGGCACAACCTCTGTACGAGGGAATTGGCGCAAAAGTTCGGCTTGAGCGGCGCGGACTTGAACATTGTGGAGATGAACCCGCCGGACATGGCATCAGCGCTAGCCACCGGCGCGCTTGATGCGTACTTCGTCGGTGAGCCTTTCGCAGCGCAGACGATTCGGGTCGGTGAGTCAAAGGTGCTCTATTATGTCGAACAGGTGTGGCCCAACTTCATCTGCAATCTCCTCCTGGTGAGACAGGACTTCATCGACCGGAAGCCGGAGCGAGTGCAGGCGCTTGTTCAGGCCGCGGCCAGGTCCGGCTTGTGGGCCAAAGCGCACCCGCAGGAGGCCGCTCGTATCGCGTGCACCTACTGGAATCAGCCTCGTGAGCTCGTGGAATACGCTCTCCAGACGCCGCCCAACAGGATCGTGTACGATCGCTTCATTCCCGAGGAATCCGAGATCCGTTACATGGCGGACCAGATGGTGAAATTCGGCCTGGTACAGAACAATGAGATATCAGGGCTGGTAGACGCCCGGTTCGCGAAGAACGCAAACCTTGAAGGCATCACGGACTTCAAGAGCATCCTACAGCCGGTTGCAGGAAGGAATTAGCGGATTCAACTGCTTCTAAACCTGTTGCGAATCGTTTTTGGGCGGTTGGCGGCACGGAATTCTCCTCATTCCGGCGGTAGCCCATAGGCGTTAAGCTAAACAGCCCAGTTCTTTCCTCCGTCATTCCCGCGGAAGCGGGAATCCAGTCTTTTCAATATGTTCTGGACCCCGGATCAAGTCCGGGGTGACGAATGGTGAATCGGCCAGCGTGTATGGTAAACGATGTGACACAAGGAGAAACCTTATGACCGAAGACGTGGTAAGCAAGTACGCACAACGAGTCGGATTCACGGAATCGGAAACTCAAAAGTTCCGTGAGGGCACTCCTCGCGTGAGGCACGTGAATCGTCTCTCGTCCGTGGCCTCCCTTTATTCAATCGAGGCTGAAGTGGTGGCATCCCGCAACTGCAATTCAAAACATGAAGTAGGACAGAAGCTCGTCCTGGACGTGGATGGGAACTTCATCACCAAACTTTGTCCCAAAAGAATGTGCGTTTACCTGATTTCGCAGCTGGCTATTCCGGTGGCCCTGATCAATGAACGCTTGAGCGAAGGCCTTGAGCCCAATGAGTTCCACTTCATGCGGTACGCGAGATGTCCCGACGTAGGCGTGGATTGCTCGGGCTTCGGAGAGGTAATGCTCAAGGTGACCGTTATTCCTCGCGTCAAATGAAGAGCGCGTAAGCCCTATTCGTTATGGTTCTCAGAGCTTCTTTTCAGACTTACACACGTTCCGAATGGTGGGACTTTTTCCGATTTTCATCCGGGAGTTGAGGATGGTTGTTTGGGTGCCACTGCTGGCTTGCCCAGCAGTGCTTGTACCGGGAACACTGCTGGACAAGCCAGCAGTGGCACCCCTTGAAGGGACATCGACTCAGTATTGGCCCTTCCTGCATCTGGCCAGGAGTCCTCTCGAGTAAGGACCAATATGATCAATCTCTTGAGAATCGCTACGTAGCGAAATAGCGTTTTGCCTGCGTCCCTCGAATTCCCTGTAGGGCAAGTTTATCATCCACCTGTGGACTCTTTCCATCGTTGCAGATAGCGAAATGCGTCACGAGCTGCGTCGGGCGCGGAGTGGACATACGTGTACAGTTCCACCGTGACGAACCCCGAGTAGCCCGTATCTCGGATGGTGTTCAGCACTTCCGGCAGATCGATGGCTCCTTCGCCCAGCATCAGATGATGGTGAGCCCGACTCGGGGGGATGTCTTCAAGATGGAAGTGATGAGCGATACCTTTCATGCCGCGAACAAGCTGCGGTAGATCCTCGTTTACGCAATAGAAGTGGCCCACGTCGAAGTTCAGACCGAATGCTGCAGGGTCTAACCCCTGAAAGAGCTCCAGGAATTGCCGACTATTCTCTATGAGAAGACCGGGTTCCGGCTCAATAAGGATCCGAATTCCAGCCTCACGTGCCCTTGTTTCAACTTGCCTAAGCCCCTCTTTGAACAAATCAAGACCCTGTTCCCGGGTCATTCCGTGCAGCGGCCCGCCAGGCTCGGTTGAGATATTGGGCGCGCCCAATTGCGCGGCCAGGTCGATACATCTGAGAGTGTAATCCACTCGCTTGGCTCGCAACGCGGCATCGTCTTCGATCCACGATGGATGGTAAGTATCTCCGTCCGCATGGTGCATGAACGCATTGAGGTTTGACACCTGTAGCCCGTGATCCCTGAGAGCGGTCCTAATCTCGCGGATATTCGCGTCGGTGAGATGCAGGGGATACGCGTGCGGGATGTCGGCCATGATCTCGATTCCCTGGTATCCCGAGCCTGAGATAATCCTAATGGTGTCCACGAGATTGTGGCGCAGAAACCCGTTTGAACTGAAAGCAAATTTCAATGTGTAACCCCCTTCCTGTAAGCCGAAAATGACGAATCCGCAGATGTCGCCGATGGCCGCACATAACCCGGATACCAGCGGCCTCGGGAATGACGGACGTCATTGGTGAAGCCTACACGAGAATTCTTCTCATAAATTCCAGTGCCTCCGTGGCCGCATGTTCCGGCCGATCCGGATACGTGTAGAGCTCAACCGTGACGAATCCTTCGTACCTGTGACGCGTCAGCGTGGCAAGTAATTTCGGGAAATCCATGTCGCCGGTTCCTGGAATGAGATGGTAATGCTTTGTACCTTCAATATCCTCAATGTGCACGTGGAGGATTCGCGAGCCAAGCGCGGCGATAACGGTTTCAGGATCTTCACCTAAGACGTGGCTATGCCCCAGATCGAGGTTTGCTCCGAGATTCGGCGAATCCATTCTTTCGATCAGGGCCGCGAGTTCTTCATGTCGTTCGATGAGCAGGCCCGGTTCGTACTCAATCCCGATTCGAATGGATCTTTCGGCCGCGTATTCGAGCAGCTCCTGCAAAGAAGTGTGCAGCAGGGTCATGGATTCTGTGGGCAGAATGCCGGATACCGGTCGGCCGGACGTGACGCTCACGGTCGGGGCACCGAGCGATGCTGCAATATCAATGCATTTCTTTGAGTAGTCGATTCTCCATCGTCTCAAGTCCGAGTCCGGATGCGCGAGCGAAGGCTCAAAGAGCGGTTCCCAGAAAGTCCTCCCGTAATAGCCGACCGCGGTGTTTGCATTGATATTTGCGACGTGCAGCCTGGTGCTGTCCAGGAGCGCCTTCAATCGCTCAAGGTCGGCTTCCGTAAGGGAATCGGCGTAAAGGTGAGGAACGTCCGCTAGAAGCTCGACGCCATCGTACCCGACCGCGGCGATCCGTTCCACTGCTTCGAAAACAGAATGCTTCACAAACGCGTTAGTGCTGAACGAAAGTTGCATCGCGGACTCAGTCAGATCCCAACGGCTTGTTTGGCTTGATTCGCGTAGTCCATTAGCATACTGAATTGCTCGTAAAGCCGGTGCTCTTTTGCACCAATGGGGGACTTGAAATAGCAGGCCAGGTGAGGCATAAGACCGGCCTCGCCTCGGCGTTTGGCATATTCAGCCAGCCGGACAAGATCCAGAACCAAAGGAGCCGCCAGGAGTGAGTCGTAGCCTTGCCAGACAAACTGGAGGGACATCCTGGCGCCAAGAAAGCCTCTAAAATGGATGAAATCCCACGCCACCTTCTGGTCGCCCAACGAAGGCACATAATTGATGCCAACCTGCGAATGGGGCCTGTATCCAAGCACTCTCGACAGCGTGACATCCTTTGTCTTGGTCTTCGATTCCTTGTTTTGCGGGTGGTCCAGCACGCGACCGTCCATGTTACCCAGGATGTTATAGCCTTCCCAGCTCAAGACCTCCAAGTTCCGGCACAGGAACATGGGAGCCAGAGCGGATTTTACCAGTGTTTCGCCTGTTTTGCCGTCGTTTCCCATCACAGGCACACCCTTTTGCTCGGCAAGTTGGACCATCGCAGGGAAGAGTGCGCCGTTTGAAGGCGTGAAGTTCACGTAGGCGCAGCCTGACTGAATCGAGGCGTAGGCATAAATCGTGCTCGCTCTTACCACGTCTTCGGAGTCGCAATCGAGACACTCCTCGAACGCTGCAAGGTCGTTGTGGCATTCAGTGAGTTCAAGCGGAGGTTCTGTGGAAGCGAGATTGACTACGACCACATCCGCCAGACCATTCCTGGTCTTGAATTGCTCAAGTTGGTTCGCTACCGCGGCGATTTCGTCACGCACGGACGTGCAGCTGCCATCCGAGCAGGAAGCGAGCCGCGAAATTGCTTCCCCGCAGTTCTTCGCGGAACCCACGGAGACATTCTGTTCAATTTCTGCTAAGTCGTCGTCCAATTCGTTCAGGATGCCCGTCGGAATGCCTGCCGTCTCTTCGACCATGTCTCGACACGCGTCCCGGAGGCTCCCCTGACGGATGTCACACCCAGCGAACTCCAGCGCGTTCACAGGGACCAGCCCCAGCTTGTCAAAAGGCTCGGTTGTTGTGATCATGCCTGTGGATTCGATAAGACCGCGTCTGAGCGCGAGAGCGCCGAGGATGACCGCAGACGAAACAGAGCCCAAGGCACCGATCAGCCAAACGCCTATTTTGTTTTTATTCATGACCTTCCTGCGTGAGACGAAATCGCTTTGCGACGGCCGTAAACTCCTTATCGGGCTTTCTCATAGGGAGTAGAACTTGGGCAAGAGGAGCAGGCAAAATCATGCGCGGGATATTCACCGTAGACACTCAAGAGTTCCTGCACGAAACTTCCCGGAATCCCGCACTGCCGCCGTGCTATAGTATATCTGACCCCCACCGGCTGGAGCAATACCTCTTGGGCAGGTTACTCGATGACTCCGTCCGATAAGGCTCATCTCACAGAAATCCTCAAGGATGCCCAACTGATCCGGAGTTTTGTAAGGGAAGCGAACAAAGCAAGCTTCCCGTCCGACCTCATGCGCCGGCAGGCTGTGATTGGGCGCATCATCAGCATGGCCGGATCGGCCAAGCGCCTTTCAAAGGAATTCAGGGCTGAGCATCCGGACATCCCCGTGGATACGGTCATTCGAATGGGCAACGCGCTGGTTCGTGAGGCTGAAAACGTCCATGCTGAGGCGCTGTGGGAATTTGCGAAGTTGGTCGTGTCGGAATTGATACTCAAAGTCCCAAAGATCGTTCAGACGTGATTTGAAACGAGGAGGAGAACGGCGAATAGGCGCGCTCTGAGAGAGGCATCTCTTTCGGCAATGTTTGCGACATGGGACGCGCGGATGTTTGGGCTTCGTGGGGGATGTCCGTTCGGCTATAATTATTCCTAGGGCGCGGGAGAGATTCCATCCCATTTCCCATAAAGCGGTCACGCCCTGAGAACCTGGTTGAGGGGACGAGGTATGAAGTTTGTTGTCATTGGGGGGGACGCGGCCGGCATGAGCGCTGCCTCGCGTGCCAAACGGCACGTCCCCGACATGGACGTGATGGTGCTGGAGAAGACCAACGATGTCTCGTACTCAGCATGCGGTATGCCGTACAACATTGCAGACCCAGCGCGAAACATGGACGACCTGGTAGTCCGATCGGCTGAGGTTTTTCGGAACGAGCTGAGTATTGACCTGCGGCTCGGTCACACCGTGGAACAGATTGATCGCCTGGCCAAGAAGGTGAGGGGCACCACAAGCGAAGGCGCTGCGTTCGAGGTGGAATACGACAAGCTGCTCATCGCCACCGGCGCATCTCCGTCGGTCTTGGACGTGCCGGGCAACGATTTGGATGGTGTGGTCACGCTGAAATCGCTCGAGGACGGCCGCGTGCTCAAAGACTACATTCAGCGTCTTCAAGTTCAGAGGGTGATGATTGTGGGCATAGGGTACATCGGCATGGAAATGGCCGAGGCGTACCGTGCGCTGGGTATTCGGGTGGATATGACAAAGCCGGGGCAACGGCTCCTGCCGTGGATGCCCGAAGAGATCGCGAAGGTCATCCAGCAGGAGCTCCTCAATCAGGGGGTCATGCTCCATCTGGGCGCCGCGCTGGAAAAGATCGAGCGCTCTGACGGCGGACTCAAGCTGATCTTCAGTAATCATGAGGCCGTAGAAGTTCAGATGGTCCTCATGGGAGTGGGCATCAAGCCCAATTCAGGACTGGCCGCGGACGCAGGGCTGGAACTGGGCCCTGCCAACTCCATCGCTGTGGATAAGCGCCTCAGGACCAGCGATCCGGACATTTATGCCGCGGGAGATTGTGCTGATGCTTTTAACGTCATCACCGGTCGCCGGGTTTGGGTGCCTCTCGCACTGCGAGCCAACAGAGCGGGGTGGGCTGTGGCGGACAACCTGAGGGGGGAAGCGCCGGAACTCCCCGGGATTGTCGGCACCGCGGTCTTCAAAGTCTTCGGTCTTGAAATTGCCCGCACCGGGCTCAGCGTGAAAGAGGCACGTGACGAAGGCTTCGATCCTGTCGAAGAGGTTATCACGAGCAGCACCAGGGCTCATCGGCATCCTGGAAGCGGAACCATTCACGTGGCCTTGGTGGGGGACCGCAAGACAGGGCGACTCCTGGGGGGCGTCATGGTCGGAACCGAGGGAGCCGCACACAGGATAAATGCTGTAGCCGTCGCGCTCCACGCGGGAATGACGGTCGCGGAATTCTGTCAGTGCGATCTTGCCTATGCGCCGCCGTTTTCGCCAGTGTGGGACCCGGCTCTGACTGCTGGGAACCAGCTACTCAAGGCTATGGGGTGACAGGCGAGTAGCAGTGCAAGCCTGGAAAATGCTGCCGGGCTCGGTTAGCAAATCGGGTCCACGGTGTTATTATCTTCTGTAGAGGTGGGTTTCAAAACCGACCCTACAGAGGACGAGGTGAATTGCCAACCCTCGCGGGCTAGATGATGAAACCGCTGCAAGACAAATTGGTCGCTCCACGATACACTGCCCGCTTCATAAACTCTCGCCTCTATGGAGTAATTGTTCTCGACTTCCTGGTGAAGGGTGACAGCCACCCATGCCCGTATGCCCCTGGTAGGCGTGCGCGAGAGGAAGCTTTCAGGGCCGCGGATATACCGTCAGACCTGTATCATGATCTCATGGACATCGGATTCCGGCGGTCGGGCCGTCTGTTCTATCGTCCTACGTGTGACAACTGCAACGATTGCCATGCCTTGCGCGTGCCCACCAGGGATTTCAGATTCACCAAATCTCAGCGCAGGGTACTCAGAAAGAATCAAGACATCCGGGTTCGGGTGAGTCGGCCGGTCTTTTCGCAAGAAAAGGAGCTGCTGTACCGCAGATACCTTGAGTTCCAGCACCCGTCGACAAATCAGGACAACCCTGGAGATCTTGAGCGCTTTCTGTACAAAACGTCGGTGAGCACTGTCGAGCTGGAATACAGGCTCAAAGGCCGTTTGGTGGCAGTGGGCATAACGGACATCTCTGCGAGATCCCTTTCCAGTGTGTATACGTACTTTGATCCTGAGTCTTCAGAACGCAGCCTGGGAACCTATTCCGCTCTTCGAGAAATACTTTTCTGTCGAGAGATAAAGGTACCCTTTTACTACCTTGGATATTATATTTCGGAATGCCCATCCATGAGCTACAAGGCCCGATTCAAACCACACGAACTCCTCATCTCGGACAATGAATGGGTGAGGGTGGAGCGCGGCCATGAGCCGGAATAGTATGTCTCTTGTCACCCACCGACTCTCTCGAAAGACCGGTGCGTTAGGAAACTACGCCAGGCTGCGAACTCGGAAGAGGGACGCAGTGGTGCGACTGTACTTGCCCGTGTCCCATGATCGCAAAGTGCTTCTCTGGGGGCAGGTCTAGTGTCTCCTCGGCGGCTGAGGCATTCTCTCCGTGCCGACGGGCTCTACCAATTCTTGGAATGCGCTTCTTCGATGAGCTCCGTTTTTCTTGTAACCGGGAAATATCCTATGGAGCTAAAGATGCCCTATCAGCGGCTGTTTGATTCGCTGCCATTCGAGAAGCCACATAAAAGATTGCCCGCACTATCAAGTGTAGTGCAAATAAGCCGACAAACACGGCCACGTCAAGCGCGATAATCAGAAGTCCCCCCAAGTTCTCTTCTCCACTTAATCCAAGAAAAAAAACTGACGTGAAGATGCTGACGAACATCCCAATCAGTAGTGAAACATTTCTGCCTGTGGCCGACAGAAGGGCAGATCCTACCCCGTCTTTGACATGAGTGGCCGAACGAATATTGATGCTCAAAGTGTATACCAGAGCAAGCACCACCAGTGCATATCCTACAAAGAATGGAATCAGGAACAGGAAATATATGACATTCAGGCCGGTGCGGCTGGAAATACGCGATACCGGTACCTCAACTAAAAGGCCGACCAGAATCAGTATCGGCAAAAGCCACTTGATCAGCACCAACAAGAAGTTTCGATCATGCGGTCTGGACTCTGATCCGAGCACCAGACAACTGTAGATCACGAGCAAGATTGCAGTATTGAGAAAGAAATAATTAACCAGGAACAACTTCGACAGGAATGTTTTGAGGAAAAGAAGAGCTATGCCGAGAGTCGTCGGGTACCAAGGTATGGACAGCCATTTCATGAGAAATGCATCGAAGACATGTTGAAATGAGAGCCCGTAAAAAACGCCTACGACGATCGCCAGGAGAAGAAACCATCGGGTGCCGTATTTTCGCAAGTAGGTCTCCACCTTTCCTTACAACTGGTTGCAAAACCACTATGGAACAGGAAGATGTCGTGTCACATTGTAGGGGCGGTTCACGAAGCCCCCCTACAACGTGAGACAAGATCTTGCTGGCCGGCAATGGCCTTACAACTAGTCGTATTAAATTACTTGGGTCGCCTCCAAAACGGGCCCGTCTTACCCAGCTCTTTGAGTGTGGCCAGCATGTCCATAACGTACTCTCGACTGTGAGACACCCAATCCGGGTCCATGCGTTTGCGAAAATACCTGCCTGAAAAGAGCTTCACCAGATCGTTCAGCCCGATAATTCCTTCTTCGGTTCCCGGCACGAACTGGGCCCAATTCTTAATATGCTCTTCCGACCGGAAGAGATTCATGGTGCTTCAAGCGTGTGCGGCATCTTCAAACCATTTCCAGAATGGAACCGCCACATAGGAGGTGATGCCTTCCGGCTCCACACGAAGCAAGACCCCATCACGAATCTCCACCGTGATTGGCAGCCCGCAATCGAGGCAAGGGCAATCGATACGAACCGTTTTTCCCGGGAAGAGCCAGCAAACTGCCAGCGCTTCAAATCCTCACTGCGCAAACCATTTCTGCTCCCCGTCCACAGTGATTCTGTATTGAGTGGGCAGGTTGTTGAACGGCGCAAAAGAGGCGATCAAGCTCGTATTGGGATACACCCATCCCGGTATTCCCGCGGAGAACAGGTCTTGGACCGCCTTCCGACCTGCCTCCATGGACAAGCCCAACTCCTTGGCAACCTCCGTGTAATGCGGAGCTTGTCCGGTTTCCACCATTCGCTTCATGATGACCGCAAAGGTTTTGTCCAGCGCGCCCGTATCGGCCATAGACAGCTACCTCCTTGAATTCATAAGGCTATTATACGCGTGAAGGCATATTCAGCCCGTTTTGGGACGCAGTTCCACGGTACGGTGACACATCCGACATGCGAAGTGAAGAAGATTCCTAGCCGACAGCGGCCCGGGATTGACCTGAAAGGCGTAAATGCCTATATATTGGGGAAAGATTGAAGGCGGACATGTTTCGCCCTGTGGAAGGACTTTCGACCATGGATGACAAAGATCAGATCACGGGAACGAATATACCCGATCCCAAAGAGATCGAAAAAGAGATAAACGAGTATCTATCGAGCAAGTATGGCAACCGAATCAGAGTGATGGGCACACAGATCGGGCCGTGGCCTGGCGCGGCGGAGAGCGGAACCGGCCAGGAAGTTGCCGAAGAGTCGGGAGTGTCGTCCATCCGATTCGACATGAAGCCTGCGGAGCTGCACGAATGGTTGGATCGGTTCGTGATTCGGCAGGATGATGCCAAAGAGGTTCTGGCAACCAAGATCTGCACTCATTTCAACCGAATCCGCTACTTCCAGGAAAAGGGCGAGAAGGACGATTTCGAGGGCTTGGATCGCATCAAGAGCAACGTGATCCTCATCGGCCCCACCGGAGTGGGCAAGACCTACCTGATCAAGCTGATCGCACGCAAGATCGGGGTGCCCTTTGTCAAAGGTGACGCGACCAAGTTTTCCGAGACCGGGTATGTGGGCGGTGATGTGGAAGACCTGGTGCGGGACCTGGTCCATCAGGCCGACGGCGACATCGACAAGGCCCAGTACGGCATCATATACATCGACGAAATCGACAAGATTGCGTCGTCCGGCAATGTGATCGGGCTGGACGTGTCTCGATCGGGTGTGCAGCGCAACCTGCTGAAATTGCTCGAAGAGACGGAAGTTGACCTCAAGGTCCCTCACGATCCGGTTTCTTTGATGGAGGCAGCCGCGCATTTCCAGAAGACCGGTAAGAGGATCAAGCGGACCATTAACACGCGGAACATCCTCTTTATCGTGTCAGGCGCTTTCAACGGCCTAGAAGAGATTGTCTCACGGAGAATGGCTCGTGCCGGCCTGGGCTTCCGTGCTGTTCTGAAGGAGAAGGACACGAGAAGAAAGCTCCTGCCCGAAGTGAAACCGGAAGACCTGATCGAATACGGCTTTGAATCTGAATTTGTCGGCCGGCTACCAGTGATCGCGGTGCTCCAGGATTTGGATGAGGACGACCTGTACAAGATCCTGAAGAACAGGCATTCGTCTGTGATCACCGCGAAGAAGCAGGATTTCAAGGCCTACGAGATCGACATTCGCTTCACGGACGGGGCTCTGCGAAAGATCGCGGCGAAGGCCCATGAGCAGAAGACCGGAGCGCGCTCGCTCGTCAGCGTAATCGAGAAGGTGCTGGTGGGGTTCGAGCGGCAGCTACCATCGTCCGAAGTGACTCGGGTCTGCGTCACGGACGAGACCGTCGAGAATCCGCGGGAACACCTCCGGCAGGTGCTAGAGAGTGAGCTGCATCCCGCCAGATGTGAGCTTTTCGACGAAATGGACGTGCTCGAACGAGCCGAGCTCGCCCAGGAACTCGAATCACGAGCCCAGGAGTTCGAAAGCCGATTTGGAAAACGCCTGACGGATTGGCGACTGGAAACCGTAGTGGATGCGACGATCAGGCAGGGGATGGCGCCGGAGTCTATGTATCAGAGATTCCTCAAGGTGGAGCGTGAGATGCAGGCATTTGAGCAAGAGTTCGAACACCTGTACAACCTTAAGATACGTTTCTCCGAGGACGCGGTTAAAGAGTTGTCCAGCCTCGTGCTCAACGGTTCGGAGGAAGCCCTTATCGTGTGTCGAAAGATCTTCCAGAATTACCATCATGGTCTGAAGCTGGTCATGGAACGAACCGGGCAAACTGAGTTCACCATCAGCAAAGAAGCGGTCCAGAACCCGGAACGCTTCCTCAACGAAATGATCCAGCTTACCTACCGCCAGATGGAGGCCGAAAGAGCAGGCTCCTAGAGCCGTCTAAGCTCCTCAAGAATGAGTCCGAGGGAACCCTCTTTTGAATGAAGGGTGCTCCCTCGGACTTATTTCGTTCTCGATCTGCGGATTCTCGTTGGTTTCAGGGGGTGTCGCGCTTTCCCCCTTTTCTAAAGAGCCTGCCCCGGACATGATCCGGGGGGGATACAGGGGGATTTTGCGTAAGGTGCCCCAGCAATCGGATGAATTGGCACAGCACATTGGCTGTTTGCTGCGCTTCTTCACGAACGGCCCGTGATCGGCTCCACAATCACCGCGGTTCCGTAACAAAAAACTTCTGCCGCGCCGACCATGGGCCCCGTATCGTAACGGACACCCACCACCGAGTTTGCGCCTAATTCCCTGGCATGAGCCACCATGAGCTGGAACGATTCCTCTCGGGCCGAGCCTGTCCATAATCCAAGAATATCCCTGATTGCACTAGCCTCTCAGAACAAAAACGGCACGAACCTTTTGGTCTGCTTCATATATTCCTGATACGAAGGGCCAAAGAATCGAATGCATTCAGCCTCGTCCGCTTTTGCAGTGGCAAAGAGAGCCAGAGAAGCGGCCAGCGCGAGGACTGCGCCTGGCCAGGAAGGCAGTTTGAAGAATATCCCCCACGTTAAGAACAGCAACGAACTGTACAGCGGGTGGCGAATGTATCGATAGAGTCCTGTGGTCACCAGAGAGGTGGTCTTCTCAAAAGCTAACAGGTGGGCTTCGCCTTCGCGGTGCTCCACTGGTTTGCCTCGGGTGACCAAACCATGAACCCCAAATGCCAGGGGCGGGAGGGACGCAAAGAGTAAGAACCAAGCAATAAGTTGGTGCCAGGAAAACGGATCCACAAACCAGAATTCCGCATTGAGGAGAAAGAGGGCCAGGATAAATTCCCAGGCAAAGAAACGATAGAATCCGTGGGAGCCTGGAGCACGTAATGAGGCCCGAGATACGTAGATGATGCCGATTGATGCTGCAACGAAGACAACCAGCTTAAGCATACGGTTTCCCCTTGCGGTCACCAATTATCTGTGGGGCAGGCCCGCGGCCTGGAAAGGCCGCCCCACAGTTGCTCACCCTCCGGCCTGTCACCAGAAGAGAAGACGACCGGCAGGGACGCCGGTCGCTACCGTGGAACCGTCCCCCTCCAGGGGAAAGGGTATTTGGAACCCTCACTCACGATCGGAAGGGGAAGGGTAGCTCTTGCAGTATCCTCTGCACTCAGTGCCTACAACTGGTTGCAAGACTTGCTCGTTCGATCGTGTGGGCAGCGACCGTGTGTCCAATTGGTCTTCGCAGGCCAGCCCTGCCATAACGAATCCGTAGGAACTGGTTGCAAACATAGGAGTTTTTGGGGAGGGGTCCGGGGAGGCCCTTTTTGTTCGGCCTCCCCGGCCACTTCTTCAAAAGTTCATGAGTCTTGCAACCGTTCTCACGATGTCTTGGCCTTCTCTGCTTCGGCCAATTCTCTTTGGTACGCTTTCCATCCCGGGCACCACCCAGTGTGCCATCGCCAAATCCGTGCAATTAGTGAATTGGGCTTTCGTTCCGCGTAGCTCTTGAGTCTGCATGTTGCGCAAGACGATTTCATCGTCGTGTCCTCCTCGATAGTGCTCAGTTCTTGCTATCCTTGGAACATGCCTGTTCTTCCAGCGCGAGCACTTTGGCAAGGCGCCGGGCATGTCGTTCTTCACGAGAGAATTGAGCATTCAGGAAAGCTGAAACCAGTTCCAGGGCCACGTTCTGGCCGATAACCCGTGATCCTAGACAGAGCACGTTCATATCGTCGTGTTCCACGCCCTGCTTTGCAGAGTAGGTGTCGTGACACACCGCGGCTCGCACTCCTCGTATCTTGTTTGCCACAATGCACGCGCCTACACCGCTGCCGCACACGATGATCCCGCGATCGGCTTGACCGTTCTTGATTGCCTGGCCCACTGCGCCCGCGAAATCAGGGTAATCCGACGGACTTTGGTCATAAGCGCCAAGATCGACAATCTGGTGGCCGTTCTGTTCTACGTGGCGTTTGAGCAGTTCTTTCAGCTCAAAGCCTGCATGATCCGCTCCAATGGCAACTTTCATATCGTCCCTCGCACGAGCGTGGTCGTGTCCCTGGCAGGGTCCGGATCAAGCTTCGCAGGCGTTCCGTTCCCAGGGTTCAGTCACGCGAAAATTGTCGAATAACGGGCAGCCATAATAGCGCGGGTCGATCCAAATTACGAGGTTTTCCATGATGTCCAAGCAACGTTTCACTTGCGTGCTTACGGGAAGCGTATCTCACCTGTCATTGCGAGGACCCCGGACGTGATCCGGGGGACGAAGCAATCTCCTTGGTGGGACAGGCGTCTCGCCTGTCAGTCGGGATGACGGGCAAGATGCCCGTCCCACCGAAGATTAGATTGCTTCGCTGCGCTCGCAATGAGAGGTCCCCAACGGATTCTTTTTCTGCATGCAACTGAACGTCGACTCGTGGTTCGGAGAATCCCAAGAGGAATTACCCCGGCAAACAAGCCGTTATCGATTCCATTTGAGCCACTTGGAGAAGAGTCTCTTCAAGAAAGGTGTCAGTCTGGTGCGGTAGTATGCGTCTGCGGTGTGTTTGATGGCTTCAGCCTGTGTGGGGTAGGGGTGGATCACCCGAGAGATGGCTCCAAGGCCAAGTTTGCCCACCATGGCGAGAGTGATTTCGCTGATCATTTCCCCCGCATGAGCTGCCACGACAGTCGCGCCCAGTATTCGATCCGTTCCTTTAGCCACGTGGATCTTCACAAAACCTTCGTCTTCGCCGTCCACCAGCGCCCGATCTACTTCGGTGAGCGGCCTGACGTACGTATCCACAGCGACACCTTTGTTCTCCGCGTCTTGTTGGTACATTCCCACATGGGCTATTTCCGGATCGGTGTAAGTGCACCACGGAACGGTCAACGCGCTCAGGGCCTTTGAGCCTTTGAAGAGCGCGTTTTGGATGACGATACGGGCTGCAGCGTCGGCCATGTGGGTGAATTTATAGCTCATCGAGATGTCACCGATCGCAAAGATGTTGGGATTGGTGCTCTTCAAATGGTCATCAACAAAGACCCCTCTACGGGTATCGTACTGAACGCCCGCGGTCTCCAGGCCGAGGTTTTCTACGTTCGGAGCCCGACCAGCTCCCACCAGGATTTCGTCCACTGCTATGGAATCCTCGCGGCCGTCGGACTTGAAACAAATGATCTTTTCGTTGTTGCTGGACTCCACCTCGGTGAGATCGGCCTTTAGCACCAGATGAATGCCTTCCTTGAGAAACCTGCTTTGAACGATCTCAGCCGCATCAGCATCCTCGCGATCGAGCAGATGATCGTTGTTGTGAAAGAGCACCACCTGGCTTCCTAGGCGTTGAAACGCTTGGGCCAGCTCGCACCCAATGGGGCCTCCTCCGATGATTGCGAGCCGACCAGGCCGCTCGGTGAGCGAGAATACCGTCTCATTGGTCAGAAAGCCCGCTTCCGCGAGTCCCTTTATGCCGGGGTGCACCGCTCTCGCACCGGTGGCAATCACCGCCTTCTTGAAGCGAAGGTTTTTCCCGGCCACTTCAATGGAAGCGGGTCCGGTGAAGCGTGCGTGCCCTAGGAAGACATCAACCCCGAGGCTCGTGAACCGCTCCGCGGAGTCATGGTGACTGATCCGCGCTCGCAGCCGCCTCATTCGCTCCATGACCGCGGGAAAATCCACGTCCGCGCCTTCGCGCACATTTATGCCGTAGGCCGCGGCCTTGCGGATCTCCGCGGCTGCACGGGACGATCGAATGAAAGCCTTGGATGGCACACAGCCCACGTTGAGACAATCCCCGCCCATAAGAAAGCGCTCGATTAATGCGACCTTTGCGCCCAGTCCCGCAGCTCCCGCGGCGGTGACCAGCCCTGCAGTGCCGGCTCCGATGACCACAAGGTTGTACCGCTCTTTGGGATCGGGATTTACCCACTGAGGCGGATGCACATTGGAGACCAGCTCTTGGTTGTATTTATCGTTCGGTCGAACATCGACTCTTGAGACGACAGGAGGCGAGTCATCCGGCGGTATGGCTTGGGGTGACGCATCCATGTTCGCCTGCGCTTCGTGGAGACTCTTGCGCGCGATACGGGTCACCAGCGCGGCTACCAGCACCGTGGCAGCCAGACCGACCCAGAAGAAGATTTGCGCGCCTAATCCGCCTTCCACCTGTCCTGCCGCAACTGCGGCCAATGATCTGGCAGCGGACCCCAAGTACGTGTACATGACCGCGCCGGGGATCATTCCGATGACGGTCGCTAACGCGTAGGTGCCGAACGAAACATTGGTCAGTCCCAGCGCATAATTGAGCAGATTGAACGGGAAGACCGGGCTAAGTCTCAACAGCAGGACAATCTTGAAGCCTTCCCGGCCGATGGCGCGGTCAATCGCTGCAAATCGCTGGTTGTGAGCGACCTTTTGTGCCACCCAATCTCGAGCAAGAGTGCGACCGACGAGAAAAGCCGCACACGCGCCCACGCTTGCGCCGATCCATACCGCTGGGAGCGCCTTGGCAAGCCCGAAAAGGAGTCCTGCGCCCATCGTGATCAAGGAGCCCGGCAAAAAGAAAACGCAAGCCACCACATAGAACAGGGCCACTACAATAGGTCCCCAAACTCCCAGGCCCTGCGTCCATTCCAGGACAGCAATAACGTATTGCTTGAGCGGTAGAAACCAGAGTGCCAGTACTACCAAACAGGCGAGTACTATGATCAGCGCGAGCCGCGCGGCTCCTCGCTCATTTCTGGGCCGGTGATAGCTTCTTCTCTTACTAATTGATTCGTGTGTCATGGCTTACATCCGATCAGAGATAGTGAGGAAGCCGCACAATCGAAGGAATTCGCGTCCTCTCCCCCAATGCCTTATACTCCATTGACGCCCGAGACGGGAAAAGGATGCGTCAATTCGTAGGCTGGCCACCCGTGGAACATCTTACGGGGACTGCCAAATGCCTCACATTTTTGCAATTGGAACGCAATACCGGAGGATCGTGTCTTGGGTGCTCCCGCGCGACGCGGGACTGGCTTGCCCAGCAGTGTTTGCGCTGGAAGTACTGCCTGGTGCCACGGATGTGTCCTGCGCTTCGCGGGACTCATCCGTGCACGGACGAGCCTAGCGGCACGTCCGTGGCACCAACAAGTGAATCCGTGCTCACTTTCGAAAACTTCTATAGACCCGCACTGTGAAATCAAGGACTTGCCGCGGCCTCATTCGCTGACCCCAACAAGCTCATCAAAGGTATGTGGTTTTACTTGGACATACGTGCCGGCGGCTTTTGTACACACATTTCCCTGTTGATCACGTATCTCGACCCGGAGATCGACCAGGTTCCCGTCACGCGAATCTATGCGACACCGCGCTTCGATGCGCTGCTCAACGTAGAGCGGTCTGACGAAATCAATATGAATCGAACCGGTTACGGCAGGCTCCCCCAGGACATGCCACGTGGTCCAGCCCATGATTTCGTCGCAGAGCCCTGTCTGGATCCCGCCATGCAGCACACGACCAAAGCCTGCGTATTCCCGATCCGGCGCCCATATGCAGACAAGCTCGCCCGGTTTGGCTTTGTTCTCGTAGAAGGAGAGCTTCAACCCCCTCGGGTTTGCTTCCCCGCAAAAGAAGCACTGCTGGCCTGCAAAACGGTTTGGTATGAGCTCAAGGCTGTCTGTACTATGCTCAGTCATGTACACACCTCGGTCGGATTCGGGCCGTATTGTGCTCACAGGCTTCCGGTAACGTCAATCGTGATAGTACAGGTCTTTTCACGGAAATTCAGCTGAAAGCCTCTTCCGTCAGAGTATGGTGACACGATAGAGCCGGAGTGGTAGTCTGTGGCTTCTCGTTCGGTTGAAAAAAGGTCCGTGGGTGTGCAGGGAGCAAGAAACCCGTGAGAGAGATGTTCTGTCCTTCATCGGTGGTGGTTATTGGGGTATCCACCCGGTGGTTCAACCTGGGCAAGGAGATTGCGCGCAATCTCCTTGAATTTGAATTTGATGGCGTGATCCACCTTGTAGGCAAGGAAGGAGGAGTAGTTTTCGGCAGAAAGATCCACACTTCTTTGGCCGAAATCCCCGACCCAATAGATCTTGCCATCATCCTCATCCCTGCCAAAGCAGTTCCCGACGCGATGGAGGAATGCGGCCGCAAAGGAATAAAGCGGGTTATCATCGAAACGGGCGGATTCGGAGAATTCGATCGTGACGGGCAAGGGCTTGGCACGAGACTCAAGGAAACCGCCCAGCGATACGGGATGCGTTTTGTTGGGCCCAACTGTATCGGAATCATGAATGCGGCCAACGGCATGGCAACGCCATTTGCTCGCATGAACAACATCTTCCGTCGCGGAGGCGTGGGAATCATTGCTCAGAGCGGTGGGGTCGCACTCTTACTGCTGAATATGTTGGACAACGACAGGATCGGGTACAGCAAATTCGCAGCCATCGGGAACAAGCTGAACGTGGATGAATGCGACGTGCTGGAATACTACCTGGAGGACCCTGATACGAACGTGGTTTGTCTTTATCTGGAGTCCATTTCCGACGGCAAGCGGCTTACGAACCTCGGCCGGTCGTCCACCAAGCCGATTGTGGTGCACAAGGCGAACATCGGCAGCATGAGCCGGGTTATCGCGCACTCCCACACCGAAGCGCTCGCGAATGACGATCAAGTGGTGGACGCAGCGCTTCGGCAGGTGGGCATGGTCAGATTCCAGGACATGCCCGCGTACATGGATTTCGTCAAGATCCTCCAGCTCCCTCGCATGAAGGGTCGCAACCTGGCCATCGTGTCACGGTCGGGAGGCCACGCGGTCATGGCCGCGGACGCGGCGTACACGTACGGATTCAAGCTCCCACCGTTCCGCCAGGATTTCCTGGATCAGATCCGTAAGCATTTGCGGGCACACGTGATCCAGCTTACCAACCCGCTCGATCTGGGTGACCTGTTCGACTTTGAGGTCTATTGCCGGATCATCGAACACACACTTCAACAAGATACGGTTGATGGCATCCTGTTCTTGCACACGTACTTCGCTGGAGTGGAAGGAGAGCCGTCCCGTAAATTGCTCCAGTCGGTGGCGGAGCTTTCCCAGAAGTATCAGAAGCCTGTGGCAGTCTCCGTTTCTACGGAGCAATTCGAGATGTCTCGACTACACAAGGAATTCGATTTCCCCATTTTCCTGAGCCCCGGTACTGCTATCGAATCTCTGGATCGGTCGATCAAGTACTACGAGCGACGCGAATTTATTGCAGTCCAGGGCGCGCCGGCAAAGCCCAATCCTTTACCCGACCATGCGACCATACAGGCTGTGCTCGATGGAGCCGTCAAAGAGAAACGCTCGCCCCTGCTCCACGAGGCCCTGCAGATTGTCGGTCTCGCAGGAATTCCGATTCCTGAGCACCGAATTTTTGCCCTGGGACAGTCCCCGGAGTCGGCAGCACACGACTTGCCTGGGCCATACGCGCTCAAGATCGTATCTGCCGGGATTTCCCATAAGTCGGACGTGGGCGGAGTGGTGCTTGGCCTTGCCGACGCGCCCGCGCTCTCCCAGGCGTATCAAGAAATGACGGCTCGTGTGGCAAACCTTGGGGAGGACCAAATCGCAGGCGTGTTGGTCCAGCAAATGGTGCCGAAAAGACCCGGTTCGTACGAACTCATCCTTGGTGGGAAGCGCGATCCGCAGTTCGGGCCTATCGTGCTGCTCGGACATGGGGGAGTCTTCGTAGAAGTCTTCGGGAAGGCGGTACTTCGGATGGCGCCACTGTGCCTGCCGGAAATAGATGAGATGATCGACGAGCTGCCGGGTTCGGAAATACTTAGAGGTGTCAGAGGGTTGCCTCCAGTAGACAGAGATGCGCTGAGGGATGCTCTCGTCCGACTCTCGTATCTGATGGTCAATTTCCCTGCAATCGATCAGATCGATATCAACCCTGCGCTTGTTTCCAGCTCAGGCGTCGTCGCTGTTGACGCCAGAATAGTTCTCGGCTAGAAGCGTTTCCAAAAGCGAGAAGTTTTTGGACGAGCTTCCGGGGAGGTCCCTTTTTGCAAAAAGGGCCCTCCCCGGACCCCTCCCCCAAAAACTCCTGTCCTATGCAAGCACTTTCAGCGCTAGCAAGGCCCTGTCGTAAGAGCGGGCTCACAGGATACCCGATGCAGTCCGACGATTAGGGTCGCACTCACGCGTTTGCATTGGCCTTTGCCGTTTGGAAGGGACCGACCATGCCTCACAGGATTGACGTAGCTCTCAAACTGAATGTTCCGGACCCAGCGGGGCGCCGCGTCAAAAGCCGGATCGAATCGGACCTTGGGCTTCGGGTTGATAACGTTCGCGTCGCAGACTCGTTCTTGATCGACCGGCCACTTACCCGTGATCAGCTCCAATTTGCCACCGAGGAACTCCTCCGCGATCCCGTGATCCAAGAGGCGTCCATCGACGAACCGATCAGCCTTCCGTTGGATTGGCTCATCGAAGTGGGGTTTCGCCCGGGTGTGACCGACAACGTGGCTCGCACCACTCGTGAAGGCCTGGAACGCACCCTTGGCCTCACGTTTGACCCCGGCGAAGCGGTCTATACGCGGAAACTCTATTTCATCCAAGGAAAGCTCTCGCGCGATGACGTAGAGAGGATCGCCAGAGACCTCCTGTGCAACGATCTGATCCAGACTCGGACCGTCTTCTCGCCTGGAGAGGATCGGAGCAAGATTGTGGTTCCGAAGGTCGTCTCCTTTGCACAGGCCACAATAGGTGAGATCGACCTGGACGTGGATGATGCCGAGCTGGTTGAAATCAGCAGGAAAGGCCTCCTGGCACTCAGCCTGGAAGAGATGAAGACGATCCAGGACTATTACCGCGACCCGGCTTTTCTGAAGCAGAGGGCCTCAGCCGGCTTAGGGCCTAGGATCACAGACTGCGAACTGGAATGCCTCGCACAGACCTGGTCGGAACACTGCAAGCATAAAATCTTCAATGCCTCGATCACGTACCACGAAGACGGCAAGTCCCGTCGCATCGACAGCCTTTTCAAATCCTGTGTACAGGCTGCGACTGAGAAGATCCGCAAGGAATTAGGGAGGAAGGATTTCTGCCTCTCGGTGTTCAAGGACAACGCGGGAGTCATCCGCTTCGATGATGAATGGAACCTGGTCATGAAGGTAGAGACCCATAACTCCCCGTCAGCACTGGATCCTTACGGCGGCGCGCTCACCGGCATTGTGGGCGTGAACCGCGATCCGTTCGGCACCGGCCTTGGGTCGAGGCTGATCTTCAATACCGACGTCTTCTGCTTTGCGCCGCCCGATTACGAAGGTGATATCCCTCCACGCCTGCTCCATCCCCGCAGGGTGTTCGAAGGGGTGAGGGAAGGGGTCGAGCACGGCGGCAATAAGAGCGGCATTCCCACCGTTAACGGCGCGATTGTATTCGATCGGCGGTACCTAGGCAAACCTCTGGTCTATTGCGGAACCGGCGGCATCATGCCGGCTCGGATTAACGATAGATCCGCGCATCAGAAACAGGCACGGGCAAAAGACAGGATCGTCATGGTGGGCGGCCGCATCGGCAAAGACGGCATCCACGGCGCCACCTTCTCGTCTGAAGAACTCCACGAGGAATCCCCGGTCAGTGCGGTGCAAATCGGTGACCCGATCACTCAAAAGCGCATGACCGACTTCTTGCTCATCGCTCGCGATAGGGGCCTGTACAGTTCCATAACGGACAATGGAGCTGGTGGGCTCTCTTCTTCGGTGGGCGAAATGGCCCGCGAAGCAGGCGGCGCTCGACTCTGCCTGGAACGAGCCCCGCTGAAGTATCCCGGTCTTCAGCCTTGGGAGATCCTCCTGTCGGAGGCCCAAGAGCGCATGACCGTGGCGGTGCCTCCGGATAAGCTCGAGGAATTCCTCCAACTGGCTCGCACCCTGGATGTGGAAGCCACGGACCTGGGAGAATATACCGATGACGGATTCTTCACGGTTCTGTGGCACGACCGCACCGCGGCCAAATTGCCGCTGGAGTTTCTCCATGACGGGCTCCCGAGAATGGAGCTCCAGGCCAGGTGGACCCCACCTGTTCATCCTGAACCGGATTTCGAGTGCCCCCAGGATCTTACGCCCACTCTGACGACAATCCTGGGCCGATGGAACGTGTGCTCCAAAGAGCGAATTATCCGCCAGTACGATCACGAAGTGCAGGGCGGTTCCGTAGTTAAGCCGCTCATTGGAGCGCTTCATGATGGGCCCGGTGATGCGGCAGTGATACGGCCGCTGCTGGACCGGCTGCGTGGCATTGCTGTGGGATGCGGCATTGCTCCGCGTTATTCGGACATCGATACGTACCGGATGATGGCGTCATGCATTGACGAGGCTGTGAGGAACATCGTTTCGGCAGGAGCGGACCCGGACCACATGGCCGGCTTAGACAACTTCTGCTGGTGCGACCCAGTGCAGTCGGAAAAGACTCCTGACGGCGAATACAAGCTCGCGCAGCTCGTCAGGGCTAACCAAGCACTCTTTGATATGACCACAGTGTACCGGATCCCGTGCATTTCCGGCAAAGACAGCATGAAGAACGACTATCACATCGCAGACACCAAGATATCTATCCCGCCTACCGTGCTGTTTTCCGCAGTGGGGATCGTGCCTGACGTGCGGTTGGCCGTGACGCCTGATTTCAAGCGAGCCGGGGACGCAATCTACGTGCTCGGTATCACCCGAGATGAGACAGGCGGGTCGGAATACTTGGCGTCTCTGGGCCATGTGGGGAACAAGGTTCCCAAAGTGGCGGATCCTTCCAAGGCCATCGCTATGTATCGGGCGCTCCACGCGGCCATGCAGGAACGACTGGTCGCGTCATGCCACGATCTTTCCGATGGTGGGCTCGGCGTGGCGCTGGCGGAGAGTGCGTTCGCCGGGGGTCTGGGAGCCGAAATTTCGCTGTCTATGTTAATGCTCGAAGGGGTTTCGCGTGATGACGTGGCCCTCTTCTCGGAAAGCCCATGCCGCTTCCTGCTGAGCGTGCGCCAAGAGGACCAGGCTCGCCTTGAAGTAGCCCTTTCGGGCCACCCGCTGGCAAAACTGGGCGAGGTGACGTCCGAGCTTCGCGTGCGCGTGCAAGGTCTCCAGGGCGTCACGGTGATTGATGCGGAGATCTGGGATCTCAAACGAGCTTGGCAAGCGCCGCTGGGTACGTAATTGGGATTGAGTTCAACCAAAGACATCACCCGTTTCGGGAATCCCGGAAAGCATTTGCAGTTTGCCGAGAGTGATGCAGCACTGACCTGACAAGTCAGGTCAGGGGCGCCCGAGACGTGTCAACCACACGGATAACGGGTGTCATTGGCCTGCTCCCTCCTACCGTTATTCCGGCCGGTATCCAGTCCCCGCAGAAGGCCGGATGCGCCCCGTCATGTTAGTGTCTCGTCAGAACTCTCCCTCCGAGTCTTTGGACGCAAATAACGTATTAAATCAACTAAATAGGATCATCTGCGTACGATTATGGTAGATATTCTTCATAATCCCTTCGCATTGATCTGCTCATATATCATTGTAACCCCCTACCAATCGAGACAAATTAAGCTGGATCTGCCGTTCATAGAGATAAGAACAAGACACTCTTGCCATAATCACTGTGAAATTAATTGACTAACATGAATATTTCATGATATGATTGATGAAAAGGATTAGCATGCACTAACACCTGTCAATGATTCGGGCTTCCAGCCCAATCATTGCCCCGGTGCGCAAAAGGAGAAAGGGTATGGTGACGCATCGCCTCCCGATTGTTCTATACAGTGCCCTTATGCTGGCACTGGTCCCCGTTTTCGCATGGGGGTTTGCGCCTCAATGCTGTCCGACCGGCCCACATATGCCATCTCCAGGACCGGCTATGTGGGGGCCCCCACAGCCTGGACCGATGGGACCCGCTGGACTCATGGGACCGGCAGGGCTAATGGGACCTCCTCTCGGAGGGTTTCCCATGATGGGGCAAGGATGTCCGCCTCCGCCCTGCGGTCCGCCGACCAAGGTAAAGAAAGGCATGCCGTTTATGCCGCCTCCCGGGCCCTGTTTCATGCCGCCTTGTCCACCGAAGTGCGGTCCCAACGTGGTGATCGAGCCTATGATCTATCTGGGCTACGTGTGGAAGGACCGAGGGGTAGGGCTTAAAGCCGAGAATGACGCGGCCCCTGTGCTGGGTCTCCTGGAAACCAGGCACGATTATGACCTTTCAGGTTTTTGGCTGGAGGTCGCGATCCCTGTCAGCTTCGACTATAATTACGGATTAATGGTAAGCGGCGCGCACCTGTTTCCGGCTGCTACAACCTCGCGGCAGACCTACAATCTGGCTGCCGGTGGGGGAGGCGGAAGGCGAGACTGGAATACCGATATCCAGTGGTGGAATGTTCAGGCTGCAGGCAGTTACTCATTCTGGCGCGGAGTTAATCTCCTGGCTGGGTACCGTTGGGATTCCTTCATGACTAAGTTCACCAGCCCTTCGGACCTGGTGGGGATCCCCGGTCTCAACACCGATCAGGCCGATCTTACGGTAAGCGCCCATATCCCGTTCATCGGGATACAGCTTGATCCCTGGTTGAGCTGTGAAACATTCACGAAGGTGGGATTTGTGGGCTTTCCCGTGGTGCTGGGCAGCGTGATCTACAAAGAAGGATTGGGAAATGCTGCCAATGGGCCAGCGGCTCTCAATGGAAACCAGGGCTTCGATTCCGGCTACTTCATGGAAGCATACGGCGAAGGCGGCATGAAGATGGCTAACTGGAATGTTGGCGGATTCGTCAAGTACTCTACTCTGCACGCCACCTCAAAGGTGGACCTCGAAGCGAGCCTGGCGGCTGACGGCACGGCTCAGCAGAGGTACAATTTCACTTTCGACCGCCGCAATTGGATATTCGGCGGAAAGATCGGAGTTGCCTTCTAGGGCTCCGTGCAGCAATTTGGAAGATCTGCAAGTCCCGGAAAAACGTGCGGGGAGGTCCAACAAAATGGGCCTCCCCGTTTGCTTTCCTAACCAGCTTACGAAACACAGTCGCTCGTGTGAGCATTCAATCTTGTGGGGCAGGCTTTCCAGCCTGCCATTCATCGAGCTCGAGAATCGGCAGGTTGGAATCCCGCGAGGCCGCGGGACTGTCCCACAGTCAACACCGCATCTGTCCCGCCGAAGACCAAATGGTTACTGGTCTGCTCAGAGTCAATTGGACATTGTCTTAGGCAGTCGCTATAAATGACCGCATGTCTACCATTTCATCGACCGGTAGATGGTGGCCGGAAAATGCTCCGCAGTCACACAAGGAGGGCAAACCAATGAAGAGAGCAACGCTTTGTATCTTGTTATTCGCTCTTGTGTTTGCGCTTTCTCAGGCGGGAACGGCCGTTGCGCAAGCGCCGGGCAAACCCGCAGCCGTGAGTGTCACCAGTCCCGCGTTCCAGGATGGAAGCATGATCCCGCGCACCTACACGTGTGACGGTGAGGATATCTCGCCACCGCTTGAGATCAGTTCGGTGCCGCCTGGCACCAAGAGCCTTGCTCTGATCAACGACGACCCTGACGCGCCTGGCGGAACGTGGGTACATTGGGTCATGTACAACATTCCACCTGACACCAAGAAGCTCCCGGAGCAGGTACCGCGGAAGGCCAGGCTTCCCAACGGCGCGTTCCACGGAAAGACCAGTTGGGGTGGTCGGAAGCTCGGTTATGGAGGCCCATGCCCGCCAAGCGGCATCCATCGTTATTTCTTCAAGGTGTATGCGCTTGACACCGTGCTGGACCTCAGGCCCGGCGCGACAAAGGACGAGCTCCTGAGCGAAATGAAAGGGCACATTCTCGGTGAAGGACAGCTCATGGGCCGTTATCAGAGAAGGAAATAAGGCTGGACTCAAAAAATGCTCAGGTCGTTCGAAGTCGCGCTCGCTTTCCTCACCATCTTCGATCCGCACCCCAAGACGTCGCCGACTGTCTCGGACGTAGGGAGGTCCGCGTGGGCCTTTCCGGTGGTGGGCGCCTTAATGGGTCTGTTGCTGGTTGTGGTTCGGTGGTTCTGCGCACCGTACTTTTCGCCGCTTCTGGTGGCGATTCTGCTGGTCGCTCTCTGGATGGTGTTGACTGGTGGGCTGCATATCGACGGGTGGACCGATTGCTGGGATGCGCTGGCTGCTGCGGTTCCACCAGAACGCAGGTTGGAAATCCTCAAGGATTCCCGTCTCGGGACCTTCGGGGCTCTGGGGCTGGTCCTGTTGCTGGCTCTCAAAGCCGCGGCGCTGGCTGATGAAAAGCTCCCGATCTTCATGGTCTTTCTGGCGCCGATTGTAGGACGAGCGTCAATGCTTCTGGTTGCTCATCGATCATCCCATCGAGGCGAAGGAATGGCAGCTCGATTCATCGACGCTCTCGACACTCGCGTGGTCAAATGGGTAGCCATCCTGGTCTGTTTCGTGGCTCTGGTTGCGGGCTGGCACGGCATACTGGCTGTGGGAGTTGCCTACGGGGGAGCCCTGCTTTTCAGGCGCTTTGCAGAAGCAAGGCTGAACATGGTGAATGGCGATGTGATCGGCGCAAGCTGCGAACTCAGTGAGACGCTGGTCTTGCTGATCGGCTGCATGAGAGTGTGAGCTTGTGCGCATCGGGACTACCTCCTACATATTTCCCGCAGATATCCTGACGAACGTTCAGCGACTGGCACACCGAGTCGATGATGTAGAACTGGTCATCTTCGAAGTGGACGACGCGGGTACGGAGTTGCCCGATCAATCCACTATCGACAAGCTGAACCAGCTTGCCGGCGAGCATGACCTGACGTACACAGTCCATCTCCCCTTGGACTTGGCCCTCGCGTCGGACTCCCCTCAAGCTTCGTTGGAGAAGGCGCTCCGCGTGATTCGGAGCACTGCTGCCTTATCACCTTACGCGTTCATCGTTCACGTGGAGCGCGGTGAGGAATCTCTGGGAGCACGTCCGGAACGTGCAGTTGATAACGCCGTGCGTTCATTGGAGGCGCTCGCGACCAAAGTGGGCGGGTGCACGCGTTTGTGCGTGGAAAATTCTGAGCCCGGACATTTTGAAATCATAAATGCAATCCTCGAGAAGCTCCCGGTTTCCTGTTGCGTGGATGCTGGGCACGTCTGGAAGGAGAGGCTCGATCCTGTGCCTCTGCTTGAACGGCTGCTTCCCAAGACTCGGGTGATTCACCTGCATGGAGTGGGTCATCGGGACCATCAGGCGCTATCTCTTGTATCGACAGCGGACTTGGATCCAGTGATAGCTCTGCTTCGCGGGTTTGAGGGAGTTCTCACCCTTGAGGTCTTCAATGAGCAGGATTTGGCTGACTCCTTGATGGCTTTGGAGCAATCGCTACGGCGGGTGGGGATAAGCACCAGAACATGAAAAGCCCGGGATGCTCTCCCGGGCCTATACCGAATAATCAGCGATGGTGCCGAAGAGGAGACTCGAACTCCTACAGGCTTGCGCCCACCAGACCCTGAACCTGGCGCGTCTACCAGTTCCGCCACTTCGGCGCGCTAGTATTCTGTCATCCAGGCTTCACACTGTCAAGACCGAAAAGCCGCGTGGATAGTAACAATTCAGTTACGCGGGGAAAGACTGTCATTGCGACCCCGCTGAAAAGCGGGGGAAGCAATCCCCCAGTCTTCAAGAGAGCGGATTGCTTCGTCCCTCGGATCACGTCCGGGGTCCTCGCAATGACAGGGTTGTGTGGTCGCCGGAGAGAAGGTCAGTCGGCGTACCCGCTGGGGTGCTCAGAGAACCATTGCAGCACTTGGCTCACAATCTCCTCGATGTTGGAGCGGGAGGGCTTCCAGCCAAGCTCTTTGAATGCCAGGGATGGATCCGCGACCAGCTCTGGAGGATCGCCTGGTCTTCGCGGGCCTATCTTTGGGCTCAATTTAGCTCCCGATACGCGCGAAACCGCGCTGACTATTTCCAGGTTGGATAAACCCGAGCCGGTTCCGAGATTCATCCGAACAAGAGGGTTTCGATCCAGTTTGGTCATGGCCTTGATGTGAGCCTCGGCAAGGTCGGTTACATGGATGTAATCGCGGATGCAGGTTCCGTCGGGAGTGGGATAATCATCGCCAAATAAAACCAGGTCGTTGCTGAGCTTGAGCGCGTAGCGCACCACGTTGGGGATCAGATGCGTCTCGGGTCGGTGATCTTCTCCCAACCCATCCTGCGGCTCGCAGCCTGCCGCGTTGAAGTATCTCAGGCTTGCTGAACGAATCCCGTACGCCCGATGGTAGTCTTCAAGCATCCATTCAATCGCGAGCTTGGTCCGACCATAGGGCGATATAGGTTCCTTAGGATGGTCTTCAGTCAGCGGGAGCTGTTGTGGCACTCCGTACACCGCACATGTGCTGGAGAAGATCACGCGGTCGTGGCCCGTAGCCCTCATGGCCTCCACCATGTTGTACGCCGCGATGAGGTTGTTGCGGTAGTACAGCGCGGGCCTTTCCACGGATTCGCCTACCAGACAGCTCGCAGCGAAATGGAAGATCGCAGCATAACGGTTTTGGGCCAGGTGTTGACGCAACGCGTCCGATTCAGTGAGGTCAAAGTGAAAGAAGGCGGTCCCCTTGAAGGCAGATCGGTGCCCTGTGGAAAGGTTGTCCGTGATTGAAACATCCAGGCCCTTTTGCAATGCGTATCTCGCGAAGTGCGAGCCCACGTACCCTGCGCCGCCGATAACCAGTATTCTTTCGTTGCTCACTGCAAGGCTCTCCTGCCAGACTGTCCCGAATATGCGCACCAAGCTTATACACCGTGAGAGCGGGCCGGGCAAGAAAAGGCATGGCGCGAGGCCGGCGGATGTGCCATAAAGTGAGGATGGCATACGTACGCGGAGCGTGGCTTTTGGGTCCTTGAACATGCACGTTGAGCAAGGAGGTGGGGAATGAGATTCGATATCGCTGACGTCACAGCGCGAGAAATCTTGGATTCCCGCGGGAATCCGACCATCGAGGTAGACGTTACGCTCGATTCGGGCATTTTGGGGCGAGCGGCTGTTCCTTCGGGCGCATCCACGGGCGAACACGAGGCTGTCGAGTTGCGCGACGGCGATCCTGCTCGCTATGTGGGTAAGGGTGTGCTCAAGGCCGTGGAGAATGTGAACGAGACGATTCGGCCTGCGATTCTGGGCGAAGACGCTTCCCAACAGCGGGCCTTAGACACGTTTCTCAACGAGCTGGATGGAACGGAGAACAAGGGGAATCTCGGAGCCAACGCCATCCTGGGAGTCAGCGTTGCTGCCGCAAAAGCCTGCGCGGTGGAGTTGGGGATTCCGCTTTACTTCTACCTTGGAGGCATGAGCGCGAGGCGATTGCCTGTTCCCATGATGAATATACTCAACGGCGGTGCGCACGCGGACAACAACGTGGACATCCAGGAATTCATGGTAATGCCTCTGGGAGCAGCCAACTTTCGGGAAGGACTGCGCATGGGCGCGGAGGTGTTTCACGCTCTGAAGAAGGTGCTCAAAGCCAAGGGGCTCAACACCTCGGTGGGAGACGAAGGCGGATTCGCGCCTAACCTGCAATCCAACGAAGAAGCCCTGGAAGTGATCATGGAAGCTATAGGGCAGGCCGGTTACCAGGCAGGAAAGGATGTGTACCTCGCGCTGGATTCGGCAGCCAGTTCCTTTTACAAAGACGGGGTCTACGATCTGGCCGGAGAAGGCAAGAAGAAGGATGCAGCCCAGATGGTCGATTTCTACCGGGACCTCGTGGAAAGATACCCCATTGTCTCCCTGGAAGACGGCCTTGACGAAAACGACTGGGAAGGCTGGAAGCTCCTCACCGAGCGGCTGGGCGACCGCATACAGATCGTAGGGGATGATATCTTTGTGACGAGCATGAAGCTGCTCAAGAAGGGGATTGACCTGGGCGTGGCAAACTCCATCCTGATCAAACTCAACCAGATCGGCACGCTGACCGAAACGAGCGACGCAGTGCGTATGGCGTCCGAAGCAGGCTACACCGCAGTAGTCTCTCATCGAAGCGGCGAGACGGAAGATACCACCATCGCTGATCTGGTGGTGGGGCTGGGCACGGGGCAGATCAAGACCGGCTCTGCATCCAGAACCGACCGAGTGGCCAAATACAATCAGCTCCTTCGCATTGAAGAACAACTGGGATTTGATGCGCTTTACGGCGCGCCGGAGCTGCTCAAGAGAAGAGGCTGAACCGATGGGTGAACGCGAATGGCGAGGTGACCCCGGTGATACTCGGCGTCACCCCATCGTGCTATAGAAGGCTGCGTTGAGATCTGCGCATTTGTATGAGGCTGGAATCCCCCTCTCCCTTCCCTCTCCCACCAGGGGAGAGGGCCTTATACTCCCCTCTCTTGATGGGAGGGGTAAGGGGGAGGGTGACCTTTGGCGCAAATCTCAATGCCGTTCACTATAAGTGTTAAGCCCGAAGTTCCGCGCGCACGAAACCGACGCTATAGCATCCTGCCACCTCAACCCCGCGATCGTTCCGTTTCCGTCCTGCTCCAGACCTGGCCGTCTGCTTCAGCGTTTTCTTCGCGGAAGGGACATATCCCATCGACAGGTGCAGGGAGCCGGTTCATCTCGTATTGTAGGTAGATGACGGGTAACACGCACGCGCGAAGCCATGAAACGGATCGCCGCGATGTCAGGCCTCCGCGAGAGTACTCATCAAGTATGTCCACCACTCTTGCAGCCAGGAAGGCATGGGATAAGAGAGACACCATAACCAGAAAGGAGTACACAACGTTCTCCCATCCGGGCTTGGCGAATGTCCGAGACTCGGTGTCTGCTAGTACCAAAGCTTCTACAACGTAAAGGAAAAGAAACCCGTGGGGCAAGTATCGTGGCATCCTGGATGTGGTCTTGAGCTCAGCAAGCGTGGACCGCACCCGAATGTACCATATAGGGATGTAGAAGCCGAGAGTGACCACGATCAACAGAATGAGAAGCAGCAGAGAAGTGTTTCCAAGCGTATGCTTTCTTGCCATTGCCGGAGACCTGTGCCTTTCTCGTTGGTGGTCTGCTGGACGCTCCTTTCGCGAACCATCGGGAACGAGGCTCCCCCACGCAATTGCAGAGGCTTCTTTCGGGGTGCTACTTTTCTTACATCGTTGTCAAGCTATTAATTCAGGAAGCTCAACAACGCGAACAGACCGAAACCCGCGATGACTGCGCCTGCGATTCTGTTCACCCACTGCAATCCCTGTGTATTGAAACTTGCCCGAAACATGCCGACGCCACCAGCCAGGATGAGCCACCACAGCGCTGACCCGACAAACACTCCTAAGACCAGCACGGCCGCAGAAGCATAGTTCCCACCTTCGCTCGCTATTCCCAAGCCGGCAAATACTGCTGCGAATGAAATAATGGTCATGGGGTTGGTAAGCGTCAGGAAAAATGTTGACGCATACGCGGCCAGGAGTCCGTTTCCTGTTCCTGATGCCGCGTTTTCAGCAGGTCTACTCACGAAAGTCCGGATGCCCAGATAACAAAGAAATAGGCCTCCGAAAACGCGGAGCACTGGTTGCTGGCTCACAAGAAAGGTCGAAATAAACGTTAGGCCAAAACCGGCAATGCAGGCATAGATTGCGTCCGCAGTGGCAGCTCCCAAACCGCAGACCAGGCCCGACGAACGCCCTTCCGCCAACGTGCGGCGAATACACAACACTCCGATTGGGCCTACAGGAGCAGCAATCGAGAAGCCGATGACCAATCCTGTAAGTAATAGACCCACATCCATGTGTCTAGAGCCACTGGCCCATAATGCTGCCCCTTTCCAGTTGGCGTCTGCGCGGCAAAGGTTGTTTGCCGGGTGCCACTGCTGGCTTGTCCAGCAGTGTTTTGGGCCATGCACTGCTGGGCAAGCCAGCAGTGGCACCCACGAGATCCCAGAAACGGGGAGTTTTTGGGGGAGGGGTGGGGGGGGGGGCCGTTGTACCGCAAAAAGGCCCACCCCCCCCACGGGGGCCCGTTGCCCCCCCCGGACCGCCCCGCCCCCCCCCCCCCCCCCCCCCCCCCCCCCCCCCCCCCCCCCCCCCCCCCCCCCCCCCCCCCCCCCCCCCCCATGCTTCTACCTTTTCCCCCGCTCTTACTGCCCTGCCTTCTTCAAGGCAGCCTTGCACGCGGGAGTCTCCACATACGGCGGCCCTTTTTCCCATGCAGGATCATCGTACCGATCGTGGCACACGAGGCACGCAGCGATCCCCACGATCTTCTTCAATTCGTCTCGGTTGAAAGGTCGGGATAGCTTGTGCGACGTGCTCTGGAGCGGCTTGCCCTCTTTATCGACCGCGGCTTCAAGAGGATAACCGATCTCGAGGCCGGATTTGAGGGAATCGTATACAGGTTCCAAGTTGAAAGCACTGCTTGCTTCTTTCCACTGCATGCGTCCTTCACCTAATCCCATCGCCTTGGCATCCAGATGGCAGTCCACGCAGCGCGGCGCTTCCGGTCGCGTCGTGTGCGGGTGAATCGGACCCAGGGCTATGGAAGTCATGCCGTTCTTCAGTTTCATGATCCGTGAGTCGTACCCCGCTACGGTCTTGCCCTGCGCGTCTCTCACCGTGTTCCACACCTGGCAGCCAGGCACCAGGATCCCTGCCTTGCCTCGAGCATCGATCCCGTAGATATTTCTCTCAAAGCGGAAGAAGCTCCGGCCTTCCGCCCACCGGCCTGGAGTCATCTTCTTCGAGATGTGATCGATCCCTTTATGTCCGAAGTCAAGCACCTGATGGCAGCCGTAGCACTGCGGGCTCCATGCGGAGTGGCAGCTGTCGCATGCGAGGAGCTCGTGGCCTTTGATCCGGTGCGCATCCTTTTTCGCGGTAATGACTGTCACCGGGTGCTCTTTTCCGGTGAGCTTGCCGGTAAGAACATAACCTTTGGGTGTCTTCTTGATGTGCGGCATCGGCCGGCCCCGCGAAGTAGTAAGGATCTCGTCTCCTTCGGCGAGCTTAACGAATCGGTATGAGCTAGCGAGCGCCTGGACCAGCGCATCTTGCTTCGTGACCCGGATAGACCGTGGCGGAGTCGTGTGGCTGCCGTGACAATCCTCGCAGCGGATCTCGATCTGGTCTTCCATGTGCCCGTACACAACGCCGTCACCCATCGCGTCCTGGCCTGTGTGACAGTCTATGCATCCCATCCCTTTTTCGTGGTGAATGTCCGGCACCACCTTCAGGACAAATCTTCCGTCAGTAAGCGTGTAATCATTCAGCCCGCCACGGACGAAGGGTGTACCATATTGTTCGCTTTCCATCTCTCCCTGGTAGTTCAGGCCCACCCGTGCGCTCCGATTGTGACACGCCCGGCAGCGTTCATTCGAGATCTGATTTGTCATAGTATGGGTGGCAGCGTGTCCCACGTCGCCTCTGTTGATTGTGGGATCGCAACCCTGATACCGGCCGTCATGGCTATAGCTCGAATGGCAAGCCGCGCAGCCTTCGAACCGGCCCATGATTTCCTCGTGTCTTGAGGTCCATAAGTGGCATGACGCGCAGAACTTTCGAAAGTGGCTGTCCGCCAAGCTGAGCTTCCCTTCGGATGTGATTTCACTCGGCACGGCCTTCAAGGAAATCTTCCCATCCGAAACGTCCCGGACGGCGTATTTCGCCGCGCTGACCTGCTCGATGCCCCACTGGAAGCGCAGTATGCTCACAATGCCCGCGTTCGTGGCCATGAGGGACCGCGGCACATTAACCACTCGATTGAGCAGGTGATGTTCTCGCTGGGAATGGCAAGTGCCAAGCAAAGGATTTTGACTGCCGCAACTCGCTGCCGCAAGGTCAAGCCGGGACGGATTCCGGCCTCCCCGAAGGCCTCGGTGAGCGCCCGTTACCGTGAGATCAGGCCCGTTGCCTCCGTGACAGATCACGCAGCCGAACACGGAATTCGGGTGCGACGATGAGAGGTCTTCAATGCCGAAATGGCAGGTGAGGCACCGTTCCGCAGCCAGTTTTCCGCCGAAAGGCCTGACCTCAATGACCTGGAGGTCTCGTTTGGTGAGCGAGTCGATTTCCCGCCTAATGGCGCCTTGCTTTGCGGAGTCTTGCTCAGACGCGAGATCTTTTTCGAGCTTTGCGAGCGTGAGCGCCTTGCCTTTGGCCTGGAACGCCTTCCACTCCGGATAGCGACTTCGGAACTCCACCAGAACAAAGATAGCGACCAGCGCGGCGGCTACTGCCAGAAAGGCTAGCCCATAAGCCTTGTCCCGCGGGGTCATGACAGATACCCCCAGAGCGTGACAACGGTCGTCACCAGCAGTACCCCAAATATCAAGAGGCGTAGGAGCGACCGCTGAAAAGGGCTACGAGCAGGAATGTACGGGACCAGCATGATCAGAAGGAAACCCGCGAGCGGCACGGCCACGCCCGCGAAGAAAGGCGGGAAGTAGCGCAACATTTGCTGGATGCCGACGAATATCCACGGCGCCTTCACGTCTTCAGCCGCGATTCCCGACGGGTCCGCGGGCCCTTGCACCGGCGCATCCGCCAGCGAGGAAACCAGGCACAAGACAACCAGCGCAAGCATGGCCGCGAGAGCTTCTTTCTGCACCAGGTCCGGTGTAGCTTTTACTCTAGGAAGCTGCTCCACAGTCACTCCGTGAGGTCAGGATGCGTCCCAACTGCTCGCTTTGCACGCGTCAATCCTTCACAACTCTGAAGCCCACTGTGCCGTAATATCCCTGAGGAAAGGCCCGGTGTCGGTTGGGAACCCTCTTGGAAGCTTCAGGCGAGGACCATGAGCCGCCTCGTATTACCTTTTCTTTGCCTAAGTCCGGGCCGGCAGGATTGGACTGGGGAGTGCGCTGGTAATAATCCTTTTCGTACCAGTCTGAGCACCATTCCCACACGTTGCCGACCATCCCGGTAACTCCCAGTCGGCTGGGAAAAGCGATTCTCACCGGCACGCTGGAACTGCGTGGGAGCGTGGTGAGAAAATCTCCAGGCAGATCCGTGGTAAGAACGCGCGCCGCCTTTTCCCACTCTGCTGACGTGGGCAGTCTGCCTCCAGCCCACGCCGCGTAATCAGCAGCGCCGTACCATGAGACACAGGCCATCGGCAAATCGCCCATGCCCTGCTTGGGCGCAAATTTCTTTCCGTATTGCAGAATGGGGCAACGTGGGTGGGTCAGGTTAACTCGGGCCACGCCGGCCTTGCCTTCCAGGCCGACCGTATTCAGGAAGCGGCAATAGGCTTCAGCGGTGACTTCATGTTTTGATATATAGAATCCCTTGACGAAGACTCGATGGCGAGGGCGTTCGTCGAGCCTCCCTTCCTCATCAAGGCTCCCGATTTCCACAGGCCCGGGAGGGATAAAGACCATCCCGTCGTACCGCCCTGATCCTTCCTCAACACCATTGGGAACCTCGTTTCCGTTTCGCTCAGTGGTCGGAGGCTCTTGACTCGGCCCGGGCGGGAGCGGCATCGGAGGGCTGCCGGGGGCACTCGGCAGCAAAGGAATTTCCGTTGGTGCGCGCGAAACGAGCCACGCGCCTGCTCCGATCGAGGTCGATCCGCGGAACGCGGCACTAAGTTTCGACCCGGACCACGCGTCTCCGCAGAGAAAGACGCAGACGAGAATCAGGGTAGGCCCCGCGATGTGGCTGAATTCCTGGCGAAAAGAGATTCGATTTAGCTGGCTCCAGGCATTCACAAGAGTAACACTCATCCAGGATCAATCGTAGGTCGGGTTGAGGAAAGAAATCCGACACGTTCAGGACGTCGGGTTTTGCTTCGCGCAACCCGACCTACGCATCAATCAGAGATCGCTCATCACAGCAGTTCCATACATAGGCAATGTGGAGAAAAAAACAAGAGGTTCGACAAGAGGGGTACTGGGCGAGAGTCGCACTCGTCGCCGTCAGTGGTGCTGCAAGCACTGGGAGCGCTTGCAGAAGCCGAGAGTTTTTGGTGGAGGGGTCCGGGGAGGCCCCTTTTTACACAAAAAGGGGCCTCTCCGGAAACTCCTACCGAAAAATACGCTTTCTGAAATCGTTTCGAGCTCTTTAGCGGACCTGGCTGAAGAGCGGTGGTTGGCGTTCGGCTGAAGATTCGCGCGATTCGGAGACTCTCCGTTCGCAGGTGGTCATGTAGGCAGGATTGATCTCGTACCCGACGTACGACCTGCCGCATCGGACTGCCGCTACGGCTGTGGAGCCGCTCCCCATGAACGGATCGAGTACCACGTCGCCCTGGAAAGTGTACAACTGGATGAGACGCTCGACCAGAGCCACCGGAAATGGAGCGGGATGCCCGATTCGCCGCGCGGACTCAGGCGGGATGGTCCAAACGCTGATAGTCGCGCTCAGGAAGTCTTCACGAGCTATAGTGGAACAGCCTTTTTCCGGCCGATCGAACCGTTCCTTGGAGAAAATCAATACGTATTCGTGCATATCTCTCAAGGTGGGATTCACCGCCGAAAGCCACGAACCCCAGGCGCAAGATCCGTTTGAAGCCTTGCCCTTGACCCAGATGATTTCGCCCCGCATGAGAAAACCGATATCAGCGGCAAGCCTGGCCACGTGCGCGTTCAGGGGGATGTAGGGCTTCCGGCCTAGATTCGCCACGTTGAATGCTACCCGACCTCCAGGAACCAGCACCCGGTGGGTTTCTTCCAGCACCTTGCCGAGGAATTCCAGGTATTCATCGAGCGTCAGGTCTTCATCATAGTCCTTTCCGACATTGTACGGCGGTGAAGTGACCATGAGCGCTACGGAATTGTCAGGCAGCTCAACCATCCGTTCGGATGAATGCCCGTAGATGCGGTTGAGATGATCGGGAGCGATTCGATTGATAGAGCAACTTGCGGTTCCTGCTTTCGGCAGAGCACAGATTTTTCGGTTGTAGAACGCCGACGCATCGTGTGCTTCTCTGCGACCCGTACCGAATGATTTGGTGGAAGTACGTGCTGCCAATTCTCTTCCGTATCCCAGCCCAAAGATGGACGTATGCTCTGGCGCGGCTGCGCCCGATGAAACCCAGCCGGTCTCCCCAAGAGCGTCGTGTTCCCGCGACCCCGCGCATGGGGCATTTGATCGACACGCTGGAGCGTTCGAGTGCGTAAGCCTTCGGTGGCTCATAATCCGAAGGCGTTGCTGCGGGAGTGCATAGCATCGCGAAGCATAAGAGTCAAATAAAAAATAATTTCCATATGTAATAGCGAAAAATTAAAGTAATTTCTAGATATTTGACGACGCCGGTTCGATTTTCAAGAACACGTGGCATTCGCCTTGCGCCCAGAAGGATATTCGTGATATTTCCCCTTCCACTTGTAGCCCAGAATCAAGCCTCTGCGTTGTTCAAGGGCAAGACTCATCATGTTGGCACCGCTCCAGATTCCCGCGCCCCAGAAGGAAACATTGGGAACAGCCGATGGGAGAGGAGCTTTGGCCCCCGACTCAGCAAGGGGCGACCTGTACCGAAAATATGCTGACAAGTTGGTGATAAATTCGTCACTCAATCGTCAGATGGTGAGTTTTCAAGCCAACAAAGAAAGGGCATTCTACCGCTGGATAAAGTACAAAGAGGCTTTTTCGTCTGACTTGGTGACCTACCTCTTGCGCACAATGAGACGGAACGAAGGTTCCGAATTCCTAGTGCTAGACCCATTTGCCGGCGCTGGGACAACTCTGACCACTGCGGCTCAAATGGGGTACGAGGCGACTGGGATAGAAATCCTGCCCGTTGGCGTTGCGGCGGTCCAAGCTCGAATCCGGGGACACAAGGCGAATGAACGCCTGTTCGCACAACACCTGGAAAGATTGCGGTCACTGCTCCTCGATAACCTTGGCAGCCAGTCCTACCGCTTCCCACACCTCAAGATTACCCGTGGCGCCTTTCCGGAGGAAACTGAGCGAGCGATCTCCGCTTACATGGATTTTGTCGGGTCCATCAAAGACGTGGATGTGAAATACCTCTTCTGGTTTGCCTGTCTCTCAATTCTTGAGGAGATCAGTTACACGCGAAAGGATGGCCAGTACCTCCGGTGGGACGCTCGTTCCGGAAGAGCTCTTAAGTCCAGGTTCAACAAAGGCGCAATTCATGAGTTCCGCTCTTCGATTAAGCGCAAGCTGGAGATGATGCTAACGGACATTCGGCGGAGAAACAGCCATAGCTTGGAGGCCCGAATAGAACTCGTGAAAGGATCTTGCCTTCAAGAGCTTCCCAACATGCCATCGGATTCCTGTGACGCGGTTATCACTTCCCCCCCTTATGCTAATCGCTACGACTACACGAGGACTTACGCACTTGAGATTGCGTTCATGGGATTTGATGAAGGAGGAATCAAGGATCTGAGACAGGCCTTGCTCTCGTGTACGGTAGAAAACAAGAGCAAGCGAGACCAGCTAGCGCATCAGTACGCCACTTCAGGCAGGCAGCAATTCTATCAGAAGGCTGTTCAAGCTTTTGAAAACCAGAAGGCCGCGCATGAGGTGCTGGAGATCCTGCAAGAGGCCCGAAACGAGGGTCTGCTCAACAACAGCAACATTCCCACGCTGTTAGAGAACTACCTCTTCGAAATGAATCTGGTCGTATGGGAGTTGGCCCGAGTTCTTAAGCCGGGCGGAACTGTCTTCATGGTCAATGACAACGTGCGTTATCACGGAGAAGAGGTCCCTGTGGACCTTATCTTGTCGGACCTAGCTGTGACGGCCGGCCTGCACGTCGAGCGAATCTGGCTCCTACCACGTGGAAAAGGGAATAGCTCCCAGCAAATGGGCAAGCACGGGAGAACCGAAATTCGGAAGTGCATATATTGCTGGTCAAAGCCGGCTTGAATTATTCATAATGTTTTCTATAATGTCTTCACAATGTTTCAGGTCAGCCGCTATTAGGCTGGACACGGAAGACAGTGCTGTATACATGTTCAGGGTACCCCATCCAATACCATATCAAGGAAGCAAGCGCAGGCTGGCACCCATCATACTTGGATGCGTGCCCGAGAGAATCGAATGCCTAATTGAGCCATTCGCTGGATCTGCCGCCGTAACCCTTGCGGCTGCCGCCCGGGGATTGGCGCGGCGGTTTGTGATAGGCGAAAGCCTCAAGCCGCTGGCCTCTCTGTGGGAGATGATACTTAGGCAGCCGGAGAGATTAGCTAATGAGTACGAGTCCATCTGGCGGGACCAAGCTGGCAATACTAAGGAGCACTATTTTCAGATTCGCGAAGAGTTCAATCGTGGCCATGACCCAGGGAGGCTGCTGTACCTGTTGGCCCGCTGTGTGAAAGCGTCGGTGCGCTTCAATTCTAAGGGTGAGTTCAATCAGTCTCCAGACAATCGAAGGAAAGGGACGCACCCAGATACCATGCGGTTCCACATTCTCAGCGCGGCCAAGCTCCTCTCTGGCAAGTGTGAAGTGTGGAGTGGTGACTATGCTTATTTGCTAAACAGAGCTACTTATGGAGACCTAGTATATATGGATCCCCCCTATCAAGGCGTCAGTGATGGCCGCGACAGCCGGTATTTCGAGCAACTTGATATAGCTCGTTTCGTAAGAGAGCTTGAAGCCTTGAATGAAAGGAATATCAATTACTTGATAAGCTTGGATGGCAAATGTGGTAGCAGGACCTATGGTCGCGAACTTCCTGGACACCTTCAACTTACCAGACTTCTCGTGGAAGTCGGTCGGTCCTCCCAGTCTACCCTAACTGGCCGCTCGGAACGCACGGTGGAGTCACTCTATTTGTCGTCGGCTATCGCGAAGCGGCTCCAGATAAACCCCGCGTATATACATGTGAAGCCGCCCCAGAAACAATTGGCTATGGAATTTTAGCTACCTCGAACGTCCTGTTCAAAGAGCAATTTCACATACTGATTGAGAGAAAGCCCTTTCCGCGCTGCCTTTTGCACCAAGGCCTCGTATTGCCTGACCTCTGGTCCTACCCACGAAATTTCAATTCGTCGAGCATCGGCGGACGCAATATGCGCGTAATTCTCCGGTCTACTCCAAAAACAAACCCTGCAAGTCGCCTCCTTCTTTGGTCCCAGCCAGTTCTTGCAGTGTTCGCAGGACCATGATTTCCTTCTTTGGCACGACGCGCATATCAGAAGCAAGTCATCGCCTTCGATCTCATCGGGACGCAGCTCACCTGCGACCTCGTAGGGAACACGATGATCAATCTGTAAGTAGGTTTCATCGAATTTTCCGCAGCAGATCTCGCACGCGCCGGCACTTCTTTCCAACAAGGCAGTTCTGATGGCTTTGGGGAAAGCCGTCCTACCACCGAGTTTCCGTCTGTCCATCTTATTGAGATCGCCAAACCTATAGGCCCCGATTTTGCGTCCATCTTTCCCCGTGACAGAAATCGTCTCTAATGGAATACCCTGCTCTCTGACGTCTCGTGCAGCGCGCGGAGGATGATTATAACCGTAGAGGTCTCGCAGCTCCTGGGTTGTGACATGCCCATGCTTCAAGATGTGGTCTATCACCGTTCGTGGACGTTTGGCTTTGACCCGCTTGATCAGGGCCAACCATTTGGAAGGAATCTTTGGCCGTTTAGCCATGCTGATCTTCCCCAGCATGGTCGCCCAGCAATTCAGCTATGGATACGCTGAGAGCGCTGGCCAGTCTATCAATATTGTCAATACTGACGTTCCGTTCTGTCCTTTCTATTGCACCCACGTAGGTGCGATGTAGACCCGCTTCGTCCGCTAGACGCTCCTGTGACCAACCCTTCTGTCGGCGGAGCCGCCTCATATTCGCCGCAAGTGTATTACGACCCGACATGAGTCGAGAGGAACATGGCAGATGCCTATAAGTCTACATCTTATAAGTAGCAGCGACTCCTCATGCTTGGTGGACCACGAGAAGGCTTTCTCATTGTAGCCCATTACCGCGATCCCTCATGCCTTGCGGATCGTCCAAAAAATGTGCTATTTTACATAGTTCGCAAAGCTTCATTCTGAGGGTCAATCAGGTGAGAATCAACCGGAGGGCGGATGACCGGCGCGGAGTTACGTGAGAAATTCCTGAAATACTTCGACGAGCGAGGCCACACCAGGGTCGCCAGCTCTCCGCTCATCCCTGTGGGCGATCCCACGCTGCTCTTCACCAACGCGGGAATGGTGCAGTTTAAGAACACCTTTACCGGAGCTGAAAAACGTCCGTATGTCCGAGCAACCACCGCTCAGAAGTGCCTCAGAGTGAGCGGAAAACATAATGACCTTGAAAACGTGGGCCATACACCTCGGCATCACACCTTCTTTGAAATGCTGGGGAATTTCTCTTTCGGGGACTATTTCAAAGACGACGCGATAGCGTTCGGGTGGGAATTTCTCACCAAGGACGTGGGACTTCCCAAGAAGCGCCTGGTCGTGACCGTGTTCGAGGAGGATGACGAAGCCGCGAAGATCTGGCGCAAGGTTGCGGGAGTCAAAGACAGTGACATAGCCCGCCTCGGGGAAAAGGACAACTTCTGGAGCATGGGTGACACTGGGCCGTGCGGTCCGTGCTCGGAAATCCATTTCGACCACGGCAAAGAGTATGGATGCGGCCGGCCTGACTGTGGCCCCGCGTGCGACTGCGACCGCTACTTGGAACTCTGGAACCTCGTCTTTATGCAGTACGATCGTGATGCTCAGGGAGTCATGACACCGCTGCCAAGGCCGTCCATTGATACAGGCCTCGGTTTGGAGCGCCTTGCTGCAGTGGTACAGGGCGTCAAGAGTAACTGGGAATCCGATCTTTTCAAGCCGATCATCGCCCGGGTGGAAGAGCTTTCGGGCAAGCGCTGTTCCGGCGCGGATCGGGACGCGGTAGCGATTCGGGTGATAGCGGACCACAGCCGGGCCGCGGCTTTCCTCATTGGAGACGGGATTCTTCCTTCCAATGAGGGGAGGGGATACGTGCTTCGCCGGATCCTGAGGCGAGCACTCCGGTACGGCAAGTACATAGGTCTGAACGAGCCCTTCCTATACGACACCGCAGGCGTAGTGGTCAGATACATGGGATCGGCCTATCCCGAGCTGGAAGCCCAAGCGGTTCTCATCGAGAAGGTGATCAGGAACGAAGAAGAGCGCTTCCTGGAGACCCTGGTGCGTGGATTGGGCCTCTTCGAGGAAGAAGCCGCGCGGATCGTGGATGCTCGTGGCTCGGTGTTTCCGGGCGATGTTGCATTCCGGCTGTACGATACATTCGGCTTTCCGGTTGACCTGACCGAAGATCTCGCCCGTGAGGTTGGCCTCACCGTAGATCATCGTGCTTTTGACAAGGAAATGGCCGCGCAGAGAGAAAAGGCGCGACGAGCCTGGGACGCAATGCAGGGCGAAGAAGGGCAAGCGCTCCGGAAACTTCTTGAAGCGGGCATAAGCTCGGAATTCACGGGGTATGAGACCCTGGAGGACACAGGAACCATCACCGCGATCCTCAGAGAGGGCAACCCAGTGGAGCAGGCCGGACCAGGCGAAAGGGTAGAGGTCGTTACCGATCGGTCGCCTTTTTACGGTGAATCCGGCGGTCAGGTGGGTGACCACGGCGTCATAGCGCTCGATGGCAACCGCATGGATGTGGAAGACACGGTCCGGCCGTTTCCTAATCTCATTCTGCATCGAGGCGTGGTGCAAGACGGTGAATTTCGTGTGGGCGATACGGTGCGCCTCACCGTGCATCCCGGACTTCGTCGGTCCATCATGGCGAATCATTCCGCGACGCACCTGCTGCAATGGGCACTCAGGCAGGTCCTGGGCGATCATGTGAAGCAGAGCGGTTCGCTCGTGGAGGCAAGCCGGCTCCGATTTGACTTCACGCACTTCTCCGCCATCTCGGAGGAAGAGCTGGCACGGGTCGAGGATCTGGTCAACGAGAAGATTCAAGACAATGTGAAAGTGGAAACCCGCGTGATGCCGATGGACGAAGCCGTGAAGGCAGGCGCTATCGCTCTGTTCGGTGAGAAGTACGCGGAAAGTGTGCGTATGGTTTCAATTGGGGATTTCAGCAAAGAACTCTGCGGAGGCACCCATACGAGCCGGACCGGCGACATCGGGCTTTTCAAGGTTACTAGCGAAGGCGGCATTGCGGCTGGTGTGCGGCGCATCGAAGCAGTCACGGGAAGGGGCGCGGTCGATTATGTCCGTTCGCTGGAACAGGAGATTAGCTTAGTGGGCGAACGACTCAGGGGCTCACATGGCGAACTGGTGGTCAAACTCGACCGTCTCCTGGAAGAGAAAAAAGAACGGGACCGGGAAATCGAAAAGCTCAAGACCAAGCTGGCCTCGAAGATGACTGGGGACATCCTGGACGGCTTGCGGGATGTGAATGGCGTCCCGGTGCTATCTCGCCTGGTGGAGGATGTCGCCAGCCCCAAGGACCTGCGGGAATACGCTGACCGGCTCAGGGACCGGCTCAAGTCCGGAGTGGCACTCCTGGGTGCCGAGACCGACGGCAAGGCCATGCTTATTGCCATTGTTACCGCGGACTTGACCGATCGTTTTCATGCGGGCACGATCGTAAAGAAGGCAGCCGCGATGCTCGGCGGTTCAGGCGGCGGCAGGGCGGACATGGCTCAAGCTGGCGGCCCTGACGTGGGCAAGCTTCGATCGGCTCTTGCCGCGATTGATCAGTTCCTCAGTTAGAGCGCAGGAGATTCAGCTCATGGATATTAACAAGAGTAGTGAAGTGTATGGCCAGATCGCCCGAGTAGTGAATGAGCTGAAGATGTCCAAGCAGTCGGTCACCATCTTCAAGGTGCATGAGCTGACCGGAATTGATAAGTACGTTATCTTCTTATATTTCTACGAGCACGGCCTACTCAAGGGGAAGTAACTGCTTCTCTCTTGGTGTTCGGAGCCTTGCTCCCCAAATTTGCCACTACCAGAACCAGAATCCCCAACGTGGCTCGTCAGGTCTGGAGAAGCTCGCCGGATAGGCATAGTTCTCAGGGCACGTGGAGTAATAGTTGTCGTACCAGCCCCAGTAGTAGGAAACCCATCCGTAGAAGAAGATTATGGGAAGCATGAGTGCCAAGCAGCGTTTGAAGTGGGTCATGGTGATTCCTCCAGGTCTTTCGATTCATAGATCACATGAATCACCAATATATTACAATATGTTATAATAAAAAGTCAATAGAGAGTTAATAGACGGTTTCCAATACGTAGTCTTGCTTGGAATTCTACTTCTCCGCCACCCTGCGTTTCTCTGGATTCCTGCCTCCGCCGGAATGACGGAATAGGGCTCACTCGAATGGGACCAGTTTCTTGGCAAAGAGTATAGGGACGTTCGTTGGCTGGGACTGCACTAGCTGGACCGCTTGAGTCCGAGTCTTTCCAGTATTCCTTTTTTCGTGGTTGGCTGAGGTGGGGTTACGATCTCGTCCCGTAAGGCCTGTGCCACCTCCAATACCTCCTGCGCGGATTGGAATCGGTCTTCAGGGTCCTTTGCGGTCATCTTCTTCAAGAACTCGAAGACCGCATCGGGAAGGGGTGGATTGGGGTTCTTGAGTGGTGGAAGCTCGTCATATACGTGCTTTTGGAAGACTGCGTACGGGGAATCTCCTGTGAACGGGGGAGTTCCTTCCAGGAGATGATACAACGTTATGCCGAGCGAATAGATGTCGGACCGTATATCTGCCTTGGGATCGCCTTTGGCCTGTTCCGGAGAGATATACAGGGGAGTTCCGCAAGTGATTCCCGTCTGAGTGATGCCTGAGTCCGGAGGATCTGGGAACGTCTTGGCGAGACCGAGATCCGCAAGCTTGGCTTCACCCTTTTCCGTGAAGAGGATATTTGCCGGTTTGATGTCCCGGTGGAGGATGTTGCTTTCCTGGGCTTGCACGAGGGCCTTGGACACTTCCACCGCTATGTCGAGCACCTTTTCGAGAGGGAATCTGCCTATGCTGGCCAGTATGGCCGCGGCGCTCCCTCCACCCAGGTACTGCATGATGAGGTAGTGGAATCCCTCCTCGAATCCCACATTCATCACCCCCACAATGTTGGGATGCTGGAGCTTAGCCGCAGCTCGAGCTTCCCTGATAAAGCGTTTGACAAAGACCGCGTCTCGGTCAGCGAGGTGGGCGTACAGAACCTTCACGGCCACCGGGATGTCTAGTCCAAGATGGCGAGCCTTGAATACACCGCCCATGCCACCTCCCCCAATCTTGTAGAGGATGCGGCAACCGCCCAGTGTCTTACCCAGGAGCTGATCGGTCACGCGGTCTGTCCGTGAACTCACGTACGGGACCCTTGTTTGCTCTCCGCAGGCTGCACAGGTTCCTTTGCGGCCGATTGATTTCCTTGGAACCGTGTGAACCTGTCCGCATTCGCAGGCGAAGCGAATGTACAAGGGCGCCTTGTCTTCGACCTCTTCGAAAGCCTTGTCCACCTGGGATGTCTTAAGCACTTCTGTAGGAGGGGGCGCCGGTGCGGCCTCAGCGATAGTAATACTGGCCGGCTCTGATATCTCTTCGATCTCCTCGACCTCCTCAATCGCCTCTTGGCGAGCGTCCGGAAAGAGACCGGTTTCCATGGACGCTACCGTCTGAGCCTCTAATGTACGAAACACGCTGAGCGACTCCCGGACTTCCGAGGATATGCGCTGGCGTTCAGCGGCTCTTCGCAAAGCGAAAGGATCCTTTCTGGCTCTATCGAGGAAAGCCATCAGAGTCGGGCGGCCGCCTGAAGGAAAAGAGACAAACTTCACCTTGATCTTGGATTCGCCATGAACCGACGCAGTGGCATCGATCACCTGAGTGAGGACCCACAGCGGCTCGTCTGAGGGACTGGTTGGCAAGTAAATGAGGATCATGAGCGAAGAGCCTTCGCGAACCGGCCGCGGAACATTCAATGAAGCCCAGTTTGATGCGAGCTCCACCGATAGCCCTTCGTACCATCGCTCGCTGTCCAAGGAATAGGTCACTCGCGTTTCAAGCCGTATAGGAGGGCCTACCTCGACTTCAGTCGTCGCGGGCACGGTCTCCTGGGTCTTCGCCGCCTCGAATTGGAAGGCCTCCACTTGGGCAAGCGAGGTGGTGACGTACGCCTCGCCGGTCTCCTCATCGGATACGAGTACTTGGAATTGTTCCAACCCGCTCCGCGCAGCCGCAAGCTCTTCCAAGAACCTCGGATAATCCGGGACGAGGCTTCTTTCTTCCTCGGCCATTTGCCCAAGCAGTTCAGCCGCGCCGGTCACCTGACCGTCCCTAATGAATGCGTCGGCAATGTCGTTGACGATCAGGCCTCTCTCTTTACCTGAAAGTGTCCTGTCGTCCAGAAGTTGTCGCACAACATCCTGGGCTTCAGGGTATCGCCTCAGCCGGGTGAGGCAGAGGGCCATGTGGCGCATGGCCTGAACACGCGCAGAAGTAGGCGACGCGGCACTCTGCCCCAAGTACGGGAGAGCGTCCGCAAACTGGCCCATTTCCATGTACGCGATTCCCAAATCCAGAGCCTGCGTGGGTGTCAGCTCAGTCGGTTGCTCGACAGAAGCATCTCCCACAATCCCCCCTTGAGGTTTGGCGAGCAACGCGGTCAACTTCTTGCGCGCTTGTTCATTCAGCGGATCTTGTTCCAGGATTCTTCGATAAATGGATAAGGCATGATCGTAGAGCCCATGTTCTTCATAGACTCCCGCCTCTTGGCTCAGGCGAGCAAGGTCACTATGTCTTCCGTTCGGCTCTTCCATGACCGTGTCCGACGAGAGGTTCCTTTGCCGGGGTCACCGCAATCCCGGAGATCGCGCGACAAGACCGTTTCTTGAAACATAATTATAGCAGGCGTGAGGAACCACGTCAGGTCTTATTCCCGAATGAATCCCTCCGGCAGATCTGTGCCTGAAGGAGCGGCCGGTTCGGCCGAGGGGCGCGGGGCAGGAGCGGCACCCGGGATGTCGAATGTTTCCGGCGCGATTTGATGGTACGGTGTTTGTCTTGCTTTGAATACGAGCCCGTATTCGCGAGCCTTCTCCTGGTATGACCCCGTCGCAAGCCGTACTTCTCCGTGCAAGGTCACTCGGATGGCCGATGACCCCTGAACAGGACACTTGGTCTCGCACCAGCCACATCCTGTACAACGGTTTTCAACAACAAACGGGACCGCGTTGCGCCGGTCCGGCACAGCCTGGAAAGAGACCGCGTCGTACAGGCAAACTTCATCGCACACCAAGCACTTCCGGTCATATTCCCAGACCAGGCACGTACTTCGTATGATGTTCGCAGTTCCTGTTTTCGCGTGCTGCTTCTCGATTACCGAAAGGTCTCGGATCGCAGACGTCGGGCATACCTTACCGCAAACATTGCAGTTGAGCGCACAGGCTCCTACGCGAGGAGTGAGCACAGGAGTAAAGAGGCCTTCCCATCCCCCTTGTAACCAGGTCGGCTGCAGAGTGTTGGTAGGACACGCCTTCATGCATTCGCCGCACCGAACGCACTGGGCAAGGAACTCTGGCTCCGGAACGGCTCCAGGCGGGCGAATCAGGTACGCGTCCACCGGCGGTTTTTCTCCTGTTAACGGTCGGGGCTGGCCCATGCTGGTCCTGAAAAGTCCTGCCGTGAGTAGACCCGTGCCCAGGGCCAGGACCACTCCTCTCCTGGTCAGATCGGGCACCTGCACCGGGCCTGCTTCTGCCGATTGTCCGCGTGAGAACGAAATCGCAGAGACAGGGCAGACCTCCGCGCATCGTAAGCAGACGACACACTCACTATGCGCAGTCCTAGAGGGTTCTTCGCTGATGGCCCCCATTGGGCATCGCCGTATGCACGACCCACACTCGGTGCATGACTCGTCAACTCGACGCCTTATCAATGGCTTCCGAGAGAAAAGACCCATGAGAGCGCCCGCGGGACAAAGGTTGCGGCACCAGAAACGAGGCTGAGCCCACGCAAGGCCGACAATGACCGCGAAAAGCGACGCGACAAACACGTTGGTGACAAAGACCTTTTGCGGGATCTGCAAGTAAGCCAGACTGTCCAGACCCATCTGCATCAGAGGACCTGAGCCCACGCGCAATCCGAGCTCCCCCAGCAGGACCAAGATCGGATAGAGTACAAGAGCGTACAGCCTCGTGACCAGCGAGAGAGGCGATCCCAAGTAGACGAGTGAAACTCCACCCACCGCGGATGCAAGGATCACGGCGAGAAACAGATACTTATATCTACGATAGCGGGAAGTGGCCTCAAAGGCGGAGTTCTCCGCGGTGGGTTTGCGGCCCGGGTTCAAAGGCGTTTGGAGGATGTCCAGCGTAGTGCCCATAGGGCACACATGCCCACAGAAGGCCCTCCCAAAGATCAGGACCGAAGCGACCACCAGCAGGCCAGGGAGAAGCGCGACAAGAAACGCGCCGGTAGCCAGCATCGTCCCGGTCGCGATCAAGGGGTCGAGGCGAAGAAAGAAATCCGCGGCAATCCCATCGGGGTAGGGATACGCGGCCAGAGCGAGCAGGCCCACGAATAGCGCCAGGCTCACTCCTTGAGTAACTCTTTGGAAACGCATTAGATATTGATACTCTTCACGTTCAGTCTTTCAAGGTCAATACGACCCAGCCCCTGCTCGGCAGCAAGCCGAATATGTCTGACCTGGTCCGGTTTGAACTTCTTTCCGTACCATTCGCCGAGAGCCACCATTTGAGCGTCTGCTGCGACCATGTCGGTCGAAGCAATCACCAAGTCCATGGGGATAACCTTTCCCGGCCCTCCAGGACCGCCGTCGCTCAAGATCTTCGTGGCATCCATGACAACCAGGTGGGGTTTGAGCACGGTCACCATGTCAACAATGGCCTGATGCAAATTGTATCGCGAGTGGAACGACACGCGGTCGTAAATGAGTCCCATCATGCCTTTCATGGACAGGCTCACCGCCGCGGAACTGTGCGATTTGCCGACCGGCACTGCGATCAACACGTCCGCATCGAGGACTTCGGCGATGACTTCCATCTTCTTTACTTCAACGCCTTTAGGAACCGTTGTTTCACGGAACAATCGACGAGCCTGAATGTTCTGCACGGTCGTGCGAGGGACTAGCTGGCAACCAGCTGGGATTTTGGAGAGTTTTAGACAGTCCTGCGGAGATTGCAGGACGTTATCCAGAACCGAAATGCGGGAAGCTCCCGCGTCCGCGCACAGGCGTGCCACTTCAGCCACGACATCCGGATTGGTATTGCTGCCCTGTTCGGGGGTGCGCGCGAAGCTCATGTTCGGCTTGATCACCACCTTGTTTCCCGGCTTAACGAAGCGTCCCATGCCCCCGAGCGCTTCCACCGCGGCTCGTGCGTTTTCGGCAGGACGACGCCCATGAACAACTACCAGATCGGGGAACTGGTTTGCATAGGCCTGTGACATCCCCACGATGCCCGTGCCGCTTCCCGTAAGCATTGCGGCAGTGGTGGCAAGCCCGGTTTTTAGAAATTCCCGCCGACTGTGTCCGTTCTTCATACAGGTTCTCCTCATTTCACTGGATAAGATCGATCTTCGTCGCCACAGCCCGCGAATGCCCGCCAACAACAGCCTCATGAGTAATTCCCACTGAAAGTTGTCGGCATGAGGCGCCCCAGGTCGAGTCGACGTATGGGGTGGTTTGGAGGGGAGATGAGTCTCCCCTCCAAATTATTGCGCAACGATGCGCTCTTGATGCTTCTCTCCGAGGCGAAGCCACGGAGTGCTTGTCGAAGCCAGGGATCCTCAGAATTCGTTGTAGCTTCTCAGCGATGGCAGTTCCTACTGCTGGCGTTCGGCCCCTGGCTCTTGCAGGCGGCATTACTGGATATTTAAGAGCGTTGAGCCGCGCAAGTCAACAGGGGCTCCGGTTTTCGCCATTAACAAACGTATAAATATTGACATTACGTAATGTTAGAGCTATTATTATCAGCCAATAGATCATGTTGTATAGATAATACCTTGATAGTAAATGATAAGCACTATTTAGCAAGAACGCGAAGAATCGGCGGGCACAGCTTCTTCGCCTCGCTCCAGGACGGCCCTCCGCGACCCCGAGGAGCGACCCGCACCCCGGGCGAAGGCTTGCTTCCGCGTCGGAGTGGTCCACCAGGCCTTCGCGTCGTAGAATTCGGGCTCAGCTTTCTTCTCGCGTTTTTGGTCCTCACCTTCATGTCATTTCTCAGCCTCAGGCCCCAGCTCCAGGAAGTAAGGTCACAGGTCGTTACCGAATGGCAGGATTTCCTCAGCGCGGTGAAGGAGCGCAATGAAATCATGCCGGGCCTTATCGAAGCGGTGAGAGGCTTTGAGCCGGGCCATGCCAGGCTCGCTCAGCGGCTGCTTGAGGCACGGGGAATCTCAATGCGGGTGACCGAGCCGGACAAAGTGGTCGCGGCAGTGGATGTGATGGATAAGTATCTCGCTGAGGTCGAGAAGCTCCAGGAGACCAATCCGCGCTTCCGTGAATATCCTCCCTTCGCAAAACAATGGTCGAAGGTGCAAGGACTCAACCTTCGCATCAAAGTGAAAAGAGACCTGTACAACAAAAGCGTCGACGTGTACAACCGGCTCTTGAAAGCCTTTCCGCAGAGTCTCTTCACCACGCTTTTTGGGTTTGTCCCTCTTCAGAGCTATCCTGCGATCGAGGCGCCCGCACCTGAACGGAGAAGTTCGCGTAGAGGGCCAGGATCCTCCCCGAAGGCATGACTATACCCGTTGCCAAAAATAATGTCCGATTGCCGCTTGGGCATTGGTAGGTGCCGGCCTCCGTGCCGGCACATTTTTCTTAAGAATATCAACCAGCTCGTCAAAGTCAAAGGGGTCAGGTCTGCTCTTGGCTCATCTGGAGTTCCTGTATAAGGTCAGGGCGAATTAACATGAGCCAAGAGCAGACCTGACCCCTCATTGACCCCTCATTTAGAGCTTTGGAGCCCTTTCGAAATGAGCACGATTGCTCCGTAACCAGCAGCAAAGCAAGCCCAAGTCTCAAATCGGGTGAGATCCGGGGCCATTGCTGCGACAAAGAGTGCCCACAAGGCTACGCCACCCACCGAATAGATCTGCTTTTTCATTTTAGTCGACATATGTGTGTGTCCTCAGAGTACTACTACTTCTCATCGGAATCACCAATTATGTATGGTGTCCCCGGAATTCAAAGTCTGCCACGTTTGGAGCTGGTCGGTAATGTTGTCCTAGGGATCCCCATCGCCGCCGCCGGCTGGGGAAGTCTTTTGCCGATTCGCATTATACTCATTTGCGCCTTTGTCATGCATTGTCAGAGCGAGCGCGCTTGACCAAAGCCAGAGTGCAATCATTCCAAGGATGTTGTGGAGCCATATCCACGGTTGAATGAAGCCTGAGTAAGGGATAGCGCTGAAAAGGAAAGGAGTGCCGGCAAGTCCTAGGGCGATATAGATCCATTCTTTCACAGAAAATTTGGGGAGCGGACCCACAGCTGAAGGCCGTAGCTCAGCTTTATGAGCAATGATCAGCGCCTTTAGGCAGAGATAAGGGGAAATTGCGCCAAGGACTACGTAGAGCATTTCCGAAGGCTTCCTCATATCCAAGACATATTGGCCAAGAAAACACCACAGACGACCACTCCGGCGCTCAAATAGATCCAATGCTTCATCATCACCGTCTTCTTTGTGATCGCCGCGCGGCCTCCTTCACTTCTAAACTCCGGTGCGTAATCGACATCAGTGCGCACGGCCATTAAACAGAGACAAGGAGCTAGGAACCCAAGAAGTGCGTTCAGTACGTTCCACGGATAGTCGATATTGGACGGAATGTGCCAGAGGAACACAGCCCAGGCCGCTACGCCGAGGATTGTATAGATCCACTGTTTCGTGACTAGTCTCTTCTTTGTGCCCGTATTCATATGAGCCTCCGGTGCCTGTATTCCTCGGCGGGTCGCCTGTGGGCGCCCCTCTCAAGCCATTGTTTTTGTGTGGTTCACAGCGCCCTGGTTTGTCCGGGGAGTTCCGGGTACACCATACTCAACTCTCCGGCCAAACGCCTACTATTGTAGGGCTCGATTTGAAAGCCATAGTCGGCAATAAGACCGGTCGATCCGTCAGTCTTTTGAAAACTCCCCGCATACAGCTCAATATTTCCCTGGGCATCAGTAGTGTTTACCGTTGTCCAATTGAGGTCGATGGAGGTAATACCCATTTGGGGCAGAGTAAACAACTCGCCCGGTTGCCAATTTCCGTCACCACTGGAATTGGCCCAGACACTCAGTTGCGCGTATCCCGGGTCCTGCGCATCGATCTTCCCATCGTGATTGCTGTCTAAAGCCGCCAATGCCTGAAATCCGTTAGCTGCTAGTTGCCCGTTGGGTAGTGGGGTGAGATCGCCTAATAGTTCGCTCCCATTATCGAGGACACAGTGCAGCGTCGAAGGGGTCAGGCTGCTCTTGGCTTACGTCGAAGGGGTCAGGTCTGCTCTTGGCTTATCTGGGGGTCCTGTATAAGGTCAGGGCGAACTAACATGAGTCAAGAACAGACTGACCCCTCATCCCCCACGGGATCTTGAACCCAATCTAGCCCCAGAAGAACCCATTCATCAATCCCACATAACGGTCGATTGAATGAAGGTATTCATGAAAAAGCCCGTCAGCCTGACAGAGTCTCTTGCGTGAAATCGCACGCATGTTCGATCTGTCCCAAGGAGCTTTTCATTTCCGAATTGAATTGACCGACAGAAAGTCCGAAGATCTGGTGAAACAGTGAGGGAATATCATTGGACGAAGCAAGTGAGCCTGCAAACTGCACAAACGCCTGCTCGTCGAAGCGTCGGATAAGTTCTTTTACGCAAAAATAGCTGTAAGCATATGCCAGCGACCCTCTTCGCCCAAATTCCTTCTCTCCATCCAGTCTATTGAAATATGTGTACAAGTCCTCCAGATTGGGCCACCAACCATCGGCTCCTAATCTAACACGCTCCAATCTGTCTCTTTCGACTTCATGGAAATTGTCACGGAATTTCCGGTCGACAAACAATGCCACGCCCTCATCCAACCACATGGGAATACGTTGTTCGGTTGGGCCGGTTTCTCGATTTCCGGTCAAACACCCAAAGACTATGTGGCAGTACTCATGTGCGAGTATTACTTTCAAGGAACTCAAGTTGCTGCGAGGCGTGACAAAGGCAATTAAAGATTCCGGCCCTTTGATCGGCACGAAACAACAGTTCTCGTGAGGAAGCTCCCTTCCAAACGCTTTGTTCATTGCGGATAGATTGGGATACATGAAGATAAAGAGCTTTACGTTTGGACGATAGTCAAAGAAGGCTTCAACATGATCTCGTGCTTCGGTAATTTCACTCATGCACAACTCGGCAATTTGGCGATCCTGATCCGCAAACCAGATGTCAAGTCCATCCCTGGTCCGACGACAGGTCAATGCCTCTGTCTTGTATTGGCTTTTCAATAGACTCACCAATGCCTCTATACCAGGAGGGGGAGAGGATGCGCAAGACTTACAAAGATCGCTTCCCCATGTTCGGGCATTGTACGACCGGACCCGGCCTCCGTGTCAATAAGGGAATCCCTAAATTTTCCCTTATGCTTCCCGCGTCATGTTACCCCATACTGGATTCCTGTTTCCGCACATAGGCGTTAACTTAAAGGATCTCGGCTTGTGATTTCAAATAGTTAACTCAAATCCATCCCGTCACCCCGGACCCCGGATCGCCGTCCGGGGCAGGCTTTGATCCGGGGTCCAGTCCCGCGCGGAACGCGGGATTGAAAAGACTGGATTCCCGCCTCCGCGGGAATGACGGACGAAAGATCTGGGCAGCTTAACTTAACGCCTATGTGCTTTCGCAGGAATGACAGAGAAGAGGCATGTCGCAAAGGGGCCTTAAGGTCAGCCCGAACTCCAATGCGTGGTTCGCGTCTATTTGTTAGTGGGCTCTCTTGGGATCGGGGATTTCTTCTTCGCTGACTTTGCGGACTCTTCCCTTGGAATACACGAAGCTGGCCAGGACAAGCTTGTCGCTCTTGGTAGGGTGAAGATAGCGGACGCTGAACCCGGGACTTCCCTCATACTTGAAATCGGTGATCGGGAGAACGCCGTGAAGCGTCATGCGCCACGCGATCTCCCTTCGCTTCAACTTGGACCAAACGAATAGGTAAAGATGGGTATAATCCGAGCCCGGGTCTCTCCCCGTGGGTGCGAACGCAGTAAGGTAATCGCGCTTGACGCCCAGGTCCGGGTCGTCCGTGGCGCCGACCGGTCTCCAGGCAAGTAGGCGCATGTACGGTACTTGGCGAGCCAGATCTTCAGGCGGAGTAAAAGTAAGATTGTGGGTAAATACGTAACCCACTCGGCCATCTTCGATTTTCACCTTGTACCACACGTCCTTCTTCGTGGGCTCATCTTCCGCCTGCGATCCGGCCGATCGCGCGTCACCGGCCGAAAACTCCTCTTCTTGTCCGCCCCTCGTGGTGGTGGAGTTCCCAGGCGTGGAGTTCTGGCGTGCCGTGACCACCCTTTCGTACATCTCGAATTTCCTGCCGGCCGGGAGAAGGTCCACAACGGGCTGGTGGCGTCCGGGACTCAGTCTGAAGTTAGCCTTATTTTTGATAATCCCTTCCGCCTGAACCGGCATTCCTTCTATGGATCGTCGGAGGTCATGGGTTATGCGGATAATGTCTTCGCCGCCCACAACCTTCTCGGAGACGAATCCTTCGCGGCCGTCCCTCGTGCGCACGCGGTACCACTCACCAACCTTATCAATGAGATGAACCGGGGTTTCCGCGGGGAGGTTGCGGATCACCTCCGAATTTGGGTTGGCGGATCGATAGAAGGGCGTGGGTTGAACGGTTATGCCGTCTCTGGATGCGAATGGTTTCTTGGTCTTGACTAGCTTGGAGTTGATCTTCTTGAGGACCTCGCGTTGGAGGGTCTCGATGTCCTGACATCCAGCAGCAAGGGCGCAGAGGCAGACCACAATGAGCGGCAGCGCCCAAGTCCTAGAAATGGTGACTTTGTTTGGCGCACAAGGCATAGAATTTCCCTCGGTGCCTCCTTCCCGGCGTTTAACTTATCCTAATTGCGCCCGAAAATCAACATGACATATAAATTGAGCCGGATCTTCATAAGATAGCGCATAAATCTCTGAGACTTACTGGCTTTGCGTCGTGTCTCCGCGGCGTGTCCATGCATTCGGCCTTACCGGAGCCGGGAGCTACTCTTCGGCAGCTCGCGGACCGGCGTGTGCCGGTCCTTAACAGAATTAGCCACCAGAGCCGGAATGGCAAGGTATGGACAAATCGTATCACCTCGGGTAAGACGGAGAAACTCGAGTATCCATCTGTGTCCAATTGCCCAACTGCCCGGGACTGCGTGCGGCCTGATCGGACGTGATGAGCCGGGGAAGAGGGGGTGGAGACACATAGGCGCTAACTTATGTTGTTCGCAGTTAGTGATTTCGGTCTGTTTTCACCCTCCCCCTTCCCCCTCCCATCGAGGGAGGGGTTCTGAAAACCCTCTCCCCTGTGGGGGCAGTCCCGCGGCCTCGCGGGATTCCAGCCTGCCGGCGGCCTGGAAAGGCCGCCCCACAAAGAGAGGGGTGAGAGGATCGCCAGCGACGAAAGATCCGGCTCAAAGCTAGCGCTTATGGGTGTGAGAGGCGCCTTTGGAGTGTTTGACTTGGAAAGAGCGCTGTGATATAAGCATTTTCCGGCTGGGATAAGATCATTTCGTCATAACAAAGAGTTACTCAAGAAACATGAGACAAGGAGTGTCACGTGAGAAATAACCAATGGTTATTAAAAGCTATTTTCTGTGCAGCTATCACCTGCATCCTCTGCGGCGCCGCGGCTGCGCCAGGCTTAGCCCAGGAAAAGGACAAGGTGCTCGCCAAAATCGGAAATGAAACCATTTCAGAAAAAGACCTACAGATCATGGCCGACTCTGTGCCGGAAAGGTTTCGCCAACTCTATGCGGACCCGCAAGGCCGAAAGCAGGCCCTGGACTATATTGTGAACGTTTACGTCATCGCGGCAGAAGCAGAGAAGCAAGGCCTGCCGAATTCGGAGAAGTTCAAACGGCTGATGACCTTTGCGAAGAAGGATCTTATGGCCAGGCTATACTTGGAAGATAAGGCAAAAGATGTCCCCGCGCCCACCGATGCAGAAGCCAAGGACTTCTATGAGAAGAACAAAGATCAATTCCGCAGTCCCGAGAGTGTGCACCTGAGACATATACTGGTGAAAACGGACAAGGAGGCAAATGAAATCCTCGCCAAGCTGAAAAAGGGCGGGGACTTTGCGGACCTGGCCGGGAAGCATTCAATCTGCCCCAGTCGGAGCCGAGGCGGCGATCTGGACTGGCTCTCTCGCGGCCGACTGGTAAAAGAAATCGAGGATGTAGCTTTCAGCATGAATAAAGGTGAAGTAACCGGACCGGTGCAGACCAAATTCGGTTTTCACGTAGTGTACCTGGAGGACAAGAAGCCTGAGAGGGTGAACTCTCTTGACGAAGTAAAAGACTACATTTTGGAGCAGATCGGTTTCCGCAAGCAGCAGGAATACTACGAGAAGTTGGCCGCTGACCTGAAGAAGAAGATGAATGTTCAGATAACTGCTGAAGACGCGCCGGCCAAACCCGTGCCCACAGGCGGACCCAAGCCAGGTCCGAAGCAGTAGTACCAACTCGGATACCTAAGAAGCTTTAACGATTCATGAAAGTCGTGGGCTTCGGCGACCACTCCGGGGCTTCGCCTCGGAGATCAGCGACAAGAGCGCATCGTTGCGCAATAATTTGGAGGGGAGACTCATCTCCCCTCCCATAGGCGTTAAGATAACGCTCAACCTATTCTCTGAATTGTGGTGTCCCGCAGGGACATCCAGATAGTAGCCCGGCGATTCATTGCCGGGTGAGGTGAACTGTCAACGAATAACATCTCTGAGTCCCAGAGGGACGGCAGAGCTTTTCAGGAATGCAGACCCTATCCACCGATATTATCCTGGTTTTCTGTCGTCCCTCTGGGA
>JBFLZC010000015.1:0-23442 GCA_040756375.1 Thermodesulfobacteriota bacterium
GCCCACGCCCTGGCCAGTCAGCCCCGTAAAGGGTAACCACCAACTGGAGAGCCGTATGCGGGAAAACCGCACGTACGGTTCGGAGGGGGGAGCGACCGGGAGACCGGTCGTTCCTACCCCTATACGGTAATAGGCTACCGCGAAACGGACAAAATCTTTGGCAACGCAAATAGAACTCCTCGCGAAGTCCCGGAACACCCATCATATCACGATCCGCGCTATGCCAAGATTTCCCCGACACGCTCCAAGGGGCGCAGGATCGCGGGGCAAGGAGACGCGCGTAGTAGGCGGTCTCCTTTTTCTCACCTTATCGCTTCCTTTTTGATTCTGGGCAGGAAGAAAAAGAACTTCCCAAATCGATGGAAGTATGCTATAAATTAGCCCATTAAGAGATGAATTTGACAGGCGAAAAGCCTGTCTGCACGGGTAGATCACAGGTAGGACTTATGATTTTGTTCCAAGGGGCTACCCTGTCCCGACTCGCCGTCATACTGGTTTTCCTGACTGGGTTTCTCTTTCCGGCTCTGGTTGACCTACCGGATGCTTTTGCGCGCTCATGGTCGCCCAATGGCAAAGAAAAGGCGCCCGTGAAGCAAACAGCCGCAGGAAAAGAGAAGAAGGTCGTCAAACGCGATGTGCAGGCCAAAGCAGCCTACTGCGTAAACCTGGCAAGCAACAGGACTCTCCTGGCTAAGAATCCGGACACACAATTGCCCGTGGCAAGCCTCACCAAGCTGATGACCGCCCTGGTGACGCTGGACCACATGCCGCTGGACAAGAAGATCGAAGTCCCTGAGGTCGTCCGGAAGATTCCCAAGTCGGTGGTGGGTCTGAAGCCGGGCGATCACGTTTCGGTCAAGGACTTGCTCCACGGCTTACTCATGGCTTCGGGCAATGACTGTGCCGAAACCTTGGCAGCCGCGTTTCCGGGCGGACGAGACAAATTCGTCGCAGCCATGAACAAGAAGGCTCGATCAATGGGTGTGGAAAGGACTCGATTCTACACGCCCAGCGGCCTGGATCGTAAGGATGTGCGCGGCGGGGAAGATGACCAGAAATCCGTGGACGTGAAGTCCAACGTTTCCACTGCTCGCGAAATCGCGCTGATAGCACGCCAGGCTTTCGCTCACAAAGCCATCAAGGACATTTCCCTCAAGAGACACTACACGCTCGCGAGCTCCAGCTCACCGAATGGATACTCCGTCCGGAACACCAACAAGCTGCTCCGGGATAATCTTCCTCTGGAAGGCGGCAAGACCGGATACACCGTCCGAGCCGGACATTGCCTCGCGACCAAATTCCATCCCGGCCACAATATTCTCCTCATCGTGGTGCTGGGTAGCCCGGACCACTTCAAGGACACCCGGCTCATCTACAACAAGGCGCTCAGGAAGGCCGGCGGAGCGGACGAGAAAGCCCGCACCCGCATCTCGGACAGAACCAAGCCGCGGCCCCACGGCCTTGGCGGCTGATCGTCCTTTCAAGCAAGAAGTAAGACGGGGAGAACCTTTTTGTAACCCCGCGCTTCGCGGGGCTCCCCGAACCCCTTTCCAAAAACTTCTATATTCCTGCGGCATTCCGACTTCCTGGACAGGAAGTCAGAATGCCGCAGGCGCATAGAGCTTTTTGAGAATGGTCAGGCTGAAACCAATTTACACAAAACGGTTTCCGTCGTGACTCACTTCTTTGAAACCACAATTCAAGGCGTTGAGTTTTCTTTGGGCAGGGTGAAGAGGAAGTTTATCCACCCACCGGGGCGAGTTTCGCACCAGATCCGACCACCGTGGGCCTCAATGATTCGGCGTATGTTGTAGAGTCCTAGACCGGTGCCTCGCTTCTGCTTGGTGAGTTCCGTATTGACCCGGTAGAACTTGTCGAAGATCTTTTCGGTTTCTCCCAGCGGGACGCCTGGTCCCTCATTCCAGACGTTGAACTGATAATGGCCGGGCCATAATTCAACGCCGTACGATATCTTGCCGTGCGGGGATCGATATTTCAGCGCATTGCCGAAGAGGTTGCGGTAAACGATTTGCAACAGATTAGGATCCCCCATCACGCTGATATTTCCCACGCCTCCCATACTGGTGTCATAGCTTGGTAACGAGTCGGGATAGCGTTCTTTCAGTCCCAACATCGCGGGCAGGATCACTTCTTCATAGTAATTCTCGATCAGTCGCTTCCTGACATGGAACTCTCCATGTTCCAGTTCCGCCATGACCAGGAAGTCCACTGTCATGGCCTCTAGGAATTTCGAATGATGATAAATGATTTCCAACTCCTGCTTGCGGCGCTCATCTTCCTCCGATTCCAGCAACCGCCTCACGAAACCGCCGATAACCATCAGCGAATTTTTGAATTCGTGATTCATGAAGTGCAGGGTTTCTCGAAAACTGAGATTGAGAAGCTCCAGTTCACGCACCATGGCCTTTTCGTGAGTGATATCTTTGCTGACTCCAACGGTGCCCAGGACCTTGCCCTCGCCGTCCTTGAGCAGGGACAAGGTTAGAGAGATCTCTCGGAACCGTCCAGATCTGGTTCTCAGCCGAGTCTCATAGTTGCGGACCCCCCCCTTGCTCCTCACCTCTTCCAAGATCTTGGCCCTATCTTCGGCGCTCTCCCAGATCTCCTCCACCATTCGGCCCTGCATCTCCTCAGCGGTGAACCCGAGCATCTTTTCAGCCCCGGTGTTCCACTCGACGATTCGGTGTTCAAGATCTGTGGTGATGATGCCGTCATCGGATGAGCGAAGGATTCCTTCCAAGTATCCGCTCTTGTTGGCAAGGGCTTCAGTGCGGTTCCACATCTCCTTGTACAGATTGTCGGCTAGCCGGACGCTACGTTCCTTTTGGACCCTCAGCGCAGCTTCCCGATCGAATATGCGCACCGCGCGATCGAGGAGATGAACTACGTCAGTGAGAAACTCCTGATCTTCAGGCGAAAGCCCAGTCTCGCCACTATATGAAAGGCAGAGGCGGCCTCGGACCCGATTCCCGACCTGGATGTCCAGCACAAAAGGGCCTTTAGTGCCATCGCTAGAGACGCCGTACGTGTGATCGTCCAGCTCGATCCAAGCGCTTGCATCCTTAGGTTCATCCAAGGCGACCTGAATGTGGTCGAGAACGTTGGATAATTTGTCCCCCAAGGACGCGTCCCCAAGGAGTTCTTTCCCTATGAGGAACAGACCTTGACGCTTTCTTGAAAGACTGTTTTGCACTTTTGGTGACCTGTAGATCGGCTGTGTTTCGCGTACAGGAAGCCACCCCCCGGCACCCAGAGCTTTCTGCAAGGAGAGGAAGCGGTTTAGTTGCGCTCATTTGGTTTTCTAGCGCATTTCGCCAGGCTAGTCAATGCGGGCGCAGCCTGATCCAGGCATGGACCGAAGCCCTTACAAGAAGGCCACAAAAGAGATGTTTTCTGGTAGAATACCGTGCCACGCGCGGCCCGCGACCGGGCGGCTCTGAACGTTTGCCGCTGTTTAAGCGCAGTCAAACAATAGCAAGAACGTTCTCCTGCCTGGCTGCGTGCGGGCTTTTGACTCATATCCCACCCAATGGTAGGATCGGTTCGGAAATCTGCACCGGGAGGAGACCGTGAAAGGCGTAGTATTGGCTGGAGGCCTGGGAACGAGGCTGTACCCTCTGACCAAGATCACCAACAAGCATCTGCTGCCCGTGTTCAACAAACCGATGGTCACCTATCCTGTGGAATGCCTGGTAAGAGCCGGGATTCGTGATGTTCTCATCGTCACAGGCGGTAATAATCCCGGTGATTTCCTCCGGCTTCTCGGGAATGGCAAGGAATACGGCGTCGAAAAGATAAACTACGCTTACCAGGAGGGAGAAGGCGGCATCGCCGACGCGCTTTCACTGGCTGAGAACTACGCTGCTGGCGGGCGCATTTGCGTGGTGCTGGGTGACAATATTATCGAAAAGAACATCGCAAGCGCGGTCGAAGAGTACAGAACACAGCCGCGAGGCGCCAAGATCCTGTTGAAAAGGGTTGATGATCCCCAACGATTCGGGGTGCCGGTCATTGAGGACGGCAAGATTGTTAAGATCGTTGAAAAGCCGGTCAAGCCACCTACTTCTTTTGCCGTTATCGGTATTTACCTGTACGACGAACAGGTCTTTGATTTCATACGATCCTTGACTCCTTCGGAACGCGGGGAGCTGGAGATCACCGACGTGAACAACATGTATATTCAACGGGGGGCGATGACCTGGTCCGAACTGGAAGGATGGTGGACCGACGCGGGCACGTTCGACTCGCTATTGAGAGCCTCCAACCTGGTTGCGCAGGGCGGCGCGAACAACGATTGAGCGTGAACCATGAAACCCAAGAAATTCCAACCTCCTACCTCTGAACTTCTCTACGGAGTGGAACTGCACCCGCTTCGGGTAATCCCCGACGAACGGGGACGGCTCATGGAGATCCTCAGGCGAGACGACCCGTATTTTCAGGGATTCGGTCAGGTCTATCTCACCACGGTCTTTCCAGGGGTAGTCAAGGCCTGGCACTACCACAAATTTCAGCACGACCTCTTCACCTGCGTCAGAGGCATGGTCAAAGTGGCCCTGTACGATGACCGGAAGGGCTCGCCCACAGTAGGTCTGACCAACGAGTTCTATATCGGCGAGCACAACCCATGCTTGATCGTGATTCCTCCGGGGGTTTATCACGGGTGGAAATGCGTCTCAGAGTATGAGGCGTACATAATTAACGTGCCCACAGAACCCTATGATCGCTCAGACCCGGACGAGTATCGCGCAGATCCTCACCAAGGAGGCATCCCGTACGACTGGTCGCGAAAGGATGGCTGACAATTTCGGTGAATCGCCCCCCTTTAAAAAAACTCTCTAATTATCTAACATGGAGCCAAGAATGATTGCAGCCTCGTGGCCACGCACTAGTCTGATGAGCAGTAGTGCGGAAACGGTCATCGGCCGCCAGGTATTGTGAGAAGCGCCCATGAAACTGATCGTCACCGGCGGATGCGGATTCATTGGTTCCAACTTTATCTTGTACATGCTGGAATCCTATCCCGATGTAGACATCGTGAACCTTGACCTGCTCACGTATGCGGGGAATTTGGAAAACCTGCAGGATGCCAAGAACTACGGCCGACGGCACGTCTTCGTGCGCGGAGACATTGCCGATGTGAACCTCGTCGATTCGCTTTTGAAAGATGGAGGGGACGCTGTGGTCAATTTCGCGGCAGAATCGCATGTAGACCGCTCAATCATGGATTCATCCGCGTTCGTGCGCACCAACATAATGGGAACGCAAGTGCTCCTGGACGCGTGTCGCAAGCACGGGATTAACCGATTCGTGCAGATCTCCACGGATGAGGTATACGGCTCTCTCGGGCCCGAGGGAGTCTTCACCGAGATGAATCCACTGGCGCCCAATTCGCCTTATGCCGCGTCCAAAGCAGCCGCGGATTTGCTTGTGCGCTCTTACCATAAGACATTCGGCATGGATGTGCTGATCACCCGCTGTTCAAACAATTATGGTCCCTTCCAGTTCCCGGAGAAACTGATCCCGCTTATGATCACCAACGCGGTCTGCGACTGCGAGCTCCCGGTTTACGGAGACGGTCTCAACGTCCGCGACTGGATTCACGTGCTGGATCATTGCCGAGCCATTGACCTGGTCCTGAGGAAAGGCTGCTGCGGCGAGATCTACAACATAGGCGCGGAAAACGAAGTGCCCAACCTGGAAATCGTGCGCCACATTCTGAAGAGATTGGAAAAGCCGGAGTCCCTCATCAAGTTCGTGAAGGACAGGCCGGGCCACGACCGTCGCTACGCCATGGACGCATCCAAACTGCGGGCCGAGCTGGGATGGCAACCGTGCATCAATTTCCGGACCGGCATGGATACGACGGTACTGTGGTACCTGGAACACGAAGAATGGTGGCAACGAATCAAGAGCGGCCAGTATATGACCTACTATGAACAATGGTACGGCGATCGCTGAGCTCGGGTCTTTGAAAGAGCTATCGGGGGAAACTTTTTTTATTGCAGAAAAGCTTCCCCCGATCCTCCTTCAAAAAACGCCATCTAGCGAGCGTTGACCTAATTGCACGAAGAAACCTGCCTTTCGCAACGAGCCCTGAAGCCGCTCTTCCATCGAGGCGGCGCGACGGACTGTCCACAATCGAGTATTTTCTGAGCCGAAGATGGAGATTAGGCGTCGCAAAACGAGAAGAATTTACGTGGGCCGTGTTCCTGTCGGCGATGACGCACCCATCGCTGTTCAGTCCATGACCAATACGGACACGAGGGACGTGAGGGCCACAGTCCGCCAGATCCGCAGCCTTGAACGCGCTGGTTGCGAAATCGTGCGAGTGGCGGTACCCGACCGGGCCGCGGCCCGAGCGTTGAGTGAGATCAGATCCCGGATATCGATTCCCCTTATCGCAGACATACACTTTGACTATAGGCTGGCCCTGGAAGCGCTTCGCCAAGGTGTTGACGGTCTTCGCCTCAACCCTGGAAATATCGGCGCACGCCACAAGGTTCGAGAAGTTACCAGGGCCGCAGCCGAGCGAGGCGTGCCCATACGCATCGGCGTGAACGCTGGGTCATTGGAACGCACGCTGCTGCACTCGTACGGAGGCCCTGTCCCGGAAGCCATGGTGGAGAGCGCATTGGGCCATGTGGCCATACTTGAGAAAGAAGGCTTCCACCTCATCAAAATATCGTTGAAAGCCTCGGATGTGCCCCGTACAGTCGAAGCGTACCGTATCCTCTCCAGCCGCGTGGATTACTCTTTGCACGTTGGCGTGACCGAAGCCGGAACGTTACTTACGGGCGCAATAAAGTCCGCTCTGGGGATAGGAATTCTCCTCTCTGAAGGCATCGGAGACACCATCAGGGTCTCGCTGACGGCGCCGCCCAGAGAAGAAGTCCGCGCCGCGTATGCCATACTTGGGGCTCTGGAGGTCAGAAAGAGAGGCGTGGAAGTGATATCCTGCCCTACCTGTTCTCGAACTGAGATCGACCTCATCGGCCTCGCGAGCAAAGTCGAACGAGCACTTGCCCATGTGGTCATCCCACTCAAGGTGGCCGTCATGGGCTGCGTGGTCAATGGTCCTGGCGAGGCTAAGGAAGCTGACTTGGGCCTCGCGGGAGGCCGCGCCAAGGGAATACTGTTCAAGAAAGGCAAGAAGATCGGCTCGTACCTGGAAAAAGACCTTCTGCCCGCATTGCTTCATGAAATCGAAAGCGTGACCGGTGAATCAGTTAAGCAGAAACAGAAATCCGGTTACCTACTGAAAAAGTGACGTTGAGGGCTGGACGAAAACTGCTCCCGCCGCGCGCGTTCGGTGATACGCTGCGTTATTCGGCCGCGGTGCCCGGATCCCCAGTGGGGAGCCCTCGTTCCTTGGCGATGAGCATGCTGCGCAAAGGAATTCCCGAACGAGCCCTGGGCAGCTCATCCATGAATACAATTTCGGAGAGTGGTATTTCAGGGGAGAAGCTTGCCCGAACGAAGTTCCGAATCTCAAGATTGAGCCTTTTGGACGGAGTGAAACCGTCCTTGACTCTCACAAAGGCCCGGAAATTGGCCTTTCCGTCGAGCCCTCTCACAGCGATCACCTTCGCCTCTGCCACGGCCTGATGAAGTCCAAGGATCTGTTCCAGCTCGTACGGGCCCATGTCCCTGATTCCTACCTTGATCAGATCGTCGTTGCGCCCGTCAAAATAGTAGTATCCTTCTTCGTCAGTCGTAACCATGTCGCCGGTGACGAACAACCCACCGAAACGAAAATGGTGACGATAGCGGGTTTCGTCGTCCCAAAGGGCTGTCATGAGCGCAGGCCAATCCGGCTTCAGCGCGAGCTCGCCCATAGTGTACTCGGACACCGGCTCCCCTTGGTCGTTGACCACGGCTGCTTCGATTCCCGGAACCGGCTTTCCCATGCTGCCCGGCTTGATGCTCATCCATGGGAAGTTGGCAATACAAATCATTCCCGTTTCGGTCATCCACCAGGTGTCATGTGGCGAGTGCTTCAATACATGCCGAGCCCAGTAAAACTGCTCGGGGGACAGGACTTCGCCCACCGTGGCAACGTGCCTAAGGCTGGTCAAGTCATACCTGCCCGGAACATCGTCGCCGGCTTCCATGAGTCGGCTGATTGTGCGCGGGGTGGTGTACCACACTGAGACCTTGTATCGTTCGAGTGTCCTGTACCAGGTGGAAGCGGAAAACTGGTCTCCTTGGATAACGCTCGTTATTCCGCACAGCAACGGAGCGAAGAGCCCATATACCATCCCGGTAACCCACCCGGGTTCACCCGCGTCGGTCCAGAGAACAGTATCGTCTCGCACATCCAGGACGTGTCTCGCCGTAGCCACGTGGCCGACCATGGATTTGTGCGCATGCACAACTGCTTTGGGCGGTCCTGCAGTACCCGATGTCGTGTAAATAAGAAACAAGGGCGTGTCACCGCTTACCCACGTGATAACCGGGTCGGTGTGGAATCTCTTCAACTCCTCTTCCACTGCAATTTCACTGGGATAAAAGTCAAGCATGCGTCCTCCGGTTAGAAAGACATGCTCGACGCACGCCATGGCCTGCTGAGGAAGCCGTTCGGCCAGGTCGGGATGAGTAACTAGTCCCTCAGGTCTTGCGCTGCGAATACGCGCGTCAATTTCATCGAAACTGGAAGAGGGGAATAGGACGCAAAAAAGTATCCCCAGTCGAGCACAAGCGAGAAGTGCAAAGAATACTTCCGGACATGACGGCAAGAATATGAACACACGATCGCCTTCCCCCAGACCGTGTTTCATAAACAGCCGTGCCCATTGGGAGGACGCCACGCTCAAGTCTCCGTACGTGAATTCCTTTGCGCGGCTCGCTTTTTCGAATATGAGCGCTTTGTGGTTGCGGTGGGCGTCATCGAGAGCCCATCTGTCAACCGCTTCGTGCACGATGTTGAGCTTGCCGGTTTCGCTCCAAGAGAATTCCCGTTCTGCTTCAGCCCACGAAAAATTCCGTCGGGCTTCCTCGTACGACGCGAGACTAGCTTGGGGATCTTCCGGCGCCAGCTTAGCTCTCAGCATCTTATTGTCTCCTGTCTCAGCCTCATTCTTTAATCGCAGGCTCGCGTCAGCCACACCACACGCCGAATTTCCTATGGATGTCGAGAACCTTTTCCAGGAGCTTCATCGCCGTATCCGACTGTGAAAAGCCTTGATGTGCACACGGACTGCCGGTGACGAGTACGCGTAAGACCTGACGAACGCATACGGCAAGTGCGGTTACATCGTATCCTCCTTCCAGGATAAGGAGAACAGGCACTCCCCCGCAGGCCTCACGCAGATTCAACAGTACTTGAGTCAGTTCAGCGAAACACTTCTCAGTAAGCTTCAACCTGCCCACAGGATCGAGGTAATGCCCATCGAATCCGGCAGCCACCACAATCAACTCCGGTTTGAACGTCTCCACCACGGAGCTGAGAATGGTGGCGTAAAGCCAGGCCAGATCATTGTCTCCGATTTCTATCGGCAATGGAAGGTTGACAGTATAGCCCAACCCTTCTCCTCTACCGGTCTCCTCCCAGTCGCCGGTCCGAGGATACCACCCCATGAAGTGGGACGAGAAATACAACACCTCCTTTTCCTCGTAGAATACCTCCTGGATGCCGTTGCCATGATGAGCGTCCCAATCCACCATGAGAATGCGCCTCATGCCGTGATGGTTGAGTGCGTATCGGGCAGTGATCGCGGGATTATTGAAAATACAGAAGCCTCCTGCCAGGTCGGGAAGCGCGTGGTGTCCTGGAGGGCGTACAAGGGCAAAACACGCGTCGCACGCGCCGGAAAGCGTAGCATCCAGACCCGTTATACAACCACCCGCGGCGAGGGACGCGGCCAGGTACGATTGTGAACCTACGGGCGTGTCGGGAGCAAGATGAGTGAACGTACGCTCTGCGGTGCGGAGGACCTTGGTGATATAACCGGCGGTATGCACCAATGCGAGTTGCTCCAGAGAGGCAAGCTCAGGCTTGACGGTCGCGATGGTGTCCCCGAAATCTCTGTCCACCGCGTCATAGACCGCCACGAGCCGTTTTGGGCGCTCAGGGTGCCGCAATCCGGGGTCATGCAGGAGATACCGGTCATCACGTACAATCGCCACGCTCATTGGCATGCGCGCGCTCACAACTCCAGGACCATCGTTCGCTCACCCCCACTCCTGTCCGATACGGCGAAACCGCACTTCTCGAACACGCTCGCGGCCCTGAAATTATAAACCTCCACGGTGAGCCAAACCCGCTCCAGGGAAAGTTCGCGAGCACAGTCAAGGGCCATCATGGTGAGTCGAGTTCCGAGGCCTCGATTTCGAAACGGTTGGGCAACGAAGAGCAGGAACTCGGCGTCACGTCTTTCCTTATCAATGAACAACGACGCATGTCCCACAACCTTCCCTTCTAGCCAAGCACATATCGTAATCGCTCCTTCCACCAAGTGCGCGATCCAGGCAGAGCGAGCCTCCGGCCCGGGAGGAGGGAGTCCCTGAAAAGAAGTGTTCCCATGGGGTCCGTCGTACATCTCCTCTAAACGCGGCCGATCTTCAATGAAGGCCCGTCCCAAAGTGAACGTGAGCCCGTCCTTGTCCGTCCACTCCTCGCGCTTATCCCAGGTCTTCATATCACCGGGCGCTCATGGGTGGGGCAAGTGTTTCGGCCCCTCGTGAGTCTCAACGCGCGGGATTTCTCCGGCACGCCAACTGACATTATGTACGGCCAACGTTGAAATCGATGCCGGCCCGCTCCGCTATCAGGTGCGCGATTATCGACGGGTCTGCAAGTGTCGTCACGTCACCAAGTTGATCCACCGATCCGGCGGCTATCTTCTGAAGCAGCCTGCGCATAATCTTTCCGCTGCGGGTCTTGGGCAGAGCGTCTGCCCACTGGATGACGTCCGGTGCGGCGATGGGGCCGATCTGTTTTCGCACAAGGTCGATCAACTCTTTTCTGAGCTGATCTGTCTTGTGCACACCTGTCTTCAAGATAACAAACGCATAGATCCCCTGGCCCTTGAGTGGATGGGGGACACCCACCACCGCAGCTTCCGCTACGTCCTTGTGGAGCACCATAGCGGATTCCAGTTCAGCCGTACCCAGCCGGTGACCGGAAACATTGATAACGTCGTCGACGCGCCCTGTAATCCAGTAGTACCCGTCTTCATCCTTTTTCGCGCCATCCCCAGTGAAATATAGCCCCCGGGCCTCGTTGAAATACGTCTCGCGAAAGCGCTCGTGATCTCCGTACAAGGTTCTGGCCATGCCCGGCCACGGTCGTCTCATGAAGAGGACCCCCTCTTGGTTGGGGAACACGGCTTCCTGCCGGGTGTCCGGGTCGAGGATCACCGGGTCCACACCGAAAAATGGAAACGAACAGGAACCGGGCTTTATGGGTGCAACCCCCGGCAGCGGCGTCAGCATATGTCCGCCTGTCTCCGTTTGCCACCATGTGTCTATGATCGGGCACCAATCGCGGCCAACGTAATGGTAGTACCATCTCCAGGCCTCAGGATTTATAGGTTCACCCACAGTGCCCAGAAGCTTCAGCGATGAGATGTCATGTTTCTCCACATAGGAGGAACCCTCCCGCGCCAGCGCACGAATTGCTGTGGGGGCCGTGTAGAACTTGTCGATACGATATTTGGCCACCAATTCCCAATATCGGTCGAAATCCGGGTAATTGGGCACGCCTTCGAAGAGTAGGCAGGTGTACCCGTCAGTCAGGGGACCGTACACGGAATACGTGTGTCCGGTGATCCAGCCTATGTCCGCAGTACACCAAAAGGTCTCTTCCTCACGAAGGTCAAAGACAAGCTGCGTGGTCATGGCAGCATAGACCAAGTACCCTCCGTGTGTGTGCACGACGCCTTTGGGCTTGCCTGTGCTTCCGCTGGTATACAGGATGAACAACGGGTCCTCTGAATCCATGGGCTCGGGTTCCACGTAGGAGGGGAGCTTGGGGTCACCCACGGCCTCATGCCACCAGATCTCCCGCCGACGGTCAAGCTGAGGTTTCAGGCCGCAACGATCGAAAACGATCACCGTTTCTACTTCAGGACACTGCACGAGCGCCTCGTCCACTATGCTTTTGAGCGCAAGTGCGCGCCCTCCCCGATACCCTCCATCAACGGTGATCACAACCTTGGCGCCACAGTCACGGACGCGGTTTGCAACGGAATCGGCGCTGAACCCCCCGAAGACTACGCTGTGAACTGCCCCCAGGCGAGCGCACGCCAACATGGCCACCGGAAGCTCCACAATCATGGGCATGTAGATGATAACTCGGTCACCCCTCTTTACACCTTTCGACCTGAGTACCGCCGCGAACCTGTTTACCTGTGTGAACAAGTCAAGATATGTCACGGTCCGTGATTGACCGGGATCGTCGCCTTCCCAGTAGTACGCCACCCTATTCTTAAGTCGTGGCAGGTGCCTGTCGAGACAATTGTAGCTGGCGTTGAGGACACCCCCTCCGAACCACTCGATCTGGGCTGTGGTGAAGTCGTACCGCAGCACGAAATCCCACTCTTTGTACCACGCGACGTACGTGCGCGCTTGTTCTGCCCAAAACCCTTCCGGGTCCTCGATGGAACGACGGTACATTTGCTGGTACTGTTCCACACCCTTTATGTGCGCAGATCGTTGATACTCTTTCAGGTGTGCGTCATATCGCGTCGCGTTCGCTTCCATGACGGTACTCCTTCTGAGACTTGCAGAGGTCGCCGGAATTCCTGACTGATTCCGACACACCGGAAAGTGCCTCAGAGAACCGCGGACGGCCATTCGCTGAACAGAAGTCGGTCCGGCCCTCCGTAGGGAAATAGGTGGCAGTCCGCTCACCAGAAATGCGATCGGCGTCCGGTAAACCGGGCCGGGACACACTCCACCGTATCGCGTGTCCTTACACCTTTGCGGGCACTCCCATGATCAGCTTTGCCGTAGAGGAAAGCTCCTTGCTCAGTTCGGGAATCCTGTCTGCTTCGAGTGCAAACACCCGAACATACGCGTGCCGGTATCCGGGCGGCGCAGTTTCGTAAGACGTCAGGATACATGCTATACGGCCCCCATGTTTCCTGATGATGTCGGTCACTTCCTTGAGCGATCCGGCCCGATCCTCAAGTTCGAACGCAAACTGGGCCCCCTTTTCCATGAAACCGCTCGTCGCGAGGAGCACTCGGTACAGATCCGTCTGCGTAATGACCCCGACCACATTGCCCTGGTCATCCACCACGGGCGTGCCGGGTATCTTCGCTTCGATCAGCACCCTGACCACGTCCTCCAGGGTGTCCTCGGGCGAGACCGTAACGGGACTGCGCGCCATGACCTCCCCGACCCGAGTTTCCGGATCCACGGCCCGCCACTCTTCCAGGTTCTCAAAGGCCTGTTCGAGGCCGAGGGCCTTTCTTAGGCCGCTCTCGGTTACCACACCCTCGAGCTTCTGGCCGTCCAGGACAGGGAGGATACACACCCGGTGTTTCCTGAGGAGTTGCACCGCCCTCTTGAGCGGATCGTTCACGTCGAGGGTGTAGAAGTCGCGTTTCATACAGTATTTGACCAGCATGTGACCCCTCCTTTCCGGAATGGCTGCCCGAAGACCGCCACGGTGGGACCGATCCTGGCTCGGGCTGGAACCACTCCTGTCGAGAGTCTACTCTGGCCGTTTCATGCCTGTTCCCCTCGGAATTCAACAATACATGCGTATGATGAAGATCGGCCTAGGAAATGTCCAGAATATAATAGACGGATGACTTACCTCGTGCGCCCTAGACAGAGGACTCTATCCCGCTCTTGGAGCCGGATCCCCTTCCGGAAACGCTGGTACTGGGCACACGGGAATGAATGACAAGAAAACTACCGCCCCTTTTCAGCATGTGCCGGTTTGGAAGGGGACGGGCTTTCCCTCTATTTTATTAGACTTTTCGCGCGACAATTGGTTCACGTTTTGGAGGGCTCTTGACGATTAATTGACGACCGCACCATCGAAACTATCAACTGTAAGGTAACACTTGACACTGGTTCCCAAGTCGTCTACCTTGAGGCCGAGCAAAATAACTTGTGATCGGGTGGTTACATGCCCAAGATGGCCCAAACGCGACGAAAGACATTGGGAAAGCCTGGCTCGCTACTCAGAATGCGGGACCTGGTTAAGGCCACGGGATTGCCCAAATCCACTATCCTTCATTACATGAACGAAGGTCTCCTGCCCGCACCGGTGAAGACGGGCCCCAACATGGCCTATTACGACCCTACCTGTGTCGAGCGAATCGGGTTCGTTCGCGCCATGCAATCAAAGCATCGCATGTCCCTCGCGTCGATAAAGGCACTGCTGCTAGAACACGACCAAGGCCGCGACTTGAGCGTGCTGGCTGAACTCCATGAAACCATATTCGGCGGTGAAGAGCAGCCCGGGCTGGATATGGAGGCCTTTTGCAAGGCTACGGGACTAACCGAAGAGCAGGTAAACGAGCTCACACGGATCCATTTGTTGCTTCCGCTTCGCCCCGGGATCTTTGACCAGCAGGATGCGGCCATTGGTCGGATTCTGAAGGTTTCCCGTGAGCTGGGCATGACCGCGCAGGACGGCGCATTCTATTACCGGCTGGCCGAGCAAATTGTGAACCACGAAATGGCTCTGCGGAAGCGGATAACGGAACACCTTCCGTTCGATCAGGACGCCGCGGTGACCATGGACATGACGCGAGCAGCTCGAGCCCTCCGCGCATATGTAATCGACCGAGTATTTCAGCTCCGGGTTCTTTCACACAAGGGGCTCAAAGATAACGCGGACAGCAAATGATCACGTTGACCGAAATGGGAGGGAAGGCATATGGCGGACAGTTATAAGGTGGTGGCAATTAATGGTTCACCTCATGAGCGGATAGGCAATACTTCTCAGATGATTGCCATGCTTCGCGGGGCCCTTGAGAAAGAAGGTCTCCAGCTTGAAGAGATCCTTCTGAGCAGCCACCGAATTAACTACTGTGTGGGCTGCGGCAATTGCCTGACAAAAGGCGGATGCTGGATCAAGGATGATTACAGCGCGATTGCGAAGAAAGCGTTCGCGGCTGATGCGGTGATTTTGGCTTGTCCGGTGTACGTGTTCAACGTGACTGCGCAGATGAAGACCTTCCTCGATCGCTCGCTTGGGTACGGCCATCGCCCGCAAGAGTCCTGGAAACCCGGTATGGTAGTCTCGGTATCTGCGGGCCTCGGCGAGTCATGGGTAGCGGAATACCTTTCAAATACCTTGAGGATATTCGGCGCGTTCCCGGTGGGACATCTTACCGCTATCGCGGTCTCTCCGGGCCAATTTCTCGGAAAAGAGGCGGTGGAAGCAAGGGCTGAGGATCTGGCGAAGGACTTGGCCCGCTCGGTGAAGCAGGGTCGTCGATACCCCGTGACAGACAACGATCTTCGTTTTTGGCAGTTCATCGGGAACTTGATAAGCCAAAACCGCGATCTGATGAAGGCAGACCACAAACATTGGGAGGAAAAGGGGCTGTACGACAGCTTCGAAACCTATGTGGGCCAGAGTTGGTCCGAGTCTCCACGGACACCGGAAATGCGCGCAGCCTGGGTCAAGAGCCTCATCAAGTCGCAGCGGGCGACGATGGAAGGCCGCGCGAAGGAAGAACCCCGAACGGAGGAGAAGAAAGATTCCGGCCATGTCCGGACCGCTCGCGAGCTCTTGGAGGGAATGCCCCAAGTTCTCAACACGGAAGCAGCTAAGGGAATGGCCGTAACCTATCAGTTCGAGATTTCGGGTAGCGAAAGTTTCTCGGCCAATCTTCGAATAGAGAACCAACGAGCTTCCTTTCATGAAGGGTCCGCGGACAGCCCTGATGTGACGATCAAAACCCCAGCGGAGGTGTGGGTCGCGATCTCCCGCGGTGAATTGGATGGGGCTCAGGCGTTTATGAGCGGCAAGTACACCGCCGAAGGCGATCTGACCCTTCTCATGAAGCTGCCCAAGCTCTTTTCGAGACGATAATGTTTTGGCAAGCGCCGCAATTCTCGCAAAGAGTCATCATAAGCGCTTCGGCACAATTTGGCCGGGACGCACGCAACCGGCGCTGGTGAGACAGGCCTGCGTCCGATAGGTGCTAAAGCACGGTCGGCCCCCGGTGCCGGGTATTCCCTCTCACCCTGCCCTCTTTGTGGGGCGGCCTTTCCAGGCCGCCGGCAGGCTGGAATCCCGGGAAGCCGCGGGACTGCCCCGCAAGGGGAAAGGCTTTTTCAGTCCAATCCCTTGATGGTAGGGGGAAGGGGCAGGGGGATAGCAGACCGAAGTGACCAACCGCGAACGATACAATTATACCGGTTGCCAAAACTCCTGGCTTCTTGGACAGTCCGCGCTTGAAGAAAGACCGGTAGGGGCCGGCGTCCCTGCCGGCCCGAGTTGGTTCATATTTTTAAGAAAAATGTGCCGGCACGGAGGCCGGCACCTACCAAAGCCCAAGTGGCAATCGGAGATCATTTTTGACACTTGCCATAAGCGCTCATGCCCTCTCGCGCGGCAACCATAAGGGTGCCAAAGGGGTAATGATATACCGTTGCTTCTCTTCTAATAACGCGCGTTCATAACCCCTCTAGAGCCCGGCCAAGAATGCCTCTTTCCCGCTTCTAATGCGGCATAACTAGGCTCAGCCTCACTTTTCTCTTGACATCAAAGATTAAGCTGGTAAGGTGCTGAGCTTCTACCCGCCCGCCTGTGAAACCGGCATTGGGTTTTGGTCTCGTAACGGCCGGTCTTTGCGGTGGAAGGGGGGACACGGGTTCGCAACCCGGCTGAAAGGTACTGAGACAAACGAAGGATGCAGCAGACTGGAGATCACATGGCAGCGTGGGTAAATCCTCGATCTGGAGTTCAAAACGCGAAACATGAAGTGGTTACTGCTTGTGATTCTGGTATTGGCGGCCTCTTGGCCGTCGGAAGCACGAACCGTGGAGGAGCACATCTTGGTGCGATACGCCATGGTTCTGGAGAAGTTGAAAGCAAGAGGGTTCGACGGACCCTTTGGAGAACAGGTGGCTCGATTCGCCATGATGAGGCAGCTGGTTGAGGACGGCTCCAACCGTGACCATTCAGTGAGCATCGTGGGTATGGTCCCTGGTGGGATGAACAAAGAAGTCATGACCCATCTTGGGTTAGTTTTGGGTCAGAGAAACCATGAAGATCTCACCCTCAAATCGGTCGGAGCGCATGACGGTCAACAATCTTACGCCATCTACGGACCCCGGGCAGATGTGGCTTCCACAGTGGCAATAGTGCTTTTGTGGGACAAATATGTCCATGAGCTACCCTGCTTCAAAAAAGATGAAATACGCGCATGGAACCTGTCCAAAGTGATCTCGCAAAAACTGGCCAAGCGCGAAGCGTCTGAGCAGGCAGCATTAATCTTTAGGACCAGCGTAGCGGAGGACGGCAGAAAAGTGCTGGAGAAGGCAAACCGACTGTATAGTCCTACCGCAGCCGGTCATATTCAGCGGATGGTCCGGGAGATGGAACCCATCTTCGAACTGGCAACCCCGCCTCCTCAGATCCCTTGATTCCTGCTTCCGTAGCTCCTTAGCTATGGCAGTTCCTATGAAAACCCTCGGTACGAAGCACCCCTGTTCGGATCTACGTATGGGGTGGTTTGGAGGGGAGATGACTCTCCCCTCCAAATTATTGCGCAATGATGCGCTCTTGCTCCCGATCTCCGAGGCGAAGCCCCGGAGTACTTGCCCAAGCCGAGTGCTTTCATGACTAGCGGTAGCTCTTTAGCTATAGAAATTGGTCTCAGGGGTAATATGCACCGTGGTGGCGTTCTTTTTCTTCCGGAACGAGGGAGGGGACTTCATGCTCGGAGTTGATTCGCTCATCCGGTTCGTCGCGTTTGAGCATCTTCTTGAGGCTTCCCAGGGCCGCGGATCTGCGGCTCCCGTGGGTGCGATCTTCCCGAGGAGGAATCGGTTTGCCGGTCATTTCGCCATAGATGGCATTGAGTATTTCCTGGAGGCTGTTGAAGACCGTTTGCACGATGGCAGGGTCAAGATCCAGTTCCCCTGAGGGAGTGCGGCCTTTCTCCACGGTATCTTCAGTGATGTTGTAAGCCGCAATGACACTCCGCAAGATGTTCCGCTTGTGGTGGAGTTCACGCCACGCGATCCAGGAGGCAAAGAACGAGATCATCCCGAACAGGACGCACATCACGAAAATGATTACGTTGAAATACTTGATCGTGATGTCGAGGAGATTCATGCTTTCCATGAGCGGTTCCTCCCGGCCGCGAAGTGCCGCGCCGATCCCGTCATTGTTGGGCAACCACCCCTACCAGGAAGTAGATTGAGCGTCAATGGAAATAACATTGAACAGAAGCACGAGAACCGTGTTCGGATCATGCCCGACCGCGCGGGATTCGATGTCGTGCGCGCGTGAATGCCGATTACTTCTGTTGTTCCGTTATCTTCCGGATCTCTTCGGCCAAGAACGCTTTGAACGAGTCATCAGGGTTCATAAGCCCGGGCCATTCCGTGTCGAGAGCTGAGGGCCGGATCTTACAGATCCATGCTTCACCATACGGATCTTCGTTGATCTTTTCGGGCTCGTCTTCCAGTAATGAGTTCACTTGCGCTATTTCGCCAGAAACTACCGCATATATTCGGCCCACCCACTTCCCGGATTCAATGGACCCAAAAGGTCGGCCTTGCGAGAGTTCATCACCCTCTTCGGGGAGATCCACAAAGGTTATTTCTCCGGCCTGCTTGGAAATGAATTCACTGGCGCCCATGACTACCAGGTCACCTTCTCGCTTTGCCCAGTAATGGTTTTTTTCGTATTTGAGATCGTCCGGGAAATAATAACCTTCGTATTCCATAATAACCTCCTCACGAGAAACCGAAGCTCTTTTCAATGTTGTGCAAGCGCAGCCGAAGGGAGCTTCCGACAGCCTCGGGGAAACCTTCCGCCCAGGGTGTCACTGCACAGAGACAAATGCCGAATCAAGCGGCAAAGTTGTACACCAAAACCCTAATCCGGGCAATTGATAGTTTCTCAGCGTTCGTCGCGGCCCGTGGCGACAAGATGGGGGAGTTATCTGGGACGGTTCCCCGGAAATCCAATGCACGAACTCCCCGATTCAGTTGCTACAGTGTCAATTCAGGGCACGAGTACGGCTGCAGCTCGGAGTTGGCTGGTCTTCATCATATGCAACACTCGGTTTGCGTCATTCAGCGCGAATGTCTCCACCACCGTTCGAACCGGGATCTGAACTGCCTCTCTTAATAGTTCCTCCGCGTCCTGACGCGTGGTATTTGCCACACTTCGCACTGTGCGTTCCCCGTAGATGAGGCTGTAGTCCATTTCCGGAATCCGCGTCATAGTGATTCCCGCCAGCGCGAGCGTGCCGCCCTTGTCCAGCGATCGCAACGCATCCGGTACCAGCGATCCGGCCGGAGCGAATATGATGGAAGAATCCATCGGCTCACGCGGCTCATCATTGGAAGTGCCCACCCAGACTGCGCCAAGTTCACGCGCCAAAGCTTGGTGGGCCTTGCTGCGCGTGAATACATGCACGCGGCAGCCTCTGTGGACGGCAATCTGAATCACCACATGAGCCGAATTCCCAAAACCGTACAGCCCCAATCTTCCCCCGGGCTGTACCTCGCTCAAACGCAGCGCCCGGTAACCGATCACGCCGCCGCACAGGAGAGGCGTGGCCTCGATATCCGAAAACTGGGTTGGAATCGGGAAGACGGATGCCTCAGGAGCTTTCATATATTGCGCATATCCGCCGTCCGCATGGTATCCGGTGAATCGCGCGCTTGCGCAAAGATTTTCTCGGCCGGCTCCACACGCGGAACATGCGCCGCAACTGGAGTAGAACCACGTCACCCCCACCCGTTCGCCTGCCGCGAAGCGCTTCGTTCCCGATCCGACTTTTTCGATTCTTCCCACCACTTGGTGGCCGGGAACCACGGGGAGCTTTGGGAGAGCCAGGTCTCCTTCCACCGTGTGCAGATCGGTGTGACACACTCCGCAAGCGAGTACCTTCATAAGGATTTCTTCAGGGCCGGGCTCGGGCAGGGGTATGTCAACAGCTCGGAGCGGTTGTTCTTCAACGGGCGCTGTCTTTTCGAGCAGCATGGCTCGCATAGGTCGACTCCGGAGATCGACGAATTTCAGGTGGTGTGCGATCGACGAGTCTGCGCGGGATAGTTGGAGGCTTGCACGACAACCGGCCGGAAGCCTACTTGATCACCTCGGTGGATATCTGGCTCTTGTCGGTAAAGGTAACAATGATCCGCAAAATGGAATTGGGATCCGCGAGCATACCGTTGTCCGCCGCGTACAAATAGAGCGTGCGCCTCCCCGCAACCGCTATATCCAGAGGTCCGCCTTTGAGATTGACCAGGTTGTAGACCTTTGGATACAGGGCTACACCCAGGAACATGGCCGGAGATCTGGGCTGGCTCGACCAGCGTACCACACCGTCGGGTCCGCTAATCTCCATGGCTGCAATCTTCTTTTCTGTCTCGCGGATCTTCGCGATGAAGGTTCCATCCAGGTACCCGTCTTTTCCCGGCTTCGTGGATTGATTAACGATATCGGCTATGAAGCCCCTGAATTCACAGGTCAACAACCCCTGAGCCTTTGTCAGATCGCCGGTTTGGGGTACCACCGAAGGCGTAGTTCCCGGAGGTCGGCGAATTAGTTGCTGATACGAAGAACCGTCCCCCATATGCACAACGAGCCTGAGATTACCGCTCTCCTTCGCGAAATCCCCTGGATCCGCGGCATAGAGAAGGAACTGCTCTCTCCCGTAAATCGGTATATTAATAGAGCCATCCGGACGGTTGAGTATCGATCGGGGCGCACTCTGGTAAGCCACACCCAGCCCCCAGGCTCCTGCCGTTGTACCAGTAGTGCCCCAGCGCTGGCCTGGATCGATGAGGTTTTGGATCTCGATCCCTCTGATTGTATTCTTCGGGGTGACCTCGATATCGAGCCCAAATTGCGCGTCGCCTGTGCCGTCAGGTTTCAGTCCCGGATATTTCCCCACTGCATCGGTATTTACACTGCCGAGCCACGTGCCGAGGAAATTTACCTGTGCTTGCTCCGCAGGCTTGGTTTCACGATCTTCTCGTTTCGGCAGGCCTTTTTTTGCAGGACACCAGGCCACTTGGCCGTCATTAAACGTCACCGCGACCCGATAGTTGGTCCTTCCATCCTGGATGCTTCCGTTGTCAGCTACGTACAGATTAAGGTCGACCTTATCCTTGACCTTAATACGAACGCTTCCGTCCTTGGAGTTCACCAGCCTGATCGGGTCGGAAACGAGCGCAACGCCAACGGCTCCGTTCTTGGAACTCGGGACCGTGTCCCAAGCTGAGGGCGTACCATCCACATTCCTGATCTGGATTGCCACGATGTCACGGTCGGTGGCTTCCACAGTGAGCACGAAGAGGCCGTCCGCCTTGTCGTCTCCACCGACGGTCTTTCCAGGATTCACCGCGTCGTAGTCTGAGATGCCCTTGAGGAGCGCGGACATGCGTACCGGGAATGCCCCCGGCGCGGATGGTTCGGCTTCTCTTGCACCGGTGGGCTCGAGTCGTACGGGGATCGTCGAAGCTGACCCGTCCGAACGAGTCACGGTGACGGTATACTTCCGGCTCTTGTCCTCGAAGTGCCCGTCCTCTGTGACGAAGAGGAGCAGGCTCCGAAGCTCTTTAGGGTCGAGCTTGAGTGGTTTTCCAGGCTGATTGAGAAGCACTGACGGACTCCGGGCATCGGCGATTCCCACGAATCCGGTTGCGGGACGCTTTCCTTTGGTGTTCCACGCACCTTTAGGGCCTCCGATTGTCCGTATTTCAATCTCAGTAATCTTTTGGCCCGCGGGTACTTCCTGAAAACTCAGGGCGAATACTGCATCCGGTTTCCCATCTGGATAAGCTTGATCCTTGCCGACACGGTCGGATTTCTTGACCCCGACCAAATAGGCTTCGGCGATGGCCGGAGACTGGGCATAGCTCACCTTTGACGGCGCGAACGCCATTGATGCCACCGCGAGCAGACATACCGCCAAGAGAACACAATCGGCTCGCGGAAAGAGCTTTCCTCCGACGCAAACCGGATACAACTGAAACTCCCCTATTGTTGCGACTTTATTAGACAACATTCCGAAATGTCAACAAAAAGTTGGCATATCGCCAAGAACAGCGCCACACTCATTGTAAAGCATACTTCCAGAGGGTTCCACAAGTCCCCGGAGGGTCGGGCGCATCCATGATCTCTCAGGGGAGTGGATCGGTCCGCGCGCAGAGCAAGGGGCATCCACGTGCTCGGAGAGGTTTGTATTGACAGCATCGCGATTAGGAACCTAAAATCGCACTTCTGCGCCACGCATGAGGCAATTGGCGGAACGGAACACTGTCAGAACCGTAGGAGTTCCCGGATGCCGGTTACGGCGCAGTGAATGTCAAGGTACGTGGCTTGCCGTGTGTTCGGGATGCTGATCCTACACTCGTCACCGGCAGGGAAGGAGCACGCTGTTGATCAAAATCGGCATGATCGGAGGATCCGGTTTCGATGATCCCGACTTCCTCACCGACGTGAGGACCGTCAAGAAAGGGACCCCATTTGGGGCGCTATCCGCCGACCTGATCATAGGCAAAGCAGGCGACGTGGAGATCTCCATCGTGCTCAGACATGGGCACCAACACCGCATTCGCCCTTCCGCGGTGAATTATCGGGCCAACATCTGGGCCCTGAAAGATGAAGGCGTAACCCACATCATCGCCACCACGGCCTGCGGATCGCTGCGAGAGGAAATCCGACCCGGTCACCTGGTCTTTCCCGACCAATTCATCGATTTCACCCGCACCAGGAAAAGCACTTTCCATGAGGGAGATCAGGTCGTTCATATCTCCATGGCCGACCCGTTTTGTGACCGATTGAGGCAGATCCTTATCCAAACCGCGGAAGAAGAAGAGATCATGCACCATCCCACCAGCACGGTCATAACCATTGAAGGCCCTCGTTTCTCGAGCAGAGCTGAAAGCCGGATGTTTCGACTGCTGGGCGGAGATATCGTGAATATGTCAACCGTTCCGGAAGCTGTCCTGGCCCGGGAAGCCGGAATGTGCTACGCGCTCGCGGCGATGAGCACGGATTACGACGCATGGCACGAAAGCGAAGCGCCGGTTACCTGGGAAATGATCGCGACCACCATGCGGAAAAACGTAGAGAATGTGAAAAAGATATTCTTCAAGGCACTTCCCAAGATAGACTATGACGCGTGCTCTTGTCGCACCGCAGTCGAATCCGCGCTGGTGTGAGGCTTGCCGCAGAGCTTGAGAAGTTTCGGAAGAGCTGCGGGGGGGGGGGGGGGGGGGGGGGGGGGGGGGGCGGCGCCCCCCCCCCCCCCC
>JBFLZC010000015.1:23452-105952 GCA_040756375.1 Thermodesulfobacteriota bacterium
GCGGGGTTGGTATTATTTAACGGACGCCCCCCCCCCGACCCCTCCCCAAGAACTTCTATCCTTCGCAAGCGCTCCCAGTGTCTCAGATTCTTAATGTGGCAGCAGTGGCTTGAGAAAGCACTCCGATAACCCCAAGAATCACTGCTGTGGAACCTGAATAGGGCAACCAGTCTAGTTGATATTTTCGGAATGGAGGGGCTGAAGTGACCGCAATCACGGATATGGCTGAACGCATCAATGTGGCTCAAGGAAAGGGGCCCGTTGACCTTCTCTTGAAAAACGGCCGTCTGGTGAACGTTTTCAGCGGAGAGATTCATCCCGCGTCTGTCGCGATCCTCGGCGATCGGATCATCGGCTTCGGAGACTATGACGCGCGAGAGACAGTAGATCTCCAGGGCCAGTTCCTGGCGCCGGGATTCATCGACGGACACCTCCACCTGGAATCCAGCATGTTGGCGGTCCCGGAATTCGCCCGCAATGTGGCGCCATTGGGAACCACATCCGTGGTTGCCGATCCCCACGAGATTGCCAACGTCCTCGGAGTGGATGGCATCCGGTACATGCTTTCGTCAAGCGAAGGGTTGCCGCTCAGGGTTTTCCTCATGTTTCCATCGTGCGTGCCTGCCACACCCTTTGAAACCTCGGGTGCACAGCTCTTTCATGCCGATATGGAGCCGTTCAAGGATAACGATCGAATCCTGGGACTGGCCGAAATGATGAACTTCCCCGGAGTGCTCTTTGCCGACCCTGAGATCCTCGCGAAGATCCAGGTCTTCAAGGACAAGGTGCGGGACGGCCATGCTCCGGGTCTTTCCGGAAAGGGTCTGTGTGCGTACGTGGGAGCGGGGATCGGTTCGGATCATGAATGCACGACCCTGGACGAGGCTCGTGAAAAGCTCAGGCTTGGGATGCGCATCATGATCAGGGAGGGTTCGGCTGCAAAGAACATGGACGCGCTGCTCCCTCTGGTCAATGAATTCAACTCCAGGAACTGCTTTTTTGTAACCGATGACATGGATCCTGCGGACATCGTGGAACATGGCCACATCAACCGGCTGGTGCGCAAGGCGATCGGCAAAGGCATCGATCCTGTCAGGGCCATTCAAATGGCCACGATCAATCCGGCTTCCTATTTCAGGCTGAGGGATTTGGGCGCACTGGCCCCCCGATACCTCGCGGACATAATTGTGCTGGAAGACCTGGAGCAATTCCGCCCGGTCCGGGTATATCATGGCGGTCGCTTGGTTGCGGAAGACGGCAAGTGCTTGCTGGATCTGCCGATACCGCGTGATGCGCGTGTCAGCGGCACCATGCATGTGGACTGGGATAAGGTTCGCGACTTTGCCATTGTGGCAGAGGGAAGCCGCGTCAATATTATTCAGGCCGTGCCTGATGAGATAGTCACCAGAAGGGGCTACGAAGACGCCAAGGTTCAAGACGGTCTGGTGGTTGCCGACTCAGCGCGAGATATCCTGAAGATCGCGGTTATCGAAAGGCACCACGGATCGGGCGCGTTCTCCGTGGGCCTGATCCGCGGCTTCGGACTCAGGGAAGGCGCTATCTCGTGCTCGGTGGCCCATGACGCGCACAACATCATCGTGGTGGGCGCAAACGATGGCGACATGATGACGGCTGCCAAGCGGGTAGCCGCTATCGGCGGGGGAATGGCAGTTACGAAGGACGGCGAGGTCCTGGCTGAGCTGCCCTTTCCCATAGCTGGGCTTATGTCCGACAAGCCGCTGGAAGAAGTCCGCACGAATCTGCACCAGGTGGTCGATGCCGCTCGCGGGCTCGGATGCGCGCTCAAGGCTCCTTTTGCCACTCTCTCCTTCATGGCCTTGACCCCGATCCCTGAATTGAAGCTCACTGACCAGGGTCTATTTGATTCGGTGAATTTCCGATTCGTCTCTCTGTTCCAGGACTACTGACCAGACCGTAGCTCTCGCGGACAGGTTTGAATTCTGCGCGGGATGGTCCGAGCAGGTGTCCCGACCTTAGGCATTCCAAATCGGGACACGATCTTTGGCCTTGGGAGCCCCAGAGGGGCAGTAGAAAGTAGCCCGGCGATTCATCGCCGGGAAAGTCTCCACATTTTCCCGACTTGTGAGTCCCAGCGGGACGACAGAAGGCCAGAATGGTGTCGGAGGATAGGGTCAGCGTTCAAGAGCAGCTGTGCCGTCCCTCTGGGGCTCAGAAATGCTATTCGTTGATAGTTTTTACCCGGCAATGAATTGCCGAGCTACTATCTGGGTGTCCGGCCGGGACACCAAAATTGAGAGAAGAAATGGAGCGTTATTTTGATGGCAATTGCTGTCCTGCCTGTTTCCTTATCCTCGACTATCTGACAGCACCGCGGATCCAGCATCTGGGAACCATATCGGAGCTGCCTGGTCATAACTGATCAGCGCGGGCAAAATTGCGTTCGCGTCGGTCGGAATGGGTGCGTTACCCGCGAGAAATTGAAACCGGTTCAAGCTCGGGCAAGACGAAGAGAATGCTAATACTTGGGGGCCCCAGGAACTTCCGCCATCGGCTCGTGAGTAAAATGCCGCTCCGTGATCGGGATTGGAAGATTGTCTGGAAGCAGGTTTCGATTTTTTTTGAGCAAGGGGGTTGACAACGTACAGTAGTTAGTAGTAGTTACTATTCCTAGGAAAGACATACGCCATGAATCAACTTCAACCCCTCAGAATGACCAAGCAGCGCCGCCTCATACTGGAGGAGCTGCTCAAAACAAAGTCGCACCCTTCAGCGGACGAGGTGTACCGGATGGTGCGCGAGCGGCTGCCCAACATCAGTCTCGGCACTGTGTACCGGAATCTGGAGCTTCTGTCTGAATCAGGTCTTATTCTGAAACTGGAGCTCAGCGGGGTGGCAAAGAGGTTTGACGGCACGGTTGAAGACCACTATCACGTTCGATGCGTTCAATGCGGGCAAGTCCGAGACGTGGAGGTTTCTCCGCTCCCTGAGATCGAGGCCGCGGTGCAGGACGCAAGCGGTTACGAGATCTTCGCTCATCGCCTGGAATTCAGGGGGTTGTGTCCCCTGTGCCGGAATAGACGTGGAATTGCTGGAACCGAGCCGGACGCGGCTCAATCACATGACGATGATGATACTACAGGCTCAACACGCAGCACCCAATGAGAAATATGCGCTCCGGGTTTTGTAAATCTCGACAATAGTACGCGAGACCCGGACGGGGCTGCTTAATCAAGGAGGTCATATGAAAAGCTTGAAAGGATCGCAGACGGAGCAGAATTTGATCACGGCCTTTGCGGGAGAATCGCAGGCCAGGAACCGGTACACGTACTTCGCGTCGAAGGCCAGACAGGAAGGCCTTATCCAAATTGCCCAGATTTTCGAGGAGACGGCGAACCAGGAGAAGGAGCACGCGAAGCGCTTCTTTTCGCAGCTCCAAGGTGGAGAGACAATTGTCCAGGCCGCGTTTCCTGCCGGGATCGTGGGAGGCACAATGGCGAACCTCACTTCGGCAGCGGCGGGAGAGCGGATGGAGTGGAATCAGATTTATCCTGAATTTGCGCGTATCGCGCGAGAGGAAGGGTTTAGCGAGGCTGCCATAATCTGGGACGCGGTCAGTGTGGCCGAGAAACAGCATGAGAAGCGGTACAGCGGCCTGCTGGCCAATTTGGAGTCGGGGCGAATGTTCAAGCGTGACACCTCTGTAGTGTGGCGCTGCATAAATTGCGGGTATCTACACGAAGGTTTTGAAGCGCCGCAACAGTGCCCGGCTTGTGCGCATCCTCAGGGTTATTACGAGCTGCTGGGCGAGAACTGGTAGAGCCGCGACGTGCTCTACGCATCTTCTTGGTAATTCACCCAATTGCTTTGTTGAGAAAGGGGGATTCCGAAATGACGGAAAATTTGCAGGTCTACAAGTGTGAAATCTGCGGCAACATGGTAGAAATGGTCCATGCCGGCGATGGGGAGCTTGTTTGCTGCGGACAAGAGATGAAACTCTTGGTCGCGAATACGGTGGACGCGGCCAAAGAAAAGCACGTGCCGGTGAAAGAGAAGGTTTCCGGGGGCTTGAAGGTCAAGGTCGGCAGCGTTCCTCACCCCATGGAAGAGAAACACTATATTGAATGGGTGGAGATCGTGTCCGACGGGCAGGCCTATCGCCAGTTTCTGAAGCCCGGCCAAGCCCCTGAAGCGTTTTTTCCCGTGCAAGGTGAGTTTACCGCACGAGAGTTCTGCAATATTCATGGGCTATGGAAGGCTGACTGATAGGGGAGAGATCGGGCTTCGCGGGCATGTCGCGATCTCCGCGGCCTCTTGGAGCCCGGTCACCACACCCCCACGGTCGCGCGTCGAATGAAGACCTGAAACAGAAAGCGAGGTCAGGGCGAATGGCTCGTCTCGAAGAGATGTGGCAATGCCAGACGGTTAACTGCGGCTACATCTACAATCCTGACAAGGGGGACCGCAAGGGCAAGATACCCAAAGACACCCGGTTTGAGGATTTGCCTGGCGGCTGGAAGTGCCCCATATGCGGCGCGACCAAGAAAATGTTCAAACCGCTTGCAGGGCCCGACTCCGTGAGGGAGGCTACAGCGTAAAGGGCCAATCGCTTTCGCCGCGGAGACACTCCCCGATCCCGTCGAGGAGGTGAGATCGCATGAACAGATCCATAACTCGGGCATTTGTTGTGGCTATGGTTGTCCTCGTCGTGGCCGCCCCCGCGCGGGGCGCGGATCCGATCACGGTTATGGGAGAGCCGCTGTCACGATTGGAGTTCGCTATCCCTGAGGATGCCGCGGATAAGGCTTACCTGGGGCTTTCGGGCGCAGGTGTGTTCCGGCTCCCGCAAGTGAAAGCGGAAGTCATCATTATAGAGGTCTTCAGCATGTACTGCCCGTATTGTCAGAGAGAGGCCGAGCATGTGAACAGCCTCTTCGCGAAGATACGGGACCATCAAGCCCTCAAAGGCCGGGTCAAGCTCATCGGAATCGGGGCCGGCAATACGCCGTACGAAGTGGAGCTGTTCAGGAAGAAGTTCAGTGTTCCCTTTCCCATGGTGAGTGACCATCAGATGACGATACAGAGCACGGCCGACGAAAAATTCCGTACGCCCACCTTTATTGTGGTGAAACCCGAGGGCGGTTCCGGATTGAAGATAATGTACACTCATGTGGGCAAGCTGGGAGAGCTGGACGAGTTCCTGAAGAAGATTCTGTTCTAGTGCACTGGGGGTATGGTTTGAGAGGGAAGATCTTCGAGAGGCGGGTGCGCGCCATGAGGCTGGGCCTATCAGTGGTGATCGGAATTATAGCGGTGGGATTGTTCCTTTGCACCACCTCCGAGGGACGGGAGGTCCCGGGCGAAAGCATGTACAAGACTGGGCCACTCAAGCCTAGAGATAGTGAAGCCACCATCAAGGTGGGGGATAAGGCCCCGGAATTCACATTACCGGCGGTGTCGGGCGAGAAAGTCTCACTGAGCCACTACCGTGGCAAAAAGAACGTAGCGATCTCGTTCGTGCCCGCGGCGTGGACGCCGGTTTGTTCTCAGCAGTGGCCCGGTTACAACATTGCGCAGGAGTTGTTTGAGAAGAACAATACGGTATTGCTCGGTATCTCTGTAGACAATATTCCAACGCTGTATGCCTGGACCAAAGAGATGGGGAAGCTCTGGTTCCCTGTCTTGGCTGATTTCTGGCCTCACGGAGCGGTTGCCCGTTCGTATGGCGTGCTCCGTTCCGACGGCGTAGCGGAACGTGCGGTGTTCGTGATAGACAAGGACGGGGTCGTCCGTTACGTCGATATCCACGACATCAACCAAATGCCGCGATTGGAAGAATTGATGCGAGTGTTGGAGCAGCTTCCCAAGTAACCTCATTACGCGGATTCTTGGTCGGGCTCATTTTCAGGGGGTGGGGCGCCATGAAATATTTCCCCGCTAAACTGGTGGCAATCGTAGTGTGCGTGGCGCCGATTTGCGTAGTGGGACTTGCAGCGGGCGCTGACGAAGCGCCAATAAGCTCAGCTTCCGACGATTGCATCGCGTGTCATGCCAGCACTCATCCGGGAATCGTGGCTGATTGGAAGCGCAGCCTCCATTCACGGGTCACGCCGGCTCAGGCGATGAAAAAGCCTAAGCTCCAGCGCCGCGTTTCTTCGGAGAATGTGCCCGAAAACCTTGCCATTGTGGTGGTGGGCTGCGCGGAATGCCACACCATGCGAGCGGAAAGCCACAAAGATACCTTCGAGCATGGGGACCAGAAGGTCCACATCGTGGTTTCTCCTAGTGACTGCGCTGTCTGTCACCGCGAAGAGGCTTCTCAGTTCGAAAAGAACCTGATGTCTTTCGCGCGAAAGAATCTCGTGCAAAACAAGCTGTATGAGACCCTGGTGAAATCAGTGAACGGTATCCAGACCCTACAGGGCATGAAAACCACCATCTCTGACCCGGATCCTGAGACCAATGCCGATTCGTGCTATCACTGCCACGGAACCGAAGTTCAGGTTAAGGGCAAGGTGACCAGAGACACGGACGCGGGTGAGATGGAGTTCCCTGTCCTTGAGGGCTGGCCGAACTCGGGCGTGGGTCGATTCAATCCCGACGGAAGCAAGGGTTCATGCTCGGCTTGTCACAGCAGGCATCAGTTTGCCATTCAGGCGGCGAGGCAGCCTTACACCTGCTCCCAGTGCCATAAGGGGCCTGATGTGCCCGCATATCCCGCGTTCGACGTGAGCAAGCACGGTAACCTCGCGGCAGCCCTCAAGGGTGAATGGAAACTCACCGAGGTGCCGTGGACCGTGGGCAAGGACTTCTCAGCTCCCACCTGCGCGGTTTGCCACGTGAGCTTGCTGGTGAACGCGGAAGGCGAGACCGTGGCCAAGCGTACTCACCAGATGAGCGATCGTCTCCCGTGGCGCATTCTGGGCCTGATTTATGCGCATCCCCATCCTCAGTCGCCGGACACTTCCATCATCGTCAACAAGGATGGGATCCAACTCCCGACCACTTTCACCAATGAACGCGCGTCGCAGTACCTGATTGACCAGGATGAGATGACCAAACGCCGCGAGACTCTGCATAAGGTCTGCACGTCCTGTCACACTTCAGAATGGGTGAAGGGTCACTGGAAGCGTCTGGAGAACACTATTGAGACTTCGAATCAGATGACCCTGACAGCGACAAAGATTATGCTCCAGGCCTGGGAAAAGGGAGTGGCCCAGCGAGAAAACCTGTTCGACGAAGCGATAGAGAAGCAGTGGGTCCAGCAGTGGCTCTTCTATGCGAATTCGACGAGGTTTGCTTCGGCCATGATGGGAGCCGATTACGGCGTCTTTGCACACGGACGCTGGTACATGGCGAAGAACATCCAAGACATACTGGACAAGCTCAAATTGCTGCTGAACATGCCTCGCTCGGCGAAAGATTCGCCCGCGAAGAAATAGGCCGGCAAGGAGAACCGATTCATGGAAAAGATAACCTGGAAGTGTTCCTCATGCGGATACACCTTTGAGAAGGAAGCCGGACAGGCTCCGCCCGACGCCTGCCCTGGGTGCAAGGAAAAGTGCGAATTTCTCAACGTGAGCTGCTACGTGCCCGAGTGTGGCGCCACTGGGCAAGATCCCCGACTCGGGGGCAAATGAGCCTCGCCTTTCACGGCGTTGTTCCATTTTGAAGACTTGGGACGGCTTTGTGCTATGAAAGTCCTTGGCATTTACGGAAGCCCTCGGAAGGGCGGGAACACGGATAGGCTGCTGGAGGAAGCCCTCAAGGGAGCGCAATCCCCGGGAGCGGAGGTCTCCATCATTCGTCCGTGCGACTTGAAGATTGCGGGTTGTATTGAGTGCGGGGGCTGTGACGAGACCGGCAAATGCGTGGTCGAAGACGACATGCAGGGGGTCTATCCTCAACTGTTGGGCGCAGAGATCATCATTCTTGCTGCGCCGATGTTTTTCTATGGTATTCCGGCTCAAGCAAAGGCGCTGATCGATCGCTGCCAGGCCATGTGGTGCCGAAGAAGGCTCAACAAGACCCCTGAGCGGATGAGGCAATACGACGGAGGTCAAGGCTACCTTATTGCAGCGGGCGCGACCAAAGGCGCGAACCTCTTCGAAGGCGCAAAGATGACGGCCAAGTATTTCTTTGACGCGCTGGATATGAGCTTTGAAGGTGGCGTGTACGTGAAGGCAGTAGAGGAAAGGGGCGCGGTGGAAAAGCGCTCTGATGTGTTACAGGAAGCGTTTGAGCTTGGCCGAAAGGCTGTAGAAGACGCTCGTTCACGCGCGGCCGAGGCGAAGAAGAGGAGCTGATACATGCCCAGGGCCCTGATCGTGTACGTGACCAGATCGGGACAGACGCAAAGCATAGCGCAATATATTGCGGAAGGGATACGATTTGCCGGGTGCGATGCCGTCCTCATGAATGCGGCGCAAATCCAAAAAGAGGATCAACTTGAAGGCTATGATGCGTACGTGTTCGGGTCTCCCACCTATCACGGCGACATGGTTCCGGGGATGAAAAACCTCCTCTTTATCGCTTCCAAGGCCAACCTTGCGGGAAAGGTGGGCGGCGCGTTTGGAGCATTCGGCTGGAGCGGTGAAGCGGTGGACCGAATTTACGACACCATGCAGAACATCTTTCAAATGAACATGGTTGGAGCCCCGCTCAGGCTGAAGTCAGCATCCATGCAGGGCGGCGCGCAAATGGCTCAGGACTATGGCCGTGAATTGGGCAAGCGAATGACCGGTACGTAGTTCGCGTGCGAGAAACACGAGGTATTGTTCAACATTGTCGGGCCTTGGGTCCGGTGTAATTCTAGGGGAAAGAGAGGAAAGAACCATGCAGAGGTATGTTTGTGGGGTGTGTGGTTATGTGTACGATCCCGCGGTGGGTGATCCGGAGAATGGCGTAGATGCCGGCACCCCGTTCGACAAGCTCCCGGATGACTGGGTATGCCCGGTCTGCGGAGCTGATAAGGACGCGTTTGCTCCCGAATAAGAGGAGGCGGAGCGTGCGGCCTCAGGCAGTGAGGTCATGAAAAATCCAAACGGAGGATTAATTTGCGAGCCATCGTGGAGCTAAAAGAAGGCATTCACTGGGTCGGCGCAGTGGACTGGAAGGTCCGCGATTTTCACGGATATTCCACTCCCAAAGGCACCACCTACAATGCCTATCTCGTTCTTGACGAGAAAATAACCTTGTTCGACACGGTGAAGGGCAGCCTTCAAAGCGATTTGATTCACAACATATACAAGTTGGTGGATCCTTCCAAAATCGATTACCTGGTCATTAACCACGTGGAGCCGGATCACTCGGGCAGCATCCGCAATCTGGTGGAGCGAGCGCGGCCGGAAAAGATCTTTTGTTCCACAAGGGGCAAAAAAGCGCTCTTGCAGCATTTCCACCAGGAAGATTGGCCGTATGAGGTGGTCGAGACAGGCCAGGAAATTAGCCTGGGCAAGCGAACCGTCCAGTTCATGGAAACGAGAATGGTCCACTGGCCGGACAGCATGTTCTCGTACCTGAAAGAGGATGCGGTTTTGATTTCCAGCGATGCCTTCGGGCAGCACTGGGCCACGTCCGAGCGGTTCAATGACGAGGTGGATCATGCAGAACTGATATCTCACGCCACCAAGTATTTTGCCAACATCCTGCTCCCCTATGCGCCGCTCGTGCGCAAGTTGATAGCCCAAGTGGGCGAGCTGGGGCTGAAGATCGACATGATTGCCCCGGATCACGGCCTGATTTGGCGTGACAACCCGCTGCAAATTGTCGCGGCGTACGACGAATGGGCCAAGCAAGAGCCCAAGGAAAAGGCACTCATCATCTATGACACGATGTGGCACAGCACGGAGACTATGGCGAAAGCGATTTCCGACGGGCTTGCGGAAAACAAAGTGAGCTTCAAGCTGATGGATCTTTCGGTGACCCATCGCAGTGACGTGATCACGGAGATCCTGGACGCCAGAGCTGTGATAATTGGATCATCTACGCTCAACAACAATATGTTACCTCGTGTTGCGGACATGCTCTGCTACATGAAGGGGCTCCGTCCCCAAAACAAGATTGGAGCGGCATTCGGCTCGTACGGATGGAGCGGCGAGGCGGTCAAGTTGATCACCAAAGAGCTGGAGGAGATGAAGGTCGAAGTCGTACATCCAGGGGTTCGGCTGCCGTACGTGCCGACCCACGATGGGCTGCGAGAGTGCGTGGAACTTGGTAGGCAGATTGCCAAGGCAATCAGGGGGGCGGCTTAACGGCCTTGGGCCCGTAGACTCCTCCTTCGAGACCGTGTTTGAGGCGCCAAAGTGGCAAAGAAGAGCATGGGAGGCCGAGAACTCAGAAAAGCGATTCTCCGCCTCCTCAAGACGGCCGATTTCGAGAAAGGTCTGGGGGAGCTGAGCCGGTTTCCTGCTCGGCGATCAGTGAATGCGCTGATCTCGTTGCTCTATCACAAGGATGAAACGGTCCGATGGCGGGCTGTGTCGGCAATCGGCATCGTGGTGCATAGCTTGGCTTCAGAAAACAGGGAAGCTGCCAGGGTCATTATGCGACGTCTCATGTGGAGCCTGAATGACGAATCAGGCGGAATCGGATGGGGCGCAGCAGAAGCGATGGGCGAGATCATGGCCCGGGACGAGGTCATGGCAAGCGAGTACGCGTCGATACTGATCTCGTATCTGGACGAAAAGGGAAACTTCCTTGAGTACGAACTGTTGCAACGGGGAGTACTGTGGGCTATTGGGAGGCTGGCCCAGCAAAGACCCGGACTCCTCCGAGATGCCGCGGGGCATGTACCCAAGTATTTGGACTCACAAGATACGACGGTTCGGGGGCTGGCAGCTCGTGCGGTGGGGCTCTTGGGGGTAGAAGAAGCGCGATCGAGGTTGGAGGGCATAGTTCGGGATTCTTCTCCAGTACGAGTCTATGAAGAACGGGAACTGGCGGTCTGCACGGTCGGGGACCTCGCGCAGGAGGCTGTAGGACGCCTCAAAGCCAAAACTAAGGCCCCTGCTACAGTAACTGCTTAGTAATCGTACGATCGCGGAATTATGCGGCAGTTGTGCCTACTTCGGCCAAAATGCTAAAAGCCTTGCGACGGTGGGGGACAAATGAAGAGAAACAAACATTCCATTCTTGTCGGCTTGTCATCCCTGAGTGCGACAACTCTCCTCGGAGGTTGCAGCAGCATCCTCTTGTTCGACCCCAAAGGACCGATAGGCGAGGCAGAGCGGTTCGTCATCATTGCAGCCATCGTGCTTATGCTGATCGTCGTCATTCCCGTCTACATCATGGCTTTCTGGTTTCCACGGAAGTACAGAGCTTCCAATACTGAATCGACTTATATGCCGAAATGGAGTCATTCCGCTAAAATCGAGTTTTTCATGTGGGGAGTTCCCGTTGCTATTGTCACCGCTCTTGCTATTTTGGCCTGGACGAGCACCCATTCTCTGGATCCCTATAAACCTATCCCTTCGACAGACAAGCCCGTCAACATCGAAGCCGTTTGCCTGGATTGGAAATGGCTCTTCATCTACCCGGATCAAAATATCGCAACCGTCAATCAAATCACTTTTCCCGTCAATGTTCCGGTCAGCTTCAAAATCACGTCGGACACCGTAATGGCCTCCTTCTTCATCCCGCAGCTGGGCAGTCAGATTTACGCGATGGCAGGCATGCAAACCCGATTGCATCTTTTGGCTAACAAACCAGGCACTTATGCCGGCCATAATCAGCAATTCACCGGTAGCGGTTACGCTGATATGCATTTTGAGGCGAAGGCGGTTTCCAAGGAGGAATTTCAGTCGTGGGTGCAAAAGATCAGACAATCGCCGGAAAAGCTCGATCTGGACCGATATGAAAAGCTCGCTAAACCGCGGGTCGGCTATCATCCCGTGACCTATTTTTCTTCAGTCAAGCCCGATCTGTTCGGGTATATCCTGCGCAAATACAATCCCACTATGGGCAAACATCACGGTCCTATGAGCAGAAGCTCCGTTTCCACACACCCAAGACCCGACGTTGCGGAGGCAAATTGATATGTTTGGAAAGTTAAGCCTTTCAGCAATTCCGTATCACGAACCAATCACGATGGGCGCCGTAGGTGGTGCGGTTCTCCTGGGCTTGGTGCTCATGGGCTTGGTCACTTACTACAGGAAGTGGACCTACCTTTACAATGAATGGCTGACCAGCCTCGATCATAAAAAGATCGGCATTATGTACATTATCATTGCAGTGGTCATGCTGCTGCGCGGGTTCTCCGATGCGATTCTGATGCGCGCTCAGCAGGCCGTTGCCGCGGGCGGCTCGCTTGGCTTTCTGTCTCCCGACCACTTCAATCAAATATTCAGCGCTCACGGCTCAATCATGATCATCTTTATGGCCATGCCGTTTCTGGCCGGATTGGTGAACATCGTTGTGCCGCAGCAAATCGGTTCCCGGGATGTAGCCTTTCCCTTTTTGAATTCGCTCAGTCTCTGGCTGACCGCAGCTGGAGCTTTGCTGATTATGGTATCTTTGGGTGTGGGTGAGTTTTCCAAAGCCGGATGGTCGGGATATGCCCCGCTGACCGAAATAGAGTACAGCCCCGACGTAGGGGTGGACTATTGGATATGGGCGTTCCAGATTGCCGGTCTCGGCTCGACCCTGACCGGAATCAATTTCATAGTCACCATCATAAAAATGCGCGCTCCCGGCATGACGCTCATGCGTTTGCCGTTGTTTGTTTGGACTACTTTTTTCACCATGGTGCTCGTGGTTTGGGCATTTCCGGTTCTGACGGCAGCTCTTGCCCTGTTAACACTCGATCGATACCTGGGTATGCATTTTTTCACCAACGCGCTGGGCGGTAACCAGATGCTTTATGTCAACCTGTTCTGGACCTGGGCGCATCCGGAGGTCTATATCCTGATCCTGCCGGCCTTTGGGGTCTTTTCGGAGGTCACCGCCACTTTCTCCGGGAAACGGCTGTTCGGCTACACCTCTATGGTCTGGGCCACGGTAGTCATCACGGTTCTGTCCTTTGCAGTCTGGATGCATCACTTCTTCACTATGGGCGCGAGTCCGAACGTGAACCTCTTTTTCGGAATTGCGACCATGCTGATTGGCATCCCCACCGGAGTGAAAACTTTCAATTGGCTTTTCACCATGTATCGCGGCCGCATAAGGTTTTCTACCCCAATGTACTGGACACTGGGAGCTATCGTGACCTTTGTCATCGGCGGGACTTCAGGCGTACTTCTGTCCCTACCATCGGCTAATTATGTGCTCCACAACAGCCTGTTCGTGATCGGCCATTTCCACAATACGATTATCCCGGGTGCGGTGTTCGGTTTTTTTGCAGGTTTCTATTATTGGTTTCCAAAGGCCGTCGGGTTTCGTTTAGAGGAAAGCTGGGGCAAACGCGCGTTCTGGTGTTGGCTGATCGGCTTTTTGCTTGCCTTTGTTCCCTTGTATGTGCTGGGCTTCATGGGCATGCCCCGCCGCATGGCGTTTTATGCCACCCCGTCCTGGCATCTCCCTCTGATGGTTGCCGCATTGGGTGTGGCCGTGATCATGCTCGGCATCCTCTTTCAGGGAATTCAATTGCTCGTTAGCTTTAAGGAGCGCCGAGCCCTCCGCGATCCGACCGGCGATCCTTGGGACGGCCGTACCTTGGAGTGGATGACATCATCTCCGCCCGCGGTCTACAACTTCGCGAAAATACCTGCCGTAGACGAAATTGATGCCCTTACGGAAATGAAGGAAAAAGGAGTCGCATATGGCCGGCCGGATCAATATGACGACATCGAGATGCCGAAAAACGCGCCGCACGGTCTTATCCTCGGCGGATTCGCTTTCGTCTTCGGGTTTGCCATGGTCTGGTACATCTGGTGGCTGGCCATACTGGCCGCTCTGGGTATGCTTTTCACAGTCATTGCCCGCTCAATGGACGATGACATCCATTACGTCATACCCGCGGCCGAGGTCGAGCGAATCGAAAACGAACGTTATCTAGAGTTGGCCGCTGTCACGAAATGACGTGCCGCAGGCGAACCGACCGTCACAAAATTTGTAGCGGAGATGCACATGATGTCAACAGACGCTTCGACCATCGATCTCGCTCATAACGAAGCAGTCGAACACCCCGATACCGTCGGGATGCAAGCACTCGGTTTCTGGCTCTATCTTATGAGCGACCTCATCATATTTGCGACGCTCTTCGCCACTTTTGCCGTCCTGGGCCGCAACTATGCCGGCGGACCGACGGGGAAAGAATTGTTTGAACTGCCTTACGTGTTGGGTGAAACGTTGCTCCTGCTGTTCAGCAGCGTGACCTATGGTCTGGTTATGCTGGCCGTATACAACGGCAGGAAGAAGCAGGTTCTGATCGGACTGGCCGTTACCTTTCTCCTGGGGCTTGGATTTGTCTTGATGGAAGTCAATGAGTTCCACAGCCTGATTGCCCGAGGCCACGGACCGGACGTCAGCGCCTTCCTTTCGAGTTATTTCACTCTGGTAGGGACTCACGGTACCCATGTGACTTTCGGGCTGATCTGGATGGCCGTCATGATAGGTCAGGTGGCCGTCAAAGGGTTGAACTCCCCCGTTCAATCACGGCTGATGCGTCTGAGTATGTTCTGGCATTTTCTCGATATCGTCTGGATCGGCATATTCAGTATCGTCTACCTGATGGGAGTCATGTAAATGAGTCAAACAGCTATCGACACCGCAGGCGCCGGCAGGGGAAGTTTCAATTCGTACCTCACCGGTTTCGCTCTTTCCCTCATCCTGACCGCAATTCCGTTTGCCTTGGTGATGAGTGGTGCCTGGTCCTTCTCGGTGACCCTGGCCGCCATTTTATGTGCGGGCATCGTGCAGATTCTGGTGCACTTGCATTACTTCCTGCATCTGGGCGCCTCGTCTGCGGCGCGGTGGAACGTGCTGGCCTTGATGTTCACTTTAGCGATCATGGTCCTCTTCGTCGGAGGAACCATCTGGATCATGTTTAACTTGTATCATCGAATGATGTGAGAATGCCTGAAAAGATCAAAAACTATTTGCTCGTTGCCAAACCGGGGATCGTTTTCGGCAACCTGATTACTGCGGCAGCGGGCTTTCTTCTTGCCTCCAAAGGGCAGGTTGATGGCGTTGCTCTTCCGGCGACTCTCATCGGCATATCTCTGGTTGTCGCTTCCGGCTGCGTTTTCAACAATTGTGTCGATAGAAAAATAGACCGAAGGATGATCCGGACACGCGATCGCGCCCTTGCCAGGGGGCTCATCTCGCAGAAGATCGCCGTATCCTACGCAACAATCTTAGGCGTTGCGGGCGCGGCGCTGCTCTGGGCGGCAACAAACATGCTGTCGGTTGTAATCGTGCTGGCGGGCCTCCTTATTTATGTGGGGGTATACAGCCTGTACATGAAGCGCAATTCCGTCTACAGCACCTTGATCGGCAGTCTGGCGGGAGCCACACCGCCCCTTGCGGGATACTGCGCAGTTACCGGTCAATTCGACCTGGGCACAGTGATATTGTTTTCGATTTTTAGCCTCTGGCAGATGCCTCACTGCTACGCCATTGCTGTCTTTCGGCTTGATGATTACGCTGCTGCGGCAATCCCGGTTCTGCCGGTCAAGCAGGGAACGGGCGCGGCAAGAAAGCATATTGTTGGTTATATCTTTGCCTTCATGGCTGCCACGCTGATGCTGACCTTCGGGGGGTACACCGGTTACAGCACCTTTGTAGTGGCGACTGTGTTGAGCCTGTCCTGGCTTTATCTGGCCTGGTCGGGCTACAAGGCATCCGATGAGCGGCTTTGGGCCAGGAAGCTTTTTGTCTTCTCCATTGTGACCATATTGATTCTGAGCGTCATGATGTCAATCGATTTCACAGCTCCTGTGCCCTCAGAAATGGTTCTGAGCTATGTTCCATAGTCCAAACCGCCGTATCCAGGAAATTGAGATGAGTAACAACGGCATCCAAGTGCCGGGGAATTTTGACGAAATATAGATCTTTATTCAGGAAGGCATAGAATGAATTGTAAGCTGAAATGTGCCTAGCAGAAAGGGGGTAACGGCTCATGGACGTAGTTTTTCTTTCAAGGCTGCAATTTGCGGTCGCCACATTGTTTCACTTCTTTTTCGTCCCGCTGACGTTAGGTCTCGTGGTCATGATCGCGATCATGGAGACGATCTGGGCCAGGCGAGGAGATGAGGAATATCGTCGGATGGCAAAATTCTGGGGGAAGATTTTCCTCATAAATTTTGCGGTAGGCGTGGTGACGGGGATCACACTGGAGTTCCAGTTCGGAACGAACTGGGCCGGGTATTCAAAGTACGTGGGAGACATCTTTGGGTCGCTGCTGGCAATTGAAGCCACGGCCACCTTTTTCTTGGAATCGGTCTTTATCGGTCTGTGGGCCTTTTCTTGGAACAAGGTTTCTCCCAAGCTTCATGCGCTCTTCATTTGGCTTGTTGCAGCGGCTTCGACAGGGTCCGCGTACTGGATACTGGTAGCAAATTCATGGATGCAAAATCCTGTGGGTTACGTGGTACGCGGCGGTCGAGCTGAGCTTGTAGACTTCTGGGCCGTCATCACTCAGCCTTTCGCGATAGTGACGTTTGCACATGTGATCGCAGCAGCGTACACTCTTGCAGGCTTCTTTGTGATGGGCATTTGCGCGTATCACATTCTACGGAAAACGCACGTTGCGTTTGCCACGAAATCGTTCCGAATTGCGGTTGCGTTTGCACTGATCTTTTCTGTGGGGAACCTCATTATTGGTGACATACACGGCAGAGATACAGCCAAGATCCAACCCACCAAGATGGCTGCAGCAGAGGGTGTGTGGGAAACTACGAAAGGTGCGCCTTTTGTTCTGCTTCGGATCCCTGACGAAGAGAATGAAACCAACGCTGTTGACCTCTTTGCCATTCCTAAATTATTGAGCTGGTTGGCCCACGGAAGCGGAGACGCGGAATTTAAGGGACTCAAGGAGTGGCCCAAAGAGGAACGGCCACCTGTGGCTCTGACTTTCTGGTCTTTCCGAATTATGGTTGGGCTGGGATTCCTTTTCGCTCTGGTTTCGATCCTCGCCTTCTGGAAGCGCAACAATCTCGAATCCGCCCCGTGGTTGCTCAAAAGTTTGATGTGGATGATTCCACTTCCTTATGTGGCCGCGTCGCTGGGGTGGATGGTAACTGAAGTAGGGCGTCAGCCCTGGATTGTCTATGGCGTTATGAAGACTTCCAAGGCTGCGTCTGAGGTTGCTGCATCTCAAGTAGGCTTCTCGTTGGCTGCGTTCGTTGTGGTCTATACGTTGTTGGGAATCGCCTGCTTTATGCTCATGGCCAAATTTGTGGCCCAGGGTCCTACCCCGCCCGCCGAGGCGAAGTAAGAAGGAGGGAAGAGCGATGTTGGAAACCATCTGGTTCTTGCTGTGGGGCATTTTGTGGGCCGTGTACTTCATGCTGGACGGCTTTGACCTCGGTTTGGGCACCCTTAATCCGTTCATTAGCCGTAATGAGACTGAAAAACGCACCTTGTACAATGCCATGGGACCTTTCTGGGATGGTAACGAGGTTTGGCTCATCTCCGCGGGCGGAGTCACGTTTGCGGCCTTCCCCACTATGTATGCAGTGATGTTCAGCGCTCTGTACAGCCCACTTCTGTTGATCCTCTTCGGCCTAATCATTCGCGCTGTGGCTTTTGAGTTCAGAGGCAAAATAGATAACGACGGCTGGAGACTGCTCTGGGATATCTGTCATTTCCTGGGGAGCTTCGGCCCTGCGCTCCTGTTGGGCGTGGCTTTTGCCAATATCTTTCAAGGGATTCCCATTGACGGAAGAGGCGTCTTTCAGGGCACGATCCTGACTCTACTCAACCCGTACGGAATACTGGGCGGGCTCCTCTTCGTAATGCTCTTCATAGTTCACGGAGCGCTCTGGCTGGCCATCAAGGCTCCCGGTGATCTTGAAGCTCGCGCGGGCCGGGCCGCCGGCGGCCTCTGGTGGGGCCTCTTAGTTGTCGCGGTGGTCTTTCTCGCGGCCACATTCTTCAGCACCAACCTGTATGCAAACTACTTCGCTAATCCTTTGCTCTTCGTGGTCCCGCTGGTGACCGTATTGGCTCTGCTAGCCACCCGATGGTTCATCGCGGCGAAGGGCTGGTGGAAGGCCTGGTTCGCATCGAGCTTGACGATCGTTACTGCGACGCTCTTTGGGGTGATCGGGCTGTATCCCAACATGCTCCCGTCCAGCTTGAATCCCCAGTACAGTTTGACAGCATTTAATTCCGCCTCTTCGCCTCTGACGCTCAAGATCATGCTGGCTGTGGCATTGGTTTTCGTGCCCATTGTGATCTTGTATCAAGCATGGGGTTACTATCTGCTCAGGGGAAAAGTCACAGAGGAAGATCTCGCCTCGGATGAGGCATACTAACGCCTCTGAGGGACGCGAGCAAAAGGCCTCGTTTAACTCGCGCCCCCTGGGCGACGGAACTAAGGAGAAATCATGGAACGCACAGGCCTGGTAACCATGAGAGGCAACCCGATCACGTTGGTCGGCAATGAAATCAAAGCCGGCGATATGGCTCCGAACTTCGTCGTAGCAGATACCACTCTGAAACCGGTTGAATTTTCCGCGTTTGCTGGCAAGGTGTGTATTATCTCTTCCGTGCCGTCACTGGACACGCCGATCTGCGACATGTCTACCCGCAGGTTTAACCAGGAAGCCGGAAATCTGGGCGCTGACACGGTGATTCTCACCATAAGCATGGATCTTCCTTTTGCCCAGGCCCGGTGGTGCGGCGCGGCCGGAGTGGATGCGGTCAAGACCCTCTCCGATTACAAGGAAGCGTCTTTCGGATTGGCTTACGGGGTGTTGATCAAGGAACATCGTTTGCTGGCCCGTGCGGTCTTTGTAATTGATCGCAACGGCAAGGTACAGTATGTGGACCTGGTCAAAGAGATTGCACAGGAGCCCAACTATGACGCGGCGCTGGCAGCTGCAAGAAAACTGACGAGCATGTGAGGTGCCGCTCCGTATTGTTGGCGGGTGGTGCCGAACTATGTTAGTTAAATCGCAATGGAATTATCTCACGGGAGGAAATGATGCAGCAATGGGCATCCGTTGACGAAGTGCTGGACTTCGCTATCAAAAATGAAGAAGAGGCCGCGCAATTCTACACCCATCTGGCCGGCAGGATGGAAAGGCCCTGGATGAGCGAGATATTCAAGAGCTTTGCGCTGGAAGAAGAGGGCCATAAGCGCAAACTCCTTGATGTCAAGGCGGGAAAACGGCTTTTGTCCTCCGCGGCCAAGGTCCTGGATCTCAAGATCGGCGACTATCTTGTAGAAGGGAAGCCGACCAAGGATCTTGATTATCAGCAGGCGCTCATCTTGGCCATGCATAAGGAAAAACGGGCTTTCAAGATGTACACCGATCTCGCTGGCGCAACCGATGACTCTGGCCTAAGGGACCTCTTCTTGGGACTGGCCCAGGAGGAGGCAAAGCATAAGCTTCGCTTCGAGATCGAGTACGACGAATTCGTGATGACTGAGAACTGACCTGCGGATAAGTAGGCTTCATGAAGCGAAAACTGATTCTTGCTGCCGTATTTCTTGGCGGCCTGATCCTTATCCTTATATGGATGCAGGGAGGCTTTCATTCCAAGGTCCCTGGAGGCCTCACGTCCGCGCCGCAGAAGATTGCGCCTTCTCCGCGAACGCTCAAGGTGGAGAAGGGCCGCTCCGGCGGCGAGGTGACGGTGTCCGGCTCTGTGGTGTCCCGCGAGACCGCGAAAGTGGCCGCGCGTGTGCAAGGCTACGTGATCGAAATTAACGCTGACGCAGGGAATCAGGTCAAGAAAGACCAAGTACTTCTTCGGATCGACGTCAGAGAAATGGTTGAACGGGCTGCTCAAGCCCAGGCCGCACTTGAGAGTGCCCAGGCGGATCTGATCAAGGCGGAAAAAGACTACGAGCGATTCGAGAAGCTCTTTGAAAAAGAATCCATCGCCAAGAAGCAACTGGATGACGCCAAAGCTCAACTTGACGTGGCCCGAGCGGCCAAGCAACGAACGGAAGCAGCGCTGCAAGAGGCAAAGACGCTCCTTGCGTACGGCACGGTTGTGGCCCCCTTTGACGGCACCGTGGCAGAGCGATACGTGAACATGGGGGACCTGGTGACCCCGGGACGGCCCCTTTTCAGTATTTACATGCCGGGAACTGCGGAAATGGTGGCTCCGGCAGGAGAGCAGTACGCTCCGTTCCTGCAACCCGGCGCATCCGTAATCGTGCGGATTCCTTCGGTCGGGCTGGAGGACAAGTCCCGTATCCGGGAGGTGATTCCTCAGCGTGACGAGAAGAGCCGCACCATCACGGTCAAAGCGCCTCTGCCGCAGGTCCCCGGGCTGGCTCCGGGGTTGTACGGGACGCTAACGTTTGACACGCAGCTCTCCGAGATGATTATAGTGCCCGCGTCGGCTGTGAGGACAGTCGGCCAGATCGAGACCGTTCGGGTCCTTGACGAAGGCAAGATAATGGTGCGACAAGTCAAGACAGGTCGGAGACTCGACGGCAATCTGGAAATAATCTCCGGCCTGAATCCAGGGGAGACGCTGGTGCTCGATTAGGCTCAGAGTGGCTGATAGCGCTATTATCCCATAATGGGGCCAATCAACCCTGCACTGAAAGGTCCTTGCGAGTAATGTCAAGAAACGGGGGTACTGCAGCCAAGACAATCGCGTCGTGTATTCTGTTTGTCATGGCAATAGGCCTCGCGGCACTCTATTATTCTGAGATGGGCCGGCAGGGGCTGCTCATTGGCGCCGCCATAGTGGTGATCGCCTTGTGGGGATTCACGGACCTCTTCGGATTATTAGCGCGGGCGGTCAAGCACTTACGCAGGAAGCACAAACGAGCCAGGTAGTTTCGAACATTCCGATTGATTTCCATCATTCAAGGTGCATCGGTTAAGAGCGGGCCGGTCTCACGTCTCCGAGAGAGCGAGCCTGTGCTGAGGAGGGTAAGCAATGTATGAGCCCCTATTCATGAAGAATATTCCGGCCGCGGAGTCCCGAGCGCTCCTGGATCTCATCGACTACCAGGAAGGCCGAGTGGTAAGTCGCACTTTTGTGCAGACACCGGTGATAAGTGTCACGCTTTTCGCATTCGACCAAGGTGAGGGCCTGAGCAGCCATACCGCGGCAGGAGATGCTTTGGTTCAGGTTCTCGATGGGGAGGCTTTCATAACCATCGGGGAAAAGCAGGTGACGGTCCGGGCAGGAGAGGTGGTGCTGATGCCCGCGAAAATCCCCCACGCCCTGGATGCGAAAAAACGTTTCAAGATGCTGCTCACGGTAGTGAAGGGCGGTTGACAAGGGCGCTTGGTCGAGTCAGTGCTCGTGGATCGACGCGGTGGGCCGATTGCCCTTGGGAACTGTGAAACAGAACGTTGCTCCTTTCCCTTCTTCGGATTCCACCCAGATCTTGCCGCCATGACCTTCAATGATCCGCTTCACAATGGAAAGGCCCAGGCCCGAGCCGGTATCGTGATTCGACTTCTTGATCCGGAAGAACCGGTCAAAGACCCTTTTCTGGTATCGTGGAGGAATCCCTATCCCGTTGTCCGAGACACGGACCAGCACCGCATCGGGATTGTCACACAGTTCGATAGCAATCGTGGGGTCGGGTCGATCTCCCATGTGCTTGACCGCGTTGCCCACGAGATTGTCCAGCACCTGCGCTATTCGGTGTTTGTCCGCGAGGACGGGCGGAATGGCGCTTTCGCACTGAATTTTGAGTTCGAGCCCTCGCTCCTCCGTTCTGCTCCGATAGAGGTTAATTACTTGCTCCGCCGTCTCTTTCAAGCACACCGGTTCTCGCGAAGGTTCCACCGGATCGGGCCTGAGGCCGTCCAGTAATTCCTTGAGGAAATTCTCCATGTTGCTGCTGGTGGTAATCAATTGCTCCAGAATTTCGTCTTTCTTCAGTTCCGGAGGAATTTCACTCAAGCTCTTCTTGAGTAACCGAACCAGGCCCGCGATGCTCACTACGGGGGATTTGAGGTCGTGCGCAACGGTCTGAATGAGAGATTCCAGCTCTTCCGTGCGCTCTGCAAGGGCTCTTTCAGCCTCCTTACGATCGCTGATGTCTCGGATAATACCGGTAAAATAGGTCCGTCCTTTCGCATTCCATGTGGAAAGCGACAGCTCCATCGGGAATTCAATTCCCCCTTTTCTCAGCCCTTGGAGCTCCGCAGTCCTTCCGATAAGAACCGGCACTCGCGTTTTTAGGAAGCGTTTGACCCCCGCGCTGTGAGCGGCTCGATACCGTTCAGGAATCAAGGTGGAGACAGGCTTGCCCAGGATCTCGTCTTCCGTGTATCCGAACATCTCAGACGCAGCCCGATTCCAGAAAATAATCTTGTCCTGTACGTTGACCGAAATGATCGCATCAACTGCAGCCGCGGCTATAGCGCGACCTCTCTCGTCTGACTCTCGTCGGGCCGCTTCTGCTTCACGACTTTTCGCTTCGGCTGCTTCCAGTTCAATAGTCCGGCGTTGCAGCCGGTTCAGCTCTCGAAGCAGTTCCTCTCTTGTCTTCTGGTCGTCATCCATGCCCGAGACCCTTATGGTTCATGCGAAACTGTGTCCTTAGCGGATTTCGACGACACCTCATGTGCTCGATGAGATATTAGCCCGTCGCAACACGGTCGGCAAGCGGTCTTGAGGAAAAATGGCCTTGCGGGCCGCTCCCACGATTCCGAATCGCGATGTGGTGCGTACTCCTTCAATCAGCTTGAGTCCGTTTGCCGCAAGCTCGGCCAGAAACTCAGGCCCGTGGAAACGGTCTTCCGTGGGATGTCGGAGCAGCGGTCCCAGTAGGAAATTAGCGTACAGGGCCGGGTAGATCTCCTCAAAATAAAAGATTCCGCCAGGCTTAAGCACCCGGGCAATCTCACTAATGCACCGCCGCCAATCCAGGACGTGATGGATGATCCCGTAATTCACCACGGAGTCGAAGAGTGCGATTGGGAAAGGGAGATCTTGCGAGTCACCCACGAAGAATGAAATCCCGTGGGCAAGGTCTCCTGGAAGCCCTCTCTTGGCGCGGGCGATCAGGGTTTCTTCCAGGTCGAATGCGGTCACCTGGCTAAATCCCATCTCCCGGATGAGGATTTGAGCGCCCTTGCCAAGTCCGCAGCCGATTTCCAGCGCGTGCCCGCCGGCAATGGGGCCTACGAGGCGCTTCCATCGCCTCGCGTGCAAGCGCAGAAAAACCACCCGGATCGGGCTGTATATCCACACCCGTTCCGGCCAGTTCATGAGCATCTGTTCTTTGGGAGATCCGGCTGCTTTACCGAACATCAACCACGCACGTACTTTGAATCTAGATTGAACTCTCCAGGCTCTATTTAGGGACCATAATCGAGACCGCGGTCAAGATGAGGAAGGCCAGCGGCATGTAACTCGCCTTGTTGAAAAGGGATGCGGCCTGGGTCGGCCCCGGATCGCGATAGATCTCACGAGCAGGCTTCAGGAGCAGATCCCATCCAAGGATAACAGCGCCTATGACATAGATGCGACCCACGCCCGGTCCGGCGAACCAGTAGATCGTTACTGACGCGAACCAAGCCATTGACACCGCGCTCACCAGGACAAAGACCGCTTCGCTCAAGCCCATTACCGTCGCGGTGGTGCGAGCTCCAACGCGGGCATCATCGTCCATATCCACGATGTCGTTAGCCACGTTTTGTCCACCGATCTCCCATGCCGCGAGCCAAAGAAATACAAGTAATGCAAAGTTGAGAGGCGGATCGGGATGCACCGCGTATATGCCTGCGAGTCCCCCGGAAGCCTTGACGATAACCGATGGGATGATTTTCAGGTGCGTGATTTTGAGCAGCCCACAATACATGGCCTCCATGAGCGCAGAGACGCCGAATATCACGACGCAGAAAGGATTGAGCCACCATGCACCGATTACAGCCACCAGAGCCCAGAACAGGCACCACAAAAGGGCGCTACGGAATGGCAACATCCTCTGCGCAAGCGGATGCGCCACAATGACGGCGTCAACGTCAAAGCGCTTGTTTGCGTCGCCCCTGAGCGCGAGCCGTTCCCGATCGATTCGATAGTCCATCAGGTCATTCAGCGCGTACACGGCTGTGTACCCCGCGAATGCGGTCACGAGCCCCACGATGATTACGGATAGCGGCGGGAAGCGCCCCAGCATGAGCAGAGCAGCCATGGCAGGCGTCGCCATGTCCAGAACCCCGTGAGGCGTTCGAGACAATCCAAGAAAAAGCTTCCAGCCTGCTTGCTGAGCAGCAGGGGCCGATGAAAAAGGACGATCTACCGCATCGTTCATAGAGATACTCTCAAGACACTCTTCGGCCGGCCATTCTCTCTTGTCCGAGGAAGACCCGCCTCATTCGTAAGGGAAAGTAATCCTTCCGCCCAGGAACCCCAGGAGAGCAAGGATTCCGCTGAGCGCCAACAGCGCACACACATAGACCGCGACCAGCGGGTCGCCGAGTTTCAGGGGATCGGCGATCGCCCACCTCAAGAGCGCTGCGCTGAGAGCCAATGCGAGAGCAACCCACGCGAGTCGCCGTTTCCAGTTAACAATGGTGAATCGGGCACAACCGTAATTGATCCACCACGTGAAGTAGCCGCTTGCCAGAGCCACAGGGAGAGTAAGAAGGATCATGAGCAAACACAGGAACGCGGCCCATTCCGTGCCGGACGAACCGAAATAGATCGCCAACACTTCAAAGAGGGCCATAGCAGGGGCCATGCCTACGGGCACGTGTACCACCGCGGGATGAGGGTGTCTTCGAAAAAAGGGATGCTTGTCGAGCCACCCGCTAACTGTGGCTCTGAGGCCTGATACAGGGGCGGTGGGTGCCTCCTCATGCGTCCCAATCATTTGAAAGCGGTCCAGGACATCTAACCCATGCGGAGCCGTGCGAATCTGTTGGGTGAGGTCGCAACCGGCATGGTGGCGTGCCATGTGTTTTCCGCCAACCCACTTCTTGCTACCGGATAGATCGTAGACCTTGCCGTTCACAGCCACGAGAGAGGGCTGTCCAGGCCCGCCTTTTCCTGCCCCCAATTCCTCAACAGTGTAAACCCGCATCATACCCCTCGGTCGAGCGCACATGTGTCAAAGTTTTCTGGCAGCTTGCCGGAGGCGATTCTGTCGGCATGGGTTGCGATCCGAAATGTTCGCTGCCGTCGCCTCACAGCATTTTACGGATATAATATCGCGCAAGCACGGGAAGCGGTTACAAAAGAATTAGGGGTTCTCGGGGAGCCCTGCGCTACAGGCTGCGAAAACTCCCCTCTTCAGAAAAGGGTGAGTCTTCGGAGCCGCCTACGTTAAGGGAAGGCTTGGGGGATTCTATGGAGTCTGAACGACAACGCCCCGAGAAGCCCAGGAGTCTTGCAGTCCCCTCGAACAGACAGGCTATATCAGCGCGCGCAGGGTCCAGCGTTCATCTCCCACGGGCTGGGAAACATCAAAGGGTTCGTCGTTCCTGAATTGTGCGTCCTTGTCCTTAAGAATCCGCTGCGGTTTGAGAGTGAAGCCGTCACACTGCTCGTCGCAGCAGTCTTCCAGGACCATGACGATCATCTGGACACCTTCTGTGGAATAGATAGCTTGTCTTCCCACAAAAATATGCGGGTAACGGGGGTTGCCCGAGGTTTCAACCTTCTCCAGTTTTTCTGCTTTTCCAACATTCGTATAAGCTGTCCGCGAGGAGCAATCTGAACAGCTTCGGCATCCGGCCATTTCCGTCTCCTCCGCATTCTTCAGTCGATCTTACAAAAATAAAGGGTCGCCCACCTTGTGTCAAGTGGGCTTCTGGAACCACCAAACCGACCGTGAAGCATCAATTCGGATCGCGGTCATGACAGAATCTTTATTTCGTCTATCGTGCTTTCTTCGAACTCGTCCCTTACGGCCTGCACCAGAGGGTGGTCCAGGGCCTCTTGTTTCAACGCACGGTTCCGATCCGTTTCGCCGTTCTTCGAATTCCCGTACGGAGCTTCTGTCTCCAGCGAAGTCTCTTGCGCCAATGTCAGGATCTTGATCTCTGCGTCCCTTAAATAGTTGGTGAAGATCTGTCTGATCTCCGGCTTCTCTCTCCACCGAGACTCGAACTGCTCCTTATGGAACGCTTTGTGAAAGCCTATTTCGATCCTGCCCGGGGTGGTGTTCGGCAGCAGTCTCCCGTGTTCCATCACGGAGGCCAATACGTTGTCGAGCCCGGTTTCTTGGACTTCTTGTCGAATCCTGGACCAGACCTCATCTTCGTGACCGGTCAGCGCGGGGGTCACCTCCTCGATAACAAAGCCGTTTGCAAGGTCAGGGGCTGCCGCGGGCTCTTCAGTCGGCAGCGACGCTCGAGCAGGTTCGGTTACTTCATGGGTGGCGGGTGTGGCTCGACGGCCGGGCTTTTTCTCGGGAGCAGTCGTGGCGGGCTGGTGCGAAATCACGGACGCGGAGCCCCGTGGAGCTGAATCTATGCGGCGAATGATTTCATTGAGTTCCACCACATGGGGAGCGTATGCCATGCGCAGAATGGTCATTTCCAGGGCAACCCATGGATTCCCGGCCCGCCTGACGTCACCTTCACTCCGAAAGAGAATATTGAACAGGTTCTGCAAATCCTCCACGGATGCGCGTTCTGCGAGCCGCTCAAGTTCTTCCAGTTCTCCGGGTGTGGCGTCCACGACGCCTTGACTCCTGTGCTCGGGAGGCAGGGTTTTGACCATGACCAGGTTGCGTAGATACTGGATCATGTCCAACACGAACTGTTCGGGATTGTACCCTTCCTGAAACAAGTCCCGCACCAGCCCGAGAGCCGCAGGCGCATCGCGGACCAGCAACGCAGCCATAAGCTTGGCGAATATCCCTCGGCCCGCAATCCCGAGAGTCGCTGCCACGCTCTCGACGGAAATTCCGTCCCTCCCGTACGCAATCACCTGATCCAGAAGGCTCAGCGCATCCCGAAATGACCCCTGGGCCTCTTTCGCAATAAGCCCTAGCGCTTCTTCCGTCGCGTCCAAACCTTCTTTCTTGAGGATGCGCGCCATGCCGTCAACCATGTCCCGGATCGAAATAGTGCGGAAATTGAATTTCTGACAACGCGAATGGATCGTGGCAGGTACCTTGTGAGCCTCGGTTGTGGCAAACATGAACTTCACGTGCGCCGGAGGTTCTTCGAGGGTCTTGAGCAACGCATTGAACGCGTTGATGGAGATCATGTGCACTTCATCGATAATGATGATCTTGTACGGAGAGCTGACCGGCGGGTATTTGACGTTCTCGTTGATCTCTCGGATGTTTTCGACCGACGTGTGCGATGCACCGTCGATTTCCTGGACGTCCACGCTCACCCCATCGGCGATCTCACGGCACGACGTACACGTGTTGCACGGGTCCGGCTCGTTCTCCTTCCGTCCGGAGCAATTAAGCGCCTTTGCCAGCACGCGCGCGACTGTGGTCTTGCCCACGCCGCGCACCCCGCAGAAGAGGAATGCGTGCGCAATGCGGCCCGAGACAATGGAATTGCATAAGGTCTGGATTACGTGATCCTGGCCGATGACGTCTTGGAACGTTGCCGGTCTGTACTTTCGAGCCAGAACAAGATAGGAAGGCATCCTCTTGGACAACCCCGGAATAAGAGAAACGGCCGCAGTCGGTGACCGGGTGGTTAGAGGGCCGACTCTCGAGATTACTACCGCTGCTTCCTCCCGGACCTGACGGGGTTTGTAACTCCAAGTCGCCCTCTCCCGGCCACCGGCTACAGCCGCTTCTTCGGGTAGCCGGACAATGAACCGGGAAAGAATCAAGCTCCTCTCGCTATTAGTACCAAATGAACCCGCGGACCGTCAAGTAATGCAGAAAGCTTTTGCAAGGATTCCGTTACGTGCGGGACGGAAGCCCATCTCACCTGTCATTGCGAGGACCCCGGACGTGATCCGGGGGACGAAGCAATCCCTTCTTGTGCCAAAGGAGATTGCTTCCCCCGCTTTTCAGCGGGGGCGCAATGACACTCTTTCCCCGCGTAACTGAATAGATACAACCTTTTCATACAAAGTCCGGAGGTACCGTTTAACGATAACTCCACTAAGACGTCTGCATGGGTAACAGCGCTTCGTAGGGCACGGCCGAAACGGTCGAGCTCTTGCCGGCACGAGAAGCCAAATTTTGTCCGTTGATGAGAAAGGAGCACTCTTATGGCTACGAAAAGACATGTTGCCCTCCTGCTGCCGCTTCTGGTCCTCCTGCTCGCGGCCCCTTCCATAACCCGCGCCGTAATTGAGGAAGACCCCGGAACTCCCCTGGAGATGATTGCTTCGGCTGGGCCAATGCCTCCCGATCAAGGTGGCCCCATGGGACCTGGCGGACCTCATATGCGCCGACCCTTTGGGGAACGAGGAGCTATGCGGGAAGCCCTGGCCAAGGATCTCGGACTGACCCAGGAACAACAGGATAAGCTGCGTTCTCTCCGGGTTGATTTCAAGGACCGGACCCGCAAGACACGGATGGCTGTCGCCTCTCTGGCCGACGAGAAGCAGACCATGCTCATGTCCGGAAAGGTCGATCTGGACAAACTGACCCGTATCGACGAAGAACTCGTCAAGGCGAAGACCGACCTTATGCGGGACCGACTGAAATCCAATCGAGAGCGCTTGAAGGTCCTTACACCCGAACAGGTCCAGAAGATCGCCGACCTGAAGGGAAAAAGGCATGGCGGATTCCACCGCGGTGGAGGATTCCGCGGCGGACCGGGCCGAATGCAGCAATAAGTGCGCTGCTCGACGAGGACTTCCTGCACCGGCGGGAAGTCTTCCCCACGACCTTCAATTCACCGAAAGAAGTCATCGTAGCCTGCTTGCCTACATCATCCAGTCTTGTGTCCAATTCCCTCTCGTACATGCGCGCATCATCTCTGGAAAGTCGCTCTAAAACGAAGAAAGGTGTCGCTGATTTCCGGATTCGGCCGTGCGACGCAGCCCAAGCTGCTGGAATCTTGGGTGTTGTGCTCGGCGTCCAGGAGGTTGGCAGCTATGCCTAAGAATAAGACACGCCGCGATGCGTCAACTGGTTGCAATTACGGTTGATTCGCGAAAGTGCCTCAATGTCTGACAAAACCATGGGGTTGCCGATCGGCCGGCGGGGCGTTTACCGGATTGATGCCAAAAGCTAACCACCCGCTATTAGGCTATGTTTTCTACAAGACGACTTCTCCTAAAGGTTTGGTACGGAAAATGCATAATCCAAGGTCGTCCTTGGGGGCGTCAATCATTGCCACAGAATGGATATTGTCGGTGGGGTGACTGCCTAAATTGATCGCAGGGGAGTGTGAGAGCGGTTGTAATTGCGCAAGTCTGTTTGATAACTCACGACCGCTCCCCGTCTAATGATGCGTTGTAGCCCCCATCTTAGAGCTTAACGCTGGGAATTGGACAGCGTGGAGGACCAGTGATGATGCCGAAAAGAGAAGTGCCGTCCTTTGACCTCTCGGAAGAAAAGGAAGAAGGCGTGAAGAGGCTTAAGTCCTATGTCGCTACCGAGACCATTGACCTGGATCAGGCTCTTAGCAGCGCAGTGACCGATTCAGGAAGCTTCGACGTGGGCATGATCAACATTCAGGAGTTTACAAAACTCTTCCAAGCCATACCGATTCCTTTGTTCTTGGCCGACAAGACCGGGATCGTAGTTTTCATGAATGACTCCTGTGCCAAGGTTAGCGACGAATACATGACCTTGAAGGGCAGACCATTTACCGACCTCTTTGCCCGGCAAGCGGTGCGTAAGGGTATCAAAGCCGCGATGGCAGAGGTGTTTCACACGAGGCGAGTAAGAAGAGCCAGGGCATTAATAAGCGTGAAGAATCGGGCAGTGTGGGGGCGGATTCATCTAAGGCCTCTGAGAATGGGGTATGAGAGGTATCTGCTCATTCTGGTCGAAGATCTTACTCCGGAAAGGACACAACTTCTCCTGACCATACGGCACCAGCAGTCCTTACGAAATGAAATTGCGCAACGAACAAGGGCTGAGGATGCCATCAGGCGGAGCGAGCTGAAGTATAGGATATTGTTCGATAACGCACCCATCGGCATTGCATCGGTAGACGAAAACGGAAAGATCCTCTTCGTGAATCCCAAGGCATGCGAAATCGTCGGCTGCACAGAGGAAGATCTTGCCAGCAAGACGTTTATCTCGTTTGTGCACGAGGAAGACCGGCACCTGCTGCTTCAGAAGAAAGATGATGGGGAGCTCGCATATTCTAATGGGGACGGCTGTGTGTGCAGAATGACAGCGAAGGATGCGTCCATGAAATGGGTGGAGATGAAGTCGGTTCAAATCGACTGGAACGGCATCCCGGCAACTCTGAAATTCATGCAGGATGTCACTCGCAGGCGGAAAATGGAGGAAGAGTTCGTCAAGATACAGAAGCTGGAGTCTCTCGGGTTGCTCGCGGGGGGAATTGCACATGATTTCAATAACATTCTGACCGCGATCTTAGGGAATATATCGTTGGGCAAGACCTCTCTCTCACAACTGGAGCAAGCTGTTTCAAGGCTATCCGACGCGGAGCGTGCTTGCGTGCGCGCCCAAGGCCTCACCCAGCAACTCCTCACCTTCTCCAAGGGAGGGGCTCCAATCAAGCAAGCTTCTTCTCTTGACAGTATCATCGAGGAATCGTGCCGTTTCGCGGTGCAGGGATCGAACGTGGGTTGCGATATCCATATTCCTCAAGCTCTTTGGCCCGCGGAGGTCGATCCGGCCCAGATTAGTCAGGTGATGCAAAACATGGTCATCAATGCAGCTCAAGCCATGCCGGATGGAGGAGCAGTGGCGGTGACAGCCGAGAACGCGAAGGTCTCTCGAAATGACGGCCTTCCCGTCACTCCAGGTGATTATGTAAGAATTACGGTGGAGGACCACGGGTCAGGCATTCCGGAAGATGTTCTTCCCCACATTTTTGACCCCTATTTCACCACGAAGAGCCGTGGGAGCGGCCTTGGCCTGGCCACCGCGTATTCGATTGTCAAAAGCCACAGCGGAGCGATTACCGTTGATTCCGTTAAGGGACGCGGAAGCATCTTTTCAGTGTACCTCCCGGCCACGCATCGGAAACCTCTAACCCCACCGCGCGGAAATGAGATTCCAACGCCTGGGAAAGGCAAGGTCCTCGTCATGGATGACGAACAGGCAGTGAGGGACTTGCTCAAAGAGGCTCTGACCAGACTTGGATACCAGGTTCAGGTGGCACGCGATGGAGAGGAGGCGCTAGCACTCTACTCTTCCGATAAAGATTCCTCAGACCCGTTCGATACAGTGATTCTCGATCTCACGGTGCCTGGAGGGATGGGAGGCAAGGAGACGGCTCTCAGGATTCGCGGACAAGATTCCAAGATAAACCTCATAGTGTCCAGCGGGTACTCGAACGATCCGGTGATGGCCAACTACAAGGAGTACGGAATCAACGCGGTAGTACCCAAGCCGTATACGTTGGCAGAACTCAGCCAAGCACTATCCACGGTCAATGGCAACGGTTCGCACGCGGCATCGGGTAGGGCATAGACGGGCATAAGTCATCGTCTGCTGATTTGTCCTGAATGGTTCAGTTCGGTCTCTCCAAGCCGAACCGTAGATGAATATAGACCGGAAACGTTTCAGAGAAGAGTCTCCGAGGTCCAAGGGGCAGTACGAGTTTGCTCTTTTTGGGGATAGGTGTTAGACAGCCGATGACAGGATCAGCGCTTAGAACAATCCTTGCCTACAGAATGGCGTTGGGTTCAGGAGTCGGCGTGTCATGGTGAAATTCAAGTGCCTTCTGTGCGGAGTAGAGTGGGGTGACCCTCAGGCAACGGAATCTGATATTTCCCACGGGTACTGCCCCGCATGTATACGAAAGCAGTATACAGGGCGGATTCATAAGGCCCAGGTCCGGGCCGGATTTTCTGATTGCTTCAACAGAGGCCATAATGACTGCGGGGAAGAGCGCTGTTGCTTCAGAGCCGCGTGTCTGGATGATATGATTGGAAGCTGGGAAAAAGCCATCATACGATGAACCGAGGTTGCAGATTCAGAAGTTGTCCATCCCGAGTAACCGCAGTAGATTCCCGCCCAGAACCCGCGTGAGCTCGTCTCCTGAAAATATCGACTCCAGCTTGCGCTTCCCGTAATCCGGATCGCCAAAAGGGTAGTCTGACCCAAAGAGAATCCGATTTACACCGTATTTCCTCGCGAAATCCTCCACCTCGCTCCTCGCGGCAAGCGCGGTGTCCACCCAGACCATCGGATTCTCGAGGATGCCCGCACGCTTGAGCGGGCCATATCCGCCATTCAACCCGCCCATATGAGGGATGATCACCACAGTGCGACCCGCGATGCGTTTCACGAAGGTCAGGGTGTTGGCAAACTCCTCTTCCAGAACGATGGGAAGTTTCTTACGACAGATTTCCTCGATGACCCGCTCGCATTCCGGTGTTTCGTAACGGTACGTGGGTTCGCTTGCGTGGCGGTGCCACTTTATCCCTAGGAACCCGCCAGGGATCGCTGAGAAATCATTCCAAACGAAAAAGTAGGGATAAATCTGTCGGTTCTTTGCAATGCGTAGCAAATATTCATGCACCGCTTGTCTGCTCTTCCGATATTCCGCGGAATCCGTGAAGAATGGGTCGTATCGGTCATAGATCTCCTCCACGGGAGAAAACGCGACTCCTCCATCAATTTGACCTCGTTCCCATTCTCGGGCGATCTCTTCAAAGGGTACTGTGTAACCGCAATGGACATGGGCGTCGAGCACAGGATCTTCCATGAGAGTAATCCCTTGCTTCTGAATGGGCTGTGAACCAGACTAGCTCCGGCCTAGAGAAAACGCCCAACTCGCGAGCGGTGAGCGCGTTCTTAAAGGAACTTCGGCGGAACAGGCGATGTTCCCGGATTGAACATGAACCCCGGTATCACCATGAGCGTGGAAGTGCCGTGAGCCAGCAGCTTCCCTTTCTCGTCGGTCACTTCTGCCTCGGCCAATCCGAGGGTTTTTCCCAGTTTGATTCGTTTTCCCTTGGCGATGAGTTTTCCGCTAACCGCGGGCCCGAGATAGTTCAGTTTCAAGTCCACGGATGTCATGCCCGCGTCTTCATCCACTTCAGGGTAAACCGCCCAAAACGCGGCAGCGTCGATGATCGATGAAAAGACCCCGCCGTGAACCACCCCAAAGGGCTGGAGGTGTTTCTGTTCCAGATCGATTTCGATAATAGACCGCCCGATAGCCAGTTCCTTTATTTTCATAGAAAGGAGCGAGAAATAAGGGCACTGGTTAGTAGCATCACGGATGGCTTGCACATACGCAGGGTTGAGTTTTCGCATAGAGGCTCCCAATGGGACAGGATAATGGCGTTCATGGTAAAGGCTAGCACAAAATCAAACCGGTGGATGCCTTTTCTGGGTGAAAATCGTCGCCCGACTAAAAGCACGCCGGCAGCCGACCTCCCGATCCGAAACTTCGCCGGGTTACTTTTTGACGGGCGAAATGCTATAAGTTTCCAAGAACCGTAATCAAGCCCTGAAAGGATGCCGGAGATGCCTTCGTCTGCCGCAACCGTGAGCGCGGAGTTCGCGCGCTCGTACATAGGCCATTTGGTGGAAGTGCTGGGAAGGCTCGACCACGAAGAGATCGGGCAAGTCATCAATCTTTTCCTGGAGGCTCGCTCAAAGGGGAACACAATCTTCTTTTTCGGCAACGGCGGAAGTGCTGCCACAGCGTCGCACTTTGCAAACGATCTGGGCTTTTGCGCGTCCCCTGAGGGACGCACGCCGTTCAGGGCACTGAGTCTTACGGCGAATAACGCGTTCATCACATGTCTGGCAAACGACATCGGATACGAGAATGTCTTCTGGTGGCAATTACGAAACTTGATGCGTCCGGGAGATGTGGTGGTCGGCATATCCGCGAGCGGCAATTCACCCAATGCGGTGAAAGCGCTGGAATTCGCAAGAGATCATGGCGGCACGACTGTGGCGATCGTGGGATTCGACGGAGGAAAGATGAAGGAAGTGGCCCAGTACGCAATCCACGTGCGGACCGAGCGTGGCGAATACGGGCCCGTGGAAGATGTGCACATGGTTCTGGACCATCTGATATCCAATTTCCTGGCCTCAGTTCCTGACTAGAGCGGCTGCTGAGATAACGTTTACGCTCCTAGTATGTTCGTGTCTGCAAATTCAGTGACATATGCGGAAGGAGGTGCCGGGGCCGGCTTTGGTGGGACAGGCGTCCCGCCTGTCTATTCAGGCTGCGAACCGTCACCCCCAAGAAATGACAGGCAGGATGCCTGTCCTACCACCCCAGTAAGCCGCGTACCTCAGTGCTACGCGGGATTACCGCATCCTAGCCATTTTATGGCGGGCCCGCGAGCGATCCTGGTTAACCTTCACAAGAACCTCAACCTTATGGGCACCCGGTCGTCGAGCCTAGTGATTCCTTCGTCCTCCGCGGACTTGAGCGCGGCCTCGTACTCCTGACGGGTCACGGATCTGGCGATCCGTTCGTCCTCGAACGCCCTGCCGCACGGCCTGTATTGGCTCATCACGTTGACGTACGTGTTCGTTGAAACTTCCTGCGCGAGGAATCGCATGGCCTCCCTGGTACCGGCCAGGTCAGCCGGCATCACCAGATGGCGCACGAGCAGTCCGCGGGTTGCCACTCCGCTCTGATTGAGTTCCAGATCGCCCACTTGCCGGTGCATTTCCCGAATGGCAGCCTTGACCACCTCCGGGTAATCGGGCGCGTTCATGAGGAGCTTGCTTACCTCCGAATCCATGAACTTCAGATCCGGCATGTAGATATCAACCACTCCATCGAGCAGGCGCAAAGTCTCAACGGAATCATATCCGCCAGTGTTGTACACCAAAGGCACTTTCAGCCCCTTTTCCGCGGCCAAGCGCAAAGCATCAAGGATTTGAGGGACCACATGTGAAGGAGTCACGAAATTGATATTGTGACAGCCGATCTTTTGCAAGTCCAGCATGAGATTCGCCAGCCCCGACCGGTCGACTTCCTCACCTTCCATCAGCTGGCTGATCTCGAAGTTTTGGCAAAAAATGCACTTGAGATTGCACGACGTGAAGAAGATCGTGCCCGATCCCCCTGAGCCCACCAACGGCGCTTCCTCGCCGTAATGAGGATGCGCGGAAGCTATCATTGCCTTCTCGCCGATCCCGCAAAAGCCGGTCTCCCCGTCCAATCGATTCACGCGGCAATCCCGCGGGCACACGTTGCAGTCTCGGAGCATTTCCCGCGCAGTCTCGACTCTTTCCGACAAAGACCCATCTTGAAGAGCCCTGATGTATGCGGCTTCAAGCACTCATGTGTCTCCTTTGCGGAACAGCATGTCCTGATACTCAACCCATTCAAGGAATAGCCCGTGTGGAGGTGCTGTGGGACCGGCCTTGGACCTGTCCCGCGATTCGAGGATGTCCACGAAGTCCTCTGTGGGAATCCTTCCCCAGCCCACATGGACGAGCGTGCCCACAAGCGAACGGACCATGTACCTTAGAAATCCGCTGCCCCGTATGGTGAAATGAAGCATGTCGCTCGCATCGTCCCTCTGCCAGGAAGCTTCCAGGATCTCACGAACCGTGGACGGAGTGCCGTCCGTTGGAGCTCCAAATGCCGCGAAATCATGGCTACCCACAAGGAATTGAGTGGACCTCTCCATCGCGACCTGATTCAATAGCCGAGGCACATGCCACGAGTACGCACGCTCAAGGGAAGAGCGCAGGGACCTATTAAGAATGCGATACGTATACGTCTTGAAAAGCGCTGAATGCCTCGCGTGGAAGTCCGGGCCGGCGGACCTGAGGCCTTTAACGGTAATATCCTCGGGCAGCAGAGCATTGCACGCTCGCTGGAGATCCTCTTCCGAGTGCTGCCAATCCGCGACAAAATGCGCGACCTGACCGGTCGCGTGCACGCCTGCATCCGTGCGACCCGCGCCGTGAACTCGCGTGGCTTTGCCCAAGATCTGTTTTAGTACGGATTCCAGGGCTTCCTGAACGGTCGGCACTCCTTTTTGGAGCTGCCAACCGTGGTAGCAGGTGCCGTCATACTCCAAAAGTGCTGCAAATTTCTTCATGTGTTAGACCAGAATATGCTGTGGGAGAAATGCAAGACTCATCGGAGGGATGTGCCGAGACCAGAGGCGCTTCGATTTCTATCTAACGGGCTTTCTTTGCCACGATCTCTACGAAATAACGGTGCAGCCTCAAGTCATCGGTCAGCTCAGGATGGAACGACGTCGCGAGCAGGTGGCCGTTTCTGACAGCAACGATTCGGCCGTCTTCGACGCGGCAGAGGATCTCTATGCTAGGCCCTACTTCCTTTACTTCCGGTGCTCGGATGAACACTCCGTGGAAGGGTCCACCTTCAATTCCTTTGATATCCAGATCTTCTTCGAAGCTGTCCACCTGGCGGCCGAAGGCGTTGCGTTCCACCACCATATCCAGCACCCCAAGAATCGGCTGGTCAAAGCCCACTTCTTTGGCCATGAAGACCAAGCCGCCGCACGTGCCCCACACCGGAGTGGTTTTCGCAAACTGTTTCAATGGGTCAATCAGGTTGAAGGTGGTAGCGAGCTTGCCGATGCTCGTGCTTTCTCCTCCGGGGATTATCAGCCCGTCAAGTCCCTCCAGGTCCTGCGAGAGACGAACTTCCACGGCCTCAACGCCGATCTTGCGCAACGCCAGCTCGTGCTCCTGAAAATCGCCCTGTAATGCAAGCACACCGATTTTCATCCCGCTCTACCATCCACGGGCAGCCAGACGAGCGTTCTCAGGCAATTCGGTCACGCCAATCCCGACCATGGGCTCCCCAAGGCCTTTGCTCACCTCAGCGAGTATTTGCGGATTGTCGTAGTGAGTGACGGCTTCCACAATAGCTTTGGCCCGCTTTGCCGGATTGCCGCTCTTGAAGATCCCCGATCCCACAAAGACGCCATCCATGCCTAACTGCATCATCATGGCCGCATCAGCCGGTGTGGCCACGCCGCCTGCTGCGAAATTCACAACCGGAAGACGCCCCAATTCCGCGGTTTCTTTGACCAGTTCGTATGGCGCGCCGATTTCTTTTGCGTAGGCCATCAGCTCGTCCGTACGCATGGTGGTAAGACGTTTGATCTCCCCGATGACCGCTCTGGCGTGACGGACAGCCTCAACCACGTCTCCCGTGCCGGCTTCGCCTTTGGTCCTGATCATGGCCGCGCCCTCTCCGATCCGCCTGAGCGCTTCGCCCAAGTTTCGGCAACCGCACACAAAGGGTACCTTGAACGGCCACTTATCGATATGATTTTGCTCATCCGCGGGTGTCAGGACTTCGCTTTCGTCGATGTAATCGACCCCGAGCGCTTCCAGGATCTGTGCTTCGACAAAATGTCCGATACGGCACTTGGCCATGACCGGGATAGAGACTGACTCCATGATCTGCACAATCAATCCGGGGTCGCTCATTCTCGCCACGCCGCCGTGAGCGCGGATGTCGGCCGGGACCCGTTCCAGGGCCATGACCGCACATGCGCCTGCGTCCTCCGCGATACGGGCGTGGTCAGGAGTTACCACATCCATGATTACGCCGCCCTTCAGCATCTGGGCATGACCTCGCTTTACCGTATCGGTTCCTTTTTGCATCGTGCTCTCCCGATCTTTATGTTCTTGTGTCGCCTGGCCGTTCTTGGCAGGCAGGATCATTATAGCACTCTCAACCAAAGAAGAAGCCCTCGACTCCAATCTTTAAACATAGCGTTCTTGAGCCTCGCTGTCCACCCGCTATTAGGACGCTTGTCAAAAATTGCGACTGGTACATGTCCTTTAGTTCAGTACGGCGTGGAGGGAGCACAGCAAGGGGTCTTCAGCGATGAAGAGCCACCTGGCTCCGTGCTCGCGCGTCTGAGGGCGATGCGACCTCTAAAGCGCTGAGGCGCAATGCAAGCGGCTCCGGGTCTTCCTCCGGCCTTTAAGGGTTGACTCTAACGGCTCAGGATGCTATGAAAACCGGCACGTACTCGGGGCCATTTCCGGCTAGTTCGCTACTGAAGCACCGCACATCATTCCATAAAGCTGGCAAGCCGGGCATCTCAAAGCAGATCTCTCGATTTTAGGCCCCACAAGCATCCATGAATTGTCCGCTGATGTGTAGTGCGACCCACAGTAGTGAATCCTCTGTTCGTCTTGCCAAGCCTCACGTCCACGAGAGAGGGTAATCGCGCGACCATCAGAATGCTCGCCGCGGAACCTGAGTATTCGATCAGCTTTGCGATTGCTCCAGCGTAGCGCTGCTTGAAGAAAGAAGGGTCAATGCTGATCCTTGTCTCAAACACGCTGCGGCGCAGAGGAAAGCACAACGGAACGGGACCCGATCATGGCTTCTCCGATAAGAAGTACTGACCGGCGCATGTGGCTGCGGGCGACCTACGTAAGGCTGTCGGCTGCCTGGCTCGTCTGTTGTCTGTGCGCGTGCCCGGCTGGCGTTTTTGGGGCGGAACCAGAAGCGATAGATTGGTCCCGGGTGGCCAAGCTAAAGCCTGATCAGAAGGTGTTGATCTTCATCGAATCTCATCATCCCCTCACTCTGAAGGAACTTGCCGCGCTTGCAGACGCGGGCCTGGGGCCTGCGGATCGAGACCCGGGTCTGGTTGTCGGCATGTCAAAAGCAGTGTTCGCGACTAAAGTAAACCGTTGGGTCAAGGGCACCAGCTTGCCTCCTGGCCTGCGGGGGCGTCTTCTGGAACGGTTCTTCATGAGCGGGATTTACCGCGTAAGCCTCAAGATGGAACAGGAGGGATACAAAGGACCGCTTTCAGTGGAAGTGACCTTGCCGCGCGAAGGATTCGGCAGAAGGTTGCTGAAATTGGAGCGCGTTGTGCGACCCGCAACTCGCAATGAGATCCATGTGGACTCGGCCCAAAATCGTTGGCTCAAAATCGACTATGACGAAATCAGTGCCGGTCAAACTGTTAGAATCTCCGCTGGCTTCCGTTATCTCGTGGACATGGCCGAACTTCTCCGACACGATTTGATGCTTATCGATTCCGCTCGGAACAGCTCCTTCCCGCACGCGGTTCATCGTTTCTTGGACCCGGGCCACAAGATCGACCCGCGTATTCCAAAAGCGGTTGAATGGGCGGCGCAATCAGGTCCTGAGCCTCCGGACGCACGTCGAGAATACCTACGTTTACAGGCTTTTCTCAAACAAGCCGTGTCGTACGATAAACGCAAACGCGAAAAGTATTTTGGGGGTCGCGCGGTCTATTCCGACATGGGCGAGATGTACCAAGAAATTCCGGTCACCCTCAACACCGGGATGGGCGCCTGCCCTGACACCTCGCTCCTGGAGTGCGCGTTCCTCAGAGCCAGAGGCATTCCCTGCCGTACAGCAGGGCGGTTTGGTCATTTCTACACCCAGGTGTACGTGTCCGATCGCGGGTGGGTGTCCACATCGGTCACGCCCACAGGTATTCCGCTGATCGTTGACCCCGGACCCGATCACGTGCCTTATCAGAAGTGGAACCCCCGAATTCCGGTGCGCACCTCACGTTGGGAAGCCCGAATTAGAATCGAACCCATGGAGGAATGAATATGTCGCTCAGTCGTCTGGTATTCGCTCCCTACGAGTCCGAACGAGATTCCGAAGTCCATGAGTTGTTTTACGAATACCCTCACAAGAACTTTCAGCTCAAGTTCATGGGAATTGCAAAAGAGAAGATGGCAGAATATCTCGCATCCACCCTCGCCAGACCCGACATCCAGGGCATCGGCCTCAGAGATGAGGGCCGGATGGTCGGGCTGGTGGCCTTACAGGCGTTGCCGTGGATGAGCGAGCATTTTGGGCTGCGCATGTACGCGGTGCCTCATCTATTGGCAAGATCCGACGGCCCGCTGGTTCATGCTCGGCTCTTGAGATACCTTATAGAAGAGCGGCCGGACGTAGACTTTCTCGACTGCCGGGTCGCGGTGGATGACGTTCATTCTGCCCACGCCCTTGAGATTTGCGGTTTTCGTTACGTCGGCACTGAGATCTACATGGGGCAATTGTTGGAAGGCTTGTCCCCTCCCAAATCACATTCTGAATTCGAGATCGGCGCGTGCACAGAGAGAGAGCGAGCGCAAGTGCTTGATATAGTCACCGAAACTCATGTCCACAATCGATTCGTTTACGATCCCTTCATACCCACTTCTGCTGCGAATTCACTTTACAGACGCCTAGTTGCCATGTGCTTTGAGCAGGAACAATTCACTGTGCTCGTTGCGCGTTCGCGAAACGAGGTTCACGGGTTCATAATCGCCAAATTGACCCCTGCATTCAGTTCCGCAGTAGGCATGGCCTGCGGAAGCCTCGACTTCATCGGGGTGCGACCAAAGAGCCGATTGCGTGGTCTTGGAATCCACCTCAACAGATGGGCACTCTACCACATGGCTCTTAAGGGAGCCCAATACGTGGCGGTCCGCACCCTGGCCAGCAACTACGGGGCTGTCAGCACGTGCCACAGAACCGACTTCCGAGTCACTTCCTCCAGCCTGCATTTTCACCGCTGGATCCACCGCCCCACGCGGGGGGCAGCAGTCAGCTCTCACGGCCAGTCACCTCTGGGCGGAATGCTGACCTACGCCGCAGCAGGATGATGCCAGTCGGTGGTCGAGCAAGTACGAAAAGGGGGAGGCCGCATAGGCTCGACCTCCCCGTCTACTGTCGCGAGGTTCTCAGGAGTGGGGGTCTCCTTCCTGTCATGCCACCAGGCTTACCGTCGCGGCAGTCTGTCGAGATTCTCCTCTGCTGGAAAGGAATCGGATGATGCGATTACGGAGCGGGTAATACGCAGGATGTTCTATTATGGTCATTCGCGCCCTGGGCCGCGGTATGGGAACGATGACTTCTTCCTTTATCTGCGCTTCCGGCCCGGGACTCATCAGAAGGATCCGGTCGGAGAGCAGGATGGCTTCATCAACGTCATGGGTCACCATGAATATGGTGATGCCTGTTTCTTGCCACATTCGGACGAGCTCATCTTGGATGACTCCGCGGGTGAGTGCGTCTATCTGGGCAAATGGTTCATCCAAAAGCAGCATTCTCGGTTCGACGCAAAAGGCCCTGGCCAGCCCAACCCGTTGCCTCATGCCTCCGGAAAGGGCTGCCGGCCGTTTGTTCTCCGCACCGGTGAGTCCGACCATATCGATGTATCGCTGGACCCAATCATGTATCTGCTGACGGCTCCAATCAGGGTGTGCGGCTTTCACGGCAATTCGAATATTGCCGTACACGGTCAACCAGGGGAGCAGTGCGAAGTTCTGAAAAACTACCATCCGGTCAAGTCCCGGCGCGGTAATCTGTTTCCCATCAATATAGGTGTACCCTTGAGACGCGGTCTCAATGCCGGCAATGATATTGAGGAGCGTGGATTTGCCGCACCCGGAATGGCCAAGGACCGCCACAAATTCTTTTTCGGCAACGTTGAGGGATACGTCTTTGAACACACAGATTTGGCCTTTGGTTGCCGGCGCGCCGAAGTGCTTGGATACTTTTTCGACTTTGAGTAGTTCCATCACGCTCTCCTAGTCCACGTAAGCCAGTCGCCTGGCCATAGTGCTAAACAGAATATCGATGAAGACTCCGACCACTCCAATGATCAGAATGGCGAATATCACGCTGGTAAGCGACAGATTGTTCCATTCGTTCCAAACGAAGTAACCGAGGCCCAGCGATCCAAGCAGCGCCTCAGCTGGGACAATGGCCACCCACGCGCTCCCCATCGAGATCTTCAAGCCTGCCACGATGGTCGGCCCCGCGCCCGGGAGGATCACCTTGAACAGCTTACTCACCGGGTGCATTTGGAGGATGTTGGATACGCTGATATAGTCTTTCTTGATGCTGGCTACTCCGAATGCGGTGTTAGCCATAGTGGGCCAGACGCTTGCCATGAAGACCACGAGAATTGCCGTCCAACCGCTGCTCTGTACCGAATAGAGCAGCAGCGGCATCCAGGCAATCGGCGATATGGCGCGGAGAATCTGCACATATGGGTTGAGCGCCTTGAACAAGGTCTGATTCAACCCAAGCACCACCCCCAGGGCAATAGCCACCAGAGATCCTGAAATGTACCCCAGCGAAAGCCTGCCCAGGCTGTACAGAGCCAACGTGCCGATTCCCTTGTCGTTGGGTCCATTGTCGTAGAACGGGTCGGACAGGAACTCCCACGCGGTCTGGGCCACCGGCCACGGTCCCGGCAAGCTCTTGAATGAAGCAGTGAAAATCTGCCAACCGGCCACGAAGAGAAAGAGAAAGAGGAAGCACAAAACAAGCCAGCTTTTGCTTCCGGAGGGCTTCATGGTTATCTACTCCTGATACGGTTTTCTTAGTTCAGGGGCGAGACTTAGAGTGAGCGTCACTCTCGATCCCGCCCCGGTTGGGCTCCCCGTCAGTAGGTAGAGATGGTGCCGATAAGCTAGGGAGCGTTGTTCGCGAAATTCTGTCTGTTCTAGCTTCGTCCCTGCCGCCTCCTCCATCCAAGGACCGGGTGTCCTGGGCGCCCAGTCCCGGTATATGAGCAAGCGTTTCGCTATGTCCTTCGAATCGCGAAGCTGTTCAGGTACTCCTCCGGTTTTGCGGCATCGAATTCTTTGCCCAAGATCACGTGCTTGGCGTACGTGCTGGAAGGCGCCTCGTACCCTTGCTCTTTCATGATCTTTGCGCAATCCGACGCAAGGAAGACCTGTTCCGCGATCTTCTTGTAATCAACTTCCCCTTTGATGTATCCCCACCGTTTCATCTGGGTGAGAATCCAGACGCCCATGGAGTGCCACGGGAAGGGATTGAAGTCGATGCGCTCCGGCTCGGTCCGTGTATTTCCTAAGCCGTCGGGGAAGGTTCCCACGAGGACCTGTTCCACCACCTCTTCGGGCTGATTCAGGAAGTTGCGTGGAGAGATTGCCTTGGCGATATCTTTCCGATTTTCAGGCTTGTGCGCGAACATTGTGGCGTCCACGATTGCCCGGAAAACCGCCTTGAACGTATTGGGCATCGTGGTCGCGAACTCCTGCGAGGCCGCGAATGCGCAACACGGATGGCCATGCCAGAGCTCTTTCGTAAGCTTGAAGATGAAGCCCACATTCTCGTACACAGCGCGCTGGTTGAATGGATCGGGAGAAAGATACCCATCCACGTTTTGCGCCTTGAGGTTGGCCACCATCTCCGGCGGCGGAACCACGCGTATCTTCACTTCTTTGTCCGGGTCGACACCGCCTTCTGCGAGGTAATAGCGCAAGAGCATGTTGTGCATGGAGTAGTCAAAGGGAACACAGAAGGTGAATCCCTTCATATCCTTGGGTTCCTTCACGTCCTTGTGCTTGATGTGGAGCGTGATGGCTTGTCCGTTAATGTTCTCCACCGCGGGCATAAGGAACGGCGTTGCTTGTGAGCCTGCTCCCAGACTCATGGCGATAGGCATCGGGGAAAGCATGTGTGCGCAATCCACCTGCTTATTCACTGCCCAATCCCTGATCATGGCCCAACCCGCGGCCTTGACCACCTTGGTGCCTTTGAGCCCGTGCTTTTCATAGAACTTCATGGGATCAGCCATGATGATGGGTGTGGCGCACGTGATGGGAATGAATCCGATGTTCAGTGCGACTTTCTCCAGGGGCCCCGGAGCATCCTTGGCCCAGGCCTTTGCGGCTGACAGTGGAAACAGGCTCGCGATAATCGACGCGGCAGCTCCTGAACCCACAAGCCCCATGAATTTGCGCCTGGAAAGATCATTCCCCTGAAAGATGGAACGCACCACCGCGCTTTCCACGATGCGGTCTACAACCGCTTCCGTGCCTTCAATATTCGCACTTTCGGCTCTGCCATGTTTCGAGGCGCAGTGCCCAAGGCATACTTCCGAGTCAAAAGGATCGGCCAGATCTCCCGGCATTACGCTCATGTCCGGATCATGTTTGTGATTGTGGTCCATCGTAGAATCCTCTCCATAAATGATGTCTGCTTGTGTCCGTCGCTGCTGCGCGTCACCATTTGCGATAGGGAAGAAATTTCCCGTTAAACTGGACGATGACTCGATCGCCTTTCGGATCTTCCTTCTTGCTGATGTGGATCTCGAAGTCGATCGCGCTCATGATGCCGTCCCCGAACATCTCGTGGATGATTGCCTTCAGGGTGGTTCCATACACCTGCGTGATCTCGTGAAAACGATAGATAAGTGGATCCACGGGCACGGTCGCGTCGAGCGCGCCCTTCATAGGGAATTCGGTCAGCGCGTACGCGACTTCAGCATCGAGTCCGAGCAATTTGGTGGCCTTTTCCGCTTCCTGGGCGCTCATGCTGTTCTGTCCCAGGAGGGCTGAAGTCACCCAGACAGTGTGGCCGCCTGCTTCCTTGGCGATTTGTTCCCAGGAGAGGCCTTTTTTCTTCTTGGCGTCCAGTATCAATTCAGTGGCTTGTTTCCGGGTCATGAGGTGTCTCCTTTTTCCGGTGCTGGTATGGCAGTTACGGCGAGGTGGGAGTCAAGAATCGTGCCACGTGGGATTCTGCCTCGTAACCTCTGGACATGATGGAAGTATTTCGCATTGAGTGGAAGGGGCAGGGTCCTGGAGAGGGGAAGAATAGCCTACACTTTTGTACCTAAGAGACCATGTAGCTACGCCAATGTAGGAAACGCCTTGGCTCATAACGCGAAGGTACTGATCGCGCGCGCGGAACCCGCGACTCACTCCTCTTCGCTTCTGCCACAGGCGCATATTTCCTATGGGAATAGAGAAAGAAAATGATAAACTCCCCACGCACCGGCAGAAACTCGAAGGTACTGGAAAAGCACGCGACGCGAGATCAAAGACTCCCGAGTCTTGAGGCCGATTTCACTCCTAGCCGGTTGTTACGTGAGGAGCTGACCATGACCACACAGCAACAATTGATCAAGATCTTCGAATACGCGCTCAACCAGGAACAAACCGGCATGAGTTTCTTCGAGGCGTCCCTCGATCGTATCGGGATCGGAGCGGCAAGGTCCGCGTTTCAAAGACTGATCGAAGAAGAACGCAGACATATCAGCTTCATTTCACGGTTGCTGGACGATCTTCGACAGGGGATGGAGCTGGACTTGGAGTCGGCACAGGCCGTATCCCTCGAACCCACCAATTACTTCGACGAACGCGCCCGATCCGAATTCCTACAGCAATGCGTGGAAGGGTCCATGGTCCCTGATGTGACCGTTTTCAATGCAGCATGGCTCATGGAAAAGGATCTGAGCGAATTCTACGCTCGTATGGCTGAAAAGACGGATGGCAAAGCCAAAGAGGCCCTGGAGATGCTCTCCAGATGGGAACACGAACACGAACGGTTCTTCCGGCAGTACCGAGATAAACTGACTGAGGTGTACTCCACAATGCCGTGGGGCGGCTGATAAAACGCGCTTCAACCGCTAATCGGTCTCATACCGGGGGATTGGGCATGGAGTTGTCGGCAGAGGAATATCATCGCAAGTCAGGTTATGAGCGGCACAGGCTCAAGGGTCATGCCATGGACTGGGGCAGTCAGCCGGATCTGTTCAAGTCTTATCCCGATCTGAGAACGGTTCCCTTGCCACAGGTGATGAGGTGGCCGGAACGCAGCCTTCAAGAGGTTCTCAAGTCCGTTGCTCCACTCAGCGTGCCGGTAATGAACAAAGATCGGTTGGCCCAGATAGTGCTTCTCGCGCATTCGCTCACGGCCAAGGCCCGGTATAGCGGCGCGGATTTTTACTACCGAAGTGTAGCTTCAGCCGGAGCACTGTATCCGTTTGAGCTCTACGCGGCGGTGCGCGGGCTTCCCGATCTGGAAGATGGGCTGTACCATCACAGCATTGGGCTCCATGCGCTCACGCTGTTGAGGTCTGGCAATGTGATGCCTTGGGTAACTCAAGGTGTAGCTTCCGGCAGAGAGGGCACTCCTGCGGCCGCCTTCTTCCTCACGACAATATTTGCGCGCAGCTCCTGGAAGTATGGGGAGAGGGCTTACCGGTACAGCCTTTTGGACACCGGGCACCTGGCTGAAAACCTCTGCCTGGCCTTGAGAGCGCTGGAGCTCCCGTTTGAGCTGTTCTACGATTTCGACGACAAGCGGATCAATGAGTTGCTCGGTGTGGACCAGACCCGCGAAGCTTGCCTGGTGGTAGCATGTGTCACGGCCACGACCGGAGAGGTTTCAGGAAAGGCCTCGGGACTGAGCGCGTTGGCAGGCGACCTGGCAGGGCCGAGTCGCGTTTCCGAGCGCGAGGCTGATTTTCCGGAAATCCGGCAGATGCATACGGCTTCGAGCAAGCTGCCAGGGCCGGTCCAAGATTTCGAGCCTATGCGAGATTGCCTGGCTCTGCCCTCCCAGGCGACCGACACACTGCCGGACCTGGAAGCATGGCCCGCGATCCACAACTACGCCGGCGCAGTTTTCAAGAGGCGTTCAACCAGAAACTTCGTTCGCAAAGAACTGCCGTCAGACCAATTTCTCGCCATGCTGGAATCACTCTGCCCTGCCTGTCCCGAATCTGGGGATGCGGCGCGCGTGGTTGAGAGCACCCTTGCAGTAGGGTTTCTATCCGGGAGCGTTCAGGATTTGGACCCGGGTTTTTATCTTCTCGATGTAGGCGCCAAGTCGATCTCGTTGGCTGCTCCGGGCTCTCTCATCGAAGAAATGACCCACGCATGTATGGATCAACAGTGGCTTTCCAATTCTGCGCTGCATTTTCTTTTCCTGGCCGACCTGGAGAAGCTGGAAACAGTCTGGGGTCCTCGCGGCTATCGATACGCGATGCTCACGGCAGGGCGCTTGGGCCAGCGCCTGTACCTTATGGCTACCTCCATGCAGGTCGGCTGCTGCGGAATCGGAGCATTCTACGATGACGAGACATGCCAAGTCCTCAAATTGGGTCCTCACAGCACCATGCTCTACCTCGTGGCATCCGGCCCGCTCCGCAAATGGGCTGGGGCTTGATAGCGGCTGATAAGAAGAATGTCCGTTTGGTCACAAAATGGAAATTCCCAGGGGATGTAGCCAGTAAGCCACTATTCGTCATTCCCGCGTACGCGGGAATCCAGTAGGTCGACAAGCGGACAGTGGAAAACCTTGTACCAATCCCCTAATGCTGGATTCCTGCTTTCGCAGGAATGCCGAAATGCAGCCCCTCAGGCGGAATAGGAATTTCGGCAATCAATATAATAGTCGATATCGCAATGAGGGAGCGGAGAAGTAGTGAACAACTTAATCAACACTAAAGTCAAGTGTGCTCTTATTGTGGCTGTCCTGGTTACCGTAGCTTTCTTGCTGTACCGGAGTCAAACTGTGCAAGGAAAAGTGTCACAATTCGGTCGATATCAGGGGTACGCTGAAGCTCGTTACGATGGCTCACAGCGCATTTCCGATTACTTGACTATGTCGAATGGGACGCGGTTGGCTTACGACCTCATTCTCCCAACCATGAAGGGTGTTCCTGCTAGTGAGCCCTTACCCGTACTGTTCAAGTATACGCCTTATCTGCGCACCTTTACCATCTTCGACAAAGATGGAAACAACATTATTGCAGGGCTGTTCAACCTAGGATGGAAAGAACGGGCTATGCTGAGACTCCGCTACTGGCTGTCCCCGACAGGGCATCTCATGGATCCGCTGTTCAGGACCAAGTGGCTTGAAAACATGGTCAAGCACGGGTACGCGGTTATCGTCGTGGAGCGGCCGGGAACAGGCGCGTCCTTTGGAGTGATGGACCCGTCTTTTGACGTTGGGGCCAAGGAAGCTGACGATATCTTGAACTGGATAGCGTCCCGACCCTGGTGCAACGGGAACATCGGTATGTTCGGCGATTCCATGCAGGCAATGATACAATTTGCCGCCGCGAGCACCGGCAATCGCCATTTGAAGACGATCTTCCCCGTATCAAGCCCTATTGATCTTTACACCGCGGTCAGCTTCCCGGGAGGCGTATACAACAAAGCTTTCGGCGCTTTTTTCACCTGGTCGGTCACATTCTTGGAATCCGTTATTACGCCCGTGGATAACGACAAGGACGGTGTGTCGCTTGCCCAGGCGCGTAAAGAGCGCACTAGGCCGTTGGCAGGCACAGTGTCCCGCGCGACCGAACGATGCCCGTACCGAGATTGTGTGACCGCTGATGGGAAGAATCTTTGGCAGGACAGAGCTGCTTTGTACCCCTTAATAGATCGCATCAACCGGTCAGGCATTCCAATCTATATGACTAATGGCTGGTATGACACGTTCACGGCTGACATGTTTTTCTGGTACGACAATCTTACGGTGCCCAAGCGACTGATTGTCCGTCCGTTGGATCATAGCGGGGTGGAAAAAAACCAATCCGACTTAGACTTCGGGGCCGAAGCGCATCGGTGGTTCGACCGTTGGCTCAAGGGAATCGACAACGGCATTATGGACGAGCCCTCCCTCCACTACTACGTTATGGGAGCCTCCGGGAAACAAGCTTGGCAAACTTCCAACCAATGGCCTGTGAAAGACGTGAAGACGACACAATTCTTTTTCGGCAAAGGGACCACAGGCAGCACAAGCTCGGTCAATAACGGATCACTGACCGCGGAAGCGCCTGCCGCGGCGGAGGCCTTCGATGCATATACGGTTGATTACACAACCACGACCGGCAAAAAGTCACGATGGTCCTCGGTCAACTGGCCCCGTGACTACCCGGATATGCAAACGAATGACAAGAAGGCGCTGACGTACACCAGCTCTCCTCTGGAGAAGGATCTTGAGGTCACAGGCCACCCGGTTGCGCATCTGTGGCTCACAGCAGATGCTTCGGACCTGGATGCATTTGTGTATCTGGAAGAGGTTGATGGGGGCGGCAAGTCTACGTACATCACCGAAGGGAACCTTCGAGCGTCGCATCGCAAGTTGAGCCAAGCGCCTTTCAATAATATTGGGCTACCCTTCCACTCGCACTATGAGCGCGACCTGGCGCCGATTCGGGCCGGAGAACCGGTTGAGCTGGTGTTCAGCCTGCTGCCGACGTCGTATCGGTTTGCTAAAGGAAGCCGTATCCGTATTACGGTTGCATTTGCAGACGCGGATAATTTCGAGACACCAGTTATAGATCCCCGGCCGAATGTCCGCGTATTGAGAGACAAGAAGCACCCGTCAATAGTCCGACTCCCCATTGTTCAATAATATGAAGATCTCCGGCCGGCCCTTCAGGTTTCCCGCGACCATTCGGCCGATTCGGGAGCCGGATTCCTGGATCGCAACGCGCGAGACGTCTTGAAGCAAGCTTCGGTCCGCGAGCAGGTCCAGCTTGTTCAGGAATGGGGTGACCTGGCCGCGGGCCGGCACGTTCTTCAGCCCGCCTTGGGGGTGAGCCAAGAGGCGTCCCACAGCCTCAGGAGTGATGGTCTCTCCTTCAGCCAAGCCTGTCACATCGGTGAAACGGGCCAAACGAAAAACGATGTCGTCGGTTACGGCACGGCCGACCGCGTCCAGTCCCACCACTGGGAGCACCAGGTCCGTGAAACTCGGCACCACGGGTTCCCAGGCCTCAGGCGCTTTGATAGGGCGGCCCGCGGCGCCGTCAGCCTCCGCGATGACGCAGTCCGCGACCGCGAGGAACTCGCGGATGATCTCCTCATGTATCGAGTCGAGCTTGCCTGACGCGGTTCGCGGCCCAGTCACGGTTATATGACTGAAGCGAGACAGGTCGCTGCGGAGCGCGGTCAGGTCAGGTTTATCGTCGATGATCACGAGGCGGGGGGATTCGTCCGCACGCGGGGGGAAGATCTTCGTCGTCGTGGTGGTCACCACCTTCTGCCCACGTGCGCGCAGCTCGAACGCGAGGCGGTACATGAGAGTGGTCTTGCCGCCCGCGCCGACCAAGGCAATGGTTCGGGTGCGCGAATCTATGCGAAAGCAGTCAAGGAGGGAACACGGCTCAAAAGTCACGGCGTTCAGATCCGGAGTGGATTCTGATTCAGAGATGAGAGCGTACAAGCAATCACGCGCGCCTCATCAGATCCAGGGCGGACACAAGCTGTACCGAATCTTGAAGGTAGATGTGTTGCCTGTAATGATCATCGGCCCTTTGCAGTGCTCGTATTTATAGAATTTCAGGGTAAAATTTCCTATGCTGCCGACATCGTAGCATTTGGTCTGACAATCCCAGGTGACCCAGACCTTGAAGTTGTCAACGTATTCGTAAGGATTGGTGAACTGCATATCGTAAATCTGCACATACACGGGCCCGATGTGATTCGTCGGCCAGTTGATGAAGTATCGAGTTCCACGAGCCTGGGAGAGGGTCGGGACAACCGTGAGGATGACAGCCAGGAGCAGGCAATAAGAAAGACGTTTTTTCATGTTCCTTCCTCAGCTATGATGGGGTACGGTCACCGACCGAATATAGTTTGGTAAAATATATCATAATTTACCATATGTTGGAAGACTTTTCTCATGTCGTTTGGAAGATAGTGGCTTCGCGGCAGCCTCATCAAGCCACGATCGCCCGTCAATTCCCGTCTTGATATCGGCCCATCGGGGAGGAGATCCGCACATGCGGGAACGCTTGCAAAAACTCAGGTCAGATGCCCTTGAGATATTCCACGCGTGCCTTAAGGCCGCGGATCCTGAAGAAGCGGTCAAGCGTTTCGTAAAGGCCCGCCACGATGAACTGGAAATTAGCGGGGGCCCGCGTTTCAAGCTCTCTCATTACGACCGAATCCTGGTGGTGGGCGCGGGAAAGGGGAGCGCGCCCATGGGCAAAGCTATTGAAGACCTGTTGGGAGATCGGATAAAAGCGGGGCTGATTTGCGTAAAGTACGGGCATGGGCTTCCGCTCCGCACGATCCGCATCGTGGAGGCGGGTCATCCGGTTCCGGACACGGGCGGCGAGCGTGCTGCGGCGGAGATAGTTTCTCTCTTGGAAACCGCGGGCGAGCGAGATCTGGTTATATCCTGCATATCAGGGGGCGGGTCCGCGCTCCTGCCGGGCCCGACTCCGCCCGTAACCCTCGAAGATAAGCAGGAGCTGGTCAGGCTCTTGCTCCAGGTGGGCGCGGATATCCACGAGATGAACGCGGTGCGCAAGCACCTCTCTTTTACCAAGGGCGGGAACCTGATGCGTACGGCCCACCCTGCCACGGTGATCAACCTCATGCTCTCGGACGTGGTGGGTGACGATCCTGACACTATTGCCTCCGGCCCTTTTGTGCCCGATCGATCCGCCTTTCAGGATGTGGAAGAAATCTTTCAGCGGTACGGAATAGCTGACCGCGCTCCGGCCGCAATCCTCCAGAGGGTGCGCGCCGGTATCAGCGGGGAAGTTCCCGAGACGCCGAAGCATGGTGACAAGATCTTTGACCGCGCGCTCAACGTGATCGTTGGCTCAAACGTTCTTTCTCTCAAAGCGGGGACGGTGCGGGCTCAAGAGCTCGGTTATCATGCTCTCATTCTTTCGTCCTCGATCGAGGGAGACACCGCGCAAGCAGCGTTAGTGCACGCGGCAGTTGCGCGTGAGATAGAAGCCACGGGAAATCCGATTCCACGGCCTGCATGTGTGCTGAGTGGTGGAGAAACCACCGTTGTGATCAAAGGTGACGGACTTGGCGGCAGGAATCAGGAATTCGCGCTCAGCTTGGTGAGGAGAGCCGCAGAGCTGTCTGGCACGCTCTTCCTGAGCGCGGGAAGCGACGGCACCGATGGGCCCACGGACGCGGCCGGCGCGCTCGTGGACTGCTCAAGCCTGTTGCGTGCAAAAGATTTGGGGATAGACCCTGAGTCCTATCTGCGAGACAACGATTCGTACCATTTTTTTGAGAAACTTGGAGATCTCATCATTACCGGTCCCACCCGGACTAACGTCATGGACGTGAGGATCGTCCTGGTGGGGGAAGGTCAAATTCGAGAACCATTTCGTCCGAGCAAGGACTTATAGCACCATGAAATCGGACCTCATATCTATTGCAAAGCGCAGGATGGCTGTAGTTGGCGTTGTCACCATGCTGGGAAACGCCGTGGGTGCGACCGTACTCTTTATCTACTTCAGATTCATTGAAGCAGGATTAGTCCGAGAAAGCGGTCCCGGCGCGCTCGGCCCGCAAATAACGCTGTTCGTCATATGGCTTGTCGCCGTCATCGCTCTGCTAAGTGCCCTCGGTCTTAGAATCACCGCGTCTACCAGAGCCTCACTGATACAAGCTGTGGCTTCTGGAGACAAAAAGAGCCTTAGCGACGCTGCGGCCCGGCTCTTGGACGTTCCGACATACATGGCGGGCGTTACGCTACTTGGCTGGCTTATCAGCGGCATACTCTTTTCGTTTGCACCTCCTGCTTACCAAGTCATGCATGGAGGCGACTGGCACTCTGCCCTGCGAGCGTTGGTCGGCACGTGGCTGGTGGCCACGCCTCTAACTGCCGCTTTGATCTTCTTTCGCCTGGAATGGTGGATGCGAGATACGGTACGAGTCCTCATTCCGCCGGATGCCCTCTTGACCGTGCCCAAGGCCTTTAGGATCAATGTGCTCCCGAAGATGCTGTTCGTGTCACTCCTGATCGGGATCTTGCCTGTCGCGGTTATGAGTTACCTGACGCTCAGCCAAATTCACCTGATCGATATAGATCCCCAGACGATTGTCCGCTTTCTTTCCCGGATGCCGATCGCCGTGGTTTTCCTGCTCGTGCTCACCGTGATCAACGCGGTCGCCCTGTCCGTGGCGGTGGCGTGGAGCGTCTCGATGCCCCTTTGGGAAGCCGGTCAAGCAATGGCTAAGATCGGCGCGGGAAACTTGAACGTGAACGTGCCCGTGGTCTCAAACGACGAAATAGGGCTCATGAGCGAAGGCTTCAACCGGATGGTGGAGGGACTGCGTGAAAGAGACTTGATAAGGGATACCTTCGGCCGCTACGTGAGCGAGGAAGTCGCGCGGGAAGTGCTCAAGTCCCCCACCTCGACGGATCTGGGCGGCAAACTCCGGAATGTAACCATTCTGGTCGCGGACCTGAGGGATTTCACCAGAATGACCGCGTCCATCGAACCGCATCTGGTGTTGATCGTGCTGAACCGTTTCTTCGGGGCCATGACGGATATCATCCTGCGCTACGCAGGCACCATCGATGAATTCACCGGCGATGGTATCCTCGTCTTCTTTGGGGCTCCTCGGAACCATCCGGACGACACAGCCCGCGCGGTGTCGTGCGCCCTGGAGATGCAGCAAGCCATGAACTCGCTGAATGAACGGAACGAGCGCGAGGGCCTTCCGCGCCTGGAAATGGGCATCGGTATCAATGTCGGCGAGCTGATTGTCGGCAACATCGGCTCAGAGGAACGCAGGAAGTACGGCGCGGTGGGCAGCCCGATCAACATGGCATTTCGCGTGGAAGATCAGACATGCGGTGGAGAAATCCTCGTCACACCCGCGGTGCACCAGCAGCTCGCGGATCGTCTGATCGTGTCCTCCCAAAGGCAGGTCACCCTCAAGGGAATCGACGAACCCGTCACCGTTTACCAAGTGGAAGGCATAAACCCATAGTTGCCAGTTCGTAGGATGTGGTGAGCCCGCGTCGCGGGCGAACCGCATCGGTCGCGGTCTTCTACATTTCAAGCTCCCTTCCCAAGGCAACCAGCATACCGCGACCGATGCGGTTCATTTCATTCACCGCATCCTACGGAAGATCAACTCAAACTGCGAGGTCGCGTTGGTCCTTGACACGCGCATCCGTGTAGGTCAGGGCTCTTCAGGTGGGGGTTCAGGCTGTCGAATAGGGCAATTTGTTCTCGAATGGAAAGGCACGTCCGCGCAGACGTGTTCGTAGTCGCACGGCACGCGCGACAGCGAGTTTCCGAGCAGCCCTGGCACATGGTGCAGTCCGGGCAAGGTTGTTTGCCGTTATTATGCATGGCTGATTCGATTTGCTCACCAAAACTTTGCATGGTAGTGTAACCCGGCTTTTCAATCTGTCAAACAGGAAAATGCTGCGCGGCTGCAGGCGCTGCCAAAATCTAGGAGCTTTAGAGGAGTTTCTGGGGAGGGCCCTTTTTGCAAAAAGGGCCCTCCCCAGACCCCTCCCCCAAAAACTCCTATATTCTGCAAGCGCTGCTAACGCTTGAGGGGCTTTTTGACAGTGTGTAGGATGTGGTGAGTCCGCCTTGCGGGCGAACCGCATCTGTCGAGGTCTTCTAAATCTCAACCTCCCACCCTAGGGCAAACAGAAGACCGCATCCTATGGTAGCAATCTCGCAGCAAACTAAGGTACAGGGCAGCGCCATGCACGCGAATGTAGTCACTCAAACGGATCTTGCGCCGCTGACTTTGGCAGGACGCGGCAAGGTGAGAGACATCTACGACCTGGGCGATAGCCTGCTGATCATCTCTACGGACCGGATCTCGGCGTTTGACGTAATTTTGCCGGACCCGATTCCGGACAAGGGCCGGGTGCTCAACGGGCTCAGTCTCTTTTGGATGGACAAGACCTCACACATTGTCCCCAATCATGTTATTGCATCCGATCCAGCGTTGTATCCTGATTCCTGCCGTCCATTCTCGGATGTGCTGCGCGGTCGGAGCATGTTGGTGAAGAAGGCCCGTGCATTTCCTGTGGAATGCGTGGTGCGCGGGTACATCATCGGAAGCGGCTGGAAAGACTACCAACAGACAGGCAAGATCTGCGGCATCGACCTGCCCAAGGGCTTGGAGCAGGCCGCGAAGCTTCCTGAACCCATCTTCACGCCATCGACTAAAGCTGAGCTGGGCGATCACGACGAAAACATCTCTTTCAGCCGTGTGGTAGATCTTGTGGGCAAGCAATCGGCCGAATGGCTGAGGGATAAGACCATCGAGCTGTACCTTTTCGGGTCGCGGTGGGCTGAAGAACGCGGGATCATCATCGCTGACACCAAATTTGAATTCGGCATCGCCTACGACACGCCCATGCTGATTGATGAGGCAATGACGCCGGATTCATCTCGCTTCTGGCCCAAGGATCAGTACCGGACCGGCATTTCTCCGCCTTCGCTGGACAAGCAGTTCGTGCGTGACTATCTGGAAGGGCTCACGTGGAACAAGAAACCCCCCGCACCACCACTTCCCGCAGAGATCGTCTCGAAGACCAGGGACAAGTATCTGGAAATTTATAGAATCCTCACGGGTAACGATGTCTGACTCAGGTTCACATGCTGGCCCAGACCTCGATCGTGCGATCGGAACTACCACGAGCTGGGGTGCCACTGACCCGGCGCTTCGCTGGGTCAGTGTCTGGTCGGTCTACTGAATAAGCACGGACCTGCCTTTGCCAGGTCCGTGGCACCCGATGAACAGCGAATCCTTCAGCATTATCAGAGAAAAAGACCGCGACCGATGCGGTTCATTTCATTCACCGCATCCTACATCTCCCATATCCTGTGGGTCGCAAGCGGCTGTCGAAACTGTCGTTCCCCCCCACCCCAGCCGGGGGCTGTCACGATCTCCTCGACGTGGTATAATTGCATTAAATGATTGCCGAATCCGAGTTGCGCTTAGCTTGAAGATCGTCCTTGACAATGCCACGGGATGCGATAGAGATAAGCCCCGTGAATCTCGCAGGTCGGTTTGACAAAGCGTAATAACGTCGGCATTTTTTAATTTGTTCAGCTTGTTGGGTGCTGACGCCTCCCCACCCGGCCGCGCATCACGGGATGGTTGGCTCGTGATCCGCTGAAAAGCTCCGGGGACCGAGGCCTCACCCTGAGGCTGGCACACAACGTCCTGGAGTAGCGCCATGTATAAGAGCACCAAATTCATATTCGTGACAGGGGGCGTTCTCTCGTCGCTGGGCAAGGGACTTTCCGCGGCTTCCATCGGCGCGCTGATGGAGTGCCGGGGCCTCACGGTGACCCTGCTCAAGATGGATCCTTACCTAAACGTGGATCCGGGAACCATGAACCCCTTCCAGCACGGGGAGGTCTTCGTCACGGACGACGGCGCGGAGACGGACCTGGATTTGGGCCATTACGAGCGTTTTACCCACGCGGCTCTTCGCACGAAGAACAACGTGACCACGGGTCAGGTCTATGACGCGGTGATTCAGAAGGAGCGCCGCGGCGAATATCTGGGTGCGACGGTTCAGGTGATTCCACATATCACCGACGAGATCAAAATGCGCATCCGGGAGCTGGATAACGGCGTTGACGTTGCCATCGTTGAAGTAGGCGGCACAGTCGGGGACATTGAGAGCCTGCCGTTTCTGGAAGCAATCAGACAGCTCCGAGCCGACCTTGGCCCGCAGAATGTGCTGTACGTACACCTCACACTGCTCCCTTACCTCAAGACCTCCGGCGAAGTGAAGACAAAGCCGACTCAGCACAGCGTCAAGGCCCTGCGAGAAGTGGGCATCCAGCCTGATATCCTGATCTGTCGAACCGAGCAGAAGATCACCAGAGACGTGAAAGAGAAGATAGCGCTCTTCTGCAACGTGAGGCCCGAGGAGGTCATCGCGGCCGAGGATGTGGATTGCATTTACGAGCTTCCACTCAAGTTTCACGAAGAGGGTTTGGATCAAAAGATCGTGGAGCACCTCAACGTGTGGACAAGGGCGCCGCGACTGGAAGAGTGGGAAAACTTCGTGAAGAAGGTGGAATCTCTTGAAAACGAGGTCACCATAGGCATAGCCGGCAAGTACGTGCATTTGGAGGACTCATACAAGAGCCTGAATGAAGCACTCTTTGCCGGGGGCGTTTACAACAATGCCAAGGTTAATCTGCGGTTTCTCGATTCCGAAGAATTGGAAAAGCCAGGGCTTGAACGACACTTCGAAGGCGTGGACGGGATCCTTGTGCCCGGAGGATTCGGCTCCCGCGGTATCGAAGGCAAGATGAGGGCCTCGCAATTTGCTCGCGAGAATCGGATTCCATACTTCGGGATTTGCCTTGGGATGCAGATCGCGGTTGCGGAGTTCGCTCGGAACGTGTGCGGCATGGACCGCGCCAATTCCACCGAATTCGATCCTCACACCCCGTATCCGGTCATTCACCTGATGGATCAGCAACGCGACATCGTGAACAAAGGCGGCACCATGCGTCTGGGCGCGTATGACTGCGTATTGCAGCGAGGAACGCGGTGCTTCGATATCTACGGCAAGGAAGTCATAAGCGAACGGCACCGCCACCGATACGAATTCAACCCCGAATTCATGGAAGCTTTGAAGGCCAAAGGATTGGTCCCGGGCGGGATCTCTCCTGACGGCACCTTGGTGGAAATGATCGAGTTCGTGGATCATCCCTGGTTTGTGGGATGCCAGTTCCACCCTGAGTTCAAATCCACGCCTATGGATCCTCACCCGCTCTTCGTCTCGTACATCGGCGCGTGCGTGGAATACCACAAAGCCAAGGAGCTGGAATCCGAAGGAAAGCTGAGCAAACTACGCGCTGTGAGGGCTCAAGAGCCCGAAACGCTCGAACCAAGCGACGCAGTCGCTGAGTAAGAGCTATGGGAAAAAGGAAGAGCTTTTGGAAGAGTGGCCGGGGAGCCCCCTTATTTGTAAACGAGTTATTCATTCAAGTCCGCTGAAGCCCCAAAGGGGCGATTGATAGTAGCCCGGCAATTCATTGCCGGGTGACCGATGGGGAAATATCCACCTCTTTTTCCTCAAATGGCGCCGAAAGGATTAATCCTTTCGGCGCCATTTGAGGAAAAGAAAGACTTTTCTTGACCGCTCTTTCCCGGCGATAAATCGCCGGGCTACTATCGGGGCGTCCATCCTGGACGCAGGCGGCCTGAAGCTGAGTAAGTCACCCACTGGAAGCTTGCGGACTAAAAGAAACGACCTTTTTGAATAAAGGGGCCTCCCCGGACCCCTCCACCAAAAACTTCCCCCCATTGGAAAACCTTCTTCCGGCTGTTGCCAGTCTCTGAGGAACCTGCCATAAGGGTGGACAGGAGCGATCTCGCTCCGGACACTGAGCCTGACCCTAGGCGTGTTCATTTGCAGGAGGATGAATCGTGATGCGGGATTTTCCGGCGGGGCCAACTGTTTTGAACATAGGGAATCATCGTATCGGAGGGGGCGAGAAGCTCTTCATGGTCCTCGGACCATGCGTGATCGAGTCGGAAGAGCTTACTATGCGGATTGCTCAGGAAGTGGCCGCGCTCGGCAAGAAACTCGATATCTCGGTAATCTTCAAGGCTTCTTTCGATAAGGCGAACCGCACATCCATAGATTCTTATCGAGGCCCGGGGATCGAGCAAGGCCTGGAGATCCTTTCCAGAGTTCGTGAAGCCACGGGCCTTCCCATTGTCTCGGATATTCATACGCCCGATCAGGCTGCGCTCGCCGGAGAAGTGCTGGATGTGATCCAGATACCTGCGTTTCTCTGCCGTCAAACCGATATGCTGGTGGCCGCGGGTAGGACAGGTAAGGCGATCAACATCAAGAAAGGCCAATTCCTCGCGCCGGACCAGATGGAGCACGCGGTACGAAAGGTGCTGAGCACCGGAAACGAGACGATCCTCCTTACTGACAGGGGCACGAGCTTTGGATATCAGGATTTGGTCGCGGACATGCGTTCCATAGTGCGTATGAAGCGATTCGGGTTCCCGGTCATCTTTGACGCGACCCATTCGGTTCAGGCTCCAGGAGCGGGAGAAGCGTGTTCGGGCGGTGATCGCTCGCTGGCCCCGCATCTGGCCAGGGCCGCGGTCGCGGCGGGCGCGGACGGCGTATTCATGGAAGTGCATCCTGATCCCGATCGCGCGCTGTGTGACGGGCCCAATTCGCTGCCTCTGGCCGATCTTGAGCCGCTTGCAGTCAATCTGAAAGCCCTCTTTGAGGTGGTGAAAGCCGCGCCTGCGCCTGCGACAGCTCAGACCGCCGCGTCGGTCCGAGACGAACCTGGGGAGACCCTGGAGGACAAGTTGCGCAAAATCCGCCTCATCATTTTTGATGTTGACGGAATCCTGACTGATGGCCGAATTGTCTTTGGTACTGGGGGGCTTGAGATAAAATTCTTTGATGTTCGAGACGGACATGGTATAAAGATTGCTAAGAGACTCGGCCTCGAAGTAGCTTTCGTTACCGGACGGGTTTCCGAGATCGTGCCCAAAAGGGCGGAAGACCTCGGAATCACGATAGTTCACCAGAAAGTCCGGGACAAGAAGAAGGTCCTGACAGAGATCCTGGAGCAGCAGAAGCTTGGTCCCGATCAGATTCTGGTGATGGGAGACGATGTGGTTGACATCCCCGTGTTCCGGCGGGTCGGCGTGGGAGTTACGGTCCCTGAGGCGCCCGCTGAAGTGCGGCGAGAGGCCACGTACATAACTCGGCACAGTGGAGGCCGCGGCGCGGCACGCGAAGTGGTGGAAATGGTGCTCAAAGCCCAAGGGCTCTGGGACAAAGTGATGGCCCGGTACTACGAATAGGTGTTAAGTGCTCGCTTTGCATGATGACCGCGGTGCAAGGGCCCGCGCATGAACCACAAGGAAATCGAACGCTGGTATAGGCTGAGAAACGCCAAGAAGGCCGCTCAGTACCTCATGGTCGTCTGTGTGGGTCTCCTTGTGTGCGGTTATGCCGTGTCCAAGGTGGTGTCCCGGCCGCACGTTCCGGATTCAGCGCTTCCGCCCGAGCCTGGGACGCGTATTGAGGACTTCTCGTATTCGTCCTCGGGCGCGCACCCGTTCGATCTCAAGGCCACTGAGGCGGTGGCTACCCCTTCAATGGATAGGGTGACCCTGAAATCGCCGGAAGTGGTCTACCGGACAAAGGACGGCTCCAAGATCGTGTTGAAGGCTGAAACAGGAGAACTGGACCGCAGGACGAACAACTTCGCGGCCAAAGGCAACGTGACAATCGAATACAACGGTGCGCTCTTCAGCGCTGACGAGGTCTTTTACAGCCACGATTCGGTGGTGGTGCACACGGATTCCCCGGTCTCAATTGAGACCCCGGACCTTGTCCTGAACGGGACCGGTCTGAAGCTGTGGATCGAGAAGGAAGAGGCAAAGATCGAGCGAGATGTGAAGGCTCAGCTCTTCAACGTGAAGTGGTTGGAGCCTGGCGGCAGACTGCCCATTTGACAAGGGGAGCTCTCCCATGAAACCGGCGATAGCTTGCCTGTGTGCTGGCATCTTAAGCCTCGGTTTTGTCACATCCGCTTGGCCAGGGCAATTGGAAGGGGCCCTTATATGGGATTCGAAAGACCCCAAGCTCACTGGAACAGTTCGCGACTCCTCTGGACCTCCGCAGAAGCTGGTGTTCTCTGCTTTCGAGGACTCGGCGCGGCCGATTGAGATGGAGGCTACCGAAATTTTCTTTGACTTCGTCTCTGGAGGAACGAAGGTCGCGCTAAATGGGAACGTTAGATTGACCCAAGAACATTTCACCCTGACGTGCGACCGTTTGGAACTGGTCTTCGGTGACGGGAGCACGAGGCCCGATTCCCAAGATGGCTCGATGGAAAGAGTCAAAGGTTCAAAGGTGTTGAACAAGATCCAGTTTCTTGCCGCGTCTGGAAACGTCAAGATAGTGGATAAGCGGATCATGGCAACGGCTGAGAAGGTCATATACGACCATGTGAAACGCACGCTTAAGTTGATGGAAGGTCCGCCCCGTATTTGGCATGGGCCGGATATGCAGACGGGCGACCCGATCATTATTTATCTGGACGACTACCGTTATCTGGACGGGGACCGTGCCCAATTGAAAAGGGGAGTTCTCCCATGAAATCGGCGATAGCTTGGCTATGCGCTTCCATATTCTGTCTGGGTCTTCTTGCGACCGCGTCCGCGCGGAGCCAAGGCGATTCTTTACTCAAGGATTCGGACCAGCCGATCAATATAACGTCCCGTGAAGCTACGACCGGTACCATTCCAGAAGGAATAAAGACCCGATTCGTCGGAGCAGTGAGGGCCACCCAAGGGGACCTCACCTTGACGTGTGAGCTTATGGAGCTGATCTTTAATGACCCGAACCCGAAGGCAGGTCCGAAAGACAAGGGCAGGAAATTCAGCGCCGGCACCCCTCGCGTGAGCGATGTCAAATCGATCACCGCTACCGGCAACGTGAAATTGGTCTACAAGGAGACCATGGCTACCGCAGGAAAGGCGCTGTATGACCGCGGGAAGCGCACAATCACCTTGACGGAAGGTCCGCCACGATTCTGGAAAGGGTCGGATATGGGGATCGCAGACATGATCATCATCTATCTGGATGAAAACAAGGCCGAATTGAAGAGCGGCAAGGACCAGAGAATCGACATCACTATATCCGGCGGCGAGCCGAAAAAGGAGAAATAGCAGTCAAGAACCGAGAGCTGGTCGCTCGGGGACTCGTGAAGACCTATGGTGGCCAACGGGTCGTGAACGATGTGAGCATGGTGATTCGTTCCGGCCAGGTGGTGGGGTTGTTGGGTCCCAATGGAGCGGGGAAGACAACTACGTTCTATATCATCAGCGGGCTGATCGGTCCCGACAACGGTGTAGTATATCTGGACGGCCAAGACATCTCCCAGTTGCCCGTATATCTGCGTGCTCGGTTGGGCATCAACTATCTGCCTCAGGAGACCTCGGTCTTTCGCAAGCTGACGGTTGCGGAGAACATCATGGCCATCCTTGAAATGGTCGAGCCTGAAAAGCCCCGCCGCGAGGAAAGGCTGGAACGCTTGCTCTCAGAGCTGGATATCAGCGATCTCCGAAACCAGAGGGCCGACAGTCTTTCCGGCGGCCAGACTCGGCGCTTGGAAATCACGCGGGCACTGGTCACTGACCCTGATTTCATCCTCCTTGATGAACCGTTTGCCGGCCTGGACCCCATTGTCGTGGTGGAAATCCAGAAGATCATTTCCAGCCTGAAGGAGCGAGGTATCGGCATCGTGATCACGGACCACAACACTAGAGAGACCCTGGGTGTTTGTGATATAATTTATCTCTTGGATAAAGGCCGAATTCTTGAAAAGGGGGATCCGCAAACCATCGCCGCGAGCGAACGGGCTCGCGAAGTTTATCTCGGTAGCAAGTTCAGCATGTGAGAAGCATCGGTTTCAATGCCACTGCAAATTAGACAGACTTTGCGTCAGACCCAGCAACTGGTCATGACGCCGCAGCTCCAGCAGGCGATCAAACTGCTCCAGTACAATCACCTGGAAATGGTGAATGCGGTGGAGCACGAGATGAGAGAGAATCCTTTGCTGGAACCGGTCGCGGAAGATGAGCCCCTCGTAGAGCAGGAGCGAGAGAATCGCAACGACTTGAAATCGCTGGAAGAATCGGTCAAGGAACCTGAACACGGTGACAAAGATGCGCTGAATGTCGATTGGGGCGCGTACCTTGAAACGTACGGCGGAGATCGCGCGCCGGTGGATCGATCGGCCAACGAACGCTCCCCGCTGGATAATGTGGCTGCACGTGGAGACAATCTCTTTCATTACCTGCTTCAGCAGTTGCGCCTGAGCAAGCTGAATGACGCTGACCGCAGGATAGCCCTGGAACTGATCGGGAATATTGATGAAAAGGGCTACCTGGATGTGGGCCTGGAGCAAATTGCAGAGGCAGGGTCAACAGACGTGTCGCACGTGGAACGTGTCCTTGGAGAAGTGCAGAAGTTCGATCCTCCTGGCGTGGCTGCACGCACGCTTCAGGAGTGCCTGACGCTTCAGGCTGAAGCCGACCCGCAGTTGGACTCGGTTGCGGTCCGTATCCTCAAGGAAGCTTTTGATCTATTTCAGAAGGGTAGCCTGGATAAGGTGGCTCGAAAGCTGAAGGTGTCACTCGATAGAGTCAAGACCGCGGCGAGATTCATCGCGTCGTTGAATCCCAAGCCGGGTAGCCTGTACGGAAATTCCGACACGGTATATGTGGTCCCTGATTTGTACGTCCTAAAAATCGGAAACGATTACACGGTAGTGCTGAATGACGACGGGCTGCCGCGTCTCAGGATAAGCTCTTTTTATCAGAGGCAACTCCAGACGAGGAGTGCGCACGGCGCGACGCGTGATTATATTCAAGAAAAGATGAGGGGCGCGATGTGGCTCATTAAGAGCATCCATCAGCGCCAAAGGACCATATATAAAGTCACCAGGTCCATAGTGAAATTCCAGCGCGACTTCTTCGACAAGGGCATCGACTATCTGAAGCCTTTGATCCTCAAAGACGTGGCCGATGACATCGAGATGCACGAATCCACGATCAGCCGTGTCACCACCAATAAGTACGTGCACACTCCCCGGGGCATCTTTGAGCTGAAGTATTTTTTCAACTCAGGATTGCCGCAGGGCGGTGATTCCATAGCCTCGGAATCGGTCAAGAACCAGATCGCCCGGATCGTCAAGCAGGAAGATCCGAAGAAACCGGTGAGTGACAAGCAAATCGTAGAACAGTTAGCCGGGACAGGGATAGATATTGCCCGCCGGACTGTAGCTAAGTATAGAGAGTTACTGGGTATTCCTCCGTCAAGTAAGAGAAAGAAGAAATTCTAATACCCCAGGAGTTGAATTCCCAGGTCAAGGAGGTTGCATGAGATGCAGACCACAGTAACGTTCAGGCACATGGAAGCCTCGGATGCGCTCAGAAACTATGCGCAGGAGAGGACTGCGAGACTCGACAAGTACATCGATCATCCAATGGACATTCAGGTTACCTTGAAGGTCGAGAAGTTCCGCCAGATAGCGGAAGTGGTCATCAGCGCGAACGGAATCCGTATAGCGGGCCTGGAAGCCCACGAAGACATGTACGCGGCCATCGACCTGGTGATGGACAAGATCGAACGCCAGGTTAAGAAGTACCGGGAAAGGATCCGCAACCACAAGCCTATTCAGGGCAAGGAACTCCGTTGGCGCCGTGAGACGTATGCTCAAGAAAGCTTTGAGGAGGATCGAGAACCGCAAATCATCAAAACGGATAACTACTTTGTCAAGCCCATGTCCCTTGACGAGGCGGTCATGCAAATGGATCTTACTCAGCAGCACTTCCTCGTCTTCAACGACGCAGGCTCTCAGTCCATCAATGTGATCTATCGCCGAAAGGACGGCAATTACGGCCTGATTGTGCCACAGAACCCGTAAACAATCGCCGCTCGTGAATGCACGAGTGATCTCGGGCTTACGGATTTCCGTAAGCCCTTTGACTTCCAGCCACAGGAAATTTGGCTCGGCCACCCCGGTCTCGGTGAGATCCAGGGCGACGCGGCCGAATCAGGGACAAATTAGATGCGAATAACAGACTTCCTTCACAAGGAAGGAATCATCTCAGATTTGAAATCAGCCACCAAAGGCGATGTCTTGGTGGAGCTCGTAGAGCCCATCGCGCTGGCCCATCCTCACATGGACAAAGACGCCCTGGTCAGAAGCCTCATTGAACGCGAAGACCTGGGCAGCACAGGCATCGGCGGGGGAGTGGCCATTCCTCACGGAAAAATGGAAGGCCTACGTTCGATAGCTGCAAGCTTCGGCAAGAGCCCGCGCGGGATCGATTTCCATTCGATGGACAACAAACCGGCCCACCTATTTTTCCTTCTGGTCGCGCCCAAGAACTCTGCGAGCGACCACCTCAAGGCGCTGGCACGGGTTTCTCGCGTGGTGAAAGATCCCATCCTCAAGAAAAGCCTCTTGAATGCCCAAACCGCGGACGAAATCTACCGTCTGCTGGAGGAATCCGACCTTCGGATGCCCTGACAGCTCTACCAACGTGGACACCTTGATTCGCCACTGCCGACCCTGCTTTCTCTCATGCCCGAGCTTCTTCAGAATCTGCGGCCTTCTGCGACATCTGTGGACCGCTTTCCCACACGCCAGCACTACGTGCTATGATGACAACATGTCTCTGAAAGGGCCAAGGTCGGCTCAATGCCCTGAGAAAGGAGAGAATTGCTATGCACAAGCACTGGATCATGCTGCTGGTTGGAATACTGCTAATTGTTGTCGGCCCCGGCGCGGCCCTGGCCGCGGAAAAGGAGGTCGCTTACCCTGAAGGCTACCGATCCTGGACGCACACGAAATCAACGGTGATTGAAAAGGGGCACAAGGCCTATGATATGTTTGGGGGCATTCACCACATATATGCTAATCAGAAAGCCCTCAAAGCCATGCAAGCCGGAAAACCCTTTCCCGACGGGTCGGTCCTGGTGTTCGACCTCCTTGAAGCGAAGTCCGAAGACAACGCTGTTACGGAAGGTCCTCGGAAATTCATTGGAGTGATGCAGAAGAATGCGAAGAAATACTCATCTACCGGTGGTTGGGGCTTCGAGGGGTTCAAGGGGGATACAAAAGAGCGAATGGTAAAGGATATGGCCAACTGCTTTAAATGCCACGAACCCAAAAAAGCCACGGACTACGTGTTCAGCACCTATCGCAAGTAAGCGCATTGTGGCAAAGAGCCGACCTTCGCTCCACAGGACGCGTGTGTAAGACAACTGCCATGCCTAGAGAGCCCTAACGAATCTTGAAAGTTCTCGGCTTCGGCGAACACTCCGTGGCTTCGCCTCGGAGATAGGCAGCAAGAGCGCATCGTTCGCGGTGTTTCAGCCAGGATTGGTCGTGGCGGTCTTTCTCAACGACAACTTCATCAAGACCACGGTGTACGGGTTCCACGTGGACAGGGTGAAATAAATTGTGGTCTTGTCTTCATCGCCGGTGGAGAAATCCTCGAACTGATACGGTCCGTATACGACCCCTTTAACGTTTTCTCGCCCGGGATCGTGGAGAAGATCGCATTTCTCCGATCCCCAGCCTCCATGTGTGAAACGGCAAAACGCGGCATCTCTGGCCGGATGAAACACCGTCTGGGGCTCAGACCATGGGCCCCAAGGCTTGTCCGCGGTCCGCATGTTGATCCACAACGGTTCAGGGCCGCAGTTGTACAACATTATCCATTTGCGGATGAACCTGTTGTACGCGACAGACAGCTCCCCTACGCACGGTTGGGTAAACAGCGCCGAAGCGTCGGCTTCTCGCGAACTCCATCGGGGCTTCCCTTTGCTGTCCAGCCCACTGAAGTACCGTATGCTCTCCGGACGCTCGATTTGCGACGTGGGCTGGAACGCGAGCCGCACATCGCTCTTCCGGAATGTACCGGAGCCGAACATAACCAGGCCCTCACCCTGCGAAGAAGGCAGGCCTTTCCATTGGACTGCATCCACCTTCACGATGGAAACATTGATGAAATGCAACACTGACAGGTCATAAAGATATTGAAACGTATGACCGTCATCGTCTGAGCGCGCAACCACAGATCGGCCCATGGTCGCTGCCGGCCGGTGATCCGTGGTGTGGTAAACGTACATCCGGTCTCCAACGCTGACCCCTTCCATCGGCACCTCAAAGCCCCCCTGACTGATACCCGGAATGGAAACCGGCCTGTAATTTCCCTTTTCGTCCTGGATAAAGGTGAGCCCGAGCCCATTCTCGAGGTTCGTGTCCGTCGAATACGCGATTGCGTCCCCCCCTCGAATCCCGGATGTGTCACCAAAGAGAAGATAGGTGCGGTCCTTGTGCCGGAACGGCACGCCCAGGTCGGTGCCCATGAGTCCAAAGCGACTCAACGTGAGATTGCGCGTCGGTTCTTTCCGCTCCCGATCGTATTCGCCCACAATCTGCGCGACCTTGACGGCAGGGCCTTCCGGCGTCACGTCGAACTTGGGCTGGGATGCACCGGCTTGAGCGAGACTGAGATCCATGAAGCAGGGCAGCCCGGCTACGAATAGCAGAAACATCCAATTCCGGCAGGATTTCACCGAGAGCATCCTCTGGGCATAGATAGTGAAATGCAGATATGACACGGCGTTCGCTGTCATGACCCAGGAGAGTACCGCAAATTCAATAGCTGGTGAAGGGGGACATCCGAACAACCTGGCATCGGTTAAATCTATTTGACAAATAGGAAGTGCCGATGTAAAGGTCCCTTCAAACTCCCGCGACCGCGGAAATTCCGCTCACCGCAGGATCACAACACGCGGAATCTTCAAGCCATCGGTGCGGCATTAGCCTGGATAGAGGAGACTGTTTTCATGCTGAAAAGGAACATCTTTGCAACTTCCGCGGGAATCATCATGGTTGGCGCGATCATTGGAATTCTTGCTCCCATACTGCAGAAGCTCGGCAACCCGGGGAACATGGGTGTCTGCGTTGCGTGCTTTGACCGTGACATCGCGGGGGCTCTGGGATTGCACCGGGCGGATTTGGTGCAGTACCTCAGGCCGGAGATCCTGGGCTTTGTGCTCGGCGCGTTCCTTGCCGCGCTCGCGGTGGGCGAATTTCGGCCTCGCGGCGGATCCGCGCCCCTGGCGAGATTCTTATTGGGGATGTGTGCGATGATCGGCGCGTTAGTCTTTCTGGGCTGCCCCTGGCGCGTGATACTCAGACTGGCAGGCGGTGATGGGAACGCGATTTTCGGCTTCCTGGGGCTCGCTGCCGGCATAGGCATAGGCTGCTTGTTCTTTAAGTATGGTTACACTCTTGGACGCTCGGTCAAAGAAAGCGCGGGAATAGGTCTGCTCATGCCCGCGGTGATCATAGGTCTCCTGGCTCTGCGCTTCATTTTCCCGCCGGTGGCCGACCAGGCCAAGAGCGGTGTCTTATTCTATAGTTTGAAGGGCCCGGGAGCTCAGTACGCGCCTTTGGTTGCCTCTCTGGGTGTGGGCCTCGTGGTGGGCGTACTAGCGCAAAGGAGCCGGTTCTGCACTATGGGAGCGCTGAGAGACCTCTTCCTCTTCAGGCATTGGCACCTTTTTTCAGGTGTTTTGGCTCTCCTGGTGATCGCGTGGGCGACCAACCTGGCTCTAGGACAGTTTCATCCAGGCTTTGCGAACCAGCCCGTGGCACATACTCAGACTTTCTGGAACTTCTCGGGCATGGTAGTCGCGGGTCTGGCCTTCGCGCTGGCAGGTGGATGTCCGGGTCGGCAATTATTCATGTCCGGCGAAGGTGACGGAGACGCGGCAATCTTCGTTTTCGGTATGCTGGTTGGTGCGGCATTTGCCCACAACTTCGGGTTGGCCAGCTCACCGGCCGGGATCGGGCCGTACGGGATGGCCGCCGTGATCGTAACGCTATCGATCTGTTTGTTCATAGGATTCACCAATATCAGGAAGGTCGGGTCCTGAGAGGAGTTCGCAGATGACGGAACGAGTTGATGCTCGGGGGCTGTCCTGCCCTCAGCCGGTTCTGATGGCGATCTCGAAGATGCGGGAACTGGATTCCGGCGAGATCGAGGTGCTGGTGGACAACGCAACGAGCAAAGAGAACGTGACCCGAGCAGGGCAAAAGAGCGGCTGGTTGCTCGCGGAAATCAAAGAGGAAGGCGAGGAGTATCGGCTCCTCTTCAAACGCGCATGATACCGATGCGCTATCAAAGAAGTAAAGCACGGGGGAAACTTCTTTGTGTAAAGAAGTTTCCCCCCGTCTTACTTTCTTGAAAGCGAATTAGTATGAACCTGTTTGCCCGAGCCATACGCGCGCTGAGGGACCCTGAGGTTCAAGAGCAACAATCGGGTGAAGGCTTGGCCGGACGCGGGCTCTTGCTCTTCGAGCACACGAGCGAGGTGATCGCGGCCGAAACCGCTCTTAGAAGCGCCGGAATTCGTGTGGCAATCAAAGGACCGCCGCCGGAGATCCAGACTGGCTGCGATATGGCAATTGAATTCGCGATTGTGGAAGAGCTCGAAGTGGCCAGGGTCTTGTCCGCGCGGCGCATCAAGCCCGTGCAGATATTGCCGCTTCAGGACACGCTCCTGGAGCCGGTCAGCCTGTACAACACCAAGGACTTCGGGCAGTACCTGATGGTCCGCGCGGCCAATATGAAGATGACGATTCGCAAGGCCGATCGAACCATCGTCAATGTCTCCGGCGGAGGCTGCCCTGATGTGCCGTTTCTGGCAGAGCGTCTTGTAGGAAAGACACTCGATGCAGCCCCCGAGCCGCGCTCGCTTGGGCACTCATTGTGCGGGTACGCGCTTCAGATGGCGTACGATGAATTGAGGCGCCAATGTCCTGGTTGATCGTCGGCACTGTGCCCAGGGAAGACGTGCCGGTGCTGGATTCGCCGTGCTTGATCGAGAATGGAACCCTGCGGATCGGCAGCTATTCCATCACTCCTGCTCGAGGCACCCCCGCGCTCCTCGCCGCAGCCTGCCACTCTGCCCGGGCACTGGAGATCGAGCCCCCCACTGCGCTTATAGTAGGAGACACGGGAAGAGGCGACGGGAGCGCTCGTCTGTATCAAGCCCTGCTGGAGCGCCTCGACCGAACCCTCGATCCCCTCATGGTCTTCCATTACTTGCAGCCGGACATTGACTGGCACAACCGAGTGTTCCTAAAGATTGAAGAGCTTGAACAGAAGCCCATCATGGTAGCGGACGCGGGCTGGATGTATGTCGCGAAAATGAGCGGCCTGGCTCCATCCTACGATCTTTTTACGCCTGACGTGGGCGAATTGGCGTTTCTGGCAGACGAGGACGCGCCGCATCCTTTTTACACTCGGGGCTTTCTTCTTCAAGACGAGGAAGAAGCCCCGGAACTCATCAAGAGGGCTTACGCGCACGAGAATGCAGCGCGGCACCTGCTGGTGAAGGGCCGGTGCGACTACATCGTGTCCGGGGACGGGATCATCGCCAAGGTATGCGAGCCCTGCGTGGAAGCCATGGAACCGATCGGCGGCACGGGTGACAGCTTGACCGGGATTGTCGCCGCACTGATCCACAGCGGCCGATCCATTCCCGAGGCTGCCCGGATCGGAGCTCAGGCAAATCGGATGCTCGGGTTCATCACCAATCCCACCCCTGCGTCCTCCATTGCAGAGCTGCTCCCCTACGTGGGCGAGGCTCTCGCCCGATCCACGGACCTTCGCTGAGACACCTGAATCCGCAACGCAATAAGAAGAATCGCGTATTATATCCATTCCCGAGAGTGCTCTCGAAATCGGTCGCACTTCGAGACGAACCGGTGGCAGCACTACCAGCTTCCCGAGCGTCACTTTCAGTAGGCTCTCTCTGCGTTCCAGGATTCCCTGAAAGGGATTACTCGGAGTAGCCCTGGGTGAAACCCAGGGGAAAATGCCCGACCCCCTATCTCGGGAATGGCCCTGAAGGGGCGGCCCATTCAAGGCCGAAAGGAACTATTTATACCGGTTCTCAAAATTCTTGGCTTCTTGGACAGCCCGCGCTTGAAGAAAGACCGGTAGGTGCCGGCGTCCCTGCCGGCCCGAGCTGGTTAGTATTCTTAAGAAAAATGTGCCGGCACGGAGGCCGGCACCTACCAAAGCCCAAGCGGCAATCGGACATTATTTTTGATACTTGCTATACTGGTGGCGGATTCCACGGGTTTCGCCCGTGGCTACTTAAGGTGCTCCCCCTCCAGGGGAGCGATAAGAGCGAGATCTCATTTCGCGATTATTGTTGGGAATCAGTTTAATAGTGGTATCTGAGCTGAGCGATGAGGAGGGAGGCTGATTCTACTTTGTACACGATCCGGTGCTCCTCATTGATGCGGCGGGACCAATAGCCGGATAGGCCGTGCTTCAACGGTTCAGGCTTTCCCGTTCCTTCGAAGGGAGAACGCTGGATCTCTTTGATCAGCTTGTTGATCCGTTCAAGGATCTTTCGATCGGTGCGTTGCCAATAGAGATAATCCTCCCAGGCATGTTCGGAGAAGATGAGCTTCACTCAGTGAGCTCCCGTTCCGTGCCGCCACCGGATTCGAGCTCCAAGATGGACTCAAGCAATCTCCGCGCATTCTTCGGGCTTCTCAACACGTAGGCAGTCTCTTCCAGAGCTTGGTAGTCCTCCAAAGAGATCATCACCACCGAGCGATGGTTCTTTCGGGTGATAATGACAGCGGAGTGATCGTCGCAGACCTTGTCCATCGTCTTGGCAAGCTTACTGCGTGCTTGTGAGTAGGTGAGAGCGTTCATAGTCGGACCTCCTCCTCCGCTAGTGTTGTACAAAATATTGTACAATAACTTGAGACTATTCACAAGCAGTCCCGATCTCGCGACAACTTCCAGCCTAATGTATTCCCGTCTTCAACTGGTTTATTCAACTCGAGACAGCTTGATTCCGTCATTCCTGCGAAAGCAGGAATCCAGCTCCTGCAAAGCTGCGTTTCGAGATGGACTGGACCCCGGCCCCGGTTCAAGCCCGGGGCAGGCTTTTCGCCGGGGTGACGGGTGATGAATTGGCGATAATTTCTGGCAAGTTTCGCGATTTGCGCAGGCACCTCATCCCCCTGCCATTGTCATCTTGCGGCAAGGTTCTCTCACAGGAGCGTGGCAGTACCGGGGCCGGTCATCCGAAAAATCGGTTATAGAAGCGGTTCAGACGCATCTGCCAGTACGCGATGTTCACGGGCACCAACATACGCGGATCGAAATTGGCATTGGGGATCTTGCCCAACGATGAAAGGTAATTCACATGCTGGCCCACGGAAACGGGGCAGCCTTTCGCGTGGATGTATCGTGAAGATCTGTTGGAGAGACAGTGTGCCACTGCGCCCATAATCTTCATAATCATATCATTGGAACCCGCTTTCCTGGGGTCCACATCCGTGGTGGTCTTGTAATCGCCTTTGATCGTCACCTTTTCCCCGTCAATGGTACCTTCCCATTGGCAACAATCACCTGCGAATATTACCCGTTCACCATCCTGAAGATCGAGAGGCCCTTCGACCTTGCCCACAACGTATCGAACCTTCTTCATGCGGTCATCCACATCAGGATACGCGCCGATGTTGATATGCATGGCCTCCTGGAGCGCTCCAGGGCACCCGCCCCAGCAGTAATCCGTCGAATGCTGCTCCGGAAACGTGCCTACCGTGCATTTGAGCGCTTTGGTGTTCTTGAAATAATCGTCCACGCGCTCCAGACAGAATTCAAAGTCCTTTGTCTTATGCTGAACCTCTTCCAGCGGGAAATCGCCCGCGACTTCGATCTCACCGAGGCTCATGGGGCCGAAGCCTCGTTCGGAAGCCATCTTGAGGTGGATGAGATCTTTCGGGTCCACATTGACCATGTGGCAGCAGACTGTGTCCACCGCGCAAGAGTTCGTCCCCATCACGATCGCGCCCATGGGAAAAGGCGTCGGGGTGAGCATCATCTTCTGCCCGGCTATAATGGCGTCTATTGCTATGAAACTGGGCTGTATCACCTCCTGGAGGTCCGCGATCTTGTGCTCCAGGAAGGAGTTATGGTCGACCAGCCTATGTCGATCGTCCTGTATCCCTATAAAATTCTTCAGGCTGAGTGTAAGCCGTGTCCAGGGGTGGGCCTTGAACTTGGGCAGATTGATGAGGAAATCGCACTCTGCAACCGGCTTGGGGACAAAGATAAGGTCCCGGAGGCTCCCTTTCTTTGTCAGCTTCACCGGGACCTGTTTTGCCTCGTCAAAGTAATCAGCCTTGATCCGGTGCTTCTTGATAACCTCCGTGTACCCCGCCTGCTTGAACGCAAACCGTGTCGGAATAGTGATGCCGCATCGTTCCCCGACCGAAAGCTCTTTGATGCCGGCGCCCACCTCCTTGGTCGCGGCAATGACCCCGTCCAGAAATTCCGCCCTGGTAAACGCGTGGGGAAAGACTTCGGGATGAGCCAGCACGCAATTGGGCTTGAGCATAGTCTTGCCGTGCGGCTGAGCGCCCAGCTCCTTCATGCCCTCCCTAACGATTGCAGCGATTCGGGCAGGATCATATTCATCGCACCTGGCGATCAGAACCTTGTGCTTCATGGCTGCTCCCTCCTGTCTTGCGGGGTTGAGACGGGTTCGGTGCGGGGGAATCTCCCAAGGAATCTTACTCCTAGCTGCCATAGAATGACAAAATAAAAACCGAGCGCCGCGGCCACGGCTGCATGGAGACCTGCCAGCGGCTCAATAAGAAAGAACAACGTCATGGAGAGAACTGCGAGCCCAACGGGGAAAAGGAAATCGGTAGCTTTGAGAAAACCGAACTTGAGTTGACAATAAGAGATCGTTAGGCATGTCATGCTGAGCTTCGTGAGAATAATAACCAGACACCCGCCAAGAAGACCGTACGAATTCACCAGGAGATAATTGTACAGCAGGTTCAAGACAGTGACCAGGGCTGCGAAGGCCAGCAGCACCCTTGCCGCGCCTGCCACCATCATTACATAAGCGAACAGGTTGTTTTCAAAGGAGAGCAGTATGGTCCACACAAGATACTTCTGCATCCAGGCCGCGTCTTTATATTCAGCAGGGTAGATGAAGCCGATGAGCAAGTCGCTTTCCGCGGCCAGAAAGAACATAATCGGCAGCGCCAGAGCCATGAGCCATTGGGCATTCCTTTTGACCAGAGGCCCGACACTTGCCCGGTTCTTCCACCAGAGGGCCGACAAGAGCGGGAAGACCACCCACCCCAGCAATTGCTCAGATGCAAGTACCGATACAGGGTCTACCAGGTTCCATGTGGCGCTGTAGTAACCCACGCTCTTCACGCCCGTGGCGTCTTCCAGAAAGAAGATATTGGTCTTATTGTAAATCGTGCCCAGGATATCAATGGCTGCAAAAACCATTGCGACTTTGAGGACCCGCCGGATCTCGCTCAGGTCTCCATGCGGGCGGAGACGCCATCCGTAGGCTTGCCAGTGCCCGGCCGCACCGAACGCCAGTCGCACCGCACCGCCCACGAAGAGGAAAAGGCCGATGATCACCGGGTGGAGCCCCAAAGCCGCAGTACCAAAACCATAGCCGTAACATACGACGATACTGAGGATTTTTATTCGCGCCTCCTTGTCCTGGCGGCCGCGAACGCGCAGATCCGAAAAGAAAGTCTCAGCAAGTGCGCTCAGCGCAATACCCAGGCACACGAAGAAGAGGATCCACCCCAACTGTAAGGACAATTGTCGAAAGATCGCTACTCCCGCCACGGTAACCATGACCGGTGCCACAAGAGCGAGGCGGATGAGGTTCACTCGACCGATGATTTCCGGCGCCTGAAATCGATCGGCTGCGCCCAACTCACGGACCAAAGGATAGTACAGGCCGAATTCCACCACCTTCATCACGATAGCGCCTGCTGCCAAGGCGTACATGACTTCGCCGTAAAGCGTATCGTTAAGCCATGCGAGATAGAGGTAAAATAGAGCGCTGAACGCGGCTTCGGCTCCCTGCGCGGAGAGCAGGTGCAGGAATCGACTCAGGATGGTCTTTTCCGTACTCGAGGCGGAAATGGGCCTGTTTTCCGGTGCCATAATCTCGTCCGATGAGCGTTTGATTCTAATTCGCTTTCAAGAAAGTAAGACGGGGAGAACCTTTTTACACAAAGAAGTTTCCCCCGAGCTTTACTTCTTTGAAAGCGCATCGGTATGAGGCCCCCAATTCAGATCGGGGGGCATCAATCTAGCATCATCTCTATCGCTGGGGAAGTTCTTCAGGGATGTCACGGGGACGGGATAAGCAGACCAATATTGCCACGCAAGAAAAGCCGGCAGAGCTGGGATTGGTCAAAGTGGCAGAAGAGATTTCTTCCGCAACTTGTGGTTGATGCCGTGATCTCGTTGATGATGCAGCCGAAGAAGTCTTCAGACAAGCTGGAAGGGGAATTTCCTATTCTCCGAAGGACTTCGACCCTTCCTCCATTTTCTCGACCTTCACCGCGCATACCTTATAATTGGGCGTCTTGGAAACGGGATCCAATGATGTTCCCAGCAGCTCGTTCGGATTGGCATTCGCGAAGTGGAAATCCATGAAGATGGCGCCTTCCGGAACGATGTCTCCGAGCCGCACCGGAGTGAACACTTCTCCCCTACGAGAAACAACGCGTGCTACATCGCCGTCAGCTAATCCAAGCCGTTGTGCGTCGAGATGATTGATCTGAGCATGAGGCTGAGGATACTCCTTGTGAAGCGATGGACATCTGCCCGTCATAGTGCGGGTATGGTAGTGCGCATACCTGCGACCGGTGGTAAGAAGGAACGGATAGTCACTATCGGGCAGCTCTTCCGAAGGCCGGTAATCAATTACATGGAACAGCCCGCGACCTCGTGTGAACTTGCCCTGATGGAGAAAAGCTGTTCCAGGATGGTCCGGCGACGGACACGGCCACTGGATTCCGTTTGCCTCCAAGCGCTGATGGTTGATTCCTCCGAATATGGGAGAAAGGCTTGCCATCTCGTCGAAGATTTCTGAGGAGGCTTCATAGTTCATGGAGAGCCCCATCCTGGATCCCAGTTCCGCAATGATCTTCCAGTCCGGGATTGCTCCGTCGGGATGACCCACAGCCTTTCGCACCCGCTGGATTTTTCGTTCAGTGTTGGTGAACGTGCCTTCCTTTTCTGCCCAGCAGGCTCCAGGTAAGACCACGTGAGCTAGTCGGGCAGTCTCGGTGAGAAAAATGTCCTGAACGATGAGGAAGTCAGCCGATTTGAGCGCATGGACTACGTGATGGGTATTGGGGTCGCTCAAAACGGAATTCTCACCCAGTATGTACAGGCATTTCAGGGTCCCGTCTATTAGCAGATCCATCATGTCCGGGATCGTGTAACCGACTTTCCCGGAGAGCTTAGCCTGCCACGCGTGCTCGAACTTCTCCCTCACCGAATCGTCCGTCACGACCTGGTAACCGGGATACACGTTGGGCAGCCCGCCCATGTCGCAGGCTCCTTGGACGTTGTTTTGGCCGCGCATGGGATTCACCCCGGTGGAAGGTCGTCCGATCTGGCCCGTCAACATCGCGAGGTTGGCCAAAGATTTGACATTATCCACGCCATGGGAGTGCTCGGTGATGCCAAGGGTATAGCAAATCGAAGACCGCTCTGCATTGGCGTACATTCCGGCTACTCGCACGATGTCTTCGGCAGGCACTCCGCAGATTTCGGACGCTTTCTCCGGCGGGTAGTTCTTCAGGTGTTCCCTCAGTTCGGCGAAGCCTTCGGTTCGCTCGTCCATAAAGGCTTGGTTATGCCAGTTATTGGCCAGAATTGCGTGCATCATGCCGTTGATAAAGGCCACGTCCGTTCCGAATTTGATCCGAATATGCATGTCCGCGTGCAAGGCCAGTTGAATCTTGCGCGGGTCCACAACGATCAGCTTGGCGCCGTTGACTTTAGCTCGATACATCCAATGGGATATCAGCGGGTGGGCTTCCGTGGTGTTGGAACCTACCACGAGAAGACAGTCCACGTTTTCAATCTCGGGAATCGAGTTCGTCATAGCTCCGCTTCCAAACGCGGCGGCAAGACCTGCCACCGTGGGGGCGTGTCAAAGACGAGCACAGTGATCGATGTTGTTCGTGCCGAAACCCGCCCTGCACAGTTTCTGCAGCAGGTAGTTGTCTTCATTGGTACAACGGGCAGAAGCAAAGAATCCGACGCTATCCCCTCCATGCCGGGCCTTGATTTCCTTGAGGCGAGACACGGTGTAGTCCAGCGCCTCGTCCCATGAAACTTCCTGCAAATTCCCATCCTTGCGAACTAAGGGAGCGGTCAGCCGCTCGGGACTATGGACGAATTCGTGGGCGTTCCACCCTTTAATGCAGAGTTTGCCCCGGTTCATGGGAGCTGTTTTCAGCGGTATTGTCCCTATCAAGCGGCCGTTCACGACCTCAAGAAGCATCTGGCAGCCGCAGCCGCAGTAGGGACAGGTAGTCTGTACGAATCGATAATCCATGCTCCTGTACTCCACCGGCGATACTTGTGTCAAAAATGACATAACGAGGCTTATGTCCGAATTGACATAGCCCCGCCGATTTGTCAAGATGGAGCCTTCATTGTGTTCTTATCTTATTGAGAATGGGGGTTCTTCATGAAGGTCTCTCGAAACAAATTATTCCTAGCATCAATCTGCGTCTTCTTCGTTTTTGCCGGCACGCTACAGCTCTGCGTGTGAAAGCCGCACCCTCCGATGAGAACCGGCATTTTCCCGGGAAGCGGCTTTCTGCCCTCTTCATGAAGAGTTCATGGGTTCTGCAATCGCTTCAAGGTCTTGACTAGCCCGGCAAAAAGGCTTACGGTCAGTTGAGGAATTGTACGGAATGACTGCAAGAGACACTCTTTTTCAAGCAGGGAGTTGACCCCATGACCCTGAACCGCTGGGACCCGCTGAGAGAGATGATCAATATACAGGAGAGGATGACTCGTCTGGCCGATAGGGCATTCCGTGAGGCCGTCTGTCATCGGAGGTCCATGTGGAAGCCGGCGGTTGATATTCTGGAGACACCGGACGAGTACATCGTGCGGATAGATCTGCCGGGGGTCAACAAAGAGGAGATCAATATAGAGATTAAGGCCTCTCGGCTGACCATCCAGGGTGAGCGGCGCATCGAAGCCGAGCCGCGTATCGCGGCGTACCACAGCATCGAGCGAGAAACCGGCTATTTCGAACGCTCCTTTGTCTTGCCCGGTGACGTGGATGCAGAGCAGGCTGAGGCCCGATACCAGGACGGCGTGCTGGTGATCGTGGTACCCAAGGCGGAACAGACACGAGACCGTGAAGTTACGATTATCTGTTCGGTGTGACCCGTTGGGCCGAGAATCTTTCTGAGAGAAGCGGCACGAAGCTACTTTCCGCAGAGGCCGGTACAAGCCCTGAATCATCCGGCGGTTCACGAGAGTGCCAAGGACTCGGGTGCCGCACGAACCAAACGAAACATTACCCGGGCGCGGTTGCCCGGTTTTTTGATTACGAAGGCGGGAGTTGAAGAAGTTACCGCCGACCGTTTATAGTGTCGCATCGATCGGGTGGATGCTGCCGATCCGGTAGTGGTCCATTTCAAGAGAGCCGAGCGCCAAAGAGGAGGAAGGAGATGGAGGAGTCCGATCGAGACGAAGGATTCAAGGTAAAGGATAGGAGGAGGTTCTCGGAGTCAGGAGAGGCCAGGCCGGAGACCGAGGGCGCCGCGGAAACTAAGGAAGCGCAAGAGGCGCCAAAGGCTCAAGAAAAAGAAGAGGCCGTGAAAGAGCAAGTAAGAGAAGCAGAGGATCGTGAGGCCCCTCCGCTGACTTTTATCGCATTCGTTATCACGCTCGCCAATGCCACGCTTGTTCATCTTGGGCTTGTACGGAACCCTGACACGGGCGAGGCGAACAAGGACCTATCTGCGGCTCGCCAGACTATAGACCTGATCGCGCTGCTGGAAGAAAAAACCCGGGGAAATCTCACCCCGGAAGAGAAACAGGTGATAGAGGAGACTCTGTACCAATTGAGAATGGCCTTTGTGGAGGCTGCCAAGTCCTAGCCCCCGTGCATTACGGAGAAGGGTAACTGAAGAGGAGAATCGAGAATGTCACGTATGTGTGAAATCTGCGGCAAGCGGCCGTTGCGAGGATACAACGTGAGCCATGCCCACAATCGGACCAAGAAGATTTCCTATCCTAACCTGCAAAAGATACGCATTATGGAATCTTCCGGACGGATCCGAAGAGCCCAAGTCTGCACCAGATGCATCCGGTCGAACAAGGTTTCCAAGGCGCCGTAGGGCCGGCCGGGTTGGGGGGAAGCGCTATTGAACGGCACTGGGGACGCGGTCTGTTAGATGGCGAAATAGTTTCACAAGCCGAGGCGTTCGACTTTTTCGACGCCTTTGACATTCTTGAGTGCGTTTATGATCTTGGTGAGGTGTTCCAGGTCCTTTACGTAGACCGTGAATGTCCCTTGGGCAAGGTTATCATTCAGGGTCTTGATGCTCGCCTCTACGATGTCCGAATCATTGGACGAGAAGACCCCACTGAGCGCGGAGAGCAGGCCGATCCGATTCTGGGAATTCACCCCGATTCGGACCACGCGTTCCACGTGCTGCTCTTCGTCCCACGCGACGTCGACGATTCGCCTACCGTCTACAGTGACGAGGTTCGGGCAATCCGCTTTATGCACCGTCACCCCGCGGCCGCGGGTGATAAATCCGACAACATCATCTCCCGGGAGGGGAGTACAGCACCTAGCGAAATTCACCAGGACATCCGTCACGCCCTGTATGTTAACCCCACTCTTGTCTGCGGTTCGTCCCCTCTTGACTGGCTTTTCCTGATGGAGTGCTTCCAGGGCCTTGTCTCGCTCGTGCGGGGGCACGAGTTTGGTAATGAGCACCTTGGGTGAGACCCGCCCGAAACCGATAGCCGCGTACAGATCCGTTTCCGTCTTGAAGCTGTGCTCCTCAGCAACCTTCATGATCCCGCCATCTTTTTCTACGCGGGCTAAATCGATTCTCCACCGCTTCAGTTCTCGTTCCGCGGCCTCTCGTCCCATTTCCACCGCGCGAGTGCGCTCCTCAGTCATCATGAATTGGCGGATCTTCGCCCGAGCACGGGCGGTCTTCACATGCTTGAGCCAGTCTCTGCTCGGCTTCTGGTTCGCTGAAGTAATGATTTCAACGGTGTCGCCCGTTTGAAGCTCGTATCTGAGCGGAACCATCTTGCCGTTGATGCGAGCTCCAACGCACGTATGGCCGACTTCGGAGTGTATGGAATACGCGAAATCCAGAGGTGTGGCCCCGCGCGGAAACTCCTTCACTTCGCCGGTGGGCGTGAAGACGTAGACCTCGTTCGGGTACAGATCGACCCGGACATGTTCAAAGAACTCCCGAGGATCTTCCAGGTCCTTCTGCCATTCCATCATCTGGCGTAGCCAACTGATGACTCGGGCATCTTCTGCAGCGAGGTTCTTTCCTTCTTTGTACGACCAATGCGCGGCAATGCCTTCTTCAGCGATCAGATCCATGTCCCGAGTCCTGATCTGGATCTCGATCCTACGACCTTCCGGCCCGATCACGGTTGTGTGCAGCGCCTGGTACATATTCCCTTTGGGTATGGCAACGTAATCCTTGAACCTTTTGGGAACCGGCCTCCACAGGGAATGCATGAGCCCGAGAACCGCATAACATTCACTTACCGTGCTCACGATGATCCGAAATGCAGTCAGGTCATGGATCTGCTCGAATTCGATGTTCTGCACCTGCATCTTTCTGTGAATGCTGTACAGCTCTTTGGTGCGCCACTTCGTTTCGGCTTTGATATTGTATTTTTCCAGCCGCTCCCGAATGATGGCCAGAACAGTCTGGACATATTCCTCCTGCTCCTTGAGCGACTCTTCCCGGCGACGCCTTATGTATTCGTATGTCTCAGGATCGAGGTATTTAAAGGCCAGATCTTCCAGCTCGATGCGCATCCAATAGATTCCGAGCCGCCCTGCCAACGGCGCATACACGTCCATAGTCTCCTGTGAGATACGGATCTGGGCTTCGGGAGGCATGGGATCGAGTGTTCGCATGTTGTGAAGGCGGTCGGCCAATTTCACCAGGAGCACCCGAATATCCTGACTCATTGCCAGGATCATCTTCCTGAAGCTCTCGGCCTGCCGTTCCTCTCTGGACGAGAACTCCATCTTGCTGATCTTGGTAACGCCGTCCACCAGCAGGGCAACATCTTTGCCGAAAACCTGCTCCAGATCATCCACGGTAACGAGCCCATCTTCCACGGTGTCGTGCAACAGACCCGCGGAGATCGCGGCTTCGTCGAGCTTCATGTTCGCGAGGATTTGAGCCACGGCTACCGGATGGACGAGGTACGGTTCCCCCCCCCTCCGGGTCTGACCTTGATGTTCCCGTGCAGAATAGACGTACGCCGCGCGGATGAGGTCCAAATCCGCGTCAGGATAGTGCGATTTGACTATGTCTTGTATCTCACCGAAGCGAGGGATGGGTTGTCCGGAACCTGTAGTCATGGACGACGATGAAGAACCTCTCAGAGAATTACATCAAGTTGTGGCATGAACCGCGTGACTTCGCCAAGCCTTTTATTCTAAGAAAATGTAATCACTTTCCTCACTGTTTTCAAGCACCTCCGAAGCCGGACTTCGGCGTCCGAGGATCGGACGACCAATCACACGCGGTCGGTCTCGCCTCTTTTCTCCCGCTTTTTGAAGTAGAGCTTGAGCGGAGCGCCCCCAAAGTCGAAGGCTTCCCTGAGGCGGTTCTCAAGGTACCTCCGATACGAGAAGTGAATCGACTCGGGGTAGTTGCAGAAGAAGATGAACGTGGGTGGCGCGACCTTCACCTGGGTCAGGTAATAGATCTTGACCGGCCGCTTCTTGCGATGCAGTCCCGGAGGCTGCAAAGACGTCGCCTGCTCCAGAAACTTGTTCAGATCCGCAGTGGGAACCCTCTTGCGGTAACGTGTGTTCAGGTCATCGATGATACCGAAGATCTTGACCGCCCTGGTCCCTTTCAGCGCGGATACCGTAAGCACCGGCGCGTGATCGAGGAACTTGAGCGTGCGGCGGGCAGCTTCCAGATATGCCAGGTGCGTGTTGGCATCCTTTTGGACCAGATCCCATTTGTTGAGTAGCAAAATAACCGCGCGGCCCTTCTCGTACGCGTACCCCGCGATTCTCGCGTCCTGCTCGGTCAGGGGCTCTGTCGCGTCCATCATGAGGATAACAATGTCGGCTCGGTCAACACTCCGGAACGCCTTGATCACGCTGTACTTTTCAACTCGATCCACCACGCGCGAGCGTCGTCGAATGCCCGCAGTGTCTATGAATAGGTATTCCTTCCCGTGGGAACGGACCACGGTGTCGATGGAATCGCGGGTCGTCCCGGGTTCCGGGTTGGCCACTAATCGTTCCTCTCCGAGCAGGAGATTAATCAGGGTAGACTTTCCTACGTTGGGACGCCCCACAACCGCAACCCTCACCGTGAGTTCCGGCGCCGATTCCTCGGCTTCGGGAGATGGAGGGGCCGAAGGTATCTCAGTTGCGAGGTCGTCAATCAGTTCGCCCATTCCGTACCCGGTCATGGCGCTGACAGGGTGGAGTTTCTCAATCCCCAGGCGGTAGAACTCGTACGCGAGGTTCTCCTGTCTTTCCGAATCTATCTTGTTCACCGCGTAGAAGATCTTCTTATCGGTTCGTTGAAGGGTCCGGACAATCTCTTCATCTGAAGGAGTAATCCCAGCCTTCCCGTCCCCGAGAAACACGACCAGGTCCGCCTCTTCAATCGCTATCATGGTCTGAGCGCGCATCTGGCTGAGCAGCACGTCATCCGTGGTGGGCTCAAAACCACCAGTGTCCACCACCACAAAGGATTTGTCATCGATGATGACTTCCGCGTAGTTCCGGTCGCGGGTCAGACCGGGGGTATCATCCACCAGTGCTTTTCGAGAGCGCACCAGCATATTGAACATGGTTGACTTGCCCACATTGGGCCTGCCTACCAGCGCAACCACTTTCTTGGATGTGCGACGTCCCATTGCTACACGCTAAGGTCTGATTTCCCGCAGGATTGGTCTCTAGAGCTTGTGTCCGGGAGCCGACCCGGATGAACAAATCTGTGCGCCTTTGAACCTGCCCGCGCCTCGCCAGCGCGAAGACCTTCAATCCACCTGCCCTGTCATCCAATCTATTTGTGGGGCAGAGACGGCCCTCAAGTCAACAGTCCCCGAGCGCTGCCGTCTCTTTCAGGCCGGAGAGAGCGCTAAAGAAGGCCGCTACGCGGTTGGCTGAATTGCAACAACATGCTCCAATCAATATATGAGCTTGTAATTTCGCAATGTTTATGGTATTTTATAAAGTGGGTTCGTACTTTTGAAGGCGAGAA
>JBFLZC010000015.1:113452-115433 GCA_040756375.1 Thermodesulfobacteriota bacterium
ACCGTAGTTGACAAGAAGTGTTCTTTTATGGGCATGTTGAACGTAACTCACCACGGCTTTGCCGGTCAAGAACAAAGTTATGGCAGGTTCCTCACCAACACGACCATACACGACGCAATTATGTGGAGGTTATATGAAGAAATACGAGATCGCAGTGGTTCCCGGAGACGGAATTGGAAAAGAGGTGGTGCCGGCTGCTCTGCGTGTCCTTGACGCCGTTGCAGCAAAGTTTGGCATTGGATTCACGTTTCGCGAATTCGACTGGAGCTGTGAAACCTACAAGGCAACCGGTCGCATGATGCCCGAGGACGGTCTGGCGCGGCTGCGCGACCACGACGCGATCTTCTTCGGCGCGGTAGGCTTTCCCGGTGTGCCCGATCACATTTCCCTCTGGGGACTGCTCATTCCCATCCGCCGCGGATTCGACCAATATGTCAATCTCCGTCCCGTACGCCTCTTGCCCGGCATCACACCCGCGGTCCGGGATCGCCAAACGGGCGACATTGACTTCTGGGTGGTCCGCGAGAACACCGAGGGAGAATATTCAGTGCTCGGAGGTCGCTTTGGCGAAGGCACGGATTCAGAGATGGTGATCCAAACTTCGGTTTTTACGCGGCATGGCACAGACCGCATCATACGGTATGCGTTTGAGCTCGCACAGCGGCTAGGCAAAGATCACGTCACATCTGCGACCAAGTCAAACGGCATCTATCACTCCATGCCCTACTGGGACGAGCGATTTCATGCAATCGCCGGCGAGTATCCACACATCCGCGTGGACCAGTATCACATTGACATCCTCAGCGCGCGATTCGTGATGTCGCCGGAGCGCTTCGACGTGGTGGTGGCGAGCAACTTGTTCGGGGACATCCTCTCCGACCTGGGACCGGGCGTCACCGGGACCATCGGGGTTGCACCGTCGGCCAACATAGATCCGGAACGCAGGTATCCCTCGCTGTTCGAAGCAGTACACGGTTCCGCGCCCGACATCGCCGGGCGAGGGATCGCCAATCCGATCGGCCAGATATGGGCTGCTTCGATGATGCTCGATCACCTCGGCGAAGTCGAAGCAGGGGCCGCGGTCCTCCACGCAATCGAATCCGTGCTCGGCTCGGACGCCGCGCCGTTGACACCGGATCTCGGAGGCAAGGCCACGACCGAGGATCTCAGCGGAGCCATTGCCACGGCTCTTTAGAAGTAGTTGCAAGACCCATGAGCTATTGAAGAAGTAGCCGGGGAGGCCCTTTTGCAAAAGGAGCCTCCCCGCTAGAGTTTCACGGCAATCATGTGGAACCGTACGGTGTTTCCTGAGTCTTATGTACGAATATATACTTGATACTACGGAAAGGGATGGAATAAGGGGGATGCTCATGAAACCCGCGACGTTTATTGCCACGATATTCTTGAGCTTTATATCCATTGCGCAATTAATCAGAGTCATCTTTCAGGTCCACGTGGTGGCCAACGGAGTGGTAGTTCCGGTGTGGATCAGTGTCATCGCGTGCATTGTTACCGGGCTACTGGCGGTGATGCTCTGGAGCGAACACAAACCTGAGCATATGGGATGATGCGCATTGTGTCTCTGGGACTTGCTATAGCATGGATCAATCCCGCGGGAGCGGGACACATCTGTGGCGCCAGACATGACGCCTACAGTGATTCCCAAACGTTTTCTCTGAATGAGGTAGCACTGCTGGACGAGCCAGCAGTGGCACCCACAGCACTATCCGTGCGTCCGTTCCAGCTCGGCTACAGAGCTTGCCTCAGTCTTCGCGCGTTTGAGCGCTTCCACCATTGAATCATCGCATAAAGGGTACTCGTGAGCGCCACCTGCTGCTCTTCAAGCGCCGGGCGCTTGCAAGAGGCGGGAGTTTTTGGTGGAGGGGTCCGGGGAGGCCCCTTTTTGCAAAAAGGGGCCTCCCCCGCGCCACTGCCCCAACTCGTGGCCCGTGTAACCAAGTCCGGTGCGAAAAAATTGAGC
>JBFLZC010000016.1:0-114552 GCA_040756375.1 Thermodesulfobacteriota bacterium
TGGTCGTAATCCGCCCTGATCTCTCGACTCATCTCTGCCTCACTTGATTTTTCCCGCCTTTATAGTACATCCATCCACACATCGCGAGACAAAAATGGAGTTTTGAGACAGTTTCTTCATCGCCGGGAAAAGCCAGCTCCAATAGCTCCTGTTTTGGGAGTCCCAGAGGGACGACAGAAAGCCAGGATTTGTCGTAGGATCGAGCCTGCGTTCCCGGGTAGCTCTGCCGTCCCTCCGGGACTCAGAGATGTTGTTCCTTAGAAGTCCCTGTTACACGGCAATGAATTGCCGAGCTACTATCTGGGTGTCCCTGCGGGACACAAAAACCAAGAGAATATGTCTAGCGCAATTCGAAGGCTTATGGGGTAGGTTCACAGAATTGTTATCCCTCTGTCGGCTCTGTCCACAGCGAGACGACCTGCAATCAAAGAGCAGCGATCGGCGGGCAGCAAGACCGAACTGACGTTCAGGTAATCCAAAGCCAGGGCACGAGCCGGTACCGGACGCGTCGCGTGTAATCCTCATACCCGGGCAGCTCCTGTCTGAGCGTGCGATCTTCGAGGCCGGTTCGCACGACCAGCAACGCGGTCGAGCAAGCGGCCGGGATTGCAGCCCATGCCGATCCCAATGCGAGCGGTCCCGCGACTGCCATCAAGATCCATCCGGCATATCCCGGATGCCGAACATATTGGTAAGGACCGGCCGCGACAGGCGCGTGGCCTCTTTCTGTCTGAATGCGGACGAATTCGGCAAAGAATTTGTTTACCGACATGGCCCAGAGCACGGTCAGGTTGGCGACGACGAACAAAGCCAAACCCACAACCTTCGGCCATGAACCTGTCTGCGGAGTCCATCCGAACCGGTAATCCAGTCCTGTGACAACGAGGCCCACAACCCACAATCCCACTACAGCCGGCGCCAGCATCTTGTCCCAGGGCTTTGCCCCTCTTTCGGTCCCCAGGCGAATTTGCACCAGTTCAGGGTTGACCTTTAAAAGAACGACAAGGTTGAACACCATGCACGCGGCGAATACTCCCATAAACCACCACCCTTCCGTCCACGTCAGACTGTACGCAGGCAGGAACAAGGCCGCCCCCATGAACAGCAGAAAACCCACGAGCCTGAAAACCGACTTCTTCCACACTTGCTGAACGATCACGGAGCTGCTCTGTGATGGGCTATCTTCCTGGACGTGCATGTCCCCTCCTGAACAGTAGTAATTGAACGCTTCGCACCCGTGTGCAACAAAGCCCTTGAATAGGCACAATGGATCGGGTAGGTCAAGGACGAGAATTGGAGGGGGTCACGTGCTGGAATTATCCTTGGTTTCATGGGTCATATTGTGGGCACTGCTAATCGTCATGGGGTTGTATGCTCTGCTGGTCATGGGCTGGCAATTCATGGTCCTGAAGGGCAAAGCCATGAAGAACCCTGACGGAAGCGTGGACGATTGGCATGAGCAAAAGATCCTTTACGGCATGGCCCTTGCCGACATATTCGTGGCCTGCCCTACGTGCCTCGTAGGGATTGCCCTGGTGATCGCCGGTTCCCGCTGGGGATACTATCTTCTTGCGATGGCTGCATTCTGGTTCTTGTGGGGGAATGTGATGACCACCGCGACTAGTATCAAGTTCGAGACCCCGAAGCTAACCTTCTCCTGGTTTTTCACATTTCCTTTTGGCGTCCTGGTGGGTCTCGCGTACATAGTCTGGACTGTTGTTCATTTTGATTCCATTTACGTTCGGTAGGAGGCGAAGGGGCTGCATATAACTCTTCTCTGTGGGGCCGACTTTCCAGTCCGCCGGGAATGGCAGGCTGGAATCCCGCGAGGCCGCGGGACTGCCCCACAAAAAGAGAAGGTGAGGGGAATTCCAGCTTCATTTGAGGGCACAAGTCTTATAGCGTTTGCGAAAGATCGTGACCAAAATAAGCCGCTTGGGAAGGTAGGGGCGGACCCGCGTGTCTGCCCTGTTTTGAGAATGTTCCGATCCGGGCAGGCGCGCGGGCCTGCCCCTACATGGACGAGGTCATTTCAGACGAGAATTTTGGCAAACGCTGTAACTCAGCTTGTAACAGGAGCCGCACATGCGCATCGTACTCGGTCTTTTCTTCGTGTGCTTCGGGTTATTCGGTTGGGTGGGCCAACTAATATCCGGTCTCCACTATTCGTTGGCCCAAAGACTGAGCTTGCAGGAAAAGAGCGAAGGCACCGATCCGCTCTTTCGGCTGGCAGAGCGCAACGCCGCGAGATGGGATTCGTTCGTGCTGTGGACCTTGCCTTTGGCGGGAGTCCTCATGCTCCTGAACCATCCGTGGTGGCCGTACGTGGCATTAATCGCGGGTGGAATTCACTTGGACGCGGGAGGCAGAGAACTTGCCAAGTCGTTAGGCCTGCGCGCAAGCGGTGTGAGCATCGGCACCCCCAAAGATTGGAAGATCGCGAAGTCTTTCTTGTCTATACTGACTCTTGTCGGACTCGTGACCATTGCATCTGCGCTCTGGGCTCTTTGGACAGGTGCCACAACAGGTACGCCATGACACCGATTTGCTAATGGCCTGCGGACAAGGCTGAAGTGCATCCGGGGTGCCGCTGACCTGAGCTCGCTCAAGCAGAAAAAAGGATTCGTTCACACGCAAAGATTAGCTATCCTCCCGGTCACTTTCATCCTTTCCGGATCGCGCGACCAGCTCTTCCAGAGACTGTTGGAGAGACCGCGAGCGAGATTCCATCGCCTCCTTCCTGATTAACGCTTCGAGCTTATCTAGAGGAACTGACCATAAAGGAGGTTCTACACCCGATGACCCCACCAGAGGGGGTTTAAGCATTTTAGTCCACCGGGAAAGAGCGCTGTCTTGCGAAATCGCTCGTACTACAGCAAGTATTTCCTCCAAAATTTCTCTATCATCGCGGTGTGGTGGTGGCTCGCTCGGCGTTTCGGCAATCTCCTTCAGTTTCTCTTCAAACTTGGGCCAAAAATACTCAAAGGTTTCGACCAACTGCGACTCTTCCAGCGGCCTGCCTATGGCTTCGTTGATTGTCTTCACAAGTTTGAGCGTATCGGCTCTCGTTGCTGTCGTCGCCTGAAATTGCGCTAGAGGCCCACCCAGGTTTGCAGGTGTCAAGCCAACAAGATAAGGACAAACATAGGCTTTTTCAATGGCGTTTGACAAAGCCCCGGCTTCGAAATGAATCCACGGCTCCTCCAAGTTTCCGGGTGTCACGCAAATAATACCTGCCTTAGCCTCATTGAGTCCTTGCTTTAGATCTACCTGCCACGTGGCGCCTTTCGCGATATCTTCAGACGAGATCCACGGTTTTGCCGCTTGAATTATTCTTGGCAGCCATCCGTGCATGGCTTCAGCGACGCGATGACTGGCCTCTCCAGACCAACCAATAAACACTTTCATGCTGACCACTCCTTTGAAAGGAATGCTTGGACGAATTTACAAATATCCACGCGGAGGGCCCATTCGCCTACTCGAACGTAATGGGCTGGTATCCGAAGGTTTGTTTTACTTGTGCGAGCATCTCTTCAGAAGGGTCGCAGGAGATGGACGGAACGCTGATGATCGTCTCGGTGCGGTTCGGGATTACCACGTGCAGCTTTACGGGAACTCGGCCCTGATGTTTGCGCAAGATGCGGCTCAGCTCTTTGATCTGAAGAGGGTCGGTGCCCGTGGTTGAGATCCGGATGTGCAACGCGTTGCTCAGGCGGCGGGGCGCGTCTTCCAGCGAGTGAATCTCCTGAGCCAGGATTTTCGGATTTTCCTGGTCTCCTTCTCGATTGCCTGAAACGAGCAGCGGCTTTCCCGATCGGAGCAGCTCCTGTGCCTGAGCGTACAGGTCCGAGAAAACGGTCACTTCCACAATGCCTTCAAGATCTTCAAGGGTGACAAAGGCCATTCGGTCGCCCTTCTTGGTATTGATCTCCTTGATGTTCTTGACCAAGCCCGCGATTTTCACCTGGGATGGGGCGCCGTTCTGGGCCAGTGCGACCGTGGTGGCGTTTGCATACCGCTCGATGAGCCGGTCGTACTTCATCAACGGATGGCCGGTAACGTAGAATCCGAGCATTTCTCGTTCAAAGCCCAGTTTGATCAAGTCTTCCCATTCCGCGAGCTCCGGGATCGCAACATCGTGACCGTTTTCCGCGCCGGGCACGCATTCATGCTCAAAGAGGTTGAACTGGCCTTCAGCTTTTTCTCTCTGGTAGCTCTGGCCTTGTTCAATGACCTGGTCCAATGGATCGAACATGGCCCTTCTCGTCAGGCCCATGCCATCGAATGCGCCGCACTTGATCAAGCTTTCAAAGACCTTCTTGTTGGCCCTCCGCAGATCAACTCGTCGGGCGAAGTCCTGAATCGAGCAGAACGGCCCGGCTTCATCCCTGGCTTCCAAGATCGAATCCACCGCACCTTCGCCCACGTTTTTTACCGCGCTGAGCCCGAAAACGATCTTGTTGTCCACCACGCCGAAGTTCTTGAGTGAGGCGTTCACATGCGGCGGCAGGACCTCAATGCCGCGATCCCGGCATTCCGCGATGTAAAGGGTGACCTTGTCCGTATTGCCGGCTTCACAGGTCAGCTGAGCAGCCAGAAACTCTTCCGGATAGTGTGCTTTCAGGAATGCCGTCTGATAGCTCACCATCGCGTAGGCGGCAGAGTGGGACTTGTTGAAGCCGTACCCCGCGAATTTCTCCATCAGGTCGAAAATGTAGGCAGCCTTATCCGGATCGATCTTGTTTTTGGCAGAACCTTTCTCGAAGCGGCTCTTCTGCTCTCGCATCTCGTCAGGCTTTTTCTTGCCCATTGCTCGTCGCAACAGATCCGCGTCGCCCAGGGAGTAGCCCGCGAGCGTGGTAGCGATGCTCATGACCTGTTCCTGGTATACGATGACGCCGTAGGTCTCCTTCAGGATGGGCTCCAGCTCAGGCAGTGGATACTCGATGCGAGTCTTGCCGTGTTTGCGACTGATGAAATCATCCACCATGCCTGAATCGAGCGGACCGGGTCGATACAAAGCAAGGATCGCAATCAGATCTTCAAAGACCGATGGCTTGAACTTGGTGAGCATGTCCCTCATGCCTGAAGATTCTAACTGGAACACACCCATCGTATCTCCGCGGCAAAGCAGCTCGTACGTGTCCGAATCGTCGAGGGGCAGAGAATCGATCTCCAGCTTCACGCCTCTGGACTGCTCGATGAGCTGCAGCGCCTGGTCAATCACCGTGAGGGTCTTGAGCCCCAGAAAGTCAAACTTCACTAGCCCGATCTTTTCCACCCAGTTCATGTCGAATTGGGTGAGCACTTCTTTCTTATTCGGACTGTACAGAGGAAGGAACTCCACGAGCGGACGATCCGCGATAACGATCCCTGCCGCGTGCGTGGAAGCGTGACGGGTGAGCCCTTCCAGCGCCTTCGCGGTGGTGATCAAATCGGCAACCTGCGGGTTCTTGTCGATTTCGTCCTTGAGTTTGGGCTCCCGGTCAATAGCCTTGTCCAGGGTCATCTTGAGCTCATCCGGGATCAGCTTCGCGATACGGTCCGCTTCGGCATACGGCAGTCCCAGGACTCGTGCCACGTCGCGTACCACGGCCTTGGCCTGCATCCGGCCGTAGGTGATAATCTGCGCAACTTTCTCCTGGCCATATTTCTCAGTGACATATTCGATCACGCGGTCTCTGCCGGCCATGCAGAAATCCACGTCAATATCAGGCAAGCTTTTGCGTTCGGGGTTAAGGAAGCGCTCGAAGAGCAGGTTGTAACGGATGGGGTCGATATCCGTGATCCCGAGGCAATAGGCTGCGAGCGATCCGGCCGCGGAACCTCGCCCGGGTCCGACCGGAATTCCAGTCTTGCGGGCAAAACCGATAAAATCCGCCACAATGAGGAAGTACCCTGAATAGCCCATATCCTGGATCAGCTTGATTTCCCGATTGAGCCGCTCTTCGTACATCGGGATTTGGTCCTGAGTGATTTTACCGCGGCGCAACAATTGCTCGGTCCGTGTCTTGAAGCCTGCGCGAACATCAAGCGCGAAACGTTCCCGGAGCGTCTCGCCTGTCCCCAGGTCGAAACGAGGCATATAGGTCTCGTGGAATTCGAGGAGCAGAGAGCACTTTTCAGCTACCAAGAGCGTGTTTGCGAGCGCTTCCGGCAGGTCCCGGAAGTCGTGAGCCATCTCTTGAGGCGACTTAAAGTAGAACTGATCGGTCTCGAATCTCAGCCGGTTCGGATCATCAAGCTTCTTGCCCGTCTGGATGCACAGGAGCGCCTCGTGGGCGCGGTGATCGGCCCGATTGAGATAATGACAATCATTGGTGGCCACCAGCTTCAGGTCGAGCTTGCCCGCAAGGTTGATCAAACCCCGATTAGCCTTTTTCTGGTGCTCCAGGCCGTTCTCTTGCAGCTCCAAGAAGTAGCGCTCAGGAGTGAAAAGTTCCCGATACCATGAGGCAGCCTTTCGAGCGCCCTTCGTATCCCCTGCGACGATGTGGGAGGCAATCTCGCCGGAAAGACATCCACTCAAGCAGATCAGACCTTCGTGAAATTCCTCCAGGAGCTCTCGGTCAATCCGCGGCTTGAAGTAGAAGCCTTCGAGGTACGCCTTGGTGGCCAGTTTGCATAAGTTACGGTAACCTTTCTCATTTTCACACAAGAGAATGAGATGGTACGCTGTGGTTTCGCCCACACGTGAATTCTGTTCTGTTCGCGAACCGGGCGCTACGTACACCTCGCAGCCAATGATCGGCTTGATGCCTGCGGCCTGCACCTGGGAATAGAATTCCATCGCGCCGAAAAGATTACCGTGATCGGTCACGGCCAGAGCCGGCATATTGAATTCCCCGGCTCGTGCGATGAGGTCCGGGATACGAATGGCTCCATCGAGCAAGGAATACTGGGTATGCAAGTGAAGGTGGACGAAGTCCGCGTGGGGCATGAGCGCTCCTATAGCTAATTGAAATTACTATTCTTTTGCATGATATGACCCACCATATCACTCCCTTTCACCCGAGGCAATGGCTTTTGCCCTGGAACATACCTGAAAGAACAATCCGAAGTTTTCTCACGCTGTTGACTTCCGTATTCAAAGTATGTCACGAATAATTATAGCTAATCCGAAAGTTATTGACACTTCTTCAGCATCTGGATTAAAATACACCCGCCGCGTATCTGTGGACTATCGGCTTGTTTCTTGAACTGTTCATGCGCTCTTTCATGCGCATGAATGATGCGGACCGCTCCGGAACAGGGCCGATGAGCGCCGCACGCGGCTTGAGAATCTGTTTTTTCGGTTGGCGCATTGGGCGCCGGTGAAGTTGCGCATCAGCGATACGCAGCCCGGACATCCAGCAGAGCATCGTGCTCATAGTGCGGCGCAGTGCAGCGCCAGAGGGGCTTGGACTCGCTGACGATCTGATGAGCGCATTACGAAGGACTGATCCGGTGAGATTGCTGGCCTTCTTCGGAGCTATCGCCATCAACGTGGCTCAGACAGTGCGATTCGCGGTGGAGGAGACCGGTCGCTCGATAGTGCTTCTGGGATCGTCCGTAGAATGGCTCTTCAGGCCGCCGTTCCGGTTCAAGCAGTATCTGATCCAGTTGGACTTCGTGGGAGTCCAGTCTGTGTATCTGATCTGCATAACCGGGTTGTTTACCGGGATGGTGCTTGCTCTGCAAGGGCACATTGCCATGTCCCGCTACGGCGCGGAATCGCTCATCGGCGGGGCAGTAGCTCTCTCGCTGGCACGGGAGCTGGGGCCGGTACTGAGCGCTCTGATGGTGATCGGTCGTGCGGGATCGGCGATTATCGCGGAGCTAGGCAGCATGAGAAACACGGACCAGATCGATGCGCTGGCCAGCATGGCGGTCCACCCGGTTCAGTATTTGGTGGTGCCCCGAGTGGTAGCAGCCACCATTGTGTTGCCGTTTCTGGCGCTCCTGTTCGAGTTTTCCGGGATGGTGGGCGCTTATTTGATTTACACGGCGCAGTTGGGCCAGGACGGAGCAGTCTTCATCAACAGTATCAAAGATTATTTGGAAGCTGAAGATATAACGCATGGTTTGATCAAGGCAGTCGTCTTCGGCCTCATCCTGTCGCTGGTGAGCTGCTCCAAGGGCTTCTACGCGACGGGCGGCGCACGAGGTGTGGGGCTCGCCACCACGAGAGGTGTGGTGATCTCTTCGCTACTGATACTGGCTTCGGATTACGTGATGACCGCCCTCATGTTCAAGCCGTCCTAGGGCGGTCCGGCAACGACGCATGATCACGGTAAACGATCTGCACAAACGGTACGGAGACCAGAAGGTGCTCGACGGCGTTGATTTCACGATCCAGCGAGGCACGGTTACCACCATCATAGGTCGTTCGGGCGGCGGGAAGTCCGTGCTGTTGAGACATCTCATGGGCCTGGAAACGCCTGATTCGGGCGAAGTGATCATCGATGGAGAGAATCTTTCTCGAATGGGCGATGCGGATTTGAACAGGATACGGCGGCGGTTCGGGATTCTGTTTCAAGAAGGAGCGCTTTTCGATTCGCTCACGGTGGCCGAAAATGTGGCCTTTCCTCTGGAGGAACACACGAAGCTTTCCCAGAGCGAGATCACGGAAGTGGTGCGCGAGAAGCTGGCCACAGTTGGCATGACAGGACACGAGGACAAGTATCCGGCGCAGATTTCCGGCGGGATGCGCAAACGGACCGCACTGGCGCGGGCTCTGGCACTCAATCCGGACATTGTCTTCTTTGACGAGCCGACCACGGGGCTCGATCCTGTGACCAAGTCGGCCATCTATGCACTCATTCGGACTACGCATCAGCAGACTTCCACCACGTATGTGATCGTCAGCCACGATATTCGTGGGGTGTTCTCGGTTTCGGACGAAACCATGATGCTCTGGGACGGAAAAATCCTGGCCAGAGGCACTCCTGAGGAAATGGAGCGGTATCCGGACCCGATCGTGCAGCAGTTCATCAGCGGGTCTCCGGAAGGCCCCATTCATGTTGACTGATTGAGCAAGGCGAAAGGCTCAATGGCAGACAAGCTTACATTAGAAGCCAAGGTCGGGATCTTCTTTCTCGTGGGCCTGGCTATCTTTGCATACGTCTGGTTCCGCGTGCTGGGCCTGGATTTGCAGGAAGGGTTCGAGCTGAAAACCCGGCTGAGTTCCGCAGAAGGCCTGGTCGAGGGGACTCAGGTTCAGATCGCGGGCATCAAGGTGGGCAAGATCAAGAGCATCGTCCTTGACCCAGACACGGGCAAGGCCATCGTGACGATGGATATCAGGAGCGAGTACCGCAACAGCATCCCCGAAGGCTCGCGAGTGATGGTGAGAACCAAAGGGCTCCTGGGAGATAAGTACGTCGTCATTGAGGTCGGCAAGCCAAATGCACGAAAGCTGAAATCCGGAGAAGAGATCAAGCTTGTGTACGAGCCGGTCCCCGCGGAAAAAGTCATGGATACGCTGGGATTTGTGGCCGAAGACTTGAAACTGCTCACCCGTGAAGCTCGCACGCAGTTCGTCGATCAGAAAGGATCGGAAAAGGTCGACCGAATCATCACCAATACCGACCGAGTATTTCAGGATGTGAGAGACCTGGTGGGCAAGAACAAAGAGAAGTTGGACTTGACTGCCCAGAGGATGGCTCAAGCAAGCGGCGACGTGAGCGAGATCCTCTCCAGGAACAAGGAAAAGATCAACCGCACTGTGGATAACGTGGACAAGAGCGGGGAGAAGTTTAACAGGCTTACCGAACAATTGGAGAATCTGGTCGGCGATGTCCGGGCCGGCCGAGGAACGCTCGGCAAGCTCGTTACAGACGAATCCCTGTACCGGCAAACCCAGTCTCTGGTAGTGGACATGCGCCAACTTTCGGACCGGGTCCAGCGCGGCCCTGGTGTTATCGGGCGGCTCATCAACGATCCCGAGCTCTATTTCGAGACTCGTAGAGCCATCCGCAACATGAATAAGACGGCGGAAGACGTGTCCGAAGCTACCCCGATCAGCACCCTGGCGATCATCCTCGGGTCGGTACTGAAATAAGAGGCTGCGTCCCATGACCAGCCCCAAACACATACACTTTCCCTTGAAGGCTGGGAGATTGCCTCGTCCCGCGTCCCGCGGGATTTGCAATGACACGCTCGAATGCGGTCTCGATCCGCGCAAGATTGACGGTATACGTCACTACTACTTCTCAGCCTTAATCCTGGTCCTCGTCATGCTGTGTTCCGGGCCCGCGTTCGGCTCAGCCTATGATTTGATCAGATACGCCTCGCCAAAGACGACCTTTGCCATTGATCCTGACCTGAACATACGTCGCATGGACCCATTGGCTCCCGACCGTGTCTGGACCCTGGGAGAAGGCTGGGGCTTCCCACCGCTCTTCTTTCATACGAAAGCTCCCGGCCGGTACGAGCGGGTGGACTTCTTCTTTCCCTTCGGATATCGGGAAGAGTCCTTTTTCCGGAGCAAGATGGCCTTTGTTCCCGTCTTTGAGAGCCGGTGGTCAAAGGTGCCTCCTTTTGACGGATATTCCCGGTGTCTGACTCTGTACCAGGGCACATCGGATCTGGGTCAAAAGTATTGGGGCTTCTTTCCGTTCTACGGATACACGTATCGGCGGTACGGTGTAGACAGCAATTTCTTCTTCCTCTTTCCCCTTTATTACGAAAGCACGGATGAAGACATCCACACCCGCCGCATACTCTGGCCGATCATCACCTATGCGAACAGCCCGGGCAGAAGCTCGTTCAAGGTATGGCCGCTCTTCGGAACAGACACGATTCGGCGGGACTACTCGAATATGTTCGTGTTGTGGCCCTTTTTCCAGCATACCGAAAAGTATCCCGGAACCGAACAAGCCAGCTCGTACACCGCTTTGCCGTTCCCGCTATACGTGCGTGAGCAGAATAATTATTCCGCAACCACGAGCATTGTCTGGCCCTTCCTCAGCTACTATCACCACTATCGGACAGGCCATCAACGGTACAGCTTCTGGCCTTTTGTCACGTACGGGTCAGGCGGAGGTATCGAGGAGCTGAATGTCTTCTACGTGTACTCGTACAAGAAGGATCTGCGGAAAGGGACCGAAACGAAAAGCGGGCAAGGATACATTTCAGTCGGAGACGGCGAGGTCTTCACCGAACGGAAGTTCCTGCTGATCAACACCATCCAGAAGCGCTTCAGAAAAGGGTCGTTGGTTTTCAGCCGGTATCGGTTCTGGCCCTTTGCAGAATACACCTGGGACCTGGACAAGGGGAGCCATTTCAAATTCCCGGAGATCATCAGCCTGAAGAGCGATTGGTTTGACTTGAACCTGGGCCGCATCCTAAGGTTCGTGGACCTCCGGGAAACCCCGATCACCCGCGAATTGAGCGTCTTGTTCGGACTCAGTCGAGAAACCAACATCAAGCGAGTGCCGCATATTCCCCCTCCACCCAAACCCGGAGACGACAGTTTTGCAGAGCTAATCTCCGGATCCTTTGGAAAACGTTAAAGCCATCCTCAAAAGTTCTATCCGAATCACACCCCGACCGGAAATCATGATTGCGTACCAAGCCGGTTGACAATCGTTGGCTCAAAATCGTACTATTTTGCTCAGAAATGCCTTGTCCAAAAGGTGGTCGTGAGCGAGAAGTGGCCTGTTCAACCACTAAGAATAACGGACCCTTGGGAGGCATTGATACCACTGCGCTATCAAACGGTGAATCAAGGTAGGTCGGGTTGAGCCCAGCGAAACCCGACAAGTCGCTTTGGACATGATGTCGGATTTCGTCCCGCGCAGAACGCGGAACTCAATCCGACCTACGGTCGCTCTCGCTTCAACGCCATCTTCACCGTTCGGGAGCGAACTGGTATGAATCCAGGAAGACGCACACAGGCTTCACCCTTCTTCGAAGGGTCTATAAAGAGGTACATGTCATGACAAACAAAGTGCTGCTTGGTCTCATCGTGATTCTCTTCGTATCTACATCAGTAGCCAGTGCAAACGATTTCGGAACCAAAGTCTTACGGGTCACCGGATCAGACAACGTGGCGCGTTTTGTGTCGGTGTATGCGAAGGATTACATGGCCGAGCACCCCGGATCGAGCATCATTGTTGTCGGAGGAAGGACCGCCACGGGGGTACGTGACCTTTTCGAAGGCCGCGCGGAACTGGCAATGGCCTCTCGAAGATTGGGTCCGTCGGAATACGAGAAAGCGGAACAGAACGGAATGAAAGTAGCGGAAAAACAAGTCGGCTGGTGCTCAATAGTTGTTGTGACGCACCCCTCCAATCCGGTGAATGAACTCACCAAAGCCCAGGTCGCGGGAATCTTCAAAGGAGAATACTCGAACTGGAACGCCGTGGGTGGTCCGGACCGCCCCATAAAGGTCATAGCTGTTGAGGATAAGCATTCCGATCCAGTGGTCTTTCTGAAAGAAAATTTGCTCGGTGGGCAGCCTTACACAAGAGATGCCACGGTGGTTTCGGCCATTACAACGGTCCTTCCGAAGGTCCTCGAAACCGAAGGTTCCATCGGATTCTGCCGGGTTACGGACCTGGAGTACCGCGAGCGTCGGGATTCCATCGCCGGTCACAGCGCAAGTCAAGGGGGCGGACATGGCATCGCTCCCAAGAGCCTGCCAAAAGTGCTCGCCATAAGAGAATCGTCCGGCACGCCTGCAATCACGCCGCCCACCTCCCATAAGAATCACGCGTCTGTCGCCGCTCACGCGGTTGATTCCAGTCCTTATCCAGTTAGATACCCTCTTTACATCTATTTATCAGGAAACGCGGCTGGCCCCCTCACGAAGGAGTTTGCAGATTACTGCGCGAAGCGTGGCATGGGCCGAATGATGAGCACTGGGCATTAATTGAATTCGCAGGGAACCTGTGCCCGCATGTGCCAGCGGACTCCGTGAAGATAGGCTGCACGAATGCTTTCAACTCGTTTCATAAAAGCGCGTTGGGGAGATCAGAATTCCACAAGCAGACTGCTCTCAAATGCAACCATCGGGTCGATTTTGCGCCCTGGATCGAAAGTAGCCCCAGCTTGATCAGTTGGCGTCTGAGGCACCGTACCCGCATTTCTCCGGTAAATCTCGGCAGTATTCGGATACGCGTACGACCACCACGTTCCAGGCTGCCAAAAGGCCAGAACACTGTTCCAGGTGAGATTCTCCAGAAGTTGCCAGTTCAAGCCGAAATCAACTTCCCAGCCGATGTGACTCGCGTGATCGGGAACCGCTTGCAGACCCGGAACGGGTGTCCCGAAGCCGGCCAGCCCCTTTTGTCGAGCAATGGTGTCGTTGCTGAACCGCGCGAGGGTGTGGGAGTAGTTGCCACCAAGAACATATGCGTTTGGCTGATCCCTCCATGCCCAGGAATTCACCACAAAAACGTTCAGGTTGGACGCGACGGCATAGTCCACCTTCGCGCCCACATGGTGAAGATTGACCGGCTGACCCCGTCCGGCCGCGTTCCAACTTGTTCCGGTCCCGTACATGTCATACATCAATAGACCCCAGTATTTTATGTAGCAATTGTTCACACCCGTTGTGCCCCTGCCGGTGTCTTCATCATCTTTGCGGGTGCTGGGATCGTCGCCGGCAGATCGGACATACGAAAAAGTGAATTTTGAGGGGCCTAGAATCACCCCTGTTTCAACGCCGTATAGCGACGTGCGTACATCGGCATCGGTCCGCTGGTAACGAGTACCTGCACGGACCTCGGTCGACCCTAAACCTGAACGCCAGTGATAGAAATAGTTCGCTTCAGCGCTGAAGAAGAACCGGCCGTTGAAATACCTAATTGCCAGGGTTGTTTCATCTACTCGACGATCAGGAACCGGCGTGACTACGGGTGTGAGATTTCCCGGAACACCTGTCGCAAGTGTCCGCGCGTCCACAACTTGTGACGAGTCATCGTTGTACCCGGTGTGTCCGACGTCTATGGCCAGCGGACCAGTTCTGTAAAACATGTCGAAGTGATAGCCTCTGGCGTAGTCCCTGTCATCGTCCTTTCTGTACGTGGCCGTGGTCCCGGAATTCCTTGATGGCTGATTCCAGTTGGTGAATGTTCGGCCAAGATAAGGCCCCATGAGAACGCTGACGGGGCCGTAATTCATCCTCAAGGCAAACGCGGTAGAAGATCTCTGACACAAGCCTTTCCACAAACCCATCCCAAGCGGAACCGGCCGGTATCCCAGAATGAAAGTGCAAATTGGCAGCTCAAAAGTCATGCGCCACCACTGCACAGTGACTATGGTATTGGGAACGTCTATGGCCGCGGGCCTGTTGCCCACAGGCACATAAAGGCTGTTGATTTCACCTGGCGTTCCAAACGTGTCGTAGGGCCGTCCAGCGGAATGAATGCCAAGTGAGGTTAGATTGACCGATCCTTCGAGCGTAATCGCCTGGTTGACCACCACCTTTGGATAAACGGTGGCCCTCATGTCGTTGAAATTCATGTCCGATCCGAAGCGATTTTCGCCGGCCAGGACTCCGAAGCTAGTTGTGGGAAAGTTATCCCTCGCCGGGCTGGGGTGAGTAACAAGATGGTTGACGCCCAAATAAACGTCTGAATCCATTCTTCCGAAGATGTCGTTGTTTCCCAAGCGCCCCCAATATCGGTAACGGATCTCATTTTCTTGTTTCATGGAGAATTCCCATGCAAAGGCCATCGAGGATTGCACAACAACACATAGAGCCAAGAACAGTCCGAAGAGAATTCTCCTCATGGTCGTCCCTCCCTTATGCTGATATGTGTTGCGGGTTATTGTCACGCGGGTTTCTTAGGACACCGGCAGCCCGCGCACCTCGTACACGAGACTCGTAGAAAGGTATCGCCTTTGTTCCATTACGTTATCGATTAACGATACCACACGGGTCGGTCCAGGGGCAACTTCAATCGGGCCGGCGGTAGTGTCCTAATGCGGGAAAAAACTCTGTCAGCTTTCTCTCTTCGCTAAGCCCGCTCCTGAACGAAAAATTTGACATCGGATCAGGATTAGAATATCTATTCTATTAACAACGGCTTATTAGCGTCATTCTCGTGATCAAGAGATTGTGAGTTACGGCGAAAGGGGGGCTAAGATGTTCACGCACAAGCACTATGTTCCAGTCCTTAAATGGAAGCAGGGTGAATACCAAGCCCTCAATCGTCTGGATAATGCGGTTAAGGACAACCTGACCCCTCTCCTGGAAATTCCTCCCGTCGGTTATGATTTTGAAACCGGCATAGAGCGTGAGTCCATTGACGACCACCTTGACGACTTCGGGCGGAGACTGAAGGCGAAATGGCACAATAGACCGTGTTTTGTGGATGCAAAATACGTTGATTCAGCCGTGCGCATGTCCGATGGCCGCCACTTCATAGAGACAATATTCGAACACGCGCGTAGTGAGAGATGCCGCGCCATTCCAGTTGTTGGCCTTTCGAATGATTTGCCGTGGTTGGCGGCAACAGCGGCCGCCATTCGTGCTGATGCAAGGGGTGTCGCGTTGAGACTAACCCCTCTGGATTTTGATCGTGCGGATCTGCCCAGAGAAATTCGGCGAGTCTTAACTGCTCTTGATATCGATTACGGCGACTCGGATCTAATTGTTGATGTAGAAGCCCCCAATTTCCAGCCACTGACCATGTTTGTACAAATGATAGTGACTTGCGTGAGAACCATTCCACGATTGACCCGTTGGCGGAGTTTTACGATCACGGGGACCAGCTATCCCGCAACTATCGCTGGGTTGCGATCTCCTTTTCAGGAAATTCCGCGGCTGGAATGGCGTATGTATCAGCGACTGGTGAACCGCCTTGGAACAGCGACAAGGCTTCCCACCTTTGGAGACTACGCTGTCGCACATCCTGAACCTATTGCATTGAACATGCGCCTAGTTAAGCCGTTCGCGAAGCTACGCTATACCTCAAACGATTTCTGGTATATCGGAAAGGGCACTAATGTACGTGACCACGGTTATTCTCAATATCGCCAATTGTGTCAAACGTTGATGGCTCATCCGTGCTTTGATGGGCGTGGCTCGTCAGCCGGTGATGACTATATCGCCGATTGTGCACAGGGAACGGCTAGAACAGGCAACCTCACAACTTGGGTTTGGGTGTCAACAAACCGGCATTTGACGAAAGTGGTAAACGATCTCGCCACCTTTCACGTACCTTGAGACAATGCCGAATGACACGGCGTAAATCCTCTAAAGCAAGAGTTTGGGCAAGGCATTGGTAAAGACTGGCACGAGGCTTGCGCAGTACGGCACCGGAAAGTCCTCTTTCTTGTAAGATCTTAACCGCTTCTGGGCGCCAGAGTAATTCGGCCAATGCCACAGGATCAATGCTTGGGTTCATATTCACAGGGCGAAAAGTCTCAAAGACAAGACTGCCTCTTGGTCCTGCGGTAACGACCTTAATGCCCCACCAATCAGGGATCAGATCCTTGACCTTTTCAATGTGTGTTTTGCCTACAACCAAGGTCACTCGATCAAACACGAGGCTATAGACAGAAACCTGATTGGGAAGCCGATATAGAGTGTCCGCATCACTTTTGATTTCATAACCGTGAAGGAAGCTATTAACCACCACAATATCCACGCGGCATGTGCCATGACGTAAGCCGAATTCATCAAGCACAAGAGTGTTGCTGTCACCGTGGTGGTCGATCAACACCTTTTGGTGCAGAGCTTGTCTCACATCGCGATCACGCACGGTCTTCGTGTTTTCCAGTATCCCCTTCATGGGCTTCCACTCCTACGATTTCTCGGTACTCTTTCACGATGGCAGCGCGCACCGCGGCCTGGGGCGAATTAATGGACCCTTGATCGAGTACGGCGAAAAACTTCCGCTTACCGGAGCCATTGATCGGGTGAGACCAAGCATAACAGCGGGTTGCAGTAGGGTGACCAGCGAGATTGAAAACCGAACCGTGCCTTCCCAGACCAGTTCTCCTTCGAAGGTTTCCTTTACCGGGACGGATTTGACCCATGAAGCCTTGCAGCCATGTAGGTCTGTCACGGCTTTTGCCAGCGCTTCTATTGGCACCTCCGATGCTTTCATGTTCATAGGCTATATCACATCCTTAATAAGGCGTCAGCAGATTCCAATCCCATTCGCCGTCATCACGGGAGCGCTCTATCGCCGATAAAAGATCGGGCCGAAATTGGAAAACATCCGTCCTGGGGAAGCCGAGTTGCGGCTCATGCCCTCCCCTTCCGCCAGAAAGTAACCTAAACTGCGTTTCATCGGTCACCCAAACCCCCTTGCCGTTTTCGTCCCAAACCCAGCAAACAAGGGGGATGTCCCCATAGGCTCTGACAATCACCAAATCGCCTCTCATGGCCGTCTCCCTCCCAAAATTTGGGCATCATTTTATCAAACCCCAAAGCACTCTCAAAAAAGTCACCAACCGGCAAACAAAATGGCAAAAAAGTCTTGACAGCGACGTGGGTGTCGCCTATGCTGTTTCAAACGGCGACAAAAGGAGTTGCGTATTATGACGCGAGAAACGAAGAGCAAGACGATGATTCCGCCCTATGTGCCGTTTAAGACGCTGGTTACGTTTCTTGATGGACTGAAGGCGGCGATACCTCCCGTGATTGATCGCAGTTTGATGAAATCGTTATCAGGAGGGAGCCAATCGGAACTACTGGTTGCACTTAGGTACCTGGGGTTCATGGACCCAGGAACAAACGCCTCCACGGATACTTTAAGGCGGTTCGTGCAAACAGAAGGTACCGAGCGGCGGCAAGTGCTTAAAGAAATACTTGAATCAAGCTATTCGTTCCTGTTTGACGCAGGATTTGAGATTGAAAATGCAACCGCCCGCCAGTTGCAGGAACGTTTTGAACAGACCGGGGCCACGGGCGACACTCTACAGAAATGCATTCGATTCTTCTTGAAGGCTTCCACCGTAGCCGGATTGTCGTTGTCGCCGCATTTCAAGAGAATCCATGAATCACGAAGCAGCGCTGGAAGGGGGAGACGTAAAGCTAATGCTATTCAGGAGTCGCAAGCGACTCCTGCTCAAGCCATAAATGATGAAGGTGTGCCTGCAAAGCTAGACCCCGCAAGCCCTACCTTTTTGGACAAATTACTGGAGAAGCTTCCAGGCTTGCCCCCCTTCGATCCGAATTGGTCCAAGGAAGCACAAGAGGCATGGCTAAACACTTATAAGGAATTGTTGGGTGAATTCAAGAAACTGCCAAAGAATGAGTAGTTATCTGGGAGGTGCGCGATGAGAAGAATCTTAGCCCTTGCTGGTCATCGAATCACCGCGAGCCAGGGCCGTAACACAGAAGACCCCGTGGCTCCATAGTCGTTGCCGCGACAAGCCACGGGGTCGTGGCGATTCCCCAATGGGGCGCGTTTGGTACCCTAGAGGCCCTTACAACCATCCTCGGTGGGGTTCGATTCCCCGGCGCTCCATTAATTATTAGTATAGGACAGACCGGGGGAAGATGCAATGAATAAGTTAAGCCTGGATAAGCAGACGGCAGTTGTGAGCGCGCTCGTGGAGGGTTCTTCGATCAGGTCGGTTGAAGGCATGACACGGGTTCATCGTGACACGATCATGCGTCTCATGGTCCGCGTCGCCCAAGCTTGTGAGGGGATCATGGATCGGGAAATGTGGAACCTCCCATGCCGACGTATCCAGCTTGACGAAATAGGGTGCTACGTGGGCAAGAAGCAGCGTCATGTCAGGGAATCCGATGATCCGTCAACCGTGGGGGATTTCTGGACTTGGGTTGCCCTTGATGCCGAAACAAAGCTGGTGCCGGTCTACCGCGTCGGCAAGCGTGACAGTGCCACGGCGCACGCCCTTATCAATGATCTCGACTCACGGCTCCGTAACCGAATTCAATTGAGTTCCGACAAGCTCCCCCTTTACGTTGAGGCAATTGAGCAAAGGTTCGGGGCGGACGTGGATTATGCCCAGATTGTAGAAGCCTATGAAGCGGAGCCCATCGGGCCGGGTAGGTATAGCCCCCCGAAGGTCGTGTCGGTGGAGAAAACACGAGTCTTGGGCAGCCCCGACATGGATATGACATCAACGTCCTTTGTCGAAAGGCAGAATCTGACGATGCGCATGAACATGCGGGGATTCACGCGGCTCACGAACGCCTTCAGTAAAAAGGTGGAAAACCTGAAGGCAGCCGTGGCCCTGCATTTTGCGCACTACAACTTCGTGCGGGTCCATAAGACGCTGAAGGTCACGCCTGCAATGGAAGCTGGGATTGCGAGAGAGGTGTGGAGCTTGCGAACATTGGTGGGAATGGCAACTAGTTGACACTTCAGGTTTTTACGCGCGCTTGACACGGGTTGTCTGCGATAGTATCCCGGGCCGCGCGTCAAAATAGAAAAGCCGAACGGAGAGGGGCTCTTGCAGGTGACCACTCTCGATCCGGCTTTAAGTTGGGATACAGGGAACCCCAACACTAAGGTAAAGGAGATTATATCAGATGTCACTCAGTGAAGAAACGAGAAAAAAACTGTTTCAAAGAGCCAACGGTCGCTGTGAATGTACCATGAGGGTTTGCAGCCACCACACACCTGGCACCAGATGCCATCACAACCTTGGGCCTGGATGGGAAGCACACCACAGGGTCGCAGGGGGACCGGATACCCTGGATAACCTCATAGCCATGTGCGTTACTTGCCATAAGAATACCCGAAGTTACGGAAGGCCACGAGCCTGATAATTGGTCAATAGGAGCTTGAGGGCCTGTACAGTCGGACGCATTGCCCCAGGCTGAACCGTCAACTCTCCCTGTATCCCGCCATTTTCCGTGATAATCACCTGCAAGCTTATGGCATTGCCCAGGGTAGCTGTCATCTTGGGCCCCAAATATCCAAAGACGAATTCGCACAAATCTTCCCACGGCCGTCTCCAGTGTTCTCCACACCAAAAAGCCACCCACGCGGCCTCAGATTCCGTGCCCTGACAGCTCTCAATCGTTTGAACAGCGGGGAATTCATTCAACAGCTCCACAAGCTCCGCGATCCCTGTGTCTATAGGAGCGTTTACCTTGACCCAGGTCTGCACATGATTCATTCTTGCTCCTGTGACGCTGGCGTCAGTACCATGTCAGATAGAAAAGTCAAGTTCAAATTAGGACACTACCCGGGCCGCCTGTTTTGGGCTCCGAAGGAGTACAGGAAACCGCTCGTTGACCCCCTTAGCGAGGTGTCATACACTGAGAAGCTGGGAACCTGATTCTAGTGGTGAATGCGGGGCATGAAGCTGTTCCGTCCAGCGTGCACCGTCCAAACGAAAGAATGGGCGTCACCATGAAGACCAAACACGTCTTGTGGTTGGCTCTGTTCGTCCTCGCGGTCTTTCTCACCATCTTGCTCAAGTACCTTCCTTATCTTCCCGGGGACGTGGCCACCACCCGATTGATTCAATCCATGCTGCCCGAATCCAAACACTGGGTCCAGGTGATATCCTCGACAGCCAAAGTGCCTTGGATCTGGGGCCTTATCGCTGTGACGTTCGTCATTTCCTGGATGGTTGCCGGATGGCGGGCGAGCTTGTTATCGCTTGTGGCGTTTGTTGGCCTGTGGTTGCTGGGAAAGTGGCTCGGTCCGGTCATTGCCCAGCCACGGCCTTCTCCCGAATTGGTTCGGGTAGCTGAAGCAGCCTCCGGTTTCGCGTTCCCGTCCATCTTTGCTTTTAACTACATGGCGACCGTAGGATTCCTGGCTGTTTTGGCCGCGGCAAAGGCCTCGGGACACCTTCGATGGGTTCTGTTGGTCATCTGCATTTCGCTTCTTGTTATAGGAGGAATTGCCCGAATTGACCTGGCTGCCCACTGGCCCAGTGATGTGGCTATATCTTACCTGATAGGGCTTCTGTGGGTTACAGCACTGATTCGCTTCCTTTGATGAAATTCTGCGATTATTGACGAACACTCCAAAAGGTACTCCTGGTAAGGCATTGAGAGGCAGAGTTGTGTGCTTGACACTGGAACGCGCTTATTGTAGTATCCACATCCGTTATCGATACTCGATACAGCGGCCACTTTAGCTGAAGTCGTTCAGCGGTCTTTCCAAGCGGGAGAGAAAACATGCTCCTGAACAAGTTCGAATTCCTGGCGATGAATAACCCTCTTCGCTCCCTCATCCAACGGCGGTTCGAAGCTCAGCGGCTGCTAAGAATGGCCGGTTCAAGATCCGCGGGACATGCCCTTGAAATCGGCTGCGGCCGCGGCGTGGGTGTGGATATCATATTTGATGTGTTTTCCGCTGCAAGGGTCGATGCGTTCGACCTCGATCCAAAGATGATCGACTTGGCAGGAAAGCGGCTGAAGGGCCGCGGAGACAAAGTGTCACTCTGGGTTGGCGATGCCAGCCGCATCCAGGCCCCGGATTCCACCTACGATACTGTTTTTGACTTCGGTATCATCCACCATGTTCCCGAATGGCGGACGGCCGTGGCAGAGGTGTACCGGGTTTTGAAGCCCGGAGGCCGGTTCTATTCGGAGGAAGTCCTTCCGGCTTTCATTTTCCATCCTGTTTGGCAAACGCTGCTTGATCATCCTCGCGAAGACCGATTTGAGCACGAGCAGTTTAAGTCCAACCTCCGCGAAGTCGGATTCGATTTGCTGGCGGACAATACGGTGTTGAATTGGTTTGGGTGGTATGTTGCCGACAAGAGGAGATAGGATATTGCGCAAATTCGTTGGTGTCCATTCAGGTATGCCTGGGTCCCAGAAGACCCGTTCATCGCAGAGACCCCCGGATCAAAGTCCGGTGCAGGCTCCGAGTACGCAGAGCCTTTTGACGAATTGTTTTCCCAAGAGGACCTGTTCTCCGGTTTTATCGGCAGCCCTGGGGATCGGGGCGATATAGAAAAACCTCGATCTCGTAGCGAAGAGCACAAGCCGTACACTTCATTATTCCGAGGAATATTAACTATGAATTCAATGTCGCAGAAATTGACCGAGGTCGCCATCCTGTTCCTTAAACTGGGGGTTACTGCCTTTGGCGGACCAGCAGCCCACATTGCTATGATGCACGACGAAACGGTGAAACGGCGCAAGTGGCTGGATGACCAGGAATTCCTTGATTTGGTCGGAGCCACAAATCTTATCCCCGGCCCGAATTCCACTGAGATGGCTATTCACATCGGCTTCTTGCGAGCCGGTTGGCTCGGGCTGATCGTCGCCGGCACTTGCTTCATCGTGCCGGCGGTGCTTATCGTACTATTGCTCGCTTGGATGTATGTGCGCTTTGGGACTTTGCCTCAGGCTGAGTGGTTGCTGTACGGCATTAAGCCCGTGGTCATTGCAATTATCGCACAGGCACTGTGGACCTTGGGACGACAGGCTGTCGAAGGGCCGCTCACCGGCATCGTGGGGTTCATCGTTCTTGCCCTCTATTTTGCTGGAGTTAACGAAATCGCCCTTCTGTTCGCGGGCGGATTGGCCGTGATGTTGTGCGGAAATGTCCGGAGACTGCGCGGACGAGCATTGGGAGCCTTTCTTGTTCCGATCAGCGGCGCGGGGCTGCTGTCGCAGGTCGCTGTACCGTTCAGTCTTCCAGTGCTGTTTCTAACGTTCCTCAAAATTGGTTCAGTGCTTTACGGGAGCGGGTATGTCTTACTCGCTTTTCTGCATGCCGATTTCGTTGTCCGCTTGGGCTGGTTGACTGACCAGCAATTGCTGGATGCTATCGCCATCGGGCAGGTGACGCCCGGCCCCGTATTCACAACCGCCACATTTATCGGCTTTCTCTTGAACGGAGTACCAGGAGGGCTTGTTGCAACGCTTGGCATCTTTCTTCCTTCGTTTGTATTTGTCGCCATTTCAAACCCGCTGATTCCTCGCATCCGTAATTCCGTGTGGGTTAGTAGCTTGTTGGACGGCGTCAATGTGGCTTCTCTCGGCTTAATGGCCGCTGTCACGTGGCAATTGGGACGGGCTTCATTGACTGATCCTTTGACCATCCTGATCGCTGTGGTCTCGCTCGGGTTGCTGCTCTTTTTCAAGGTCAATTCTACATGGCTGATAGCGGCTGGAGGGCTAATAGGCCTGGCAGGTTGGGCTTGGCGATGAGGTGCCTGTTAGAGACAGGGTGTGGTACTGTCACGCATGGACCGTGCGGAGTCTTCGTAAATCCCCGCCAGATAAGTGCCGAAAAATCCCGGTTTTTGTCCTGACGTGACCGATCAATATTTTTGTTGACAAGAACACTCAGGTTTTATAGTATCGCTTATCGTTAACGCCAATCGATCTATTGCCATTTCACGACTGCTCGCTATGCCGCGGAATCGAGAAAAACCTTTGCCGATCGCACACGGGGGAAGCCGAAGCCTCCGCCGCGGGCAGTGTAGTGCTCATCACTCGGCAATACACAAGCGAAACCCTATCGAGTGCAGGAATCAGATGCGCGGACCTTGCTAAAGTCCCGCGGCATCCGTGTCGGCATAAGTCCATAGCCGATTGATGCAATCTTAAGTCGCCCCGCTCTCAACCGGATTCACGAATCGTCGGTCTGAACAAGGCCCTAGATCTTAGTCGCAAGTTGGAAGGAATCCTTGCCGTCTGTCGTTGTGCGCCCAATCTCACGAAACTGGGCAGCAGACCGGTCCGTTTGTAAAGTTTCGAGCTGTCTTTGATAGGGGTTCGCTTCCGAACGATGAAGATGATGTTGAAGCATGAGCAGCCGTAGGTCGGATTGAGTCCCGCTTTCCGGACGGGGCGAAATCCGACATCATGCCCAACGCAATATGTCGGGTTTCGCCGGACTCAACCCGACCTACCCCGACTCACTGTTTGATAGCGCACCGGTATGAAGATCGGTCTTCGGCTCTGGCTATGGGATAGGCTCCTATCGATGTATTCCTGCGATGTTCGCGACGTACAAATGCAATTCAGCCTGTCGGGAGGAGATGTGAAGCGTCACTCCCCCGCAAGTATCACGTATGTCAGGAGGCGTGTGATGAGAAGAAGTTTCGCTATTTACGTGGTTCTTTTGGGTTTCGCTGTGCTGACGCTGGCCGCGTGCGGTCGAGACCAGCCGATAGATGTCGAGAAAGCGCTCTCCAAGCCTAAAGCTTTCATCGGCTCCGAGAATTGCAAGATGTGCCATTTGGAGCACTACGATTCCTGGAAGATGACGATGCATAGTCGCATGATGCAGGACGTCAAAGAGAATGAGGATGCGCTGATCGTAAAATTCGACGAGAAGAAAATACGCGGCGATCTAGCCAAGCTGGGTGACAAGCTGAAAGTCCCCGCGGATAAGATTTACATCCCAAAACCGGACGAGATTCTGTACACGATCGGCGGCCAATGGAAGCAGCGCTATGTTTTGAAGAGGGATAACAAGTTGGTGATTGCTCCTGTCCAGTACTTTGCGGACACGGGCCGCTGGTCCAATTACAACGAGGATAAATGGGAGAAGCGGCCCTGGATTAATGAGTGCGGCGGATGCCATGCCACAGGAGTTGACATTGAAAAGCAAACCTGGACCGAACCGGGGATCGGGTGCGAGGCGTGCCACGGCAAAGGGTCATGGCACGCGGCTTTGCCCAAGACAGCCGTCTTCAAGAAGCGTCAGACCATAGTCAACCCTGCCAAACTCACCATGGGCGTGGCTGTCCAGATCTGCGGATCGTGCCACAACCGCGGTCATTCCGCAATGCGGAAGGATGCTGAGTGGCCTACAGGCTATGAGCCCGGAAAGGCGCTGGAATCTTTCTTCAAATCTACGTCATTCGCTGAGGGTGACGTGAAGCACATGTATGCCAACGAATTCTCCAAAGGGCACCATCAGCAGTATATCGACTGGTCTCACTCACAGCATGCCAGAGAAGGCGTAACGTGTACGTCCTGCCATTACGTGCATCAAATTGGCCTTCCTCCCACGCGTTCCCAAACGCGGGTGGCAGGATCAAAGCAGTGTCTGGAGTGCCATCCGGTAATCAACAACAATCTCGCGCACTCCATTCACTCTTTTGCCAACTGCGTCGGATGCCATATGCCGAAGATCGCCACCAGTGCGGAATCCGGGGACATCCACAGCCACGTATTCAAGTGCCTGTTACCCAAAGACACCATGGCCAACTCCAAGATCCCCAATTCGTGCCAAACCTGTCACAGACACAAGAACGAGGATTTGAAGGACCTTCAGCAAAGATATGACGCCTTGGTCAAACTCCCCAAACCTGTGGCCAGGCCTGTCGGCCCAAGCGGCGGATGAGGAATTCCTCGGGAGGTGATCCGTGAATGTGGCGCAATGTCGCAAGAATGTTGGCATATGTATCGTGCTGATAGGTATTGTGGACCTGCTCCTTTTTCAACCGAGCGCGCTCGGGCAAGGCGAGGAGTCCGCTTCTCGAGTTCGCCGTTACAAACAGTACGAGGTCAGCACAGGGTATTATGAAGACTATGAAGTCAAGCCGCGTCGGCAAGTCCCGCTGGTGGGAACGGTGGGAGTCAAGCGATGGCTCAAAGGTCTTTCGTACAACCTTTCCCCCGCTACGGTGAGATCCCGTTCATTTATGCCGGATTCACATTACGGGGTGAAGTTTTACGAGAAAATGTCGTGTGAGAGCTGCCATGTCGAGCAGGCCCACAACGTGCACAGTTTGCGCGCGAACATTACCTGCCGCCAGTGCCACGGTCCTGAGCCGATAGCGGGCATCTATCACTACTTTTCACCGATGAACCCGGTCCGACGGCACGCTTATGTGTGCTCCAAGTGCCACGAAGGGGCCAGCGCGTCCTATGCCGCTTATGTTATCCATGAACCGTCGGCTGCGTCGCCGACAGCCAAGAAGGGCTTCGCATCTCTCTACTATTCCTACTGGTTGATGCTGATCTTGTTGGTGGGGACTTTGGCCTTCTTTATCCCTCATAGCTTCGTGGTCGGTGTGAGGGAGTTTTTCTGGAAGAGGAAGAAAGCACAAGAGGATTCCAGTCATGAACATCAAACGGTTTAGTGTGATAGATCGGCTGTTTCACCTGTTTGTGATGTTGACGTTTCTCACGATGGCCGCCACAGGTTTTGGACGCGTTTTTGTTGTTACCGACTGGGGAAGAGGTTTGTGCAGTCTTTTTGGAGGCTATGAGGCTTGCGGTTCGATCCATCGGTGGGTGGGCATTTCGATGATCGTCGCTTTCTTTGTTCATATCGTTTACGTTTTTGCCAAAATACAGTGGAGAAATCTCAAGCAAAGCATTTTCGGACCGGATTCCTTGGTTCCCAACTTGCAAGACCTGCGACACATCGGGAAGCGCATTCTATGGAGTTTCGGCATCGGCTCACCACCCGAATTAGATCGCTGGACCTATTGGGAGAAATTCGATTACTGGGCGGTATTCTGGGGCATGCCGCTTCTGGCGATCACCGGCCTGATGATGATGTATCCTATGGAGACATGCCTCTTCGTGCCCGGCTGGGTACTGAATCTCGCGGCGTTTCTGCACAAGGCCGAAGCGATTCTGGCGGTGACCTTCATTTTCACTGTTCATTTCTTTGTGCAACACCTTCGGCCCAGCAGTTTCCCGTTGAATCAAGCGATGTTCTCGGGCAGCGTCCCTATGGAAGAAGCTTCTTCCGAGAAGCCGGCATGGATAGCGCGGCTGGAAAGCGAAGGAAAGCTGGAACAGGCCACAGTGGTTGCTCCGAGCCTGCCGTTCAGAGTTGCTTACCTTATCTTTGGGTACAGCGTTATGGGAGTCGGGGTTTACTTGCTGATCAATGGAATCGTTTACAGTCGGTACGTTACGCTCCATTGAACTGGCAGCCGGAAGCCGATATTCCCCAGTTCGGCTTCCACAGTGAGCCGCGTTGGGTTCGATGACGGTTTAGCGGGAGTCTGCTGTTCCGCGTGCCGGTATCCGGGCGCTGCCTCGACTAATCGATTAGGATAGCGCCTGTATGTATTACTATGTCGAATATCCGGTATGAAGCTCCTTGACAGAACCAAGGGGCCTGAGTATTTTGCGCCTGCTTACTGCTTGTTTGGATTCCGCTGTGGCAGGTGGCGAATGCAGAATGAATTTTTCCACGGGTTCATCCGATTACACATCCTGTACCATGCTTCCGAGGAATCGATTTTCGGACTGGGGATTCTCAGGGAGCTGAGACGCCACGGGTACGAGCTTAGCCCCGGCACTCTGTATCCATTGCTCCATCGTATGGAAAAGCACGGCCTGCTGGAGTCTCGAAAAGAGCTTGTTGCCGGGAAGGTGCGTCGCGTGTACGTGATCACCAAGTCAGGTCTCTCCACCCTGCATGAAGCCAGAGAGAAGGTGCGGGAGCTGTTTGGCGAACTGTTCGCCGACAATTATGTGTCGATAGGGCAGGCCAACAGCCCTCGATTGCAGAAAAGAAGAGGGCGGTCCGCTTAAGACCGCCCTCTGTCAAAAGACCTGCCGGGCCCGTGTTATGCGTGATGGTGGTGATCCGATTTTGTCCCGTACCCAAAGACGATGGCCTTGAAATTCTCACCGATGGTTTCACCGGTGGTGGCCAGGTACAGGTGTGCAACCAGGAACGCCGCGAAGAGCGCGCCTAGTATGTAGTGGATCGTGGCAAGCACTACCATGCCGCCGATGGCCTTGATGAACCCTTGAAAATAGTCTGGGTACATATAGAGCAACCCGCTGATCAGCAGGAGGGGCATCAGTAACACCTGGAATTGCAGGTAGGCTATCTTTTGGAGCGGGTTGAACTTATTGTCCTCAGACGGAGCATATGGGTGCGGATCATGTTTGAAGATCCCGTACCCGTAGAATTTGGCCTGCGTGATCATGCCCTTGGGGATCTCGCCCTTCTTGGGGATGTAGTGAGTGATCCGCTTTGTACCGAGGTTGTACACGAGCCAGACCAGGAAGACGATTACCGTGGCCCATCCAAACCATTCGTGAATATCCACCGCCCATTGGAACCAGCCGCCGAACTTCTCCGGCCAGTGGATCATGATCCCGGTAATGATGAGAACCACGATGCAGACGGCCTGCGTCCAATGCCAGAGACGCTCGATAAGCGGATGCAACAGGATCTTCTCTTCAGGTAGCTCGATGGGTCCCTTGCGACGGGTCAAGATCCTGAGCCCGCCGTGGAAGATCGGCAGTGCGAGCGGTGCGATTACGGCGAGGATGAGAACGGTATCCAGCGCGGGGATTCGATGAGCACCGACCACGTAACCGAACTTTGCAAGGACCTCCTTGTTGATGAAACCCACCTGTTTGACGTAATCCCAGCAGCTCACAGGCTCCATCTTCTTCTTTGCCAGGATTGTGTACTTGGTGTGGCACGCCTGGCAACTCGCTACCTTGGTCTTCACCTGAGCTATGTTGTGCACCCCGGGGTCTTTGCCCTGGTGACAGGTCATGCATCCCAGCGCCAGGTGTCTTTTGGGCGCATAAATCTTCGCGTGCCCTGCAACGGTATCCATCCCGTATTTGCCGTGACAGTCCACGCAGTATTTTTCCTTCCAGCCCTTGACATACGCGTCCGATCCCTTGCCGTAATGAACGTCATGGCAACCAATGCAGCCCGGCTCCTTTGGGCCGGCCTTTTTCCCGTGGGCACTTGCCGCGATCAGTTCCACCGGTTCTTCATGGCATTGCTTGCAATCGACACGGGCCAGTCGCTGGGCGTGGGGTATCTCCTTCACGTCCTGATGGCAGTCGACACAAGGGGTTTCCGCGTGCACGCCCTCTTTGAATTTCTTCATGGATATGGCGAGGCTGAGTTCGCCGAATAAGTATGGGGGCTTCTTTGCCGGGGGTTGAGGTTTGTCTGCGACCACAACGTTGTCAGCCAGCTCCTCAGGCGATTGCTTGAGAATGTCGGAGGTGTGACAATCCATGCAACTGTCGTTATCAAGAGCTTCAGGCTCTGGTTTCTTCGCTGCATCGGGCTTTACTTCGGTGGTCGGCTTTCGCTCTTCAGCCCTGGGTTCAGGCTTTGTTTCTGCAGGCTTCGCGGGCTGTGGCGCGTCAGGCTTCACTTCCGAAGGCTGGCCCGTGGCCGGTTTTTGTTCTTGGGCGCGCGACGGTACGGAGGAATACTGGAAAACGAGGAGCAATCCCGCAGCAACGGCGCACAGGGTTACCCATCTCCCCAAAGGGAAACCGGATGCTCTTTTTTTCATTATGGACTCCTTCTTCGCGAGGTATCACCCTCTCACAGAGCGCATAAGTTAATAGTGATTTCAGACAGGAAAGACCCAGGATAGCGTGCAATTATTACATACACCTTGGGGGGAAGGTCAAGGAGAAACTCCAAAATACAAGAGCCCTCCCGCGGGGCAGGAAGGCTCCTGTTTATCTGGGCTGCGACACAGGACCAGAGGCCCCGTGCCTCACACCGTGGTTACTCGTCCTTTGCTCCGGGGTGGCACTTCCCACAGGCCGTGGGACCGGTCTTCTTCTTTTCTTTCTTCAGTTTCTTGTGGCAGTCCTGGCATTGCTTGTGCATTGCTTTTTCCAGCTTGAGCTGCTTGCCCTGGTCTTCCATCTTATGGCACGCACCGCACTTCTGTACCTCATCACCCTCTTTGAAGACGTTCTTGCCGTCTTTGTACACGTGGTGACAAGTGTCGCACTTCACTTCTTTGTGCTTCGCATGGTCGAAAACGACCGGGGCCTTCTTCTTTTCCTTGAAGACGTCCTTCGAATCGATGGTGATAGGCTTGTCCGGCATCTTCGAAGCCGCGTAGGCCAGAGTGAAGGCAGCCGCAACAATCACCACGAGAACGGACGCAAGAACTATCCTGCCTCTCTTCATATTAGCCTCCTGACTCAATCGAAACGGTTGGAGATGGTGAGAAACTGAGAAGGTTCTCCCCCAGCAATGAAACTGAAATTTACCACACACCCCCGGCCGGGTTCAAATCTTTTTTTCGGGAGAAATACCAAGCTCTTTCAGCTCTTCCAGCACCCGCTCGATAATCTCATCCACCTTGCCGGCAAGCGTGGCTGTGAGTTCGATACCCATGGTCCTGATGTCCTCGGGCTCCACACCAATCACCACCACGGACTTCGGTCCCATGTCCAGGAGTTGACAGAGGTTCAGAGCCTCAACCAGGTCGCTGTCGTGAGCGGACTGCTTTGCCCTGATCCCCTTGGGAAGATCTTCTCGTTCCAGCCGATAGAGGGTTCCGGGCTCTCCCCGGTTAAGCACTGCATCCACCACAATGAGGTGGTCTGATTCGTGAATCGTTGCCATGAGCCAGAGGCCCTGCGTACCGCCATCAATCAGTTGCACGTTCTCAGGAAATGCGTATCGGCGGCCAAGCTCCTCAACCACCCGCACCCCTATCCCTTCGTCGGTCAGTAGGATATTACCCACTCCCAGGACGGTTATTCTTTCGTCTCGTGCGCCCAAGCTCTACTTACCTCCCGCGGAGGCAAGGCTCCCTCGCGCCACCTGAGCCGCATCGCTCGGACTCGACTCTTCAACGGACGCGGCCACCCTTTGCCGCACAAGCTCTCGCAGCGGAAACATGTTCTCACCGTTCGCGCAGCATTCCAGGTACTTGACGAGACGGCTGGGATTTGCTCGGTACATCCCCAGCAGCTGCTTCCAGAAGAGGAGTCGGTGGGCGGGCTTGACTCCCTGCCACCAGGCGAGCCTCAAGAATGAAATGACATCTCTGACGCGTTCGCGGAGCGGTACCTTCGCCTTTACCGGTTCAGGAGGCGGTGCTGTGCCGTTCTTGAGCGCCAGGGCTCGTCGGGTCGGCCTCATTGCCTGAAAATATCGGTACGCGCGGGCCAGATAGCGAGAAGGCTCGTACAAGTACTCCCAGCAACGGAGGTATTCTCCCATGATCTCCGATTCGGGCCGCGTGGGGATATAGTTGAGGCTACTACCGATCACCTCGCCGCTCGTCCGGCTTTCACGGAGACGTCCTTCCTTCTTCAGACGGTCCCAAAGCCTGGTATTAGGGAGGACTTGCAGGCTGTTGAGCATCACAAACGGAATGTCACTCTGTTCGACGAACGCAGAGATGCGCTCGCCTGCACCCTCTAATTCGCCGTCAAAACCGATCACAAAGCTCGCCACCACTCCCAGACCGTTCTTCTTGATGTTGTTCAGAGATTCGATCAGTGGGTTGCGTATATTCTGGTACTTGGCATTAAGTTCCAGCACTTCCTCGTCGGGCGACTCTACCCCTACAAAGACTGTGGCGAAGTTTGCCTCGGTCATCAGGTCTATTGTTGCCAAGTCATTGCCGAGGTTCACCGAGGCCTGGCACCAGAACGCGAAGGGCTCTCCCCTCTCTTTCATCCACGGAATGAGCCTCTCCAGGGTTTGCCGGGCATAGACTTTGTTTCCGATGAAATTATCGTCAGTCAGGAATATCTCACGCCGCCACCCCAGCCGGTAAAGGGTTTCCAACTCTTTCATGACCTGATCCGGGGTCTTGTACCGAGGCTTCCTCCCATACAGATTCACGATATCGCAGAATTCGCAATCAAACGGACACCCACGCGAAGTCTGGACCGCCATAGTCGTGTAGTGGGGAAGATGGAGCAGATCAAAACGTGGTGTGGGCGATTCCGTCATGTCGGGCTTTTCCGGCGACGAGAAAACTCCCCGGGTTTCTCCATTGGCCAGCGCCTCAATAAGGAGAGGCACGGTGTTTTCGCCTTCACCGCGGACCAGAAAATCCGGCTTCTCGGTCAGCACTTCCTCCGGACATGAGGTGGGATAGGGGCCGCCAACCACCACGGTCTTTCCGCGGCTCCTGGCCTCCCTGATAAGCTCGAACATTCCCTCACGCTGTACGATCATGCCCGAGATCATCACCATATCGGCCCAGTCCCAATCGTCACCTGTCGGCGAAGAGCAGTTCAGATCGACCAGGCGCACCTTCCAGCTTTTGGGGAGGAGTGCGGCTACTGTAATCAATCCCAGCGGTGGAATCAGCGATTTGTGCCCCAACAGTTTGCAGGATTTCTCAAAGCTCCAGAACGAAGGTGGGCTGCTGGGATTCAGCAATAGGACGTTCATGTGGTTCCTTCCATCCCCGGCTAGCGCTGGACCTAAAGAATTAACAATAACTCGGTTTACTCCAATCGGTCAAACTTATTCCGCAGTGCGAGCGTCCTGTACTTACGAGATCCCATTCCGAGGGCATAAGGATTATATTTGGTTCAGGAATACGACCAGACAGGAAGATCAGTATGGATATGCCACCCATGCAGAAACTGGAGCCTGAAACCAGGGTAGGACTGGTGGTCGTCATAACCGGCTACGGCAAAGGCAAGACGACGTCGGCGCTGGGGATGATCGTAAGAGCTGCAGGACACGGCATGAAAGTGTGCCTTATCCAGTTTATGAAAGGCGATCTGCACGCAGGTGAGTACGACGGCTTGAAACTCCTAGCGCCGCACGTGGAACATCATTTGACCGGGAAAGGTTTTTGCGGCATCCAGGGAAACCCGTACCCATACCAAGAGCACAGGGCCAATGCCCAAGAGGCTATCCAGCTTGCCAAAGCGAAGATGCTTTCAGGACAATTCGATATACTTATTTGCGATGAAATCAATAATGCGCTGCACCTGAAGCTTGTGGACCTTCCTCAGGTACTTGACCTGATTGACAACAAACCTTCGAACATGCACCTGGTCCTGACAGGCCGTGATGCGCATCCGGACGTAATGGAGCGAGCTCACACCGTATCGGAAGTGATCGAGATCAAACACGCTTACCGGCAAAACATAGAACCCCAGCCGGGCATTGACTACTAAAAGAAGATTCGCAGTGGCCTCTATTCGATGAACGCGTTGCCGGTAAGGGCGCACCCGCGTGTGCGCCCAAGAACGGCCTGGGCAGATGCTCTGGTCTGCCCCTACCCGCGCTTGGCTCATTTCTCATGCACGGCTGTACGGATAGACTTGGAGTGGACTGTAAGGATCTTAGAGCTGAATTCGCCGTTTATTGTCGTCGGGGTACGGGTATTCCATATTCTTGGCAGCCGCGCGGGCGATGTCTTCGCCGAAATAGCGGGCGACCACGGTGAGCGCCATGTCGATCCCCGCAGAAATTCCCGCAGACGTGACGACACGCCCGTCCACCACCACATGCTGATCGTACTCAACAGTGACCGAGGGAAAAGAATCTCGCATCCAGTCCAGGGAACGCCAGTGCGTTGTTGCATGAAGCCCGTCCAGCAGTCCTGCAGAGCCAAGCAGCATCGACCCGGTACAGACTGAGGTCAGTGTTTCAACTTCAGACGCGCGAACACGGAGCCAGTGCAGCATCACAGGGTTATTTATTTCCTTCCGGGTGCCCCAACCTCCCGGAACCACAAGAATGTCAAGCTTGGGACAACTCTCGAAAGTCTCATCAGGAATGACTTTCATTCCACCGGCAGTGATGACCGGCTCGGCATTCTCCGCGACCAGCACAACGTGAAATGGGGAAGGCTGTTCGCGACGTTTCTCTTCGTCGAGCCTTACCACAGAGAAGACCTCGAATGGACCACAGAAATCGAGGATTTCAACGTCGTCGAACAAGACTATTCCTACACGTTTTCTCTCCATGGTTTCTCCGGGATCACTTTTTGTTTGCAGCGCGCTTGATTACTGCGGCCACTTCTTCGACAGCTCGTATTTCCTGCAACCGCTTCTAAGGCTGCCGAGATTCGCCGCGATTCATTCTGACACGATATATCCGCTTCGAGAGCCAACCGACCCCTATCAGAAAAACAATAATGCCGGCAAGCACGGACATATTGCTGACGGTCTTAGGAACAAGGTCCAAGAGCAGTTCCTGTGTCCAGGAAATCAAGTAACACGCGGGTCCCACCAGAACCACGAAAGCGAGCGACCGATCCAGAAAGGTGGCTTCAATGGGATCGTCATCGAGAGTCCGGATCTGATCCGAAGTTGGTGGCGCCCCTTGTTCCGGCATCTGATGATCATCCTGCCGAGCAGGCATGTTTGTTCTCTCCTTGTTTCATTACTGCAAAAAAAACACCGGCACGAGAGTGAGGGAGGGCAAACAGCCACGCCGTCTCACTCACTCTTCACCGCGGTCTCAATCTTGATCCCGTATTTGTCGATTTTTGCCAGCAAGGTCGGTCTTGAAAGGCCCAGCAGCCTGGCTGCTTGAGAGCGATTGCCACCGGTTATGTTAAGAGCCTCGGATATAAGATGCTTGGCGAATCGATCGGCCATATCGTTAAACACATTGTCTCCCATACTGGCTTGCAGTACGCCGCGAATCCACTGACGCACCTGCTCGTCGTCAAGCTCCGTTGCGGGCGCATCGGCAGCAGCGGTGCCTCGGACGACCTGCATAATCTCATCAGCTCCAATGGGTGCGCCTCGGCTAAAAATGAGCGCCTTTTGAATCGTGTTGGCCAATTCGCGGACGTTTCCCGGCCACGAGTACTTCTCCAGCGCTGCCATAGCTGCATCGGAAATTCCGGGACAATTCAAGTTCATTTCCTTCATGAAGCGTTTGAGAAAATGATCGGCCAGGATCGGTATGTCCCCGCCGCGTTCACGGACCGGGGGCAGGGCAAGCGTCACAACTTTAAGCCGATAATAAAGGTCTTCTCGGAAGCGGCCATCCGCGAGGGCTGCTTCCAGATCCCGATTGGTCGCCGCGATGACGCGCACGTCCACCGGGATAGGCGAACGACCACCAAGCCGTTCGATGCTCTTTTCCTGGAGCAGCCGAAGGATTTTCGATTGGATGCTGAATGGCATATCTCCAATCTCGTCCAGAAATATGGTTCCACCATTAGCTTGTTCGATTTTTCCAACCCTACGATTGACTGCGCCGGTAAACGCGCCCTTCTCGTACCCGAACAGCTCGCTCTCAAGCAGAGTCTCAGGGATCGCGACGCAGTTGATGACCAGAAACGGCCGATTGCGCCTGGCGCTGTGCTGATAGATTGCCCTCGCCACAAGCTCTTTGCCTGTTCCGGATTCTCCTCGGATGAGCACAGTGGCATCAGTGGGTGCTACTCGACCGATAGCCTTGTAAACTTCCTGCATTGCCTTGCTGCGGCCGCAGATCACATCAGCACCGGGTTCTTTGCCCAGCTCGTCCATATGCACGGGCGAGCGCATGAGCCGCCCTGCTGCCAGCGCCTTCTGGATCATGGCGAGCATGTCCGGGATATCAAAGGGTTTAAGGACATAGTCGAAGGCCCCCAGCTTGGTGGCTTCGATCGCTGTTTCGGTGGTTCCGTATGCGGTCATGATGATGACCGGGAGTTTGGGCTCCATCTCCTGGATCTTCTGGAACGTCTTCAAGCCGTCCATTCCGGGCAATCGGAGGTCCACGATCACCAGATCCGGCGCTTCCCTGCTTACCGATTCCACGCCCGCTTCTCCGGTAGCTGCGGACCGCACCGTATGATTTTCCATGGAAAGGACTTTTTCGAAGCTATTCCGCAACTGAGCATCGTCGTCAATTATGAGGATAGTTCCCACCTGGCACCCTCCCGCAGCGGAATAGTGATGATGAAAGTAGCCCCTTGTCCTTCTCTGGATTTAAGGTCGATCCAGCCGCCGTGTTCTTCCACGACGCGTGAGGCAATACTCAACCCCAGGCCCGTACCCTCTTCCTTGGTGCTGTAAAACGGCTGAAAGAGCTTTGACTGCATGGCTTGCGGCACCCCGGGGCCGTTATCCTTGATTGCGATGACCACAGTGGGCCCCAGGTCTTCCGCGTATCCGGTCCGTTCCAGGATAGTGATCTTCCCTCCATTTACCATGGCTTCACAGGCATTCACCATGAGATTGACCAATACCTCTTTCAACTGGTCCGGATCCGCCATGATTTCCGGGAGGCGTCCGTCGCGTTGAACGTCCACAGCCACCTGGTACGACTCCAGCCGGTGGCGCAGCAGTTGAAGCGCCATGTCAACCGTGTCGGACGGGCTGACCTTCTGCACCTTAAGCTTAGGGGGCCGCGCGAATTCCAAGAAATTGTTCGCAATGGTGTCGATGTGCCGTATCTCTTCGGAGATTACTTCGAAGTCATCTTTTTGATCCGGAGTGAGCTGGAGGGTGCGTTCCAGTGAGAACAGCCTCATCTTCACCGAGGTGAGGGGGTTTCGGACGCTGTGGGCAACCCCGGCGGCGAGCTTACCTACGAGAGCCCACTTCCCTGCCTGCTCAAGGTGGGCACGGCTCCACTGGAGCTTGCTCCTGGTCTGATCCACATCTTTCTGGAGTGTTTCGAATCGTTGGCTGAGGGCTGCCATCTCGTTGCCGGCCTCTTCCGGAGCTTCCGAGGGTTCGGGCCCGCGCAGCAGCCTATGGATGGGAGCAAGCACCTGATTGACGAGTATGAGGGCAAGAATAATGCCCAGCACCAGTGACGCGAGTACACCTGTTGTGGACAACACGTTGAAGAGTTGCGCGCGTTCCCTGTTCGTTTGGCGAATCTGTGTTATTCGGGCTTCTAGAGCGTCCTTGAACCGATGAGTGAGCTCGATGATGTGAAAGAACTTCGGACGTATCTTCTTTTGCAGGGCGAAGCCTTCGTCCTTTTTGCCTGCCTTGTAAAGATCTATTACTTCATTCCGTTCATGTACGTACCGGATGTATTCTGACTCCACCTGATTGAGTATGTCGCGTTCCTCTTGAGTTTCCGCGCCGCGCCGGCATCGAGATATCCACATCTGGAAATCGCCATGATGTTTTTCTAGTCGGCCAAGCCACTGGGGATCACCATCCTGGAAATAGTACGTCACATATCCTTTTTGCAAGACCAGAGCGCTTTCCGCTTCACTTGCGGCTTCCATGGCCTGAATGTTGGATTCGGTTACCGTACTGAAGAGCTTTTCAGTCATATAGCTATGCCAAATAGAAATCAGACCGCCTGCAACAGTGACAGAGAGGAGAGCTGCCAACAAAATTATGATTCGGATACGAAGACTGAAACGTCTAAACATGCCGTAGAATCCCCATTCGGCTTCAAGCGAATGTCCAAATGTCTGCCCGAAATCGAAACCCAAGATCAGGTAACAAATCCGCGCGCAGCGTCGGAGCGGCAGTCGTACAGCACTGAAGGCGTTTGCGGGACATCTATTTCAGCAACCACAAAGCGTGCGCCGACCGTACATAAGGGAGCCCCAACAAGCCGAAACGCCCATATGCGCGTGTTTGTCGGTCAGGTCTCCTCGTCGCCGTCTGTCTTGTTTTCCACCCTATCCCAAGTGCTGGAGCTTCCTCCCATCCTGGAAAGACGATGATACTGCCACGCGAGGTGGCAGTGAAGAATCACCTCTTCGACCCAATCACGCAGGTCGTTCATGGCGCCGATCTTCCCTTCGGCCTCTTCTTTATCCGCGCCTTCCCGGATCACTGAATCCATCTGGGTGAGCAGCTCAAAGATCCGGCCGAAGCACTTGTGGACATGCAGTTCGAATTCTTCGCGCGTTGAGTATTTCATATTGACTGCCATAGTCCCCCATAAGTGAACCCGACGAGGGGAACCTCGTGCCGACGATTTTCATAGCGTGTTGCCGCCAGAGCCTACCCGGCCTTTATTCGGCGAGAGGCTTCCACTTGCCGTCCGGTATGAGCAGGTCGCCCAACCTTTCTCGGGCCGCGTCGTTGAGATAGAACGAATCAGGGGTATCCGGTCCGATGAGCACCACCGGTCCCTTGAACTTGGAGGCGAAGGCTTCGATCGTGGTGGTACCACCAAAGGCCGCTCCTTTGTCCTTGTACCCGACGACGAGTACCTCATAATCGCCCTTTCTGAAGCATTTTCTCAGCTCCCATTCATCATTGCCTTCGCAGAGCCTGAATCCTACGTCCACATAATCCCCCAGCCGATCGTCGTACAGCTCGCGCATCTCTTTGTCCTTTTTCGCTATCAGTTCGGGGCTGACCGGCGCGGTCTCTTTCTTGTCTGCATCCACGAAGACCACGTCTCTGCGAAGGGCATAAGGGGATTCCAAGAAATGGAAAATGTTCAGCTTGGTCTTGTGATGCCGCGCGAGCGACAGGGCATAGTCAAATGCCCAGTCTCCTTGGCGTGAAAATATTGCACAAAGTCCTATTCCTTTCATGATTCTCGCTGCCTTTCTCCTTTGGTGTTCGTTCCGAATTACGATCCTGTATGCCTTTGCACAGATCCGTGCGTCTCTATGCCGTCTATTCTTTCCGGCCACATTAGGGGAATGTCGATGGTAAACGTGGCGCCTTCTCCTTCGGTGGATTCCACCGTAATGGTCCCTTTGTGCTCCTCGACGATCTTCCGCGTGACCACCAGCCCGAGGCCCGTGCCTTTTGAGCCCTTCGTGGAGTAAAACTTCTTGAAAAGATTCTCTGCGGCCTCTTGAGACATCCCAGTTCCATCATCGCTGACCTTGATGATAAGCCGCGTGTCGATGGCACTGCCGTGCAGGATGATGTGACGCGGACTCGGTTTTCCGGATGATACGCACGCAGCCATAGCATTAGCTATCAGATTGGAGACCGCACTATGAATCTCCTTGGGATCCAGTATCGCATTGCCCATGCGAGGTTCAAAGTCCTTCACCATCTCGATGCCGGCCTCAAGCGCTTTACGCTCAAAGAGATCGTGAACCTCCGTGAGGATCTCTCCGGGGTCGCACTCCCGGTATTCAGGCTCCCTTTCTTTGGACGCGTAGAGAATGTCCTTGACTAGGTCCGAAACCTTTTCCACGTTGCGTTTCACCATGTCCCAGCCTTGGCGAACCCTTTCCTCTCTACCCTGTCGGAGACCGGAATCGACCACGTACACGCCGCCTTCAAGGCCGGAGAGGATATTCTTCACATCATGTGACATACCCGCGATGGTCTCTCCCAGCGTGGACAACTCATTCTGGAGGAGTCTCAGTTCGGTGATGTCGTTAAACATCTCCATAACCGCGACTACTTCTCCTTGTTCGTCGAGGATGGGCGCGGTCTGGAGAATAATGTGCCTGTCCATCCCGTTGAGATGCCACAGTTCTTCTGAGGAGTGAGTGGCGCCATCGGCAAAGGTGGCCTCAACAGGGCAGTTGCTGCATCTGGTCTCACGGGCTTTGTACGCAGTGTAACAGTGCTGGCCCCAACAGTCTCCGAAATCGTATACAAAACGCTTGTTGAAATAAGCTATGCGGTACGCTTTGTCCACCACACTGAGGTAGCACGGAACGTTTTCAAAAAGGTTCTTGAATTCTCGCTCTTTTTTCTCCAATTGTGCCTGGAGGTTTTTCAATCGGGTGATATCCACTGACATCTCGAGCACCTGGGAAACCTTGCCCTCTTCGTCCAGGATAGGAGACGTGTGCACCACCACGTGCACCTCTTGGGTTCCTGCTTCACGAGTCCAAACCTGTTCGCCCCGGTGGGAGAGACCGTCGGCAAATGTTTTTTCCACCTGACAATTTCGGCAAGGCGTTTCTTGGCCTTTGAAGGCCCGGTAGCAAAAGCTTCCCGTGTGATCTCCGAATTCGTCGGTGAACGCACGGTTGCCTCGCACGATTCGATAATCGGGATCCACGATGTTCAGATAGCAAGGGACTGTTTCAAAGAGATCTTCATAGAACCGTCGGCTTTCATCCAGCATGGCCGTACGCCAGTTTATCTCCCGACTCATTTCGTCGAAGGTGCGGGCCAAATCAGCGATTTCATCAGAGCCGTAGTTCGCGACCGAGGGCGCGTAGTGACCTTTGGCCAAGTTCCTCGCATTACGCTGAAGACGCTTTATGGGAGGCAGGACGCCGAATATCACCACCAATCCGAGTATGCTCGAGACTATCAGGAATAGGGCCACGGCAAACAGCAGGGTCTTTCTCCGGTGCTCGCTGATCTTCTGCCTGACATCCTGGACCGGCAGGCTCACCTCCAGTGCCCCAAGCACCTTTTCCACCGATGGGCTCGCGTGACATCCTGCGGCTGCGCATCCGGCCGTGTTGTTTAGAGGATTGACAACATTGAGGACATTCCCAGCGTCGATGAACCGATACCTGAGCGAGGTATTTGAATCGAGATTAGCCAGAAGCGGGTTATGGGAGTTGGTCGTTGCTGCGGCAGGTCCCTCAGGTTGGCCTGTGCGGCTTGTATAATGGAGCACCCCCCGGTGATCATAGATGTTTATATCCCTGAATCCTTCCTCTTTCCCCAGGGCGGCCACGATCTCTCGGATCACTTGGCGGTCTTTGGTCATCATTCCGTTCCAGATGGCGGCCTTGATGATCTCTGTGTCTTTGATAGCGGCCCGGATTTTCTCGTCCAACAGGCTCTCTTCCTGGGTAAAAATGGTGTGGTACGCGAAGGCCACCACAGCGAGGAACATGATGAATCCTGCGTAGAAGCTGAGCTTAAAACTCAAACTGCTGGTGAACTTCTTTACGGGATTGGTGAGAGTGGTCCACATGGGCCGAGTCGGCGCGGGGAAAGACCCCGTTTGGGTCGGATCTTCCCCGCGCTGCCGGTAGAGACCGTTCACGTCAGGGCTTGCTTGATGGATTCCAGATACACTTCTTTGTTCACAGGCTTCTCGATGTAGGCTTCGGGCGGTTTGATTGCTCGTTCGTGTATCCATTTCTTGAAATCCATCTGTGGCACGTCGTCCTTAGCGAATCCGGTCACCATGATAACCGGGATGTCCTTCGTCTCCGGGTCTTTTCTCAGCTCCCGGTACATCTTGATCCCGGTCTTGTTAGGCATGAGGAGGTCCAGGGAGATAAGGTCCGGTTTTTCGTTCCTTGTTTTCTCCATGCCATCCTCGCCGTCCACGGCTGTGCACGTTGCGTACCCGTTGTCCTCAAGCAATGTGCAAAGAAAGGTCACCATGTCCGGCTCGTCGTCAACGACCAGAATCTTTTTGGGCATACTCTATCTCCTTCCGTGGTGTAGTGGTGTGGATCGCCCATCTACCGACCCACTAAAGCGTTCCCCAAAATAGTTCTAGACAATCAAGGCCTCAGCGACCAGCTCGGCGAGATTCATCACTTTCGCATCTATCCCGTAATGCTCGACGATTTCTTTGAGCTGGTCAGTGCAGTTGTGACATGATTGTAACACAATGTTCGCCCCGGTCGCTCTAATTTCTTCCGCCTTGATTCGTCCCGCGGCAATGCGGCGCTTAGAAAACTCGGACATGGCGAGCGCGCCCCCCCCACCACCACAGCAATAGCTCTTCTCTCGATTGTGTTCCATTTCCACGAAATCATCTGCGGCCGCGCGGATCACAATCCTGGGTTCCTCCAGGATGCCTCCGGATCGAGCGATGTTGCACGAATCGTGATACGTCACCCGTTTGTCCGCGTGGACCGATTTATCTATGTTGAGCTTCCCCTCCTGAATCAGCTTGGCCATCAGCTCCATAACGCTGGTGATCTTGAAAGGCACCCCACCCACCCAGTTGGGGAGTTCCCATCTGAGCGCCCGGTAGCCGTGGCCGCATTCTCCCGACAAGAGATACTCACATTTGAGCCGCTTGACGTCCTCCATCTGCCACAGCGAGAATAGCCGTGCATCCTCGTCGTTTCCATTGAACAATGCATAGTTGGTCAGGTCCCAGTACCGTGATGATATCGTGAAGTCGACGCCGGCAGCGTTCAGTATCTTGGACGTGGCTTGTATGGTCAGAGGGTAGTACTTGGGCTCCCGAGGATTCAGGGTCAGAAAGTAGGTGGCGCCCTCTTTGTCGATGGGAATGGTGAAATCCTCGCAGCCTTCTTCATCCTGGAGTTCTTCTTCGATCCATTGGATGGTTTCAATGAACTCGTCCTGCGGGACCGCCATATTGTTACCGTGGTTATAGTGTGTGTCCACAGTATCTTGGAGGTTCTGCGGGCAACGGCCGACCTTCTGCATCATCGAGCGCGCTGCGCGCACCATCATTCCGTAATCCACTCCCATCGGACAGTTGTACGTGCAGCGGCGACACATGGTGCATCCACCAAAGAGCTTGTCGAACATGTCTTCGGCGAGCTCTTTGGTGAGAGGCTTAGCGCCGACAAATGACGGGAAAATCCTTCCCATCCAGTCAAAGCGGCTCTTGTACCATTTCCGGAACCGGTCCGCCTTGTACGCCGGCACCAGGGTCTTGTCCTCCGGTATGGAAACGCTGTAGTGGCAGGCGTCGCTGCACATGCCGCAATGGATGCAGCCGGAAAGAGAGGTTGCCACAACTCGGTTCTTGAGCTTTTCGGGGAGGAGTCGCTCCATCTCCGCAAGCATTTCCGGGGTGAATTCGGGCTTCAAGGGCCATTTTCGCTCTTCAGGCGCTCCCAGTTTTTCCACTATGCCTTCCGTTGCCTGTTGCATATCCGTCCTCCACACACGCTTTTTGTATCCGTTTATCTGGGGTCCCACGTGGCATTCGGGTTCTGTCGGTTCAGGATGCCTCGGCCCCCAAAGATCATGCCGAAGTTGACGCGGCCAAAGGGATAGAGCACATAGTGAGAGATCTTACTGAATGGAACATAGATCAGGAAGAAAGTGGTCATGAGGAAGAAGACCCACATCCAAGCGGTCTCCGCATGTCCCTCGATCCACAACCACATGGTAACAACCCCGACACCGAAGAAGACCGTCATCAAAAGGATGGCGAAATAATCATCGGGGGTACTGATAATACGAATCTCAGGAACCGTAAGGCGGCGATAGATTCGCCGAAGCCCAATGAGAAACGCCGCGGCCATGAAAAGCATGAAGACCGCGGTAACCGTGGGCGTCATTATCTGCGGCGCGAGTGGGATGAGAAAGGTGGAGCCGATCGTGAGCGCGACCGCCACATGGAAGATCATGAACTCCGTATAGAAATAGAGATGCTTGCTTGTGCTTTCCATGTCCCACGGCCTGAGCACGTTCGTAAGCGAATAGATCGCGCCGCTCACGCGATCGCCTTTGAGCTCGGCCCTTTCCGCGGGGAAAGGTTTCTTGAGGAGCTGCGAAATTTTGATGATGTACATCAAGGCCATGAAGCTCAAAGCAAGGTACTGAACGGGTTCCTGCAAAATGTACAACGCATAACTCACCTTGTTTTCCATCTTCGTTTCCTCTCCCTTCGTCGCGGCGCTGCCTTCCGATCCACCTTGCCATCGGCCGCGGGAGCCAAAAGAAAACCGATTGTCATCGACATTCGGTTCGGCGAACCACGATCCGTGCCTGCGGTGGTACTTTGGGACGGCAGCATTTCAGCCCACGGCCACACGGAGAAGCAAAGGGCGTGCCAATAGGAGAGAGTCAGCGGAGAGGTGAGACGCCGGAAAAGAAGGGGTATTTGGCTTCTGACCGCGAGCTTTGGGGAAGACCGACCCGGCGGTCACTTCGGGAATGGTTTACATGGTGTAAAGAAACCTGACACCCGCGCGAGAGAATACACCCCATATCAGAGTCCGCATACCTGTCTAACACCTTAAAGATCGGCTCAATCAGGCTCTTTACTTATTACGGTGAGATGTTCGGCTTTCTGTTCGGAATACGGGCCTTCCAGGTGCAGTCCGTACCGGCTCATCAACCAGAGTTCGGGAATAATTTCCGACACCAGCTCTCCGTCGTCAAAGACCCTCACCACACTGCTCTCCGAAACCACCACCGAGACCGCGCGGGTATCTCGGGTGACGCACGCTGCCGCCACATGACGACTTCCCAGGCCGAGTGGAAGCTCGATGCCCTGCGATGAGGCGTCCAGATAGCGGCACGCGGAGACCACAATCCCGTCATCGGAGATGACGAAGCCGCCGTCCAGCTGGGCGAGTTCCTTCACCGTTTCTCGCATGTTGTGATCGGATAAGCGCTTGGCCTCGTCAGGGTGGCCGAGCAGCGGATCGAGGATCAAACAGCGGGACCTCTTGAGCACTTCCTGCTCATCTCCGACCACAAACAGAGTGCCGACTTTTCGCCCTTCTCTTCCTTCGCGGGCTATCTCCACGGCCAGAATGATCACTTCTTCGAGCAGGTTGGGATCTACTTCGCGTTTCTCGGAGCAGACGGAACAGAGTACCCTATGATAGTCTTCCATGGCTTTCTTCCCAATGTGGATTGTTCCGTTCTGACAAGGGTCGACCAAATCCGTTCTTGTGGGTTATAGGGGTTCGCTTCCGAACAGTGAAGATGACGTTGAAACTAGAGTAGACGTAGGTCGGATTGAGTCCCGCTTTCTGGGCGGGGCGAAATCCGACACCATGCCTAACGCAACATGTCGGGTTTCGTCCCGCGGTTCGCGGGACTCAACCCGACCTACCCTTACTTACTGTTTGATAGCGCACGGGTATGAGTGTAATTTTGAATTACTCTACCGGTATTCCGCAAAAATCGGGTCATCCAGGTTCTTGAGGCTGATCGGCCTCGCGCCCTCTTCGATCTCTTTAATCATCCGACAGACCGCATCATTGAGAGGCGCGGGCATTCCATGTTCCGTGGCTCTGGCACAGACATATCCGTTGAGATAATCAACTTCAGTCTTTCGGCCTCGCTCCAGGCTCTGAAGACTTGACGGCTTGGCGCGTCTGTATTTGAACCCGATGGCCCGGATTGTAAGATGCCGTTTCCATGTGGCCAGGAGTCCTTGGCTGGCAAGGTAGTCGTAATAATTGAGCTTGCCGCCGCCGGCCGGTTCGACTCGGATACCCATAGCGTCTGCTACAGCCATCATCTCGCGCATGAGCGCGATAAAAATGGCTCGCACCTTCCGCATAGCCAGCATCGGCCCAAGGGTTAGGCCTGTAATCGCTGCCAGGGCATTGATGCAGGAATTGACAATGAGCTTGGAATAGAGTTCACCCATGATGTTTTGCGAAATCCGCGTCGGCATCACTTCGTTGAGTATGGTCCGGAGCATTGGGAGCCTCTCGTCAGGCTTGTGGTCGATGTTCCCAATGACGAATTCTCCTTCCGAGGTGACTTCCAGTTCCGCGGGGCCATGCATGGTGGCGCTCCACCCTACCACACAGCCTACGACCCGCTCTTGGCCGATTACTTCCGCGATGACATGTTCACAAATCCCATTTTGCAGTGACACCACCATCGATTGGGCGTGAAGATACGGGAGCACCTCTTGAGTTGCGTTGACGCAATCTGTGGCCTTCGTGGCAAGGAGGACTATGTCTTTGGGTCCCGCGAGGTCCGCCGTGCTCTGAACGGCAGCCACACGAACGCGGTCCTCTCCTTTGACACCGAAGACGTGCAGGCCCTCAGAACGAGCCAGGTCAAGGGTCTCTTGGTGCTTGCAGACCACTTCGGGATCGTAACCGGCCCTGGCGAGGTATGCCGCGGTTACGCCTCCGATGGCTCCAGCACCCACCACTGCGATTCGGGGCTGGCTAGTCATCGTCACGCCTCTTGCCGGCTTTTTCACGTCCGGCAGCTTCCTTGCGAGGTTTGCTTTTTGGTTGAATCGCGGCGCCCTGTTCCGCCAGGGGGAAGTCCACCACGAACTCTGAACCACCGCTCTTGACGCAATCTTCCAGCCGCGTGCAGTTCGGGCAATGCGCGACGTCTCCAGGCATTCTGCTAAGGGCATCCTGAAGGTGCGGACACCGCGTGCTCGTGAACGAAAGCTTAAATCCATACAGTTCCGAATACATTCGTATCCGCAGCAGATCGATCCCTTTGCCGCCCGCGTTGAAGGAGTAAGGTCTCTTAGTCGAGTAGCTCTCCGTATCTTGAACAGAGTAGAAGCCTTCGAAAATCAGTTCCCTGTCTTCCTCCGGAATACCTATTCCCGTATCTTTGACCCTTAGGATATATCGCCCGTTCTGAACTCGGCCTATCACATCGACTCGCCCGTCGTCCGGCGTGGCCTCTATTGCGTTTCTGATAAGGCCCTCAATGATGATCTCCAGCACGTCGCGCGGAATAAGTATGGAAGCGGCATTTTCGAGATCGCTCTTGAGTAAGACCTTACGATGCTCTGCCTCAGCCTTGGAGCGGCATGCGGCCACCACCTCTTCTCCAAACTGTTTGACGTTGAGAAGCTCCACTTCGTCCCGATGAGTCGGGAAGGTTTTTTCCAGCCACTTATGAATTACCGACGCGGCGTGCTGGATCTCCGGCGTCCGCTCTGCCTGCACCTCCATGAGAGTGAGGGCCGCGTCCAGGAAGCCTGTGATCATTCTGCGTTCCCATGAGTATCCTGTCATCATGATGCTCTCGACCTGGGACGCCAACCTGTTCAGGCTCTCAACACGACCTTCCATGCGCTTAAAATGACGGTCGAATTCGGTTACCCCCTTCTCTTTGAGCTTTTTCTCCAGGGTGGCGATGGTACCCTGAATGATGGCCAACGGGGTCCTCAGCTCATGAGAGAGGTGGTTGAGGATTTTGGATTTGGCGCGGTTGAGGCCTTCCAGTTCCCGATAGGAACGCAAGAGCTCTTCAAAGAACATAGCGTTCTCGACAGCCAGAGCCACAACTCCTGCCAGCGAGGAGCAAACCTGCACGTCCTCCAGAGCAAATTGCCCATCTTTCTTGTTCATGACCACGAGCACACCAATGGTCTTCTCGCGAGTGTGTAGCGGGACGATCACCTCGTTGCGGACCACAAATCCGCTGCGTGTCTCGAACGGTCTGTAAAATAAGGGATGCTTGCTGGGATCGTTGAGGAGCACGGGTTCGCCCGACTGGAAGACGCGACCGCTGATGCTATTATCCAGCGGCAGTCGCAAAGCCGATGCACTCTTGGTAATTAGTCCCTTCTCGTCCTGCACTGCACGCCAATAAAGGTCGCCGCGGCGCTCATCGAAGAGCACCACGCCAGAGGCTTCAGTCTCCATTGCCCTGTTCAATTCCGCGAGGACGAACTCAAGCAATTGATCGAGGTCCATCGTGGTGGCCAAAGCCATGCTGGCACGGTACAGCATCTGGAGGTCGTCCATAGACTTCTTGAGCTGCTGATAGACCGTGACGTTGTCCACCGCGAGGGCCACACTGGCCGCCATTGAACTCAGGAGCGCCTCGTCCTGGTCGGTGAAGTCGCCTCCGATCTTGTTCATAGCCATGACCACGCCGATGGTCTTATCCCGGGTGCTCAGCGGCACCTGAAGCACCCTACGAATCTCAAAGCCGCTCTTTCTCGTGAGATCCGGGTAATATCGAGGATCTTTGGAAGTGTCGTTGACTATGGCCGGTTTCTTGTTGCGGAAGACCCATCCGGCAATACTGTTTTCCAGTGGAATCCTCAACTCGGCTTTCTGAGACTCCAAGATCGAGCGTTTATCACGAACCAGTCTCCAGTACAGATCGCCTCGGTGCTCATCGTAGAGCAATACCCCTGCGCCCTCAGTGAGGAGCGACTTGTTTACCTCATCAATGACAATAGCGAGGAGCGTATCCAGATCTCGAGCGGAAGCAAGGGCCACTGAAATATTGAAGAGCACCTCCAGCTCAAAGAGCTCGCTCTCTTCCACGCCCATGGCCTCATCGAACACGCGACCGAGGGTAGCTTCCAGCTCACGAACTCGTCTTTCCAGCTCCTCGTATGTAGGCTTGGCCATCGGCCCTCCCTTAACACGAAGCTTCTTCTTTGCCACAACTGCTCGCGCCGGGGCCTTTAAGAGCTCACAGCTCATTTCCGGACCCGAGTCACGCCATATAACATGTGCAAAAGTATTATTACAGCATCTCAGGCTATCTTCTTCTTATAAGCCCTCGCGCGGGCGCGCGCAATCATGTTTTCACTCCCCCCCGTCGCGCTAGGGTCGTGGGACAGGGGAGGCATTCCACCCTCTGCTTAACAGCAACGACAAAGTATTTGGCGATGGAGCAAGAACGCAGTCCAAAAGGGAGGCAAGATTCAGCCTTCTAATCCGTGGGCCTAATTGTCCGCACGAATATGGACGTCCCGCTGCGGAAACGGAATTTCAATTCCTCGTTTACGGAACTCCTCATCAATTGCCCGGTTCAGTTGATTAGTTGCTCTCGCTCTGAATTCCGGCCGCACGATCCAGACCAACAACTCGTACTCCAGGGACGAATCGCCAAACCGGACAAGCCTCACCGAGGGGGCCCGATCGAATACCACGTACTCGCACTTCTCGCACGCGGCTAATAGCGCTTGCTCCACCTCTTGAGCGGGCGATCCGTAAGCCACTCCTACAGGGACATGGATCCGCGCCTCGGAAACGGGAGCACTCTCGTTGACTATCTTCATGTCGGCAACCTTCGAATTTGGAACGGACACGAGTATCCCGTCTCTCGTTCTAATCCAGGTGCTGCGAAGACCTATGTGAGTAACTGTTCCGCGGTCTGCTTCTCCGATAACGATGAAATCTCCTACACGGAACGGCTGATCCAGAAGAACGGCAAGAGACCCGATCAGGTTTGAAAGCGCCTCTCGACCTGCCAGTGCAACAGCAAGTCCGCTGATCCCTAAGCCGGTGACAAGGGAATAGGTCGGCAAACCCAAGCGTGCCCCCAGACGAATGATCGTGCCGCAGATGATGACAAAACTGAGCACTTGAAAACAGAAACGTATGAGCTGAGTGTCTACAGTGCCCTGTACGAATCCGCCTACCGCTATTACTGCCGCTGCCATTCGATTGAGAACAGCCGCTATCAGCCATACTATGCCGAAATAGAATATCACCAAGAGCACGTATCCCACAGGCAAGTACACAGCGGTGTTGAGAATGTGCAGACCGTACACGATGAACCAAAGCCCGATCTCTGCAAACACGATGAGGGCTATAGGCACGACAAGCCCTCCTACGTAATGCGTGAGATTCCAAGCATGCCCCTTGTCCAAAAAGCCCAGGGCCTTGCCGCTGTATCCGTGTAGCAGCAGAACAGCGGATAACCCCAAGAGGAAATACAGCGCCAGGCCGGTCCATTGCCAGACGGCTTGGCCGGCGAATTCCGCTTTGGCCCAAAGCGGTAGCAAGTTCACAAGCTTATTCAGAAAGACCAATCCCGAGGAGGCCCTCACCTCCTCAAAAAGGGCTCCGCCCCCGCTGTCCGGTCTGTAAGGAAGATTCTTCACGCGGTTGTAGAAATCCTTTGAACGCCTAACCGTTTCGCTGGTGAACAGAAATTGTTCTACCGACGAAGAGTCCTTTACCGCGGCTATGGTGATTTCCGTATAAGGCACTGTCCAACTGGTAAGCTTCTCGGTTCTCACGGCTTTCAGATCAGGAATTTCTTCGGGCGGGGGTATCTCAATACGGTCGAGAGTTTCCTTTAGGTATAGAACGCCATAAAATCCAATTATATCCCTGAGAGACGGTGGTTCTTTTTCAAGATTGAAACATCGAGCGGCGCGCTCGCCCAGTCGTCTCGCTTCTGATCTCTGTCCCTGTTTGAAGGCTTGGACAGCCTTATTTGTCTCATCAAGGAATGTCCTAAGTGTTGCTCTCGGACTGGACGTATCAGGAGGCTCCAGGGGGTGAGCCGCCCGGGCCGCTTCGGCAATATTCCCGGCCATCCCTAAAAAAAGCGCACATAATAAGGAAAAGATGAAGAGTCTCATTGAACCACGCCAGTAGCAGAAGATGCATTCTAGCCTGACTTCCGCGCCGAATTATCTGACATCTAAAGCAATGACATCTCATACCAACGATGTCACGAAAATAAAAGCCAACCAGCCTCAATACTCTACTGTCCGCCCGTTATGCTCGGAAGACTCTGCACCCTCACAACCGGCGTCGGATTCCGCTTACCGACGAGACCCTCCTCCTTTGGCGTGTGGAGGCGCATGGTCAAATTAAGGGGCTCTTTCGGCGCGGGTAGCCAGTTTTCCTCCTTCTCACTTGGTGATTCCGTTTCCGATTTGTAGTATTTGGGCGTTCCTTTGCGAAGGGTTTGGAAAGAATGGGCAGCTCCAATGGAGCTGCCCGCAGGTTTACATTAATTTTACTCGCTCGCCTTCTTTTTCCGCTGCGCTTCCATTAGCCTCTTTTCGTCTTCTGGCGTGAGCTTCGGATGGTCTATTGTCAACGTGATCTTGTTAATCTTGCCGGTGAAGGCGAAGGGTACCTGGTAGTCGGCGTCGTTCACCGGGGTTCCGGTATCGGAACCAATGTCCAGGTTCTCATCCCACTGCAGTGTAATTGGGAGCGTGTGCTCCATCTTCTTCGTTGCCACCACATTACCGTCGACCTTGAGCACACCGGTGCCTCCGCGGCCGATGCCGCTCGCGTCGCCGAATGCCAGCGTGCCCATGCCAAGCCCGTCGTACTTGAAGTCGAACTCGACCGTGTGTTTGCCGGGCGTGAGTTCTGGGCCCTCCCATTTTATGCGCTTGAGGTCGACCAGGTTCCATAGGAACACAGGCTTGTTCTTCAGTACATAGAAGCCGTAACCCGCGAAGCGTCCGCCTTGTGTGATCAGCACGCCCTCGGCGCCACTCGAGGGGATTTCGACCTCGGCCTTGAAGTTGTACGAAGTGTTCAGGACGCTCGGCGCGTCGCCATTGGGCGTTCCGGTCAGAGGCTGAGTCCAGGTGAACACGTTGCGGCCGGCCGTGATGCTGGGACGCGGCGTGATAAACCGGGTTACCAGCGACGCGTCGAGGGGCAGCACCTGGTGCTTCTTCGCTTCCTCCCAGAAGATCTTTTGCATTTCCTTAAGCTTCTCGGGATGCTTGGAGGCAACGTCCTCCGACTGAGTCCAGTCTTTGCGCAGGTCATACAGTTCCCACGGGTAGTCGAGGACATCGGCCTTGGGCGGGTAATGCACCCAGGGTGGGCGCATTACCTTGGTACCCGCAAACCAGCCGTCGTGGTAGATCCCACGGTCGCCGAACATCTCAAAGTACTGGGTCTTGCGGGTCGATGGTGCGTTGGCGTTCTTCGCATCGAAGGTGTACAGCATGCTGACGCCTTCGATACGGCTCTGCTTGATGCCATCGACCACCTCAGGCTCGCGAATTCCGGCTGCCTCGAGGATCGTCGGCGTGATGTCAATCACGTGGTGGAACTGGTGGCGGATTCCGCCCTTGTCTTTGATCACCTTCGGCCACGTGATCGCCATGCCTTGTTTTATGCCTCCTAAGTGCGACACGATCTGCTTGGTCCACGAGAACGGCGTGTCGAACGCCCAAGCCCAGCCGACGGCCATGTGGCTGTAGGTCTTGTCCGTTCCCCACACTTCGTAGAAGTACTTGAGCTGGTCCTCGACCGGCACATTCACGCTGTTGAACATCGCCACCTCGTTCGGCGTGCCGATGAGGGTCCCCTCGGCACTGGTGCCGTTGTCTCCGTTGATATAGACGATCAGCGTGTTGTCGAGCTTGCCGATGTCTTCGATCGCCTGAATCACGCGACCGATTTCATAGTCGGTGTACGCGACGTACGCAGCGAATACGTCGGCCTGACGGATGAACATTTTCTTCTCATCAGGCGTCAGTTGATCCCACTTCTTCAAAAGGTCATCCGGCCAGGGCGGAAGTTTGGCGTCCTGGGGGATCACGCCGAGCTTCTTCTGGTTCTCGAAGATCTGCTCGCGAAGCTTGTTCCAGCCCTGGTCAAACAATTTCATCTTGCTGATTCTCTCAATCCACTCGGGCGTCGGATGGTGCGGCGCGTGGGCGGAGCCCGGCACGTAGTAAACGAAGAACGGTTGTTGCGGAGTCAGGGCGTTCATCCGATTAATGTAGGCGATCGCCTCGTCGGCCATGGCTGTGATAAGGTTGTAGCCGGGATTGTCTCTGAACGGATAGATGTAGGTCGTATTACGGGCGAGGTTGGCCGGTTGCCACTGGTTGGTGTCTCCGCCCATGAACCCGTAAAAGTACTCGAAGCCCATGCCAATGGGCCATTGGTCGAACGGTCCCGCATCAGATGCCTGGAAAGACGGCGTGTTATGGTTCTTGCCGAACCAAGATGTGTGATAGCCATTGTCCTTTAGAATCTTCCCGATTGTCGCCTTGTCCTTGGTGATGACGCTGTCGTACCCAGGGTAGCCGGTGGCTTGCTCCGCCACCACCCCGAAGCCAACCGAGTGGTGGTTGCGTCCTGTGATCAGAGCCGCGCGCGTCGGTGAGCACAGCGCAGTCGAATGGAAGTTCGTGTAGCGCAGGCCGGCGGCCGCGACCCGATCAAGCGCTGGTGTGGGGATCACCCCGCCGAAGGTGCTCGGCACACCGTAGCCGGAATCGTCGGTCATGATCAGCAGAACGTTCGGCGCTCCCTTGGGCGGCACGATGCGCGCCGGCCAATATGGCTTGGACTTCTGCGCGGTGTCCTCGATCTTGCCGCCAAACTTCTGCGGTGGCGCCGGAAGCTGGTCACCGCTGATCGTTGTCGTCGCACTGGGTGACCCCGGCACGCCGGTTGTCTGCTGCGCGTGGGCTGGCAAGGCCACTAGCAGGATAATGAAGCTTGCCAAGACATAACCGGTGAGCTTCGATTGCTGAGCAATTCCCTTCAAAAGAAACATAGGCTTCCCCCTTTCCTAAACGGTCTTCGCGTGTGCACCGAGACGCGTATTTTTCAGACTGTAATTTTCAGACTGTCTTGCCTTTGCGAGAGTATTTCGGGTAGGAACCGGTCGCGGGAATGCTCCCCCCAAAGTTTGGAAACGGTCACCGTATTATCTTTCAGACAAACTTGCTCAATTGCCCCCTCTTCACGCTCGTGAAAAAGCAACTTCTACTATGATTACTTAAGGCTAGCCGCGTATGAGCCCGGGGGTCAACCGGAATTCCCTGTCGTAGTTGAATGCCACATCCTGAAACATCTCTGAAGGCTCCTTCAGCCTCTATGGCGGCCCGCCGATCCTTGCGCGGCAGGTATCTCTGAAATTATTCACGCCCGTAAAGAATTCGCGCATCATGATGACCCAATAGTATTGGCCTTTAGGGGTCAATCGGATCTGCTGATTTTGACTGGAAAGCGCTCCCAACAACCTGAAGAAGGCGATCTCGGGCCGGAGAGTTCTCGCGAACCGATTGCCGAACTTTGCCTCAGCGACTCGCATATCCAGAGACGCCCCAAAGAGCTTCATGACGAACTCGTACCGAATGCGTTCCGCTTCACTGAACTTGCGGCCGCCCGTCAGAGGGAAGCGCCCCTCCCCTACGGACTGGATATACTCGGGAATGGAAAAGGTGTTCGCCAGCACCCACCCGTCAACATAGCCAAAAGAACCGCTACCTACGCCAATGTACTCATCATAGTCGACGATATACTCGTCTATCAGGCTCTTCTTTCGCGAAAAGCACCATGCGGTGCCTGTGGTGTAATCTTGCTCCAGGGCATCGCGTATACGCCGGTAAAAGAGCTTCTCTTGCCGATAACTGATAGGGCCGAAGATCTTCGCCAGTTGCCGACGGGTGATGTCCGAGACCATCAAAGGATAGAAAGTCACCTGATCCGCCCGAATCTCCTGGATGACGGCCAGGTCGCGATTGAGCTTCTCCATGGTCTGATTGGGGAAGTTGAAGATCATGTCCACGTTAAGGGTGTCGAATGTACCCATGTACTTCTGCAAACGAGCCTGTATCTCTTCGCCGCTCCCGTACTTGTGGTATCGCTCCATCTGCTTGAGCAGCTCATCATCAAAAGTTTGAACCCCCACCGAAAGCCGATTTACCCCCGACTTCTTCAGCAAACCAATCGTGCCGTCGTTCAGATGGTTGGGATTAGTCTCCAGCGAGATCTCGCGCATTCGGAACAAACTCTTACAGTCGGCCAGAAGCTCCGCGACCTGCTCGGGAAGCACCGTGGGAGTACCTCCGCCTATGTATGCAGCGGCAAAATCGTAGCCCAGGTCCGCGTACATTCGGAGCTCTTGCCGGAGAGCCTTGAAATAATCTTGGGCAAGATCCCTTTCAAACGGTATCCGATGGAACGAGCAGTACGGACAGAGCTCTTCGCAGAAAGGAACGTGTATGTACACCAGGTATGGCTTATCGGCAGAAGCTTTGGGAGGCGCAAGATGTTCAAACGAGTCCAGTTGAAGGATCTTGCCGAACTCTCGCTTCAAGAAAGCGGTTATTAGTGACTCTACGAGCATCGAGCCCATTCCTCAATTAAGGAAGCTACTAGAATTGCTTCCGGCTTCCATGTTGACTAGACACGTCACGCCTGACGACAGATTTGCGGGTACACGTCTGAATCTTTTTCACAAAACCGCTGGGGGCGCAGAATTTTGCGCACGATGATCGTAGGGGCAGGTTTCAAACCTGCCCTAGTTTTTCATTATTGGACGAGGGCGGGTTCAAAACCCGCCCCTACCCATGCGTCGTGCTTCATTTTTGCGCAGCACGGTAAATTTCAGGCAATTCCGTCGTGCCTCTCCGCCAAGGACGGTCACCTCCAGGTGATTCTGGGTTCGTTTCTCAACGGAAGACGTTGGTACTTAAGTTTCGGATATCCCACCATCATGCCGCCGAAAGTGGTATGGCCGTTGGGAAGGGCCAAGGCCTCCTTCAGGGGCGCGTAGTTGTTCGCGCACGTTGTGAAATAGCCTGCCCAACATGCCCCAAGCCCCATAGCCAGAGCCGCCAATTCCAGATAGCTTAGTGCGATTATGGATGCCACTTGGGCAGGGGGCAGAGACGCTTCCCCGTGAGCTACTATCAGATGAGGCGCGCCTCTCAATACTCGGTCCAATCCTTGTTCCGAGGCCTCAACGACTCGCTCGAAATGCCACTGCGCTGCGATGGCCGGCTGCTCGCGCATCATCCAGCGCATCCACTCAATCACGATACCTGCGAGCCGCCTGACCTCCTTCGAATCCTCGATTACCAACCAGTGCACCGGTTGCAAGTTGTGTCCTGAAGGCGCGTACCGGGCAATGTCAATGAGCCGAGAGAGCTGCGCCCGTTCGACAGGCTCATCTTTGTAATTCCGGGTAGATCTCCGGTACCGGAAGAAATGCTCCACCTGTTCGAGCCCGGGCAGAAAGTCTCGTCGTGCGGGCGGGCATTCCTCCGGTTTCATAGTCTTCAAAGTCAGAGCGGCATGAGGACAGACGGCAACGCAATGCCCGCAATTGATGCAGAGCTCCTCAGCCCCTGCAATGGGCTGGGGAGGCGCGTCCTTATCAACGACCTCGATAATTTTCGCGGGGCAATCAGCCACACAAAGAAAATCGTGTTTGCACTTCTTTGGATCGATGGTAAACAGACTCATTCCAGCTCCTTTGTTCGCTGTTCGCAGGAATTTTTCCGCTCGTACGTGAGAATCACGCGAAGCAGAATATTACCAGTTTTCTTATGGACGACTCTGATCAACCGCGCGCTGAAGACGGCCTACTCTCCAAGGTCTCTACCAAACCAGTCGATGAAGGCGCTGTAGGGGCGCAATTCATTGCGCCCGATAAAAGGGCGTGATGAATCACGCCCCTACATTTGTATCCACTGACACCGTCTATTAATCAGCCCAAGCAGAGTAATCCTGGAAGCGGCTCCGTTTGGGAAAGATCCACAGGAGCACGATTCCGATTACAAACCCGCCCATATGGGCCCAGTACGCGACCCCGCCGGTTTCCTGCATGGCTCCTATTTGAGCAGTTCCACTGACGAACTGAAAAACGAACCAAAGAATCAGGAACACGAACGCGGGAATCTCAACAAGTTTGATAATAACGAAAATGATGAGAAGTGTCAGCACGCGGGAATGCGGAAAGCTGACCAAATAAGCTCCAAGCACCCCTGAAATCGCGCCGCTGGCTCCTATGGTAGGGATGTTGGAACCGGGATTGAACATTACGTGCGCGATGGAAGCCCCGATCCCGCACATAAGGTAGAAGATCAAAAAGCGGAAATGCCCGAGCCGGTCTTCCACATTGTCCCCGAATATCCATAGGAACCACATGTTGCCGATCACGTGCAACCAACCGCCGTGCATAAACACGGACGTGAAAAGCGGGATTACAGCATTGCCCGCGATTCCGAACGGATGATGCAAGGACGCGACAAAGCGGGCGGGAATCAGGCCATAATCAAAGACGAACCTTTCCACCTGGGGCCCCAGGGCAAGCTCGTAAAACCACACGAGCGCGTTCAGCACGATGAGTACGACTGTAACCACAGGAGCTGTTCCGGACGGATTGCTGTCTCTCAGCGGAATCATGCTTCGCCCTCTAGAAGGTCAGGACCATCCGTTTGGATTCAGCGCTCGCTATTCTCTTCGACCTGCGGCTGATCCGCATCCGATAGACCTTCGCAAGTCAGGGTCTCGCGACGCCAGGCACGATGCCCCGCACTCGCTTGCTCCCGGTGTTCGCAGGCTTCTTTATGACAGATGGGGCACTCGCCGTTGGTGCATGGGTCAAGATGGATCAGAACATCTGCCCCGCCCGCGAAGTGCGAACCGAATACAGCTTCAAGCTCCTTTACCTCACGATGTCCATCCTCCAGCGGAAGATCTTTCGGCAGGATCAGATGAAAGTCGATGTGGACTCGATTACCTGATTTCCACGCCCTGAGGCGATGCACATCGATCCACAAATCTTTGCGGTGCCTGTCCAAGAGTCCGCATATCTCCTCCAGGAGCGCAGGATCGGCCTCGTTCATCAGTCCTGAAAACGATTCCCGAACGAGCCTTGTGCCGATGACCACAATATTGACTCCAACCAAGCACGCGACTACTCCGTCAAGCCAGTTCCAGCCGCTCAGCGCCACCAGGACCAGGCCGACGAGCACGCCGCCCGAGGTATACGCGTCCGTGAGGAGGTGTTTGCCGTCGGCCTCCAGTACTAGGGATTGCAGTCGCCGCCCGAGGAGAACCAGCACCAGCCCCATAGCCAAATTCACCAGCCCCACGCCGCCAAGTATGACCAGGCCGAACGAGAGATTAGGTAGCGCCCGTGGGCTCAGAATGTGCTGCGCGCCCTGCCAAAAGATTCCAGCCGCGGCAAGGACGATAAGAGCGCCTTCAAATCCGGCGGAAAAGTACTCGATCTTGCCATGCCCGTATGGATGACTTTGGTCCGGCGGCTTGCTGGAGAGCAAAATACTTCCCAGCGCCAGGCCTGCTGCAACCACGTTGATGATCGATTCCAGCGCGTCGGAAAGGATCGCGGACGAGCCCGTGATAGCGTACGCATAGAACTTGAGCCCCATGAGAGCCACACTGACCACCACGGCCACGAACATGGCCGTGACGCCGGTTCGTGGCGCGTCGCGCACGACCCGAGCTGCTACCGCAGTCTCATGGCTCCTATGGGAAGTAGAAGGCTCTGCCAAAGATATCTCTCCGTCAGGGCATATTATGGTTGGCGCTTCATACTCCGTACTTGTTCATTGGCCGTGATTTTGGGAATCAATAGGGCCCCGCAGCTCCTGCAAACTATGAGCGCACGACAAGGCCAATAGCGATTCCCGTACCGTACAATAAGATAATAATTCCAGCCAACACGGCTAACCACTTTCGGACCCCACCCGTGCGGGAAATTATCCCAGTACCTTCCATAACCCAAAGAACGCCAAAGACCATACAAAACGTCGCCCAAGTCCATTTTCCGCGTACGAGACCCAGCAACTGAAGCAAGCAAACCGCCATCAGTGCTACGCCAGCCGATAAGCGCAGGACCATTTCCGCAGCGCCAATGCGCTTCTCTTTTGCAAAATCTGCGACGGCTGAGGCGGCCGTGATTCCTGCAAAAAGCAGAATCACCACCGTCCACACCCAGCTCCAGTCATCTAGGAAGTTGAACACTTGTTCCACTGTGCTTCCCCCGTGTGAGCTGTTCGAGACCACATGAAAGCAGATTTATCCGAACCTAATCTCTCGAAAGACGGTGCATACCGTCTTGGAATAGACTACCGCCACGGAGGTCGGCAACTACCAATTCAGGAGGATGTCTTTTCGGAACGGGTCATTTCTTTTGCCGCCGGCTATGCCTTGCGCCAAGCATACCCGAATTGAGGCTCGATCAACAAGATCGCTTGATGCGCTATTTCCTGTACGGCGCGCACCCGCGCGTGCGCCTCGGATTGGCCTGGTCAGACGCGCTGACACTGTCTCTGAACTAGCTAACCCGCCAGAATCGTGGCACGCCGCAACGTAGGGGCGGGTATGAAACCCGCCCGTGGTCGGTCTTCGCTCCATACGGGCAGGTTTGAAACCTGCCCCTACCGAAGCCTGCCTCATCCCCATAGTTCGGCTGTATGACATCAATGTTTCTTCATTCTTGGAGGAGCGAGTTGCAGAATCGGCTCGATAATGGCATCGAAGGCCTGTGCCGCGGGCGAAGCAGGATATTCAAGCACAAAGGGCTTGCCCGCGTCGGATGCGATCACCAGCCTTGGGTCCACGGGAATTCGACCCAAGAACCGATGGCCGGTCACAGCAGCCAGTTTTTCGCCTCCACCAGTCTTGAAGAGCATGTGCTGCGCGCCGCAATCAGGGCAAACAAAGCCGCTCATGTTTTCGACGATGCCAAAGACCGGCATTCCCAGGACCTTGCAGAAGGCGATGGATTTCTTCACATCCTTGACTGCTAAGTCCTGAGGCGTGGTCACTATAATCGCCTGTGACCGGGGAGGGGCCATTTGACAAATAGAGAGGGGCTCGTCACCGGTCCCAGGTGGCGCGTCCACAATGAGGAAATCCAAGTTGCCCCAGTCTACCTCCGCAATGAACTGCCTGATCAGGCGATGCTTCATGGGGCCGCGCCATATCAGGGCTTCCCCTGCATGATCGCCCGCGATGAATTCCACGGACATCACTTTAAGGTGATCGGAATACTTCACGGGGACCAGGCCGTGCTCCGAGGTTCCCGGTGCACCCACGCCTTCGAGCTTCAGAAGCGTCGGCACACTCGGGCCGTGCAGGTCGATGTCCAGAAGGCCCACCTCACGATCGTGCGCGGCCAGGCTCGCGGCCAGATTAACTGCTACCGTGCTCTTGCCCACTCCTCCCTTACCGGAAAGGACCATGAGAGTGTTTTCTATGCGGGTTAGACTGTCCGCGAGCATGAGATCATCGCGCAGCGCGTCCATTTCTTCTTTGCTCAAAGGAGGTTTTCGTTTCTTCTCGTCCATATGATTGTTCCTCGTGATCTGGTGTGTGCTGCATGATCCACAGGCTTCGGCCCTCGAATCCTTCAGTTGCCTGCGACCGGAAAGCCGTTTCCAGGGCCGGTTCCAAGATATACCATTTAACAGGAGAGTCAATTGACCGTCCTATGAACAGCCATGAGGTTTCATCCACAACGGAAGGTAAAGGTAGGGCACGGAGTCTGGTGCCACGGATGTGCCGAAGGCTCATCCGTGCGTAGACTTGCCCGACCGCAGGCCCGTGACATTAGGTTCCCGTGTTGGAGCCGTTTCCAACGGCCATCCAGAAAAAACCGGCTGGCACGGATGAGCCCCGCGGGGCGGGACACATCCGTGGCACCAATTTTCTATTCACTGCTGAATAATGCGCAAGCACACCTAAGTGAGTGCGCGGTAACAGTGGCCTCCGGTCGGGGTGACGATCTTTGCCAATCCGAGCAGTGGCTGGTATTATGACGGACCCGGCCGGTGCAACCTCCAGGGGTTGAGGACATGCGGCTGAAGACCACGAACAGAGGAATCGACCGAGAAGTCCAAATCATGAGGGGTTGAGGTTCCTGCGGATTTGAGTAGGTTTGACCTGGCTCGAGGACGCGCCTGAAACGCGAAGTTTGGAGCATCTCAGACATGGGAATGACGATCACTGAAAAGATACTGGCTGCACACGCAGACCTGGAAACAGTAGAACCGGGCCGGCTCATAGAAGCCCGGATCGATCTCGCATTGGCGAACGATATCACGCTCCCGCTGGCTCTGGAACCTTTCCGTCAGGCCGGCGGAACCGAAGCATTCGACCGGGAGCGCGTTGTGGTGGTTCTGGACCACTATAACCCTGCCAAAGACATCGAATCGGCCCAGATGCTCAAGAAGTGCAGGGAATTCGCACGGAAAATGGGTCTGGTGCATTTCTACGATGTGGGGCGAATGGGGGTCGAGCACGCACTTCTTCCGGAAGAAGGTCTTGTGGTTCCTGGGGATGTGGTAATTGGTGCGGACAGCCACACGTGCACATACGGCGCGCTGGCAGCTTTTTCCACCGGAGTGGGGAGCACCGATTTCGCGGCTGGAATGCTGACGGGCAAGAGCTGGTTCAAGGTCCCGGAAACTATGGCCTTTGAGCTGATCGGCCGGCCGGGCCCCTGGGTCATGGGCAAGGATGTAATCCTCCATATTATAGGGAAGATCGGAGTCGACGGCGCGCTCTATCGGGCTATGGAGTTCATGGGCGAAGGCGTCCGGCGGCTGAGCATGGCGGATCGGTTCAGCATCGCCAATATGGCTGTGGAAGCCGGCGCGAAGAATGGGATATTCCCCTTTGACGAACTGACCAAGTCTTACGTGGAAGCTCATAGCTCCAAACCGTACGTGGTGTACGAGTCCGACCCCGATGCGGTCTACACGGAAAAGTTCACCATCGACTTGGGGTCGCTCGAACCGCTGGTCGCGTTGCCGTCCAAGCCGGAAAATGTCCGTCCGGTGTCCGAGGTGAAAGGGCTCCGGGTGGATCAAGTCTTCATTGGGTCATGCACGAACGGCCGTATTGAGGACTTGCGGATCGCAGTCCATATTCTCAAGGGACATCGAGTGGCTCCCAATGTCCGAATGATCGTTATTCCGGCAACACCGAGTATTATGGCTCAGGCGATCGAAGAAGGGCTCCTGGAGGAAATTCTCCGTGCCGGAGGAGCGGTTTCCACGCCCACATGCGGGCCGTGCCTCGGGGGTCATGCCGGAGTGTTGGCAGCGGGGGAGCGTGCCGTTGCCACGACCAATCGGAACTTCGTGGGGCGGATGGGGCATTTGGAGAGCGAAGTGGTCCTGGCATCTCCTGCGGTGGCTGCCGCGACCGCGGTAATGGGGGTGCTGGCAGAGCCCCGGGAGGTGGCTTCCTGGGAGGATTTCGAGGCGTAGGACAGGTGGAGCGCGGAAAAATCCTCGCATTCGTGAAAAAAAAGGTTTGAATCGCGATTTTTTTTTGGTATCCTTCATGGCACCCCCAGATGGATGGTCAGTAGTTAACGGGAAAAAAATCTTGACTTCCCGTAACGGTTCTGATAACCAGAATGGGAAACGAGTCTGTTAATCTAGAATTCCAAATGCGGTTCCCCGGCGGTTTTTCCGGTGGGGCCTAATCAAAGGAGGATTTGGGTATGGTTAAGAAGATGCTCGTTGTCGTCAGCGCATTGGCTCTGATGCTGGGTACGGTTGGCTTGGCCAGTGCCTTCCTGCCGGGCGTGGGCATGACCGGGGACATGATTATGATCCCCATGAAGGTTAAGACCACATTCGAGAAGAGCACCGGTCCCGCCGGCGCCAGCACCCTGATGTTGGATGGCTGCAGCCAGTACACTTCCGGTTTCTGGCCGGCAGGCCCCTGGGCAGGCACGCAGTGCGTTATGAAAGTTCAGGTTATTCCTCCCAAGTGCGTGGCTCCCGGTTACATGGGCCCCGTACAGCTGGGCGCTCCCCCGGCTCTTCCCCCTGGCTCCCAGTTGGTCAGCAACGTGGAGAGCTATCAGGTTACTTCTCCGGGATGCAATCCCTGTGTAGAAGGCGGCCTGAAGTACGAAATGGTAAAGAAGCAGGTCGTGAAGTAATCACCGACCCATTGCTCGACATAAAAGAACGACCAAAGACCGGGGACGTGTCCCCGGTCTTTTTTTGTGTTAAATAAGAAGGTTCTGGTGAACCGGCCGCGGTTCGGCGCGCTTCCTCCGATCAGTCTCATAATTTTCCAGGCCTGGAGGCAGGTCAATGAAGACTTCCAACTACGTTTTGATCCTCGATTACGGGTCCCAGTATACGCAGCTCATTGCCCGCAGGGTAAGGGAAGCCCGCGTTTATTCAGAGATCCATCCTTTTGATCGAGGCTTGGAAGTCGCGCAGCGGAAGAGGCCTGGGGCGATCATTTTGTCAGGAGGGCCGGCTTCCATCTACAAGGAGAGCTCGCCCTGGCTGGAACCTGAACTCCTAGATCTGCAATTACCTGTTCTGGGGATCTGCTACGGCCTGCAAGCCATCGCGCATACGCTCGGGGGCCTGGTGGAAGCCGCGCCGGAGCGTGAGTACGGAAGGGCCGTTCTCACCAGCATCAGGCCGGACTCTCTGCTGCTGCAAGGCGTCACGGAAGGCGCGCAGGTCTGGATGAGTCATGGGGACAAAGTGGTGAGGCTGCCGGACAAGTTCCGTGTCTCCGCAAGCACCTCCGACGCAGAAGCAGCCGCGTTTGAAAGCGAAGATCAGCGCATCACAGGCGTGCAATTCCATCCCGAAGTGGTCCATACGCCCCAGGGCGAAACGATCATCCGGAATTTCCTTTTTCGGATCGCAAACCTGAAGCCTGAGTGGACCATGGCCTCCTTCATTGACTCCACAGTTCAGGAGGTGCGTGAACGGGTCGGGCAGGACCAGGTGGTGGCCGCGCTCTCCGGCGGAGTAGATTCATCGGTGATGGTGGCGCTGCTTCACCGTGCGATCGGTAATCAGCTTCACCCGGTCTTTGTCAACAACGGCCTGCTGCGGAAGAACGAGGCCGTGGAAGTGCTCGCCACCTTCCAGCAGCTTGGAATCAAGCTAGACTACGTGGATGCCTCAAAGAGATTCCTGCAGAAGCTGGCAGGCGTGACGGATCCCGAGCAGAAAAGAAAGATAATCGGTGAGGAATTCATTCGAGTTTTCGAAGAAGAAGCGGATAAGATCCCGCAGGTCAAATTCCTTGCCCAGGGAACCCTTTATCCGGATGTGATAGAGAGCGTTTCGGCAAAAGGAGGTCCCTCAGCCACAATCAAGAGCCATCACAACGTGGGCGGACTGCCGGAGATCATGCACCTGGAGCTCATTGAGCCACTCAGGGAGCTCTTTAAGGACGAAGTGCGGGAACTCGGCACACAAATTGGCCTTCCCGAGGAAATCGTCTGGCGCCATCCGTTCCCCGGACCTGGCCTGGCCGTGCGCATTCTGGGTGAGGTGAGCGAAGAAAAGATCGCAGTCCTTCAGGAAGCTGACGCGATCGCAATGAACGAAATCAGGGTCGCGGGCCTGTATAGGGGCATCTGGCAGGCCTTCGTGGTGCTGCTGCCTGTTCAGTCCGTGGGGGTCATGGGCGACGAACGCACGTACGAATACGTTGCAGCCCTAAGAGCTGTGGACGCCCGAGACGGCATGACCGCCGACTGGTCTCGAATACCGCATGAGGTGCTTTCCAGGATTTCCAACCGCATCATCAACGAGGTGCGCGGCATCAACAGGGTCGTGTACGATATATCTTCAAAACCCCCCAGCACCATCGAATGGGAATGAGCCCCATTCCGTCCGAATCTATCAGCGAGTAAGTGTTCGCTACCTGGAAAATCCGGGGCGATCCCTCGTCATCGCTTAAGCATTGCGCACGAGTCTTTGAATGTAGGACTTGAGCTTTTCCATTTTGTCCGGAGGAAGGTCATTAATGATCTTTTTCAATTCCTCGTACTTGGGCTCGTCCCTCAGGTTCCTGTAAGGTCGGCCTCTCGTTTTGGCTCCGGACGCCTCGTAATTCTGCATTCTGTGTCTCCTTACAAACTGGTTCGATCCGGTTGCCGCAAGGATCGACCTGCTCATAGTCCACAGAGAGGTGCTTGTCAACTTGAAAAGGGGCTTGTACAAGGGACGCTGAGACCGGGGAATTGGGAACCTTGGCGCGGCAGGGCGACCGGCACTGTGTGACGCGCGAGTGGAAATCAGGGGGTAGAACCCCTTTTTTTCGGTCGAGACACTCCCCATATATTTACCTTCTATAACAAGCTGTTGACTCTCTAACATCATATTGTTTATGCGGTCCGCGCGCACCCCGGCGATCAACCGTCCGAACTGCGACGCGCGAGAAGTGCCTAGGCGAAAAGCGCCTCTTCCAAAGCGACCAATGGTCTGATCTCAGTGTTGCCACAACACCGCGTCATATGGCCGGATATCCCGTGGAGTGCTTTACCTTTACGATAAGACACATTAAGTATCATAGCTAATATTTGTATTTGACAGGATAAATCAGATTTGCTAAGGACTGCCGAGACTTCGGACTGAGGTAAGCATGTTCTCTAAACTCTCCCGACGCTCGACAGACGTGGTGAAGTTGCCAAACCATATTCTCCTGTACGGAATCGTGTTGGCCAGTGTCGGCGTACTGGTTGCTCTCGGGTCTGTAACTCGGCTCTATGAGTTACGGGAGTTCTTTCCTCTGCGGCTGCCTGAGCAAGTAAACGAGTTTATCCTCAACTACATCCCTTTCATCCTGGGAACGTTTCTTACCACGGTGGCCGCTCTGGCAGGGCTCATCGTGGGAGTGAACTGGGCGGTAACAGGGCTGCGTGAGGTTTCGCGCCTGCGGATCGCTCTGCAATGGGCCGGAGATTACCATGAGCCGGAGACTGTTTCTCTGGGATTGAAAGAAGGCAGAATGCGGTCCTATGACCACGCGCCGTCGCTTCTCTTCTATTTCCTTGGCAAGTTCTGGTCCAGAGCGCGGTTTATCTCTCAGATCTCTGGAGAAAACGTTCGGCGGAACATCAGCTTCATCTGGAAGGCGCTCTTCATTGGAATAGCCGTGCATTTCTTCTTCAAGTTCCTGGACATTCTTCCCGGGTATCTAGGGCAGTGGGGGCTGGGTAGCGACTATGTGCTGCCGTCGCCCATCCCGTTCTACAATCTGCTTTTGCTTGTCTGTGTGCTCAAGTTCATGCTCGCGGTAAGTCTGGTGCCTCTTAAGAAACCGAGCACCGGGAGAGAAATGGATTCGATGATCGTGGAGGGAAAAGGCCATCCTTCCGTGTTTTTCGCCATGTTGGAAGAAGGCTCCAAGATATTCGCTCACAAGACCTTCCCCAACCGGATTTCCCGATCTCGACCGGTCATGTGCCAGGATGGGGAAACCATGATCGGGACCTTGATAGAGAGTTTCCCCGAGCACTTGCGGACTTCGGCCAGACCTGCGGCGCTTCTAGGCTTGCTGCTCGGTTCGGCCATGGTGCTCATCGGGTTCCTACAGATCATTCTGGTGCAGTATCCTACGTTTTCGGTAAGTTATGGGGATTTCTTTCGGCTCTACTTCTTCGGCCTCCTCATGGACATCATCCTGAATGTGTTGGTGATTGTGTTCGGCAAGGGTTTCTTGGACCAGGCCCGTGACTTGATGGCTGTGTATCGTTTCAGATCGAGCCTCGTATATGTGGAGGCCAAAGGTGATTTTGAGAAAAAGGTCTTGCCGGACCTCAGAGGTATCGTGTCGCCGGAACGACTTTTTGATCCTCTGGTCCCCTGTGCGTTTAATGTCCGATACTTTTCTGCCGAGGCGGTTTCGGACGCGGTGACGCCGGAAGGCGTCCGAGAACTCGTAGCCCTGGAAACCTCCGGCCGCCTGGCGAAAGATGTGTCGAAGCTCAAGTATCTCCCCTTCCAGATCGATTTCCGAGAAAGATATCCGTCTGCCTGGATATCCCACGATTCAGATCCTCAGGACGGGCAGGAACCGGACGTCATCCAGGTGGGCGAAGACCCCGATGCGAACGGCGAACTGCCTGCGGCCAGTGAAGCTGCGTCATCAGGGTCGGCCTGATATTGGTGCGCTTTCAGGCAAGAAAGATGGCGAAGATCTTCTCGTAAAGAAGTTCTTCCCGGCACTTCGCGTCTTTGAAAACGCATTTGCGTCCGCCCTACCATCGTTGGATACGTGAAATCCCGGGATGGAGCATATTCTGGACATCCACTTGACTTCATTGAGGAAAACTATCGGGCGTCTCCTGCCTGGATCGTAGTCTCAGCGTTTAGCGCTTGAATCTAACAGCAGAAATTGATATAAACGAGACAACTCCCTGGATATGCCGGGGAAACAATGCGATCATAGAAGGCATACGGGCAGGCGGAGAGATTGATTCACAGCGAGAAGCCGCACCAAAGCAGAGTCCGGATATCGGGAGGCGGGCGGGATTCCCGAAGCACATGGAGCCGGACAGCTCTCCCTCTCTCGGATGTTCCGTCACGTACCGTTTCCTTTCTTAGGGCGGGCAGAGCATTTGAAGGCTCTAGCCTGCTTCTCCGACCCTGAGGTGATCAGATGAAACCTGTGATCCTTCGCGTAAGCTTGGTGGCTCTCGCCATTCTATTCGTCTGCGTTGCTCTTCCGAGTTTCGGCGAAGACTATCTCGTGATTAAGAAGAAGGACGGCGAAACCCAGAGGGTACCTCTGAAATTCTCGCCGGACGATATCGAGTCACTGAAAGTCGAAGCAGGGCCGACACGAGGAAAGGCACCCGCCACCCCTGGGGCGGAGGATGAACCCGCAGCTCGTGAGCCCCGCAAGAGGGTAGAAGAGGACAAAGCCGCGCCGTCTGAGCCCATGATTCCGATGCGCGAACCACGCGCGACCACACCCCTCATGACCCGGCCGGACACAGAGGGGACGCGGCCACTCGATGCGGAACCGCGACGCCCTACAGCGCCTTCCGGCCCGCGCAAATCTTTGACCCGCGCACCCGCGCCTACCCCGCCGGCAGATGCAACAGGAATAGGAACGTTCACCGTGAACGTGTACAAGTTGCCGGAGAATGTGCGGGCTCTACCGGATTTCAGCGCGTTTCGTCCTGTCGAAGTGATCACTGCGGACCAAATCAACCTGCATCCTGGCGCAGGTGGAGGAATTCCCACGGGTTTGCCTGAGGACACCAAAGGGCTGGGCATGAGGTTCATTGGCGTGTTTCAGGTGTCCGGAGAAGGCATCTTCCAGTGGCGGGTGAACGCGAAGGATGGCGTACGGCTGCACGTGGACGACAAAACCATCGTTGAGATCGACGGCGTTCATCCGGCAGTGGCCAAAACCGGGTACATTCATCTGGCCGAAGGAGTCCACGTCATAGTGCTGGACAGCTTCAATTCCAGCGGGCCGCCGGTATTGCAGCTTTTCGTAACCCCACCGCTGGGTTCGGAAGAGGTCTTCAGCATCAGGAAAGGTCTGGCAGGCTGGAAGGAGCCGAGCAAGCCCTATGATGTGCTCTGGGGTCAGGTCTACTTCGTGCCCAAGGGCAAGTATCCTGCCGGTCCGGACCTGAGCAAGATGAGCCCCATAGGTCGCCTCATTGCGCCTGAGCTGCGAATTTCAGACGGCCAGACGCTCGCAGGACTGCCGGGACGCAAAGATATGGTTGCAGTTCGATACGAGGGATACTTCACCGTGCAGGGAGCCGGAGTATTTGCCTTTCGGCTCGTAGCGGACGAATACGCGAGCCTCAGCATTGGAAAGGACGAAATCGTCAGAGTCGTGGGAGGCACAAAGGGCAGCCCTGAAGGGAGACTCGGCTGGGCCTTTCTCCAGGAAGGGAGCTATCCCATTACGGTGACCTACTTCCACCCCACGGGCGAGCCGCGGCTGGAACTCTTCGTTACGCAACCCAAACAACAGGAACAGGTCTTTTCACCCTCGCAAGCGCTTGTGGGCTATGCATCCGACACGGGCAAGATGAGCCAGGTCCCGTGCTTTGTCTACTTCCTCAAAGCCGGAACCAACAAGATCCCCAATTTCAACCAGATGACGCCATCAGGGATGTTCTTTGTGGACGCGATCGATTTCCCTATAGACCGCGGGTCCCGGGAATTCCCCGGAGTCCCGAGGCGGGAAGATTGGCTCGGACTGAGGTTCTACGTGAAATTCTCCCTCTCTGACGAGGAGAAGGGGACATACAAATTCCGTCTGGTCGCGGAAGACGGGGCCCGACTCATTGTGGGCAAGAACCTCGTGGTCAACGCGGAGGGCTTTCAGAGGCGACAGGAAAAGACCGGAACCGTTAACCTGGAACCCGGTACCCATGAGATGTTCGTAGACTACTACCAGACCACCGGTCCCAACGGCATCCAACTCTTTATCACCCCGCCCGGAGGCGAAGAGAAGATTTTTGCATTCCAATAACAACAGCCGCACCTGAGAGCGCTTGACGCTCGCTCGTGCGACTTGCTTCAAGATCCCTCAATCCCTGTGTCGAAGGTTTTGGGGGATTTTGCATTATAGGGGCTGTAAAGAGAGAAATTGACCGAAGATCCGATCCTAATGTATAGTACTTACATCGCTTACCAAAAGGAATGTGCCGTCTGCGGGGGGAATGATTAGGCAGAAACGCAGGTCTGCCTTCACCACCATCCAATGGTCGAATCTCCGGGGGGAAAGAATGCTGCCGTGTCAGGGAGAAGATTTTCTGAAGGCCATTCTTGACAGTGCCACTATGGTCTCCGTGGTTGTGACCGACTGGGACCGGAACGTCCTCCTGTGGAACAAGGGGGCTGAGAACATCTTCGGTTACACCGCGGAGGAGATTGTCGGAACCAGTATCACGAGGTTGTATGCATCCGACGCACGGACTCAACAAACCGTGGGGCGGCTCCGAGAAATGGTGCGGACAAAGCACGGCACGGTCCACGGTCAGGTCAAACAGATTACCAAGAGCGGGGAGCTGCTCACCATGGCGGTTGCCGTCACACCCTTGATGAGCCCGGATGGACAGGTATTGGGATTGCTCGGCATGGGGCTGGACATTACCGAGGACGCTAAGAAGAACGAAGAAATGAGCATATTGCTGGCCCAGTTAGAACGATCCCAGCAGTGCCTGGAGATGATTTGCCGTTCCAGTCTGGCGCTCACCACCACCGCAGATCTAGACGATTTCCTTCGGCTCACCATCTCGGAGCTCGCGAGGGCGATGGAAGTCGATGGGGCCGGCGTGCTCCTGCACGATGACCGCTCCTCTGATTTTTATTGGCGAGTGGTGGAAGGGAAAACGCAGCTCTTGGCGCGTGAGCCCGGGAGTCAGGACTTGCCTTTCGACAAAGCACTCGTTGACCGGGCTATGGAATCTGGGACGCCGATTGTGGTGAACGATCCGTTATCCGGAGCCGCCACATCGGCAGATGTAATGCCTGCGGTGGAACCCGCCATTCGTAACCTGCTCGTACTGCCTCTGATCGCGATGGAAAAGACCATTGGCGTCCTTGTCCTGGCAAACAAGGATGACGGGGAATTCACCGCCGAAGACCTGCAGATCTGCGTCTCTCTGGCTGGAATTCTCGCACTTTCGGTCCAGAGCGCGGACTTTTTCCAGCAACTCATGCGTTCTTACCGAAAACTCGAAGATCTTAATCGAGTCAAAACCAAGGTGCTCAACCGTATTGCCCACGAGCTGAGGACCCCCATCGCGATAATAAGTGGTTCGTTGAGCCTCTTGGCAGACCGGTTACGCGGGCGAGGCATGAGCGAATTGGACCCCCATATGGACCGGTTCAACCGGCAATTGGAGAGCCTCAGGCGTTTGGAGGTCCAGGTCGAGGACATCTTGATCGGTGCGCCATCCTGCGAGAAGCAGGCCACCGGAAACTTCCTGGAGGCCATAGTCGCGTTCATAGAAGTGCAGGCCGCGACAATGCCGGAAATCGGAAACGCAGCTCATGTCATCGTAAAGGGGTTGCAAGAGATCTTTCCTCGTTCGCTCGGAAAGCCCTCGTGCATAAATATAGAAGAATTCGGGCGCGCTGTTTATGACTCTGTGCAGTCGCAGCTCGATGGTCAGAAAAGGAACATGTCCCTGGTGATAGATTTGGATGGTGACTCAGAGGTGATGATCCCAGAGCACGTCTTGGCCGTGATCATGGAGGGGCTGGTGCGCAATGCGGTTGAAGCAACACCGGACAACGGAAGCGTTCGAATTCTGGGGCGCCGCACCGGTTCCAACTACAGAATCACTGTTTCGGATACCGGATACGGCATCCCCGAGCAGGACCAAAAGCTTGTGATGAAAGGGTTCTATCACCCGGACGCGACGGAAAGCTATTCCACAGGCCGACCGTATTCCTTCAACGCGGGCGGCAGAGGCCTGGACCTGCAACGAATCAAAGTATTCTCAAAAATCTATGGGCTTGGGTTTTTCTTCAAGAGTCGTCGTTGCGAGCATCTCAACGGCGCGCTGGCGCGCTGCCCTGGCGACGTACGCCGCTGTCCTGCGTGTTCTACGATAGAGGACTGTTCAAATGCCAGTGGTTCGGATTTCGAGGTGACTTTCCCGCTCGCCGGCGCAGACGCGGATCGGCAGGTTCCGTGACGCTAGCGACGGGGGAATTTTTTTGGTTGACTTGATTCCCTCCCTGGTTTATTAATTAAGTATATACTTAATTAGTGACACACCGTGGAGCTCAATCAGGCAGATCTGTTCAGGGTACTCGGCGTCGAGACCCGTATTCGCATCATCGAACTCCTCAAACAAAAGGGTCCGATGGGGGTGAATGATTTGTCTAACGCGCTCGGGGTCACGCCTTCCGCGGTCTCGCAGCATCTGAAGATCCTCAAGCACGCGGGGCTGGTGCGCAGTGAGCGCAAAGGGTACTGGATTCCCTATGAGGTGAACCCGCGAGCGCTAGAGCGGTGTCAGCAGCTCATCTCGCAAGTTTGCACCTGCGGATGCAAGGGAACCGGAGACATACGGGAAGCCGAGCTGGAGCGCGCGGAGGACAGGCTGGCGCTGCTAAAGAAATGGGCAAATGAACTTCAAACGGAACTCGATGCAATAAGGCACCAGATCCAGGAGCTAGAGCGGGAGGGATAGTCTTTTTTGTGGTCTCGAGATTAAGCAGTTGCTAAAACGCTAAAATACAATGAGCTCTGGGAACACGGCGTCCTAAAAAACGCAGGCGACACGTCAACGAAAACAATGCATCGCCAGAGTAGCTCTGCTGCCCTGAGCGTATTCCAAGAAAGGAGGCGAGACAGATGTCCGAAGGAAAACAGAATCGAGACGCGGAAAGAGATCGGACAGGCTGCTGCTGTACGTGCGGTTGCACCCCGGTTGAAAGCAAGGATCGCACCGAAGCGAAACCGGCAGCGGAAAAGTCCGAGAAGGAGTCCAACTGACCTCAATGAGCGACGGCCGGGGAAGAGGAAGGAGATCTCTCACCCGGCCGTACTTTTTAAGGAGTCGTGAGCTATACCGGTTGTCAGAATTCTTGGCTTCTTGGACAGCCCGCGCTTGAAGAAGACCGGGTGCCGGTGTCCCCCGGATCGCGTCCGGGGCAGGCTCTGCCAGCCCGAGCTGGCTGATATTTTTAGCAAAAATGTGCCTGCACGGAGAGGCTGTCTCAAAACCCTAGGATAGATGAGATTCCTGGTAGGGGCGCTTCGAGAAGCGCCCTGATATCGGGCGGTTCACGAACCGCCCCTGCCGACTGGGTGCCAGAATCATGACTTTTGAGACAGTTTCCAGGGGCCAGCACCTGCCAATGCCCAAGCGGCACTCCGACATTATTCTTGACACTTGCTAAAGAGTGACTCTGCTGGCTGGCCCAACAGGTAAGGAGTAGTTACCGTTGCGAACCCCGGGAGAACCGCAGCGGCCTACAAAGCCGCGACCGATGCGGTTCACTTCGTTCACCGCATCCTACCTCACTAAATAGACAACCGGGACACTTGTCCCACCGAAGCCTGTCCAATCATTCCCGCGCAGACTAGGGTGCCGAACTTGCCAAGAGGAGCACCTAGCGACCTATGTTGACAACCCATCCGTACGGGTCCATCCGGTGGCCGGTTTGCATTCCCATGATCTCGTCGAAGAGTTTGCCCGCGAGCTCGCCGGTGCCACCGTCAGCTACCGTGTAGTCCTTACCCTGGTACCGGAAATGTCCCACCGGTGATATGACCGCGGCGGTCCCTGATCCGAACATCTCTTTGAGGGACCCGTTCTGCGCTGCCGCCACCACCTCATCAATGGTTATGGCTCGCTCGGTAACTTTCACACCGGTCGTCTTGAGATGGTGTATTACCGAGTCGCGGGTAACTCCTGGAAGAATGGTGCCTTCCAGCGCCGGCGTTATCACTTCATCATTGATACGGAAGAAGATGTTCATGGTGCCCACTTCTTCGATGGAGCGTTTGTCCACCGCGTTGAGCCAGAGCACCTGGGTGAAACCTTCTGCGTGAGCTTCTTCTGCTGCGAGGAGCGATGCCGCGTAATTGCCCATGGTTTTGGCTTCTCCAATGCCTCCCCGGCAGGCACGCGTGTACTTGTCGGTGACAAGTATTTTGACCGGAGCGAAACCTTCAGGGTAGTAAGCCCCAACCGGCGAGAGAATAATAAAGAAAAGATAATCGTGCGAAGGTCGAACCCCGAGATGCGGATCGGCCGCAATGATCGTGGGTCGAACGTATACGGATGTCCCTGATGTTCGTGGAATCCAGTCCCTATCTTTCCGGATGAGGGCGGACATCTGCTCCATGAACAGCTTCGGGTCCAAGGTCGGGATGCACAACCGCCGGCACGATTTGTTGAATCGCGCGATGTTCATATCCGGCCGAAAAAGGAGGATGTCGTCCTCGTTGGGCCCGGCAAACGCCTTGAGACCCTCAAAGACCTGTTGGCCGTAATGCAGGGCCATGGTCGCGGGATGGAGAATCAAATCCTTAAACAGGCCGATTTGAGGCGCTTGCCAACCACCATTCTTCGCTGAGTAGCGGATGGTCAGCATATGCTCGGTAAAGATGTCGCCGAAGCCCAGCTTGTCCTCGTCGTAGACTTTTGCACCGGATCGGTTACGCGGTACGCTTCCCATAAGACCTCCCTCTGTGCCGGTGGAAAATGCCGTCGCACGCGTGCATGAGAAAAAACCCGACAGTCGCCGGGTGAACCAGGCCCTCGGCGCAGCACGGCCCCGAAAGCCCAATCTATTTTGCATAACAAAGTGAGTTCGCAGAGTCAACCGTCTGGAGCTGGAGCAAATCTGTCAGGGCTCCTTAGGCAGTTTCTCGGCGGTTCTTCAAGTAGTCCACCATGATCCGAACGGATTTCGCCGCGACCCCTTCGGCCAATTGGTTTACCAGAGCCGAGGAGGATCTGTACGAACCTTTCGCGATCAGATCGAGGTAGTGGGCGACCTTTTCTGTGTCCCGGCCTACGAGGACTGAGGTGCCATGCTCCAGATATATTGGGCGCTCGGTATTCTCCCGGCATATCAGGCATGGCAGGCTGAAAAAGCTCGCCTCGGACTGCACGGACCCCGAGTCCGACAGGACGACTTTCGCGGCTCGCATCAAGGAAAGGAAGTCGATGTAGGGCTCCGGCGGCACAAGTCTGAGTTGCGGTAAAGCTTCTATCTCACTTTTCATGCCGAACTGTTCGAGGCGGCTCACCGTGCGTGGATGAATGGGGAATATCACAGGATAGGGAATGATCTTGAGCAGCTCAATCACTTCTCTCAGGGATTCGGGATAGTCCACGTTCGACGGCCGATGGAGCGTCACCAGCGCGTATGAGCCTTTTTCAAGCCCTAGTTCTTGCCATCGCTTGCGGCTCTCAATGTAGGGGAGGAACATCCGCAGGGTCTCCAACATGATGTCACCCACCAGATGGGCTCGACTCATATCGATACCTTCGCTTTTGAGGTTTTCCATGCCCGCGGGTTCGGAAACGAACAACAGGTTTGAGAGATGATCCGTCAGGCGTCGGTTATGCTCTTCAGGCATGGTTTCATCGAAGGATCTGAGACCGGCTTCCACATGAGCCACAGGAATAAAGAGCTTCCTTGCCACCAGGGAGGCCGCGATGGTGGAGTTTACATCGCCCACAACGACTACCAGGTCCGGGGCAAGCTCCAGGCAGACGCGTTCGAACGCGATCATAATCTTGCCGGTCATTTCGCCATGCCCGCCTGATCCCACCCCAAGATGCCGAGTCGGCTCCGGAAGCCCTAATTGGTCGAAGAAAACGTCACTCATCCCTTTGTCGTAATGCTGACCCGTGTGGATGATCAGATGTTCAACTTCATCGTATTTCTTGAACTCTTGTTCCAGCGGCGCGGCCTTCATGAAATTCGGTCTCGCGCCTACTACAGTCATGATTCTCATGGGACAAAAACTCCGGCTCTTATCTTCTGTGGTGGCCTTCACCCAGCGTGCAAAATCAATGCAATTGCAAAGAAACCTGCAAGACAACAGTCATGTTTGGATCGATGATTTCTGCCATGAAAGTTGCGGACGAGCGTGGTAGGGGCGGGTTTCAAACCCGCCCCTACAATGCTACGACCTCATCCGCGATTCTCGCGTCCGCGGGAATGACGAACGAGTACGATGTCTTCGTTATCCACGCGTTTCTTTGAGCGCTACGCCAGAAACTTTCGTATAATCTGCACGATCTCTTCTGCAGCCTCTCCGTCGCCAAAAGGATTGCTTTCAAGTACCATCGATGCGTAATGGTCAGGGTCGTGCAGAAGCTTTTGAGCTTCGGCCACGATTCGATCCCTGTCCGTTCCCACCAGAACAGCAGCCCCGGCTTCGACCGCTTCAGGCCGTTCCGTCACGTTTCTCGCGACAAGGACCGGCTTTTTCAGCGAGGGAGCTTCCTCCTGGATCCCTCCCGAATCCGTGATGATCAAGAACGCCCGTTTCATTAGTGCTACGAACCTGAAGTAATCCGGCGGAGGAATAAGCCGAACTCGCTCTTCGGCTCCGAGAATTGCCTCTACCGGTCCTCGTACATTAGGGTTTGGATGAACCGAATAAACGACGGTCACATCCGGATTGCTCCGTACCAGGTCCAGGAGCGCGAGAGAAAGATTTCGCAGACCCTGCCCGAAATTCTCTCGTCGATGCCCTGTGACGAGTATTAAACGACCGGGAGGAAGCGCCAGTTCTTCTAGATATTGTGTGGCTTCATGCCCTTCATCGAGCATTCGCGCGGTGTAGAGCAGCGCATCGATAACCGTGTTTCCCGTAATGTAGATCGATTCTGAGGGAATGTTTTCCTTCCGCAGGTTCTCGGCGGCCTGCGATGTGGGACAGAAGTGCAGATCCGCGACGTGCGAGAGGAGCCTCCTATTTATCTCTTCCGGATAAGGTTGGAACTTATCGTACGAGCGCAGTCCGGCTTCCACATGAGCCACGGGTATCTTTAGGTAATACGCGGCCAGCGTTACAACAAATGCCGAAGTGGTATCTCCCTGGACCACTACAAGATCGGGCCTTTCTTTCTCCAGGACCGGACGTATCTCTTCCAGCACTCGGATCGTAATATGAAAGAGCGTTTGGTCCTCCTTGATGATGTTCAGATCGTAATCCGGGGTGATGTCGAAGAACTTCAGCATCGGATCCAAGATCTGCCGGTGCTGCCCGGTCACGCAGCAGACCATACGTATGTCCGGGCTCAATTTGGACAGGCGTCTGCACAGAGGTGCGAGTTTTATTGCTTCCGGACGGGTCCCGAATGCGATAAGTACCTTTTTCATTAACGAGAGTCCTGTTTAGGACCAAAGATTGCTCATCATGCACCCAAGAGAGTGCCTTTGGAAAGACCTTTTTGCTTGTCATTGGAGCACCGGCAGGGCCTGGAACTCGTCCATACCAGGAAAGAAGCCGTCCGGACAAGCACCCAAAAAGCTTGCACTCGCTAACAGACCTTGCCAAAATGGAACGCGGGGTGCATTTGTGTTATTGAATTGCGAGCCGAGCTAAAAGCTGGGGAGAGGGTGGCTGCGCGTGCGTCTTAGTACAGGGAATCGGAATCAGAGTACTTGTTGACTAAATGATGTGAAACGCTATCTCAAACATCTTATTCAACGTCTGCCTCCCTTCATGACCGATTGGGCCGGCCTGGTATACGACCTTGTACCGCCGCGGCTCAGATACGGCCCCGGATACACTCGAGCTCTGGAGCTCTTCAGAGAAAGCGATTGGTGGGATACGGAGAGACTTGTTTCGTACCAGGAGTCCATGCTCCGCCGATTGATCGATCATTGTTACGCCAACGTTCCCTATTACACGGAGGTATTCGATCAGGCAGGTCTCTCACCCAAAGGCGTCGAGACGATTTCGGACCTTGAGAAACTGCCGTTTCTTACCAAAGATATAGTCCGAACACGGAAACCCGATCTCCTGGCCGTCAACGCACACCAGTATGACATCGAAGAAGAAACCACGAGCGGCTCCACCGGTGCGCCCCTTGGGTTTTCCATCGGGAGCCTTACGCGGGCTATGGAACGAGCTCTCAGTCACCGTCATCTGCTATGGCTTGGGTACGAGGCAGGTGACCGGATCGCGGAAATCAAGGTCCCGTCATTTAGGAATCCGGATCGCCTGTTTCGATATTATCCCGTTTCAAGGGAGCTCAGGTTCAACTTCCTCAGTATGGACGACGCATCTACAGAGCGGGTTGTGGCAGAGCTGCAAAGGTTCCGGCCGGCATTCATCAAGGTTTTTCCGTCTTCGCTTTACGTGATCGCCCGATGGATGCATCGGCATAACAAGTCGATTCCTCCGGTCAAGTACGTGATAACTTCTTCCGAAAGCCTGTATCCCTCAATCCAGGAATTGGCCCGGGAGGTCTTCCGCGCGCCGGTGATCGATCATTATGGTCAAAACGAAAATGTGGCCACTGCGTTCCAATGTGCGGAAGCAAACGGATACCATGTGCAGATGGAGCAATGCGTGATCGAATTAACCGCGGCTCAGAACGGTAGCTGGGAAATCGTGGGGACCAGTCTGGACAACTACGTCATGCCCTTGCTTCGATACAAAACAGGGGATTTGGCCGTGAGGACCGACCGAGCGTGTCCGTGCGGTAGAAAGCACTCACTGATCTCGGGAATCAAGGGACGAGAGGTGGAGCTCATAGCTACCCCCGAAGGGAAGCTCATCGAATCGGTGGCAATGGATTACGCGTTTCATCATCTGGACGAAATCAAGGAAGCGCAAATCATTCAGGAAGATATTTCCACTCTTCGAGTTAGAATTGTGCCCTGGGAAACAGCTTCCGAGGCGACAAAAGACAGGTTGCAGCAGAACATACTCTCGGCAGTGCAGGCCCCGGGGATGAGGGTCTTCATCGAGACTGCCGCCGCGATTCCTCGCACCTCACGGGGCAAGAGACCTTTCATCCTCACCAACTTGAAACCGCATGATTTGTTTCCGCCTCATGCATAATCGGGCCCGGGACGTATTTCCGGCGACCTTTAAGGCAAATCCTTGAATTACCAGTCTGAAATTGCTATTCGAGCCTTTGGGTTTACGGCCGATCTTTCTGAAACTGACGCGATAAGGCCACATGTATAAACAGTATCGACGCTATCGCAGATTCCTCGTTCTCGCCGACCTGATTCTGACCGCTGCGGTTTTCGCCCTGATCGTGGAATTACGTCCCTATTTGCCCGGCCGAATCGTTGACTCTCTGGAAGCGTATCACACGCCCCAAATCTATCTAACGGTTCTCCTGCTTTGGCATGTCCTGTTTGCCACCAGCGGAGTGTATGAGCTCTCGCGACTCCCCTATTTCACCAAGCAATTGGGGATCTTTACTTCTTCGTATTGTCTGGCGGTCTTTATCTTTGCGGGCTTCCTCTACTTCACGTTCAGAGACCTTTCCCGCATGTTGGTCATCTACTTCAGCATTACCAACTATTTTGTGCTCCTCCTCCTCCGATATGGGCTCACGGTCTATCTGGCCAAGAAATCATGGGGCATCGATCGAACGCCTGTGCTGATTGTCGGCATTACCGACAACGGCCTCCACGCGGCACAGACGATCAACACGCATCACAGTTCCGTGTACTCGGTGATAGGTTTTGCCGAGGACAAGCCACCCGCGGATCAGGCGTTGCCCGCGCCGGTGATTGGTGCTCTTGCGGATGTGCCCCGACTGGTTAAGGAACACCGGGTAGAGCTGGTCATGATAGCGCTGCCGGAGAGTCGGTCCGCGGAAGCGGAGCGATTGATCATGGACTTGTACGGTCTCCCTGTTCGCATCTACGTGGTTCCCGATCTCTTCAAGCTGACCCTGCTCCAATCCGAGATAGAAACGTTCGGCGACCTCATGGTTATCGGCATCAGAGAACCCGCGATAGAGGGGTTCCGACGAGTTGCAAAGAGGCTGTTCGACCTAGTTACCAGTTCCCTTCTGCTCCTGCTCACCTGGCCGCTCTTCGCGATCATAGCTTTGGCTATCAAGCTTGATTCTCCCGGGCCTATCGTCTACAGAGCTAGGAGAGTAGGCGAGAACGGCAAGATCTTCGAGATGCTCAAATTTCGTTCCATGGTTGTGGGGGCCGAGAGCCTCCAGGTGCGGGTCGTGAGAACAGACGAGCAAGGACGGGAGGTCTTCAAGTCTCAGGGAGATCCGAGGGTCACCAGGGTAGGAAAGATCCTGCGCCGCACTTCGCTGGACGAATTGCCTCAACTGATAAATGTGTTCAAAGGAGAGATGTCTCTCGTAGGTCCCAGACCGGAACAACCCTTTATTACCGAACAGTACGAATACTGGCAGTGGGCGCGACTTGCGGTCCCGCCGGGCATCACGGGGTGGTGGCAAGTGTCAGGCAGAAGCGATCTCCCCATGCACCTCAACACCCAGTACGATCTCTTCTACGTGAGAAACTATTCCTTCCTTCTCGATCTGAAAATTCTCATCAAAACCATCGGCGTGGTTCTCAGAGGAAAGGGCGCTTACTAGAAGCGATTGCAGGACCTGGAGCTTTTGGAAGCGTTGCCGGGAGATTCTTGCCCTAGCTCAGGAAGTCAAGGTACTATACCTCTCATTTAACGAGTGGTACACAATACGGGGACAGGCCACTGCGATCTCCTCGACAGGTCTCGAATCTTGAGGAACTCCAGTTTCAAACGCACGGGTGACCCACGCAGGATGATTTCCATGACCAATGTAGAGAACCCAAATTTCAAGTTCAAGGATCAGCTAACAAGGCTCAGTGAGAAAGTGGACCAGCTTGCAGCGCGTAGAGCGGTACAGCAGAAAACCGGGGGAGTCCTTGAGATGGTGGCTGAAATCCGCCGGGTGGTGAAAGATTGTGAACGAGAGTGGACAAAGGCCGCCGATATCCTTGAGGGAGAGATTCAAAAGCTTAGGCTCGAGAATGAGATGCTCCAAGCAAAGGGTGCGCTCCACGAAGCTGTTTTCGAGAATTCCGACGATGGAATAGTGATAACCACAAAGACGGGGAATTTCCTGGCTGTGAATCAGGGTTTCGTTCGCTTGGTCGGCTGTAAAACCAAAGAGGAGGTCCTTGCCAGAAGAATTCAGGATTTTTATGCAAAACCTAGCCAACGCACTCAAATGCGGCGAAAAGTGGATCGGTCCGGAGTCGCAACAAACTTTGAACTCAAGCTTCGGCGGATCGATGGGAGCGATCTTGATACTCTCCACACCATCAATGCTCGTTTGGACAGCGAGGGCCGAATCAGCGGATATCAGGGGATCATGCGGGACATTACGGAACAAAAGCTAGCCCGAAAGGCACTGCAAGAGGCCCGCGACGAACTCCAAATACGCGTCCAGGAACGCACTGCCGCGCTGGCGGAAGCAAATGCTCGCCTCAAAGCTGAAATTGCTGAGAGGGCTCGTGCCCAAGAAGCGCTAATCCTCAGCGAGGAGCGGATGAGAGCGATTTTCGACGCGGCCACGGAATGCATATTCATAAAGAATCGTTCACTAAAGTATACGCTGGTGAATCCATATATGGCAAACCTGCTGGAACTGCCCGCAGGCGATATCTTCGGCCGGATCGATGAAGAGCTTTTCGGACACGAAGCGGGACAGCACCTCAGACAGGTGGACCAACGAGTGCTGGCGGGGGAAACGATTGAAGAAGAACATACCCGGCCAGTGAAAGGCTTGCCCACAACGTTTTTGGACGTACGCTCACCTATCCGAAACAGCAGGGGACAGATCATTGGTATATGCGGGATATCACGAAACATAACAGACCGAAGCAGGATTTTTTCCCTCAATGAGGGTACGGCAGAGGAATATCTTTCCCCTGCCATGCGCGCCGCACTGGCCAGAGCCAGCGTTGCCGCTAATTCCGATCTCATAGTGCTCATCGAAGGAGAAAGTGGCAGCGGGAAAGACTACGTGGCGCGCTACATTCACAATAACTCGAAGCGCAGCGGCGGCCCGTTCTATGCCATCAATTGTGCTGCCATTACCGAAGATTTGGCCGAATCCGAACTGTTCGGGCATGAAGCGGGGGCCTTCACTGGCGCAATAAGGCGCAAACGAGGACTCGTCGAGTTGGCTGAGGGTGGGACTCTGCTATTGAACGAAATCGGAGAGCTGTCATTACCGATACAGGCCAAATTGCTCACCTTCCTGGACACATTCTCATTCACCCGCGTTGGCGGTGAAAAGAGTGTGACGGTCAACGTTCGGATTATGGCCGCCACCAATAGAGATTTGAGTCAAGCTGTCTCCAGGGGTGAGTTTCGGCGAGACCTTTTCTTTCGTCTGAATGTGTACGGGATCCGAGTACCGCCCTTACGTGAAAGGCTTGCAGATATACCGGTGCTGACGCGACAGATCGTCGGCCAACTGGCCCGAGAGCTTCGGCTTACAGCGGGATTGAGCATTCGTCCTGAAGATATGGAAAAACTGATGACGTACTCCTGGCCGGGAAACGTACGGGAACTGAAGAATGTCTTGGAGCGCTCGGTTATGCTTTCCGAGGGGCCGGATTTGAGGCTTGATTTCTTGGAACCGGCAGAGCCTCATCAATGTGAATCACCCTGGACTGTGGAATTTCCGCCTTCTCCATCCATCACTTCGGTGTTGGGGGAACTCAGACGCCGGTTCATAGAGCTGGCGTTGCAACGGACTGCCGGCAACAAGTGTGCCGCAGCACGTATTTTGGGTATTTCTCGATATGCACTTCAGCGCCAGATGAAAGTTCTGAAGATGTGCTGAGCGGGTACCGCCCATACGATGCCTGTAATCGGGCGATTTCGCACAAACTGAATTAGCAGGTGATATTGCCTTGTTAACCGAATAATCTCCATTTATTGGGCGATATCGCCCTAGCGTCTCCGGAGAATGGCTTGATCCTGGCCCGAATCCGTCATTGACAGCTTCCCTTAACATCCCAACAGGATTAGCTTTTTCCCATCTTTGTCTCCACCCGATAATACTGGCACGGAGTGTGCACATTAAAGACCCCATGGTGGCCGACACTTTGCTACCGCGGGAGCAGTAACTTTGCCTGCCGCGGGTTCCGCCCAAAGCACAGGAGTGTGAGAGTTTCTTATCATTAGCGACGCCTTGTTGCGGCCCCCTAACAGGCGAAGGCGCAGACCTTCGAGCTAATACGGCTGCTGGGGGGCAGGTCATTCTGTTCCTAATGGCCATTAACGCCTCCGTTGTGTCCGGGCGTTCAGGTCCTGGTCAAGTACCTCTGTGAGGAGAAAATGAATAAGGAAGTCCCGTACTGGAATCCGTATCTGGAAACACTCACGCGAGACCGGCTAGAAAGGTTACAGCTCAAGAAGTTCAAACAAATTGTCACGTGGGCCTATGACAACTCTCGGTTTCATCGCACGCTTTACCAAGATGCAGGCGTGCACCCCGATGATATCAACTCGCTGGCAGATGTGTGCAGGGTGCCGAGGGTTGAAAAGTCCATGATGCAGCCGATTCAGCGAAAGCATCCCTTTCCGTACGGTGATGCGCTCTGCGTCGATCTGGAGGATGTCTGTGTCTTTCGCCAGACCAGTGGAACCACGGGGCAGCCGGTCTATCAACCCGACACTTGGCAAGATTGGGAGTGGTGGTCGGACTGTTGGGCCACCTTGTTGTGGGCACAGGGTTATCGGCCTTCCGATCGCGTGTTTCTTCCCTTTGGGTACAATGTGTTTGTAGCGTTTTGGGCCGCCCACTATGCCTCGGAGAAGATAGGCTGTGAGACGGTCCCGGGAGGCGTGCTGGACACAAAATCTCGCGTGCTCAAAATCCAAGAATTGCAAGCCACTGCGCTCATGGCCACACCAACGTATATTCTGGGGATGGCCGACACGGCACGCAATCAACTTCATCTGGACCCTGCCGCACTTCCGATTAGTAAGATCACTTGCGCTGGGGAGCCCGGTGCACTGATTCCCGCGACCAAGAAACGTATCGAAGAAGCATGGGGCGCGAAAGTTTACGACCATGCCGGCGCGACCGAGATAGGAGCCTGGGGCTTCGAATGTTCCAGCCAACCGGCAGCTCTCCATGTCAACGAGGCAATGTTTCTTGCCGAGGTTGAAGACGTGGAAACGGGGAAACCGTTAACTGAACCGGGGCAAAAGGGTAAGCTCGTTATCACGGCCCTGGATAGGTTTGCTCAGCCATGCATTCGGTTCGATTCCAAGGACATCGTTGAGATCGGTGACGACCGGTGTGAATGCGGTCGCACCTATAAACTGTTCAAGGGAGGAGTAGTCGGACGAGCCGATGACATAACTAAGGTCAAGGGGGTGCTCTTAGCCCCGTCCGCGATTGAGGATGTGGTTCGTTCCATTCGAGGTCTCGGCAATGAATATGAAGTGATCGTCGACAAGCACGGGGATGCCGACAATATTACACTGAAAGTTGAATTGATAGAAGATTCGGTTGCCACGGCAATTGACGAACTTAAGGGCCAACTTGCGACCCAGCTTCGTCTCAAGACCAACCTTGGTTACAACCTGGAATTCTTTCCACCCAATAGCTTACCGCGCTACGAAGTAAAGGCCAGGCGATTCAAAGACTTGAGGAAGAGGAGCATGTAGAAGATGGAAGGCCGGTATTCGCTTGCACAAATGCGCAAAACCGTTGAAACCCTCGCTGCTCTAGCTCAACAACTTTGCGAAGCTTCAGAAGATTTTCCCGCGGTGAACCGTAATAGCAAACGGGTCCTCGCTTCGGTGCAGATGCTGAAAATCAACTTAGAGGAAACGTAAGGGCGCGTCCCTCGGCAACCGGTCACAGACAAGGAAATAAGCAGAGAGAGGCTGGAGGATCTGATCGTCCGGTGCATCTCGCGCGTAGGCAACTGCGACTGAGGTCTTCCGTGGTGCACTCCCACCTATATAGGGGGTTCTCGCCACAATCTCTTGCGAGGAGGAGGTTGGTGGGTCATGAAAAGATCAATCATCGTTTCCCTGTGCCTACTGGTACTTTTCTCATCGAAAGCTCTGCCTGCGGATCCCGTAAAAATAGGATTCATGTTCTTCATGTCCGGTCGAGGCGCGGTTCATGGGACTGTAGGAAGACAGGGGGCTGAAATCGCCGTGGCTGAGGTGAATGCATCAGGAGGTATCCTGGGTCGGGAGGTGGTAGGAGTTTTCAAAGATGAAGGGACCCCGGATTCGGCAATCAAAATAGTTGAAGATCTTGTCAACACGGATAAGGTGAATGCAATAATAGGGGTAATATCCAGCGCGGTGGCCCCGCGCGTGGCTGCCGCTGCCAAGAGCCTGCAAGTCCCACTGCTGATCACCACAGCGCAAACCACGGTGGTCACGGGGCCACAATGCAACCGGTACACGTTTCGAATCACCTGGAACAATGACCAGGCTTTGAAGACGGTTGCTCTCGTTGCCGCCGAGCTGCCGGCAAAGACGTGGACCACCATCGGTCCGAATTACGCATTGGGCTGGGAGACCTGGGATCTGTTTCAAAAGTACTTGAAAGAGATCAAACCCGAAATGACCTTCTTGCCTAAGTCAGAAGTGGTGTTCGCACCCATGGACACGGTGGACTGGAAGGCTCACATCAAAACTCTGGAAGCATCGAAGGCCGAAGGAGTTCTGGTCTCATTGTGGGGAGGCAATCTCGTCGACTTCGTGCGAGAGGCGGGGGAGGTGGGATTTCTCGATGGGAAACGCACAGTCTTATGCGCTGTGGCATCAGAGAGTGAATTGGTGGCGCTTGGAAGTCAAGCGCCTGCCGGTTTCTGGGTAGTGACCCCATACTGGTCCAAAGCCAATCCCACTCGGGTTAACGACAAGTTCGTAGAAGCTTACAGAGAAAAGTTCGGAAGCCCGCCTTCCTACCAGGCCCAGTTTGCGTATGCCGGCGTGAAAGCGTATGCTGAGGCTGCCAGGAAGGCCGGAACGATAAACTCCGACGCCGTAGTCAAATCGTTGGAGGGGCTCACTATGGAACTTCCGGTTGGCCGGTTGACGATACGGCCCGAGGATCATCAAGCCCTTTTCCAGGGGGTCGCCGGGAGGGTGTCTTCCAGTTTCGAGTTTACCAAGCTCAGGAGGCCGTTCAGGGGATTGGATTCGATCAAACGCTTTCCCGCTGAGCGAATAGCCGTTCCGGTTGAAGAGACAGGGTGTCGGATGCAGTGAGTGTCAGAAGCTACTGCACTGTTATGACCTTGCCTGCAAGAACTGGTTCGGGTTTGTGGCGTGACGCCACCGGAGAACTAGGTGTGCGGTACCGGTCGATGGCAGGGGTATTCCTCTCGGAAGTCATAACGACTCTGCGGGGTCCGTGCATGTATTGAGTTCAGCCCCCTGTTCCATTTGCACATCGGACAGGGTCGAAAACGGTTGACAGAAAGGTTTGATTTCGGTACGATCACGGCTGACTTTCCACAAAGTAGGAAATGGCGCAGAGAAATCGCTTGTTCACCGTGGTGAATAATGCGACTGTGTCACATCCGGTCCTCGGTTGCCTGAGCGCACCCCTTTTCCAGAGAAGATCTCATGCCTGATCTCCAAATCCTAAAAGGAAGAGAATTCCTGGCAGTGGATGACGAGCCTGATGTGCTTGACGTGATCACCGAACTGCTGCCTGATTCGCACATCACCACAGCCGGCGATTATGAATCTGCGCGGCAACTTTTACTCACGAGAAAGTTCGACTTAGTTATCCTCGACATTATGGGCGTGAACGGATTTGCTCTCCTGGAACTGTGCAAGGAAAGAGACCTGCCCGCAGCCATGCTCACGGCCCATTCCATAACAGTGGAGAGCGTCAACAAGTCGCTGAAGCTGGGTGCGGTCTCGTTCCTGCCCAAGGATGAATTGGCCAGACTCCCGGAGCTGGTGGCCGAGATCCTGGAGGGCCTCGCGGAAGGGAAGAGCCACTGGGAGAAGCTCTTTCAGAGGCTAGGTCCTTTCTTCAAAGAGCGGATCGGCCTGACTTGGGAAGAGCTGGAGAAACCTAAACAGCCGCCGTATATGTATTGAACGTACAGACGCAGGTGTAAGAGGATTCTTTTCTCTGTGCCTGATTCTTGCTCCGGCCCTGCCGGGCAGAAGATAACGACCAGGAGGTTGACCATGTATGCAAGACTCTTGTCCACTCTGGTTTTGTGCGCTGTCGCCGTGTGGGCCGTGCTCCTGCCTACTCCGGCGAATTGCGCGCCGGTAGAACTGACTTATTCGATCTTCTTCCCGGCTACACACGGCCACGCGAAACTGGCTGAAGCATGGGCGCAGGAGATCGAAAAACGGACCAACGGCCAGGTGAAAATCAAGATGTTCCCCGGGGGAACCCTGACTCCTGCCGATCAGTGTTACGATGGGGTGGTCAAAGGTATATCCGACATCGGCATGTCGGTGTGCAGCTACACGAAGGGCCGATTCCCTTTGACCGAAGTAATCGATCTTCCGCTGGGGTACAAGAGCGGAAATCAGGTGACTCATCTGGTCAACGAGTACTACAAGAAGTTCAAACCCAAGGAGTTTGATGACACGAAGATCATGTACCTCCACGGGCACGGGCCTGGGATCCTTCACTCGAAAAAGCCGGTACAAAAGCTGGAAGATCTGAAGGGGATGAAGATCCGGTGCACTGGAACGGTCGCGCTGGTGGTGAAGGCTCTCGGCGGCACACCGGTGGCTATGCCGCAGCCCGAGACATATGATGGGCTCCAGAAAGGCGTGGTCGAAGGGGTGATGTCTCCCATTGAAGTGCTCAAGGGCTGGAGGTTCGCAGAAGTAATCAAGTACACAACCCAAGATTTCGGAGCAGCTTATACCATCGCCTTCTTTGTGGCCATGAACAAGAAGAAATGGGATTCGTTGCCCAAAGACGTGCAGGCAACGATAGAGAAAGTCAATCAGGAGTGGATAGAGAAAACGGCTAAGGCCTGGGACGAGTTTGACAAGGAAGGGACGGAACATACCCTTGCCAAGGGCAACAAGATTATACCGCTGAGCGCGGAAGAGAATGCGCGATGGGCGAAAGCTGCGGAGCCGGTTCTGACCGACTACGTGAAAGCCATGAAAGAGAAGAACCTGCCCGGAGAAGAGGCTTTGAAGTTCTGCCAGGAATGGCTGAAGAAAAATCCTTAACCTGATTTGCATTCCGAGTCGGCATCTTCCTCCCGCGAGGCGGGATGCCGACTCTCCTGAAAAAGCGTGAAAACTATCTCTTCTATATTGGCTGCCGTGTCTCGTTTCATGTACGTGATTGCCGGCTGCGCGCTTGCGGGAAGCATGTTTCTCACCGTCGCGGACGTGATATTGAGGACGTTCAAGAGGCCGATCCTGGGAACGTATGAACTGGTCGGCTTGCTTGGCGCCATAACGATCGCGTTTGCCATCCCGCAGACAACACGCGTTCGGGGGCACGTGCTGATGGATTTTGTCACTTCGCGGCTCCCCAAGGCCGGACAGATGGTCTTATACGTACTGACGAGGCTACTTGCCATAGCCATTTTCTGGATTATGGCGAGCAACCTGTGGTCTCTGGGAAATGACTACAAAAAAGTCGGCGAAGTTACACTCACTCTTCAATTGCCGGTCTACCCCATAGCGTGGTGTCTGGCAGCCTGCTGTTTGGTCGAATGCATAGTGCTTCTCTGGGACATATTTGAGCACAAGGGAGCGCAAGAATGACTTTCGGGACTATCGGATTACTTGTAATTCTGCTCCTATTCGGTCTTTTTGCTCTGGGGCTGGAAATCGGTTTTGCCATGGCCCTTGCCGGTTTTATTGGGTTCGCAGCTATCGTGAACGTTGACGCAGCCCTCAATCTGGTAGCAAAGGACATATACAGCGTGCTCTCTTCGTACGGATTCACGGTTATTCCCATGTTTGTCCTCATGGGACAAGTTGGGGCGAGCGGAGGCGTGGCCCGCGGTCTGTACGATTCTGCATACAAGTTCCTCGGACATGTCCCTGGTGGTCTCGCAATCGGAACTGTGGCCGCTGCCACCGCCTTCAAAGCCATATGCGGCTCTTCGCCGGCCACTGCCGCGACCTTTGCAACCATCGCGGTCCCGGAGATGGACCGATACAACTATGACAAGCGGCTCTCGTGCGGAACCGTGGCAACGGTCGGAACACTGGGAATCCTGATCCCGCCGAGCGTGGTGCTCATCATCTACGGCATTCTCACGGAAACGAGCATTGGGAGGCTTTTCCTCGCGGGAATCGTTCCGGGGTTGATGATAGCCGCATCATTCGCCATCACGCTCTACGGCTGGTGCAAGGTCAATCCGGAACTTGGCCCCAAGGGTGATCGGTCCACCTGGCGGGAGCGTTTTGCGTCTCTGCCGCCGGTCCTCGGTGTGATTATCATCTTTATCCTAGTCGTGGGCGGTCTCATGCAAGGCTTCTTCACACCTACAGAAGCCGGGAGCGTTGGTACCTTCGCTGTTCTCTTGCTCACTCTGGCCAAGAGAGACATGAACATGAAACGCTTCGTGCAGGCGATCATGGAAACGCTCCGGATTGCATGCATGGTTATCATGCTCATTGCGGGCGCGACTATATTGAGCCATTTCTTCGCCGTAACCCGCACTCCATATCTCGTGGCGACTTGGCTGGAAAGCTTGGAAGTTCACCGCATGGTGATCATGTTCATCATCATTGCGGTGTACCTTATCGGAGGCTCATTTATCGAGGACCTGGCATTCCTCATCGTGGCCACCCCTATCTTTCTGCCGGTTGTATTAAAGCTTGGCTACGATCCGGTCTGGTTCGGCGTGATCGTGAGTGTGGTAACCATGATCGGCGTGATCCTGCCCCCAATGGCCATCAACGCGTTCGTGGTTTCAGGAGTCGCGAGGGTACCGGTCTCAACTGTTTATAGCGGGATATATCCATATATAATCGGCATGTCCCTGTGCCTGGTTATTCTCTTGTTCTTCCCCGAGATATCGCTCTGGCTGCCCGGCATGTTCATGAAGTGAGCGGGGCTTCAACACCAACTCCAGTAGCAAGAAACGTACAATGAATCATGAAAGTTCCCGGCTTCGGCGACCGCTCCGGGGCTTCGCCTCGGAGATTGGTAGCAAGAGCGCATCGTTGCGCAATGATTTGGAGGGGAGACTCATCTCCCCTCCAAACCTCCCCATACGTAGACCCGACCAGGGGACCTCAGGCCGACGTCTTTCACAGGAATACGTCGGGACGTTCATCGCCTTCTTGCCTGCTTCTAGAACATCTTCACGACGATGTTGCTGATGATGTTGGCTGCGTCGTCGACGCGGTCCGCGCTTCGGTTGAAGTGACGGTAGATCTCCCTATATTTGAGCATCGATTTGACGTCGCCGGCTGAGAAGAGCTGTGCCAGTGCATTTATGAAGATGTCGTTCATTTCGTTTTCAATTCGTTTGGCCCTGACCGCGTATTCCACTGCAACGTTAGGATTCTTCTTGAGATGTCGCATGGCAGAAACCAGGTGCTCCGCGCCTTTTTGAAGGAGTTCCGCCATCCGGATGAGGTATTCGTCGCTCTCCACGCCGAATGCTTCCATTTCCTTGACCGTGTTGCGCGCATGGTCGCACACGTCGTCGATCGCGCGGGAGAGAGCGAAGATGTCCTCGCGGTCGATGGGCGTTATGAAGGTCTGATTGAGCTCGTCGATCAGGATGCGCCGGATGTCGTCTGCCTCTTGTTCAATACGGTTGATGACTTCGGGATCTTCTTGACCGTCTAGATAGACCGTTAGTTCCCGGCATCCTCGCAAGGTGGCTTCAGCCTGCTCGCGAAGCAGCTCAAAGAAGTCTACTCTTCGTTTTGGCGCGAAAATCTTCCAGAATGACATTGCCAGACCTCACTGAAAGAGCCGAATAGTCCAGCTCAGGCACCAATAGCCCCCTGCACCCAGGCCCGCGGACACCGGAGCGGTCAAGAGCCATGCATAGGCAATATTGGCCGCAGCGGACCAACGGACACCGCTCAACCGCCGTGAAGCTCCCACACCCATCACTGACGACGCCACCACCTGCGCGGTGCTCACCGGACCACCTGTGAGTGACGCGGCCATGATCACGGACATGGCCGTGAGCTGGCTCGCAAAGGAATGGACCGGCTCCATGCGGCAAATCCCCACCCCAACGGTTTTCACGATTCGCCAACTACCGGCAGCGAGCCCTATGGCCATAGCCGCCGCGCATCCCCATACGACCCAATCGGGCAGATCCAGCTCCCCGCGGCTCAACCCCGCAGTTCCCGCGGCCAAAACCAGAGCGAGCACTCCCATGGATTTCTGGGCGTCATTGGACCCGTGACTCGCGGCAAGGAACAACATGATGGGCTTCTGGAGAGCCGAGAACATGTGGCCCACACCTCGATGAAGCCTCCCGAAGAGGGCTCGTATCAACGAGAAGACGAACATACCGATAAGCAAGCCCAGCAGAGGCGACAAGAGCAACGGAAGGACAACTCCTCGAATAATGCTTTCGAGAACGATCCCTTGGGTACCCATGCACACCAGGCCCGCGCCCACCAGACCTCCGATGATCGCGTGGGAACCGCTCGACGGTAATCCCATGTACCATGTGGGAAGCTTCCAGAAAACCGCCCCGCCCACGCCGCTTATAGCGATCAGATAGACCTGCTCGGGCCTGAGATTCGCCATAATGTCGGGCTTCAGGATAGACCCTGCCATGGTGCGCGCAACTGCAGTTCCGAGCACCAGCGGGCCAATGAATTCAGCCACAGCCGCCAGAAGGAGAGCCCTGCCCGGTCTCATGGTCCGGGAACAGATGATCGTGGCAATTACGTTGCCACCATCGTGAAATCCGTGCACAAAGGCAAAGCACAGTGTTGTTCCGACAGCTAGGTAGAAGAGATCCTGTGTCACGGCTCACCTTCACAGGGCGAGAAGCGTGCGTCTCGATGTGGATCCACTGCCCATAATAGGCTCAGTGCAGCCAAACGTCGATGTGTCTACACGCGCGGGCTCCAGGACAGCGGTTGTTGTTGTGTAATGAAGGCAGCAATATCCATGCCACCATACTTACCACTTCAAACCGAATTCGGGTGAAGCTTTGCACGCGTTGACTTGCGTTCATTCTCCGCAATCGATGGTTTCCTGATTGTGAGGATAGACGAAGGGATCACCCTAAATTGTGAACCCTTCGCGGTAGGTAGGTTGCTTTTTACAGACACGCCAAATTCGCGGAGGTTCCACGATCGACCAGATACATTTTTGCGTGCGGTGTCGGGAAACGTTTTCCGTTGGAGGAGTGAGTCTCATGGACGCCCCGCGTCTTTTATTTATCGAGCCTGCTCAATCCTCGAGAAAACACCATCCTTATCCCGGATGATCGCGTGCTGACCGCGGCGCACAGCTGTGCCTCGCAACTGTTTATCCGGCGTGTAGATCCTGGTGACGCCCCCCACCGTGTCTCTTCTTTCGATGATTCGACCGTATTGATCCCGGATAATCTGCTCTGCGAAAAGGATCGACGAGAGACCCAGTAAGAGCGCTGAGGCAAAGAGAATCACTTTCATGGCGCTATTCCTTGGTTAGAGCGAAGGTTTAATCTCAAGGGAGCGGCTTTCTCTATACTCGAGCGTGCATCCGCCTCGTTCATCGAGTTTGATCGCATAATGGAAATCCACCGCGGGATGTGCAAAACGACAAATCGCCACATCCGAGAATTTCCGAGGGCTCGTCCTGTCAATTAGTTCGTGGATTAGCCACGCGGCGAGGGACTCGACATCTTCCAGCGAACCCCTCTGCTGACCGAACGAGTCCAGAAATGTTTTCAGGATGGGCAACAAAGTATCGGTGTGCGCGTTGTCGTGGAGGTAAATGACGACAAAGGGATCTTTGGCCCCCGCCGCGTACACAGCGATGTGGCCGTTGTGTGCCATGGTGTTCCTCTCCTCGGTTCGTTCGCGAGGGCGCAGGGGCGCCCAATCGCAAGATCGTTGTTCAAAGGCTATCGGAGCCTATCTTCTTTGCCAGGTGAGTGTACCTGGGCTCAGATACTCTGTTTTCCACCGCCATCTGAAGCGCTCTCGGTTCACCTACCACGATCACCAGCTTCTTGCCGCGGGTCATTGCCGTGTACAGCAGGTTCCTGCGGAGCAGTATGTAGTGCTGAGTCGACAGCGGCAGGACCACAGCAGGATATTCGCTTCCCTGAGCTTTGTGAATCGTAACCGCGTACGCCAGGATCAATTCGTCCATTTCAGTAACGTGGTAACGCACCTGCCGCGAGTCAAATTCCACCACAGCTTCCAGCCATTCCGGATCGTACGAGACTATCCGGCCCACATCGCCGTTAAAGACTTCTTTGTCGTAGTTATTCCTGGTCTGCATGACACGGTCACCGACGCGGAATCGATCTCCTCTAATAGCAGCACCCTGGGCATTAAGGAGATCTCTCAGTTCTCGGTTCAAATTCTCTGTGCCCAGCAATCCCTTGTGCATAGGGCTGAGCACCTGAATGTCCTCCACTGGATTGAGGTCGAAGCGGTCGGGAATGCGGCGCGTGACCATTTCCTTGATCAGCCGCAGCGATTCCTCCGGATCGGTTTTCTCGATGAGGTAAAAGTCCGACAGCTCTGCCCCTTCCTGGGCGCTCACCGGTAGTTCTCCCTCATTCACCAGATGGGCGTTGGTAACGATGAGACTGCTGCGTGCCTGCCTAAAGACCTGATGGAGGCGAACAACAGGCACTTTGCCTGATTTCACCAGGTCTCCAAGGACGTCTCCGGGGCCCACTGAAGGAAGTTGATCCGCATCGCCTACCAGGAGCAGGGTGCTCTGCGGATTTACAGCAGACAGCAGGTGGTGCATCAGCGAGATGTCCACCATGGAGACTTCGTCCACGATGATAAATTCCGCGTCCAAGGATCGGGCCGGCCCCCGCAGGAAGCCACCTTCGGTTGGAGAAAACTCGAGCAGACGGTGCACTGTTTTCGCTTCGCGGCCAGTGGCTTCCGAGAGGCGCTTCGCAGCTCGACCTGTAGGCGCGGCGAGCAGCACACGAAGTTTCTTGGCTTCCAGTATCTGAATCAGGGCTTTGAGGAGCGTGGTCTTACCGGTCCCCGGTCCGCCGGTAATAATGAGCACCTTGTGATCCAACGCGGCAACGACCGCGTCGCGCTGTGCAGGCGAGAGACGAATCCCACTCCGATTCTCAATCCAGGCCAGGGCCGCGTCCTTTCGGATCGAAGGCAAAAACCGAGGTGAAGCCATGAGGTGAACGAGCTTGGATGCGACCGAGTTCTCCATAGCAGCCATCATGGTCAGGTAGACGCGATCTTCTTCGATCACTACTTCTCTTCGTGTCTGAAGCTCATGGAGCGCTCGCTCCAGGGTGTGCGCGTCAATGCCGAGCAGCTCTCGAGCCTTTCCCACCAGCTCTGTCCGAGGGTAGTAAACGTGTCCCTCGGCCTGGAGCGTGTCCAACGCGTAGAGGATTCCCGCTTCCGCCCGCAGAGGCGATCTCATGTCTATGCCCAGGCTTCCCGCGATCTTGTCTGCCGATCGAAATCCCACGCCTCTGATTTCCGTTGCCAGACGGTACGGATTGCGGGAAACCACGTCTATGGATGCCTGGCCGTACTTTTTGAAGATTTTGACCGCGTAGGTCGGGGAGACGCCGTGGGTCTGAAGGAACAACATCACGTTGCGGATGTGCTTTTGGTCTGCAAAGGCTTGAGAAATGCGCTGTGCACGCTCCTTGCCGATGCCGGGAACTTCCCGGAGCTTCCCGGGGTTGTGCTCGATTATGTCGAGGGTCTTCACCCCGAATTTCGCGGTGATTCGTCGGGCCATTTCCGGCCCGATGCCTTTGACAAAGCTGGACGCGAGATACTTCTCGATACCTTTAACCGTGGAAGGCTCTCTAGTCTCGGCCTTTTCAAAGCGAAACTGCTCGCCAAAACGCCGGTCGAACTCCCAGTTCCCGTGCAGCACGAGAGTCTCGCCAGGGTGAGGACTGGGCAGAGTCCCAACGATCGTCACAGGATCTCGACGTCCCCGAACCGAAAGCCGCGCCACGATGAAATCCGTGTCGGGCGAGGTGAACACGAGGCGGTCGAGCACTCCCTCAATGATCTGCAAGCGTTCGTCGGTGCCTTTGATGATGTTGGTCTTCATGAGGCCGCCGGGTGCTCCGTCGAAAACCGAGCAACAAGGTACGGTCCATTCTATACCGGCGCGTGAATGGTTCAAGGTCTGAAAAGCCACGGGGGAAAGTCCGCGAGAGCAGGAGCGGGAACGAGCCCCAGAAAAAAATGTCGGGGACCAAGTCCCCGATGGATTAACGGAGGAGTGCTGCACACCTTATATTCCGTTTGGACGGACCCGCGGAAAACCCGCAGGTCCGCCCGTATGAGTGCGAAGATGAGGTTGATGCCTCAGTAGATGAGGCCTGTCGATCCGGTAACGCTCCCGATAATGCCTGAAGCTATCTCCATGCCCGGGATGGTGTCAAAGAGGCCCATTGATGAATAGCCGGGGCCATAGTAGTACGGTCTCGGCGGCGGCGCAGGATAATATTGAGGTCTAGCTGCCGGATATTGCGGCGGGGGCGCGCAGTAGTTCGCAGGAGTGGGCGGAGGTCCGCAGGCACCAACAGGGTTCCCACCGAGCAGGCTGCCGACCACCAGGAAAGGCAGGCCGACCACGCCACCACAAATTCCGGGGAATGGCGCGTCGCCCCAGTACGCGCAGGGATCCTGCCCGTATACGGGGGCCGGTCCACAGGGCTTTGCATAAGGCTGAGGAGCTTGAGGGGGTGGCCCGCCGGCCAGCGCGATGGAGGCCGAGGCTAGCAGCACCAGTCCTATAAGAAGACAAAGACCTTTTTTCAACATCATATCCTCCTTTGATCAAGGCGAATCTAGGGACAACAGTGCTGTACTGCCTCAATAAGCGCTTGAGGCCCGTTTCCGATGCTGTCCTGGCAGCGGGAGGTAACATGGTGCCCTATAGCTGTCAAGTAAAATATTTGATCTTCAGGTGTTATATTTGACTTGCCATATTAGCAATAAATGACGATTATTATGCTATTGACATAATTGACGTTGTTTCTGTTCACGAGCGTAGGACGCCGGCACCCTTGACTTGTAACTCACAAAACGGAAAAATGACCTCCAATCCCTCTACGCAAGCCGCGCCAATCGGATATCTAGCGAGATGACCGCCGCAAAACCTTTGTGCCTTGTAGCCCTCTTACTTGTAGCTCTCCCTCAGTTCTGTCTGTCCGATGTCGGCATCACGCCGGAACAGATCTATCAGCCTGAGATTGCCTGGCAGCTCCTTATCGGGACGTGGGAGGCTCTCCCGGACGAAAATCCGCTTGCAGAAGGCGCGCGTTCATCGGCTAACGGAACCCACCGCACGCTGATGACGTTGAGGAAGGATGGAACCTGCCGCATCTTCAATGAAGAGCATCCTACCGGATCCGATGGCCTCTGGGTGTTTCAGAATCAGAGCCGCGGCATCTTCATTAAATTCCCCAGCGGCGCCTCTGTAGAGTACTACGTGTACGGCATACGAGACGGGTACATGGTCACTAGGAGCGGAGGCAAGAACGGCCGCGATCAGTTGTGGTCGGCAGTGAAGTGACCATCACGCCGAACGCGTGGCCAACGTATGACCCAAGGGTCTCGCGAGCAGACAGAGTAATCCTGATTCTCCCGTGTTCATGAACACCTTCTCCACTGAATCAGCTTTCTAAAGAGAAATGGGAGGCGCCCACTGTACCGACTCTCTGGGGAGCACGAGCCACTGAGCTCAGTGGGCCTCTTGAATGCCGTATGCTTTGGACCGCGTGTGCGGCGCGGCTACCCCCACCCTTGAATGAAATAATGAAAAGTGTGTAAGTACACAGTATTGTCATCATTGTCGCGTGTGTCTTCTGTGTTCCACGTCTAACGTCTGGACTCAATAAAGACGGTCTGCCAGAGCAGCTGTTTTCGATTTACCGCTTGACAAAAGGATTTTTTTTCTATACAACTTTAACATCCGAATTAGTGTGTACTAATGTTTAACTCGCCGCCTTCTGGACGATCAGGAGGGGCATGTCTTTTCTGTGTAGGAGGGTTAAGGTATGAGGAATGTTGTAGTTCTACTGGCTGCAGTATTCGCACTTGTCGCGGCCCCGCTCTTGGCCGGCGCACAGGTCCTTCCTGGATTGCCCGGGCTCTTCCCAAGTTTGGGTGGCGCTGGTTGTGGGATGGACCCCAAGGCCTCTATCCTGGGCGCGCCGACGGGTTATATCGGCTACGTAGGTAATATCGGCGACACCCGCTTTGCGTTGGATGCTACCAACGCCCCTGCTGCGAACCTTGACAGGATAAGCATGAAGTGGAGGAACGAGGGGCTATGGCTGGAGCTCGCTCTTCCGCTGCGTTTCGGCCCCGCGGGAGCACTCATCCTGAGTGGTTCGTACATGGCCCCAAGCCTAACCACAGCCTATGAGCAGTATAACCAGGCTGCGGCAGGTGCTGCGATCCAGAGGGACTGGTCGCAGAACACCAACTGGTTCACTGCCCAAGCGGTTTGGGCTTATCCCTGCGGCGAGACTTTTGCGTTTCTGGCCGGCTTCCGTTGGGACTCATTCCAGGTTGCGTACACGGGCCCGACAGCCGCCACCGGCGCGCTAGGCACCACGAACGACAGGGCTGACCTCACCATCAACGGGTATGTGCCCTTTATTGGCGGTATGGCGAACTGGGCGTACGGAGAAACAGCTCTGACCGTGGGTTTGGTGGGGATGTTCACCGCGCTGGGCGATATGAACTACCGGGAAGGACTCTCCCAGGTTGGTATCCCCATAAGCGCAGAGCTGCGCGGGCCGTTGGAAGGCGGCCACTTTATCGAGGCATGGGCTGAGTATTCGCGCAGGGTCTTCGGCCCCGGGAGTTTGGGCGCATTCGCCAAGGTGAGTTCGATAAGTGCACGGTCGCACCCCACACTGGACGTTAACATCAATGCTCCGGGATTCGGGCTGGTAACGAGAGATTACGATTTCACGGTGACTCGGAACATCTGGATAGTGGGCGGCAAGGTTTCCCTAGATTTTGCACTGCCATTCTAACTCTTCGCAGACAGCGCGGAGCTTGGAATACGCAAAGACCTCATCCTTTCGGACGGGGTCTTTGTCGTTCTGGGTACCTCTTTCGCCCCCCAGCCGATGGGTCACGGCAGACCGGTACAAGCTTGACATTGCGTTCATCACGGCTATGCTCAAAAACCAGCAGTGAGCAGGATCATGTCAATTGGGCCGGATGAATACACTATGTGGCTTGAACGGGCTCGGACCGGCAAGAACGTGGAGCGCTTGGAAGAAGCGTACGACGATCTCATACTTCAGGTGAAAAGAATCGATCCCCTCACGATCCAGGAGACAACGGGCTCCAAGTATCGTGGAGACGGCGTTCCGCGCGTCGTCATTCCCTTCCTCTACAGCTGGTTTGTTCTTCGGCTCCTGCCGTACGGAATAAGGGCCGAACATCCGAATTTGGACAACCTTCCGCTCAAGGTGCTCGTGCTGCGGCATATAGTAGCCGCTGCCCAGAACGAGGGGACCGCCGTTCGCGTCATGGGCACGTGGATCGACATTCGGTCGCTCCAGCACGGCGCGATCCTCGGCGCGCATTTCTCGCGCTCGATCCGGGACGTCATGGACCGATTCTTTGGGTTTGGGTATGAGGAGCGCATTTCGAGGGTTTTAGGGTGGTCGGGGAAGCCTGTGGACCTGGGGGACGAAAGCTATCTGTTCCATTTCTTCCCGCGCCTGCCCGTTGCCCTCGTTCATTGGAGGGGTGACGAGGAATTCCCTCCGTACAGCAAGATCCTGTTCGATGTGTCGGCCAGCAATTACATGCCGACCCACGGGATCGCAGCGCTTTCGGAGTTTCTCATCCATCGCTTGGCCGAATGATTGGGCTGCGCGGGTAGGCAATCAATATGAATGGTAGCTAGGCGCGGGACAGAATGGTCGACACAGCCTTCGCCATACTCGCTATAATCGTGGGCTCCGCAACGGTTCTGGTCACGTTGGCCAGAAGCTTTGGCTCCAACCCACGAGAACACTGGGTCCCAGTCCCAGGGCGAGTTGTCCGGTCATCGATCATGTGGAGCGGGGAAGGTTACCAGCCCGACATTGCCTATCGCTACGTTATTGACGGGATCGAGTACGAATCGTCGTCAGTATCCCCGGGCATTTCCGAAACATCGTTCCGGAGTCTGGCCAGGAAGAGGGCTGCTCGCTACCCCGAGGGCGCGGACATCATTGTTTACGTTAACCCTGCCAACCCCTCGGACGCGCTCCTGGAAACACAAATCCCCCAGATCGGACTGCTTGCCTTCTTTGTCGGCGGATTACTTATGATCGCTGTGGGTGCAGTTCGATTAGCGGGCTGGTAAAGCTTAGCAGTTCCCAAAAATAATCGCGAAACGAGATCTGGCTCTCATCTTTCCCCCGAACTGCCATGATCTATCGGTCACAACGAACCCTGAAAATGCTCCCCTTGAGTCTGGTGCCATCCCGCGAGACGCGGGATGGCCCGCGCATCGCGGGACTCGTCTGTGCACGGATGAGCTGCGCACATCCGTGGCACCAAGCAAGAGCTGCCTCGTTTAATGAGAGTGGAGCATTTTCAGGTAAAGGGGGACTACTCACCGTATTCCCCTTCAGGGAATTCCGGAACGGCCATAAATTCGGCTGAAAGTAACGCTCAGATAACTGATAAGGCTGCTGCTGCCTCGTCTGAGAGGGCGATACAATTTCGACAGAACTTTCGGGGATAGCGCTAACAGGACCGGACTACTGCAGCTCCGTGGCTGCCTCCGGGAATTAAGTTCAAAGAATAGGCAGTCCAGCACTGACAAAGCCCGATAAGAGTCGTGAGCTCATCTCTTCACTCGAGCCAGGTTAGCGTCCGTTAGAATGGTTCCTTGCAGGTTGGTGCCTTCGAGGATTGCATCGGAAAGGTCTGCGCCCGTCAGGTCGGCCTCTGACAAATCAGCGGCGGTCAGATCCGCGCCCGCGAGCGTCGCGCCTTTCATATTAGCCCTGGTCAGCAACGCCTTTGTCATAGAAGCAACGGTAAGCGCGGCATGGGCCAGGTTGGCCAATGTAAGATTCGCGGTACTGAGGTCGGCCCAGAAAAGATCCGCGCGTTCGAGTGTCGCCATAGTGAGATTGCTCTTGGCCAGATTGGCCTCGGAGAGTGTGGCGCCGGTGAGGTCTGCTCCAACGAGGCACGCCCAATAAAGGTCCGCGCTCGACAATGTGGTACCCACCAGTTTGGCCATGGTGAGGTCCGCGCCCGTCAGGTTCGCTCCTGTCAAGTCCGCGCCGGCCAGCTGAGCGCTCGTCAAATTGCTTCTCGTAAGGTTGCACCCTTTCATACGGGCTGATGAGAGGTCTGCGCTCGTGAGATTGGCCCCGGCCAGGTTCGCGCCCGCCAGGTGCGACTCGGCCAAGTTAAGCCCCACCAGGTTAACGCCTGCCATGTTTGCAGCGCCTATATCCAGGCCCGCCTTCCAATGACGCGCGAGGAGTTCCTTGACCGATGCCGCGTCACCGCTGAGGATTACTTCTCTGGTGTGCCTGTTTCTTATCTCGATCTTCACGGGGGCACCCGCCAGGCCACAGAGGCGAGAACCAAAAAAGCCCCTCACCGTCTGGAGGGGCTTTTTCCAGCTCGAATTCGGACGCTATCTCATAGGTTCCAGGCTCACCCCTCAGCATGGAGGGTGCGAGCCCGAATCCCTGGTGATCAATAGTTCCGTCGTTATTTCTTTTTCGGCGCGGCCTTCTTGACAGCCTTCTTCGCCGCCTTGGGCGCCAGCATCTTGCTGCCGGGGCACAGGCTATAGGTCACCCAGCTGCCCTTCCAGGAAATGGTGGGAGCGCAGGGGCCGCAAAGCTTGGTCTTACCAGCGGTCTTGCCCTTGCAGAGCACTTCGTCTTTGCACGGAGGCATCTTGAAGGTCGGATAGGCCGGCTGGAAGCAACCCCAGTCAGCGAAGACCGTACCTGCGAATGCCATGCAGGCTACCAGTGCCACTACAGTGATCAACGACTTCTTCATCCTAAACCCTCCTTAAATGAAGCATACTCCAAAAGAATGCGGCGTCATCCACGATTCAGGTCAACGTACCACGCATTTTGCGCCGTTGTCAAGCAAAATCCCGGCTCAGCGCGTCCCGGCAGGAAAAAGATTCGCTCCCTCCGGGCCGTCGTGCCCGAATGCCAGCGCGATACTTGCCTTCCCTCGGTCTCCATCGACCAGGGCCACCATACTCCATGAAAGCACCTAGTTCAACTCAAAAGAGAACTCACGGCAGGAAAAATGATTGCAGGCCGCTTCCGCTTATCCCGGTTGTCAAAACTCATGGCTTCTTGGACAGCCCGCGCTTGAAGGAAACCGGTAGGGGCGGTTCGTGAACCGCCCGATTTTAGGGCGCTTCTCGAAGCGCCCCTACCTGGAATTCCGTGAATCCTAGGGTTTTGAGACGGCCTCCGGAGGCCGACACCTACCAAAGCCCAAGCGGCAATCGGACATTATTTCTGACACTTGCTATAACGGAAAAGCCATCGCCGCGCGGCGGGCTGCGCCTAGAGAGTGATCATGTCTTCACCACGATGGTCTGGACTAACGGTTTGCGGCCCAGAACCCGTTTGATATGCCTTCTTACCGCCAGCCGTATCTCTTCCTGATACTCAGCCCATTCCTCGCCAGGCCGCAGCGGGAGTTCCGCGAGCTTTTGCTGAACCGCGGCGGTTGTTCCATGCAGCAGTTCGTCTTCCAGGTCCTGGTACGTGACCCCGCGCGTATAGATCTGCGGACCGGAGAGAATCTCTCCGGTATCTCCTCTGATCACCACAACAACCGTGACAAGTCCCACCTCGGCGAGGAGCCGACGATCCCTCAGAACTTCGTTTCCAATGTCTCCAACGCCTTTGCCGTCCACAAAGACGCGTTTCATCTCTTCCTGGTGTGTGATGCGAAATCCATCCTGCGACAACTCGATCAGGTCGCCGTCTTGAGCGATGACGATCCGGTCTTCTGAAACGCCTTCTTCAGTGGCAAGGCGGCCGTGATGCACTAGGTGGCGGTACTCTCCATGCACTGGAATAAAATAGCGAGGACGAGCCAGCCGGAGCACCGTTCGGAGCTCTTCGCGTCCTGCGTGGCCGGAAACGTGCACCGGACGGATCTTCTCGTATTCCACTCGGGCGCCACGCTGGAAAAACTGATTAATGATCTGCGTGATGGCTTTTTCGTTCCCGGGGATGAACCGGGATGAAAGCACGAGCAGATCGCCTTTCTTTACCTGCAAGTACTTGTGCCGATCGGCAGCCATGAGAGCCAACGTAGATAGGGGCTCTCCCTGCGAACCGGTTGAGAGTATGGTCACACGCTTATCCGGCAAGCCGTTGATATCTTTCACATCAATGAATATGTCCGATGGAAGATGCAGGCAGCGCCTTTCCTGCGCGATCCTTGTCGTTACTTCCATAGACCGTCCCACCAGGACCACTTTGCGTCCATACGCGTGCGAAATATCCAATACCTGTTGGAGCCGGTGGGTGTTGGAGGAGAAGGTTGCGACCAAAACCCGTCCTGTGGCTTCTCTGAAAAGGCTTTCGAGAACGGGGCGGACCGCGCTCTCCGAACCTGTACGGCCTTCGTTTTCAACGTTGGTGCTGTCCGAGAGGAGCGCCAGGACTCCTTCTTTTCCGTAGGCCGCGATCTTCGCCAGATCGCAGAGCTTCCCATCGATGGGACTGGGATCTATCTTGAAATCCCCTGAATGCAAGAGAAGCCCGGCGGGAGTTCGCACAGCTAACCCCACGCTGTCGGCAATCGAGTGGCACATGGAAATAAAGTCGACCTCGAAATGCCCAAATCGTATCGAATCTCCGGGGGAAACCTCGTGCCTTTCGGTAGTCCCCAGGAGCCCGAATTCGTCAAGTTTGTGCTCCACAAGGCCCATAGTGAAAGAAGTGGCGTAAATCGGCGTGGAAATTCGCGGAAGGACGTACGGGAGGGCCCCGATATGGTCTTCGTGACCGTGGGTGAGAATGATTCCCAGAACATTCCACCCCTGCCGCATGAGGAGCTCTACGTCGGGTATGACAAGATCCACTCCGGGCATCGATTGATCGGGAAACATAAGTCCTGCATCTATGATGAGCGCGTCCTTACCCCAGGACACGGCCATCATATTCATGCCGATCTCACCCAGCCCCCCCAGCGGCAGTATCTTCAGAAAGGAATTCTCATTTTCTGGCATGGGAATGAATATCGTGTGTCACGTACTTCCTCGGAATTGTTGCTATTGCTGCGGCTTTTTCCGATGAGCCGACCGAGACGCAACTCCTATATTGATGGTTGTAACCTCCGCCTGTGCAAGTGTCAAGGAAGCCACAGCCCAGGTCTAGGTGAGGTAGCCTGCCACAAGGTCACCGACTTCTTGGGTCGTACGACCCATTCGGCCCGCGTCAAGGCTCTTGATGTCCCGTGAGACCACCTGGACCACCGCGTCTTCCACCGCGCGCGCAGCCGCATCCAATCCCAAAATTTCCAGCATCAGCGCTCCTGCCACGATGCACGCCAGCGGATTGATCTGGTTTTTTCCCGTGTACTTGGGCGCGGACCCTCCTATGGGCTCGAACATGGAAACGCCTTCCGGGTTGATGTTCCCTCCCGCGGCAATTCCCATCCCGCCCTGGATCATGGCTCCCAGATCCGTGATTATGTCTCCGAAGATGTTGTCCGTGGCTATGACGTCAAAGCGTTCGGGATTCTTGACCATCCACATACAGAGCGCGTCCACGTGCGCGTAGTCGGTGGCGATATCCGGATAACTTTGCGAAAGTTCGGAAAATGCCCGGTTCCAGAGGTCCCAGGCATAGGTCAGCACATTGCTCTTCCCGCACAGGGTGAGTGCGCGGCGTTTGTTCCTCTTTCGCGTCAACTCGAACGCGAACCGGAGGAGGCGCTCCACCCCTTTTCGCGTACAAATGCACTCCTGGACAGCTATCTCATCAGGGGTGCCTCGTTTCAGAAAGCCGCCCGCGCCCACGTAAAAGCCTTCAGTGTTCTCCCGGACCACGACAAAATCGATCTCATCGGGGCCCTTGTCCCTCAGCGGGGTGTATACATGCGGGTAGAGCTTGACGGGCCGCAGGTTCACGTACTGGTCCAGCTCAAAGCGCAGCCTCAAGAGGATTTTCTGCTCCAGGATTCCGGGTGGTACGTCAGGATGCCCGAGCGCGCCCAGGTAAATCGCGTCCGCGCGACGCAATTCTTCGATCACCGAATCAGGCAGAGTCTCGCCGGTCCTGAGATAGCGCTCGCCGCCCACGTCGATCTCAAAGAAGTTCAGGGTGAATCCGTACCGGGCCCCCGCGGCTTCCAGCACTTTCTTCCCTTCCGCGACCACTTCCGGGCCAGTGCAATCTCCTGGAATCACAGCGATATTAAACGCGTTGCTCATGACAATTCCTCACATGCGCGCACTACTCAAGCCCTTTCGCGCACGCTTCCGGAAGCGCGCTGGGCGCCATTACCGGCTGCTAAGCGGCCTGAGTGGGTTAGGCGCGGTAATCGTGCGATAATACACCCGTAATATAATGGGACTCAATGGCTCTTAGAGCATGGGGAAAGGCAGAGTTAACCTACTGAATACACAGGGTGGTCTAGGGATCATTAGGTATGAAGACTACCCAACGCGTTACCAACATTTATACCTTGACAAGAGCGCCTGACACGGTATCCTCGACAACTAGGCCGGTTGGTATCTTAGGAATGGGAGTCGATCGACCCCTGTGTTTCTTTCGCTAGTCGCAGGGGTTGACTTTTGTACGGGCCCGCGCCTATAATCGCGATCACGAAGGCCGTCTTCCACTTGTATCATGACTCCCCCCCTTGATACCTTACCGGAGACGGTCTTTCTTTTTGTGCCGAGTGAAAGACGCAGCTACCTGAGACGTAACTTACGCTTTTTCCCACCGGATCGCACGCCCCCTTTCTTGCCCCCTTGATCATGGCCTTCTTGTGTTGTTAACCTGAAACCATCTACATGAGAAGAGGTTCCAGTTGAGGTTCATGGCTAAACGACTTCCCCCATGGGTACGATCACGCCTCCCGAGCGCTGAGGACCAGGCCCAGATCAGCTCATGGACCTACCAAAGAGGTCTCGCTACGGTCTGTCAGGAAGCGCGCTGCCCCAACCGCGGGGACTGCTTTCACAGACGCACCGCCACCTTTCTCATCCTCGGACCCAGGTGCACGCGCAATTGCCGATTTTGCGCGGTAGAGCACGGTACTCCAGCGCCCGTGGCCCTAGACGAGCCGCTTCGGGTGGCGTCATCGGTGAAGGCTCTTGGTCTCAAGTTCGCGGTAATCACCTCGGTGACCAGGGACGACCTGCCGGATGGCGGCGCGAACGTCTTTGGCGAAACCATTGAGGCTATTCGCAGGGAATGCCCGGGAACAGGCATCGAGGTGCTCGTGCCTGATTTCCAGGGCTCTGAAGACGCGCTCAGGGCAGTCGTTGAGGCCTCACCGGACGTACTGAACCACAATCTTGAAACCGTACCAAGGCTCTACCCCCAGTTGAGGCAGGGCGCGTCGTACGAACGGTCGCTGGAGCTATTGAGGCGAGTAAGGACATGGGCGCCCAAAATGTGGACCAAATCGGGCATCATGGTTGGGGTCGGCGAAACGCCCGATGAGATCCTTGGCCTGGTGCGGGATCTGGTAAGTGTGGGGTGTCAGGTGCTTACAATCGGACAGTACTTGCAGCCGTCAATGCTTCATCATCCGGTTGAGAGATACCTTCATCCGGACGAATTCGAAGAGCTCAAGGCGCTTGCCATGGCGCAAGGCATGGCCAAAGTGGTGGCTGGGCCATTGGTGCGCAGTTCCTATCACGCGGGCGAAACCATAAATGATCTCGCGTGACGCGCCGCGCACGCGATCCAATCTTACGCGCACAAATGGGGTCTGACTAACCGTCTGGGCTGACGAGGAAGATTGGTGGGCACAAGGCGGCACTCAGCGAGTGCCGCCAGGGTAGGCTTCCGAGTACTTTATTCTAACTTCCCGCATGGCGAATGGCCTCGAGAATCTTGAGGCCCAACTCAGTGGCCAAATCCGAATCAGATTCCCTGAGCACCGCGGCAATTTCGCTCCATTCGTCCTCATCTCCTGTCAGGGTTACTTCGATGATGTCCTCATTGGCATCGTTGACCATCGCTTCGGTCAGTTCCATCCTCTATCTCCTTGGCTGATCTTGTCGAGGGGCGTCTTAATAGGTCCTGTATCGGTTCCGTGTGTCATTGTCCGCCTCATCCTCTGCGCGTCGCGTTGGCGAAGGCACATGAGCTGCGTCCCTGCCCTCGTGCTCCTCGCGCAACCGGAACAGGCCATGTCCTCGGGTTCGAGCCAAGCGCGCTCGAACAGCCAATCATTGGCTCACAGACGCACCGCGCGAGGATTTCGCGAGAATCCTATGCAAACGATCAGGAAAAGGCAATAGAAGTTCGTGAACCAATCCAAAGCCTTCTCCAGAGGGAGCGCGGCGCGCCATTGCGTCACAGCCCTCGGCAAAGTCATCGACGACCCAGACGCGTCCGGTCGCGCGTGAATTCCCCGCGGCGCTGAGAACACTCTTCTGCGTAACCTTCAAGCACTTTTCAAGTCTTTTTTGAAATGAACACCGATAAAGCGCAAGTCGACGAGCATGGAAGTGGTTGCTCATGAAGGCGGGGAATGGGTTTGACAGTCTGACACGGCAGGCAAAAAAATAGCCCACCTTATTCAGGGGGGCTGAGGGTATGGTTTAAGGAGTCGTTGTTCGCTTTTGAATATAGCAATCCATATGCCAAAGTGCAAGAGGTGCTAACACGGTGATATTACACTAATCCCCTCTTAATCAAACCAGCCACGCGCGATCAATTTATTCGCACCTAACCGCGCACGCTCTGCACACCGCGCATTTTTTTCGCAGCCCGCTCCCGACACGTCCCGTTTAGTACCGTCCTGCTTCTAAGAGCAAGATTGGGGGAACCTTCTTTTTGTAAAGAAGGTTCCCCCAAAGCCCCATAGGCGCTAACTTATGACATTAGTTGTCAGTGATTTTGGTCTGTTATCACCCTCCCCTTCCCCCTCCCATCAAGGGAGGGGATTCAGGAAACCCTCTCCCCTGGCGGGAGAGGGCAGGGTGAGGGGGTCGCCAGGGACCGAGAAGCAAGCCCACAGTTAGCGCCAATGCCCCAAAGCCCCCTCCAAGAAACTCCCACGCTTTTCGGAATGCTCATTTCTCCTGCGGGGAAATGAGCATTCCGAAAAATGGTGGAAGTTCTTGGGGAGGGGTTCGGGGAGGCCCTTCTTACAAGAAGGGCCTCCCCGATTCTTACTCATTTGAAGGCAGAACAGTACTAAATCGAGTCGCGCCGGAAGCGCGCTGCGAAAAAACCATCCATGGGCCATTCGTCGTGAGGGGGGAAGGTATTTAGTAGGCCGTTTTCGTTGATGAAACTGGGTTGCGTGGATTCGGAGGCTTCAGGCCGCGTGACTGAGAACTGGGGATGATGTTGCAGAAATCTCGAGACAACGCCGGTGGTTTCTTCATCGGAGATCGAGCATACGGAATAGACCAGCAAGCCTCGCGGTACGAGCGCGCTTGAAACGGAATCAAGTAGTTTGAGCTGGTACTCGGCCCATCGTGCCGATTCCGAGGCGCCTATCCTGTATTTGATCTCGGGATTGTGGCGGAGTACTCCAAGGTTGGAGCAAGGTGCGTCCATGAGAATTCGGTTGAACAGCCCCAGGTCCTTCACAAAGGCCGGGTCTGATACATCTCCACGCTTCAAATCGACGTTTTTAGCGCCCAGACGCGCGAGATTTTTGCGCATGTCTTCCAAGCGGTCGGGATCCGAATCCACCGCGGTAATAGAGACCTCGTTTCCAGCCAGCGCGGCCAAATGTGAAGTTTTGCCACCGGGCGCGGCACACGCGTCCAGGATGCGGTCGCCCGCCGTCGGAGCAAGGAGTGGCGCGATCATTTGCGACGCGTAGTCTTGGACAATAAACAACCCCTCTTGGTATCCCGGCAGCGCGTCCACAGGCCCTCCCGCGCTGGGTATGCTCAAGGAATCGGGCAGGGGCCCGACTGAGACGTTCTGCAATCCGTGGCTTTCCCAGAGTTTCTTGAGTTCTTCCACAGATGATTTCAGGGTGTTTACCCGAACCACAACCGCGGGTCGAGTATTGTTCAAGGCAAGGACTCGCCGCGTTTCGCTAACACCCAGCTTTTCGAACCAGCGTTTTACAAGCCAGAGTGGATGAGAATAGTAATCGGCCAGAGAGGCCGCGTTATCATCGGGAGAGGGATCTACCACGCTCCGATCTCGCGAGGCGTGTCTGAGTACTGCATTAATGAACGAGGCCGTCTTGTTGCCGAGCCGATGTCGGGCTTCGCTCACCGCGTCGTCCACTGCTGCGTGGTCGGGAATACGGTTAAGAAGAAATACCTGATACAGTGCTATTCTGAGGATGTCCCGCGCTTGGGGCTTGATCCTATGCAAAGAGACGTGTGAGCAACGTCGAATGATGGCATCCAGACGCCTTTTCCACCGCAGGACCCCATAGACGAGCTCCGTCGCGAGCGCACGATCCTCCGGTTTCAGCTTTTTCCCAGAGCTTAGTCGCTCGGAAAGAGCGTGTTCTGCAAAATGCCCCCCTCGTACGTCATTCAGTACGTCCACCGCAATTTGACGGGCTGGGGCCGCGCGATGCTTTTCCCGCCCAATCAACCTTGCATGGCCTCCAGTCTGGCTATCCGCTCTTCGATGGGAGGATGGGTGGAAAAGAGGCTTGCTATCCCGCCACCAGCGAACGGGTTCACAATGAACAACGGAGCAGTGGCAGGCACTGCGTTCATGGGGATTCTTTCCGTGCCCATCTGTAATTTGCGAAGCGCTCCCGCGAGCCATCGCGGATGCCCGCAAATGTGTGCGCCGGTTTCATCCGCGAGATACTCCCGCGACCGAGATATGGCCAGCTGAATGATCGTGGCGGCAATCGGCGCCAGGACCACCATGAGAATTGAACCAATAAGTCCCGGGCCACCCTCATCCTCGTCCGATCGAGCGCCCATGAACATACCCATATACGACAGATACGTGATGGCTGCGCCTATGGTGGCAGCGATGGTCTGAATCAAGATATCGCGGTTCTTTACGTGAGAAAGCTCGTGGCCGATGACACCGGCCAATTCCTCCCAACTCAAAAGCCGCAAGATACCTTCAGTGACCGCCACGGCCGCGTGCTCGGGGTTTCTGCCAGTGGCAAACGCGTTGGGGGAGTCGTCAGGAATGATGTAGAGCCTCGGCATGGGGATGCCCGCGCTCTGCGTCAACTGATACACCATGTTGTAGAGATCCGGAGCCTCTTGTTGCGTGACTTCCTGCGCGTTGTACATGCGCAGAACGAGCTTGTCGCTGAACCAGTAACTTCCGAAGTTCATAACCCCAGCCATGACGAGCGCGAGGATCGCGCCGTTCTTGCCGCCGATGGCTCCGCCCATTACCACCAGAAAACCGCTCAGGGCCGCTAAGAGAACAACAGTCTTGAGCCGATTCATTTCTTTACTCCTCGATGTTTTCCTTTTCTTTACGTATTCTCCAAGGGACGTTTATCCATCCCTTTTCTTGCATTTAGCGTGGGACTGGGGCCTATGAAGGCCGTCATCAATCGTCTTAGCTAAACTTCTGATCCAGCCGCAATCTGCGACCCCGTGCGAATTCGCTTGCAGACAAGCGTTTCTTGCCAGGGGCTTGCACCTCTTTGATCAGAAGCAGGCCGTCTCCGGTCCCCACCGCGAATCCTTCTCTGTCAACCGCGACTACCGCGCCAGGCTCACCCCAACCTGCTCGTGCAACCGCCTGCCAGATCTTCAGGACTTCGCCCTCCAAGGTGGAAAACGCAACCGGCCAGGGATTCATGGCTCTAACGACTCTTGACAGATAGAGCGCGTCGCGGTTCCAATCCAGCCGCCCGTCTTCTTTGGACAAAGGCTTGGTGTACGTGGCCTTTTCATACTGCTGGGGCTTGCGTTGTACCGTCTTATCAAACATCCGCGTTAAAGTTTCGACTACCAGACTAGCCCCGGGTTCCAGCATTCTATCGTGCAAAGAGCCCGCAGTATCTTCCGCGCCGATAGGGATCTCTCTGGTAAGAAGTATATCGCCGGTATCCATGCCGGTATCCATGAGAATGGTGCAAACGCCTGATACCTTATCACCGGCCAGAATAGCAGCGCTGATCGGGGACGCGCCTCGATAACGCGGCAAGAGGGACGCGTGAAGATTCACGCAGCCCAATGGCGGAAGCTGCAATATTTCTTGCGGAAGGATTTTGCCGAACGCGGCAACTACGATCACATCCGGAGCCCATTGCTTCAGTGTGTCCAGGAACTGAGGGTCATTAATACGTGACGGCTCCTCCACCGGGACAGCCAGACTCATTGCCGTGCTCTTCACCGGCGTGGGCAGTGTCTTTCTGCCCCGTCCCTGCGCCTTTTCAGGCTGAGTAACCACCCCGACCACGTCGAAGGCTTCATGCAAAGCTCTCAACGTAGGAACCGCGAACTCAGGAGTGCCCATGAAGACCACCCTGAGACTCACTGGTCCCTCCTGGTTCGTTTCCTTATTTTCCTTCGGTACAGATTCCGCTTCAGGGCAGAAGCACGCTCCAGAAGTGTAGTTCCTTCAAGGTGGTCGATTTCATGCTGAAGAACACGCGCCATCATTCCTTCAGCGCCTATGCTGACGGGGTTCCCGTCCAGGTCCACGCCCACAATCTCAACCTTCTCCGCTCGCCTCACTTCAATAAAGAACTCAGGGACACTCAGGCAACCTTCTTCCTTGTCCCATTCACCTTCGGTATAGGTGATAGTCGGATTCATGATTACGATAGGGTTCTTCTTTCGGTGCTTGGGTTCAGCGTGAGCCCATTCCACATCTATCACGACCAGCCGAATCGGCTCACCCACCTGATTTGCAGCCAGACCTAATCCGGGGGCTACGTACATAGTTTCGATCATGTCCGCGGCCAATTTCACGATGCGGTCATCGATATTTCGGATTTCTTCCGCTTTGAGCGCTAGTATCTCGTGAGGGACAACCAGTATGGGACGAACAGACATACTCCTCCCTTTCTTCGCCTTAAAGGAATATGCTTATGCATCGCGCGAGCTGTCAAGCTCCGTCTGCATGATGATCCCTTTGGGGCGAGCGCAGATGTGCAAGAGTATCGTTGTGGTATGATTATTCGAACCCGAGGGGAAAGGCTCAAGCGGTTATGCCCGTTGCCAAAAACCTCACCCGATTTGAGGCAACTTGATACCGTCATTCCGGCGAATGGCTGTGATCTGTCGGTCATGACGGAACTTAAGAACGCCTGTGAACATCTGGTGCCACGGACGTGTCCCGCGTATCGCGGGACTCGTCCGTGCACGGATGAGCTTCGCACATCCGTGGCACCAACTTTCCGGACGCGGTCGCTGGATTTGGCCTGACATTTTCAGGTAAGAGCCGCAAACCAGTTGGTAGGATGCGGTTTCCTTATCGGTGACAAGAATGCAATTTGACAAAGCTCACCAGGAAATGCTCCGTGGCCTCAGCGAATGCATCTTTACGGGTGCTGTGCTGCTGGTAGCAAAAGGTGAAGAGGTCCTGTTCCACGAGCCGTACGGGAGGCACAGCGGGCCAGGGTCTCCCCAACTGACCCGCGAAAGCCTGTTCGATCTTGCATCCCTTACCAAGATCCTTGCGACCACTCCGGCATGGATCGTACTCGGTACCGAGAGTCCACAGATCTTCGACCGCGGCTTGGAATATTGGTTTCCCGATTGTCCCTCTGAGAAACGAAGTATCACCCCGCGACACCTTTTGGCTCATGCTTCGGGCTTGCCTGCCTGGCGACCGTACTATCTGCATACAGTCGAGCAGTCTGAGAGGGCGGATTTCACACTGCGAAAAATATTCGCTGAGCCGCTTGAATATTCACCGGGACAAGGTTGCGTTTACTCTGATCTGGGATTCATGCTGCTTGGGTTTCTCCTGGCCGCGGAGACAGGGGAGGATCTAGCGGCCTTTGCGCAAAGACGGATTATCGAACCACTAGGGTTGGCTGAAGACCTCCTGTTCCGCCCCGCGGCCCACGAGGGCCGACTCGTCTGCACTCGACGAGACGATCCATCCGGCTTAGTGAACGATCTCAATGCACGAGCCCTGGGAGGTGTCGCGGGCCACGCGGGTCTTTTCGGCACCGCGCAGGGAGCGGCGCGGCTGATGGGCCACGTTTTGCGGAGCATGAAACGCGAGGATGGCTTCTTCGATCACGCGACAGTTCAGCTCTTCTCCAGTCCATCCGGCTTCAGAAACTGCACGAGAGCTCTAGGGTTCGACATGCCGGGATCCGAGGCCCCTTCCTCCGGCCGTTACTTTTCCCCGAACAGCCTTGGTCACACCGGATTTACCGGCACGTCCGCGTGGCTCGATCCTGAAAAGGATCTCGTCGTAGTGCTACTCACCAACCGCGTGTACATGGGGGAGGCGGACTTCCGCATCAAGCAGTTCCGACCCGCAGTGCACGACGCGGTTATGCAAGATCTCGGTTATGGCCGAACAGATTGAGAAATAATTCCGGTGTGCCGTCAAACAATGAATGGTCCTCTAAACCAAACACGGACCTGCCAGAGCGCAGGTCCGTGGCACCCTTGGGCCGAAATTTATTGGATCTTGGGTGCCACGGACTTAGCCACCAGGCGACAGTGCACACAATCTAGTCTACCTTTGGGCGCTGTGTCACCACGGCGCCGGTGGAACTGGTTGGAAAAATAGGAGTTTTTGGAGAGGGGTCCGGGCCCCGCGAAACGCGGGGTTGCAAAAAGGGACTCCCCGGCAACGTCTTCAATAGCTCATACGTTTTGCAGCCGCTTCCATCAGGATCGGGGGCCGAAGAGCGCGGTCCCGATTCTCACAAGGGTTGCGCCTTCCTCGATTGCTACCTCGAAATCGCCGGTCATTCCCATGGATAATTCATTCATTTCGGGGGACAACACGCCTGATGCCATGAGTCGGTCCCTGAGCTGACGCAGTCGAGCGAAATACGGTCTGGCTCTTTCGGGTTGATCGAAGAACGGCGGCATGGTCATCAGACCGCGCAATTTGAGGTTGGCAACGTCTCGGATCAGGCCGGCAAGGTCAGCGGTTTTTCCTTCGTCGCATCCGGACTTCTGGGGCTCTTTGGCAAGGTTTACCTGGATCATCACCCCTATGACGCGACCCACCATGCCTGCGCGGCGATCCAAAGCTCGTGCCAACTCTTCGTTATCTACGGTCTCGATAACGTCAAACAGCTCAACAGCTTTGCCTGCCTTGTTCTTCTGAAGGTGCCCGATCATGTGGATTTGCACTTCGGGGCTGGTAATTATCGGTTTCTGGCCCTCAGCCTCCTGAACGTAATTGTGCCCGAAAATCTTCACGCCTGCAGCAAGAGCTTCCTGGACCTTTGAGATCTCCTGGCCTTTGGCCGCGGCGACCAAACGAACTTCCGAGGGATCGCGGCTCGCTCTAACTGCGGCTTCTCGAATCCTGGATTGAATCGAAGCAAGATTCTCAGCGATCATCGGAGCCCTGCTCAGCCAAAAAGTTGAAAATTCCCAATTCCTTAAGATCGCGGGTCACTTCGCAAAGAGGAAGCCCCACCACATTGGTGTACGACCCGGATATCCGCTCGACAATAGCAGAACCGATGCCCTGAATTGCGTACGCGCCTGCTTTGTCCATGGGTTCGCCGGTAGCTACATAACCCGCAATTTCCTCAGCAGTCAGGCCCCGGATGTGGACCTCAGAACGCACCCATCGGACCACGGCAGGAGCTGCGAGATCCGAACGGACGAGCGCATAGCCGGTGTAGACCTCGTGGGTTCGGTCATTCAGAACAGCCAGCATCTCCCGCGCTTCTTGCACATCTCGGGGTTTGCCGAGAATTCTGCCGTCTATGACCACAATGGTGTCCGCTCCCAGCACCCACATTCCCGGGACGCGGCCGGAAATTTCAGTCGCCTTTGCCACGGCAAGCCGGCTGACCTGATCCTGCGGCAGCTCGTGGTCCAAGGTCTCTTCGGGGATAGTCGAAGGCAGCACCTGAAATCGGAGCCCTATGGAGGAAAGCAGCTCGCGCCGCCTCGGGGAAGCCGAAGCCAGGATAATGTGCTCATCTGCAGGAACGGATGTGTGTGTCATTATTGGTCGATTCGATTCCACTGGTTAGAATAAGTCGGTTTTGCGAACAGGCTGCCAGATTCGCTGCGGTATGATTGCCAACCGAGACTGTAAAATGTCAAGCGCGTTTGGCCTTCTTGCCACGCAGTTGCGCGGAGTAGTCGGAGAACTCCGCTGGGTGTATTTGCCTGCCGGCGCCTTGAAAATCCCCCTGTATCCCCCTTTAGAAAAGGAGGAGAGGAGTTACACATCCCCCCCTTTCCTAAAAGGGGGGCAAGGAGCATAGGCGTGGAAATAAGGAATCGGCCTCTGTGATAACAAGTCCTTATCACCCTCCCCCTTCCCCCTCCCATCAAGGGAGGGGAGTCCTAAAACCCTCTCCCCTGGTGGGAGAGGGCAGGGTGAGGGGGGATACCCAGCACCAGGGGCCGCATTATTTTAACGCCTATGGGGGCAGGGGGGACTTTCCCGCGGATAGGTACGGCCACGCTTATACTCCAGCCTTCAATCTGGACAATCACGGCCCGCGCTGATACAACCTGTCCCCTCACGGGCGCCGTGGGAGGAGGTTTGTATGGCCGATCTTTGGGTAGCAGCGATCCTCGGGGTAGTTGAAGGTCTGACCGAGTTCCTGCCGGTTTCTTCCACAGGCCATCTTATCGTGGCCGGTCATCTGCTGGGCTGCTCAGGGGAGAAGATGGCCTGCTTCGAGGTTTTCATCCAACTGGGAGCGATCCTAGCTGTGGTGGTGCTCTACTGGCGGAGATTCATGGGGCTTATCCCTACCAAGGGCTTTAGTCCGTCCGCGTACCGAGGTTTCGATGGAACCCGCGGCATATCGCTACTGATCTTAACTACGCTTCCCGCCTTAGTAATTGGGTATCTTACTCACCGACTCATTAAGACGTATCTGTTCGGGCCTGCAACCGTTGCCTGGGCCCTGGCTCTTGGTGGAGTGGCCATACTACTTGCTGAGCGATACAAGCCGGAAAGCCGCGCGCAAGATGTTGGGGAGATGACCTATTCGCAGGCCTTTCTCATTGGGCTTTTTCAGTGCGTTTCCATGTGGCCGGGAGTATCGCGGGCCGCCGCAACGATCATTGGCGGGCTTCTGTGCGGCCTGGACCGAAAGTCTGCCACGGAGTATTCCTTTCTGGCCGCTGTTCCGGTGATGATTGCGGCCACGTCGTACGATCTCCTAAAGACATGGAAGCTCCTCGATGCATCCGATTTTACGTTCTTCGCGGTGGGATTTGTCGTATCATTCGTGACAGCCGCGGCCGCGGTAAAGACGTTCATCACGCTGGTTCAGCGGTGGAGTCTCGCGCCGTACGCATACTACCGGATCGCGATCGCGCCGCTGATTTATTGGTTCCTACAATAGGGGACGAATAGCGGATATCATAGGGTCCTGGGTCGATCGGGAGGGAGAATGAACTACACACAAATCGCTTACGAAAAGCGTGGTCCTGTGACCATCATCACGTTCAATCGGCCGGAATCTCGCAACTGTATCGGTCCGATCACCCACCAGGAGTTGGTTCAAGCCTGGGCTCATTTCCGCGACGACAATGAGGCCAAAGTCGCCATCATTACCGGCGCGGGAGACAAGGCGTTCTGCGCAGGAGGGGATCTCAAGGCCGGAGACGGGTTGGTTCCAACGACTCCCGAGGAGATTGCTGCGCACAACCGTGGCGAGAAGCCCGGAGTGCTGGGTCCGAGCCGTTGGACGGACATCTATAAGCCGATCATCGCTGCGGTAAACGGCGTGGCTTATGCCGGCGGCCTCGAATGGGCATGTTTCGCGGATATCCGCATCGCGGAAGAACATGCAACCTTCGGAGTGACGTGCCGACGCTGGAACATCGGCCTGGCTGACGGAGGCACTCAGCGGCTGCCTCGCATCATCGGGCTTGGTCGAGCGCTGGAGCTGATTATCACCGGTCGGGTAGTCGATGCACGAGAAGCTGAACGAATTGGACTTGTTAACGAGGTGGTCCCCAAAGGCAAGTCCTTGGAACGCGCCCTTGAGCTTGCTGAGTTCATTTGCGACCTTCCTCAACCCGCGCTTCGCACGGATAAAGAAGCCGCGCTGCGAGGTTTCGGACGCCCACTCTCCGAGGGTCTGCGCATTGAAGCAGAATGCTTCAATCGTTCGATTCACGATCCAGCCACGGTGGAAGGCCTCCGCCAATTTATCCAACGGGACCACCCCGACCGCCGACGCGATCAATCCCCACGCACCCCCGGCCTCGCCCGTGACTAATCCCGATGCACTTTCAAAGAAGTGAAGCACGGGGGAAACTTCTTTGTGTAAAGAAGTTTCCCCCGAAGCCCCATAGGCGCTAACTTCTTGCTCGCGTTTTGGATTTAGAAGGAGTATAGCACGTTCCTGGGAGGGACGGCTATGCACATAGAAGACGTTTTGGATAAGGAAGACTGGGCGGTTATCGAGAGT
>JBFLZC010000017.1:0-114045 GCA_040756375.1 Thermodesulfobacteriota bacterium
CTCTATATTTCGTTGGCATTCCTGCTTCCATCTAGGAAGCAGGAATGCCAACGGCGTATAGAAGTTTTTGGAAAGGGGTTCGGGGAGGAACCTTTTTACAAAAAGGTTCTCCCCGTCTTACTTTCTTAAAGGCGCATCGGTATCAAGTCCTGCCTAGCGGCTTGCGCGGTTCAGGATATCCACCACTCTTTGCGCAGCCGGGGAGAGCTTCCCCTTTCCTCGGAAAAAGATGTCGATTACCGAGAGATCGGATCCGTAAAAAGACTCATTTGCCCCCCAATCGACTTCCAGGATGCTACCTTTAATCGCGACCCCTGCGAAGAGCCCCTTTGCTCGCGAATAAGAGAGCATGCCCGCGGAAAGATCGATGTCCGTGGTCGCGGATGCATCGCGCCCTATGGGCCCTGCCGCGACCGACGCGTCCGCGCCGATGGTTACTCGATCGCGAAAAAGGCTGCGCAAGTTGACGTCGCTCATCACGAGAAGAACCAGATCAGTGGACTGTATCCCGACCTGCCAGCCGAAACTGCCGCCAAGCAGCCGCACGAACGCTGGCGGACCCCATTTACCTTTCGATGGGTCGCGTCGCAGTACAATGCCTCTTCCGTAGTGTCCTCCAACTCCCAGCCCGGCCTTGAGCACTGCGGGAAAGACCACGATCGCCCGGCTGCGTCTAAGCAGATCAGCTGGGATGCCTCCGTCCGGCGCGTCCAGCATGTCTTTGAGCGCACGAGCGCAATCCTCCAGGCGGTTTTCCAGCTCAGCCCGGGGAGTCGAGAAGCCCGCATCGGGATTGGCACCCAGAACCAGGAACGCCAGGATGAAGCAGATTCCCAGTCTCTTCATGAGGTCCATGTGACCCTTCGGCTGCTACGTTCTTCCATAGGCCCCACAATACTCATGCCGTACGCAACCGACCTTGCCTGAATATTATGGCTGAAATGAAAGGGATTTGAGCTCTCCAGCCCGAGGCTGTCAAGACAATTTCGGGTATAGCGCTAACAATGGCCTGGCTGTAGATTCTCTTGGACACCTTTTTCCGTCTCATACTTCTCCAACTTGTACCGGAGGGTTCCACGCGGGATGCCCAGCAGTTTGGCAGCCTGTGAAATATTTCCTCCTGATAGCTGCATCGCCTTTTCGATCAGCTTAAACGTGAATTCATCCACTTTTTGATCGAGATTGACCCCTTCCGGCGGAATGCTGAAATCATTTGGAAACGAGCAGACCTCTGTGTTGTGAGCGTTGTTGGTCAATTCTTTTGGCAGGTGGTCTGCTTGTAACAGTTCTGCATCGTGCATAATGCAAATCCGCTCGATCACGTGGCGCAATTCCCGAACATTTCCGGGCCATGCATACCTGAGTAGGAGCTGTTGCGCGTCCGGGGTGATTCCATTGAACGTCCGGGCAAACTTGCGGGAATATTCCGACAGAAAGTACTTGGAGAGCGCGATCACGTCCTCAGGCCGCTCCCTAAGCGGCGGTAAATGAATAGGCACAATGTGCAGGCGATAAAAAAGGTCTTCCCGAAAACGCTTTGACTTGATCGCTTCCCTCAGGTCCTGATTGGTCGCGGCAATGATCCTCAGGTTGACCTCATGCAACTGTGTCCCTCCCAACCTTCGGACTTTCTTGTCTTCCAAAACCCGCAAGAGCTTGGCCTGGAGGCCCAGATTGATCTCACCCATCTCATCCAAGAAGATCGTTCCGCCGTTCGCAGCCTCAAACAGACCGATCTTTCTGCCTTTGGCCCCTGTGAACGCCCCGCTTTCATAACCAAAGAGCTCGCTCTCCAAAAGGTTTTCAGGCAACGTGGCGCAGTTGATCTCAAGAAAGGGCCGATTCGATCGTGGGCTCAAATTATGGATCGTTCGCGCAATCAGATCCTTTCCGGTGCCGGTTTCTCCGGTGATCAAGACCGTAGCCTCAGCATGTTTGGCAACTTCCCGCACCTGCTTCAATACCTCGTCGAAAGCCAGGCTCTCTGAGATAAGCGCTCGATCTCCCAAGAGCCCTTCATGCTGCTTTTTTAGGCCGCGAACTTCTCGCTTGAGCCCCTGTGCTTCCAGAGCCAACTTGACAATGAGCTTGATTACATCGGCCTTGAATGGCTTCTTGATGTAGTCGTAAGCCCCCAACTTCAAGGCTTCCACGGCGGATTCCACGGAAGCGTAGCCTGTCATGACAATGACGAAGAGATCAGGGTCCATTTCCTTTATCGATCGCAGAACATCCAGACCGGGAACATCGGGCAGCTTCAGGTCGAGGAACACCAGATCGATAGACTCTTCTCGCAAGGCACTCAGCGCAGCTTGGCCCTGTTGGACGGTCACCGTGCCATAGTGCTCCTCCTGAAGAATCTTCTCTAAGTTCTCACAAATGAATGATTCATCATCTACGATGAGTATCTTGTGCATCTAATCCACCCGTTTGGGAGTCATGGCAAGGCAGCGCGCGTCTTTTCAGCCGCTCGGTTATTATTTACCTCCACCTCAATCGCGGGCTCCTCGACAATGGGCAGGTCCACCCAGAAGGTTGTCCCTTTGCTCAGTTCGCTGGAAACGGAGACGCTGCCTTTGTGCTCTTGGACAATGCTGTGCACGATGGCCAATCCCAGGCCGCACCCTGAGGGAGTGCGAGTAAAAAAGGGATCGAAGATAAAAGGAATGTCTTCAGGCGCGATACCTATGCCCGTATCGCTCACTACAATGCGTAAGGCAGGGCCTGAAAGTAGAGACTCCGGCGCTGGGACCTCCTTGACTTCTACCGTGAGATTTCCGCCTTCGGGCATTGCTTGGACCGCATTGAGAAGAAGGTTTAACAGGGCTTGCTGCAACTTGTCCGCGTCCAGGTGGAGCATGGGAAGGGATTCATCAGCGTGCCCCGTCAACGTTACCTTCTGGTTCTTGCAAAGCTTTCTCAGGAGAAACAAGGTCTTGTGCAACACGTCTCCCAGAGGGCGGACTTCCAGATTCACCTGCCGGGAAGGGACGGCAAAATCCAACAAACCGTTGATCAAATTCTCAAGCCTGTCGATCTCCTGAAGCGATCGCCGCACGAGGTCCCTCGCCTGGGAACCTTCCGGCAGATGATCGTGCACGTCGTCCATGAGCAGGGACAGGCCGGTAAGAGGATTCCGCATCTCGTGAGCGATTCCGGCAGCTAAAACACCCAGACTTACCAGCCTATCCGAACGTCTAATATGTTCTTCCATACGCTTGCGCTGCGTGACGTCTCGAATGAATATGAGGAAGGTGCCCTGATGAGGCATTTGCGGATTGATCTTTGAGAAATGAACTTCCAGAACGGTTTCCTTGCCGTCTTGAAAGACGGAACGTTTTTCCAGAGTGCTCGGCACACTCTCCGGCGAATTCAAATAGCGGTCGATAACTTCGATCCAATCCGGAAATGCCCGGAATACGTGCCTGTAGTGGTTGCCCAGAGCATCTTCAGGGCGTATTTTGAACACCGCCTCGCTGTATGGGTTGAACCACGTGACGTATCCGTTCTCGTCGAGTGTGATGATTCCGCTTGTCATAGACGTGACGATGGACTTGATAAAATTCCGTTCCGCAACCAATTTGCTGTACAGGTCAGAGCGTTCTATGGCCCGAGCCGCGTCGTTGGCCACGATCTCCAGCGACTCAATTTCAACGTCTCGGATTTCCCTGGAGGTGGTATTAGTGTCCGCGCCGAGGACGCCAATGACACGATCACGGCTCTTAATGGGCGTAAACACGAAGCAATCGGTTTCTGTTGCTTCTCCGATCTTGAGGTCGGTGGGAGTCGCCCGCGCATCAGTGCGCATATCTTTGACATAAATGGTTTCTCCGGAACGAAAAGCCTTGGTAGGTATGCAATCGTCGCTATCGATATCGTAGGAGGTGCCCATTATTCTAGCTTTGTGATCGGGAGAGAATCCGAAAGTTTGGTGGCAAGTGAGGCGCCGAGTAGCTTGTTCGTACAGATAGAGAACGGTTCGGTCATATCCTAAACCCTCGACACACCTTTTGAGCACCGTTTGGAGCACCAGTTCACGATCGTACACCGTGCTAAGGTATTGGCTCAGGTAATGCACGTTTTTCAAAACCTTCAATTGCTTTTCCAGTTGACGACTGTACCCCTCTACAGACTTCTTGGAATCCGCGAGCGCGGCGAATGATTTGTCGAGATTCTCCCGGTGCCGGCGTATCTCCGTGGCCATGTCGTCAAAATTTCTGCCCAACAGCTCCAGTTCGTCTCCGGTCTGAACCGCCACATAGTAGGGAATATGCCCCTCGGCGATCTGTCGGGCTTTGCCGGCAAGATACATGATGGGCTGTGTAAACTTCCGTGCGAGAAACGTCCCCAAGAAAATAACCGCCAGCGCCGTGATCCCGAGGATTGTCAGAGTATTTTGCTTTGTTTGATCGACGATGTCATCGATCTTGGCGCTTGCCAGCAGAGCAGGTTCGGCGAACTTGGCTGTTTGAACTCCAATGGTCATTCCCCCGAAAATGCCGTGCTTGTTGTACGGGACGCGGTCATAGAAGATGGGAGCATAAGCCATGACACGAGGAGTGCCGCCAACATTGCGAGTACTGATGACTCCCGACCGTCCGGCCCGCACTTCTCGTGCCACGAAAGCATAATTAGGATTAATGAAGTCCACATGGTCCAGATTGAAGGGCACCTCACCGGCCAACAACCTTTCCCGCGTGTATGAGGGCGCCTCGGGATCACACTCGCTGCCATCACGGTAAATTCCTCGTATATCGTAGAACTTCGGATGAGCAATAATCCAACCGTCGTCATCGAACATGAATGCGTAGTTACCGCTGGCATAGCTCGGAAACACCACGAATCGCTCGTCAGTGGGCAAAATGTGAAGCGTCAGCTCCATCAGATGACGATGGTCAAGAGAGACGATTACCATGCCTTCAAATTGTCCTGCCTCGGTGAAACAAGGCGTGGCCATTCGGACCACGCCTTCAAACTTCTTCCCTTCCACAGCCTCCTCAACGCTACGCGCCCCTTGGAGCTGTTCGTCACGAGAAACAAACCAGCCGGTTACGTGGGAGACATAGATGTCGCCTGTCTTGAGCTTTATTGTCTCCTGAAAGTACTTCTCGGACTTGTACGTCGTGTTTTCGGGTTTGCTCACGTCACGTAATTCTGCCGGCTCCGCGACGCGATCTTCCACGATGCGTATCGTTTCCATTCCGTTGGCGCCGATGAACGCGATTTCTCGATACAGGGGTATTTCCTTGTGGACCTCGACCGGATGCTCATTGGTTCCCTCTCGTGCCCATATGGTTTTGCGGTGTTGAAGCGAGAAACGCTTGTAGACTTCAGCCTCTCGCGGGAGCATAGCAAGGGTGAGGAGATCTCCTTCGCAGGAATGGAGCAACTGGGTGACCCGATCGGCCAGTTCCACTGCTCTTAGTTCCAGCGATTCTTTCGCCCGCTTCTCCATTTGCTGAATGGTGTTGTCAACGGCGCCTCGGCCTATAGCCCGCAAATTCCAGAGGGTACTGACACCCAAGGCACACAAAGGGATAACTGACACAAGCAGGAACACCAGCAGGAATTTCTTGAGAATGGAAAAGCGGAGTAACATGTCTTTATGCCCCGGTTAATCCTGATTCATCCAACGAGATGACGAGAAATCCTCTGCTCCTGACAGTACCTGGCATCAAGCCTGCTCCAGTCCTTGCGACCTGTGCGGTCTGTCCGGTGCGATGGCATCCACTGTCTTTTGCCCTCCGTACAGGCAGACTGCGGGAAGTCTTTGCAAGAGTGAGTCCAACAAGCGAGTCTCCGCAGGAATGTTCTTGACAAGAAAGAGGAGCGCGGAGCGATAATCTACACACCAGCGCAAAATTACTGCAAAATCAGGCACCAAGAAACGCACGGGGCGCGGATGCTATGCGGTACAACGACGGACGTGTTCGTACACATCCATGAGGCCGTACGGACATAAACATCCGTGAAGAAACACCCGTATTAGTCTGTCCTTAGCATCTGAGCTGAGGATAGTCAACGTCAGGCCACCGGCTGCCAATGCCGCGTCAAAGCGAAAACGGCGAAATTTCGCCGGCGGGCGGCGAAATTTCGCCACTCGTAAATCATGCCATCTGGCAGTGCATCTTTCACAGGTCTAAGGTGGACTTCACTGTGGTTGGCGAATTTCAGCCACTTTCGACACGCGACGACGGCTAGGCGGAAGTGACCGAATTGCTGAACCGCACGCATCAACGTCGATTGCGCAAAGCGTTTGCCGCATCTGGACTCGCATCCTTGGAGATAGTTGACTATCAAAGGTTACTCGCACGCGTCAAATGGCACTCTTGTTGCTCATGAATAGCCGGATCGGGACGTTAGTGATTTTCCGTCCCTGAGATCCGAATAGTCTGAAAAGGTAGGCATAAGGACAACAAGTCGCTCAAGTCGGCACGGACCGGACTTAGTCACATTGGGGAGAGTGGCAGTTATCCTACGATCAAGGCTCGAGGAAGAAGCCCTTATATCATATGACACCTTGGATACGTTGTGCTAATCTTGGACGATTGGCGCCACCCACATTATTCAAGAGGAGGTTTTCATGAAAAAAGGACTCATCGGTTTGGCTCTTGTGATGATGTTGATGCTCGTGATTTGCTCCTTGGGATTTGCACAGTCAAAGGCTAATTGGCCAAAGTCGGTAACGGTCGGAGCGGCTCCGGTCGGAGGTACGTACTTTGTCTGGGCAGGCGGGTTCACCAAGATGCTCAATGATAAGATGGGGATCCCGGGCAATGTGGAATCGACAGGCGGGCCGGTGCACAACGTGCAGCTTACTGACGCCAAGAAGCTGGATTTCGGCATGGTCACTAACGGACCGGCTGCGGAGGGATGGACCGGCGAAGGATGGGCCAAAGGCAAGAAGTATCAGAACTTGCGTGCCATCTTTCCCATGTACACTACGTATTTTCAGATGTACTCCCCGGCCAATTCCGGCATCAAAAGCATCAAGGATCTCAATGGCAAGAGCGTCGGTGTCGGACCCATCGGGGGAACTCCCGCGCAGTACTGGCCTATGATTATCGAGATGGCCGGGATCAAACCGAAGCGGATCGTCAACGCGGGTTCCGCGGACCTGAACATGCAGCTCAAGGACGGTATGCTGGATGCCAATGGCCAGTCAGTGGGGCTGCCGTGGGTCACGATCACGGAATATGAAACCACCCACGATGCCAGCGTATACGGCGTGCCGGACGACGTGTGCAACAAATTCATTGCCAAGTACCCGTACTTTGCCAAAGGGAACATGCCCAAGGGCACATACAAGAGCAACAAGGATAAGGACCTGGAAACCCTGACGCTCTGGAATTTCATGGTGGTTCATAAGGACACACCGGACGATTTTGTATACGAGGTCCTCAAGAAGACGTTTGAAAACGTGGATATGCTGGTCGCGGCACACAAATCGGCTCAAGAGGTAAAGGTGGAGAACGTTGTCCACAGCCCTGTCCCGCTGCATCCGGGCGCGGTCAAGTACTACCAGGAGAAGGGAATTAAGCTGCCTGAAAAGCTTCTTCCTCCCAAATAGGTTACGCGGCGTAAAGCGTCGTTTTTGCCGATGAGAACCGAGTTAGGGAGCGGGGCGCTCTGAGCCGGCAGTCCTGCGGGCTCAACACGATGACTCGCTCCGCGCATGATGCAACAAACGGCTGAGAGCTTTACTGTGGCCCGGTCCCGGGGGGCCGGGCCACGCCTGCTTTGAAGACGTCCGATTGAGCTTCTGAACGACGTCTTGCGAGACTATTGAATCAGAGAGAGGTATTTGGCCATGGCTGAAGAGTTTGCCCCTGTCGATATCAAGGACGTCGAGAAGAAGCTCGAGGAGATGCACATCAAGGACTTGGAGGTCTCCGGTGGGCGTCCTCTAAAACAGCCGTTTTCCATTATCGTGGCCGTTCTCGGGGTGATTACGAGTCTTTTCCACATATGGGTTTTGACCATCCATCCCATAGATCCATGGTATTTTCGGACACTGCATGTGGTCTTGGGAGGAGTTCTCTTATTCGCCGTGGTCCCGGCAGCCAAGAATCTGGGTAAGGACCAGCCCCATCTCGTGGACTACTTGTGTATGTTGATGCTGGTAGCGCCGGCTGTCTATATTTTCAGTGTTTTCGATGAATGGATCTACCGTGTCGGCGTTGTTCCGACCGAATGGGACTTCTTCTTTTCCATTCTCTTTGTCGCCGCGGTCTGGGAAATGACTAGGCGGACGGCAGGATTGCCATTGGCCATTTTGACCATCGTGTTTATCCTCTACGGCCATTTCGGCAACTACTTGCCCGGGCTTCTCTATCACAGAGGCTACTCTTGGGAACGCATGTTCACCTACCTGTTCAGCCTGGACGGCATTCTGAGCCTCCCTATTCAGGCGTCGGCCCATTATATCTTTCTGTTTGTTCTTTTCGGTGCTTTTGTGGACGCTTCCGGAGCGGGTAAGTTTTTTGTCGATTTCGCTCGATGCATTGCCGGGCGTGCGCGTGGAGGCCCGGCCAAAGTGTCCATTGTGTCCAGCGCCCTAATAGGAACGGCATCGGGCTCGTCCGTGGCCAACGTGGTTGTGGATGGTGTCTTTAACATCCCGCTGATGAAGGCCTCCGGTTTTCGAGGGACCATCGCGGGAGCCATTGAGGCCATGAACTCCAGCGGCGGGCAGATCGTGCCGCCGGTCATGGGCGCCGGCGCGTTTCTCATGGCTGAAATTCTGCACATGCCTTACTCAGAGGTGTGCCTGGCCGCTGTGATTCCTGCTGTGTTGTACTACAACTCGGCTTACTGGATGATCGACTTGTACTCGGCTCAAGCCGGACTAAGGGGTATGACCCGCGAAGAAATGCCGGTCTTCAGGAAGATCATGCTGGAGAAAGGCTATCTGCTCATACCGCTTATCGCTCTTTTGGTCTGCCTTATGGTTCTGATGTGGTCGCCGTACCGTGCGGCCATGGTCGGCATAATTACTCTCATTCTGGCCAGCTGGGTGCGCAAGGACACCCGCATGGGGCTCAGGCCCATCCTCAAGACACTTTCAGACGGAGCTCGGGGAGCCATCGAGATCATCGCGACCTGTGCAGCTGCAGGGATTATCGTCGGAGTTCTGACGCAGACAGGTTTAGGCCAGAAATTCGCGATGATCATCTTTAGCTATTCTCAGGGGAATCTCCTCATCGCGCTCATCTTTACCGCAGGAGTCGCAGTCGTGCTGGGCATGGGAATGCCCACTACCGCGGCGTATGCCATTGCCGCATCCGTGTTGGCCCCTGCTTTGACGCAAGATTTCGGCATCGTTCCCATCGCGGCCCATCTCTTCGTATTCTATTTTGCGTGTCTTTCAGCCTTGACCCCACCTGTGGCCCTGGCTGCATTTGCCGCTGCGGCCATCGCCAATGCAAAGCCCTGGGACGTAGGCTGGCAGTCCATGCGGTTTGCCATTGCGGGCTTCATTGTCCCCTTCATGTTTATCTATGGCCCAGCGATGGTGCTAAAAGGCACCACGTTCGAAATCACTATGGTGGTCATTACCGGTATGTTGGGAACCATGTGTCTCGCGGCAGCCGTTCAAGGGTGGCTCCTCACTCATGTACCGGTCATCCAGCGGATCGTTCTCTTCGTGGCCGCCCTGACCCTCATTATTCCCGGGACGATAACCGACCTCATTGGATTCGGTCTCTTGATCGTGATATTGGGCTTCCAGTGGGTCAGCTTCAAAAAGCGGCAACCTGTGCCAGCGCAATGATCTTTGATATAACTTTGACTTGAACAGGGGAGACAGCCACATGGGTGATTTTGAAATACTCAAAGGCAAAAGGATTCTTGCCGTAGACGACGAACCCGATATTCTGGAGATAGTGCAAGAGCAGCTCTTCGACAGCGAGGTCGTTACCGCGACTACCTTTGAAAGTGCAAGTAAGCTCATAAATAGCGAAAACTTCGATCTGGTCATCCTGGACATCATGGGAGTGAATGGTTTCGACCTCCTTGAGCAGTGCAGTACCAGAGGATTGTCGGCCGCGATGCTTACTGCGCGAGCCACTGACATCCGCAGCCTCAATCGTTCGTTGCAACTCGGGGCGGTGTCCTTTCTCCCAAAGGAGGAGCTGGGATCGCTGCGCGAGCTCACCGCGGAGATACTCGAAGGGCTGGAGAAGGGCCAGAGCCACTGGAAGAAGCTGTTCAGACGCTTGGGACCTCTGTTCAAGGAGCGGTTCGGCATCGTATGGGAAGACCTAGAAAAGCCTGTTCAGCCGCGACTCCCTTGGGACTAACGTCCCGTCCAAGAGCGCGGTTGGATTCGAATTGAAATCTTGACAATGGCCAAAAACTAATCGAGAGTTTGGCGGTATCGCTTTACGCCGATTGCGAGCGCAACGAGCCCGAACAGCGCGATTTGCCAAAGCTGCCAGATAACATCTTCAATTCCATTCCCCTTTAGCAAAATGCCGCGCGCAATCCTCAAGAAATGAGTGAGCGGCAGAATCTCGCCGATCACCTGCGCCCAGTCTGGCATCCCACGAAAGGGAAAAGCGAACCCCGACAGCAGTATGTTGGGCAAGAAGAAAAAGAACCCCATTTGTATGGCCTGGCGCTGATTCTCTGCCAAGGTAGAGAACGTCACACCAACTGCCAGGTTTACCACAATGAAGACCAGAGCCACCAAGAGGAGCAGTCCGATACTGCCGATCATCGGGACTTGAAAAAGAAATCGTGCAGCTACAAGAATCAGGCCTACCTGGACGTACCCCACAAGGATATACGGGACGATCTTCCCGATGAGAACTTCCGCCGGACGCGTGGGCATGGAAAGAAGATTCTCCATAGTGCCGCTCTCGCGTTCACGAGTGATTGCCAGAGCGGTGATCAGTACCATGGTCATGGTAAGGACCACGCCCATAAGGCCTGGGACGATATTGTACTGTGTGTTGATTTCGGGGTTGTACCGAGCGTGAATGCGCAGATCGATAGGATTGTTCGTGGGTACAAGAAAGGATAATGGGCCTTTGAGATCGTTTTGCAGTGCGGAGTTTAGCAGAATACTTAGCGAATTGAGAGCGTTGCTGGTAGCTGCAGGGTCGGTGGCATCCGCTTCTATGAGGACTGCGGGCCTGTCCCCGCGCAGGAGGTCGCGCGTGAAATTTTCAGGGATGTTGATGACAAATTGGACTTCCCCTCGCGCCAACGCGTCGTGGGCTTCTGCTTCGGTCTTTACTTGCCTTACCAAATTAAAGTAGCCGCTGTTTTGAAGGGCGTACAGCAGCGTGCGCCCTTGCGGGCCGTTATCTGCCAGGACCACCGCGGCCGGTAGGTGCTTCGGATCTGAATTGATCGCATAACCGAAGAGGATGAGCTGCATCAGCGGGATGCCGATCATCATCCCGAAGGTAAGGCGGTCCCGACGCATTTGGATGAATTCCTTCAAGATCATCGCCCACAATCGAGCCGGCGAAAACTGGAACCTGCGCTTCATGACGGAGACTCATCCTTTGGCGTTCCCATCAGGTGGATAAACACGTCTTCCAGACCGGGATCGATTTGACGCCAGTCATAGCGCTCAGTGCGAAACGGTGCAATCGCGTGTTCCAACGCGGCTGCGTCATCGCCGCTTACATGCAACAGGTTGCCGAAAGCCACGGCCTGCTCAACGCCCGCGCGACCCCGAAGCTTATCCGCGAGCGCCAGCAGATCGGGTCCGTTCACCGCCCACGTCGTGAGGCCGGCCTGCTCCACGACTGTCGTAACCGTGCCTTGGGTAAGGAGATTGCCGTTTACAATGAAGGCCAGGCGATGACATCGTTCGGCTTCATCCATGTAGTGAGTGGCGATGAGGAATGTGAGCCCCTGGCCCGCGAGTTCATGAATTTGCTCCCAGAAATCGCGACGCGCCTTTGGGTCCACGCCCGCGGTGGGCTCATCGAGCAAGAGGAGCTTGGGGTTATGAATCATGCACGCGGCCAGCGCGAGGCGCTGTTTCCAGCCCCCTGAAAGCTGGCCGGCGAGCTGATCCCTTCTTTTCGCGAGCCCCAACCGCTCGATACTTTCAGCCACAGCTTCCCGACGATTCTCCAGGTCATACATCCGCGCGACAAAATCCAGGTTTTCGGAAATGCTCAAGTCCTCATAAAAACTGAATCGCTGAGTCATGTACCCGACTTGAAGCTTAATGGCTTCGCTTTCAGCAATGACATCATGCCCGAGGCAGGTGCCGTGACCCGCGTCCGCGCGCAAGAGCCCGCAAAGCATACGGATAAACGTCGTTTTCCCGCTGCCATTGGGCCCGAGAAAACCGCAGATTTCGCCCGTACGAACCTGGAGATCAATGTGGTTTACGGCGGTGAGCGCGCCGAAACGCTTTGTCATTCCATGCACATCAATGGCAAGATCGTTGGCCATGGGTCACGAACCGAATTGCACGTCCACAGGTTGGCCCGGATGTAATTTAACAGCAGTCTTGGGATCGAAGACCGCTTCCACCATGAAGACCAGCTTGGAGCGGCTCTCCTGGCTGTAGATGACAGGCGGAGTAAATTCCGCACGTGGAGAAATGTAGCTCACCCTTCCGATCAATGGCTCAGGCAAGCCGTCTACGCTCACTCGCACAGTGTCCCCCGGATGAATCGTGGCAACCCATGTTTCTGGGACAAATGCGCGCACTTTAATGTTCTGCGGAGGCAGCAGCACAACCACCGGACGGCCCGCGGCGACCCATTCGCCTTGCCGGTACAGAGTGTCAAAAACCAGTCCTGATTGCGGCGCGGCCTGAGCCTTCTGCGACAATTCCCATTCAGCCCTGGCCAGCGTTGCTTCCAACGCGCGCACGTTGGCCTCCGCGGCCTCAATCTGGTCGCTGCGCGAACCGAGCCTCGCGGTCTCCAGGTCCGCTTCCAGCTGCGCGACTCGCTGCCGATCCTGGTCCCGCTGCGAACGAGCCCGGTCGAATGCCTGCATGGCAACAGAATCAGAGCGGATCAACTTCTCCTGGCGCTGGAACTCTATTTCTGAGAACTCCAATTGGGCTCGCGCCTGCTTGAGTTGCGCTTCAAGCGATTCAATTTCGGTGGGGCGTCTGCCCTTTTTCGCGTCCTCCAAACTCGCGCGGCCCTGCGCGAGGCGTCGTGCAGCTTCGTCTCGCGCTGCCTTTTCCGCTGAATTATCGAGGGCAAAGAGGGGATCGCCCCTTTTCACTTGTGCGCCCCGTTGCACGTACAGTGCGTCTAATTGCCCCGGAAAGGGCGAAGCCACATAAACGAACTCTCCTTCCACGTAACCCTGTGCTCGATTGGCCTGTTGAGCGCTGCAACCGGCCAGAATTGACAGTGTCGCAAGGAACCCGGCGAGGCAAAGAAGCGTCTTTCGACGAGGTGCAATGGAGCCACTCATAGCTTCGACCGCCCTGTTTCAGTGATCACGCCCTCAAGAAGCACCGTGATTATGGCGGAAAAACCGTCCTTCGGAGTGAGCCCAAGATCCGCGAGTTTTTCCGGATTGATGATTGCTTGCGTCGAAGCAAGAAGCATCTCGATGACCAGTTCAGCGGGAATATCATTCCGCAGGATTCCTTCCCTGCGGCCTTCGCCGATTAGCTTGCCGAAATGACGCTGAATCATATCCCGGCGCCTGCGCTCCACTAACTCGAACATCTTCGGGGCCTCCCGCCGGACATCACGCACGTACGGCGGGCGGATCTCTTCCAAGTGTCTTTGCATGGAAGCAAGCAGTTGATGCAGCGCGTCGAGGGAATCTGACGAGCAGTCGGCAATAATTCGCTCAAGGTCCGCTTCCACCTCATGCAATTTATCCAGGACCACAGCTTCTATAAGGGCAGCCTTGCTTGGAAAATAGACGTAAAGCGTCTTCTTGCTCATCCCAAGCTCGTCCGCGAGGTCGTCCATGGTGACGCTGCGGATGCCGAAAGCAAAAAAGTGGCGCCGCGCCACAGAGATAATCCGTTTGGAAACGGAGTCTTCGACTTGAAGTCTCGGCTTTTGCGTGTTGTGACGATCCATGATGAGGTCCGGCGTCGCTCACTCAGGAAACTAGATCAGTATAATCAGTTTCCATAGCCAAAGCAAGAGGGAACCTCTTTTTCCTGTGGAAAAGAGGTCCCCGCAAACTCCTAATCCGCTTTACCTTAAAACGACTTGGGTCTGCCCTGGGTATCCAGGTCGGGAGAGGCGGGTCCTGAGCCGGGAATGGTGGTGGCGCCTTTCTGGAGAAGGTCCTTCTTTGCGTTCGACAGCATACGGATATGGGACTGTTCCTGCTCGATGAGTTGGTCGATTTCACCCTTGCCTTTGGGATCTTCAAGGATTGATTTCATGCCGAGGAAAAAGGCGACCGAATCCTTTTCAAACAACAGGGCCATGTCGAGCGCTTTTTCCGGCGTGTCCACGGCTTTGAGCCGCTCGATAGCGGCTTCCTTTGAAAAGACGTGCGTGTCCGCCGCGGCCTGGAGATAACTCTCTGCCAGTCCTTCAGGGTCCCAAACAGTGTCCAAGATTGAGGGAGCCAATGTGCTCCGGAGCGCCCTGAATAGCTCGATATGACCTTGTTCCATTTGAGCAAGCTCTTGGAAAAGGGTCTTTACGCCTTCGTTTTGACTTCCGGATGCTGCGCCCTCGTAAAAGGCTTTTCCGTTCTCTTCTATCCTAACCGCCATTGCGAATACGTCGTCCGCAGTCCCAAAAACAAACATAAGAGCCTCCTTGATCGTATTGAACTAACTACCATAGCTGATACGCTACTACGAATCGTGAAAGCGCTCGGCTTCGGTGACCACTCCGGGGCTTCGCCTCGGAGAATGAGAGCAAGAGCGCATCGTTGCGCAATAATTTGGAGGGGAGACTCATCTCCCCTCCAAACCACCCCATACGTAGACCCGAACAGCGGTACTCAAGTCGACGACTTCCATAGGAACCGAATATCATTGCTGGGTTACAGGTCTACAAGTAAGGCATATTCCAGCCGTCGACAAGCTCTGCGAGCTTTAGTCCAGTGGCCGGTAAATGTTGAGGCCAATCTTCTCCATTCGCGAGAAAACCGTTTGATTGCCGCCTGTTGACGCCACCAGCATGGTCTGCCCGGACTTGGACGGACCGAGGTTCTCGGAAAGATCTACTGTGATGGTCAGCTGATCCCCCTCCACCGACAGGGTCATGTTTTTGAACTGGCGTTTTCGGCCGACGGTGGCTTTTCCGGATTCGGATCGGTACACATTGAGCCCGATTCTTTCTTCCCGTCCGGGAATAGTCTTGTTGCCACTTGTGGACGCCACAATCGTGTTCTTGCCGGATTTGGACGGACCGAAATCCTGGGACAGATCGACGGTCACGGTCAAGCTATCGCCCTGCATTGCGAGATGCACGTTCTTCATGCCCGAAGGCTGTCGCGCGCCCGCCGCGGCCTTCTTCGCAGGGGCACGGCCCGGTTTCGGCCTCGGAGCAGTCCCCGATCCCCTTTCGGCCTTCACGCCGGGTTCTTCTTTTCCTCGTGCCGGTTCTTCGGGCAGATCCAGCCATTGCAATACGGCCACGGAATCGTCCAGGAGCAGATTGCGAATCTCGGGTCGAAGATGCGCGAGTCTTTGAAAACGCTCACGAGTTAAGACGGCCGGGTCCCAACCGCGCTCGGCGAGTTCCGGCGAAATCTGCTCCGCGGTCTGCTTAGGATGCTTCGTCATGAGGTCCAGCGCGTCCCTGACAAATGCCCGCGCTTTCTCGAAATCGCGAAAAGCCTCTCCAAAGAGATGGACCACCTCCATCACCTCGGCCATATCTCGGGAATTGACCATGCCTTGCTTCGGGTCAGTGATCAGAGGCTTCCATCGTGCGGGCGTGGGCTCGTTTTCCAGCCGATAATAGGTCCGGAAATCTTCAGCGCTGATGTAATATTCAAAGCCCTGTTCGGTTCGGACCCGGTACGGCGAACTGGTAGCATCGATCAATTCAACGACTATTCCGGGTTTTGAACCGAGAAACTGTCGGTATCGCTCCGCCATTCGAGCTCCTTTAGAGACCTACGAATCCGTATGCACCTGTCTCACGATCACTTCTTACGTTCCGATCCACTTTGCACCGGATAGCCGGCTTTGGTCCAGCCTTCTATTCCGGCTGTCATGATTCGGAGGTTTTCGTACCCCAGTTGCGCAAGAAAGGCAGCCACCTGTTCGGCCATGTGACAATCGGGATTAGTGCAGTACACGATTATCACACCTTCTTTGGGCAGCACAGGCTCCAGGAGCGGATAGCGCTCTTCCTTTTGAGCGGAAGGCATAGAGAGAGCCCCCTTGATGTGACTCTCTCCGAAGTCATCTTCATCACGCGCATCCAGGAAGATCGTGTTCCCGTCGTCAAGGGATTGCCTAGCCTCTTTCTCATCAATTACCGGGATCTTGACACCTGAATGGACCACCTCTTTCGGTGGCACATACACGAAAGGAATCCCTGAAGGAGAAACCGCGTTGACGATGACCCCAAGCGCGGCTGCTGCGACTACAATGACGATAGCTCTCAGAACAACGGCCGACCATTTTGTCATACCAAGGACTCTAGCACCCGCATTCATTGACTATCAACCCAAATTCCGCCAAAAGCTCTTTGCTATTGACATTTGCTGCGGCGATTTCTACCAATAGTGCGACCTTTTTCACGCGTTCGGAGGGGGCTCCGACCCCGCTCAACAATCAGATTGCTCTACTGAGGATTTCACTATGGACTATTTGCTCACCGATGAACAGAAGATGGCCCGCGATATGGCCAGGAAGTTTGCCGACAGCGAACTCAAGCCCATCGCTGACCGGCTTGACCGAGAACATACCCATTCCCCCGAGGTGGTCAAGGCCCTGGGAGAAATGGGCGTCATGGGCGTGGCAGTTCCCGTGGAATATGGCGGCGGCGGCATGGATTACGTCTCTTACGCCCTGATCGTGTCAGAGATTTCGCGCGCTTGCGGAGGAACGGGCACTCTCGTTGCCGCGCACAACTCTCTGTATTGCTACCCGATGCTGAAGTTCGGCACCGAAGAGCAAAAGCAGAAATACCTTGCCCCGGCAGCCTCGGGGCAGTCGGTTGGCTGCTATGCGCTCACCGAAGCGAACGCTGGGAGCGATCCCGCGGCCTTGCGCACCACGGCCAAGCTTGACGGGGACTCGTGGGTGATAAACGGCGAAAAGAAGTTCATCAGTAACGGTAACATTGCCGACTATGTGGTTTTCGCAGCCACAACGGACAGATCCAAAGGTTACAAAGGTATCAGTCAGTTCGTGTGCGATGTGAGGGAAACCCCAGGTTACAAGGTGGGTCGGGTGGAAGAAAAGATGGGGATAAACGCGTCCGGCACGGCAGAGCTCATCTTCGAAGACGCCCGGATCCCGAAAGAGAATATCCTGGGTGAACCGGGATCCGGCCTGCGCCAAATGCTGGCCACCCTGGACAGCGGCCGCATCAGCATAGCGGCTCAAGCGCTCGGGATCGGTCGCGCGGTCCTGGAGGAATCCTTGGAATACGCGCAGCAACGGGAGCAGTTCGGCCGACCTATTTCGGAGTTCCAGGCGATTCAATGGAAATTGGCTGACATGGCCACGCAGCTCGATGCCGCGGAGCTCCTGATCTGGAGAGCCGCGCTGCTTGAAGACAAAGGACTTCCTTTTGAGAAGGAAGCGGCCATGGCCAAGCTGCTCGCGTCTGATACCGCGATGCACGCGGCGATCGAAGGTGTGCAGATCCTTGGCGGTTACGGGTATTGCCGGGACTACCCGATGGAACGCCACATGCGTGATGCGAAGATCACCCAGATTTACGAAGGGACCAACGAGATTCAGCGCCTCGTGATTGCAAGAAACCTGCTCAAGAAGAGGAAATGATAGCGCAGACAAAGACTTTGCTGGCGGACAAGATCATAAAAGGCGATGTGAGGGCCGTGGCACGGCTAATACGCCGCATCGACGACGGAGATCCTGAAGTCATCCCCGAGCTGCGCAAGCTCTATCTCCACGCGGGACGATCCCACGTCATCGGTTTTACAGGCTCGCCCGGGGTAGGGAAATCCACCCTTGTGGACAGAATCGTTTCCCGATTCCGAGGGGACGGCAAAACCGTCGGGATCATTGCGGTGGATCCCACCAGCCCGTTCAGCGGCGGCGCGATCCTTGGGGACCGCATCCGCATGCAACGGCATTTTCTCGATGAAGGCGTCTTCATTAGGTCCATGGCCACCCGCGGTTCTTTTGGCGGGCTGACAAGATCCACAGCCGATGCAATCGTGGTTCTGGAGGCAATGGGCAAGGACGTGGTCATCGTGGAAACCGTGGGAGTGGGCCAGGATGAAGTGGATATCGCGCACAGCGCGCATACCACGGTTTTGGTGACCATACCCGGCATGGGAGATGATATCCAGGCCATAAAGGCCGGTCTGATGGAGATCGGCGATCTGTTTGTGGTCAACAAGGCGGACAGGGAGGGCGCAGCAAAGACGATCCGCGAGCTCAGGTCCATGCTGGAAATGTCCTCCGAACGATACACCGCGGACGGATGGATGCCGCCGGTTCTTGCGACTCAAGCAGCGAACGACGAAGGCATCGACGACCTGTATCAGGCCATCCTGGAGCATCGCCGGTTCCTGGAGTCAGGGGGCGGAGAAAAGCTTTGGAAGCGGCAACAGGTTCGGGTATATAACCAGCTCGTGGACCTGCTCAAAGAGCATCTCCTGGGCCGGGCTCTCCAAAAGATCGGGGACAAGCCCGCGCTGGCAGGCATCGCGGACCGGATCGTTGATGGAGAGACCGATCCGTACAGCGCGTGCCAGGACCTTGTGGAACGCCTGCTTGGAGGCACTGAAGGTGACTCCCAATAGGACCTCGAACTGGATGGACATCGACCCAGCGTGGTTGATGCGCATCTTCACCGTGATTCCGGTGGTGGTGATCCTTCTTGCCGGCGGCGGAGCGCTGTGGCTCTATTTCTTTGTGCATTCGCTCCTGCCGGAAGGCGAGTCCGAGGTAATCGCCCCTGAATTGCGGGCCGACGTCCGGGTGATGAGAGACATCAATGGTATCCCCGGCATTATCGGCGAGAACGAGGAGGACCTGGCGTTTGTGCTGGGCTATGTAATGGCTCAGGACCGTCTCTGGCAAATGGATTACCTCAGGAGGGCGTCCCAAGGCCGATTGGCGGAGATCCTCGGACCCGCGTACCTTGATGACGACCAGCTCATGCGAATGCTCCAACCAGGGGCCCAATCCGAAGAAACACCGGCTCGGCTGGGAAAGAGCGAGCAGGCCTGGCTCCACAGCTTTGTCAAAGGCGTCAACTGCTTTATTACCAATCATGCGAACAAACTCCCTGTAGAATTCTCGCTCCTGGAATATCGACCGGAGCCGTTTACGCCCCAGGATGTGCTCCGCCTCTTTCTCGCGCTCGCGTGGGAAACGTCACCCTCGGGCAAAGTCGATCCTGCCATGACAAAGATCCTCGGGCGGCTGGGAAAGGACCGGGCGCTTGAGTTCTTCCCACGCGATCCTTCTATAGGACCACCCCTTGTGTCTCCGGATCTGGAAAGCTGGGAGCCGTCGGGCATCCTTTTTACCACCCCATCAGGCCGTGCCCAGATGATGCGGGTGCCCGGGCTCCGGAGCGGTTGCGCGTGGGCTGTGGGAGGCGCTCGAACCCGCAGCGGAAAGCCCATGACTGGATATGCTCTCTATCAGGTGTTATCCGCGCCGGGTTTCTGGTACAGGGCACGACTGGCAACCCCGGAATTCCACCTGGCCGGGGCATTTGTCCCGGGGCTGCCTGTGGCCCTGGTGGGCTCAAACGGCCGCCTAGCCTGGGGATGCGTCTCAGCTCCGGCAGATGACGCGGACCTTTACATCGAGCGGCTCGATTCAGATGAGCCGCGACGCTTCTGGCGGGTGGATCGGTGGCGAGAGCTGCGGCCTCGGCAGGAGACCTACCGGGTCAAAGGGAAGCGGCCGGTTGTTCGGACCGTGCTTTCAACCGAAACCGGGCCCTTGGTCTCCGATCCATTTAAAGAGAAGGCGCTTTCCTTGCGCTGGACCGGCCAACAGGGGCTGGGGCTCTTTTCCGCAATGTATGCGCTCAACCGGGCCGGAAATGGAGACGAGGCCCGAGCCGCGCTGAAGGCTCTGATTGCGCCATGCATGAATGTGCTCTGGGCTGATGAGAACGGTTCGTTCGGGGCTCAATTGGCCGGACGAATGCCCGTGAGGCCCCCGGAAAGCGATGGCATTGTCCCAATGCCCGCATGGACAGGAGTGCAGGATTGGCGCGGGTTCATACCGTTCGAAGCGCTCCCTTCGCTCAAGAATCCGCCAGGAGATACCGTTGCCGTGGCTGACGATCGGCCTCGGGGCAATCTGGCTTCCATGTTTACCGGTTGCTATTGGAGCGACGATTCCAGATTGGCTCGCGTGACCGAGCTGCTGGCGAAAACTCCGGAGCATTACAAAGAGACATTCCAGGAGATTCAAGGCGATACGCTTTCACCTCTTGCATCGCAGCTCACGCCCGTGATGCTCAAAGCAATCCGTGAGAGCAAGGAACAGGATTCCACGTTCCGAGCCGCGGTGGAAGCGCTGCAATCGTGGGACTTCAAGATGAACGCGGATTCCTCGCCTGCCGCGGTCTTCGGCCTATGGTATCAGGCGCTGACCGAAGAGTTGTTTCTCAAGCCGCTTGGGAAGGCCGCATTCGAAGGATATGCGCAATATCCGCTCCTGCCCACCGCAGTTCTCAAGCGGATCTTGGCAGCGGACGGGAACAAGGCCGCGCAGGAGAACAGCTCGCAGCAAGTAATCCGCAAGAGTTTTCAGCAAGCGCTGACCCGTGGTAAGAGCCTGATGGGCGACGACCCGAAGAAGTGGAAGTGGAGCGACATTCATACCACGGTCTTCTATCATCCGCTTACTGCCCGATCTCGATTCCTGGAGCTGCTCTATCATGTGGGCCCGTTGGGAACCCCCGGTTCGGGTGATTCCATCGATTGCGCGGGCTGGTCGCAGGTCCATCCTTTCCACGTGGTCGAAGGAGTCTCCCTCCGGCAGATATCCGACATGACTCAGCCGCCTCAGCTCTTCGGGAGCGCCGCGATGGGCATGTCAGCCCATTTCTTTTCCAAACATTACAAAGACCAGACTCGTGCATGGCTTACCGCTCGAACCTTCCGAGAACCTATCCTTGTCACGGATGTCCGAAAACAAGGGTTCAACCCTGTTCTCTTTAAGAGAGGCGTCCCTCAACGACTAAGCCGCGAGTAACATTTGTCACCGTTTGACGAAAAAGTTGGATAGCGTTTGCCAAAAATAATGGCCTGTTGAGTATCCGTCACCCCGGCGAAAGCCGGGGTCCAGTCCCGCGCGGAACGCGGGATTGAAAAGACTGGATTCCGGCTTCCGCCGGAATGACGGTAATAGGCTGCTGCGAATCGGACAAAATTTTTGGCAACGGGTATAAATACGGGGGTAACGACGGCTCTTAGCCCTGCCAGACGCCGCATTCATGTCTGAGCCTCATCGACAACGGGGGCGCGTGATGAGCAACTCTTCAAGACGGGGCAGAGGCCAATTCCCTGACCAACCTGTGGAGCCCACGATAGTCGGAGGGCGCCCGTTGGGGAAAAACCGCGGCCGCGCGAGCGTTCCCCGTGGGATCGAAGTGCTAGTCAAGAAAGCGTCAGTCGATCCAGCCTTTCGCGAAGTCTTGCTACACGAGCGGTCCGCCGCAGCGGGCAAGATCGGTCTTGAGCTTTCACCCACAGAAGCAGCCACGCTCAACTCGGTTCCTTGCGCTCAGATCGAGCAGATCATCGAAAATACGACAGTGCCGGATGAAGATCGGCGCGTCTTTCTCGGAACGGTGGGGGCCGCAATGTTAGCCGTACTGGGTATCGTGTTACCAGCCTGCCATCCGCTAACGGGAATCCCGCCCGACTACCCTAAATACCACGGCATCGGGCCTGATCACCCGGTGCGGCCTCAACCGATTGACCCTGACCCTCCCCCCGAGCCAAGGGTGTCCAACGACGTCAAAAGGGGCACAGGCACTGTTGGTCGTGTGCGACAAGGAAGGGAGCATTTGGACGTGGCGCTATTCGATCAACGAGCGAAATCGATTGAGGTAAGAGTTGCCTATGAATGCCCCTTTGATAAAGGCATCCTCAAAGTCAGCTTCCTAGACGCCAAGGGCGCGCCCGCGACGGAGGTGACGTGCCGGCCCGAGCAGTGCATTGCGCGGAAGGGGACGGGTGAGGCCACATTCTCTGTGCAGGGTAAAGGTGGAGCAATAACCAAGACCCTTGTCGTGGGACTCATGAATGCAGCCGAAGAGTCTAAGAAAGAAGCCGAGGCATCGTTTGCTGCGTTTCTCGATCCGCCTCTGCTCGAGCCTGGGGAGTACGTCGACAAGAACTACGTTATCTGTAGGATACTCGACCACTTTAGGGTGTGGTCCTCCTGAGGAATAAAGACCATGTCGGCAGATATCACGCTCGTGAACTTGAATATGCTCTTGATTCGGTACGGTGAAGACGCAGACCGGGAGCCTCACGTGCCCCTTGGGTGCCTCTACCTCACCAGGGCTCTGGAAGACGCGGGCATTCGCGTTGATTTCCGCGACTACCAGGTGTGCGAAGTCGACGACCCGTTTGATATGGACGCGTTCCTTGCGTTCGTTGAGGAGCCTACGCCTATAATCGGGCTCTCCTGCATGGCGAATCTCTTGCCGTTCACCATTTTGGCGGCAGAAGCGCTGAAAGCACGCTATCCGGACCGGATCGTGATTCTGGGCGGTGTGGGGTCAAAAGCTGTGGAAGACAAGGTCCTAAACCGCTTCCCTTGGATTGACATCATTGCACGTGGCGAAGGTGAGCTGACAGGTCCGGAGCTCTTACGCGCGCTGCACTCGAAGGGCGATCTCTCTACTGTTGCCGGCATTTCTTACCGTCAGAACGGGACGGTCCGGCATACGCTGGATAGGGACCGAATTCGCGACATCGATGCAATCCCTTTTCCTGCATACGACCGCGTTGAGCTGGAGCGCTACGAAGGCTATGGCATGATGACCAGTCGTGGCTGTCCATATCTCTGCACCTTCTGTTCTGTGGCCCCGGTCTGGGACAACAAGAGCTACTCGCGGAGCCCACGGAGCATCGTGGAGGAAATGAAGCTGCTCCACAGCGAGGCCGGCGTCGACCTTTTCCTGTTCCAGGACGAATTCTTCGTGTCCGGAAAGAAGCACGTGCTGGCATTTTGTGACGAGCTGAACCAGTCCGGCCTCAATGTGAAGTGGAAGGCTTTCGGTCGCATTAACCTTACCGATGAGGAAATGATGAAGGCCATGGCCGATTGCGGCTGCTTGGAACTTCGCTTTGGGATCGAGTCCGGGTCGGACGAAATCTTGCGCCGGATCAAGAAAGGCTTTACCGCGGCAGAATCGGTTGAGATTGTCTCCAAAGCGGTAAAGATTTTTCCGCGGGTCGATGCGTTCTACATCTGGGGATTTCCTTTTGAAACAATGGACGATTTCAACCAGAGCTTGTTTCAGATGGTTTCCTTCCGGATGATGGGCGCGCGAATATTGCCGAGCCTGCTATCGCTCCTTCCCCAAACCCAGATCTATCGAGACCTGCCGCGGGAAACAAAGCTTGGGTTCTGCCCGTACTTGCTTCCTGAATTCATCTTCACGGGCCACGAAGTGCTCAGAGGAGCAACGGTGGAAATCCCGGAAAAGCATCGGAAGTATTTCAATCTGGTAATCGAAAATCCGGATATCTTCTCCGGCTTCTTCCTCCCGGATGTGGTCGGCAATGTACTGCCCAAACTGGATGTGCTCCGTGAGTTTGGTTTCTACCCGCAGAACGAAGATCAAACTCCTGAAGAGCTCGCGACCGAAAGTTGCGGGGCCCACTCTCCACGGGTGAGCCCGCAAGACTTGGCAACACGGGCTTGAATCCCGCATGTTCGGTTCCGATGTCAACCAGCCAATGATGCCAACTCGTTTTCAGACAAGTAATATCCCGTTCTTGGTGGGACCGGCATCTTGCCATTCGTCCTCGGGCCGGCAGGGACGCCGGCCTCTACCGGACCGTTGTTGGCCCGACCCTTACTCGTGGCTTCCATCCTATTCTGGTAGGGCCCGGCGTCCCTGCCGGCCCACATTTTCATCCTTGCACTGGTGGCGGCTATTGCCCATGTCACTTCTTTGACCGCGCACCTGTATCATCATCGCTGAGATCGGGAGCTCATGAACTCCTCAACGCGCCGGAGATCTTCTCTGAATTCCCTATTGGAAGGCTCAAGAGTCGCGGCTTCTTTGAAATGGAGGAGAGCCTCGTCAAAGCGCTTTTGTTGGAACAATAACCTTGCAAGGTTATGGCGAGGATAGGCAAGCTCCGGCCCCAGTTGAATGGACTCTCGCAGCATCTGCTCCGCTTCCGTGACCCTATTCATCTCTAAATAGGCAAGCCCAAGGTTGGCGTATACTTTGGGCTTGCCCGGCAGCAAAGCGATCGATGACTTGTAGCTCTCTGCCGCCTCTGCGAACCTTTGGCGCTCGTACAAAGCCCAGCCTAAATTTGCGTAGACTTGTGCAGCAGGCCTCGGTTCCAACTTCTCAATCGGCCGCGGGAACGCCTGGACCGCCGATCCCCAAAAAGCCACTCTATCCCCCCATATCGTTGCCACCACTGAAGTCGACATAGCCAAAGAAATTACTATCGCCGCGGTTAGCGTGAGGAGCCCTACTCGCACCGCAGAGAACGATGCAGCCCCCTGGGTCGCGTTCACTAAGAACACACCCAAATCGACCAGGACGAGCAAGACCCCGATCATTGGAAGCACCGCCCTGTATCCGAAAAACGCGTATTGGGGAACCAACAGACCTTCGGGGACCAGCGTCACGAAGAAAAAGAGGATGCCCAATCCGGCCAACGAGCCCCGGCGGATCAGCCATAACCCCAACGAAAACAAACCTAACACGCCGCACATCGCGGGTGCGGTTGTCCATGGTTGCGAAAGCGACTGAGAGATTATCTGCGGATTAACCAATTGCACAGTAGTCGGGATCGGCACAAAAATAATTTGAAGATATGAAAAGAGCACTCTGCACTGCGTCAGTATTACCTGTTTTAAGGTAACCCCGCTTTCAGTGTAATAGACCGCGAGAGAGCCCAGAATGCCCGACCCTTGTTGAGGATTGCCGTGCGGGGATTCAAGAAAAGACAGGCCCGCGACCGCGGCGATCAGCGCGAGCCAGTACGGGAACGTGCGTCTCAGAGCCGGAAGCATCCGACTCCTGAAAAGAGCCATTTCAGCTAGGATCAAAACCACGGGAAGAGTGAATGAGTTCTCCTTGCTGAGCATTGCTCCAACGAAAAGCAATGCGCCCAACGAATGACCGACGGCTGGGTTTTCGATTCGCCCCAGTCTCGTACCCAGGTACACTGCGAGGGATGAGCAGTACAGAAGAGTTGCGAGTAATGCGGCGCGCTGCCAGATGTACAGAGTAACGTAGATCTGTAACGGGTGAACGAGAAAAATCGTTGCGATGAGAATACCGAGCACATCCGTTTGTGTCGGGGTCAGTTTTCCTTGATATGGAGGCGTGCTGAGCACCAAATTAATAAGCAACACAATGATACAAGAGAGCGCTGCCAGCCCTGCGAAGTTGAGCACTCGGAAAGGGGCCGGAGTCATTCCCGCCAACAAATAATTGCCATGGAAAGTTAAGACGGTAAGCGGTCTCTGAGGAAAGATGCTGAGCGCTTGCGAAATGCCGGCTTCGAAAAGATACCATTTGCCGGCCATTTTCGCGGCGGAATCGTAATCAAATCGCGCTTCCAGACCCGGGCTCTGAATTCCAAAGGCCACAATGAAGAACAGAATGAACAGAAGCGCGACCCCGAGCAACCTTCGCCATTTCAGCCAAGCATTGGCTCGGAAATCCATTCTACTTGAGCTCCATTCTAAGCAATTATTGCCGCCGCGTGGTTATCGGCGTTTCGGATTGGCGGAAGCGGTATTCAGGACCTGGTTGTGGAACACGAGGAGTGCCAGACACCCAGGGCCTTGGTTGAAGATATAGTCGTGCGGGCCGCCCAGGACAAGGTACGTATGGCGGATGCCTTCAGATTCCAGCATCCGGTGCAGCTTTTTCACTGCGGGCGCGAGGAAGTCCCGATCGCTCGTGACCAATTGTATGGATCGCTGTTTGAGTAAGTCTCGATTCCTGGCCACAAGCTCCTTGTATTGGTCCATAAAAGGACCGAAAGCGCCTTGCAGGGAACCGATACTCTTGAAGATATCCGGGTACTTGAAGCCGTAATACATTGACCGGGTGCCCCCCATGGACACCCCGTCCACTCCGATCATTCCCGGAGCCACGCGATAATGCTTGATGAGCGCGGGGATAAGCTCTTCGATGATGAACAGCTCATAATCCGGATCTTCCAGCTTCCCACCCGCTGTCAAGAGCGGAGAAAACGGACAGGCAAGGATCACACCTCGATATGGACGAGCTTCCAGTCGCTTGTTGAATTCGCGGATCTCCTGAGCTGAAGCAAGGCCTCTGAAGTCGGACGCTTGCAGCTTATTATTCTTGAGCGCTGCCACAGCCTGATCGGCCTTGTAGTACCCGATCCACGCGAGCGCGCCATCGCGGGGCGGTCTCGCGCACTCTCCCATGCCCCCGAATGCGATTACCAGCGGGTACGTTCTGGCAGAATCTTGAGCGTAATCAACCGGGAGCCCAACGGCTGCAATGGCGCTGGGGATATGCCGAGATTTGATTACGAGGTACTCGGCAGGCGTGCGGTACCCGTCCAGCTTCTCGATAAGAGCCGCGCCGGGCTCTCTTGGCGCGGCAAGGTCGGGTTCGAGGCGTGCAATTGTCCCGGGCGGACCTGCGTTGGTCTTCTGCTCGGAAGCTCCCGTTGCACGCGCACGCGGCCCTGGGCGCAGCACTTTGGGGCTTGTCTCGGTTGGGCCGGGATTTTTCTGCGCGATTGTTGGTGAGGGAGCAGGCGGTGGGTCGGAGGAAGCGCCGCGAGGGGTATCGGAGGCCCGAGTGGGTTGATCGGACGACCCAACACAACCTGCAATCGCAATCGCGAGAAGCAAAAGGAAACAAACTTTGCAGGCCCTTGTGATGCGGAACCTTTTCATCGGCGTAGCATAGGCCCAGCGCCACCGGAGTGGCTCACGCTACCAGAGGCCGGGTAGCAGACCCGTTCCAGTGCGAGTTGGCCCGGATTCATCGTCCGCGGCCGTTGGTTCCGGAGCGCTGCGTGAATCTTGGGCCGCAACCTGAGTGCGAGGCAGGTCCTGATTGATGCCCAGAGCGCGGAAGTTTTGCTTGAATCGCTGCGAAAACCAGTACAGTGCTTGATGTCCATTAGGATACCGATACGCACAGTACCCGTGGCCGCAGCTCTTGAAGACGCTCACACTAACCGGAAATCCAGCCCCCCTCATGGACTGAACAAGATGGTACAGGCGGCCGCCATTACTATACGTGTTGCAGCCGTCGCGCTCGTTGGTATTGATGTTGTACGCGATGCCTCCAGCTTTCTTTATCCTCTGAATGTTCTGTTCAAAAACCTGATTTGTGGTGGGATAGCTTCCCAAATCGGTCTGCTGGCCGCCGGCATATGCGAAGATGTCGGGATGTCTGGCTGATATCATAATCGCTTGGGCCGCGCCCGCACACGCGCCGTCAATGCCCCTGAAACGACGGTCCGGAACAGTGCGGTAATGCGCATCTATGAACGGGATCACTTCCTCCAGAAGGTACTTCTCGTACTGACCCGTAGCCCCTCCAGGATTCCACAGGGATACCGCGATCAGGTCTTCATACGGGCTCTCGGAAAGCCATCGGTTGAACAGGCCAAGCTCCTCCTCGGAGATATTGTCCTGGAAGTCCGTCTTGGTAAGTTTCCCTGCCTGGAGGTGGTCCATGGTGAGCGGAGTTTTGCACCAGACAGACCAGTATGTTGCGCCGCCTTTTTCCGGGCCGTTATCCCATCCTGACTTGCCGCCAAGGAGATACACCACACCGTAACGGCGATTCACATTCGTCTCGTAATCGTCCGGAAGCATCACGTGGACCGGGAATGGGCCGGAAGCGGTCCCCTGCTTGGATTGGACGCTACGGAACACGTCCGAATGGACTCGGACCACTTCAATGTAGTGCTTTGTGCGGAGGAATTTCGTTCGAGCCTCGATCTGGGCCCACGGTTCTTCCTTGGGCGCGGCCAAAACGGGCAGTCCCACAGCCACGATAAGGACGACAACCAGCAATTTCATGGCTATTTTCATAAGTCCCTCCGATTCAAGCTCGACAATTTCAGCCGGTTACCTCACCTGGATGTTGTACACCTTCACCGGGAAGCCCTGCTGATCCACGGTATCAGACGAAGCCGGATCCATCAATATCACGCTGCTTTTCACAGCTACTCCCCGTATAGCACAGCGGATGTACAGGGGATAGGTCCCCGGCGGCCCGGCTGTTATTTTGGTTTCCAGTTCATGGGTCTTGTTCTCGCCCCATAATTCGATCCATTCTTCGGCCATGGGGACTTTAGTCTTGATCTTGTCCTGGGTTATGGACAGAACCGTGCTCCCTCGACCGTATATTTTCCCGGGCCTGGCCGAGACGAGTCGTAAACCGTGAGGATCGGGCGCGGACAGTGTTATGCCGCCATAATCAGATTCTTTACCCTGATTCTGAGCCGCAACCTTTACAGAAAACGTCTGGCCCGAAGCCACCGTGGCCGGAACCTTCACGTCAATGATTTTGGGGCTCGCATCCTTGAGGAAATCGACTTCGAAGACGTTGGCGCACCACTTTTCACCATCGATATGCACTTCCATCCCGTACTTGCCCTTGTCCAGCGTACTGCGGGCGCCTTTGACAAAGTCCCTAGGATAGACGACCTGCAGGTCTTTGCCGCTTTGCAGCACCTGCCCTTGGTAACGGAAATCGCCTGCAGGGCCTCTCAAGAGGATGCTCAGATCGCGCGGCCGGCCGCCATTGTTCCTGAACCAGAATTTGATCGCTTGCTTGGAGTCGTCCGCGAACCGCGGGATCTGCGTCACCAGATCGGGAAAGCTTCGGAAGACCTTACCTGAAAGATGGTTGATGGTCAGATTTGCAAGTGGATCAGGTCGCGTTGGAGGTGCTGGCTCAGGTCGTGGCGATTGAGGCTGAAACTCCTCCTCGTCTTCCGCGTCGGTGCGACTCCTGGGATTTGTGCCAAGTTGGGCCGTGTCTTTCGCAGTTGGGGTGACATTGTCCAGGATTTCCATGGCCTTGAGCGCGAGGCGGTCCTCCGTGCTTGCGGAGGCCACGGGTTCAGGAGCTTGAGGCGCGCTTCCCGCAGTGGTTGCCGGGGCCTTCTCGTGGTCGCGACCGGGGGGTAGGGCTTCCACGATCAAGATCTTCTTTCGGTCGTATCCTGAATCCCGGAATTGAGCCCAAAGCCGGTTGATTCCGCCCGAGGTGTTGATGTTCATCTTGTGGGCCCGGCTGCGGCGGGTGGAGTGGTACAACCAAACGCCGCCTTTCTCATCCGGAATCATCAACACCACGTGATAGTGCAGCACTCGTCGGGGGTTGCCAGTTTCTCTGCTTATGCTGCCCAGATAGATCTTTCCGGGCTGCATTTGTCGGAGCACGGCACTCCAGGCGTTCCCATCCTGCAAGTCAAATCCTCTAAGAGTTAGGCCGTCCGAAGTGTCAAGCGGGTGGGGTCGTGTGTCGGGCATGATGACACGGCGAGGCGCATGTTCCGTGAGGTTAAGGATCAGGTCGTACCCGAAATCCCAGTCCTTGCCAAAGCCCGCGTCAGCGCCGCTGTTCTTCTGGCGGTCCCGTGTGGCCTGTTCCAGCGTGAAGTTCTTATTGAAAAGGAACCTGCCCACGGAAAGCACCAGTCCGCTACAATTGAGCCCGGGAGTGTCGTAGACTCGGTCGGGCCGGTTGAAGGTCGTGAAATAGCCTCTATCGTCGATAGTTCCGTCGTCCCGGTAGGGAATTCCCAGGCACGTGTCCGCGATTTCCAAGGGGTTGGTCTTCTGGGCAATTCCCCGGTCATACAGATACGCGGGCACGAAGATTTCTTCCGCGAGCGCGGATGTAAGGCTGATGAGGGCGCAACAGAGGCTGAGCAGCGCGAGGTTCGGCGCCTTCATCCTGTATCGGGTTTTTTTCACCAAGCCTCCGAACTCTATGCAATTTTTGGGACATAATAGCAAGTCCGAGCTCGCATTGCAAGTCCTTATAACATCTCAGCTTCTTGGGGATTATTAACGCTGGGCAGGTGCCTATGTCCGAGAAGCCGAGCGTGTCCGCAGGAAGGTCTAAATTCCGCAGGGTGAACTTCCTACCGCTGAATCGCCTTCCGTGCCATACGGTATTGTCTCGCCCTGGCATCGTATTTTCTTGACATGTCGGGAGCTCGCAGGTAATCTGAACAATGCAGAGTTTCGTCATAGGGAACTTTCTAGTCTGAGGGAAGGAGGAACGTAAGATGCTTCTTCCGAGATTCGAATACCATGAACCGACCACGTTGGAGGACGCTCTCAAGCTTCTCCACGAGCTCGGGGGAAACGCCCGCGTCCTGGCCGGCGGAACAGACCTCCTCGTTAAGATGAAGAGGAAGGTTGACAAGCCGAGTCACGTGATTTCAGTGGCTCGTGTGCCCGGCATGGATCAAATCATTCCTCGGAACGGCCATGCGGTGACGATTGGAGCCGGAGTAACCGCGGCTGAGCTTGCTCGCAGTGAGCTGCTTATGGATCGCTTTACGCCGTTGGCCATAGCCGCGGGTAAGCTGGGCGCGCCTCCGATCCGTAACCGAGCCAGCATCGGCGGCAATCTGGCAAATGCGAGACCCGCCGCTGATTTCCCGCCGCCGTGCATGGTTCTCAGTGCAACGCTCAAACTCAAGAGCGCCACGGGCGAGCGAGACGTGCCGGTGAACGATTTCTTCCGCGGGCCCGGGGAGACAATCATCGAACCCAACGAGTTGTTGGTCTCCCTTCACATTGAGACTCCTCCGCCCTGGAGCGGTGGCTCGTACATCAAGCTAGGCGCCAGAAAGGCCCTGGAGATCTCAATGGTAAATGTTGCGGCCATGCTCACGCTTCAGAGCGCGGACGGTCCTATTGTGGATGCTCGCATAGCGCTAGGCGCGGTTGCACCGACGCCGGTGCGTGCCTTTGCCGCGGAAGACCTTCTCGTGGGAGCCATGCCCTCTGAGGAGCTTTTCCAGAAAGCGGGCGAAGTCGGCGTTGGTATGTGCAGCCCGATCACGGACCATCGTGGCACCATGGAGTATCGTTGCATGATGATCGAAGTGCTCACCAAGCGCTGTCTTACCGAGGCTCTCGCACGAGCCAAGACATGGAAGCCGTGAGATGCTAACGAACGCTCAATACAAACTACTCTGTTCATGCATTAAGCTTTTCCCACGAACTCCTTTGCGAGGAGATAGAGCATGAAGACCTTGATTCAGTTGACTGTGAACGGCGAACTGGTCGAAGCCGCGGTAGATGCTAATCGGACGCTCGTGCAGTTTCTAAGGGAAGATCTGGAGTTGACCGGCACGAAGCATGGTTGTGGGTTAGGAGACTGCGGAGCCTGCACTGTGCTCCTGGACGGCAAGCCTGTCAATTCTTGCCTGGTCCTGGCAGTCCAAGCAAACGGTCGGTCGGTCCTTACCATTGAAGGTCTGGCAGAGAATGGAAAGCTCCACCCCATCCAGCAGGCATTCGTGGACAAAGGGGCCATTCAGTGCGGCTTTTGCACCCCAGGGATGATACTTTCAGCCAAAGCGCTCCTCGACACAAATACCAAACCGACCGAAATTGAGATCCGCACGGCCATATCGGGCAATCTCTGCCGCTGCACCGGATACCAGAAGATCGTCCAGGCAATCCAGACCGCGGCTGAGGAAATGACCGCGAAGGAGGGCTCCTAGCAATGAGAGATTTCCAGGTCCTTGGCGCAAGAGCGCCACGATTGGACGCGCCGGCCAAATCAACAGGCCAGGCCAAGTACGCGGATGACCTGACGATGCCCGGTATGCTCTATGGGGCGATCCTGCAAAGCCCGATCGCTCACGGGAAGATCCTGAATATTGACGCCTCCAAGGCACGTAAACTCAAGGGCGTACGAGCTGTTGTCACCGCCAGAGAAGCCGGACTTGTGAAGTACGGCGTTTCGCCCGCGCGGTACGATGAGACCTTGTATTGCCACGAGAAGGTGCGATACGTGGGCGACGAAATCGCCGCAGTTGCCGCGGTGGATCTTGAAACAGCCCTGGAGGCTGTAGAGCTCATCAAAGTGGATTACGAGGAGTTGCCGGCTGTCTTGGACATGTTCGAGGCTATGAAGGAAGGCGCTCCCCAGTTGCACGACGAGTTTCCGGGGAACGTCACTGCTGAAGTCCACCAGGAGTTCGGCGAAACCGAACCGCTCATGGCGCAGTGCGACCTTGTTGTGGATCACACCTTCCTGAGCAAACGACAGGATGGGGCCTTTATCGAACCTCATTCATGTTTGGCTGTATTCGACTTGCAGGGCAAGCTGACACTTCACACTTCGACCCAAGTGCCGCATTACGTGATGCGCACGGTCGCGATGGTTCTGCGTATTCCTGTGGGTGACGTACGGGTGGTTAAGCCGTACGTCGGCGGCGGCTTTGGGCCGAAATCCGAAGCCACACCCCTGGAGATGAGCGCCTGCCTGCTCTCCAAGGTGACGGGCAAGCCGGTGAAGATGAATTACACCAGAGAGCAGGTCTTCCTCCACAGCCGAGCCAGACACCAGTTCTATGCGGAAATGAGCCTGGGGGTCAAAAAGGACGGAACCTTGGTGGCCTTGAAGAATAAGGCTGTCCTGGACGGTGGCGCATATACCAGTTTTGGGATCGCAACGGTGTACTATTCCGGATCGCTCCTTGGCGGCCCGTACCGCTTGCAAGCGATGAAGTATGACGGGTGGCGAGCGTATACCAACAAGCCTGCGTGCGGGGCGCAGCGCGGACACGGTGGAGTGGCGCACCGGGCGTGTTTCGAGCAGCTTCTGGACAAGGCCGCGGACCAACTGGGCATCGATCCGGTCGAGATGCGGCTCAAGAACGTGATGGTCGCAGGCCAGACCACTATTAATGAACTCGACATGTCGAGCCTGGGGATGAAGGAGTGTATCGAGGCGGTACGTAACGGTTCAGACTGGAAGAACAAGAAAGGTAAGCTTCCCAGGGGCAAGGGCATCGGGAGCGCTTGCGGCTTTTTCGTTTCAGGCGCAGGTTATCCGATCTATCGTTCCGACACGTACCACTCAACGGTTGTTATCAAGGTCGCGGAAGACGGCGGAACCGTCACCGTGCTCACGGGATCTGCAGAGATCGGTCAGGGCTCGGACACTATGTTGGCTATGATCGCCGCGGAGACTTTGGGGATTCCTCTTGAATGCGTACGAGTCTTCTCCGGCGATACGGAATATAGCGTGGATTTGGGCGCGTATTCCAGCCGGCAAACACTTATGACCGGTCATGCTGCAAAAGAGGCTGCTGAGAATGTCCGACGCCAGATAGCGGAGGTCTTGTCCGTTCACATGGGACGCGACGTAGATGACATCACGTTCAGAAACGGCAACGTGCTCTTCAGGGGTGGACCCGGAAACTTTGAAAAGCTTCGTCAGGGATACATCAAGGAGCATCGGGGATGGACCGATCCCCCTGGTGGTGACTATTTCACCTTCAGGGAAGCCGCTCGCTTGGCTTTCCTCGAGAAGGGAACTCTTGTGGGCACCGGAAAGTACAAGCCTCCCAGGTTAGGAGGAGCGTACAAAGGCGCCGCGGTAGGGACTTCGCCGGCTTACGGCTGTTCCGCTCAGGTGGTTGAAGTCTCGGTCGATCTGGAAACAGGTCAGGTTAGCGTGGATAACATGACCGACGCGCATGATTGCGGCCTGGCCATAAATCTCACGTCCGTAGAAGGGCAGATGCAGGGGTCGCTCTCCATGGGGCTTGGGGAATGCCTCTTTGAAGAGGTGAAATTCGATTCCCGCGGCCGCATCATTAATGCTTCCCTGGGCGAATACAAGATCCCCACGGCTCTGGATATGCCGAACGTGAAGAGCATCGTAGTGGAATCCAACGAGCCCAACGGCCCGTACGGCGCAAAAGAAGTCGGCGAAGGCGCGATCATGCCGACCATCCCAGCAATCCTCAATGCGATCTACGATGCCACGGGAGTCAGGATCAACGAGCTGCCGGTTACCGCGGAAAGGCTCTATATGGCAATGAAAGAGAACCAAAAGAAGCCATAGCACCCTAGGAGAGCCGCGCTAACACCGATGCGCATTCAAAGAAGTGAAGAGCGGGGGAAACCTTTTTACAAAAAGGTTCTCCCCGTCTTACTTTCTTGAAAGGGCATCCGTATTAGCGCCGCACGTCTCTTTCCGGCATCACTTTCAAGCCTTGAGTGCCCTTGGGGCCGTCAGGCGGCGTGCTTACTACGCCGACAGGCACTTTCTTCTCTCGTCTTTTGTCAGCTTCTACGGGACGCTCCAGTGTTTCCACGTCGAACTCCGCGCCTTGCGGGCCTTTAATGGGAAAAATCAGCACATTGAAGCCTTCGTCTTTCGCAAGGACCTTTAGAGTGGCTTGCAGGGCACGGGCAAGTTCGGTCTGAGTCGTACTCGCGACACCGCTCACCTTGGCCTTAACAGAAGGCAAGGGGTCGAGGCTGAATGGCTGAGAGCTGATGCAAACGGCTACTTGGCAAGCCTTCACCTGCTTGCCGGTCTTGAGCCACACGGGAGAATCATCACCGAACAGGCTGTAAACAGCACCTGCTTCGATGCGGTTTGAAAGCGTTTCTCGGTTGGGCACCAAAACAGCGAGTTTCCCGTCAGACGTCGCAGAGACCACGAGCAAATACCCCGCGCGATCTGCCTGGATATCGAGGATTAGCCGGTCTCCTTCATGGAATTGAGCCCCGGGTTCTTTGTTGGTCCAAGCCTTGATATTGATCGGTTTGGCGCCCGGCTTCATCGCGGAGAGCATCTCCAGACCGGGAGCAGATCCCGCGAGCGCATCGGTACAGACCATCCACGATGCAATCAGGATGAACCCCACCAATGCCCCACACAATAAGAAGACTTTCGCCCGGGTATGGCACATTTTTCCCCCCTCCTTTCGAGGTGAGCTACGAGTGGTCCACGAAATCGCTGGGTACGTGAGAATCAATCTGTTACAAGTTTATTCTAAATGCTGATTGGCAGCGCTTCAAGGCATTTCTTGCTGACTTGCGGGGAATTGATCGCACTTTTTTTCTTGACAGGTTAGTTCGTATCCGAGATATTCGCTTCAGGTAAATTGTGATACGAAAAGATTGGATCCAAGCAATGAGCATGGGTTGCTTCGATTTCTCCCGGATTACCGGTGGTTGAGAGATGTCTTTCATTGATCCTAAGACCTGTCCTTACTACATGTTTTCCAGGCTCACGCTGGGAATAACCTCAGCACTGAAGTTACGGCTGTCCAAGGCCGACCTGACCCAAGTCAAGCCCGCGTATCTCTGGGCGCTGATGAGCCTCTGGGTCACCGACGGTCTCAAAGTGACGGAAATAGCGCGAGCCGCCGGCCTGGAAACCTCCACTATGACGGGGCTCCTTGATCGCATGGAGCGCGACGGGCTTGTGACAAGGACCGCTGATCCAGCAGACCGGAGGGTATTACGCATATACCTGACCGAGGAAGGGAGACGGATGCGCGGCCCGGTCATAACTGAAACATGCCGGGTCTTGGACCAACTGTTTGAGGGCGTTCCCGAAGAGCATCTGGAGTTGGTCAAAACGACTTTGGCAAAAATCTTGTCCAAGTTGCAACATCAGGGAGACTGACTGCGTATTCGAAGACAGCGTACAGTGTCTTCTCGCACGCATACACGCCGTTGCTCTTTCAGGACATGGCCCGCGTTAACTCCGGCCAGTCGTATGAAGCTCGGGACATTTCGCTGATGAGGCGAGAGGTCTCATCTCCAGGATAGGAGTCTCACATGCCGACTATAGACGATTTCATACGTCCAAGAGAATGGGTATCCGACTTTGTCACGGACATGGGACGGACGCTCAGAAGGTGGGGAGAGGAAAGATATGTCCCTGTCAGACAACAGATTGATGAGGACTGGCGGGAGCACAAACTTGTTACGCCTCTTCTCAAAGAAGTCCTCGTCGATTTGGGATTCAATGCGGCATTTTTCCCGGCCGAAGCCGGCGGCACCGACATGCCTGAACCAATGACGGTGTGTGCGGTAATGGCGGAGGAACTCGCCAGGATTGATGCGGGCCTTGCGACGGCTTGCCTGTGCTCCATCTGGGGCTTGGTGCCTATGCTCTTGCCGCCACATCGCAACATGGAGTTGTGCATGGAGTTCGGTCCGATGTTCTGTGGCGAGCAACTCTACGTGGGCTGTCATGCTATGACAGAGCCGGCCAGTGGGGCCGATATCGAGAACTTCGGCCGTATCGGGGGGAAAACCATCGGAACTACTGCTACACTGGACGGCGACGAGTGGATAATCAACGGACATAAACTCTGGCCAAGCAATTCCGGTGAAGTCGGCAGTCTTTTCGTCGTTGTCTGCACCACGAAGAGAGGCTCCACAGACGGCAATGACTTCGCGCTCATTCTGGTCCCTGCTGATGCAAAAGGCGTGGCTGTTGGCAGCCCATACCAGAAGGCGGGTATGAGCGCGGACATGAATTCCGATATCTGGTTCGACCAAGTTCGAGTTCCCAGGCGGTACCGACTTCACGGACCCGGCGATGACCTGAAATATTGGAAACGCGCCATTACTATGGGAAATATCGGCTCTGCAGCGATGTGCGTTGGAGTCATGAAAAGCGTTTATGAGATTGTCAAACGGTTTACCTCTGAGCGGGTCGTCGCGGGGAAAGCTCTCAAGGAGCACAGCATCGTTGCAGACATGCTGTGTGAAGTCGCCATGCTGATTGAATCCACCTCCGGATGGATGTGGCAGTATGCCAGAGAATTGGACCATCCCGAGATCTATGGGTGGGAGCCCTGGGATGAACGGTTTGTACTTAAGACGCGAGGCCTTGCCCTTCACGCGAGCAACGCGGTTGAACGTGCTTGTAGTCGGGCAATGGATTTCATGGGGTCCTACGGGTACGCGAGGGAGTTCGATATCGAGAAGCATTGGCGCGACCAGAAGGTGATCGGCCTCTGGATGGGTGGCAAGGGACTGAAAACTCTCGAAAACGCGCGCTATTGGTATGATCTTCAAACCCTCTGAGCAGCCATTGTCGTCGACTGCGGAGAAGAAAGAGGAGGCTGAAAAATGGCAGTTCTGTATCCATCGCAGGAGTGGTGTGACGAATGGAAGAGCGCTATTAATGCCAACCCTTTAATCAAGGAACTGGGTCGGAAGTGGGGAGTGGGTTTCAATGGAAATCTTCTCTTCGAGATTCAGGCAGGGGATGGTCTGGAAAACACTACCTATGTGTTCATGGAGGCCGCGGCCGGACAATGCACCGAATGCACGATCGTTCAAGATGTTGCCGGGTCTGATTACGGCTTCTATGTGACCGGCAAATACGTTGATTTCAAAGAGGTGGTCAAAGGCAACAAAGGGTTCATGGAAGGAGTCGTCAAAGGTGTTTTCAAAATCAAGGGAGACACGTTGAGGCTGATGCGGAACGCCAAGTTTGTCAGGGCCGTCGCCGACAGTATCAGCAGCGTTGACGCGAGGTACCTCGGTGAATAGCCTGCAGTCGACGCAACAGACAGATCGGTGAACGGCGCTGGAGCGCCCGCGCAACAATATTCGGGATCGGTGCGCGTTATGGCAAGAACTATCATTGTTGGAGGCGGTATCAACGGACTACTGCTCGGCGCCCTCCTGGCGCATGACGGTGACGACGTAGTATTGTTTGAGAAGAACCAAAGGCTCGGGGGTAGAGCCTTCCTTTATGAGCGAGATGGATTCACCTTCGATTTCGGTCTGCATCTGACGCGCTTTGGACCGAGGAGCGCCGTAGCACGGATCATGAGACACATTGGTGTCTCAATTCAGTATCGCGCGCTCGGGGCCTCGTACATCATGGAAAGCGATGGCGTCATGAGGCTCTTTCCCACAAGTCCCAGTGCTATCTTCAGAAGTTCGTTGTTCAGTTTCGTCGAAAAGTTACGCATTGTTCGTCTTCTCCTGAAGATTAGAGGCGGTGCCTTCGATGACTTGACGCATATACCGTTGATCGAATGGTTCAAGGAAAACAACATTGGCGGGGGAATCCGCCGGTATTTCGAGCTTGTAAGCGCTTCGCTCATGGTGTGTCCATTCATCGAGAAGACCTCGGCCGGCGAGATGTTTCGCAACATCCGTGAGGCCCTCGTCACCGGACATTCCGCGGAATACCCGGTGGGCGGATGGAAGCCGATCCATGAAGCGGCGATCAATGAAATTATGAAAAGCGGTCGAATCTTCGCGGGGAAGAAGGTCGATCGAGTGATTATTGACGGGAACAAAGCCACAGGCGTTGTGGCCGACGGCGTCAGCCATTCTGGAGATCGGGTTGTCGTGAATCTTCCCGTCCAAGACATGTTCAGCATCATTCCGGAGCACCTCCTAGACCCGAACTACGTGCAGCACTGCAAGAACCTCGTGCCGACCGCCGGCTTCTTTGTTGACATAGCTCTCGACCGGCGCATCAGCGACATCGGTGGCCTTTTGTTCAGCCACAACCCGACAGCCTATGGACTGCTCACCTCCAACGTGGAACCAACTCTTGCGCCAAAAAATCGTCAAATCCTGACCATGTACTACCCGACGGATCGAGACGATGTAACCAGCTCGGTAGTTGCCGAAACTCGCAAGAAAGAACTGTGGTCGGCCGTAAGATCGTTTTTTCCGGACATCGATGCTCACATTGTTTTCAAACGGGAAACCGCGCTCACTATGGTAGACGGTGTCCAGTTGAACGTGCAACAGACCGAGGACAAGCGCCCGGGACCCGTTGTCCCCGGGGCGAAGGACTTGTATCTTGTTGGCGATTCGATCTCGGCGCCCGGCGCGGGCGGGGACGTGGGAAATAACTCGGTAGTTGTCACGTACCGTGCCCTAACAGGCCGTGAGCTGTAGAAACGGTGGATCGAATCTTCGTATAATGCAAGATGCAAGCACTGGACGATCCTTGCGATTCTCCTGAGAAGGAGCATTAAATCTATGGCGAAGTACCAGATAGACGTAGTCCCCCAAAACTGCGCCGGCTGCTTACGGTGCGAGCTGGCCTGTTCGGATACCTACACAAAGGCGTTCAACCCGTCGGCAGCTCGGATCCAGGTGAAAATGTCCGGCGCGGCTTGCGACGTCAAATTCACGGAAGAATGCATCGAATGCGGCATCTGCGTTGACCACTGCCTGTACGGCGCACTGTCAAAGACGAAGAAAGAGGAGGACCGGCAATGAGCACCGGTGGTTTTGCCGGAAAGATCCTCCACGTCGATTTGACCAAAGGCCAAATCAGGCAGGAGCCATTGGACATGGCTTTGGCGGAGCAATACATCGGCGGCCTGGGCGTCTGCCTGAAACTCTGCCATGACACGATCAAGCCAGGGTGCGAACCTCTATCCCCGGACAATCCCATTGTGCTCGGAGCAGGCCCGTTTGTAGGCACAAGCTTGCCGTCCACATCACGCGTCTATTCGGTCTCCAAATTGCCTGCCAGTCGCACCATCGGCTGGTGTGGAGCAGGCGGTTTCACGTTCGGCGTCATGCTCAAGAATGCGGGATTCGACCACGTGATCATCGAGGGTCGATCCGAAAAGCCGGTTTATCTCAAGATTTTCGACGACCAGGTGGAGCTAGAATCCGCGGATCGTTTGTGGGGCCGAAGCGTGGATGATACCTGCCAGGCTCTCTGGGACGAGTTCGACATGCCTACAGGCGTGTTGTGCATCGGCCAGGCCGGCGAACACCTGGTGCCCTTTTCCATGGCGTTTGTGGACCGAATCTCCACCTTGGGCCGCGGAGGCTTCGCCGCTGTCATGGGTTCCAAGAACCTGAAAGCCGTTGTGGCAAAAGGCTCCGGCGGCGTCAGGGTGGCCGATCGTAAGCGATACAAGAGGCTCAGCAAGGCCTTTCTCGACAAGATTCGCTCGTGGCCGCACTTGAAACAAGCTCAGGAGCTGGGGATGGTCCAGGCCTTCCCCCTGATCTCTCGTGAGGAGTTCGCTCGGATAAAGAAGCGCCGCGCCGCGTGCGTCTCCTGCCCCATTGGGTGCAAAGACGTGGTGGAGATTCCGGACGGCCCATTCAAAGGGCTTGTCAAATGCACCAGCTCGGTCATCAACCTGTACACACCCGCGCTGTACGGGTTCACGGATTATCGTGAATCGATCAAGTGCATGATTACCCTGGACGAGTACGGCCTGGACATGTTCGAGTTCTTTGGCCTCATGGCCTTTGCCAAAAGGCTCGTTGACGAGAGAATCATCCCTCGCACTGAGACAAAGCCTGAGATACGCCTGGATTCCTTGGATTCAATGGAAGCCTGGGCTCGAAAGATCAGCTTCCGAGAGGGTCTGGGCGAGGTGCTGGCTGGAGGCTTTAGCGGCATCATCCAACAGTTTGGGGAAGAAGCGAAAAAGCTCGCTCCTGCGCTGGTCAAAGGAATGCACCCGTATGCGGGACCAGGGTCGGCAATATCATGGGACCGTTTCGGCACCATGGAGCTGGGACAAGTCCTGGACCCACGCGGTCCGCACGTGGGCTCAGGAGGCTCACCCACGTATTTTGCCAGCCGGCCTCTGGACGTCTTCCCTCAGCATCTGAAGCGCATGGGTGCGCCGAAGGAGGCAATAGATCGCATCGTCAAGGCTGGGAACGAAGTAGGTCAACAGGCAGAGCTAAACGTGGGAGCGCTGCTCAGGTATTCTCACGCCTGGTTTACCATTCTAGGTTCAATGGGCATCTGTGCCAGAGGCCACATCAACCGGTTCTACAACGCTGAGACCTGTGCGGAACTGTACGAAGCCGTTACCGGCATCCCCACGGATCTCCCAGCCCTGCGCGAGCGGGTCGATCGAGTCTGGACATTGTACCGGCTTGCGAATCTGCGAGAAGGCCTGGATCGCGAGAAGGACGAAATTCCGCCTGAACAGTGGTTCGGCAAAGGTGGGTTCAAGAATTACCTAACCGGAGAGCCGCTCCAGCCCTCGGACGCAGAACGCATGATCGAGGACTACTACAAAGAATGGGGCTGGGACCCAAAGACGGGGAAGCCGTCTACCTGAATTGTTGCGACACCAAACCGAATTTAATGATGCCGAGAAATTAGGTGTGGTATCCTTATGTTGAATACTGAGAGGACAACTGCCTAGATGAACGAAATTGAAAAAGCCGTTCTTGATCAATTCAAGGAATGTGTTTGTCAGGCTTTCCCTGATTCACGGATCATCTTGTTCGGGTCAAGAGCCAAAGGCATCGCAGAACTACATTCTGATATGGATGTCGCGGTGATCCTCGCTGATCAACCCGAAGATTCCGCAAGAGACTACGTGAGTGAATGCGCATGGGCAGCCGGCTATAAGCACGGCATCGTCGTCGTTCCCGTGGTTTTCGGCAAGGATGAGTGGGAAACAGGTCCTGAGCGATTATCGCTACTGGCCAAAGCAATTGACCGGGACGGCGTGGCAATATGACCAACTCGGAGAGTCCACAAACAGAGGGGAGAGTGACGACGAGGACATCCTTCTTAATTTTGGGTATCCCGGCAATTATGGTGCGGTTTGCCGAATTCGCGGCTTCGAATCGCGTAACCTAGGAATTCTACACCTTAAATTGCTCATTCTTTGTTTCAAACAAATCCACAATGACTGAAAGCGTTACGTGCACGTACTCGATCGCCGTATTTACAGTAACCTCCCACTGCTGGTTGATTTCATCATCTGGCCCGTGGTCGGCGGCGTTCCTAACGTGTCCAAGGTATTTGATCATGAATTTGTGCTTTTTCTTAAGATGCCTGCCGTTCGCTAGCCTGTCTGCTTTGCTATTGATGCCCTGTGCGCCTTCAAGGTTGACGCCAAAATCTGCCCCTAGCTGCGCCAAGACCCACTCCAAGGCATTTGCAGCATGGACAATAGGCGCTCTCGGATCTTCGGATGCAGTAGATAGGCTTTGATACGCAGTGATCAGATTCTCAAGGCAGCCGTTTCTGTCGATCCATTCACATACTCGCGCGCCGAGCCTTCGTGACAGCCAGAGTTCGATGGCCTCTCTACTGTGAATCACCTCTTCTAACACCTGCAGGTAACCTAAAGCCTCCGCGGCAGCAGGGATGTATAGGCCCGCCCCTTGACTAGAGATCGCCTGCGCGTAAGTACCGAGATCAGTCAGCGTTTGTGCAATGTCGTCTCTGTGAGCTGTGATTCCGCAAATTGCTTTTGTTTCCGTCGCAGCCTGTGCGACAACTCCTGTGCTAATTTCCAGTCGTCCGAGAAAAACCACGAAGGGATTATACTGGTCGAGAACAAAGCGCAGAATGGCGGCCCTATTTTCACGTACGCTAGTGGCTAGATAGCGAACACAGGGCGAAGCGGGCTTATACAACCTATTGGCATCCACGTTCACGAGTCCGAGCTGTTCTGCCATTTTCAGAGCGTTCGCTGCCGACTCTCGCGGTACGTCAAGGAAAGCAGCGAGCATCTGCTCGTCTATGCCTTCTGGCTTCTGTAATGCAAAATCGGCCGCCGCGATGACATGCTCAGCCGTAGTTCGGTATACCTCATACGGCATAGCTCTTCCTCTGCTATTATTCTGATGGACCGGTGCCCCGCAGAGCATCAATGATTTTTCTTAACTTGTCCCCCAGCCCGTCCAATTCCGATGGCTTTGCATCGACCCGAACTTCTATGCTGAGGGACAGCGAGGCGTGAGGCGATGGGATAGCCGTTTTCACCAACTGGGTAGATACCTGCATGCCGGGTTCAGTGCTCGCAAGTCGCTCGTCCACGCGCGGGCTCTCTGCTACAGTGTCTGCTCCCAATTCCCTCGATGTAAGCTTCCCATCTTCCTCCGTTATGTGGCCTGAGGCACGAAGAATGTCCACAACAGTACGCGCCCCGGTCATAACGTAAGACGACTTCGCCTCTCCCGCTGAGTAAGCAATGTGGGAGATAAAGGTCGACTCGTCGATCGTCTTTCGAATTCGGACAGCGAGAGCCATTTTACTAAGGAAATCGTTCCGTTCTACAACCTGCTCCCAGGATGTCCGTATTTCATCTGGAATATTATGCTCAAGTGCCCTCGCCAGCTGTTTTCCATGTTCCGTAGCGGACTTTGCCTTACCCCCTTCGATCAGGCCAGCGACTGTGAGAAAGGAATTGTTAGCGCTGACCACCGTCTTCCCGACGCCAGCGAGCGCGTTCACTTGGTCCAACGAGCTGGCTTGTGTAAGTCTCCCGTAAGCTATTATGATCTTGCACAACTCTTCGTAAGAGGACCGAGGCAATTTCACCTTTTCATCTGCCATATTACTTCCTCCCTGCAAGCATGGTTGTGACGCTGTTGCTCTGAGGGCCGAAGAGCTCAAGGGACGAGATTTGGATATCTATTCGGTAAACCCTTCTGACCGAAGGGTCACACGTCACCACTGTAGCCCGATCTGCGGGCTGCCCACAGCCGACTCGCCCCTCGACTCCTGAGCATACGTCGCCACCTAATCCCTGAATCTGGCTCATATATCATGTGGTCCCTGCCGTGGCAGGGATATTCTGGACTGTCATGGAGGACACGAGCCTTAGGCACCCGACCCTTACGTCTGGGAAGAGCTCACGATATTTCTGGAAAGCCGGTAAGTACTTTGGGGTACCATGGACTTACCTCGTATGCCGCGTCATGGTTCGGAGACCAAGGCAAACCTTCTCGGCAAAAAAGGTCGCGCTGATCCACAAAGATACTGCCTTACTGCTCCTTGAGTCAACTTTGAATCATGATTTTTTCGAGCGCTCGTCTTTAACAGGAGTTTCGCAACCTGGTCCTCCGTGCAATTGTTGTACCGTGGCTTTGTCGTAATCGCAATCATGCCCGAGCGCCGAAGGCGGCAAGCGCGCCATAATATGAGAGTTCTTGGGGAAGGGGCCGGGAAACCCCTTCTTGCCAAGAAGGGGTTTCCCGGATTGCTCCTGCCATTCCTAATACACAATCCCGGCGTAACCCACGAAGCTGGACCCGGGCATGATGTCGAAGCTGGTGTAGTATTCGAGCAAATGTCCTTGTTTGATGCCTGCTCGGATGGCCGAAGCTATGACCGCAGCAATGGGTCCGGCTGAGCAGGTGTTCTGGCGGGTTTGCGCGTCACGTAACAGCCCCTGAACATCGAGTGCGCGGGCCTTATCGATCAGGATTCGGTCGTTCTCGTCTTTGACCCAAGCCACAGCTTGAGAGCCGGTTCCTTTCGGCACGAACCCGTAATTGGGCCCATAATGGGTCAGATCCGCGGAACCGATCCAGACCGCATTCAAGGATCGCTCCTGGAGGAGATCCTCCACAGCCGCGGCCAGGTCAACCGCGGCAGTTGACGCGGGCGCATGGATCGCCAGGATCGGCACATCCGCAAAGAAGTGCTTTACAAACGGGAGCTGGATTTCAACCGTATTATCGGCAAAGTGCCTTGCCGCGGCACCGGCTGCGCCCCTGGAGACCAGTTGCTCGGCAAGCTCCGCATCCATTGAGATCGGGCCGAACGGGGTCTCCCAGGCATCGTCAGGGTAGATTATCGGCCGACTGGTACCTGCGAGGTGCCCGCCATACACCACAACTCTGTCAGGCTTTGCCGATGCTGCCAGCGTGCGAATCACCCGCGCCGCGGCTCTGCCTGAAAAATACCAGCCTGCGTGAGGAGCCACTCCGCCTCGCCATTCCCCGACCGGCGGCGTGAAGCCCGCTAGGAATTGCTCGATATTGCTCTTGCACTCTGTTGCGGACGAAGGATACCATCCCGCAGGAAGGGACCGTGCTCTTACAGACATGGCACACCCCCCGAATTGGTGAAAAGCGGTTGCAAAGACTAACAGCCTTTGGCAGAGTTTCCGGGGAGGTCCTTTTTGTTCGCCCTCCCCGGACCCCTCCCCAAAAACTTTTATATTTCCAAACGCTTCAAGCGTTGCCGAGGTTATAGAAGTGCCAATCGATCAACGGTCTTGTCTGAGACCATTTCGCGATCAAGGAAGCGACGTAGACCTGGTAGGGGCGCACCTGCGTGTGCGCCCGTAGAGCGGGCAGACGCGCGGGTCTGCCCCTACAGAAAGTCCTGGCCTTATCCATTGGACAGCGAATTCATATCGCCTGTTAGGAAAAGCATTCGTATCATGCTCCGACGTCCTCTTGGCTACACGTCGGCCGATCAAGAAACCCCCTCTGGTCCCCGATTCTAACGCGGGATCTGCGAAAACGCAAACTTCAATGGTGAAGGGCTCTTCAGCCAAAGAGAAGGACTCGTCATGGATGCGAAGATTGCCATAGTAGGAGCAGGAATTTCGGGTTTGGCCGCGGCGTATGAGTTGAAGAACAAGGGGCTCAAGCCGGTGGTATTCGAGAAAGAGTCCTTTGTGGGCGGCCGGATGAGTTCTGAGACCGTTGACGGGTTCGTGATCGATAAGGCTGCATACACGTTTCCGGAATTCCATGTCAATTTGACTCGTCTCCTCGATCGTCTCGGGATGCGAGAAACTCTCCTGCTCACGCCTGGAACGTCTTCGACTTTTGCGGGAGGAAAAGAATATCAGATCAAGATCGGCTCACCGAGCGACTTTCTCAGGTACCGGCTCCTTTCTCTCAAGGCAAAGAAGGACATGGTCAAGCTCTTTCTGTATGCGCAATGGTTGGGCAAAGCGCTGAATTTGATTGAGCCCACTGACGAAACCTTCGAGTTGGAGAAAGAATCAGCTGCGGATTACGTGCTGAAAAACTACGGTGAAGAAATACTGGAACATATCGCGTACCCGATCTTCTGCGAGATCTTCTTGGGAGAGCCGGAAACCAACTCCAAAGCGGCTTTTCTTGCCACTATCAAGAACCTCATGCGTTTCAAGATCTTCAGCTTCGTTCATGGCATGGGAATGCTGCCGGAACGGCTCCGAAACCAGCTCGACGTGAAGCTTGAAACACCCGTGAAAAAGGTTTCCCGGACAAGTCACGGCTGTTTTGAGGTGCACGTTGGGAGCGACCATCCCGAATCGATCAAGTTTGACGCGGTCATCCTGGCTGTTCCCGCGACCACGGTCCCTGATGTTTTGGAGGGCCTTCCGTCGAGCTTCGACAGCGGATTGCGCGGCATTTGCTATAGCCCGTCCATCGTGGTAGCACTGGCGCTCGATGCGAGTTATCCGGACATGGCTCTTATCAGCAACATGAGCCGCCGTGATTACCGCACCATCGGCACGCTGGTGTGCGATCGCCTCAAGGGGGGACAGCGAGTGCCCGCGGGCAAGGAGCTTGTCACGGCTATCTTGAGCGAGCAAGCGAGCCGGAAGTTCTTGGATCGCTCGGATGAGGAACTCTTGGCCGGCGTGCTCACGGAGGCTGATAAGGTGCTGCCCGGGCTGGCGAATAAGCTGATGTTTTCACGTGCGTACAGATGGGAGCACGGAGCAGTCCAGCTCCCGCCGGGGATGCTCGCGAGGCAACATGCTCTTCGAAGGGCGCTGGAAGAAGAATTTGACGACCTGTACATCGCAAGCGACGGACTCTACAAATCAAGTCTGGAAGTAAGCTTTCTTACCGGCGTGCGGGCCGCGCATCATGTTGCACGACGATTCATCGATTCTTCCGATTCTGAAACGCCGTATTAGCAGCTTTTACGACTTCAATCCCAGGCCGAATGGATCTCGGGTCCACGAAAAGACCATCCGAACACGGAGGCAGCTGCAGGATCATTTCCTTCCCGCTAATGCGTACCGCGCGTAACTGCCTCTGATCAAACTCAAATGACTTTGTCGATCGATTTTGTTCATCAACAAATTTGCATCTGATCCGCAGATTTCTCAAAGCGGACGCAGATGGCACAGCAGCATACACCCACGTTCGGTCCGCAGAGATCTCCACGATCTCGCCCGAGTTCACCTTGATGCCGCGCAATTTTGCCAGCACTGCATAACCCTGGGCTTCAGAAGAGGCTTCATATCGGAGGAAGAAAACCGACGGGACTTCGGGCTTGGAGCTTGGGTTCGTCGTCTTGCACAAGACCGGCCACCCAAGCCCCTTGAAGACCACATCGTACCCGGAGAAGACCTGCTTGCAGTTCGCGGGGCATGTAAAGTCATAACATCCCGGGCGGTTAGCCGCAGCGGATTTTGCCAATGCTTTGTCGATGGTCGTGGATCCCATCTCCTCGTCGTGACAGAAACCCTTCGGTTTGACCACCTGAAGCGTCATGCCCGAATATTGCTTAAAAAATGGAGGATTGTCCCAGCTATGAAACGGCTCGCCGCAGATCAGGAATGACTTGTCCTTAACCGGTCGGAGCAATCCGTGTTCCAAAGCGGTTTCCATGAGCGCGCGTGGGAAACGTTCGGCGTGCGCGTACTTCTGAACCACAATGCAATTGCTGTTGAACGCAATCGCAGAAACCACCGCTCCTATGATGGCGGTGCAGACCGCGAACATTTCGCGAGGCACTCTTGCGGTGCCACGAAGCCTGGAAGAGACGAATACGCCACCTGCAAGCAGCAACAGATCGACACCAAACGCAGATAAATATGTAGGCAGATAACCGAGTCCCCACTGCAATTCTCGTTGATATTTGGCAGAAAAAGCTATGGGAATGCTCGGCGCCAACCAAATCACGATGCCGAGAACGGATAATGCCCCTGCTGCGGCAGGTTCACCGGAAGAATCCGATGCACTCCTTTTTCGCCAGAGCGTGTACCAGACGAGACCCCACGGGGCGCAGATCGCGATCAACAGCCCTAAGGAGAACATCTCAGACCGGATAGATAAGTCTTGAATCACGGGCGTGGAAACGAAGTAGCTCAGGGGAGTAGCGGAGAACACCTGCTTGGCGAAAGTGATCAGGCACTGCATCGGCGCAAACTGAGATTGAACCCCTTCATAATAAACGCCGAATGTAGCGCGAATTATGAGCATGATGCCTAGATTCAATACAGAAAGCGCTACAAACGGAAGAGACGTTAACAACGCCTGCTTCAAACGATGCCTGCCGAAGTGCACGTAACACAAAACAGCGTGAACCAGCCAAAAGGCATATGACACCTCGTAAACCAACAAGCACGCTAGATAGCTCAGGATGGATACTATATACAGCCACCATCGGGCGCGGCGGAGGAAATAGACCAAGCCTATGGCAGAAAGCATCAGGAAAGCAAACTCAATCTGCATGAGAAAGTAGTATGACAAAATCGCATCATGATACATTCGGAGCTGTAAAGTGAGAGGCGGCAACATCATGGCCATGAGACCGAGCTTGGCAGAACGACTTATCAAAGAAACAAACCACCCGAACAGCATCACGTTCCCGACAACGAATAAGAGCGTCATTACTTTGTACGTATGCTGATCGACGTAATAGAAGACAGGGTAATAGTAGATTATCAAAGGATACCATCTACCGCTTGATATGAAGTCTTTGGATATCTCCCAGCACATTTCCAACAAGTTTTTTTCCGACAAGAGCACGAGACCTTTGGTCAAGGATTCGCGCCAGGAGTCGTCCCCGAGATATGGACTATCGAGGACCGGAAGCAAAAACGCACTGTTTACCCCAAGAACGATCAGGGTTAACAGAAGTAGTCTGCGCTTGGACATGCCCTATCACCGGGATTTTCGAGGTCTGGGCACTTGACCGAAAAGCGGAGATCGGATGGGAGAAGCTATCAACTGATTCGGCGAATGGCCTGTGAACGCGGCGTCAGTCACCACCTTTATGACAAGATTGTTCGCGGATGCTCGATATGAACTAATTCCCAGGGGAGACCCAACCCTTGTCAGCCACGAGCGGCTATGGACGACGACCCTCATGGCGTTGTGCGGAAATACAAGGTTCATCCAAGACTTGACCGAGTAATCTCGCATGTACGTGACTTCGCGAGCGCGCGGAATGTTGCTCTGCAGAGAACTGATGCCTTCCGGCAGATTGTAAAGGTGGAGTGTGCACCGAGCGGGGAGGTGCTGCACGACCTGGCCTAATTCTTCGAGCAAGTAGCGCGATACGCGTGCACTTTCGTTCCAGCCTGCGTAAGTTCGGAAAACCGGTGAATAGAGCGCCAGAGATGCCCACGCCACAAGACTGGAAGCTACAATTGCAATTTGGCCCCACCTTAGGAACTGAGGGGTCCCAGAGGACACGACCGACTGCGAAGCATCTCGTGACCTGCTTCTCAGGAGCCTGAAACAATGTACCATCGAAACGGCCAGTATTCCTGCGAACGGGACAACTACCATATACATGGATCGATGAGCAAACGTGTGCGTCGCACAGAAAAGAGCCAAAGGCAGGATTATCCACAATGAGAAGAAGAGAAAAAGGCGCCCGTACAGGAGCCGTCTCGAGTCGCCCGAAGTGCCTCGAGAGCATCGGAAATACAAGAGCGAATACGCGACAAAGATCAGAACTTGCGCCAGCAAGAAGGACAGCGCAGTGAAGCTCTCTGAAAGCTTGAAAAAGTCAATTGGATATAACAAGTCGATGCCGTACGAACTTATTATCTGCAACAGATACTCGCCCAGGGCTTGATCTCCGCCGTTTTCGACGTATCCTCCCAAGCCGTCGAGCACATGCCATCTCCAGGCCACGTACGCTAGAGTGGCCACGAAGTAGGGCGCTATTGCCTTGACAGACCGAGAAAAGCGTCCAGCTATACCTGGTTCCGGGCCGAATATTAGCGAGTAAACGAAAATAATGCCGGGCAATATGACGGCTATTTCTTTTCCTCCCAAGGACGCGACATAGGACAGAACTGACAACACGGAAAGGGCTGCCCGGCGCTCTTTGACTCTTGACGCTTGTACAAAGAGCGTCAGAGAGAGCATCAAGAACAAAGAGGCAATCAGGTCGTGCCTTCGGTCTATTGACGGAACACTTTCCACGAGAATGGGATGGGTCGTAAAGATGATTGCAGCCAACAAGCCTATGGTCAGATCTCCTCCCGCGAGAGACCGCATCAAAAGCGCTACGAGTATGGTGTTCAAGATATGGAAGATGAGATTAGTCAGGTGGAACCCGAACGGGTCCAGGTTCCATACAAGATAATCCAGTCCATAGGAGAGATTTGCCAAAGGCCTGTAGAATTTGGCCACAGAGACAAAATCCGTGCCGTCCATGAGCGGTCGCGTAAGAATTCGTTTGATATCTTCGAAGGATTCGATTCGGCTCGTTTCTATGAGGCTGAACGAGTCAGTCCCCGTGAAATAGCAATCAAGGTTATCATCGTAGGTACAGAGAGCAAGAACGGCAGGTATCAAGATAAGGAAGGCCACTGAGAAGCGCCTGTAGTCGCTTCCCGGATGGCTGCGAAAATGAGAGACCGGTTGCTCCCGCTTAGTCAACGACATCTCGGCACAGACTCGAAGTTAAGGGCAACAGTTCGGGATCATCCGGATCGAGCGTGATAGTGACCGCCCGACCTTCTCTGTATCGCTCAATAAGACCTGATTCGCCGAAAAACGGCCTTCGGCTGAATCATGCGGCGGGCCCGTTCGAGGCCGGTCCTTAACTCAAAGATCGGTCACACGAAAGGCTGCTTGCGTCCCCCGGGGACGCGCCGCACCATCTCATGCACGCCACCACAGAAAAAAGATTTGGAGAAACGATCGGTAATGCACGTTCGTGCTGTGGGCGAGTCTATGACATCTCAGCGTCCCGGTCAACTACGATCTTCGCCAGAGGGCAAGAGGTAAAAGTCCGGGGAAGCCTAACCAAAAGGGCCTCCCCGGCGACTCTTTCAGGAACACCTAGGTTTTGCAGCGAATTCTAATCGATTCTGAGCTGTATGCCGCGGTTGGCAGCACGCTGGAAGTACCATTCCACGATGTTGTTCGGGGGTTCGGTCTGGGCTGCTTCGGGTCTGCGTTCCAGTTTGATGGAATCCGTAGGGCAAGTTGGAGTGCACACTCCGCATCCGATGCATCGCTCTGCAAGCACTTTGTACGAGCCGTTGTCTTCCACAATTGCTTCCATGGGGCACCGTTCGTCAGCGCAGACTCCACATGCCGCGCACGCTTCCTGGTCAATCGCGGCCACGAAGTTACTCTTTGCCATAAGATACGGCGCCTTGAACTCCTTCACACCGCGCATGATGCCGCAGCAGCATGAGCAGCAGTTGCACACGAACATCTGGCCGGTCCGAACATTGTACGTGTTATGCACCAAGCCTTCGTCTTCGGCCTTCGCCAGGATTTCGAGGGCCTCTTGCTTCGAAATAACCCGACCTTTTGCATACTTATCGAACGCGCCCTCATGATTGGCAAACGCGAGGCAGACTTCCGTCGAATGACTGCATGGTTTACCTCGCAGCGCACTTTCTTTGCGGCAAATGCAGTCCACCACCTGGAAGGCCTTGCCGCCTTCCATCATGGCCGCGATATCCTCATACGGGAGCACCTGTTGCTCCAACTTGGTCTGGAGATTGACCGGGACCACTCTTAGAAGAGCGGGCGCGAACTCCCCCACCGTGCGCATGAGAGTGGGGCCGTACTCCTCGATAAGGTCCACCATCTCTTTGTCAAGCCGATGCAGTTGGAACTCAAAAACCCCCACTACAAACGGGACGACCATGTACACCTGCTCGCCCTTCATCTTGGCGGACCCGATTTGGCCTTTGTCCACCATGTTGTCCAAGATAGGCTGGAGTTCGTCCAGCGGGATGCCAAGCCGCTCTGATATAGCTTCAGGCGTTTCGGGTATGGGCCTCAACTTGAGGGCCATTTCAGCTTCCTCAGGCGTGTATATCCGCTGGAGGATCTTCAGTTCCACTCCGCTCTCGCTCGCCGGAAATCCGTTGGGAAGCCCGTCCAGCTTCTCTGCGAGCCGCTTGTACACATCGGTCATGGTGTCACTCCTTTTATGAGGTGGATCAGGAAAAAATAGCTACTTGAACCTGGCGGACCGTCAGGTCTGTCCCAACTGCCGCAGTTGACAGGCTACAGCGAAGCATGAAAGTCCTCAGCTCCGGCAACCACAAGGATTGCCCCTACGCAGGACCTCCAAACTTTATATGCAGACCCGACCGGGGGGTGCCTCATGCCGACAACTTTCATAGAAAAATACTCCAAAGCGCCGCGCGCTGTCTACTTCGTCTCTGCGCTATAATGCCTGGGCTGCGACCAGAGTCGTGAACGTTCAAACGCTGGGCCCCAATGCTCGGTTCGACCTAAGCGGACTTCTTCCCTTTCCCGAACAGGTCCTTCATGCGCATCAGTAGGGATAGATCTCCAGTAGTCCTATACTTCTGCTGCATGAACATCTGTTGGCCGTCTGCTTTCCCCGTCATGATATCCATCCAAATGTCAAAGGGAGACTCGACGACCAAATCCGGTTTGTCCGAATCCCCCGCGGCCGCCTCAATCTTTCCGTCTTCGATCCTAAAGTAGCACGATCCCTCAACTTCGCCGGTAAAACGAAATTGAATGACAGCCTTGGTCTTGGCTGCGTATTCAGCGTTGAACCCCATGGGCATAATCATCATGAAGGTATCTATGGAATCGGGACGTGGCATCATGTTCTTCCGGCTAAACTCTTGGGGAGTCACTCCCTCCCGGATGCACGTCTTCCAGAAAGCGTTTGCCATTTTGGCAAAGGCGTCGAAGTCATCCACAAGGGGCTTCGTGATCCGTTCCATGGTGGCTTCCGAGATCTTGGAGGACTGCACGAGTTCCCTGCCAGCCTGGGTGGTGGCCTCAAGGATTTCTTTGGCTGCCGCCGCTAATTCGGGACGATTCATCGATTCAGCAGACGGTCGATAGATCTCCGCGATCAACCCTTTGCCGAACAGGAAGTTCACGTACGAAGAGAGCTGCGCGAAAACGGACATCTCGGGAAATCCAGCGACGGACAAGACCACGGATTTTGGGGGATCGTAGCGCCGCGGATGGTACGTTTTCCCGTCACGACGAAGAAGAAACGGCTCCGCTATCGGAAGTGTGCGTTCGATGAACGCCTTCATCGTGGCATTCACAGTAAAGTGGTACAGAGGTGTCGCAAAGACCGCGATGTCGGCTTCCAGCCACTTTGGGAACAGCTCATTTGTCATATCGTCTTTCTGGACGCAGACTCCGGGCGTCTTGGTCCAACAGGTGAAGCAGCCGATGCAGTTCTTGACCGTCTTTTCACGGAGCCAGATCGTTTCTACCTCCGCGCCCGCGCCGCGCATCCCGTTCACCAGCGCGTCCAGCATCAATGCTGTCTTGCTGACCCCATCACGTCTCGGGCTGGAATTAATCGCTAAAACTTTCATGGCAGTCTCCTGTTTCTCCGGTTGTGTTTGATACGTCGGTCCCACGGCCCCAGTTGATGCGTTGAGAGCGGAGGTCAGGCTCACAGATTCAAGTTTCGCAGCAGCTAATTGAGAAACCGCGTCGCTGTTCGCAATAGGAGGTGTCTCACCCGCAGCGGTAAGGGACATCTTTCGCATCTCAGCGAGTCCGGGCAGGCCAATACGTTTAAGGTACAGGTCCGGAAACCGAAGATTCAACGGAACGCCAAAGCCGACAATGATGGCGATCGGAATCAGCGCGCGGGTTACTACAGAAGGATAGATGCTCAACACGATGCAGGTCGCAAAGATGCCCGCCCAGATAAGAGTCATGATTTGATTGATGCGCACGAATATCGGATTGCCCCAAACCGCCTGGGGCGTATATTTCTTGGCGTAGTGATAGGTGAAGGGATCTAAACCGAGCATCGGCGGAACAAAAGCTGCTGCGAAGAGAGTAACGTAGATTCCGGTTACCGCGTATTCGGTGAGGATCGCGCCCGCTGCCTGTGGCCACAGGGCAAGAGAAAAGCTAATGACGAGAAAATAACCGAAGATCGCCCAGTCAAAGTAGGTGGGCTTATCCCAACGCCGCGCCAATATAAGAATGCAGACGCAGTAGACCAGCATGGCGCAAGCGGCGATCAACAAGCTGCCAGGGTCTCTTCCCAATGACGCCCAAATCTTAAAGAACGCCAGCGCGGGAAAAGGGGCGATGTAAAGAAAAATCTGTCTGGCTTTGGTCAATGTTGGCATCGGACCTCTCATTACGTGGTACTGGATTGAGGCATCCTACACGGGCCATTGCAAAGTGTCAAGTGTTACTTCACACTGTTTTTTCGAGTGCCAAAAACGGGAAAAAGGGGGATGCTTTGCTTTTCCCCTTTTCCGAGGGGGGATACATGGGGATTCTCGAACGCGCCCCTGCCAGGCGCTTCCTCCCCGAATGCGAATCGCTTTCACTGCGAGCCGGCAGTGTCGTCGGCCAGGTATGCCTTGGCTTGTCCTTGGATGGTGGGGCTGATCCTTTCGGGCACGTTCGCGATGATCCGATTCAGGGCCGCTTGAACCTTGGCGCGCAGCTCCGGCTTCAGCCTTCGGCAGTGCTGAAAGGTGTTCAGCATACGGCTCGCGTTGTAATCATTGATGGGAGCCATCCACGAGACCGTATCTGCTATCCATTGAATTCCCCGATCGGTCCAGATCATCTTGTTGTTCGCAGCCATAGTAAGGAACAGGGCTCTTGTCCAGGTTGGTTGATTCACGTCAAAGGTCGAGCGTGACTTCTCCTGTTCAATCATGGCGAACGCGTCATGGCAGGTTCCTGCTCCGATTATTCTCAGGTAGTTCGCATACGCGCTCAGATGTGGGGACCAGGCCTGGTACACCTTTTCGAGTACGGGGAGCCTTTGTGGTGCGGAGCTTCGATTCAAGGCCACCAGCGCTGCCACCCGATCTGTGGCAGTGGTCGCGGTCCGGAAATGTTTGAATATGAGCTCGTGGCTCGCAGGGGAATCGTCTATCGCGATTAGCTCCAAAAGCAGATTTTTGAGGATTCGGTCCTCGATGCCGTCATTTGGTGATTTCTTCGGCCGATACGTGTCTAATCCGTAAAAACGCTCCAGCAACTCGTCCCGATGTGTGGTATTCACTGCTCTGATGAGGGTTTCCCGTGCTCGCACCAGTTCGGGGAACCATGTGCAGTATTTCCTGTCGAACGGTTGTTCGTCGATCCTCAAGAAATAGGCTTTGAGCGCTGGGGGAAGGCTCTCGTCACCGAGAATCTCTCCGTAGAGGGTGAGCCATGCCTGGTCAACCGAGGCCTCGGGCGTGAGCAACAAGGTAATTCGCTGCCGGTCGGTCAATTGCCGCATGGCCTCGACCCGGTTATAGAGATCGGTGTCCATGCGGACTTGCAGCGGCAGAGCTTGCGCGGTGGCGTCGGTTTGCGCAAAGGTCCCGTAAAAGGAATAGCTTCGATTCAGGGATGCGAAGGCAGGCGGCTCGGGAACGTCTTCAAACATGAACGACATCTGGGTTTGGGTCAGCTCCAGGATTCGCTCCGTGCCCGGCAGATTTCGGCCCTCTGCATCAACCAGCGCGACTTCGATGGGCACTTGGAAAGGGCGGGCCCCGGCATCGGTCTCTTGTCGGAGGTTGAGTGTGCAGGTGCGCGATGCAGGTTGATAGGTCATTTCCGCAGTAACTTTCGGGTAGCCGATGGTGTAGAGCCAGCCCTTCTTGAATTGCTCCAGAGACCTCCCAGAAGCCTCTTCAAAGCATTGGAAGAACTGTTCCGTGTTCGCGTTAGAATTCCTATATCGAGAAAAATACAGGGTCTTCGCGGCCTTGAAAGTCTCCGGCCCCAGGACCAGTCTCAACATACGGATGACTTCCGCGGCCTTCACATAGGTGACCCCGTCAATGAGTTCATCCGGGTTGTTGAAACCGTCTCGGACAATCCTGCCGGCTCGGCCGCTGTCTTCTATGGACAGGGGGCCCAGCAAAGGACTGCGGATAGAATCTACCTGAGCCAGACGGACGAAGGTCGGGTCAAAGATCTCGGCCGTGAACTGCCGTTCAACGTCCACGGTGTAAGCTTCGTTCAGCCAAACGTCAAAAGGCGTCTCCATAGTAGTTTCGCTGCCGCACTGGTTATGCTCGAACTCGTGCACGATCACCGCGTTGGCGTACATGAGCTGCTGATCGAGCGTGTGCTCATCGATGAGCGCGGCGTCAGTCACAATGGTGGTATTGCCCATGTTTTCCATGCCGCCGAAATTGGATTTGTTCATGCAAATCGTGCGGTACACGTCCATGGGATATTCATAATCTTGAGTTCGAGCCACCCAGAGCACGGATTTCTTGAGTATCTCCATTGGAACTCGTGCGCCGTCCACACGCCCCGGAGGGACCAGATATTCCAGGCGCACCGCGCGGCCGGAATCGCAGGTGACTTGGTCGCTAAGCATGTCCCACGTGCCCACGCAGACAAGAAAGAGGTACGGCGCCATAGGCAGCGGATTTTCATAGGTGATGATCTGCCGCGAAAGATCGCCCGGTTTTGGCACGGGCACGCCGTCGGGGTTAGTCAGCCGGCTTATGTTTCCGTTGGTTATCAGGTGCGTGTAACGCGCGTCAGCTTCAATGGTCGTAGTCATGGTGCACTTGGCCGTGCAATCATCGAAGATCGGCATGATGCGCTGAAAGCCCCATTGCTGGCACTGGGAAATATACTGCTGGGGCGCACCGGGCGGGGTAGTATCTTTGTAAATCCCTTCGAGGATATGGTCCGAGGGCGCGCAGCGGGTGACGGTTCGCACGAAAAAGCGTTGCCCCGCGTTCTCACGAGACGGCAGCGTGACGATGAGTTTGTCCTTTTCTTGCGCATAGTCGTACTGAAGGGGAACAGCGCTCTCAGGAGGCTCGTGCGCGTCTTTCACCAATTCCACTTTGACAATGGTCAGATCTTTCGCATCGAGCTCGATCCTTTCCAATGGCTGTCGTGCAGTCATCTCGATGCAGTTAGTCGCCTCAACGAAGCCGTCGAGGAAATTCAGATAGATAGTCAAATGATGGAGCGTTACCGGCAGCTCGCCAAAATCTTCTCGCCGGTATTTATACAAGCGATCTGTCACGGCGTCTTCTCCTTCTGCGGCCCTTTGTAACCGCGGCCGAGAGGTCACTTGTTCGAGGAGAGATCTTCTTCTAGCAGCGCCTTCGTTATGGCCTGGACGATACGTTCCACGTGGTGTTCAGGATAAGTAGCGGTCAGGTGACGCATACTGTAGTGTCGCAAGCCCCATTTCCAGACGACCGCATCTGCACGAGCCTCCAGGTGCTCTTTGAACTCGGCCCGTTCCCTTCGGTCAAGGGGCCATTCTTCTTCCGGGGGCCTGCGCGCAGCCACATGACCTAACTCATGGAGCATTGCGCCGATGAAGAGGTCTTCAGACCACCCCACATGTTCCTGGTAGATGGTTATGCTGTAGCGTCTCGCTTCCGAAGCTCCTTCTGACGTTGTCTTCATGCCGAACGGAAAGCCGGTGTCGGGCATGATCATGATCTGCAAGCTGCGGACTTCGCTCAGGAAGAGCTCCAGCGCGTCCGGTGGCAAGAGAGAAAAGATCTTTGTCATACGGGCAATGACCGTGCGTAGCAGCTCGGGGTCTTTCAGACGAGGTCCGAGACGGACCGTCTTTGCCACATATTCTTTGATCCTGTCTTCTTGTGAACGATCGCGCATTCTCAACTCGTCGGGAATATGAAAGTCGGAAAAGAGCGGGAAAGCGGCTGAAACCCAGCGCTTATTTGGTCTTAACAAAGCTGAATCAGAAAAACGTGCTCCAATTACCGTGGATACAATGCTACCAAAGTGTCTCGAATACTCGCTTGGGCTGTTCATCGCGGCTGGGTTGGCTCGGGGAATAGGAGCCGTTCCACTTGGCCATGAGCTGGTGATACTCCTTGTTGTCCGGGTCCAACGATATGGCTGACCTGAGCGTCGCGATGGCGTCGGCAGGCCGTTTGAGCGAATACTGGACCTCAGCGAGGATCTGGAGCATGTCCGGTCCCGTGCCGCCCGTTAGTTTCACCGCTCGCTCCGCGAACTGGAGCGCCTTGGCCGGGTCGCGCAACGGTGGGCCCGGAGCTTGAGCAAGGAGCAGGCCCATCGCGGCATAAGCAGCGGCAAGGTTCTTGTCTTGTTCGATAGCCTTATCCAGGTCCTTCTTCGCAGCCTCGTAGTCGCCCAGCTTCATGTACGCGGTCCCTCTGTCCTTGTATAAGACCGGGGAATTAGGATTGGCTTCAATCACCTTGCTAAACTCCTCCACAGCCTTATCATGCCTTCCTTTGCCGCTGTGTGCCATCCCTCTATTGTGGTATGCGGCCCAATATTGCGAATTGAGCCGGATTGCGCTGTCGAAATCTTCCGTAGCCTTGTCGAAATCATTCTTTCGCATCAAGGCGACCCCGCGATTATTGTAGTACATGGCATTGTTTTGGTCTAATTTGATGGCCTCATTGAAGTCTTCGATGGCTCGGTCGAAATCTCTCTGCCCGTTGTGCGCGAACCCTCGGTTATTGTAGAAGTTCGCGTTGTTGGAGTTGAGGCGAATGGCCTGGTCAAAGTCCTTGATAGCGTCTTCGAATCGCTGTTTGCCGTTGAGGGCGAATCCGCGGCTGTTGAAGCAAGTGGCTGAATGCGGATCCAGCTTTAGTGCCACGGTCAAGACTTCTATTGCCTTGTCGAACTCCTCCACCGCGTTGTATGCGTATCCAAGGCGGCTGTACGCGGCGGCGTAAGCGGGGTCGAACTTCACGGCACGCAATAGATCTTGGATCGCGGCCTTGGAGTCCCCTTTGCGGAGATGGATCTCTCCGCGTTTCGCCCACGTGGTAGCAGATCGGGGTTCGAGCTCAAGGGCCTTAGAGAAGTGCTTGAACGCATCGTCGTAGTTCCCTGCATCTTCCGCGTACAGGCCGGCCCGAAACGAATCTTCGAATTCACGCGCGGAGCTGATGTCGGCCAGCCACGGATGCACGGCACAAGCGATCGCTGCCGCAAATATAAAGTGTCTCACGTTCATCTGGTCTCCTCGTGCCGGATTCCAGGAGGCGCCTCGTATTTGGTGAACACCTATACTCGGTTTCAGGGAAGGTGGCAAGTCGTGGAGCACACGATCGGCTCAAGGCGAAAACCGGCTTGCCGGCCGATAAGGTCGGGTTCACGCGGAGAACTTTGTCTGATAGTTCTTGCACCCAGGAGGTGGATTTAATGGATGTATTAGAGTCGATACGATCGAGAAGGAGTATTAGGGCTTTCACGGACGAACCTCTGGACCGGCCGATGCTCGAAGCTGTGCTGCGTGACGCTTCCCGTGCTCCTTCGGCGATCAACATGCAACCCTGGGAAGTGCACATGGTATTGGGAGAGGAGAGAAAGAGGCTATCCAAGAGACTGCTTCGCGCGTATCGGGAGAGGCAGATCACCTGCGGACCCGGCGCGGCCAAAGAAGTGATTCCGGAGCGTTTTCTGCAACGAGGACGTGAAGCGGTGGATCAGATGACGCCCCTGGTGGAGAAAATGGGATCGGAATTCAAGACTTACATCAACGAGGGGAGCCTTGACTTCTACGGGGCTCCGGCTGTGGCGATGCTATTCCTGGATGAGCTCTTGCTTCCGGATCGCTTGGTCGACGCCGGCTCATTCATGGGATATCTGGTCCTGGCAGCGGCAGGGCATGGGCTTGGTTCGTGTCCTATCGGCTTGGTGAGCGCGTACCAAGACGAGGTCAAAGACCAATTGAACATCCCGGAATCAAAGAAGCTCGTCATCAGCGTGGCTTTGGGGAAACCCGACCCTGAGGCTCACATCAATGAATTCCGATCTGCACGGGCACAATTGTCCGAATTCGTACGATGGGTTGATTAGTGTGCTTTGGAAGCTATTCTGAGCGCCTTCTGGCCCAATTGAATTAAGCCTCGAATTTGAGCATCTGCACGAGCTTCTTCAAGTGGCCCTTATCTTCGTCTGTAATGCCCGTTATCTCGAAGCCGGCAATTGTTGCACCCGACGGCCCATGGGGTTTGACCCATCGACAAGTGGCCTCGAACATAAGGCCTTCGACTTCGGATATTACCTCGGTGGGAAGCATGAAGGTCTTCACTTCCCCAACGCTGCTCCTCGCTCCCACGACACGCAAACCGCTTTCCGATATATCGGCAATGAAACCCTTCAGTTCCGCGTCTTCCACATCGTAAACTGCCACAGGCAAGAGCGCGGTAACACGTGCGGCCCTGCGCTGGTCGAGGACGTTGCCCGAGGCCAGGCCATCTCCACTATGATCTTCGTCTTGGTTTTGAATTGAAGCAGCATCCAGCAATTGCCCGACCGCGGCCTCTACATCGCCCAAGCCAACACCATACTTGACCCGTAATTCGGCTTCAGTGATCCCCTGACGTATGTCGTCAAGCATTCGTTTGGCTTTGGAGAACTCTTCGGCTGTCATAGGAGCGCGCCCCCTGAGGCTTTGGACCCGGCACCCTGTCGTCTCCTCAGCTTGGCCGCGGCGAAACCCGCAAGGCTTCGGAGGACGTCCACTTCAGGACCGGGTGCCTTCGGTCGGTAACCCGGACTCCATCAAATGTGGTGGGCTTCCCTGGACTTCTCGGTCAAACATTGATTATTATAGCACAAGCATGGCGCTGGAGAGGTCCAAAATAGATTATGAAGACCGGAAAAGTGCGGTGATATGCGGCTCGTTGAATGAATATCATTGATGAAGGCTTAAGAGAGACGTGATGTCGCACACGAGAAAGATCAGGGCACAAGAGGTCGTTGCAGATATCCGCGGGGGAATGAATGGGGCGGATATCATGCAGAAGTACAGGCTCACTCCTGTGGGACTGGAGAAGTGCCTGACCAAGCTTGTGGATGCAGGTTTCCTGGAAAAGCACGAGATCTCCAGCGATCTCTTGGTTGATGAGACAACGACGGGGGGGCGGACTCGACGCGTTTCCCGAGATAAGCTGGAATTCCCGCTCCCGATTTTTGAAACAAAGGACCCCAATGTGAGGGGAAGAGTCCGTGACATCACGAAGAACGGGGTTGGGGTCGAAGGCATTGCCAGCCAAGAAAATGAAACAAAAGCGTTTGTTATACCGGCAGATGAATTCTTTCTGGTCGATCCTGTAGTTTTCGAGGCAGAATGCCGCTGGGTTCGCCAAGACGAACCAGGGGGGCCCTACCTGAGCGGCTTCGAAATAAAATCAGTATCTGAAGGGAGCTTTCAAGAACTGAGAAAGCTCTTGGACGCGCTTACGTTAAGGGTCCCGTATTAGGGGCCTCTCTTTTTTCATGATTGTTCATGGAGGGGACTATGGCGAAAAGGATCGTGTCGGCCGCGGCTCTTATGGCGCTCATCTGTACTGCTGTGCCGGCTAACGCCGATTGGTGGGTCATCTGCTGGAATAGAAAGGTGGGGGGCGTGAGCGCCAGCGGCGTCAAGGTCTACTGTAATCAATGCTATAGTAAGAGAACAGAAGACTTTACACCGTATGCGACGTATCCGAACTGCAAGGTATTCGCAGACCGGCAAGAAGCAGACGAGTGGTATTCCAAGAATTGTGATTGCCCTTGATTCAAGGAGTCCTTCTATTAATTGTTGCGCGGGCTCTGCTCCATTGATTGGCGGCGCCCGGACGTCCGGCCGGAGAAATGAGCCAAGAAAACGAACAATCGCTGTGTAAGCAGGGTGGCGAGGCGTTGTCCGCGTCTCCGTACTTCTCGTGGGTCCAGATAATTCTAATATTCCTCGCATTTCTCGTCATTGGTCTGGCGTGCCAGTGGGGAGGATTGAACGCTCGCACAGTCTACGACGGCGCGTACTTTGTCAGTGCCAAGCAGTCGCTCCTGGCAAGCCACGACATAATGCGCATTCTCGGCATGATCCCCGTCAGACCTCTTTTTGTGTTCACGTTCTATCTCAACTACTTAGTGGCCGGACTGGATCCCTTTTATTTACGCGTCCTCAATGTCGGGTTCCTTGCCGGAGCAGGCCTGGCTTTGGCTTTCCTGATCATGGCCGTTTTCCGCATTCCGGGATTGAACCTGCCTGGTTCTCACCGAGTGAAGCAATCGGTCGGCGTACTGGTTGGGTTGCTCTTTGTGATTCACCCGTTGCAGAGCTTCGTGGTGCTCTACGTGTGGCAGCGGGAGGCCATCATGGCCTGTTTGTTCGTCTTTTGGGGCCTCGCGGTCTACGTGGCAACTCGATCGGGGCGCTTTGCGAATCCTGTTGTGGGGTACGTTATCACGGCCGCGATCTTCCTCGCGGGAATGCTCAGCAAGGAGAACGTGGCGACTCTTCCGGCGCTCATGGTTCTGGCAGAGCTGACCGTCTTCCGCCAGCCCATCCGCCCATTGCTGAAACGCGCGGGAACTATAGGTCTGGTATTGCTTCCGAGCGTGGTGCTCTACCTGGGAATCACCAGGATACTCTATGGCATGCACAGCGAGGTCGAGCACGGCGTATTCGAACGCCTCACCCTCTATTACGCTACCGGTGGATTGAGTATCGCTGAAGTAGTTATGACCCAGTGCAGGATCTTCTTCAGCTATCTGTCTATGATGCTCTTTCCATTCATGGGGGACGTGGAATTCATGCGAGCAGAGATCATTTCTCGTTCACTGCTTGATCCCCCTGAAACGCTCTTGGCAGTCGCTGGGGTGGTCGCTCTGGCCGCGGCCGGCTTTGCCTTGATACGGCGCAGTCCGGTTGTAGCCTTCGGCATCCTGTTTATGGGCTCGAGTTTGCTCCCGGAATCCATGCTGATACCTCAGTACCTGTTCTTCGGATACCGCGCGATCCTCCCCATGGGAGGCCTACTGCTCATTGCAGCTCGCGGGATCTTACCCGTAGCCCAATGGGTGGTGGAGAAGCGCGTGACAGCGCGCTCAATCCGATACGCGGCAGCTGTGGGTGTGCTGATTGCCTTGGCCGGACTAGGGTGGGTCACCGCGGAACGCGCGGGTCGATGGACGCATATCTCTTTCTGGCAAGATCTTGTGAATCGGCTCCCGCGGTATTCTCGCGATGTGCAAACGATCCCGTATCTGGATATCGCAGTTAACACCATGTCGGTGCTTGCTGCAGAAGAGCAATACGCAGAAACAATGGACGTTTTCCAAAGAGTCCTTGTGGTAACCCCGGGATCGGTGAGGACCCGATCCAAGAGCCTAGATTTGGAGTCCTCTGTCGAGCGGTTTCTCAAGACGTTTGGAGATACCAAGGATCGCGCGGGGGGAGCGTTAATCTGCTTGGGCGTGGCGCTTCAGGTCACCGGCAAGACCGACCAGGCTGTAGCGGTCTACCAGAAAGCTGTGGAGCTGGACCCGAATCACTCAGACGTCCACCTGGTTCTGGGTGGCGCGTTTGAGGCCGCGGGCAAGCTTGACGAAGCAATCACGTATTACGGAAAGGCCACAGAAACAGACCCGGGTTCCGCGAATGCGTACCTTTGCCTGGGGAATGCTCTGAAAAAAGCCGGCAAGATAGTGGAAGCGATGCACGAGTACGCCCGAAGCATCCAAGTCGATCCGAAACCGGTACTGGGACATCTATACCTCGCGATAGCTCTTCACGATGCCGGCTATTACCCGGAGGCCGTTGAAGAATACCGGAAGGCGCTCCAGGTGGACGACAACATCGCGGAAGTCCACCACCGGCTCGGACGAGCCCTCGCGGAGCAGGGTGAATTCTCCGATGCGGTCGTCCATTACAGGAGGGCGATCGGCTTGCAACCTGGAATGGCGCTTGCCCACGCGGACCTGGGCCTCCTGCTGGAAGTCACCGGCCATGTTTCTGAGGCCCTGCACGACTACCGCAAAGCGGCGTCTGCGGATCCGGAAAACGCGATGATTCAGATCGTTTTCGGACGCGCCCTTTTGGCTGCGGGGCACATGTCCGAAGCGACACAAGCCCTATCCAGAGCCGTGGAGCTCGATCCCGGGCAAGCGACGGCCCACCATCTCCTGGGGATATGTCTGGAGAAGAGTGGGAATCTCCGGCAAGCGGTGAGCCATGTAGAGCGGGTTGTGGAACTGGATCCGGGCTCAGCGGACGCTCATTCCTATTTGGGGTATCTCCTTGCGAGATCCGGAGAGTTCGAGAGAAGCATACGCGAGTTGACGACCGGGATGAGCATCGCTCCGGATCAACCGAGCGCCTATCTCCACCTTGGGTGGGTCTTGGAATTGACCGGGGCCGCATCCCTAGGAGAAGAACACTATCGAGCCGCGATCCGGCTCAAGCCGGACTACGCGGAGGCTCATTATCGACTGGCGCACAGCTTGCTGGCCCGCGGAAACGCCAGGGAAGCCGCCGAGAGCTACCGCGCAGTTGTCAGACTGAAACCGGATTCCATAGAAGCGTACGCGGACCTGGCCATTGCCCTATTGCACAAGGGTGAGATTGCGGAAGCAGTGGTTATCTTGGGACGAGCCCTGTCTTTGAACAAAGAGAATACTCAGTTGTGGTACGCGATCGGAGTGGCGTACGCGGCCATGGAACAGAATGATGAAGCAGTGAAATATCTGCGCAGGGCTTTGACAATGAAGCCCGATCATGCGGCCGCGGCCGCGTATCTCCGTGAATTGGACAACGGTCGAGGTCCGCGTATCGGGCCGCGACCGTGAAGAAAAAGGAGATCTTGTCGGGGCCAAACAACAAAAGTATGGCTCCGTGGAAGCGGCTCTTTGCATGTTCAGACAACAACGCATCCACGCATAGCTTGACAGTGGTTCGCGGCCGCGCTTAACATGGTCATGGGGGTAATATGCCTCCTGTTGCTAACCGTTGACACGAGACCTTGGAAATTGATTGGGCCGTTATTGAAACGGCATATGTGCAAATGATGATTAAACAGCTCGCGGGGGAACCGATCGACCGAGCGGGCACATCCGAATTCTGAAGAAATAAGACGCAAATGAGGCGAGGGGAGAGCTACTTAAGCTTGGGAATTAGCCCACCGTTGAATGGGTAATTCGCGGTTGCGGTAATGCGAGTATGAGGTTCCGAGGTTGCCTGGAGCTGCAACGACAACCTTGAATTGATGCGACCACAGCATTTCAGGGAGTATGAACTATGACCAAGCATTTGAGTCGACGGACGCTGATGGTATGCGCGGGAGTCGTACTTTCGTGCCTTTTCATCATCTCTACGGTTCTCGCGGCAGACCCAATTGGTACCATACGCCGCGTCCAGGGCCAGGGATTTATTTTACGCGCGGGGCAAGTGGAACCCGTGCCGGCAAAAGCAGGAGATCCTACCTTTCTCCAGGACACGATAATGACCGACAACGCCACTGACAGCAAAATATGGTGGCGCCAGAGCAAAGTTCAGAGCGACGTGTCCTTGGGGCGGGGTTCCGTCTTCCGGTTCGAAGGCGTTGAAGTTTCAGGTCCCTCGTCCCAGTTTGCCGGGCAGATGCTGCACGGAATTGTCCGATTCCGGAAGAAGCTCCCCCAGACAAATCCGCCTTCCTCTTTCGTGGTGCTTTCACCCACCGCGTTCACCGCGGTTATGCCCACTCCTGACACTGCGGACTTCGTCATTGAATCCCTCACCGAAACCAGAACATCCATAACGTGTATCCGAGGTGAGCTTCTTGTGTTCAATATTCGAGAGGACTTGCAGGAAGACAAGCGACTCCTGAGATCTTGTCAGACGGTTATCGTCGAGAAAGACCAACCACCGACAAATATTATGCAAGTATCTCCCGAGTACATGCGGGCACTCATCGATTTCACCACTATCCGGGACACCTTGCCGCGGGATGTTCCGTCGTGCAGGACCATTCCTCCCCCGAGTTCACCAGTGCCTCCCATATACTATGAGCCGATAGATCCGGGAGTTATTGTGGTGCCGGGGTTTGGCCCAGGTCTTGTTCCGGTGCCCATTCCGGTTCCGGTTTATCCGACGACGCCGACTACCCCAACCATGCCTACGACACCTACGACACCGACTACTCCTACTACGCCAACAACTCCCACAACGCCGACTACTCCAACCACACCAACAACTCCTACTGCACCTACTACGCCAACGACCCCGACCGCACCAACGACACCTACGCTTGTGACGCCCGTGACGCCATTAACTCTTCCCACGAAGCCCACGATACCCACGAAACCTACGCTTGTGACGCCTGTGACGCCATTAACTTTCCCCACAGGCGTGACGTTTCCGACCAAGCCGACGCTGCCGACGAAACTGACTTTCCCCACGGGGGTTACTTTCCCCACCAAGCTGACGGTACCGACGAAACTGACATTCCCCACTGGAATTACCTTCCCGACCAAGCTGACGGTACCGACGAAGCTAACCTTTCCTACCGGAGTTACCGTGCCGACGAAAGTAACGCTCCCAACCGGACCGATTACTTTTCCCACTAAAGTACTCACCCCCACTGGCATGACCGTTATGCCGACAAAGGTGACGATCTCCACAAAGCCAATCACGGTCCCGACAAGAGTCCCAACGCCCACGCGGGTGCTCACTCCCACGGGCGCGACCGGCATGATCAGTCCGACGAGGCAAATCACGCCTCAGCAGATTACCCCAGGGCAAGTTACTCCGCAGCTGGACGAATTAGAACGGAGACGGAGGAGGTAAGGCGTTGACTAAGGAAGGGTCCGGAGCCTGAGCTAACATACTGAAGCTACTAACAAACACTCCGAGGGAACGCCATCGACCAAGGTTCCCTCGGAGTGTCTTTTTATGCGGATCTTTCGGAAGGACGAGAGAAGGGGTAGGTCGGGTTGAGCCCAGCGAAACCCGACATGTTGCCTTGGGCATGATGTCGGATTTCGTCCCGCCCAGAAAGCGGGACTCAATCCGACCTACGGCTTCGAGGGAACCTACTCTGGTAGAGTTCCCTCGGAGTGTCTTTTTGTGAGGATCTTTGGAAAGGGATAGAGCACTGGTTGTCGCGATATGCCGCTACTGCGGCCCAGGTTGGCGAAGCTTCTTCTGAGATTCGTACGATTCACGGATCTTCTTCACCAGTTCGTCCAATTCACAGGGCTTGGTAAGGTAATCGAACGCGCCGAAACGAATGCCCTCTCGCGCGGCTTGTTCGGATCCGTGGCCCGTGAGCATGATTACCGCCATTTGTGGGAGCATCTTCTTGAATATTTTGAGCACCTCGATACCGTCAATGTCCTCCATTTTGAGATCCAGGACTGCCACATCAAAGTCGTGCTGTCGAACTGCCTGGATTCCCTGGGTCCCGCTGACAGCCACCTTGACGTCAAAGCCCCGTTTACTCAGCCGCTTGGCGAGAATATTCACGTAGGCCACTTCATCGTCCACCAGCAACAACTTGATGCCAGGACCTGCTGAAGATCCGTTGACAGTCATGGGAAGTCCCTTTGATGTGCTCCAAATCGTCCAAGCCGTAGCGGCTGTAGATGCCGGTGTCAAGAACAGATAATCAATCCCACCACGATCTACACCCTCTTGCCTTGGGTCACGCTTCGGGCGTTGAGTCCTTGCGAATGGGGAATTTCACGTGAAAGGTGGTGCCCAATCCTTCCGCGGTGTTCACCGAAATCTCACCGTCGGCCTTCTTGACGATTCCGTAACATATGGACAACCCCAGCCCCGTGCCTTTCCCCACCGGCTTAGTGGTGAAGAAGGGATCGAAAATGCGGGGCAAAACGTATTTGGGAATGCCCGTCCCATCGTCCGCGATGTCCACGACAACAGAATTGCCTTCCGTGCGAGTGGTGACCTTGACGGTGCCGCCCTTCGGTTCAACAGCGTCCACGGCGTTGTTGATCAGGTTGACAAAGACCTGTTGCGCCTCTGTGGGAGAAATGCGGACCGTGGGCAAGTCGTCAGCTAATACGGAAATAAGTTTCACGTTCCCGTACCTGACTCGCTGCTGACAGAGCGAGACCGCATCGCGGACAACCTCGTTCAACTGGATCTTTTTCGGAGTGGGATCGGTCTTTCGGGCAAAGCTCAAAAGCTTGTGCGTAATCTGTTTACACCGAGCGCCCTGGGCTCGAATTTGATTCACAGATCGTTGAAATTCTTGGCGATTCGGGCATGTGTCCGGAGGCTCCTCGTCGAGGAGATCTTGTATCCAACCGGCCTCCTCCACCATGACCGCGACGGGATTGTTAATCTCATGCGCGATCCCCGCGGCCAATTCGCCCAACGAGGCCAGCTTTCCAGCCTCGATAATCTGTTCGTTCATCATCTCCTTTTCGCGATCCACTTGAGCGATCCGTACTACCAATCTCAGAGAGAGGACAATCGCCACCACGATTATCGCAACGATACCCGCTAACGATATGACTACGGTAATGTTGCGAGCCGAGTACAAAGCGGAATAGGCGTCCGCTTCCGATTGCTGAAACGCCAAGACCCACTCGCCCTTCTTGAGTCTGGCCATGACGTATATCACGCCTGTGCCGAACCACGTTGGGCTTTCGATGGTTCCGACCTTTTCATCGAGTTTTGAGTCGGAATTCAGGAAGCTGAGGTAAGGCTCCTTGAACGGGATCACCTCGGAGCGGGGTTTGGTCTGAAATTCTCCCTTTCTGTTCAGAATGAAGGCAAATCCTGTCTCGCCGATGCGAATGCTCTCCACCAGAGAATTGAAGCTGTCGAAATCAACGGTGGCACGTAAGATATACTTTTCGCCCTTGTGCTCCCCGCGAGCCGTCACAATGAAATGGGGGATGCCTCGCAAGCCGGGAAAGACGTCGCTGATGTAAAAATCCCTTTTAATTGCCTCCTTGAACCACGGCGCTTGAGCGTAATGGGCCTGGCGTAATTCAAACGGGCCGGCGTAAGCCACCTGAAAGCCCTGTTCGTTTACGAGCCCCAGATCGACAAACCCATGACTGTAGTACTTTTGAAGATTGGCCAGTCTGTCCCTGAGCAGCGCGTCTTCAGCGAGCTCGTCGTAGTTGTACGTGGCCGCGGTGATCTGGATGTTTGCAAGCCTCTCGTTCAAGAAGCTGTCAATGTTCTGCTGGTGCTCTCTGATCACCACCTTCAGGTAATCGAGCACCTTCTGTTCATAAAACGATGCAAAGTAGTACCGGAGCACCCCGGAGATCAGAATCAGAGGGATGACCGACACACCCACGATGATCAAGACGATGTTTCTCGTCAGACTCCGGTAATATACGCTGCCGTGCTTTTCGGGCGGTTGCATCCGATGCCTCGAATGTCCGTCTTGTTGGGTTACTTAGAACCCTTCTGCCTGAATTCAGTACCGTCTATCGGGGAGGATTGGTGGGACAGGCATCCTGCCTGTCATTCCTGAATAGACAGGCGATCCCGCGCTTCGCGGGACTGTCCCACCAAAGCCCTGAATGCCGTATCTAACTTATGCCATCGATTACTTAGATCCCGTGAACACTTATCGGGCTCGCTCGCCTCGAAGTTCCTTGCCCACTGCCTCCAAGATCTTCGTCTGATGATCCCGTTTTGCCTTAGCAGCTTCTTCGACCTTGGTCACGAGAATATCGATATCGCATGGTTTCATCAAGTAATCAAAAGCCCCGAGTTTCATTCCTTCTATGGCGGAGTCAACCGTAGCGTGTCCGGTTAACATGATCACTTCAATTATGGGATGGGCAGCTTTGATGCGGCGGAGCGTCTCAATCCCATCCATTCCGGGCATTTTCACGTCGAGCAGCACCACATCAACTTCAGGGTGCTCGTCGAATTTTTTCAAGCCATCAGCCCCGTTGTATGCGGTCAGCACCTCCAGGCCTCTGTGAGCCAGCCGCTTTTCCATTGCCTGGCAAAAGGCTTCTTCATCATCGATCATGATCAGTCTGGCTTTATACATGAACATTCTCCCGTGAAAGGACTTCGCCTGAAAATCCCCCTTAATTTCAAAAGGCGTAAAAATAAGATCACTATACTTGGCCTTGGGCGGCCCCAGAGGGGCAACCGAAAGTAGCCCGGCGATTCAGAAGTTGTCTCAAAACTACGACCCCACTCAGAATCGTGCCACGGCTGGTGAAGAAGGTCTCACCTGGGTGGCTCCGACGTCATACGTCGGGGTCGCGAAGCGACAGGAAGCGATGACCATAACGCACCGAAACTACTACCTATATGCCAACTCTGTACTCCGCACGAAGAACGCTTCTTGTGCCTCCGGCACCGGGACGTATGACGTCCCGGCCACCCACCGTGGCACGATATTGCAAGCCCCAAAACTTTTGAGACAGCCTCGGCCGTGCGCCCCCACAAAAGGCCCGTGGGAACCTCTTCCCCAAAATCGTTGATTTTGCAGCAGTGCGTAGGATGCGGAAGAACCGCGAATCTCGCGTCTCGCGGGACGGTTCCCCCGCGGAATGCGGGGTTAGCACATCCTACAAACCGCGGCATCAATCTGACAACTTGGGAGTTTTTGGTGGAGGGGTCCGGGGAGGCCCGAACAAAAAGGGGTCTTCCCGGAAACTCCTCTACCAAACGTCCCGACTGTCGCAGCTGCGTCTAGTCCCCGCGGCGCATGGCTATGTGTTGTGCGCGAGCCTCTGCGATCTTTTCTTCGTGCTTGGACTTCTTTGACTTGGCTTCCTTGACCTTGGCCACCAGCACGTCCATTTCGCAGGGCTTCATGAGGTAGTCCAGAGCGCCCTGTTTCATACCTTCTATGGCGGATTCCACTGTGGCATGGCCGGTGAGCATAATGACTTCCACCAGCGGATGAGCCGCTTTGATCGCGCGCAGAGTCTCAATCCCGTCCATACCCGGCATCTTTACGTCCAGAACCACCACATCGATGTGTGATTCCTGTTTGAGCTTCTCCAGTGCTTCAGGGCCGCTCAGAGCTGCAAACACGTTAAATTCCCTCTTCGCAAGACGCCTCGACAGCGCCTCAACGAATGCGCTTTCATCATCTACCAGCAAAACCCTAGTATCCATCATGGCAAATTCTCCCTTTGCTCAGCCGTGAAGCCTAGTACCGGATCAACAGGAAAACCGACGAGATAATCAGACTGACAATGGTGATGGGCGCGGCCTCTTTGAGAAAAGCTCCAAAGCTTATGTGATGACCCGCTTTGTCCGCGATGCCGGTGGTAACCACGTTGGCAGACGCGCCAATGATGGTGCCGTTACCGCCGAAACACGCGCCCAAGGCCAGAGCCCACCACAGAACACCTGTTTCCGCGCCCGGAATGGTCTTGTTAAGAAACGCTACGATCGGGAGCATGGTCGCGGTATACGGGATGTTGTCAACAATCGCGGAGGCGATACCGGAAACCCACAAGATAATGAGGACTGCGAGCCAGAGTTGCCCTTGACAGACCCCCAAAATCCAGTCCGCCATCACCTGGAGTATGCCGGTCTGCTCTGCCGCTCCCACCACGATGAAGAGCATGATGAAAAAGACCAGCGACGGCCATTCGATCTCTTTTTCCAGGAGTTCCACGATATCCAGTCTTGTCAGGAGCACAATCAAACCCGCACCGAACATCGCGGCAACGCTCACTTCCATGTGGAAGAATCCATGCATGATGAAGAGCGAAATTACTCCCAAGAGAACGATGCCTCCCAAGGTGAGCACTTTCGCGTCCGTTATCTGGTACTTCTCTTTGAGGAACGCGATCATCTGGGGGACATCTTCCACTTTGGCTTTGTGATACTCTTTTCCGTACACGAACTTATTGTAGATGATCTGTGCCACCATCACGACCAGGACTACTGGTGTCAGATTAATGACAAAGTCATTGAAGGTCAGGCCGGCGTAAGACCCGATCATAATGTTGGGCGGATCGCCAATCAGCGTCGCGGTGCCGCCGAAGTTAGACGCCAATATCTCCGGCATGAGAAAAACAAAGGGGGAGACCCCAAGGATCACCGCGATCTCCATTGTAACCGGGGTGAGCAGGAGCATGGTGGTTACATTGTCCAGGAACGCGCTCGCCACGGCTGTGACGATGCACAGTGCGGTAGACAGTACGAATATCTGGCCTCGCGCCACCTCGAACGCTTTGTATGCGAGCCACTGGAACACGCCGGAAACCTTAAGAACCCCCACAATGATCATCATGCCCATGAGCAAAAAGACCACGTTCCAGTCTACGGCATGAAGGGCCTGCTCATAGGTAAGCACGTTGTACGCGTCGTCGAAATGACCCAAGGTGTGGGTGATCAACAGAAGGAGAGTGGCCCCGAGAAACGCGGCGAGTGTCCGGTGGAGGATCTCGAAGGCTATCAAAATGTAGACACCCACAAAGACGACCAACGCGATCCAGAAAGCATTGCTCTGGAAGCGCTGGAGTTGCACCGTGGTGGAGGTCACGAATCGGGTCAGGCCTTTATCGTCCTTCGCCTCCTCGAACACCTTCAGCGGCACAAGTTGAGACGGCTTGAAACTGGGCCTGGTGATCTTAAGCGCCCACTTGCCATCTTTGATTTTGTCGGCAGGCGCGGAGACTTCGACCATGAACAGGCCGTTCTTTCCGGTAACGGTCTCTTTCTCATCCTTGCCCTGATGACCCTTTGCTAGATAGGGCTTGCCGGAAAGGTAGGGGACGATTCTCGCCTCGCCCAGCGGGTTGCCTGCTGAGTCGAGCACCTTGCCCTGAAGGATCAGAACCGCATTATTGGTATCTCTTGAGCCGCTCCAACCTGTCCCGGTCGAAAGCACAACCGCAGCTATTGCAAGCACCAGAATAGACACACTACGTCTCATAGCGCATTCCTCTCTCACCCCGTTTCCGTAACGAGTACCGTGATCCTCCGGAGTCAGCCGACTCATTTGATCGTAATGGGCATCCCCATAATGGGCCAGATCACCGCCGCGGCCAACCCAATGACCACCATAAGCATCACACTCGCAGGAATGCCATACATGAAAAACTCGCCACTGGTAAACTGCTTAGAATCATACGCGATGGCATTAGGAGCTGCCCCTACGAGAAGGATGAACGGCATGCCGGCGGTCACCAAGGAGGCAAACATCACCACTTCCGGGGCAACGCCCAAATACTTAGCGATAACGAGGGCCACGGGAAGCGATATGGCTATCGCGGCGACATTCATGATGAAGTTGGTCATCACCATTACAAAGAAGGCTATGCTCAACACAAAGACAAACCAGTTCGCCTTCTGGAAGAGTGCAAGCCAGTTCACCGCGAGCCACTGGGCCGCGCCGGTCTCCCACAGGCAGAAGCCGATGCTCATGGCGCCGGAGAATAGCAGGATGATGTTCCAGGGGATTACTTCCAAGTCGCTGAGATCCAGGATTTTGAACACAAAGAAAAGAACCGTGGAAATGAGAAAAATAGCCGACTTGTCCAGTTGCTGAAGCGGCGGAATCATGACTTGCAGTGACATGACCACAATCGCCGCGACAACTATGATAAGCGAAACTATCTCGTTCCTTGTCATGGGGCCGAGTTCCGCGCTTAGTTCTTGCACACGCTCCTTAAGCCCCGGGATGATCGCTTTCTCCGGTTTAAAGAATATCACGAAAAATCCCCAGAGCAGAAAGACCATAAGCCAGCCCACGGGCGCCATGTAGTAGGACAACTCGAAAAAGCTCACATCCTTGCCGGCCATTTCTTTGAAGAACCCCAGGGCCACAATACCGCGGGCCGCGCCGAGCAGAGTGATGATGCTCCCCGCGCCACACACGTACGCCATCCCGATGAAGAGGCCCTTTCCGAACTTGGTTGGTTTGTCGCCCTCGCCATAGAGTCCGTATATGGCCAGAAGTAGGGGATACACTGTTGCAGCCACGCCCGTATGTGCCATCACGTGGGTCAGGACTGCGATCAGTATAAAGACGCCTAGATATATCCTGGTGGTCTTTTCGCCAATGACGGCCAGCATCTTGTAGGCAAGCCGCTTGGTTAGGCCGGTCTTCGTGAAGACGATGCCGATCACCAGCGAAGCAAATATGAAGAGGACCGAAGGGTCCATGAAGTCTTTGAACGCGACCTTGGCAGGCCGGATCATGAACAGGGCTTGCGTTATCCCAATCACTAGGCTTGTGACGCCGATCGGCACCACCTCGAATACCCACCAGGTGCCGGCAAGCGCGAAGACCGCGAGCGCGCCTTTGCCCTGTTCCGACAAGGCAAAATGCTTCCCGACCGGGTCAATAGCATCGGGCCAGGGTGGCGAATAATATATCACTCCGAAAAGACCGACACCGACCAACATCGCGATCAGACGTGTCCAGTCGATTTTTGACGGTGCAGAAGTCAACACGTCGGCTGTCATATCCTGACTCCTCCTTGTATGCTGCCCATGCTTCAAGTGTGCTAAATCATGCAGGCCTTCATTCTGCGGGCCACTTCCATAAATACGTCGGCCAAACGTAAGATCCCCACGACCTCACCCTTGGATTTGACCAGCAGAGACTGATGATGCCCCAAGATAAGTTGATGGATGCCCTGATTCAGGGACGCATCCTGGTCCACGACCTCTCCTTCCAGAGGAGTGGAGACCAGTCTTCCCACTTTGCGCTCCGAGGCTTTCCGGCAAAGGTCCTCCAGCGGCTGTTTCCACAGCTCGTATCTGCCGAGCATAGACTTGAGGAACTCCGGGCTCAGTCCATATCCGGAGAGTTTTCTCAGGTCCCCCATCTCCGTGTACGCGGGCTCCAGGCTCCGGATCACATCCAAGAACCCCATCTTGCCGGTCATCTTGCCGCTCTTGTCTCGAATCAGCACTGCTCGAAAGGGCGCGGACCGGACTTCGTAGTTTCCGCCTGCCTCTTCGAGGGCAAGGACCACTTCGTAGAGCGTTGCGTCTTCGGATACGGTGATGTACTCGTCCACAGGAACCATTAGGTCCTTTACTTTTGTGGCTTCCATTCCCATGTCCTCTCTTATTCTTTTGAAGGCGAGGCAGCACGAGTTCTCTTGCGCCGTACCACCTCTGTTATCTGTTCCACCAGCTTGGTGGTGTCCGTGGGCTTCTGAAGGCAATCATATGCTCCCAACTTCATGGCTCGCATGGAAAAATCCACCGAGCTCTCATTGGTGAGCATAATCACCTCCGCGGCCGGTTTGGCTGCCTTGACCTCCCGCAACAACTCCAGGAAATCCTCTCCTTCCTCGGGCACGCCAAGAACAACCACGTGCACCTGATGGCCTTGAAGAAGACCGAGAGCTTCCTGCGCCGCCGCAGTTGTTCGGACCGCGAAGCCGCTAAGCTCCAGCCTCCTGGCCAAAGTCTTGAGGAACTGCTCTTCTTCGTCAACCAGAAGCACCTTTGAATCCATGCCGATGCACCAATAAACCTGTAATGAACACCGCTCGCCGATGCGCTTTCAGGGCTACGCCGCGCCGTAGCCCTCGCGGTTTCGGGCAGACGGGTGGCACTGCTGTGCGAGCCAGTCCCGCGTCTCGCGGGATCACCCCGCGCTGTAACACAGCAGGGCCCAGTTCCCGCGACACGCAACCGATACGGCTGTTCGTTTGGCAATTACAGAGAGGTACGACCGCTCTTCTCCCCTCATAGTCGAAGAGCGTTGCGCGAAAAGAGTGCAATCCTTGTGCCAGATGGGGAGCAAATATCCCGCACGAATTTACAAGAAGCTGCCAAGGTTTTGACCGAAGTCTCGCTGTCAGGGTAGGGGCAGCCCCGCGTGCCTGCCCTGGTGGCAGAAAGCACGAAGGCAGGGCGGACACGCGGGTCCGCCCCTACGTCAATCAGGGGAGAACGCCCCGATGCGTGGCGTTTGTGGTGCTTGGAAATTCCTGAGACGAACAGCGTCGATGGAGAAGGGACCGCGAGCGATGCGGTTCCGCCGGATTGGGTCCCGTGTCACCACATGCTACAAGAGTTGCGGGCCCTGAGGGACACGCACGGGCGGAAAAGAAACAAACTGAAACGATAGGGAATGATATGAAACGATCCGGAACGTTGAGCGACGCCCCCGCGAACCAGCTCCTCGCGCCTACATCAGCATCGCACCCTCGCTAAGCGTTCCTTCGCGGATTCTCTCCAGGACATTCTCCGAAGATCCCATGACCGAATCGAGTACCTTGACCTTCTTCCAGGTCAGGAACTGGTAGAATTCTTCTTCAATTCCGCAACAGACCACCGTATCTACCTTCTCGTTGATGATCAGATTGCAGAACGATTCCGCGGACGCGTGGGAGAGGATGATGATCCTCTTTTCCATAACCTCGTCTTTCTCGTTCAGAAGAACAATCAGGGCTTCTTGCGCGAGGTCGAACCGGGGCGCGACGTTGTCTTCCCAGAGTGGGATCAGAATGCGTTTCATGGCGGGAATCCCAAGTAATCGTTCAGTTACGCGTGAGGGAGAGGGTCATTGCGACCCCGCTGAAAAGGGGGGGAAGCAATCTCCCAACCTCCAAGAGCGCGGAATGCTGGTGGGACGGGCATCTTGCCCGTCATTCAGAGACAGGCGGGACGCCTGTCCCACCATTCACTCCTAGCAATGAAGGTTTGCTGCACTTGACTTCTGCATGTAAGTGAATCCTTGCCCAATATTATTGTTTGTCGTCGTTTTGTATCAGGAGAGGATCTGATACTGCTTCATCTTTCTCCAGAGGGTGCTTCTACCCAGGCCAAGATACTTCGCAGCCTTGCTCCTGTTCCCCTTTGCCTTGATCATTGCCTCGAGGATCATCCTGCGTTCCGTCTCTGCCCAACCAACATTTTCGCCGATTTCTCGCGATTGGAGTTCAAATTGGAGACGGGCCTCCGGCTCGGGCTCAGGTGCTTTGTTTCGCGCGGAACGTGGGGCTGTCAGGTAGTCCGGAAGGTGCTCGGGCAGGATTCGATCTCCGTCGCACAGGTTCACTGCATATTCCACCATGTTCCTCAATTCTCGGACATTTCCGGGAAAATGGTGGTTCATGATCAACTTTTCTGCGGTTTCGTTGAACTTGCTGATCTTCTTCGAGAACCTGGAATTAAATGTGCGCAGGAAGTGGCTCGTGAGCATCCGTATGTCATCCCCGCGTTCGGAGAGCGAGGGTAGATGCAGTCTGAGCACGTTGAGCCGAAAGAGCAGATCTGCCCTGAATTGGCCCTGACGGACCATTTCTTCGAGGTTGCGATGAGTAGCCGCGATCACGCGCACATCCACGTGTATGCCCTTGGAACTTCCCAAAGGATAGACCACCTTGTCGTCCAGGAAAGAGAGGAGCTTCACCTGCAAGTGGAGCGGAAGGTCTCCGATTTCGGTTAAGTACAGCGTTCCGTTATGTGCCAGACGGAATCGCCCGGGTTTGTTTTCCACCGCTCCGGTGAACGCGCCCTTCTGGTGGCCGAATAGCTCCGATTCGAGCAGCCCTTCCGGCAGCGCGCCGCAATTGACCTTGATGAATGGCCCCTTGGCGCGGCGTGACGCGTAGTGAATGGCCTCAGCCACGTAGTCTTTGCCGGTGCCTGTTTGCCCGGTGATCAGTACCGAGGAATCGGTCTGTGCAATGGTGGGAAGCACCCGAAAAACCCGCTGCATTTCCGGGCTATTACCGATCAGCTTGCCGAAGACGCCTGCCGCGGCCTGGTCTTCCGGCTTCTTGAAAAACCGCATGTCCTCGACCGACTTCACGTACCCGACCAGCTTCCCGTTCTTTCCGATAAGAGGAGCTGCGGTGAACCTCACGGGGATCTTTTGTCTGCCCCGGTTGATGATATCTGCTTCAGCAGAGACCGGGCCGGAATTCTTGTGGAGCTCTCTGACCGGGCACCCTGCCATACAGAGATTGCTCCTGAGCACGTAATAGCAAGGTGTGCCCTGCACCGAACCGTGGGACATGCCTGTGAGAACTTCCAAGCTCCTATTCATCAAAATGACGCGATGAGCAGGATCCACCACGAGAATGCCGATGGGCACCTCATCGATCAATCTCGGCAATTCGATTAGCTGATCGCAAAGCCCGATGATCTGCGGCGGTCGCGAGGGCTGTTTCACTGGGTGAGCCTCCTGTGCCTGCGCCCTGGAGTTACGCCATACTGAAACATAATGACACAGTGGCGGGATTTTGCAAAGGAGAGCAAAGATCAGGAGAGGAATTCAGCCTGTTGGGGATGATTGCCCAGCCATGCGATCGTCCCGTGCTCGATATCGTACAGCGCGCCGGTCACGTCAAAGGCCCCGCTCGTTACCGCGTCTCTGACAGGATTGCTGAATCGGAAGAGCGTTTCGATCTGGAACCAGACATTCTCCTTGATGGTTTCGTGCAGGAGAGCCGGTTCATCCAAACCGGTATGCTTGTTCAGCACCCGTTGCAAAGCGGGCCGGATCTTTTCCATGAGCGGCACGAGATTGTGGTGGATTTCTGCAGCTTGCACAGCCGCGGTCACCGCGCCGCATCGGGAGTGCCCGAGCACGACCACCAGCGGAGTGCCCAGGTGCAGCACCGCATATTCGACAGAACCGATCACTTCCGCTGAACACACATTTCCAGCTACGCGCAAGACAAAGAGGTCTCCAATGCCCTGATCGAACACGAGTTCCAGAGGGACCCTGGAATCTGCGCACGACACAATTGCGGCCAACGGCTGCTGACCCGCGCGAGCGGTTGAGATCCTATGTTCCGGGGATCGGCGCGGCCCTTCGATACACTGATTGACGAACCGGTTGTTACCGTTCTTGAGCAGAGCAAGAGCTTCGGCAGCCGTCAAAGTCGGTTGCTTCATGGAGCGCTTCCTCCCCGCGTTGGGTTCTGCGTATGCCGGGTTTTGGAAGCAAGAAATAGGCCAATGTGGATTGAAAAAGGTTGCGACTTCACGCCGCAGAGGCGGCGAACTGTTCCCGCGCGTACGCGACGCGTTCCGCGGTGCTCTTGAGGGCTTCGTGCTCGGCTTCAACCTTTCGCAGCCTTGGGAGGAGGCCGGCCTTATTGGCTATCTGGATGTTGAGGCCCGGTCGAGCGTTCAATTCCAGCACCAAGGGTCCCTTATCCTTGTCCAGGACTATGTCCACGCCCTGATATCCCAAGCCGGTGAGTTGGTGGCAACGGGCGGCCAATTCCAGCAATCTCTCCCAATCAGGGATTTGTACGCCGGTGAGGCCGCGGCCTGTGTCGGGGTGCTGCTCCACCGGTTCGTTCCCCCAGACTGCTGCGAGCGTCCGACCGGTGGCTATATCGATGCCTGCGCCGATCGCGCCTTGATGAAGATTGGCCTTCCCCTCAGACATGCGGGTCGGCAGTCGCACCATGGACATTACCGGGACCCCAAGGAAGACGATGATGCGGATATCAGGGACCCCCTGGTAGCTGATCGAGTCAAAGACGGGATTGAATTCCACGCGGTACTCGATAAGGGCACGGTCCGGCTGCCCTCCCAGGCTGTAAAGGCCGCTCAACAGCCGAAAAACGTGATGGTCTAGTTCATCGAGGGTGATGATACGACCGTCTTGTTTCCTGAACTTGTCGTTCATCTGGCCCAGCACCACAAGAATGCCTTCACCGCCACTCCCATGCGCGGGTTTAATGACGAAACCATCGCGGTCGCGGATGATATCGGGGAGATGCTCCACCTGGCCCTCCACTTCGATAGCGCCGTAGAGCTCCGGCACCGCGATGCCGTTAGCCTGAGCGAGCTGTTTTGTGAGGAGCTTGTCGTCCACGAGCGGGTACAGGGCGCGACGGTTGTATCTCAGCGTGTAATCAGCGTTCCGCCGGTTGATCGCTAGCACTCCCACTTCTTTGAATCGTCGCATGAGGCTGAACATGATATCAGCTCCGCGCCAGCGCCCTGAACCGATAAAGGTCTGCCAGCCTATAGCCCGTGTATCGCCCTATGAGCAGCGTGATTGCCAGAACCACTAGCAGCAGTTCGGGAAAGACAAAGACCAGGTGTTCCACAACCTTCACGTTCATGACGAGGAATGCCAACGCTGCGGTAACTAAACTCCCTACGCCTGAGATCAGTGCTTCGGTGGAGCCGCGTTCCTCCCACACCACGGACATGCGTTCGATGGTCATGGTGAGTATGACCATAGGGAAGAGGGCGACCGAAAGCCCTCTGTGTAGGCCCAGCAGATGGGTAATCAGGCTAAGCCCAACCATCAGGAGAATAACGACGGTGAGCACCGCGGCCAAGCGGGGAACCACCAGCAACTTGAGGCGTTCCAAATAGAAGCGCACGCTCAACCCCATCGCGACGACCACAGAGAAGAGGAGAGCTCCCCAGAGGAGCCCTGTCTCCCGGAAAGAGAGCCCGATCAGGACAGGCATGAAAGTGCCGAACGTCCTTATGCCGATGATGTTTCGGAGGAAAACGAGCAACAACGAGCCGACGGGAATCAAAAGCAAAACGCGATATACAGCTTGAGTCTTCACCGGGAGGCTGAAAAGGGAAAACCGGAGCAGAAGGGGCTCAGCGATCTGACCTCGCCGTACCGCAGAGACAACCCCTTCTTCGATGCGAGGACTCACCGACATGACCACCCGGAGCTGTTCTCCGCCTTCCTGGTGGACCAGCGACTCCGACCCTCGCCACCAACGAAGCCAGTCGTCAGGGACAGGCGACTTGCCTCTTAGAGGATCAAAGGACAGCCACTGTTTCTTGTGGTGCACTTCAAGCCAGTGAAGAAGGGGCGTCTTTTGGGAGAATTCATATTTCTCGGATTCGAGGCGTATTCCTGAGACCATTCTTGCGGGAATATCCGCGACCAGGAGCACGTTCACCGCGACCTGGACCTTCTTCTTCAAGGTGGGTTGCGGTCCCAGGAGGAGTTTAGCATTTTCGTCCGGCTCGGCCTTGTTCAGGCGCTTTATCAATTCCGCGACCATGGTTGGCGTGTCCGCGGACTTGGCCTTTATCTCCGCAATCAAGGCCTTTGCAGCCTGAAGCGCGGCCTCGCTCATCTCCGGGGCTTCGACTTTGGGGCGTTCGGTCTCCTGGAGGGGCGCTTTGGTGCGAACGCGCACCATACCTGCCTTATAATAGAGGCTCTGCTTTCCTTTGGCGTCACGAATGGACCAGGTGGCGCGGCGATTGCCGTCTTGCATCACGGTCACCAGCCCGTAGCCACCGGAGATGAAGTGCTCGTCCACAAGCCCGTACGCTCGGGTGCTCATCGGCACGTACATGGATACCTTGACCGGACCTCCCTTGGCTGTGAACGAAATGCTCGCCTCCACGTTCCAGACCTCTGACGGAGTACGCGGGCTGAGAGGCAAGTTCAACACGTAGGCTTTGTAAAGGAAGATACCGAGCCCCAGCAGCGTCAAGACAGCAACCAGCACGTACAGGTGCACTTTACTCAAGGTCTGGTTGCCTCCTCAGACGGGTTCAGCCGCGGATGCAGGTGACGCGTGATCGGAAATCCCTCCGCAATGAAATTCAAGACCTCAGATTCGTCACTCAATTGGACGCCCCATTGTTTCGGGCGTTTGTTCCGGGGTGCCTCATGCCGACGACTTTCATAGGAACGAGAGCCGGATCGCAGCTTGGGCGGAGCGGCGTCACCATAGACCCGGCCTCAGGGGGTGTCAATAGACCCACTGACACCGGAATATGCCTCATGGTTCCGGTTCTCTGGTATAACGTCCCCAAATAGATGGATGGAGAGAACACGTCCATGGTCAAGACCGGCCTTGAACGGATCGCAGAGCACCCGGACTTGCTCGCTCGTACCGGACAACTGGGGCTTCTGTACAATCAGGCGTCCGTTGATTCCTGCCTGCGTGCGGCCCCCGAAGTCATTGCCGGGGCATTTCCGGGCAAGCTGGTGAAGCTCTTTGGACCCCAGCACGGCGTGTGCGGCACCGAGCAAGACAACATGGACGAGACCGCGCACTCGGTGCACCCAGCGCTGGGCCTGGCCATACACAGCCTTTATTCGGAAACCAGAAGACCGCTGCCGCAAATGCTCGACGAGGTGGACACCATCCTCGTAGATATTCAAGACGTGGGCACTCGTGTGTACACGTTCGCCACCACCGTTCTGTATCTGATGGAAGCGTGCGCGGCGGAGCAGAAGCGTCTAGTTATTCTCGATCGTCCTAATCCTATCAATGGAAAAGATATTGAGGGGAACCTCCTGGAGCCGGACTTCGCTTCCTTTGTGGGTCCGTATCCGATTCCCATGCGGCACGGGCAGACGCTCGGGGAGCTAATGACGCTCTATAACCAGGTCCACGGCATCGGGTGCCGGCTCGAAGTGATTGAAATGGAAGGCTGGCAGCGAGACGAGTATTTCGACCAAACAGGTCTGCCGTGGGTCCTGCCTTCTCCCAATATGCCGCTCCTCGATACCGCGATCGTGTATCCCGGCCAGGTAATACTCGAAGGCTGCAATCTATCCGAAGGTCGTGGCACTACGAGACCCTTCGAGCTATTCGGCGCGCCGTACCTGCACCATGCCGCAGTAATTGAGAACCTTGAGGATCAAACGGTCACCGGAGCTGTTCTCCGACAGACCGCGTTTCGGCCCACGTTCAACAAGTGGGCAAATGAAGCTTGTCAGGGCTTCCAGATCCACGTAACCGCGCGGAGCCGATATCGGCCGTACCGTGCCACTTTGGCCCTGTTGGCCGCGATCATCAAGACTCACCCCGACAAGTTTGGCTGGTCTTCGCCGCCGTATGAGTATGTCCACGATAGGCTGCCTGTGGACGTGATAACCGGAAGCTCCAAAGTACGGCTCGATCTGGAACAAGGCCGCTCGGTGCTCGATCTGGAAAGAGAATGGGCTGATGATTTGCAGTCCTTTGACCGGCTCAGGTCACGGTTCTTCCTTTATCCGCCGTAGTCCCACGGTTTTCTTCCTTGACACCTGTCGAATGATTCCGCTAAGATAGCAAGCTCTAGCTCTGTTTTCTGGAATTACGGACGTTTTTCTTTGTCAGGAGGAAGGGTGTCTTTCCCGGAGGTCTCCCGACGCGTGGAGGAATTGCGCGACGAATGTGTGCGCTTCCTCATCCGCATCTGCTCCATTCCGGCTCTTGGCCCGGCAAACCAGGGACATGGCGAAATGGAGAAGTATCAAGTGGTCCGGGAGATGGTTCGCTCGCTCAACCCTGATTCAGAAGTGGAGGTGCCCGCGCCGGACGACCGGTTGTCGGATGGCGTAAGGCCGAATCTGCTGGCCCTCTTTCAGGGAAAAGATACTTCGCGAACGCTCTGGATTCTGAGTCACATCGACGTGGTGCCTCCAGGGGATCCGGGCCTCTGGGATTCCGATCCCTTCAAGCCCTTTGAGAAGAATGGATTCCTCTACGGCCGGGGCGTGGAAGACAATGGTCAGTCGCTCGCGGCCAGCATCTTCGCGGTACGCGCGGTGAAGGAAACGAGTGGCTTAGCGATCAACGTGGGCCTGGCTCTGGTCTCTGACGAAGAAACGGGAAGCCTGCTGGGGCTCGACTATGTCCTGAACCAGCGTCCGGATCTCTTCAGGCCGGACGATCTGATCCTGGTGCCGGACGCGGGGAGCGAAGATGGCGACCACATGGAGATTGCTGAAAAGCACCTCCTCCAAGTGAAATTCAGGGTGAAAGGTTTGCAGGGCCACGCTAGCACTCCGCACCGTACCAAGAACACGCTCAGGGCCGCGGCGCATCTGATTGTGGAACTGGACAAGGTTTTGCCGGAGCGCTTTCCCGAAAAAAACAGCTTCTACAGTCCTCCGGGGAGCACATTCGAGCCCACCAGGAAAGATGCCAACGTGCCCAATATCAATACGATCCCCGGGGATGACGTTTTCTATATGGATTGCCGGGTTCTTCCCGATATCTCGCTTGCATCGGTGCTCGACGAGATGCGGACGGTTTCCGCTCGAGTAGGTGAGCGGTTCGGGGTGGAGATCGCCCTGAAAGAGGAAATGAAGTTCGAGGCGCCCGCGCCCACTCCCGCGGATGCGCCGGTTGTGCAGGCTCTAGCGCAGGCGGTGCAGGAGGTCTACGGAATTCAGGCTCGTCCTGTGGGCATCGGAGGCCAAACCGTGGCCGCGTTCTTCCGCAAACGGGGCCTGCATGCTGTTGTGTGGGAGAAGATCGTACAGTGCGCCCACGCGCCGAATGAACGGATTTCCTTGGAAAACCTCGTGGGGAACGCAAAGGTTTTTGCCAGAATGATGATTTAGCGCGCCTCCCGGCCGGCCGAGGCGAGTCCGAAAACCGACTGCGAGCGGTGAGCGGCTTCAGATCCGGGAGTGATTGTGTCTTTGACCTCTGTGGTTCCGGGATAAGCCCGACAGAGGTTGTTATCAAGGAGGATTGAGGGTATGGATCGTGGCAAACCAGGGCCGAATGCGGTCTTCCTGGTGGTAGTAACCGGGGTGCTCCTGATCGTGGGGCCGCTCATCGCTAGCAGTGCGGGACCGGAAGCCACGCGTGCCAAGCGAGATGCGGCGTCACAACGCCTGGCGATTGGCAACGCGGTGGCTATTGCTTTGGCACGAAACCTCCGTATGGCAGAGGGCCGGCTCTCAATTCAGGAGAAGGAACATCAGCGTCGAGAGGCCTATTCAGACTTCTTTCCCACCCTTGATCTCCAGTATATCGCCGAAGCAAATAGATACCAGCAAGCAAGCAACATCCAGGCATTCGCGGGAACAAGTGACGCTCGTGCAGCAGGCTTTGTAAACCCGTCCGGAACCTTCAGCGACTATCCTTACCGTATCGATCCGTACCGCACTTTTGTATTGAACGCGACCTTGACTCAGCCTGTATTCACCGCTGGCAGGATCCTGAATAACTACAAATACGCTAGATTGGGTGTTGATTTCCAGGAGCTCCAGCTTGAGGTAACGAGACAGGATCTGATTCTGGAGGTGTACGAAGCCTATTACCAGTTGCTGCAATCGCAGAAACTCTTAGAAGTGTCTAACCAGTCGATCGTCGCCCTTGAGTCACTAAGAAACCAGACAATGGAGTTCTACAAGGCTGGAGTTGTTCCCAAAGTGGACGTGCTGTCCACCGAAGGTCAGCTTGCCCAGGCCAGGATTCAGAAAACACAATCTCAGACAGATATCGAACGATATCGGGCGGACCTTAATTTCTTGCTCCGGTACCCGCAGGAGACCCCAACACAAATTGTGGAGGACATGGCCTATATCCCTTCGCAGTACGCCATACCGGAGATTTACCGCACCGCAGCAGGCAGCCGCATAGAAATCAGGCAGGCAAATATTTCGGTGGAGCAGGCCGTATCCCTCATGAAGGCCGCGCAAGCAGACCTGATCCCTCAGGTAAACATCCAGATAAGCGGGACGCGGATGAACGACGATTGGAATCCCTTTGATCCGGAAGCCGTCAACGATTGGAGCATTAGAGGCGTGGCAGCTTGGACTCTGGACATGTTTCGAACCCGTGAGACGGTCAAGGAACGCCGGGCTTCGCAGGCCAAGGCTTTCGTCTCCAGAGAGTTGCTGGTCGAGCAGATCATGCAGGAAGTCAAACAGGCTTTCGCGGATATGAAGCGTTCCGAGAGCGACATATTTAACAACAAGAAGGCAGTGGAATTCAGAACGGAGAGCTTCCGAATCAATCGAGAGCGGTACAAAGAACAGGTCGCCACGTACACCGAAGTGCTCGACGCGCAGAGGGAACTGGCGCTTGCCCAGGGCGATTACTATATTTCTTTGATTCAGTACAGGATCAATAAGGCCATCCTGGAGCGGAGGATGGGCACGTTGCGTTAGGAACCGGCCGAGTTAGTTCTTAGGAGAAATTGCTTTTGAGTCGGAGAGGAACTGATTTGAACGTGCAGCAGTTGGCCCTTATGTTAGCGGCTCTCGTCATGTCCGTTCTTATGGGCATGACCAGTATCTTTGCGCAGGAAAGGAGCTCAGCCCCCAGTCCTCTCCAAATCGATCAGAATTTCCTCAAAATGAGCCAAGAGGCCCTGCAACGCGAGCTGAGAGAGACGCGACGCTGTATTGACAACGCATTGCTGAATCTCCGTGATGTGCGAGGGAATGTGAACAGGGTCAATCAAGTGGACCTGATTGACTGCCGGCGACGCCTCTCCCAAGTGCAGAGGAAGATCCAGCAACTTGGAAGGGCCGCTGAGAGGCTGAACATAGAAGCTCAGGCTCAGGCTGCCATGCTGCAGCAAATACTCCGCGAAAGACAACGAGCCGCACGCGTAGAAAAGAAGTCCGACCAGTAGTTCCCACGGTTACGGAACAGTTCAAGGGCAGTCGGTGTGGGGGAATTACGGGTCCCTCTCGCCGGCCGTCCAGCGCGCACTAATCCATCACCCATTCGGTTTCACTGAATATGAAAAGACGCCTCGGCATCTGCGCCTGGGCAGTTGTCGGCGCGCTCATTCCAGGCAAGTATGGGCAGAGGGTGGAGAGAATTCGGATGTGGGGCGGAGAGAGCCCCGAGGGGCTCTCGGCCGCATCTAAACGCACCCTGTAGGCTTGGGAAGTCCTGCGAGCTTGCACGCGCCTTTGGCCGGGCCTGACGGGAAAAGCTCGTAGATCTTTTTCAGCTTGAAGCCGGTGTCTTTGCAGAGCTTCCGGATCATGGGAGCGATGTTGAACTCGAGGTAGTAATTCCTCAGGTAATGAATGACCTTCCAGTGTTCGTCGGTCAGTTCATCGATTCCTTCCAACTTGGCGAAGAGCCGAGCCACTTCCTCGTTCCAGAGTTCCGGGTCTTGCAAGAACCCGTCCTCGTCCACCTCGAAGGTTCTGCCTTCGATTTCGACAGTAGGCATGTGAAAGAGCCTCCTTTCGTTTCACTTTTGCCGGATTCGAGCCGAGCAAACCGTATAATTTGCCGATGTTACCACCGGCGAAGTCCAAACTCAACCGCTTTATGCAACACTCCAATACGCCGGTGTCCCGGGGGCGGACACGGCCCTGGAGTCTGCACTGCTGTCGGGTTTCTACCTCTTCCTATCTCTGTAAAGTAAACCTTGCCGAAAAGCAATCACTGGAGAGAGTTCACTTCTGTTTTTTTATCTTTCCCTCAACATCTTTGATCCAACGCTGGAGGACCTGCTTGATTTGGTCCCTCTTTTCCCTCTTGAGGCCCTCCTGGTACGCTTTGAGCGCTGAAGCGTAGTCCTTCTTGATTTCAAAGACCAGGCCCATCAGCCCGTACGCGTCAGGGTAATCCGGATTGAGCTCCACCGCTTTCTTCAAGTCAGCGAGGCTCTTATCATAATCTCCCTTCTTGGAGTATGCGACCGCCCGATTGTGGTAGGCGATGAAGAACTTTGGGTTTTTCTCGATCGAGCGTGTGAAGAGCTCGATGGCGCGGTCCCATTTTTGGACGCGCAAGGCAAATTCGCCCTGCTCATAGTAGCTCAGGTAATCTTTGTCCGCGGTGGTCGCCGCAGCCGAGGTCAGAGACCCTCCGCACATCAGCAGCACAATGGCTAAGAATAGAGTTTTGCCCATTCATGGACTTCCAGGCGACTTTACATAAAGTTATAATTTTATCACAATTCAGCGATGGGTAAACGATTTTTTTGGAATGCACCGTTTGCATCCCGCTCCAGCCGGCCCGTCGCTCCGCGCGGGAAGGCCCTCAGCGGCCAATCGACCAAAAGGCTTTTGACCCGCCGGAAGATCCGGTAGTATCCTTAGTAGGCCCCCAACCGGGGTATCTCCAAGGTTCTTCGGCGCCCAAGCGGCAGATATGCTCGGAGGACCTATCTGAAGGAAGTTTGGGGTTTTCATTCATGAACCACCCATCCGATTGCCTGACTGTGCCCGATTACCTTCGTGGAGGTCAGTATCGCCATCTGGCCGCAGTGCTCGATGAAGAGCCGCCGTGGATACTGCGGAAGCTTATCCCGCTCCTCTCTTCCAGGGTCCGGGTCGAAGACCACGTGGTGCAAGAAATCCGGGATCTGGCAAGGATGGGACCGGTTATCTACGCGATGAAATATCGGAGCCTTTACGATCTTCACTTCCTCAGGGTGCGTTTTTGCCGGATTGGACTTCCTCTCCCAGGATTCGTTCTGGGGCGGCCCCTCTTCGTCACCGGTTCGTTGAGGAAGGTCTTCCGGATCGCGAGGAACAAGTTTGCGGTGGCGTTTGGCAAACAGCCGGAAGGTACGCTGGATGAACGAGAAGTCCTCCAGCAGGTGCTGGAGCAAGGAGGCGCGGGAGTCACGTTCCTGGTGGATGACGCGGGATTTCGGGACCGTTACGTGCACCCGGACCGCGACCCTATTCGCATCATTCTTGACCTCCAGGGACGGGTCTCGGGATGCATATCAATAGTCCCTCTCGTCGTGCTCTACGATCGGACGCCGCGGCGCACGATTCGGCCCTTCTGGGAAACGTTTCTGGGAGATCCCGACCGGCCCGGCGCGCTCCGAAGGCTCTTGATAGCATTTCGGAGGTGGACCGCGCCGGAACTGCTCATCGGCGCGCCCATTCCGCTGCTCGGATGCTTTGAGGAATTCGGCGCGGAAAGGTCGTGGGAAGAGCTTCCCTTCGAGCTGCGCAAAGATCTCATTGAGTCCGTTAACGCGCGCATTCGGGTGAGCCGGGGGCCTGAAAGGCTGACTAAGACCGAAATAAAGGAGCAAGTTCTCCGGGAACCCGCGGTCCAGGAAACCATATCCGAACTGCTGTCCAAGGAGCAAAACTCTCCGGAGAAACTGCGCAAAAAGGCCGAATCATACGTTGAGGAAATAGCCGCGGACCCGCACCTACAGATCCACCACTTCCTGTATTACATCCTCAAGTGGACCTTCAAACACGTGTTTGACGGCATTGACACGAAACCGGAGCAGTTTGAGCTTCTCAAGAAGGTCAACGAGAAAGGCTCCCTCATATTCGCGCCATGCCATAAGAGCCATATGGACTACCTGCTGGGCTGCTGGTTGATCTTTGTGAATTACATGCCGGTGCCGTATGTGGCTGCCGGCAAGAATTTATTCTTCTGGCCCGTGGGGCCTATACTTCGAAACGGAGGCGCCTTTTCTCTGCGGCGGTCGTTTGTGGGTTTGGAGCTGTACACCCAGGTCTTCGCGGCGTACATAAAGGTGCTGTTGCGCCAGCAGTCCAACGTGAAATTCTATATGGAGGGCGGACGAAGTCGCACCGGCAAGTTGCTCCCGCCGCGGCTGGGCCTTCTCCGTTTCCTCCTGCAGGCGGTGGATGATGGCGCGGTGGAAGACCTGAAGTTCGTTCCTTCATTTGTAGGGTACGAGCAAATTCCCGAGGAATCCTCATACCTGAGGGAGCTCTCGGGCGCCGCGAAAGAGAAAGAAACGTTGCTTTCCTTTCTTCAGGTCCGCAAGATATTCAGAAGGCGTTACGGCAGGATATACGTCCGATTCCATGAGCCGGTCTCGTACCAGGGGTTTCGCAACAAGCTTCAGGCGCTCACCGGCCGGGAAGCAGGCCATTCCGCGGCAGACGCGCAATTGGTGGAAGATTTTGCCTACCACCTCATGTACGGGATCGTCCGATCGGGCGTCGCCACATCCGTGGACCTAGTTTCCTCAGCTTTGGTCTGTGCCCGAAAACCTCGGGTGACTCACGGAGAGCTTCAAGCATCCATCGAAACCTTCTCGCGTGCGCTCCGTTGGTTCGACATCGAATTCGCGGACTCTCTCGACGAGCCGGAGAAAGCGATTCAAGCCGCGCTGGGAATCTTTCGCCTGAGAGGCTTTATCGATATAGAACCCGGGAATGAAGCTGAACAGGGGCCGGTTTATGTTATCCACGAGAACGGCCGTCCGAATCTTCAATTCTATCGGAATTCCCTGGTGAACTACCTCTGGTCGGCTTCTTTGGTCGCGATGATTCTTCTGGAGCACGAGAGCCACGCATCGGCGTTCAGCCCGTCCATGCGGGAGGAGTTTTTCCGTCTGAAACGACTCTTCGCACGGGAAATCATTGTCGATCCCCTGATTCCTGAGGACCAGATTCTCGAATCCACGCTGGAACTCTTCCGCGAGGCAGGGTGGTCGGGTGAACCGAGCGCGAATAACGAGCCCTTGAGGCAACTGAAGGGCTTTCTCACAGACTTGCTCGAAGCGTACGAACTGGCCTTTGCGGCGCTTGACGAGCTGGCCGACGGAGCGAGCCAGCGCGAAGTCTCAAAGAATATGAGCCGGATAGCTCAAGAACGCGTTAGTGGGGACGGGGCTCCGCCGAGCCGGTTATTTTCAGGAGTCGCTGTCCGTAGCGCTCTGAGCCGACTGGACGAGCTGGGCCTCGTGGAATTCAAGCGGTCCAGAAAGGTGGTCAAACAGCCCGATAAGGCCACCGAATGCGGGGCATGGCACGAATTGCTGACTCGCGCCCTCGGTCCCAATGCATAAGTTCGTGTTTATAGTTGGTCTCGAACATAATACCTGTTTGGCCGCGCGATGGACGATCTGGAAGCCCCAGGCGGACGGTCGCTATGTTCGTCATTCCCGCGAAAGCGGGAATCCAGACTCTGACAACGATGCCGGCAGCGAACCTTTTGCGACCGCCTCCGAACTGAATCTCCTGCTTCTAATACTGCAATGAAAGTTGTTCTAGTACGCCCACCCTTTTATGCACTCTTCGGACTCACTACGCCGAAAATGAAGACTTATCCTTTGAACCTGCTCAGTCTCGCCACTTATGTCAGGGAGAAGACCGGGCATGATGTCGCTCTGGTTGACGGCGAGAATGTGTCCGTGCCCGGCCTTGAACCGGTCGGAGGCTCGGACAGTGACCCGGAACAAGTGATGCACAGGGGTATCCCGCGGATGGTGGAGATTCTGGCAAACCCGGAACATACGCTGTGGCAAGAATTGGACAAGAGAATCCTTTCAGCACAGCCGGATTTGGTAGGTATCACCTGTAATTCCGGCAACATGGACACTGCTCGCATCATGGCGCGCCGTCTGAAGGAACAAGGCCTCCCTGTGATCTTGGGCGGGAGCCACCCCACCGTTCTGCCTGAGCAGAGCCTCAAATACACTTCTGCGGACATGGCCGCTGTGGGCGAAGGTGAATTGAGCCTGGTTCGTGTGCTGGACGCGCTCGAAGGCCGTGACTCACTGGCACAGATCCCCTCTTTGGCATGGACGGATCATGGCAGGGTCGAGTTGAACGCTCGCGGCCCGCTGATTCGAGATCTCAACGAGCTCCCCATCCCCGATCGATCGTTCATTGATCGTTCCGATTATTTCGGTGAAGTGATTATGACCGGCAGGGGCTGCCCCTTCAAATGCGGGTATTGCGCTTCAAGGACCATCTGGGGACGTACAGTACGGTTCCGTTCGGTGGAGTCGATCATTGAAGAGCTCACGATCCTGAAGAACGGGGCGGAGAAGGACTCCGGCGACCCTGCGTCGAACGCTCATCGTCTAGCCGAGCGTCCCGGGCGTTGGGTGGTCAAAGTGCTGGACGACACCTTCACGGTGAACCGGCCGCGCACTCTGGAGCTGCTCGATCAGATCGTAGCTCGTGGCCTCAACTGCTTTGAATTCACCGGCGGGGTTCGGGCCGACACGCTCAACGAAGCGCTCGTTCACAAGATGCGGGAAGCTAACTTCCGCCGGGTGACTCTGGGAGTCGAAAGCGGCAGTCCTCGAATCCTCGAAATGATCCATAAGGGAGAAACCAACGAAGATGTAACGCGGGCAGTTAGATTGCTGCGTGAGGCTGGGATTCACTCCCATGCGTTTTTCATGATCGGCTTTCCCGGAGAGACCAAGGAGGATGTGGAGCTTTCCAAGAAGCTTATCATGGAGGCGCAGCCCGATCACGTGGAGATTAATATGGTGACCCCGTACCCGGGAACCGAGCTTTTCGAGAAGCTCATACGGGAAGACCCGGTGAACATAGATAGCTGGCACCGGTGGTTCCATCAGGGAATGTCCACGCATTCGGAACAGCTTGGGTACAACTTGGATGAAGCGTACGAAGAATTCCTTGAATTCGCCCGCCAGTATCATGCGTCCCGCAACATGGCTTAGTCCTGCACCTACAATACCCAAGTCGTAGGTCGGATTGAGTCCCGCGTTCTGCGCGGGACTCAATCCGACATTATTCCCAAACCGACTTCGTCCCTGTATTGTTCGTGATCTCGTATGCCCAGTAAGGACTCCACCTCGTCTTGCGACGGTGCCATCCCGACATCGTGAAGAATAGCTGCCAGCATAAGTGCAGCGATCTCCAGCGGCCGCAATCGGTTTCGAGTTGCTTCTGGAATTAACCGTTCCTCTATCTCGAGTACTTTTCTTATGTGGGCGTAGTCGTGAAGGGTGTACTCCGGGAAATGCCGGATGATTGTCTTGCTGACTTCGAGACATTCGCTGTAAACTGACTCCACGAGAGCGGTAAGCGCTCGCACTTGTGCATCCGAATGACCTAGATCCATCAAAGCACGGAACAGCTCGCTCGATTCCATGGCAATCGCCCACCTCGAGTCTATAATCAAGTTGCTCTGGATCACAAAAACATCTTTCGCGCAGACCGCGTACGACTGCTATATCGTGGTATCGACCGTTGTCAAGCGCGAAAAGGCGGTCGCTATCAACCCAGGCCGTACTCGCTCCTCAGCCGATCTAACGTGAGCACGTCAGGTTTGAAAGGATTCCGGGGAGCCGATGGAAGAGGGATCTGGTGGGTTTCTGCAAAGGGCGTGTCCGCCAACTTCAGGTTGTACGCGGTGATCATGAGGGGTTCCAGATTCACTGCGTCAAGGATGTTGTACGCGAGCAGAGTGTCCAGAGCTCTATGGTTACCGTTCCGTAAATAGTCCCGCCAGAGCAGTACGGCAAAGTACCCGTTTACGCCGTCGAGCTCGTTCCTGTGCAGGCCTAGCTGACGTTCGCACCCTTTTAGGCCGCCTCGATAGCCAAGGCTGTGTAGGATGTGTCTGAGATCGATGTGAGCCTGAGGTAACTTGATCTTGAAGTAGTCTTCGATGATGGGAACATCGAAGCTCTTGCCGTTATAGGTCACAATCAGCTTGTATTTGACGATCTCCTCTGCGAACATCCCCAAATTGTACCCATGCACGTAGTAAAATACGGAAGCGCCGTCGTATAGCGCTATGGTGGTAATATAATTGCCGTTCCCGCCTCCCGTTGATGTCTCAATATCCAGGTACGCAGTCTCGTTGCGGAATTCCGAGTAGAGCCGCCACTTTTCTCCCGGCGGGAGTGCCCGTGCGAAATACGCGGCATTGCCCATAAGGAGCTGTTCGAGGGAATCTCGGACGCGGTACTCCAACACATGTCCGTTATGCCATCGAATGCCCGCGGGACCTCGGTCTAAGACGTCATCCCACGAAAGCAAGCCTTGCGACCAGAGGTTACGCTCCGTCTTGAGACCGATTCCGGATATATGGCAAAAAGTGTTCTTGAGCATTGCCGTCTCGGTATAGCAAGTGTCAAAAATACTGTCCGATTGCCGCTTGGGCATTGGTAGGTGCCGGCCTCCGTGCCGGCACATTTTTCTTAAGAATATCAACCAGCTCGGGCCGGCAGGGACGCCAGCCCCTACCGGTCATCGTCAAGCGCGGGCCGTCCAAGAAGCCAAGAATTTTGGCAACCGGTATAGCTCATGCCTCGCAGTGTACGTCCCAACTATTATGCCGGGAAGGATGTGTGTCAAGCTTCCGAAAGAAAAGAGGGTTTTTCCGGACGTGGGAGGCTTCAAGAGAGGATCGCCGCGATTTTTTCGTACGCGGCCGGCAGAAGGCACTCCGCTCGAATCAGCCCCAGCAAAGCATCGTCGCGGAGGAGAGCCTCGATAGCCAGACCTGTTGAGAGTTTGCCGTAGGGCCAGGGGCGAAGTTCGTTTCCACATAAATGCTTGAGTGCTGCCACGAGGCGTTTGAGCTCGTGGGTCATGCCGAACTTGATTAGCTCAATTTCGAGCTCGAAGTGGCGCACAGTTTGACTTCCGAAATCGTACGAAACGCTATCAATGACAAGTTCAGCCCATGCATCTTTCTTGGCGCCTTTCGGAGCCACTTGTCTGGGGAGCCTGATCACGTGACGCCTCTGGATGACGCTCAAGCCAAGTTCCAGCATGGCCCGCACCGGATCGCTCTCGCAAAATGGCAGAGACTTCACGAAAGGACCAACCCCTAGCTTTTCGAGCAACGCGCGAAGTTCATCTAGAGCTGACCGGGACCACTCGCGCTCGATTTCAGTCCGGCTGATTATTCCGGAATCGAGGACGGTTGCCGGTCCTTTGGCAGTGATTAGCCATGTATCAGCCACGATCCTGATGCGGAGAGCCCAGGATTTCCGTCGCAGGGTCTGATCTTCTGTATCGAAGTACGTGTCGTGGATAGTGAGAGGCGGGCCCGGTATGAGAGTAAAACCGCCCAGCTCCTCCAGAGCCGCGACCTTGTCGCACAAGACGGCCGGTTCCTCGGAACAGATCACGAGGGTCAGCTCTGCTTCGTGATCGGCGGGAGAATTCTTATCCATGCGATCGTTCAGGTCCCCTTTCCCCCTCCCATCCAGGGAGGGGAGTTAGAAAGCCCACTCCCATTGTGGGGCAGGTTTTCCAGCCTGCCGGCGGCCTGGAAAGGCCGCCCCACAAAGAAGTACTCTGGGCTCAATATACAAGGGGGATTCCAGCCTCATCCAAAGGCGCATATACGCATGCAGTCTTCTCTTTCTACACCATTTCCTGCAAGGCTCGACAGAATCGGTCAATTTCGTCGCTGGTATTGTAGTAATGGACTGATGCGCGTACCAGGCCCTCCTGGAGACCTCGGCGCTGCATATCCAGGAGCGTGAAGCGGGCTGTCGAAACGGACACGTTCATGCGGGCTTCTCGCAGCGCATGGCGAACCTCCTCAGGCTTCTTCCCATCTACCGAAAACGTGACAATGCCAGATCGTTCTCTTCCCAAGTCACGCACCGTCACCCTCGGGATCTCATCCAGTCTTTGTCTCAGTTCCTGGGCAAGCGATGAGACGCGGGACCGTATGGAGTCGATCCCCCAGCTCAGGGCATAGTCTATGGCAACGGCAAGGCCTATTTTGCCTGCATAGTTCGTTTCCCAGTTCTCAAAACGCCGCGCATCCGGCCTGATTTCGTACCTGTCTGGAGTCGTCCAAGTTGCCGCGTGCACGTCCAGAAGCGGTGGTTCGAGTTGACTGATGAGTTCCCGACTCACATAGAGAAATCCCGTGCCTCGTGGCCCTCTCAGAAACTTGCGGCTCGTCGCGGAGAGCATGTGACATCCCACCCGATTGACGTCGAGCGGCATCTGACCCACGGACTGACAGGCATCCAATAGGTAGAGTGCGCCCCAGCGCCGCGCGATAGCGCCCACTTCTTCGGCCGGATTGACCAAGCCTCCATTGGTCGGGACATGGGTGAGCGACACGAGCTTCACCCGTTCGTCCATTGTCCGTTCCAGGGCTTCCAGTGAGATACAACCGTCCGCGTCGCTGGGAATGACTTCCACGCGGGCCCCTGTCTTTTGCGCCACCTGGAGGTACGCAATGAAATTGCTCGCATACTCGGCCACGGAGGTGAGAATTCGGTCGCCGGGATTAAAAGGGATCGCATAGAAGGCCATGTCCCACGCGCGGGTCGCGTTTTCGACAATTGCGATCTCGTCTCTAGAGCAACCGATGAGCTCCGCGGCTGCGTCATATACGCGGTCGATCTGTTCTGCTGCGGCTTCTACAGCCTCGTACCCGCCGATAGCTGCTTCCAGCTTGAGATGAGCGGTGACTGCGTTCAGCACTTGCTGCGGCATGAGGGCCGCACCTGCATTGTTGAAGTGTAGAACGTTTTCGCACCCGGGAGTCTCCTCCCGGGCGCGATTCACATCAAAGGCAGCGTTCACGATATTACTTCTCCGCGGGCAGGATCGTGATTCTCTCAGGTTTGGTCTTTCCAAAGACATCGGGGTTGTACATAAGGGAGACGCGGGAGCCCCTCAGCCAGAAGTCACCTTCAGCCACTGCCCTGGCGAGGTAAGTGAACCTGTAGGTCCCCGGCCAAGCCTTATTCTTGAACACATTCACCCGATCCGCCCGCATCTCCAGGTGTGACGGCGTGAAATCATAGAAACCGTCTCTCCAGGAATCACGTTCGGCCGGCTCCGCGCCCTCTCTGAGCACTCCTTCGGTCTGCAACTCGGAATTAATGGCCACCAGACCGGCAGGCAAGGGATCTACGACCGCCAGGTATTCCACATCTCTGTATCGACGGGGTTTGGGCCCATACGGTATTTCGATATGGAGCGATACCCTTACTACATCGCCTACTCGGATCTCTTTCTTGCCGTTCAGGTTTTCGATCCGCTTGTTAAGCGTAAAGCCTGCCCCGAGATCCGCGGGATCGCGCGTGAGGTCGGGATACGTGAGATAGAGTGTGTAGTTGAGTAGATCCTTGTCGGGGGATGTGAGCTTTATCTCCCGGTGCTCCAGGAGCTTTCGTGGGTCGAGTTCCACGTCCGCGCCCACGTCTCCGACAACCACATCAATGGGCTTTTCGCGAGCGTATTCGATGCGGCATGGGATGTGCTTCTTGGTTTGCGGAGGCTGCTCCGCGAAATAGTTGCCCAGCGCCAGAAGGCACCAGCCGGTATCCGCGGTGGAATGCCACCGACCTTCGGGTTTAAGCCCTTTGATGAGGTAACCTGCCCATGTGTCCTTTTTCTTCGTCGGAGCTTTGGTTTCCACTGCTGCGAGTAAGCAGACTGCAATAGCTCGGTAACTGGAATCATAATAGTTCCAGCATTCAGGATCGTCTTGAGGATCCAACTCAGCCACCCGTTTTTGCAGCACATCCTCGGAGAGGGACCCCACGTGATGAGCCGCGAGCAGCAGCAGCGCCTTGCCCTGAGGTTTCAAAGAATCGTAGTGCTCCAAGAATCGGGAAAGCTCGGGCTCGGAGATCATACCGTTCACCGCCAGACAGTACACGGCCAGTTCCCTTGTCCACTGCTCATATCGCCACCTGGTCCTGATCCGGTCTCGCTCACCGAGCAAGTTCTCTTTGATGTATTTCAGGGCAGCTTCGAGCTTGGCTTCGGGAACTTCATATCCGGCCTGCTGGGCGACGGTCAGAGCAATCGTCGCGTACAGGCTCCCCCACCATGAACCTTCAAGATTTCCGGGCCAATACGCGAAGCCTCCACTCGAAAGTTGCATGGAGAGAAGCTGAGAGATCCCAGGTTCAAGATACTTATCCACCTTTTCGATCGTAATGCCCGGCACCAATCCCTGTTTCACCACATCTCTCATTCCTGCCAACGCGATGATGCCGGAACTCTTTTGTTCAATACACCCAAACGGGAACTGAAGCAGGTACTTAAGACCCGGAGCGATCTTGTTCCAGTTGTTTGTGGTCAGGTTCAGTCGCGCCTGCAAGTCTCCGGGATTCATTTCTTCCGGTTTGAACTTCTTCAAGACCTCCGGCAATTCCGCGTTGATGTGAACGTCTTTGACGAAATGCCCCACAGTAACGCGGTTCACCGGCAGATACCGCGAATGCACCGGCATAGTCTTCTCAATAGCATCGGCAAAGGTGCCGAATTTGCCTCGGAAGGTGAGTTTTCCTACTGCCTGGCCGCCGGTCACATCGGCAGTGCAGGGCGCAGTGCTGCTGGACTTGGCCTCCAACTTAACCTTTGGTTGAGCCAAAGTCGCACTCAGGTTCGGGGATGTCTGAACCTGCAGCGTGGCATCGCCGGTAGAGTCGGTCTGATTGTGGACCACGACCGGAAATGTAACCTTGTCACCGGGAATCACAAAACGAGGAAGGGAGGGCTCCACGAAGAATTCTTTGGCCACGAGCATCTTGCGGTCCGCCGAAGCAAAGCCGGCTCCCTTATCGCAAACCACCGCATATACCCGATAGGTCGTGGTGGTGTCGGGTAGGGCGAATTCAATCGAGACCTGCCCTGACGCGTCCGTTACCAAGGCAGGGTTGAAGTACGCGACAGGGTCGAACCGCTTACGAAGGGTGGAGACGACCTCTCCCAACCCCTCATCCCCTCCGGTGAGCGGCTTAGTCGAGAGTATCTTGAAGAGATCTTGCGTGATCAGAGCGAGCCTCAGATCTCCCGAAAAGACCGAGAGCGGCAAGTCAAAGTCAGTCAGAGAAGAAAGCTCGGGGGTCTTAAACGCGGTGAGCGCGAGGATCGCTTCATCCACCACGCAGACAGCAAGCTCTGAGAGCACCCCTTTACCCTTGTCGTCCGCGACTCGGAAGTTCAGGCTCACCTTTTCGCCCGGTCTGCTTTTCAGGTCCGATACCTGGGGCGAGATCTTCACACTAAGCGGCTTCACGTCCGTACGAACCCGGATATCCGCATAGCCAAAGAACAAGCTCGGTATATCCATGTCCGTTTGGGTCTGGTACACGGGAAAATCGCCTCGGGCCGTCGTTGCCACCACAGACACATACACATTGGGAAGGAACGCTGCCGTGGTGGTGAATTCATACTGGCCCGACTTTCCGGGAGCATCGATAACGCGATAGCTGAGGATGTCCCCTTTCTCCAAGGTAACCAGACACTTCTTCAGCGGCCTCTGAGCGTGAAAATCCACACGCACAGCTTCGCCCACCGCATATTCTTTCTTTGTGAGCGCCAGGAGTATCTCGTTGCTCGTCAATGGCCGCTCTTCCTTGCTGCGGGCCCTGAGCCAGCGGTCGTATTCCTCCCAACCCACCTGGAACATCGTCTGACTGGTGTACGTGCCTTTATCGTCCTGGTACGTGAACGCGACCATGTACCTGCCGGCGTCACCGAGCTGGAGCTCATACGTGGCTTCCCCATTTACTATGGGCTGACGGGAAGACAAGGATTTCACCCAGCCTTCTTCCCAGAGATAGTTCAGTTGCCCAGTCTCGTCCCGCTTCTGGGTGTAAAAGTACTTCTTTTCCATCAGACTGGCTTGGATCTCCCCCTTGGGAAGCTTCTTGCCGTCCGGTGTAACCACAATGACCTTGAGGGTCGGGGCGAATCCGGACTGGACCTTGGTAGGATGCCCGGAGATGCCCACGAGGAACCGTGGGGTCGGTTTGTACGTAGTGACGTCCGTAGCCGGCTCGCCATCCACGTCAAGGACGGTCACCGCTATTTTCACTCCGTATAGGCCGGTGAGCGTGCGACTGTCCAGCGGGATGGTCAGATCCATCTTGCCTGTCCGATCGAGCACGGACTCGCCCGACTCCAGGAACTGTTCCTGCTCGTCTTCGTTACCGAAGATAAATCCCTCAAGGCCCTTCACCTTGTTAGTCACCGGCACCAGAGTAGCTTTCCATCGGGCACGGGCCAGCTTGACCGGTCCACCCGCGTAATAGCTGGCCTTTGCCTCGACCTTGAGGAACTCCATGGGCCGTTCCAGGGTCACGTATTCCTTGCTCACGCGTTCTTCCTTCTTCGCCGTGAGCGTTACGTAATGGCGAGGGATCTTGTACTCCTGCACCTGAAACGTACGGCTGAAAGAAACTTCTTTTGTGTCGCTGGTCTTGATTGTTCCCGTGAGGTTGTAGGTTCCCACAGGCAGAAACTTCTTCACTTCAAATGAGTCGTTGCATGTACCGAAATCGTTCAGAGCAAGCTTCTGGCTATATTGCATGTCTCCGCGAGGATCCGTGATTTCCAGCTCGACCTCTTTTCCGGTGGGAGTGACAATCTTCCCGCCTTCGTAACCTCGAACCACACCTTTGAAGAATACCGTTTCGCCAGGCTGGTAAATCCCGCGCTCGGTAAAGAGGTAGCCCTTGATCGAGCGCGGGTCCGGTTCGACCCATTCGGTTTGGGCCACTGCAAAAGGCTTCAAGCGAACCTGGCCAATGTTCACTGCCGCGCAGTCGTTCTCTTTTGCCGCGATGACCCATTTGGCGTTCGACACAGTGAGCTTGCGATTCGTGAGACCCGCTGCTTCCTTGCCCACGTGAACCGCGGAGAACTGCTGCGCGTCCTTGAGTACCAGCAATCCTTGAGCATCGGTCTTTCCCACAAAGAAGGCATAGCCGTCCGTCTGATGAAGGAGCACGTCAACGCCGGCCACGGGCTGCCCGGTGTACAGGGATGTCACCCAGACCAGCAAGGTCTTGGCCGATACTTTGTACGTGATGGAGAGGTCCGTTATCTGGATGGGTCTGGATGCGCTACCGGTAAAGACCTTGTCCGGGTCGGTAAGGGTGGTCCACCACATGCCGCCGTGGTCAGCGGTCTTGCGAAAAGAGAGTGGGAGCGAATAGCCAAACACGCCCTGCCGCGCGGAACGTGCGAAAAAGACCTCAGAATCGGTGACAAAGCCCCTACCGAAAATTGCGGGCACCTTTCCGGTTTTGACGAGCTTCTCCAGAGCCTCTTTTCGCTGGGCTTCAGGCCACTTTTCAAGACCTCCCTTGGCCTCCGCGGCCGCGGAAAATTCAGGGATCAGGTATGGCGGAATCTGTTTGAGGTCGCACGTAACCTTGGTAACATTGCTCAAAGTCAAAGGGAGCAGTTGACGGGATCGCAGCTCGATAACGGATTGCTTGGTGCTGACCTCGATCTTGGGAGCTATGCCCGGGCCTTTGAACGCGTACTTCCGGTCGGCAAGAATCGCTCGGCCGTCTCGCACTTTGATCGAGCTGATTACTACTTCGTAGTTTTTGTCATATTCGAAATCGCCCGTTACGCGGAAGCTATACGCGTACTGCTTGATAATACGCATGTTCGGCACTGAGGGCCGAATGGTCAACGCCTGTTTAAGGTCCGCAGTGGAGATCTCGCGAGTCAGCGAGAGCTGAAGCCCCTTGTCCGTCGGGGAGCGGTAAAAGGTGGAAATGTCCGAAACAGCAATTTTTTCGATACTGGAGAACTCGTATCGGTGGTCGCGCGCCAGGACCTGCCGACCCGTCGAGTCCGCGAGGCCTTTCTGAACAGTAATAACTATCTTCGCGGGCTCGGTGGACTTCTTCTCAGCACGTATGATAAACCCGCGAGAAGCTTCTTTCGCTTTCGCAAAAGTAGCTTGATCCAGCAGCGCGAAGCTTTCGTCTTTCCCGTCACGGGTGACCTTGATGCTTGCGCCGGCGTCCGAGGGAAAGACCGGGTGGTTGAATCGGACAGTTGCCGCCCATAGTCCTTCTTCCTCCGAAGGATAGAATTCGTCGTGGCGCAGGGTCACCGTCAAGTCAGCCGCGTGGACAAGGGCAGGAAAGACAAATCCACACAGCACGAGAGTGGCGATTATCATGAGGATCTTTGGATAGCATTTCACTCTTGCCATAGCGCTCTCCCCCTTCCGATCTAATGAGTTCAATTGTTCCCCCTGAAAAGACTGGTCCGGAGCTCTCAGCATTCTTTTTGCCTTCTCAGCCTGGCCCTGAGCACCGTCGTAAACTCTTCGCCGATGCTCGAAGAAAGACCCTCCCACGATTCTCCCATGCCGACTTGTCTAAAGGGAACCTTTTTTTCATGGAAAGTCACAGACACGCTCCGTTGGTGGGCAATCCCTCGGTGCAGAGCAGCTTTACCACCATTCAGATTTGTGGGGCAGGCTTTCCAGCCTGCCATAAACTAAGTTCAATAATTGGCAGGCTGGAAAGCCTGCCCCACAATTAACATTGCATTTGTCCTACCCAAGACTAGATGGTTACGTAGCCTCTTCAATTCGCGTTGACCGACCGGCCGAATGGGCGCTATACCCATCAAGTGGCCCAAAAAGAATTTGGCCAACTCAGATCAGGACCGTAACTGTCTTGAAACGACCTTGCTTCCGTTGAAATGGGCCTAAGTATTGATCACGTCGAAAAATGGGGGAGAAAATGGGAATTGATGAGTACCGGAACGGTTTGCAGGTAGCTTCTGAATTTCCTTTTGTACAAGCGCTTTTTGGTCGCCGCGCACGCCGATTCCTGATGGGCGCGTCCATCCCTGACGGGCCGTTGGCTTTTACCTCACGTCACGAGCCTATGCCGCTTACCGAAATCGAGAAGATGATCGTTCTCACAGCCATGGCCGGAAACACCGGCTGGAATTACGCGATTATGCACAACCCCTACTACGCGCCGTCTCTTCCCAACTACTCCGCGGCAGCGGGAGGACGCACGTTCCCTTCAGCCGCGGGCTTCCACACCAGCGAGATCTTTTTCACGGATGATGAAGGGGTCTACTTCTTTGAAACTCGCGATGCCCCCGCGCTCGTGGATAAATCTGTTCAAGAGATGTCCGACCTGAATTCGTTGGTGGAAGCCCACCGCAAACGCGTCCGAAAATTGACCGATGGCCGCCTTTATCTCCCGGCTGCGGAACCCCACATATCCGGGCACAATCTGTGGGTCGTCAACCGCCCAGGGAGTATGCTGGCGATTCCGGTGGCCGATGTTGCCCAGCACCATATTGCCAATCTTTGCTTTGGCCTGCAAAATGGCTACTGCCTGTATGACGACATCAACAAGGAGCCGATTCCGGGACTGGAGCGCTTTCACAAGATCTGCGATCCGGTTAACGTGCTTCCCATAAGCTTTGTTGAACAGTACTCTCTGATGGAAAGCACCACGGAGCTTGTTGCATCGTGTTATGCTGGGATGCTCATGTTGCAGGCGATGGGCCTGGGCGGATGGATGTTTAACGGAATGGATCCTTACTCGATTCTGGGAGCCGGCGGAGACCCGAACGTGCCTGGGTTGGGATTCCGTTACGATAAGGACGAGCGCTGGACCCTTCCCAATCCCACGGGTCTTCCGGGAGTTTTCGAGGGTTTTTGTCCGCCGCACTATCCTGACATGCGAGCCGCAGTGGAAGCCTTTACCCAACGCAAGTTCGGTCCAAACGGCCCGTTCCATCCCGACACTCCAGGCCCGTGGAAGGAGTCGTCAAGGGTAAGGGCCGCGGCGCAAATCCATAGCGAAGAATTCAAAGAGTGTGTAGCGCTGCAAGCTCAGTACACTCTGGACCGTTTCGGCAAATTCCCGGGGACGGTCCCGTCAATTCTGGTATTCATTTTCTTGCAGGCTCATCATCTTGATCTGGAGTTTTACGACCATTACTTCGACCCGGGCGCGTACCTAAAAACGCACGCGGACCACATGAAAAACTGGCATAAAGATAAGAGCTATACGGCAGCGCATTAGGATTGGGCCGCTTTCACCCTCCCCTGTCCCCTCCCATCAAGGGAGGGGACAGGGCTTTGGTAGGCACCGGCGTCTCTGCCGGTGCATTCCCCTCCCCTGGCGGGAGGGGTGTAGGGGAGGGGGATGGCTGGGCACGGACAATAGGCTCGGATTCAACACTCGGCAGTATAGAACGGTAAGAGCGGAGAAGATGACATGTCCACAGCTCACGTAAACGGTATCGACATCTATTACGAAGTTCACGGCAGCGGGCCGCCTCTGATCTTGATCATGGGCCTGCGCAGGAACGCGGAATGGTGGCACCTTCAAATCCCTGAGCTATCCAAGCATTTCCAAGTGGTCGCGTTCGACAACAGGGGCGCAGGACGATCCGATAAGCCTGAAATGGAATACTCAATTCGGCTGTTTGCCGACGACACAGCCGCGCTAATGGATTTTCTGGGCATAGGCCGAGCTCATATCCTGGGCATATCCATGGGCGGATATATCGCTCAGGAACTGGCCATCAACTATCCGGAAAAGGTAAACGGCTTGATCTTAGGGTGCACCAGTTGCGGCGGAAACAGAGCAGTGATCATGTCCCCGGAACGGATGGAGAAGTTCACCGCGAACAAGGGCCTGACACCGGAGCAAATCCTTAGAAAAGACATGGACCTGTATTTTTCCGATAAATTCATTAGCGAGCAGCCGGATTGGATCGAGGAGTTCGTTGAAATATCACTTCGGTTCTATCAACCGCCGGATGCGTTCTTCCGCCAATTCAATGCCTGTCTCAAGCACGATACTGCGGACCGGCTTGAAAAAATAACTGCTCCCACGTTGATAATATCCGGTAACGACGATCACTTGGTGCCATCCCAGAATTCATTGACGCTCAAGGAACTGATTCCCCACGCTCGCTTGGAATTGTTTGACGGCTGCCGTCATTGCTTCTTTATGGAGGAATCGGACAGGTTCAATGCCGCGGTGACGGAGTTTCTGTTGAAATGAACGACGATCAGCCCAGCCGTTGTGAAAGCAAACGATCATCCGGCGGGCCGCTTCGGCTCCTTCGGGAAGGCGATCAGTTAGTTGTGACAGGGTTTGGGCTCTGGATACCGGTCGCGTCGGAAGAGGAGGGCCACGAGGTAATCAGAGACCTGGAAGACCAGGGGTACAAGATTTGCTATTAGAACTGGTTACAGAACGCAGTTTGGTGCACCAAGACGAAGTGATAGTGTGAAGCAGTGGCGGCGTCGGGTAGGGGCCGACGTCCCCCGGATCACGTCCGGGGCAGGCTCTGCCGGCCCGAGCTGGTTGATATTTTTAAGAAAAATGTGCCGGCACGGAGGCCGGCACCTACCAAAGCCCAAGCGGCAATCGGACATTATTTTTGGCACTTGCTACATTAGGCCGGTTATATGCATCCGCTCTTGGCCCAATCCTTGATCCTCAATATCCGCATATGTGTTTTATTATCATTTTGGCGATCCGATCGGGCAGCCTCCTGGCCACAATCCAATTGAACTTGAAATACGGTGTCACGATCCAATGCACCTTGTGACCATGCGCGGCCTGCCACACCACCTGAGCCAGGTCCTCAGGCGACAACTTAACGCCGAGAGATTTTATTGCCCCTGAATTGTCGCCATGTATGAGCGGCGTGTCCACAAAAGGCGTCAGAATGTCACATACGTGAATGCCGTGACGTTCCCACTCGATATTGAGCGCCTCCGTGAAGCCTCTCACCCAGAACTTCGTCGATGAATAGGTCGCGTAATCAGGAGTTCCATAAAGCGCGGAAGCAGAGGCCATGCTAATCACCATGGCCGGCTTTGTGTTCCGAAGGTATGGGAACGCGTGGTACGTGCAATTGAGCACCCCTTCTGCGTTCACTCTCGTTATCATCTTGTGAGCTTCGAAAGGTATGGATTCGAAGGCTCCGGTCTTCAGAACGCCCGCGCAGTTGAAGAGCACGTCCATCTTGCCTTCAGTGCGTTGGCAGAAATCTTCCAACGCGGCCTTCACCTGATCCACGTCGGTCACATCGAGTTTCCGAAAACAGGTCCGATCTGTTTCCAGCGCCTTAGCAGCCTTTTCCAGCTCTGGTTCGTTGATGTCGTACATCCCCACGAACCAGCCGTTCTTGGCAAACTGGAGGGCTGTTGCCCTACCTATCCCCGATCCAGCTCCGGTAATGAATATGCACTTGGAATCCGGCATGCTTTTTCTCCTATCTGCGTGCGCTTGGGGACGTGCGATGGCGGCAAATTATACTGCCGCAGGTTGAATCCGAGCCCTTTGGACACGCCCAGCCTTCCCCCTCCCCTACACGTCTCCTTTATCCGACCGAAATCTCCACCGGCCTTACTCATCCCAGGAGGGCTTCTACAGTTTCAACAACCTTCTCAGGCGCGGGCAACATGGAAACTTCCAGGTTTTTAGCGTACGGAATGGGGCAATCAGCCGCGCAGATCTTCGCCGGCGCCTTCTTGAGCAGACCAAATCCCGCCAGAGCAACCCTGGAAATGATTTCGGAACCTACGCTGCCGCTAAAGAGGGCCTCTTCCACCACGACCAGGTGGCCTGTTTTTCGCACCGACTTGAGGATGGTTTCCGTGTCCATTGGGTACAAGGTTGCCAAGTCGATGATTTCAGCCCGTATCCCCTTTTGCGCGAGCAGCTCTGAAGCCTTGATCGCGATGCCAACCCCAAGGGAATAGGTCACTATGGTAACGTCGTCTCCTGCAAGAACTATCCGAGCCTTGCCGATGGGCAAAGTGTAATCGTCGACGGGAACATTGCCGGATTCCGCGTAAAGGAGTTTATGCTCAAATACGAGCACCGGATTGTCGGACCGGATCGCCGATTTCATCAGACCCTTGGCTGTGAAAGCGTCTGAGACAGCCAGCACAATCAGTCCCGGGATGCCGAAAAAGAACCGCTCCATGGATTGCGAATGCTGAGCTGCCATGCCGATCCCGCTGCCCACCGGAGTGCGTATGGTCAGCGGTGCGGAGACCTGCCCGCCGGTCATGAAACGTATCTTGGCTGCCTGGTTTAGTATGGGGTCCATGCAACAGGTGAGGAAGTCCGCGAACAGAATCTCGCAGACAGGTCTGCTTCCGGTTATGGCCGCGCCCACTGCGCCGCCTACGATGCCGTTCTCGCTTATGGGCGTGTCAATGATCCTGGACGGACCGAATTTTTCGATAAGCCCGCTGGTGACGTTGAAGTACCCCCCGAGAGAAACATCTTCTCCCCACAGAAACACTTTTTTGTCCCGTTCCATCTCTTCTGCAATGGCCAGGTTGATGGCCTGGGAAACCGACATTTCCCGCACTTCCCGGTTGCCCAGGTCAAAGGACCCTGAAAAGAGGCGCTTGTCCTCTGGCGCGTAAATGTGCTCCGTTAGGGCGGACTGTTCGGGAGACGGTGAATCGACCGCGTATTGCACAGCTTCCTTGATCTCCTGAGCCGCGGCGGATTTGATTGCGTCGAGATCTTTCTGTTGGACCAATCCTTCCGCGAGGAGAGTTTTCTCCAGGCTCACAATGGGGTCCAGTTCCTTATGCTTGGAAACCTCATCTTTGTTTCGGTACGATTCCGGGTCGCCCTCCATGTGTCCGTGCCAGCGGTACGTCATCAGCTCCAGGAGCCTCGGCTTTCGATCTTTGCGCATCTTGTGAACTATTTCCCGGACCTTTGCCGAAACACGCCTCACGTCATTCCCGTCCACCCGATCGCTCTCAATCCGGTAAGCATGAGCCCTTTTGAACAGTTCCGGTTCGCCTGAGTGCCTTTCAACCGACGTGAATTCACCGTACAGGTTGTTCTCGACCACAACGAGCACGGGCAGCTCAAAAACCGAAATCATGTTCATGGCCTCATGGAACATCCCCTGATTGACCGATCCGTCCCCGGCAATGACAACCGATATGGCGTCTGAGGTGGGCGTGTTCTTGATAGAAAAACCAGCGCCCAATGCCAACAGATAGCCGGCGCCCACAATGCCGTTTGCGCCCAAAACGCCCTTCTTGCGTTCAGTCACATGCATCGAACCGCCCAGGCCTCGGCAAAGACCGTTTGCCTTGCCGTAGAGCTCGGCCATCATCCCTTTGAGGTCCGCGCCCTTGGCAATGATGTGTCCATGCCCTCGATGAGTTGTGTTGAGATAGTCCGTATCCTTGAGATTGAGGCACACTCCCGCGGCAACAGCCTCTTGTCCTATCGAGAGGTGAATCGCTTCCGATGGAATCTCACCCGCTTTGAAGGCCTGGGAGAGGTAGGTCTCAAACTCTCTGATCCGGAGCATAGCCGTGAGCAGATCCATATCCGAGGGCTGCGGATCGGCTGTTTGAGCTATCCTTTCTTGCGTCGCGTCCGGTTTGCCGTCGGTCAGCGGAATGGAAAAGCTTGGTACCAGGCTCAAATCATAGGCATCGGACCTTCGCCTCGACGAGAACACGCGTGCCAGCCAGCTCCGCTTTCTGGTTCCTGCAGCTGTTTTCTGTAGAAGATCGTTCCTGCCGAATTCTTTGAGAATTTCAGGGTAGAGCGCGAAAGCAGGTTTCAGGGCAGGTATGAGCTTCAGCGCCTTCTGAACGGACCCTTTGGCCACTATTTTGCGTGTTCCTATAGCCAAAGGAACATTGAGGTCCTGCATCCAGAATTTGTGGCTGGTGTCCGACGCGAGGATCATCTCAACATCGAAGGGAGCGTGTTCGCCGGGGTTCCATCGTAGCTCCGGCTTATCGCCCGTAGAGTCAATGAACAGCTCCTGTTGGAAGTCGCTGAACTGAAACTTGACGATCAGCTTCTCCCCTTCCAAGCCCTGCATGATTTCGGGGGATGCGAATATCCTGGTCCAAAGCGCGGTTAGGATGTCTTCAAACTCCTGAGCGCTCTTATAAACCGGCATGGTCTTCTCCTTTTGGATCAGACGACCCAGTGCAGCCCCGCGGCTTTCGGTTTAAGAGAATGCTAAAACCCTGAAACTTGCTATGAGAGGTGCTGAGAGTTCTTAACGTATTCGGTGGGTGTGTTCAAGAAAATCAGTAGAATCCTCTCCGGCACGGAGGCCGGCATCTACCAATCCGAAAGAACTGCTCTTAACAGCCGGACAAGAGTTGGGGCAAAACCCGTAGAGGCCTTGCCGATACTTCTAACAGCAACTCGATTTTCGTTGCGGCTGAGTTTCAGTCGAACATCCACATGAAGGGGCACTGGGCTCCAGCGAGCAACATGCCGAAGACGAGCCTCGGCCGAGAGCCGAATTAATCACAGCCGCGGCACATCCAACACCTGCTTGCACCGAAATGGCTGCGGTAGGGCAGTTCCGAGCGCACGCGCCACATTCCATGCACGCGTCCCGATCTTCGATCCGAACCTTTCCGTTTTCCTGAGCCAGCACAGCATGAGGGCAGACTTCCATGCAGGTGCCGCACCCTGAACATCTGCTGCTGTCCAAATTCAAGGTCACCACATTCCGCAGATACACCAATTGTCGTGCTCTATTCATAGAAGCCTCCTTACGCTGTGAAACGGGAGCAGAACCAAAGGACCAGTCCTACGGCCGCCGCGGCAATTTGCAAGGGTAGCGCGATCCGCATCTCCTTTTTCACACCGGAGAGCGAAGTATACGATGACGCGCCGGTAAAATTCATACCCAAGTATGCGCTCAGAGCGGGAACCAAGAGGAGCCAGGCGATCATCTCCATACGACCCGGCCAAGAAGCCCACGCATCAGGTCTGGAAGCCACCAGGACAGCCGCGATTACCAATCCGGCAACGAAGCCCTTGAAGGCAAAGGCGCGGCCAGGCAACCAGGGCAATAGGGTCGGCGTCACGATCGCTCCCGCGGCAATTGCCAGGGCCACCGCAACCGCTGCGAAGAGCCCGTGATTCAAGGCATTCGTCCAGAAGTCTGCCGGACCTCCCAAGCCTCCCAGAAGAAAGAACGCGGGGAGGAGGATCGCGGCTCCTTTGAGCGCCTCGACCAATTCCACCGGGATGAGGATAACTCGCTCGCGGATTGGAAACGTCTTCAGGCGCATCTCGGGCGTGGCCTGATTGCCCGCGTCCAAGAAGGCACGAATATCGCGGGCCTGGATGGGGCCGTATATGACCTTGAAGCCGGACCGCTTCTTCACCTCGTGAGCTGCGACCCCAGGACCGGCTAGCTGGGGCAGAATGAGCTGCCGGTGGCTCACCATTTCTGAAAGGTGAGTGAGCTCGATGCGCTGCACAAGCTCATCAGTGGAAAACGTGCCCTTGCCCGCGGCACACCAGACATTGATCCCGTTGGTGTCCAGCACCAGGATCCAGGCGGAAATGCCCGAAAGCTCCGCCCGCAGCGTATCAAAGCTCAATTTGTAATTCGCGGACACGAGAACAGGAGACCCCGCATCGGGCGCGCCCACCGCGTACAAACCGGGTTCGACGGTGTACCTCATTCGAGCGATCCCCCACCGCACCTTGATGGTGCCGGAACGATCGGCCCACGTAAGTTCTGTAGGAACACGAGGGATTCTTCCCACAGGCGTTTCGAGGTAGCCGGTGATAAAGGGCCGCTGCGGATCTGGCAAGCTCGCAGCATCCGTCGTCAGGTTTGTGGAAGCGCCTCGAGCCTGCTCTTCAGGTCGGGCGCAGCATGAAACCGCGCAGCACGACTGCGATTGAGCTCCCGTGCTCTTCGTCGTGGCCTGGGACAATTCGGTGGTCATTGCTCGTTCCTCAATGTTTAAGATGCGTTTCCTGGTGACAACCCTGAGGGCGCTCAGAAATGCTCGCGCACGTCCAGGGTCACGAACGCTTCCGGCGTGTTCTCGGCAAGCGTGCCGCTTAACCAGTCTTCAAGGATGCACAAGCCCACGTCGAGCAGCATTCTCACGCAGGGATCCACGATTCGATAGATGATGTTATTGCCTTCTCGACGGTACGCAACGATGCGGCGGTCAACGAGCCGCTGGAGTTGATTGGACACGGCTTGAGGTTTCATGCCTATCTGCTGGGCCAGATCGCCCACACAGAGTTCCTGCGCGCGCACGATTGCATGGAGCATCCTGAGCCGTGATCTGTTGCCGAGTATCTTGAAGAGCGCTTCCAGCTCTTCTGCTGTCTGTTCCGAGAGGAGTGGGCGATCTTCAAATCTTTGACGGCAGCAAACCTTTTGGGAGTCTTGTGTCATGGGGGCCCCTGGCGTTTCACGACATCGCTATTACATGATATCGTGTAGAAGTGTGGTGTCAAGAAAATTTTTGGCGGTGGATCAATGCGGTATTAATCCGCGCCAAATGCCGTGGCGCGGTGGACCGACCATTCCGTGGTCCAGGTCTGATGCACGGTGTGTAGGGGCGTGATTCATCACGCCCTAAACTTCCCGGGCGCAATGAATTGCGCCCCTACACCGACGTTTCTCATTCCGAAATGCGGAAGCCCTCTTGATTGACTGCGGCAAACCCTGCCCAATACCCTTCTTGCAGAAATTGCCGGAGCCCCATCTACCCCCAGAGCACATAAGGAAGGGAAACCAACACCAGGGTGAACACTCGCAAGCCCTGGCTCAAGGCGAGCAGCTCACTCCCAAGGCCCAGATTGAAAATTCCGGCATGAGTTGGAAATTGATGGCGTATTGCTCTGATCGGCGTTGAGACAATGGTCCCTACGACAAGCGCCAGACCCGCTTGCTTCACGGTGAGCGCTGCTCCGTCGAGCATCGCACCCGCAGCAGCCATGCCGGAACCGAATTCCGCCGCGAACGCGAAGATCACCAAACCGGCCGCCTCAATGGGGAATAAACCGATCGCAAGCTTCGCGGCCAATGCGTCGCGGAGCCATGTGAACGCGCCCCAGTCATTCAGAAGGAAGATGAGCACGTAAATGGGGATCGTGTACAGAACCAGCCGAACGAAACGGTCGGCAAACCTGTTGAGCAATGCATTCTGACGCCCGCGCGCGGCGTCATGCGGCAGAGACTCCCGGACTGATGCGGCAGGAGCAGGCGGAAGCGTGAATCGAGCGAAAGCTACGGCGCCAAAGCTTCTCAGGCATGCCGCGACAAAGGTGATGGCCAGGTAAACAAATCCCGCGCCCCCTGCGAGAGACACCACAATGAAAAACGTGGTGGGCAAATGCACGAGAAACATGGGAAGGCCGTTGTTGAGCACGTACGCAATCTTGAGTTCACGTCGGGTGATCTTCTCGGCCAGGAGCGCGTTCATCAGCATGGTGTTGGCTACGATGCCGGAAATAAAACTCGCTACGAATGCCGCGCCACTATCTTCCTTGAGCCTTCCCCAGCGAGTAAGCGGTCGAATCCATCTGGCAATCTTGGAGGTCCAACCCAGGCTCTCGATGAGTTGTCCCACAAAGAGCCCTGCGGCCAGATAACAGAGTAGCCGAACCAGGGGCAGCCCCAGCTTGGCGTACAGCTTGTGCAGCGTGAGCGAATATCCCCCGAGACCAAGGAGACCGGCGGCCAGCCCCGCCACGGCCAACGAAATGAGAATCGCGGGCACGAGCACCGAAGTTCTTCTTCTCTGGCTTTCAGCCATTAATCCTCTGAAAATACTCTGCAGCCACTTCTACCAGAGCTTTCTGGGGCCTGCGACAGGAGGGGAAGTGCTTGGTGGGGCTTGAGGCGCCCTGGGAGCTCCCTTGTCCTGCAATTCCTGGATCCAGCCGCTTATGCGGGCACGCCATGCAGGGTCTCTTTCCAGCGCGAGAGCCCGTTCGAAGTATGTCATAGCGCTCGTGGGTTTTCCCACCACCATGAATGCAAGACCGAGATTACTCAATGCATCGAGGTTCTCGGGATCCAGCTTGAGGGCCTGCTGGTAATCTATGATCGCGTCCTGATATTTGCCCAGCCCCGCAAGGGCCAGGCCTCGTCCCACGTAGATTTCGGTCCGGTTGGGCGCCAGGGTCGCGGCTTTACTATAGTCTTCCAGAGCTGACTGGTGTTCCTGAAGCAGATTGTACGTGTCCCCACGCGAGATATAGCCGCTCGGATCCGAGGGCTGAAGCTCCACATACTGGGAGTAATCTTTCATCGCACGAAGATGGTTGCTCAACTTGCTATAGGCCTGGCCGCGCAGCAGGTAGGCTTCTGCGGCCTTCGGATCCAGCCTCAATGCCGCGGAAAAGCGTTGGATGGCCGGAGCGTACTTGTTCTTTTGGAGGAGCGCCTTACCCTCTTCCACATACTGAATGGCGGACTTCTGCTGTTGCGCGGACGCTTGAGGCCACGCGTTGGGCGGGGCGATGAACGCAGCAACCATCAGGCATGTGGTCGTGAGGCGCCAGAAAGCCGCTTTCGATGAAACGTGGAAAGAATGTAGCGAAACCCGCATCGGCGACCAGTGACAATTCTTGAATAGAATCAATAGGTTTGTATCAGGCGCTGCGGACGCTGTCAACGGCTGACCGTGACGTTATCCTCGAAATACAATTATAGGTGGAGAAGTAAATTCTTGGTCGGAGTTGCCGTTCACATATACCAGTTGTCAAAATTCATGGCTTCTTGGAAAGCCCGCGCTTGAAGGAAACCGGTAGGGGCCGGCGTCCCTGCCGGCCCGAGCTGGTTGATACTTTTGTGAAAAATGTGCCGGCACGGAGGCCGGCACCTACCAAAGTCCAAGCGGCAATCGGACATTGTTTTTAACACTTGCTATATACGGTGACAGATTCCAAATTTACTATTCATGCACCCATTCGGGCACGGTTGCCCCCGGGATCGAATCGCCGGCGGGGATGTACGGCTTGAGGTCAATGATAGGAGTCCCGTCGAACGCGTCGATTTCGTCCACCATGATGGAACCGTCCTTGATGGACTTGATCTTGGCTATGGAGTGACCGATCAGATTGGGCCGTACCGGCGACCGGGTGGCAAATACGCCGGTGAGGGGGTTTCTTGCGTCGCGTCTCGGATGGACCTGCAATATGCGTCTCTTTTCCGGAGTGTCGTTTCGGTCGAACCAGAAGAACACAATGACGTGGGAAAAGCGGTCCAGTCCGAGGAGCGCGTCGCGAAAGGGTTCGTGAATCTTGAGCACCGTCGTTCCACGTTTCTTTTGCACCTCACCCACCGGATAGATTCGATATTCCGAGGACATGGCCCATATTCCTCCAAACCAAAGCACTGCCGCAGTAACCGCGATGAGCACGCATAGCATTCGATTTGACGTCATGGCTTCCCGGCACATGCCCATATTCCCCAACGAAGTCGTAAGCGCGCGAGTGGGGTAGGCCGACTCCAGGCACTCTCATGGACCGTGATCGGCGTCCTTCTTGGTAGGGTCACGGCGCTGATAGATCGGGGCTATTCCTTCCCGCCCGCTGCCACAACCTCTTGAGCCCACCCGAACGCCGCGATCATGGCTGGAAAGCCTACGATGGTCATGGAGACGAGAATGGTCTGGAAAATCTCTGCTTCTGTTGCGCCTGCCGCCAACGCGCGGCGCACGTGGGATCGAACAGCACCCTTGGAGTTGGCCCCAACAGAAACGCCCAACTGAATCAGGTGCTGGGTCTTGTCGTTCAGGGGCCCGGCCTTTTCGCAGAGGTCCCCTACTTTGTGGTATGCATCGAGAATTTCCGGATACTGCGTCTGGAACTTGGTGAAAATCTCCGGCAGATACATGATCAGTCGCCCCCTCTCACCGTGGTGCAAGGCATGTTCCTCCCTGGCGCTCCGATCACCTGCACCGGCCTTTGCTCAGGCCAGGCAGCTTTGGCGCCGGTCGTTTGTAGAGACAGCCTTGAGATACGCGATTCATCTTAACTCTTTTTGTCGTTCCTCGTAACGCGATTTTTGGACCAATACCAACTGCTGTAGCTAGAGAGCTACAACGAATCATGAAAGTCCTCGGCTTCGGCGAGCTCTCCGTGGCTTCGCCTCGGAGACCGGCGGCAAGAGCGCATCGTTGCGCAATAATTTGGAGGGGAGACTCATCTCCCCTTGTATATTCCAGATAGAAGTACTTCTTGGACAAGAAGCGACTTCCTGGTAGAGCGACTGTGCGTGAGAGTTCCACCTGACTGGCTCTTC
>JBFLZC010000018.1:0-109719 GCA_040756375.1 Thermodesulfobacteriota bacterium
ACAGGGTCCTGCAGGCCCTACGAGGGTGATCCTCTTGCCTCAGGCGGCGGGCGTCCCATTGCCTGGTCATTTCTCACAGACTTCTGAGACAGTCTCTGAATTGCCGGGCTACTATCTGGGTGTCCCTACGGGACACAAAATTCAGAGAACAAGTTGTAGGGTATTCTAACGCCTATAGGGGGAGGAGGATAACGAACCTCTATCACTAGCCGCGAATCCCATAAGTTACTGCCTACGACAGGAAGGTGGCTGATTTTTTTGTGTGCCTCGAATAACTTTTTATCTGCTCGGGCGTCATAACGCACAGGCGCGAGGGCATGTCCTCGCGCCGGGTGATTTTGAAACCTATACAATGCGGTATGGATAAGGCCCAACCTCTTGAAAGGACTGGTTTAACATGGAATCAGAGCAAGTCTGGACCCCGACGCCGGGGTGGCGTGTTCTTATTTCCACCTTTTTCATTTTCGTTGCATTGGGGCTGACGCCTCAGTCGACTCCAGCTGCCTCCGACCGGACCGCGTCGGTTGAAGCGGTCGAGGGCCGGGCAGAAATCCCTGGCGAAGGCGAAGGAGCCCAAGAACCATTACAGGTCGGCCACCTGGTAAGCACGTGGCAAACGGTCACCACAGGACAGGACGGCAAGCTGTTGCTCCGATGGGACCTGGGAATTCTCAGCTCTCAGGGGGCGCTTTCAACGCTTTTCATGTCGTCCCGAGCCGCTAACGGCGGGGAGGCCGCAGACTTCCAGCTTGTGGAAGGTGTGCTGCGTATCTCAACCGATGAGCGCAAAGGCGGCCCAGCCGGCCCGTACGGTGTCACCACACCGACAGCCTATATCCAGCCGGTTTCACTAGCGGAACCGGTGGATTTCATCGTCGAAACATATGACCCGTCTTCAACCGTGGTCACGGTGCTGCGGGGCCAGGTGGAGGTGAGAAACCTCTCTGTGGAAGGAGCCCCTGGTAGCATTGTTCAGTCGTGCCGATCCGTGCAAATCAAGGAGGGGAAGGCCGATGCTCAGCCTCTGGAAGTTTACGCCGAAGACGCGGAGCGATTGGTCACTGCGGCCACCATCCCCGGATCGCCGGTAGCTCGTCTCGACACGTGTCCTTCCCGTACTGCTGCCGCAATGCCCCCGGTGCAGCCACCGGTGACGGCCCAGCCCGCTGCGCCGTACTATGTGCAAGAAGACTACCTGTACGACCCATATCCCTTCGACGACATAGTTGTGTATCCGCCACCTAGGGCCCGCGCCGGCATTGTGGTCTTCCTGCCCACTATCGGCGAGTGGATCATACCCTATGAGGTGTACCGGACCTGGGGAGTGGGGCCGGACCTGATCCTGATATGTGTTCGGCGGATGCTCTTCGACCGAGCCTTGTACTATGATCATTACTACTGGAATTACTACCGGGTGCGCCAGGCAGAGCTGTACCGGATGGCCTATTTTGGCCAGCTTGCCGGAGACCGGGGCACATTGCGTCGAGTCCTCCGGGAGCTCGATGATTTGCGCATCCGGCAAAACTGGCTGGCTTGGCGAATCCATCGCCTCGAAGATCGAGTCAGAGACCTCGCGAGACACGAAGGTCGCCTACCCGCGCGAGCTCGGATGAATCTGGTCAACTCGCTTGCGAACGATTTCGACGGCCATAAGAACCTGCATGTGAGCCAGAAGTTCCAGCAAGGACTGAGAAACCGCATTGAGGCTCAAGGCCGCTTGGCTGGTATCGCGGGGCAAGAGCTGTCCGGGCTACGGTCACGGCTCTCTGAAGAACGGGATCCGTTGAGGCGCGCCGCGGTGAGAACCGAACTGACCGATGCTCGGAGAATTATGGCCGAAGGCAAGATGCCGATCCCGGCCAAAGATCAGAACGTGAGGAACTTGGTTAACGAGATCTCACGCGAACAAGACCCCAAGAAAAGGGAAGATTTGCAGAGGCAGGCGCTCAAACAGCTTGGAGGGCCTCAGCCGACGCAACCCGATCTCTTTGCGCAGGAAAATCTGAACAAGCTTCAGAAGGAATTGACCCGGTTCCCCAATCCGCGGGCAGTTCCGCAACTCGAAAAACAGTTCACGGAGCTAAAACAAGCGGTTGAAACCCGCCGATCCGCGGATGCAACCAGGGATAAAGTCGAGCTCGTGCTATCAAAGGCCGCGGAATCCAAAGATCCACAAGACCGCGGGAAGATGTTGCAGCAAATCAAGGAGCTGGCTCCGCCGGTAGCCGCTGCTGCAGGTGTAGGGCTACTTCCGCGAGTGCTGGAACAGCAGCGGCTGCAGAATCAGCTTACCGTGGAACAAGATCGCAAGAAGCGCGAAGAGCTTCAGCAACGGCTTCAAGAAGGACTGAAGAAGCCTCCTGCGCTCGCGATTCAGCCTACGGATCCAACGAAAAAGCCACCGGATAAGACGTCTCTCCCTTCGGTGCAACAGCCCGCGCAGCCTCCGGATCAAATTCGTCGCGCGGAACAAGAGCGACTGCGCTTGCAGCAACAGGAGAAGCAACGCCAGGCTGACAAGATGCGACTCCAACAGGAGGACGCGGCTCGCAAAGCTGCACAAGAACGCCAGAAACTCGAGGGCTTGAAGAAACAGGAAGCTGAGAAAGCTCAGATTCAGCGCCAGCAACAAGAACAAGCTGCGCAAAAGGCAGAGCAGGCCCGGCGACAGCAAGAAGAGGCTGCTCGAAAGGCTGCCCTGGATAGGCAAAAACTACAGGAGCAGCAGAAGAAAGAAGATGAGAAAGCTCAGATTCAGCACCGACAACAAGAACAGGCTGCTCAAAAAGCTGAACAAATGCGCCAGCAACAGGAAAAAGCAGCCAGACAGGCAGAGCAAGTACGTCGCCAGCAACAGGAACAAGCTGCACGACAAGCTGAACAAATGCGTAAACAGCAGCAAGAGCAGGCTCGGCAAGCCCAACAAGCTCAACAATTGAAACTTCAGCAACAGCAGGCCGCCCGGCAGGCCGAACAAATGCGCAGACAACAACAAGAGCAGGCGGCTCGACAGGCCCAGCAAGCTCAACAAATGAAGCTCCAGCAGCAACAACAGGCAGCACAGCAGGCTGCTCAGGCACAGGCAAGGCAGCGAGCGGAAGCTGAGAAGAAACGCCAGGCCGAGCTGCAGCGTAAACAGCAGGAAGAAGCCGCGAAGCAGGCTGAACGATTGAAGAAATAAGGCAAGGACGTGGCTGCCGATCATCCAACCCAACGGACCTGAATTGAGATGGGTGCCACTGACCTGTCCCCGCAGCGTGCGGGGACAGGTCAGTGTGTCGAAAAACGCTGCTCAGGCCGATGCGCTTTCTAACAGGTACTCGGAATTGGTATCCAATGGGCAAGACCAGGGATCTCTGTAGGGGCAGACCCGCGGGTCTGCTCGTTCTGCGGGCGCACGCGCGGGTGCGCCCCTACCTGAGCACGCTCAGGTCAGTGGCCCCCAAGACATGATCCTCATTCATTGGATTCCAACTGCAAAACCCGAGGATTTCTGCCAACCGTTATGTATTCCCGTAACGCTCATGATGTCATCTGTCATTGCGAGGACCCCGGACGTGATCCGGGGGACGAAGCAATCCTGTAGGGGCGCATGGCCACGCGCCCTTCCCGGATTCTCGTCCCCGCTTTCGCGAGGACAAGCTTTCACGGGAATGACGAGAGGATTGCTTCGGGCTTGAAGCCCTCGCAATGACAATTGTCCGCAGCGTTCAATTTTTTTGGCAAATCGGAATTGCATGGACAGCTACACAAGTAATGAGTCCCCGAAGCAGGAACCAATTGGGGGGGATCCTAACGCAGGCTATTCCGCGATCATGACCCCATTCCCGCCCTTGGAGAGGATTTCTTCGACGAGCTTTCGTGCACGAGCAGGAAGGGTCTCCATGTTGTCGGAAGGACGAGCCGGTGTGCCTCCGATTGACACGGAAAGGCCGATCTTCCCCTTGTCCGTGCTCACGGAGGATTGCCCTACGCTGGCCCGCAGACGGTCTCCGACGATCCAGAGTTGCGATTCCATCGCGTACGGAAGAATGGCAATGAACTCGTCGCCCGTCCATCTGGCTGCCACATCCGAGGCTCGCAAGTTCTTAGAAAGCGCTGCCCCAACCAGTCTGAGCGCTCGATCCTGTGCTTCGGTCCCGTATTTGGAGCCGAGATCCGACATGCCGTCAAGATGGACGATCAGAACCCCGAAATCCGCTTGGTACCTTCGCATTTCGTCCAAACGCGCGCGTAAAGCTACTTCAGCCTGACGTCTGCTCCCAAGGCTGGAAACCGGGTCCAACATGGCCATCCCAGCGTGTTCCTCAGCGGTGTCGACTCCTCTTATTCCGCCGGGAAACTCGCTGAATACCATAGCCCATTGCGTGACTTCGCCTTCTTCATTGGCGAAGGTGACGGTTCGCACATTCACCCCGACAAGGTACCGGGAGGCATGCTGAATATAGACTTCTTGTTCGCACGTGCCACCTGATTCGCGGGCTTTGTCAATGGGACACAGCGCTGTTTTGCAGAGTTCTTGTCCATCCGGTCCGCGGTCCTTGAAGATTTCTCCGCAAGTGAGGATGTTCTCCACGTCTCCTTTTCTGTAACCCGTGATTTGCTCAGCCATAGGGTTCCAATAACGGATGATCCGGTCCCGATCGCCGATAGCGACTCCGTCACCGACGCAGCGAAGCACGGATTCCCACATTTCCGGATCCCATTCCATGGCAGAGCCCTATTCGATGGGTATTCGGGCGGCTTCCTTCTTTTGTCGGGATTCTTCCTTGTCCGGCATGGGTGTGCCGAAGAAAACCGTGCGAAATCCGCTCTGAAACTCTTGCAGGCCCTTTCTAAAGTGCGTCGCGCCGGTCATCACGTCGGAAGGCTTCGGAAGCACTTTCCTGGCTACCAGAGTCATAGCTCCCGCAGCAAGAAACGCTGTTCCGGCAACGCGAGCGAGGATTTTGAGCGTGTCCATGCTTCCCTCCGATTATGCGTATTTAGGGAAGGATATGAGAAGTTGGTCATTCACGAGCGTGGCGCCTGAGGGCTTCCGCTTCAGAAGGGACCTCGGAAGAAACACGTGACGCTTGAACGACCCGATTCGGATCACCAGGTCCCCTTCCTCCTTGAATAGATCCACATATTCTTTCGACACGAAAGGGAGCTTAATCTTCAATTGGTACTCCTCCACGCCTTCGTCAAGCACGTAAGGCGGTTCACGGTAGAACACTCCGGCAGGGTCGGTGTCGTCGTAGATGATACGCCCCATCTCGGTCAGTTTTTCTGTTCCAACAACTTCATCTCGCAAGATGTTGACTTTCCGCACGGGTATGGGCTCAAAGATCCGTTGGATCTGCTCCATGCTCCGTTGCTGTGTCGAAAGCCAATCTTTGAGGTAATCGTCCTGAAGCCCAGGTGGGAACAACCGATTCACGATGATTGTATCCACCACAAGTCCATAGAGACAGAAATACATAAAGGCCCGCTGAGTTTCTCGCACCACCATTCTCTCGGCATTGGTCACCAACCGGACCGACGTTATGTCACGATCGAGCAGGACCTGTTCTACACCGGAGAGTTTCTCGAAGAGATCTTTTATGGCTTTGAAATACACATCTTCAGGCACAGGAAGATCGGTCAGCCGTTTGGCAATGGGTCGAGCCACTCTCATCAAGGTACGTTCAAGATTGAATACTTTGTTGATGTACCATTCCAAGGTCGATGGCATGCTGATGAAACGGAGTGATTCACCCGTAGGCGCACAGTCCACCACAATCACGTCATAGGTCTTGTCGCGAAAATACTGATTAATATACAGGAGGCTGACCACGTCTTCCATGCCCGGAACAATGGCCAATTCTTCGGCCAGTACGTTCGTCATGCCACCGGAACCGATTACCGCGGCAAGATACTTTGAAACCTCGCCCCAGTGGCGATCAAGCTCTTCCTGAACATCGACTTCTTGTATCCACAGGTTTTCCGCCACCTGCCGAGGTTGTCCGAGATGGTGATCCTGGAGAGCAGCCTCGACTTGAAATGCATCCGACAGGCTGTGCGCTATATCAATGGAAATAACGATCGTTTTCCAGCCTTGTGCAGCACATTGGAGACCTGTCGCCGCGGACGCGGTCGTCTTGCCGACTCCGCCTTTGCCTGAAAATATGATGATGCGAGGTTTGTCTCTGTGCATCTGTTATTGGGTCTCCAAGCCAGGTTTATTCACGTCTCATGCTGCTTCACGCCGTCGGACTTGGCAGCGGCGGGTTTCAAGAGGCTGTCTCAATACTACGATCCCACTCGAGATCCTGCCACGATTAGTCAACTGCGTCCCAACTGGGTGGCCCCGACGTTATACGTCGGGGTCGCGCAGCGACAGGAGGTTTATTCGGGCGGATATACGACTTCTGGCTTTATTGCTTGACATACTAGCAACAGAATAAACCTCCTGTGCCTTCGGCACCGGGACGTATAACGTCCCGGCCACCCGCGGACACTATCGCACAGCCAGAGGCGTGAGAGTCAGTTCAATGTGTCTTTCAAGATCCCGCAAGCGCTGGAAGCGCTTCCAGCGGTCATTTCGCGATCTCGCCCCGCATGTACTTCCCGCCGCGAGAGTAAGCGGTGTACGACGCGATGAGGTGGCAGATCCATCCCAACATGCCGCCGCTGCCGATCCAAAGACCTGGGGTGACGATCAACCAGAAGATCCCTCTCAAGAAATCCCCGTTGTAGATCTGCCCTACCCCGGGGATGACAAGGCTCAGAACTGCCGCCCATCCCGCTTGCGTCATGTCACCTCCCCTACACGGCCTCCAGCGGTCTGTACACAACTTATCCATTCTTATCAGAAAAGCTTGCCGATGTCAGAAAAGCCTTGGCAGCTATTATCTAATTTTGAAACAACTCCTTGTATTGGCCGTAACCTTCCTTTTCCAGTTCTTCCACTGGGACAAAGCGGAGAGCCGCGGAATTCATGCAATAACGCAGGCCGGTGGGTTTGGGCCCGTCCGGAAAGACGTGCCCAAGATGAGAGTCCCCGTGCTGACTCCTCACTTCCGTACGTGTCGTAAAGAACTTTCTGTCTTCTCTTTCGACAATGTTTCCCGGTTCCAGAGGCTTGGTGAAGCTGGGCCATCCGGTGCGAGAGTCGTACTTGTCCAATGAGCTGAAAAGAGGCTCTCCGGAAACGACGTCCACATAAATCCCCGGCTTTTTGTTATCCCAGTACTCATTTCGAAAAGCCGGTTCGGTCCCTTCTTCCTGGGTCACTTGATACTGCAACGGAGTCAGTTTCTTCTTCAGCTCTTCTTTGCTCATCTTCTTGTAGTTTCCGTTGGTCTTGGCCTGACTCTTTTCACCTTTGTCCCGGCCCCAGACCTTTTCCAAGAACTGATCTCGACCTGAATTGTACCGGTAAAACTTGTACCGGATCGCGTTCTTCTTGTAATAATCCTGATGATAGTCTTCGGCCTTAAAAAAGGGGCCCGCTGCCAGGATTTCCGTGACGACCGGCTTGGCGTATCTTCCCGATTTACCTAGCTCTTCTTTCGATTTTTCGGCCAGCCGTTTTTGTTCTTCATTGTGGAAAAAGATCGCGGACCGATATTGCGCTCCCCTGTCCACGAACTGTCCACCGGCGTCGGTCGGATCTATCTGCCTCCAAAAAACCTCCAGAAGTCGATCGTAGGATATCTTGGACGGATCGTAGGTGACCTCGATCACTTCAACATGGCCTTTTTTCGCGTAATCCTCATATGTGGGATTCTGGCCGTTACCTCCTGCATAGCCCGATACCACGTCAATGACACCATCGAGTTTTTCAAAGGCTGATTCCATACACCAGAAACATCCGCCCGCAAAAGTGGCCTTTTCGGATTGCGATTGGGCGTTCACGATCACTGCCACAACCGCCAAGAAGCCTAAGCTTACAAGCAATATTTTCATCATGAATGTCATCATGGCTATATCCTCAGTCTCGGGTTCATCCCGATCGAATATTTCGTGTTGTTCAAATCCAATGTGCGTACGCCGCTGGGCCTCGCACTTTCTCCTTTTCATTCAGAGCAATGGCCGCTCCGTACGGCCAGTACGGATCTCGCAGCATTTGACGAGCGAGGAGCACAAGATCCGCTTGCTCTTTCCGAATAATTTCATCGGCTTGTACCGGCTCGGTTATGAGGCCCACAGCCGCGGTGGCTACTTGTGCCTGTTTGCGGATGGCTTCTGAAAACGGCACTTGCCAACCCGGAGCAAACGGGTATTTCTTGTGATCCGGTGTGCCGAAGCCTGAGCTGCAGTCAATCATGTCAGCTCCTCGTTCTTTCAACTTCTTTGACAACTCTATGGCTTCCTGGATCGTCCAGCCTCCTTCAACCCAATCCGAACACGACAGGCGCACGGAAAACGGAAACTTTTCCGGCCACACTTCTCGCATTGCAGAGAAGGTCTCCAACACGAATCGAATTCGGTTCTCAAAGCTGCCGCCGTACTCGTCGGTTCGATGGTTTGATAAAGGGGAATAAAAGCTGTGACAGAGGTACCCGTGGGCCGCGTGCAGTTCCAGCCATTGATAGCCCACTTCCAGCGAGCGTTTGGTTGCCTCTCGGAACGCTTTCATCACGTCTGCCATATCGTTGCGGTCCATCTCCTTAGGGACACGCCATAGCTTACCGCCGAATGCTAGGGAGCTCGGCGCGATGATCTCCCAGCCGCCTTCATCGTCCGCCAGCGAGTTATCCCCTTCCCACGGCCGTGCCGCGCTTCCCTTTCGCCCCGCATGAGCAAGCTGAATGCCTGGAACAGCCCCGAACTCTTTGACGAACCTCGTAATCCGAGCCAAAGGCTCGATTTGTTCATCTGACCATAGGCCCGCGTCTTGCGGAGATATCCGCCCGCGGGGCTCTACAGCAGTGGCTTCAGCCATGACCAGGCCTGCTCCGCCGATTGCACGAGACCCCAAATGCACCAGGTGCCAATCGTCGGCCATGCCGTCATGAGAACTGTATTGGCACATGGGCGAGACCCCGATCCGGTTCCGCAATGTTACGTCCTTGATTTTAAGCGTGTCGAAAAGGTGCGACATCTTCTGATCCTTTGTTACTTTGACCCGCTCCCAGCGAGAAACTACTCCCTTTGGCATATCCCCCACTGAGGCGAGGTTATTCACCAGTATATTGATGCTCACATTCACGCAAAGTTGCACAACCCAAAGTGGTCGTGATGCCAAAGAGGAGTTGGGGGGAAATTCAGGGTGACGAAGTGCCCCATCGCATGGTATGAGCATTAGCAGCCAAAGAAATCGCCAGCCCCTGGATAATCTCGAAAATGTGACTCGCCAAGCTCACGGGGGACCTTCATATCCAAGCACAACCATCAGGCTCTCACGAATTCTGCGGATCAATTCATGCTAGCTGCTTGATTTCAGCCCACAACCGCTCTGATCCTCTTGTCAGGAGACTGCCATGATCAAGCGAATCATCCTTTACGTGGCCGTGGCCGTGGCCCTCTTCTTCGCTAGTGTTCAGGTAATCGAATGGATCCAAGAACCGACAGATGAAGAGCGCCGCGCTTCCCGCCAGACTGGCCCGACAGTGAGTGATGCGTACCGTATCGACCGGCAGGCGCGGCCGTTGGCGGAGAAAGGCCGGTCTGAAGAAGACCAGAACAAGGCCGAAGAGATGTTCCAGGAATCCTTGGCCCTGTTCAGGCAACTCAAGCATGAACGGGGCGAAGCGGAAGTCCTCAATGACCTGGGGATACTTGCCGCGGACCGGGGTCAGTATTCCAAGGCGCTGGAATATTATGAAAAATCCCTTGAAATCAAGAGACGAGTCGGCTGGACATGGGGTGAAGCCAACACCCTAACCGGCATGGCGATGCTCTATAACGAGCAGAAGCTGTATTCCAAGGCTGTTGAGTATTACGAGCTAGCCTTGAAAGCATATGAAACGGCAAAGGACCTAAATCGTGCCCAGGGACTCCTGGACCCCATGGGCCGTCTTTACACGAAATTGCATCAACATTCCAAGGCTGTGGCGTGCTTTGAGAATTCGCTCGAAGCCGCCCGAAAATCCGGGGACCTTAAGGCTGAAGCACACGCGTTGGGCGGCTTGGCATCCTCGTATGCCGCTCAGGGTGAATATTCCAAGGCCGCAAAGTATTTTGAAGAGTGTTCAGCGCTCGCGAAAAGGATCGGTCACGCCGACCTCGAACAATGGGCTTCACAGACCCTCGCGATGGCGTCCGGGCGTTTAGGAGACCATCTCAGGGCAATCGAGTCCTTCCAGAACTCTCTGGCCCTCGCAAGAGAGCGTGGAGACATGACCGCCCAGGGAGACATCTTGGGAACGATTGCGTTCCTCTATAGCTCCAGAGGAAATCATCCCAAAGCCGCGGAGTATTGGCTTATCGCCCTCGAACTGGCGAGGAAGTTGGGTGAAGTAAAGGCAGAAGAAAGTGTCCTCCTCCACCTGGACAATGTTTACAACAGGTGGAAGGCCGTTGATCCGCAAAACGATGACTTGAAACAAGTGAAAGTCGTTCTTGACAAGGGAACGCTCAGAGATGCTCTCAACCAGCATCTCTTTGAAGCGATTAGCATGGCAGATACCGAGAAGGCCAGAGAATTTCTTGCCAAGGGAGCAGATGTCAACGCGGTCGATAAATATGGCCTCCTTGTTCTTCAGAGAGCCGCGGAGAAGGGTTCTATGCAAATGGTGAAGCTACTTCTGGACCAGGGGGCCTATCTAAAGATGAAGACTCCCGACGGCCAACCCGTTTTGGACGCTGCCTTTGCCATAGCGATGCTCAATGGCCGTGAAGATGTTGCCCGACACTTTCTAGATATGGGAGTTGACGTGCGCGGCTTTGGCCCAAAGCGAAGATCTGCACTTGAGTGTGCCACCCATTGCTCGACAGAATTCGTGCAATTGCTTCTTGATAAAGGCGCGGATGTCAATGGGAAGTCTTGGAGTCGGATCACGCCACTCATGACCGCTTCTCGATTGGGCAAACTGAAGACAGCTCGCTTGCTACTGGACAGGGGAGCCGACGTGAATGCAAAGAGCGAGCTTGGAGAGACAGCTGTCGTTGCGTCGCTATCCGCACTACGCGGCCAAAAGGACGCTTTTAGTGAGGATCATTTAGGGGTAGTGGAATTGCTTCTGGACCGAGGAGCTGATGCCAACGCAAGGAGCTGGTCTGGTTACACTCTTCTCATGCTCGCTGCGGAAATGGGCCACTCCGGGGCGGGTAAGCTACTTGTCAACAAGGGGGCGGATGTAAATGCCCATGGTGCGCACGGCGTGACTGCTCTCAAGAAGGCTGTAGATAGTGGACACGTGGATATTGTGGAGCTGCTCCTGGAAAACGGAGCTGATGTTAATCAGAAGCTGGAGGACGGTTCCACAGTCCTTATGTACGCCACGATATCGGGTCAAGACAACATGATGAAACTGCTCCTCGAAAAAGGCGCTGATGTAAACACAAAGGACAACAATGGCTCTACAGCACTCGCGTGGGCCGCTGCCATGGGCCGCGATGACATCGTGAACCTGCTCAGAACGCATGGAGCCGAAGTCACCCTACCAATAGCAGCAATTCTAGGCGACGAGGCTGAAGTGCAGCGGCTTCTTGAGGAAGGCGCAGATGTCAATGCGACCTGTGCTGAGGGATGGACGCCGCTCATGAATGCCGCCGAAAATGGACAAAAAGACCTGGTCCACCGTTTCCTCGAGAAGGGAGCCGACACAAACGCAAAACGCAAAGACGGCTCCACAGCCCTCATGGATGCAGTCGGGAGCGGAGATGTGCATCTTGTGCGATTGCTCCTGGATAAAGGCGCTGATGCGAAAATGACAGCCGAGGACGGAAGAACCGCGCTCACCGCGGCCGCAAGCGGTGGCCGAATCGAACTTGTCGAACTGCTCCTGGACCGAGGAGCAGATATCAATGGAGCTAATGCTTCCGGCCCGACACCACTTATGAAAGCTGCAGCAGCCGGGCAAACTCAACTGGTGAAGCTACTTCTGAGTCGCGGCGCCGATGTGAATGCACGTCCCGACAAGGCGCGGCCGCCGCTATCTCTCGCAATCAGATCGGGGTGTCTTGACCTTGTGGAGCTCCTTCTGGATCATGGGGCAAATCTCAATGCAATGCATATTGGTTATTTCGTGATGCCCCACATGGACGCTGCCGCCACGGGGCAAAACGAGATACTCAAATTGCTGCTCGACAGAGGGGCCAACGCCAACGCAGAGACCGATCGGTCCGGGATTACGGCTCTGGAGTATGCGATCTGGAATGGCAACGTGGAGGGAGTGAAGATCCTTGTCGATAAAGGTGCCAGAGTCAATCGAAAGAACAGCGACGGCCTGACGCCTCTAAAGCATGCCGAGAGGGACGGACAAAGAGAAATCGCTATATTCCTCAAGGCGCACGGAGCAAAGGAATAAACGGGGGGAAACGCCATGAAATATCTCAGGTTATCTTTGTGTTTGCTCGTGACAGCGATGGTGCTTTCTCCGCAGCTCGGAAGAACCGACATCACGCCGATAGACTACAGTCCACCTGCAACAGGGGGAGGCGTTTCTCCAAAGTCGCCCCATCAGACGATTCGTTTGGATGATCAAGAGGTGATAATCCGCTTGAAGCGTTTCACCTACACCGTTGATGCACTCTTTCATTTGTCCAATACCGGCGAAACCACCACAGAATGGATTGGTTTTCCGAAGAATTCCATGGGACGTCAGCCCGGCCCTCTTGGCAAAGTTTCGGATTTCATTCGCTTTGAAGTATCGGTCAATGACAAGATTGTGCCGTTCACAGAGGAACGTGAACTTTTCAAGAAAGTGGATACTTTTCTGAAGCAGTTGCGTTCGCAACGGGCGAAGCACTCCGGTTGGATGATGGGACGAGCCACATTTCCGGGCCATGCGACAACAACGATTCGCGTCAGGTACGAATCATCTTACGATAATTGCGGAATGGGTTGTAGCAAAGCGAACTACATTTACGGAACCGGTGGATACTGGAAGGACAGCATCCGAAGGGCGACGTTCATAGTGGACAGCACTGAAAGGGGCGGAGCGGAACACTCCCACCCAGGCTTTTCCCAATCCGAGACCGACCGCTACGCGATACATCGAAGGCTGATTTCAGATAACATAGAAAAATACGAGATCAGGGATTTTGAGCCGAACCCTGCTGGATCGTTGACATTTATGTTTACCGAGCGCAGGCCTGGCAAAGAAGGAGATATTGGCCAACTGGTCAATGCCTGCTTAAACGGGCGTTTCGAACAAGTGCAGGCGCTTTTGAAAAAAGGCGTCGATGTCAATGCAAAGGCCCATTACAGAACACCGCTCATGAGCGCAGCCTGGGGAGGTCATCTGAAGGTCGCCAAGCTGCTCGTTGAAAAAGGCGCGGACGTTAATGCGGAAACCATAAAGGGCCGCAACGCCCTGAACGAAGCATTGTCCAATGCCTGGCTGACCAGGGGAACACTTGTAACCGCAAGATTCCTCAGAGATCAAGGCGCGAAACCCACAACTCTCGCTGTGGCCGCATTTCTGGGAGATATGGAGGCTGTCCGCAATTTCTCAGCCCAAGGTGTTAACGTTGACGAAAAGAATACGCTCAACGAACCGGCCCCACTCACGGCGGCCGCTATGGGCGGAAATCCTGACGTCGTCAATTTCCTCCTGGATAGGGGCTTCAAGATCGACGGGAAGAACGAGCAAGGCCAAACAGCGTTGATGACGGCGGCGGCAGCCGGCCACGCGGAAGTTGTGAAGACGCTTCTCGATCGAGGAGCCAATATTAGTGCAACCGACGGTCGTCGGAGAAGCGTTCTCGATCACGCCGTTTTCTTGCGCGGGCATATTGAAGTGATAAAAGTCCTTCTGGATAGAGGCGTCGATATAAATGCCAGGCACAACCCGGCAAACCGCACGATCCTGATGGATACCGCCCAGGGTGGATTTTTGGAGGTGGTGAAGCTCCTTATTGAAAAAGGCGCGGATGTAAACGCAAGGGATTGGAACGGCGACACGGCGCTGAGCCTTGCACGAGGAAAAGATATCGAAGAAATCGAGAAGGTCCTCAAAGCGCACGGCGCAAAGTGATAGCATCAGCCTGGCTGCATCCCGCGTTCGAAGTAAGTTCTGGCAATACAGGATACGAGATGTCATTGCTTCGTACCCCCGATGGAGTCCGGCGTACGGAGCGATCGCGTAGGGGCGCATGGCCATGCGCCCTTCCTGGATTCCCGTCCCCGCTTTCGCGAGGACAAGCTTTCACGGGAATGACGAGGGGATTGCTTCACGCTTGGCGTCCTCGCAACAATAATTGTGGACGACGTTGTGTCTTTTATGGCGAATCGGGATAACTTAATGATTTCCGGGAAGGTTTGGCGGAGAGAGAGGGATTCGAACCCCCGGTACCAACGTGGGTACAGTTGATTTCGAGTCAACCCCCTTCGACCTCTCGGGCATCTCTCCGCGTTGGTTGAGTCAGCGCTTGTCTGCTCGGACGTTCTGATAAAACTCCTGTAATAACGCGGCGCTCTCTTCTTCCAAGACACCGGAGACCACTTCCAGTTCATGGTTTATCCGGGGATCGTGGGAGAAGTCGAACAGGCTCCCAACCGCGCCCCATCGAAGGTCTCGGGCGCCGTAGACCACTCGCTTCACGCGAGCCAGCACCAGCGCTGCCGTGCACATGATGCACGGTTCCAATGTAACATAGATGGTTGCATCCGGCAATCGCCAATCACCCGCTTGTCGGGCGGCTTCTCGTAAGGCTATGAGCTCTCCGTGAGCGGTGGGGTCTTGTTCGGCCTCCACTCGATTGTAGCCCTGTCCGATGACTAGGCCGTCGCGAACGATGACCGCACCGACCGGTGTCTCGCCCTCCACGGCCGCTCTGCGGGCCAGTTCCAGGGCTAACAGCATGAATTGGTGGTCAGGGTCGTTCGCCACGCGGGAAAGCCCTTCTGTTTTGTTCGATTGCCTTGTGTTTGTGGCCAGCTCGGGCCGGCAGAGACGCCGGCCGCTACCAGTGTTCTTGCGGCCGCCTCTACAACTCGTTGCGAAACTTGCTCTTTCGCCTGGGTCGGCCCCGACAGTGCGCTCAATTTGGTCTACGGTGGCCCGTCGGGCTTTCACGTATACGGTTAAAGTGGTTGGAAAAATAAGAGTTTTTGGGGCGGGGTCCGGGGAGGCCCTTTTTGTTCGGCCTCCCCAGCCACTTCTTCGCAAGCTCCCAAGCTTTGCGGCCGCTCCTAATCCTTTTGCAGGATTTTTGCCACCGGTGGAGCGTTGAGGCGTTCGTAGATCGGTTCAGCTCCGAGCAGAGGCCGAGCGTAATTCTTGAACGCGACAGTCACGTCATTCGCGCCCTGGATGTACTCGTCAGGCATGGACTTGGTTTCTTTGGCCACCGCTTCAAGGGGGCTCACATTGTATCGCACGCTATAATCGCCGGTCCGCTCGATGGTTATCGACCCGTCCACCCGGTGCCATGCTGCAATCTGCACGGCCCGTTCGCCCACTTCTCGCGCTTCATTCGCATCTACCTCACTGACGCATCCCAGGAAAGATCGCTGCAAGTACCCGAACGTGTCCGACCGAACTCGCTTTATCTTCAGCCTCTGTTTCACGAGATCCATCAGTGCATCACCGAGAGACGTGGTTCCTGAAAGCTGAATATTGCCATGAGAATCCCGCTCGACCTTTTGAACCAGACCTGCGACCACGGGCTTGCCTTCCGCATCATGGATCCCCTCGGAGACTGCGACCACGCAGCGCCCGTACTTTGCGTAAGCCCGATCGACGCTGCCGATGAACTCTTCATGATCGAAGGGCCGTTCCGGAAGGTAAATGAGATGCGGCCCGTCGTCCGGGTATTTGCGGGCAAAGACCGACGCGGCAGTGAGGAATCCTGCGTGGCGACCCATGACTACGCCGATGTACACGCCCGGGAGCGACCGGTTATCCAGGTTCACACCCATGAAAGCCTGAGCCACGAATTTGGCCGCAGAGCCGTATCCGGGGCAGTGGTCCGTGACTCTGAGGTCATTGTCGATTGTCTTGGGAATGTGCATGACCCGCATTTCGTACCCGGCTTCCGCAGCAAACTTATTGACAATCCTGCATGTTTCGGCCGAGTCGTTCCCGCCGACATAGAAGAAGTAGTTCACGCCGTGAGCCTTACACACGTCGAATATCCGTTTGCAGTATTCTTCGTCAGGCTTGTCACGAGTGCTCCGAATGGCCGCGCCGGGGGTTCTGGCCACCAGCTCCAGATTGTGGGTCGTTGCTTCGGATAGATTAATGAGCGCTTCTTCCACCAGTCCTTGCACGCCCCGGAATGCGCCGTAGAATTGCGTAATGTGTGGATATTGCCGAGCCTGAACCACCGCGCCGACCAACGATTGATTGATGACCGCGGTGGGACCTCCGCCCATCGCAATGATTGCTTTACCCGTCAACTTATCCATGCTCCGCTCCTCGGATTAACGACACGATGTCTTTGGGAGGCTGTCAGAGAGAGCCGTTTAGCACAGCACACGGCCGCGCCGTACCGAACCCCTGGGCCCTTCTTGTTCTTCCTAAGAAAGTCGTCGGCATGAGGCAACCCTGTTCGTGTTTACGTATGGGGTGGTTTGGAGAGGAGATGAGTCTCCCCTCCAAATTATTGCGCAACCATGCGCTCTTGCTGCCAGTCTCCGAGGCGAAGCCCCGGAATGCTCGCCGAAGTCGAGGACTTTCACGATTCGTTGTAGCTCGTTACCTATGGGAGATAGCTTTACCCCCCGGCACGTGTTGATTTCTCCGCTCTAAAATGAATAAACTATCATCATGGATCGACCACGGTCAACCGAAGAAGCGCTGCGTGTTGTGGAGGCTTTTGACTCCCTTCCGCTGAAGAGACGGTCGGAAATATTCCGCACCCTCTCTCCTGCGGCAAAAGAAACCCTGCTCGGGGCCGTTTCACGAGCCGGTGATCTGACCCGGAGCCTTTCCGAAGAGGAGATGTACTATACGATCAAGGTTCTGGGCGAAGAGAGCGCCCCGCACCTTGTCGCTGCCACGACCGGCCGGCAGTTGCAGTACCTCCTCGATCTGGAACTGTGGAAAAAAGATATGTTCAACCCGTGGGCCTCAGCCAAGTGGCTGGAACTTATCGCCAAAACCAGCGAAGAGAAAATCCTCCAGTTCGTGCAGACCTGCGATCCCGAGCTCCTGGTGACTGCGTTGCATCCCTTTGTCACCGTCTTTGCCAGAAACCCGGATATCGACCTCACTGAGGAACGGGACACCTTGCCCTGGTTTACGCTGGATGATTTGTTCTTTGTCAAGTTCCGTATTCCCAGCTCGGAAGATGTCATCAAGAGTTTCCTTGAGACTATTTTCGGTTGGAATCCCCATTATTACATGGGTCTCATGGAGGAATTGGCTCGCGGGGTGCCCAACGAAGATCAAGAACTGGCCGCAAAATGGCGGCGGGCTCGTCTGTCCGAGCATGGGTTTCCCGATTTCGATGATGCCATGCAGGTGTATCAATACTTGCACAAGGGCGCAGTCTCTCAGACTCCGGCTGACTCGCCTCCGCTGCCGCGGGAAGATCGCGAGCCTGTCCGGGTCCTGGATTATCCGCTGAAGCTCATCAACGAGGAGAAACTTCTCAAGAGGGCTCTCGACTCGATCGACGACACAGACGAACGCGATAGACTTGCGGCTGAGCTCGCACACCTGGGGAACAAGGTTATGGTTGCCGACACCCGTGATCCGGGCTCTGTGGAGGACCTGCACCGGAGCCTACAAAAGGTCAGTGGGTACATTAACTTGGCCCTGGAGGATATGTGCGGCGATCAGATCGAACAAGCTGTCGATGTGCTGAAGGCAAACCATATGGAGATGCTCTTCCGTCGCGGGTTCAGCTTGATTTTGGACCTTCGCAAGGATGCTCAGAAATTGGTCCGAGAATCCGAGGGCGGCGTTGACAATTTGGGCCATCCCTTGGCCGGTCTGCTCAACGGCCTATTCCAGAAGCGGCCGTTCTTTGCGCGAAATGTGGTGGATGGACGGGAACCACGGGACTTTCAGGGAATCGACGATCTCAATGCGATTCGGCAATACATGGATCGCCAGGCCATCGAAGAGCGCTGGGAGCCGATTTAGATCGAGGCACAAAGCCCACATGCGAATGACGGGCAAGATGCCCGTCCCACCAAAACCGCGACCGATGCGGTTCTCCCGCCAACTGCGGGATCACCGCATCCTACGAGGCTGATGTCGCGGCTAATGTCCTCATCCCCGCGGACCCCGGATCGCTGTTCCGCGCACGCCCAAAAATCCAGGCTTTTTTCCTATAACTCGTTCCCTGCCTCGGGCACTTGAATTCAGGCACTGTTTGAGCGTTCGTCCCCTTGCAATTTCCACGGTTCTGTTTTAGAGTAAGACTCTCCCCGTCGCATTTCCATTGAGATACATTTGAGGAGCTTAGCCAGATGGCAGGTTCAGACTTCGAGCCGACGATTGTAGCATTTTGCTGTCACTACTGTGCTTACGGAGCCGCTGACCTTGCGGGCAGCATGAGGCTTCAATATCCGGCCAATATCCGAATCATCCGCCTCCCTTGTTCGGGGAAGGTGACCCCCATATTCCTCCTCCGGGCCTTTGAAAAGGGCGCGGACGGTGTGTACGTGGCAGGATGCATGGAAGGCGACTGTCACTTTATCCACGGGAACTTGGTTGCCAAACCAAGGGTAAACTATACGAAGAAACTCATAGCTGAAGCGGGCCTGGAGCCCGAACGCCTGGAGATGTTCAATATGAGCGCGGCCATGGGCCCCAAGTTTGCTGACGTGGCCCGCGAATTTACCGAGCGGATCAGGCAGCTCGGCCCGAGCCCTCTCAATAAGAAGTTCCAAAACAAGAAAGACCAAGCGGCTTGATACGCTGAACATATCCCGCTTTTCGTGTGCTTGGAGGCATTAACATGGTCGTAGGCGAACGGAAGCCCTTCGAAGAAATCTTGAAGACGTTGGAGGGCCATAAGAAGATTCTAGCCCTCGGATGCGGAGGATGCGTTACGGTGTGCCTCACCGGCGGTGATGAAGCAGTCCGCGTCCTCTCCAGCCAGTTGAGAATGTCCAGGGAAAAGGAAGGCAAACCTCTGGAGATCATCGAAAAAACCATCGAGAGACAGTGCGACCCGGAATACGTGGAACAAATCCATGACGTGGTGCCGGATGTAGAAGCCGTGCTCTCCCTTGCGTGCGGCGCAGGCGTCCAGTATGTGGCGGAACGGTACGCAAAGACTCCGGTATATCCCGCGCTCGACACCACGTTCGTCGGCGGATCTGTCAAAGAAGGCTACTACGTGGAACGCTGCCAGACTTGCGGCCAGTGCAAGCTGGCCTATACCGGCGGGATTTGTCCCATAGCCCGATGTTCCAAGAGCCTCCTCAACGGACCGTGCGGCGGCTCAACCGGCGGGAAATGCGAGATCTCACCCGAAGTGGACTGCGCATGGCAGCTTATCGTCGATCGTTTGAAGAACCTCGGCCAGATGGACCGTTATGAAGAGCTGGCCGACATAGCTGACTGGTCCAAGAACCGGGATGGCGGACCGAGAAAGATGATCAGGGAGGACTTCCAGAGATGAGTGGCGATGTGAAGACTGACAGCAGACTCGAGAAGATCCTCCGATCAGGCCAATTCGCGGTTACCGGTGAATGCGGTCCTCCACGGGGCGCGGACCCGGACGTGATCCGCGAGAAATGCAAACTGCTCAAAGGAAAGGCTGACGCGTTCAATATCACGGACAATCAGACCTCAGTGGTCAGGATGTCTTCCATAGCATCTTCCGTGGTCATGATGCAGGAAGGCATGGAGCCGGTCATGCAAATGGTTTGCCGGGACCGGAACCGCATCGCGATCCAGAGCGATATCTTGGGCGGCGCGGCCCTGGGCATCAAGAATATGCTTTGCCTCTCCGGCGACCATCAGAAGTTCGGCGATCATCCTCAGGCAAAGAACGTATTCGACCTGGATTCAATGCAGCTTCTGCAGACCGTTCGCCGCATGAGGGATGATGGCAAGTTCCTCAGTGGTGAGGATATCAAGAAGCCCCCGAAACTGTTTGTGGGCGCCGCGGAAAATCCCTTTGCCGATCCATTCGAGATCCGGGTGCCTCGTCTGGCAAAAAAGGTCAAGGCCGGCGCAGAGTTCATCCAGACTCAGTGTATCTTCAACATGAAGAAATTCCGGGAATGGATGAAAGGCGTCGTGGATCGCGGCCTCCACGAGAAGGTCTTTATCCTTGGCGGCGTAACGCCGTTCAAGTCGTTCGGCATGGCCCGTTACATGGCCAAGAACGTGCCGGGAATGGACGTGCCTGATGAATTGCTCGCACGCATGAAAGATACCCCCAAAGAGAAACAGGCTGAGGAAGGTATCAAGATTGCGGTGGAAATCATCCAGGAACTGAGAGAAATCAAAGGCATCGCCGGTGTTCACATCATGGCCATCGAGTGGGAAGAAAAGGTCGGTGAAATCGCGGAAAAGGCCGGCTTGCTGCCCAGGCCGTCGGTGTAACCCTGCCTGACTGCTAATTCCAGGACGCCCCTCTTCTCAAATAAGGGGCGTCCCAGAATTCCCTCCCAAATCACTGTGCCCCCCTTTTACCAGGCCTTCGAGCTTCTACCCGTTGGCAAAGATTTTGTCTGATTAGCGACGGCCTGATCCCGTCATTCCTGTGGAAGCAGGAATCCAGGTCTTCCCTTCGGCGGTTCTCTACAAGAGCGAAGGTCTGTTCGATTCGAGAATTAGCCACGTAGCCTCAAGAAACAAAAAAACTTGACATTGGTGTCTGTATCCATTATCAACCAACACATAGTCCGCTAACGTAATATCCTCTGCTTTAATAATTTCGGGCGGTGACCCACCATGAGCGCAGACGACAAACTCATCTTCTTGCTTACCGTTGTGCAGCAAGGGGTAAAGAACTACGTGAACAAGGCCTTGGCAGCAGAAGGTGTGCGAATCACCCTCGCTCAGTCCGGAGTTCTCTTCCTGCTGGAGCAACAAGACCGTCGGATGATGTCCGAGATCGGAAAGATCCTTGGCATTGAGAATTCCGCAATGACCGGGCTGATCGACCGGCTTGAGAAGGCGGGCTTTGTGACCAGAATATCGGACCCCCAAGACCGCCGGGCCTTACTCATTTGCTCGACACCTGCCGGACTGGAAGAAGCTCAAAAGGCCAAAGCCGTCATCCATCGAGTGAATGACGAAATAAAATCAGGTTATTCGGAACATCAGGTCGAAGTTTTTTCACGGGTGCTTGATGGATTGTTGAAAAAAGTCAAGGGGATGTGAAGTGACATCGGTCGGCCACACAGGTGCACAGGCCGAAATCTTCTGATTTCTACCGTGGTACCCAATTCCCTCTAAGAGGAGCCTACTATGCCCAGTCAAGTCTATTATGACCTCCGCGAACAATTGGATCAGTATTCCGTAGGGTTCCCCTCGACCGAGTCCGGCGTGGAGATGAGAATACTGGAGGAGCTCTTCACCGAAGAAGAAGCCGCGATGTACTTGGACCTCAGCCTGATGCTCGAGACACCCGAAGCAGTGGCTCAACGCCTCGGCCGGGAACTAAACGAGGTCACCTGTCTCCTGGAGACAATGGTGGACAAGGGCCTGATCTTTAGGATCAAGAAAGAAGGGGCACCTGCCAAGTACGGGGCCGTCCCTTACGTCGTGGGCTCGTGGGACTACCAGGGTAAGAACATCGACAAGAAACGTGCCGAGTTGTTCGATCAGTATTTCCGCGAAGCCTTCCGGCGCAGTCTGGGCGAGGCGCCACCTTTGCGGTCGGTGCCGGTCAATAAATCCATTGACTATTCGTGGCCTGTTGCGCCGTACGAGGACGTGAGGGAAATCCTCAAGAGCAGAGACAAGATTTCGGTTGCGAAGTGCATATGCAGGACTTCGCAGGACCTTTTGGACAAAGGATGCGAAAAGCCTGTGGAGGTTTGTTTCCAGTTTGGAAGTCACGCTCAGTACTATGTGGACAAAGGAATGGGCCGATTCATTGGCCTGGAGGAAGCCCTCGGCATTATCGATAGGTGCGAAGAAGCCGGCCTTGTACCGCAGCCCTTTGTGGCACAGGAGATAGGCGGAATGTGCAATTGCTGTGGCGATTGTTGCGAAATTCTTCAGTCCATCAAAACGCACCCCAAGCCTGCGGAAAAGGTTTTCACCAATTATTACGCGGCTGTAGACCGCGATGCCTGTCAGGGTTGCGCGACGTGCACGGATCGCTGCCAAATGGAAGCCATCACGATCGGGGCAGACAATGTGGCTGAGGTCGACCGCGATAGATGCATCGGCTGCGGTCTGTGCTCTACCACCTGTCCGGACAAGGCTGTGACGCTACGGAGAAAGCCCGTTTCGGAATGCCGGGTTCCCCCGGCGTCTGGCCAGGAATACCTAATGCAATTGGCATCTTCACGAGGCAAATCCCTGGTTCCGCTCACTATCCAAAAGAAATCACATAGCTTACGATAGCCGCGGGACTCATGGTTTGCGACTCAAAGCTCGTGATCTCAAAGACTTCTCCAAAGGGACTGCTTCTCGTTATGCGTAGGATACTATTTTGGGTTTTATTTCCATTTGTGTTGCCTCAAGCACTCAAGGTGAGGCGCAGCGCACCTCGTTTGTTGGGTGCGAATGGACCGCACGAGGGACGTTTCGGATCGGGCAACACCTTGAATCTGCTGGCCATCGGGGATTCGATCATCGCCGGAGTTGGCGCAAGAACTGTTGAACAGGCTCTGCCGGGACAGGTTGCTCTCGAACTTGCACGAGTCCTTGGCTGTGAAGTTCGGTGGCAGGCATTAGGCAGTATTGGTGCTACCTCGGCAACGGTCAGAAGCTCTCTTTTTCCCAGCTTACCGAGCGAAACGTTTGACGTTATCGTTTTGTCGGTGGGCGTGAACGACGTCACTTCTTTGCGCCGAACGAGTTCATGGTGCAAGGATCTCGGCAACTTGCTTGACCAGCTGAGACGGCATTCGCCGGAGGCCGTCATCGTTATGGTCGGATTGCCGCCTCTATCGAAATTCCCATTGCTTCCGCAGCCACTTAGGGCTGTCATGGGAATCAGGGCGACCGTTTTTGATAATGTGGCCGTGCAAGTGATATCCATGAGAGCCGGGATTGTACACGTGCCATTGCCCTTTGATCTAGGTCTGGAGAATTTCTCCTCTGACGGCTTTCATCCGTCGCCATCAAGTCATCGGCACTTAGGGCAGAACATCGCAGAGAAGATAGCAGCGGTGATCGCCCAGGAACAGGCTCCTCGAACACCTTCTAGAAAGGACAGTGTTTCATGAACGAGGTCACGGAGAAAATCAAGGCGCACTTTCAAGGCATCGACATTCCTGTTTTCGGCATCGCTCCGGCATCGTCACTTGAGTCCGAGCCTGCAGGGTACAGACCTTCAGACTTACTTGCCGGGGCCAAAAGCATTCTCTGCGTGGGTATCCCTTTTCCCAAGGGCGTTTTTCTGACCCCAGGAAAGGCCGAACAGATGTACTGGAGGGCGGCTGCCATCTATTATCGGCATCTTGATACGCTTTTGATGCGAGCGAGCCTTGTGATCGAAGAGACCGAAGGAACAGCCGTGCCTGTCTACGGCTGATTTCCGTACCACGTCGCCGGGTGGGGCGACTTCCGGGGATTTCTGAATCTTGTTAGAGCGGGTGAAGCAGCGGGCATCGGCAGAATCGGCAAGAACGGCTTGCTCTTCAACGCGAGGTACGGTCCCAGATTGCTTCTGGGAGGGATCGTTACAACAGCCGCCTTGACCCCAACGAGTTTTCCGGAGCACGATGACAAAGGATGCCCCTCAAATTGCTTTGCTTGTCAGGAACAATGCCCGGTTCAAGCTATTGATAAAACTGGGAAAGTGGACCGTGTGGCGTGTTTGAAGCATTCTATGAAGAGCCCGATCTTTTCACACCTCGTGCGAACGCTTAAGCCGGAACCGCAAGACTTGCAGATGATAAACCACGTTACCGGTGTGGACGATCACTCATGGTACACGTGCATCAACTGCGTTTCAGCCTGCCCGCATCTTTAATGCCTCCTGCTATAGCTCAGAAGTCACAACGAATCATGAAAGCCTTCGGCTTCGGCGAGCACTCCGGGGCTTCGCCTCGGAGATAGGCGGCAAGAGCGCATCGTTGCGCAACAATTTGGAGGGGAGACTCATCTCCCCTCCAAACCACCCCATACGTAATCCCGAACAAGGAGACTTGAACTCGACTTCATTCATATGAATGCGCTTTCAAAGAAGGAAAGCTTGGTAGAAACTTCTTTACACAAAGAAGTTTCTACCCGTCTTCCTCGCTTGAAAGCGCAGGTCATTTACGGTAGTCGTAGACGCCTCGGCCTGATTTCCTGCCCAAGCGGCCGGCTTTGACCAGCTTTACGAGTAAAGGTGCGGGCCGGTACTTGTCTCCCAATTCCCTGTGAAATGTGTTCATGCAATCCAGAAGTATGTCTAGCCCGAACGCATCTGCAGCGGCCAAGGGTCCTAATGGAAAGGCAAGACCTCTGGTACAGCTTCTGTCGATCTCTTCCGGCGAGGCCAGGTTTGCTTCCAAAGCGAAAAATGCTTCATTCACCAATGGTAGGTACAGTCGATTGATAACAAAACCTGGCGAGTCCGCTACCGTTACGGTCTCTTTCCCGCATTTCTGAAGGAATTCCGTGACCGCGACATGAGTGTCATCAGATGTTTCCGAGCCTCGTACGACTTCTACGAGCGGCGTGAGCGCTGCTGGAATAAGGAAATGTGTACCGATACATTTGCTTGCCCTGTTGGTGGCTGCCGCTATTTCCGTGACCCAGAGCGTCGAGGTATTGGTGGCCAGGATAGTTTGCTCAGGTGCCGCTCTATCTAGGCTTTCAAAGACTTGTTTCTTTGCCTGAATATCTTCGAAGACTGCTTCGATAACCACATCCACGTCGGAAACGGCCTCATTCAGGTTCGTGCCGGCTGAAATTCTGGAGAGAATTGTATCTTTCTCGCCTGGCTGGATTTTGCCTTTCTTTTCCTGTTGCTTCAGAAAGGATTCAATGCTCTCTAATCCTCGCTTGACCGCCTCGTGGGAGGAATCCACCATCGAGGTACTAAAACCGGCTTTGGCGCAGACGATACCGATCTGGCTGCCCATAGTACCCATACCGACCACTGCGACCTTTTCAATGCCCATTTTTGTCTCCGCTGGAATTGGTAGGAAGAACAGAGGCTATTTGGAGGGGGCCGGGGAGGTCGAACGAAAAGAGCCTCCCCCGCGACTTCTTCACATGCTCATAGGTTCCGCAATCGCTGCCAATCAGTAGTCGAGGTTGACTACATTGAGCGCATTTGTTTCGATGAATTCCCGTCTGGGCTCGACCTGATCCCCCATGAGGGTTGAGAAGATTTTTTCCGCTTCTGCCGCGTCTTCGATGTTCACCTGGAGCAACTTGCGGCCCTCCGGGTTCATGGTGGTGTCCCAGAGCTGCTCCGCATTCATTTCTCCAAGACCTTTGTATCTCTGAATGCTCAGCTTCTTGCGACCCTGAGTTATGACCAGGTTCACCAGGTCCGAGAATGAAGAAACCGAGGTCTTGCTCTCGTCGATCAGAACCTCCAGAGGTGGTTGGCCCAAGAGTCTCACTTTCTGGCTAATCGAGCAGAGTTCCGCGAACGCAGATGATTCGATCAGGTCAGTGTCTATAATCGTTCTTCTGATCAGGCCGTTCCTATGCGATCGAACTTCAACATAATACGTTGACTTCTCCTCGTCCTTTTTCACCTCGATCCGTAGCGGCCCGATCTGAGGCACGGCTTCTTGGATCTTTCCCGCCACGACTTCTGCTACTTCCCGCGTTCGGGCTTCGTCCGCAAGAACCCCGCGGGACATCTCTTCTTCCATGAAGCCCTTGAGCACTACTTTGTCCATGTTCTTACGCTCAAACACATCGAGGATCTTCTCACGTCGCAAAAGGCTCTTGATCAGATTGAGCAGCGTCGTTCCTTCGACGAACGCGCCGTTGTGCGCCACTCTGAGATTCTCGAGCCCTAGGTTCAAAACGATATCATCCAGTTCATTCTCATCTTTCACATAGAGTTCTTCTCGCCCCTTCTTCACTTTGAAGAGCGGCGGCTGAGCAAAATAGAGGTAACCGCGGTTAATCACTTCCTGCATTTGGCGGAAAAAGAATGTAAGCAATAATGTCCGAATGTGAGATCCATCCACATCCGCATCGGTCATGATAATGACCTTGTGATAGCGAATCTTGGATATGTCAAACTCCTCTTCGCCGATACCGGTGCCCAAAGCGGTAATAAGCGCTCGTATTTCCTGGCTCTGCACGATCTTATCGAACCGCGCTTTCTCAACATTCAGGATCTTTCCTTTCAGCGGAAGTATTGCCTGCGTACGACGATCACGGCCTTGCTTGGCCGAACCTCCGGCTGATTCCCCTTCAACAATGAACAATTCCGCCTGCTCCGGATCACGTTCCTGACAGTCGGCCAGTTTTCCCGGCAAGCTGCTGAATTCCAGTGCACTCTTTCGTCTGGTCAGTTCCCTTGCTTTTCGAGCAGCTTCCCGTGCCCTGCCCGCTTCCAGGGCCTTGTGAACGACCCATTTGGCGATTTGTGGGTTCTCTTCAAGGTACTCCGAGAGTTTCTCGTTGATCAGTTGCTCGACGATGCCTCGGATTTCCAAATTTCCCAGCTTTGATTTCGTCTGGCTATCAAACTGAGGATTCAACATTCTCACGCTCAATACGGCTGTCAGGCCCTCCCGCAGATCATCGCCGGTGATGTTGACCTGCGCCTTACCGTTTTTCAGAAGCCCTTGAGCGCTCGCGTACGCATTGATCGTGCGGGTGAGCGCAGCCCGGAAGCCTGACAGATGCGTTCCGCCTTCAAACGTGTTGATGTTGTTACAATAAGTAAATACTGTCTCCGAATAGCCGTCATTGTACTGAATGGCGCATTCCACTACGTTGTCGTCTTTTTCGCCGTACATGTAGATCGGCTTGCCTTCGGCCGTCTTTTTGGCACGGTTGAGGTGTTCCACAAAAGAAACGATGCCGCCGTCGTACTGAAAGGTAACAGGCCCCTTCTCCGAGCGCTCGTCCTCGAAGCTGACCCGAAGGCCCTTGTTGAGAAATGCCAGTTCTCGCAGTCGAGCCGCAATGGTTTCATGACTGAAGTCGATAGTACTGAAGACCTGTTCGTCAGGCCGGAACGTGATTCTGGTACCGGTCCGTTTCGTGGAGCCAATGACTTCCAGCTCCGTTTCCTTGTGCCCTCGACGATACGTCTGGCTGTAGACCTTACCGTCACGACGGATCTCCAGTTTGAGGTATTCCGAGAGCGCATTTACGACCGAGACACCCACTCCATGCAAACCGCCGGAGACCTTGTACGATTTGCTATCAAACTTGCCTCCCGCGTGCAGCATGGTCATGACCACTTCCGCCGCGGGAATGCGCTCGCTCGGGTGTATGTCTGTCGGAATGCCTCGTCCGTTATCGTCTACTGTGACGGAGCAGTCCAAGTGCATGGTAACTGATATCGTGTCGCAGTATCCCGCAAGGGCTTCATCAACCGAATTGTCTACTACTTCCCACACGAGTTGATGAAGGCCCTCGGAGCCGGTGTTCCCTATGTACATGCCGGGAGTATTCCTGACAGCCTGAAGGCCCTCAAGTACTCGAATATGTTCCGCGCCGTAGCTACGATCCTCTTCCACTGTGCAGATACCCCTTAAGAATCGAGAAATTATCTCGGACTATAGGTTGTTACTTACGCATCGGCATGACGAGATTGAAGTAATCTTTGACCGGGTGGGGTCGAATGATGACGGGTGCACCTTCTTTTATGTATTCTATGGAAATTGTTTCCGTATCAACAACGCCAAGCGATTCTATGAGATAAGCAACATTGATGATGAGCGAGAACTCTTCATCCTTATAGTCCACTTCCACCACATCTCGGGCCGCACCCAGGTCCTGGTGACTCGCGGTGAGCTCCATCCGGCCGGGCCCCACACTCATATTTATGCCTCTATTTCGGTCACTTGTCAATATAGCGACTCTCTTGAGCGCTTGCAGGAATCTCATGCGATCTGTGGTAAGGATCTTGTCTCCACTCTTGGGAATCACTTTCGTATAATCAGGATACTCGCCGTCAATAAGCCGTAATGTCATGGTAAATCGGTCGGTCCGGACGACAAGATTCTTCTCCTCGAATCCCAGCAAGATCTCACCCTGAACGTTTTCGAGGATCCGCCTCAGTTCATTCAGGCTCTTTTTGGGCACCAGGACGCTGGATTCCAAACAAAGGCCCAGCTCCCCGTCCATGAGCGCCAAACGATGACCGTCAGTGGCTACGAGCCGATTCTTGTCTTCGCGCCACTCAAACAGTATCCCGTTGAGGTTGAATCTCGATTCATCACTGGATGACGCAAAGCTGGTCTTCTCTATCATATCGATCAGCTTTTCCGCCTCCACTGCCACAGGCTTGATTTGCTCAAACGCCGACCATGCAGGGTAGTCCGCGGGATCCATGCCGGCCAACTCGAACATGCTCTCGCCCGCGATGATCTTTATTCGGCCTTCACCGATGGATTGAATGGTAACGAGGCCTCCAGGTAATTCTCTAACGATCTCAAGAACTTTTCTCGATGGGAGAGTCACACGGCCGGTTTCTTTGACATCACCCTCATGAATAGTCTGAAGGCCCACCTCAAGATCGGTAGCGGTTAGCGTAACTTGCGCCTCTCCGGCATCCAACAACACATGGGACAAGATCGGCAACGGCGAGCGTTTCTCTGCGATGGGTACGGTCTTGGAGAGTCCATCAAAGAATACGTCTCTCTGTATTTCGAAAAGCATTAACGTCTCCTGACTATTCTTTTATTTAAGAATTAAAAACGCGCGAAGTAGAAGGATCTGTGGATTCGTGGAAAAGTGACTCAAGATCGGTCCTGCCGCGGGTCTCTTCTGTTGAATCTCCGTGGACAACCGCTCCCGGCACGCGTGGATAACGCTTGATGCGCGAGTTATCACGAACCCATAAACAGCTTTTCCACATGATACTCACCGGCGGAGATCCATCTTCAATCCATCGACAAGATTCTTGAGAGAATTGTCCTTTTCCAGCAGCTTTTCGATTTTCCTGGTAGCGTAGATCACTGTAGAATGATCCTTCCCTCCAAACGCGCCTCCTATCTCAGGATAAGAGAGTTCCGTAAGCTCCCTGCCCAGGTACATGGCAACCTGTCGGGGTAAGGCATAGAGCTTATGTTTCTTTTTCGACTTCACATCCGAGACCTTCACATTAAAGGTCTTTGCTACCTGACCTATGATCTCATCCATACTGATCTTGCGGTCGCGGCGGGGATAGATGTCCGCAATGGCCGTCTGGGCCAACTCCTTCGTGATCGGGAGACCCTGAAGAGTACTCATAGCGATCACCCGTATCAGGCACCCCACGAGCTCCCGAATATTGGACCTCGCGTGTTCAGCAAGGAAATATGCCACGTCGTCAGGGAGATACACGGAATCGTCAAAAGCCTTCTTCTTGAGAATTGCGACCCGAGTCTCCAGATCGGGGATCTCCATGTTCGCGATAAGGCCCCATCCGAAACGGGATCGCAGACGGTGCTCGATGTCAGGTATCTCGTTTGGCGGCCGGTCGGAAGTAATGACGATCTGTTTGCCGTTTTCACAAATGCTGTTGAAGGTGTGGAAGAACTCCTCCTGTGTCCGCTCCTTGCCGCCGATAAATTGGATGTCATCTATGAGGAGCAAATCCACATTGCGGTACTTCTCTCTGAAGTCACCCATCCGGTCGAAGCGGATAGCGTTGATCATCTCGTTCATAAACTCTTCCGAGGTGGCAAACGAGATCTTTTTGCTCTTGTCAGCCGCAAGCACACTGTATCCGATGGCGCTCATCAGGTGAGTCTTGCCAAGGCCTGTGCCTGCGTACAGAAACAACGGGTTATAGTTGCCGCCAAGGTGCTCGCTCACCGCCCTGGCAGCGGCATGGGCAAACTGATTACAGGAGCCGACCACGAAACTGTTGAAGGTATAGCGCGGGTTAAGATTCTTTTTGAGCGCGAATTCTTCAGTTAGGCTGAGGCGCACAGAGCCGCTCCCCGGAGCGGAGCCGGAGGCTTGAGGTTGGCCTTCCTGGTGATGGCCGAAGTCGTTGCGTGACTCGAACTCGATTTTTAGGTGTGTTCCCGCGAGCTCAACGATTGACTGATGAATAAGGTTGAGATAATTGTCCTTAATCCATGAAATAAAAAAGTTGTTTGGCACAGAAAGAAGGATGCGGCCGTCAGAAATGTCCTCACAACATATGGGCTTCAACCAGGTGACAAGTGTATGCTCGTTCACCCGGGTACTGAGCACATTCATGCATTGTGACCACAGGTCTTTCATCGCGAAAAAAGTCTAATTGTTTTAATAGGATATATTTTCGACAGCCTAGCACGGAGGGGTACCTTTTTCAAGAGAAATCTTCCGTGTACCCCAGGAGCGCGAGGAGGCGATCCAACTCTTCTCTGGAATGAAAATGTATCTCCAGCCTGCCGGACTCATTAGCATTTTCTCTGACCACAACTTTCGTGGAGAGGAGTCGGGAAAGCCCCTTTTCCAGCCCTGAGACATGGGGTCGGTCCGTAACATCCTTTGCCTTATGATGTTGCTCTTTTTGCTTAAAATTCTGAACAATTTTTTCAAGTTCTCTCACCGAAAGCCGCCGCCGCACCGTCTGCCGAGATAGACGAAGCTGCGTGCTCACGCTCTCCACCGAGAGAAGCGTGCGAGCATGGCCCATGGAGAGCACATTCTTCCTGACATCTTCTTTGATGGGGTCGGGGAGCTTGAGTAATCTCACGTAGTTGGTGATGTTCGATCGATCCTTGCCGATACGTTTGGCTAACGCTTCATGGGTATAAGAGAACCGGCTGATCAACGTCTCATACGCTTCTGCCGTATCGAGGGGATTGAGGTCTTCCCGCTGGAGGTTCTCGATCAGGGCTGTTTCGAGTGCTTCGGAATCCGAGACGTTTCGAATAATCACCGGGACGGTGCTGTAACCTGCCATACGCGCTGCGCGCCAGCGGCGTTCGCCTGCCACGATCTCGTAGGAACCGGTCTGAGTAGGACGTACGATCAGAGGCTGAATAACCCCCATTTCCCTAATCGACTCGCTCAATTCCGCCAGCGCCTGTTCATCAAACGAGGAGCGAGGCTGAAAAGGGTTGGGTATCAGGTGATCCACCGGGAGAAAGACGTGCCCTGCGTCACTCCGGGGGGACTCGGCCGGCTCGTTCAGTGGTATGAGCGCATCCAGGCCCAGACCCAAAGCAGTTCGTCTAGTTCCCGTTTCCGTTGCCTTCGGCATCGAGTATCTCCTTCGAGAGCGCGAGATAGCTCTCCGAACCTTTGGAGGTGATATCGTACAAGATCACCGGCTTTCCGAAACTTGGTGATTCCGAGAGCCTCACGTTACGCGGGATGACGCTTCTGAAGACCAGAGCGGAGAAATGCTTTCTCACATCATCAACAACCTGATGACACAGGTTATTTCGGGGATCGAACATGGTCAGCAAGAAGCCCTTGATCTTGAGCTCCGGATTGAATGCGGACTGAATCCGACGAATCGTCTGCAAGAGATAACCCACACCCTCCAGGGCATAGTACTCGCATTGAATAGGGATTAGTACCGAGTCTGAAGCCACCAACGCATTGAGCGTGAGAAAACCGAGTGACGGGGGGCAATCAATGAATACATAATCGAACAGGCCCCTGATCTTTTCCACGATGGAGGCGAGCATCCGTTCACGGGCATCAAGGCTGATGAATTCAACCTCAGCGCCGATCAGATCCTGGGTTGAGGGCAGAATCTGAAGGAATTCCAACGCGGTAGGCCGGGCCACCCGGTGAAATACTTCACGGGAAAGGAGCACATCGTACACGGACGGCTCCCCGCGATTGAGTCGAATTCCCAGCCCGCTGGAGGCATTGGCCTGTGGATCCATGTCGATCAGGAGGGATCGCTTCTCCGCCAAAGCCATGCAGGAGGCCAAGTTTACCGAGGTGGTGGTCTTGCCCACCCCACCCTTCTGGTTACATATGCAAATAACGTGTCCCATTCTTGAGAACCCACAACATATAGTATCGGGGTTTTCCCGGGCACCCTCATATCACAAAAGTAAGCCGATACCAACGCAATTTGTTGAAGAAGCGCGAGGTTTCAATTACGCGCGCCGGAGGCGGTCCCAAATCATACCAACGCGGCCCTCAGACAGAACCAGATACTCTTTCATACAGGATCACTCGGCGAAAGCGATCCGAGAACGGCAGCGTCCCTTCCCACGCGCGTACTTCTCGGAAGCCTTCAATCTGAAAAGGCCGCTCTATAGACGAAGGCCCGGCCATCCGCACCAGATGGCCTTCGGGGGAAAGGACCACAGAGAGACGTTGAAGAATTCGGGAATTGGAGGAAAACGCGCGAGAGACCACGGCCTCAAACAGGGGGGGCTTGGGCCGCGTGACGAGCGTATCGAGACTCACGTTGAGGAAGCGCACGTTAGAGAGACCCAACTCGCGCGTAACAAGCTTGAGGAAAACTATCTTGGCTGGATCGCGATCCATGAGTGTAACCTGTTTGGTCACGTCCACGGCGGCGAGAACCAGCCCGGGAAAACCCCCGCCGGAGCCTACATCAAGGAGGTGGAAAGGAACTTCAATCGGCAGGGCTTTGAAGATGGTTAGTGAGTCAAGAAAGTGCAGGGTAGCAAGATCTGAGGGGCTCCTTACCGACGTGAGATCGATGTGCGCGCTCCATTCTCTTACGAGTTCCAGATGCCGCAACATCTGCTCCACGGCGCATTCGCGGACCGGGACCCCCAAGATTGCTGCCCCGCGCGTCAAAATGTGAGAAGGATCAAGTTCAGGGTTGCGTGTAGTCATCGATCCATGCAAGATAGGCGGGCAAACCCTGCACGAGGGGAAGCGCTATAATCTCAGGAAGTTGGTAAGGATGAAGTTTTTTGACCGCGTCCTGCACTCTCGGGAAGAGATCGGTTCTCGTCTTCATAACCATGAGGCGTTCGGTTTCGTCGCATACACGGCCGTCCCAGAAGTAAATGGACCGTATTTCCGGCACGATGTTCACACACGCGACGAGCTTTTCTTCGACGAGGAACCGCGCAATTTCCGCGGCCTTAGCCGGATCGTCAATGGTAACAAGACAAACGATGTATGAACCCATAATCACTCCATATTGTGCTTTTCGCTTGACAAACCACAATACCTAGTATATGGTTCACGCATCTGGAGGATCTTGCTTGGCGCGGGGAGGCCGCTCGATGCCCCCAATTCTATCCTCATCTCTTAACGGATGCAACCCCGCGGCAAAAAAGCTTGAATCCCTTGGTCACATCGAAGCCGGGTCCTGTTTTTCCTATCCGGGGGGAGTGAGTGGGCTCGCGCCGCGTGCGTAATTGAGGGAGCCCGATGAGAGAAGGGAGCCGTTGCATGTTCAAGGTCGGGGATGTCGTTGTGTATCCGATCCAAGGTGTCGCGCGGGTTACCGACATACGGATGGAAAAGATTGGGGGAGCCGACCAGCTCTGTTACATCCTTGAAACAGAAATCAAGACGCCCCGAAGACCCGTGATTAAACTGCCGGTGGACAAGGTGGAGGCCAACGGCGTCCGCCACATCATTAATGAAACAGAATACCCGAAGGTCATTGACATATTGAAGAACAGGGAGGGCCGCACCACGGCTCAGACCTGGAACCGCAGGCATCGCGAATACCAGGAGAAGATGCGGAGCGGCAGCATCTTCCAAGCCGCGGAAGTTTTCAGAGACCTGAGCATTCTTAAACAGAGCAAAGACCTCTCCCACGGAGAGAGACGCCTCTTCGACCAAGCCAAGAATCTGCTTATTAAAGAGCTCTCTATCGCGAAAAGAATCGATGAAGGCGAGATAGAGCGCACCATCAACAAGATATTCAATCCCGGCAACCAGCCTCCCCCGGACAAATAAGAAATCAAATCGTCAGTCCCGCGCTCCTTTTCTTCCGTGAAAGGACCCGGTCGGATGCAGAGCAAAATTATTTCCGTTCTCATACTCGTCTCATGTACGGTCTTCGGCGGTTTGTTGGGGCTCTTCGGATGGGGCGAAGGCGCCGGCCTTTATGCGCTTCTGGGGATTGGCGTAGGGCTGGGGATATTCGTGCTCATGCTGATGCGCACATGGGTGCGCATGGACGGAGCGAGCTTGCTCGGAGGGGCCATCGGCGTTGTCTGGGGCATCATCCTGGGTTTGCTGCTCTTCACTGGCGTTTCCCAATTTGTGTCAAGCCCGGAGGTCTCGGCTGCCGCGTACAGCTTCTTGATGATCCTTTTCGCGCTCATCGGCATACAACTGGGAGCCGCCGCGGGCAGACAATTCCGGCGACGCGGCGAGGGGGCTGCACCGACCGCAGGGGCTGTTGTGGGCATATTGGATACGTCCGTTATCATTGATGGGCGCATCGCAGACGTATGCGAAACAGGATTTCTCAGCGGGGACTTGATCATTCCGCAGTTTGTCTTGCAAGAGCTCCAGACCATCGCGGATTCCTCCGAATCCACCAAACGGACCCGAGGTCGCCGGGGCCTGGACATACTCAACAAGATGCAAAAGCAGTCTTCGGTGGGAATCATCATCGAGAGCAAAGATTATCCTTCTATGAAGGACGTGGACCAAAAACTGATCGCACTGGCCAAAGAAACCGGTCACGCTTTACTCACCAATGATTTTAATCTCAATAAGGTAGCGGAAGTACACTCTATCAAGGTGCTCAACGTCAATCAGTTGGCCAATGCCCTCAAACCGATCGTGCTCCCCGGCGAGAATATGAAGGTGCAAGTCATCAAAGAAGGGAAAGAACCAGGCCAAGGAGTGGCATATCTGGACGACGGGACTATGGTGGTGATCGACAACGGACGGAGGTTCATGGGGCGGACAATTGAGGTGACGGTGACCAGCGTGCTTCAAACAACGGCAGGAAGAATGATCTTCGCAGTCGTTAAAGTGTAGAAACGTTCGCAGGATCTACAGCGATTGCCAAGAAGGTGATGGAAATGCTCAGAAATTAACAGGCCTAAACGTGTCATTGCGAGAAGTGAACGGTGGTACAGGCTTCCAGCCTGTCTATTGGAAGGATGACCGGCAAGATGCCGGTCCCATCGTCAATCTCCTCGCAATGACAGAGAAGGCTTCAGTAATAGCAGGAATTATTTTACCTTACCGGTGGCCACCAAGAAGTCCTGCCACAGCTTGAACCCTGAATCGGCCGGCGAACCCTGATCCACCCACCAATCCACGAATTCCTTATACACCTCAACAAACTGAGGCCAGGTGCCCCGCGGAGCTACACGCTTGCGCCAGTCAGGAAACAGATCCTCGCGCGCGAGCTGGAACTCGGCCTCACCGTAATCCGGGAACTTCTTCCTAAAGAGCTGGTACTGCTCTTCCTTAGCCGCGGCCGGTTCGGGTTTCGCTGTCTCTTTAGGACGCGGTGGGGGCAGGGTCTGTTCCTTGACAGCGGGTTCTGCCCTTTCCGGCGGCGCTGGGGCAACCTCAGCTTTTCTCTGGGGAGGCGCTACTTCGGGTTTGGTGCCGGCAGGAACACGCATGGGGACAGCCTGAGACTCGAAAGGCTGAGCTTCGGGCATAACCGATGCTTGCGGTGAAACCCGAGCCCCAAGCTGAGCGGAAATCCACCCCGCCGAAGGGTTGAACTCTTCAATGGACCCGAAAATCTTGCTGACCCGATATGCTGTGCCCGCGCCTGGAGGCATAAGATATGAATAACGATTCTGGACGAGAATCAGCAAAAAGCCAATCGCCACAATACCGAGGAAAACCCATGAGTGAATTGTCGTCCATCCGGGCGTCATCTGACCGCCGGATCTGAGCGGTTGCCTTTGCGAATCGTTGGGGTTCAAGGCCATTTTCAGCCTCCTCATCTGTGTCACTCGGGCGGACAGGGGGTCCGGTCAACCCGAAGTGAATATATCACATGCGGAAATGATTGTAAATACCCTTATCTGATTAGTTTTCCGGCAACAACGAGATCCTGGTCGAAGAACGTAAACGAAGATATTTCTCGAAATGCGCTATCATCTCGTCAACGGTTCGCCTCATTTCCCCCAACACAGGCTCGCCCTTCTTGTGCCACGCCTTCTTATTGTCATTCTCTCGAACTACCTGAACAAGCTTCAGGTGGGCTATGTACAATTTGCGGTATAGGAGGCTCAGAGTGCTGAGCCATTCCCATTCATCGATCATCCTTTGCTGTTCCAAGTACTCGGACGCGAGAGACGTCATGAAAGCTTGTTGATATAACGCGAGCTTAATCAGCACCAACACTTCAAGGGGACTGATGTTCTGTCGTTTTTCCCTCTCGTCTAGAATCTTGAAGAAGGCCAGGGGCTCGAGATCGTCGCGGAACGCTCGAAGCGCAGGAAGCCCATAAAGATGGCGCTCAGGTCGATCCTGGTGATAAGCCGCGGGGTCCCCGGCCACCTTCTTGCGAGCCCTCTGGAGGACGAGCTTTTCAATAGTGGCCTCGTCTCGTGCAGGCGATGAAGTCTTCAAGTATGCAACGGTTACGTACTTGAATTCCGGCCGAAGGCCCTCGGTTACTCTCTGCAAGAAGCTCAGGGGACGACTCATATTCTTTTCATGCCCGGACCATCCTGCCGCGGGAAGGTTCATACGAACGCTGCCGCCGGCCCTGTCCAGACCCACCACAACGAATGAGTGCATGTCGGGCCGAAACCTCTTTGTCAGCCCTTCCCACCAGAATGCCCTGAGCCCTCTGGGAGTAACGATCTCGCCACGAGCCTCGTCTTCTCTCTGTGGATTCCATCCTAAGAAAGTCTGGACCGGCGAACCTTTCTTCAAATAGGCTTCCATGCGCAGCACGTACTCTTCCCACGCAGCGGCCCCTGCCAAGTCAGTACGCGGACCTTTCTTCTCGTACGTCAGGCCGAACAGACTTGCTAGCCACTTGTCGTCGTCTTCGAGCCAGAAGCGCTGTGGCATTGCCAAGGCATGTCGAATGTAGAAGAAACCGTAGGGAGTCGTGGAGTAGTACACCGACTTGGGATAGGTAAGGCCTTGTACAAATGAGCCAAGTACCATGGCTCGGGATGTCAGACCTCAGTCCAATTGTGCCCGTTGAACAACATACGGTACCCCCTGAGCGGCGATCTCCTCCCCGAGAGTCGGGGCCGGGAACGCGGCAGTCAAACCCACGGCGAAGAGAAATGTCAACAAGCAGTGAAGGCTCCCGCGCGACATGGTTTCACCCCCCAGGCAAAAACTGATTGATACGGTTAGTTTAGCGAATTGAAACTCATCAGGTCAATCGCGGAAGAGGTGGGGCAACCGATGAAGAGGAGGAGCAGACCGCCGGGGGCGTGATGTGATGCGAAGACGAACGGACGGAATTAGTACAAACAAGCAGATGCACACAAAACATCAAACAACACATTCACTCAACGATACAACCACATGGTGTGGCTAACCAATTAAAAGAATACAGAAAAAGTTGCAATTTCGATGAAAAAATTGTTGCACGAGATCAAAAATGTGATAAACGAGGGTCGCTTCTCAACATACCCTTTCGTTTTCCTTGAAAAGCCCTGAAAGGGGCGGCTATCCCAGCCGTTGCCGGGCTTTTCGTTTTTTGAAAAAAAGGAATGGCGCCGGAGGAGGGTCGCTTCTCAAGCCCTTTCAACCTGTGGACATTCAGTGAAGGAGGGACTTGATAAGGCGACGTATGGTGTTGGACATTCAGTCCGGCGCCATTCACATATCTTTCCCCTGATCAGAAGATCAGGCCTGCTTCTACGAAACCTCCCTCAAGCGAGAAGTCAAGCTTCAGATCGTCCCGACTCTCGTTAAACTGAAGCAGCCGATACCCACCTTTCGCGTAGCCCCAACGACCGCAATTCATAGGAACGGTGAACCGAAACCCGACCTGCAAATCAAGCATGAACGAACCATCACCCCAACCAAGGCTTATCTGATCGTCACAGGAGAAAGTCGCTTGATTGCACATGGTCTTGATACATTTTTGCAGCTCGACCCCAGTAACCACCATATTGCGCGTGCGGTCCGCCTGATTACCGGTCCCGCCGCACACGGCACTGTTCACACTTACCCGAGAATCGTTATACAGCCACCCGCCAGTGATCGAGAGCGACGATGAGCAGGTCTGAATCGGCGAATAGAGCATCCCCACTCGTTGATAGACGAACTGCCATTTGTTCGCGGTAAAACAACCTGTGGGAATGAACTGACCGCCAAAGTAAATAGAGTTCTCGATGGTCTTGTTGCTCGTCTCGTCAAACGGCATGATCGAATAAAAGAAAGCCCAGTTGGGGCGGAACTGATACCGGGCTGAATACTCCAGCACGGTGGCGTGCTCGGGAAACCCCAGATCGTTGTTCAGATCGATTTCCGTCGCAGGAAAACCAAGCACTACAGCAGGGTACCTCACCGTTCCCTTGGTCCGCGCGAAGAACACCTGGGTTGCCAACTCAAACTGACCGCACATTCGACGGGGAAGCTTGCACGGCGGTGGCGGTGGCGCACACACCGGTACCGGTAGGGGGCAGACAGGGCCCTTGCACTTCACGATGGGTCGTGGACTTGAGTAATGGGCCCGAGACCCGGAAAGCCGCGGAACACGAGCCGACGCAGGCTCAAATGTCGCATCCGAATCCACCAGACTCGGCAATAGTGACGAACTTGCATTCCCAGTGCCGCGTAACGGTTCCTGCGCCTTGAAGAGTGATGCCTGCTGCGGATCGACATTAACGCGGATGAAAGTATGGTCTCTGGCGTGTGCCGCCGTAAGTGCGGCCAATACAAGTGCGAGGCAAACCAAGACCTTACAAAGGTTGCGTCTCATCAACCTTCCCTCCCAGCTCGAACTAACTGGTATCGCTTAAATATAAATTGCAGAATCTTGTCAAGCAAAAAAGATCCAAAATACCGCTAATTTTGATGTCGTTTCGAGAAAATACTTGCTGTTGTATTTCTTAAATAACAAATTAACAATGTTGACAATAAACATTCTAGTAACACATTCAATTAATCGACCAATAACCTGAATACACAAAACATGCTCACAAAAAAAAGACAAAGGTGTCCCTCCCCTCCTCCTCTCGGTGGTCGTGGCGCGCGCGTTGGAGCGCGTACGTGACCCCGGCCGGGGCAGGTCAACCCCCCGGCATGGGAAAAGAGGGCACACCGTAGCACCGAGAGGATTCAGGGCCTTGGGCACGCCAACGCGTACTCGACGGGGCCGTGCGATCCGTCCAGCTCTTCGGATCCCCCTCGGTTACGATTTGACCAAAGTCATGTTATAATGGGAATTTAAGGAAGATGCTTCTCAACATACTCTTCCCTCCCAGTTAAATCCCTTGAATGGCTCAATTACTCATCTGTCGTTCCATGTCAAGAAAAAAATACTATTGAAACCATCTTGTTGGACAAAAAAGCTGCCCCAAAATCGAGATATGAAAAAGGAAGCTTTCGTAACCTATTGACATGCCCACTGATGTGCGGCGGGCCTCGCGACGGCTGTGCGTCGCCGCACTTTGCGGCTCTCTGAATCATTATTCAGAGGGAAAGCGCGAAGCTCCTCCTGGAGAGAGCGTCCGGCCTTGCATAGACCCACGAGGGACCGGACAAACCCCCTTGGCTTCGGGCCTTCGCGATGGTATTTTCTCTTGATCATGAAGAGATATCTGGCATATAGAGCAGGACCTGAAGTTCTCAACATAATTCGCGAAGAAGGGCTCGCTCCGCGGCGCATCAAGGTCTTCGCGGCCGCAGCGGGGGGTCCCAAGTGGTTCGTGTGCGTGGGATTCGACACAGCGGTGATCCGGAGGGGCTTTCTCCAAAAAGGGGGAGGCCGCGTTCTTCTGGTGGGGTCGTCTGCCGGGGCCTGGAGGTGTCTGACCATAGCGTGCCGAGACCCGCTGGAAGCGTACGAGAGGCTGAGGCTGGGCTATTCCAGGAGCACCTTTACCGCCGCGGACACGCCCGAGACGGTCTCGGCTGCGTTTTGCGACAACGTGGACCGGTTCCTCCCCAACGATCAGGTCGAGTTCATTCTCGATCACCCAGTCTACGACTTAGGCATTCAAACGGTGCGGAGCAGAGGGCCGGCTGCCAGCAAGAACGGCAAATGGCAGGCTGCGGCCTTGCTTGCGTGTGCCGCGATGAACACTGTTTCACCGCGAGGAATGGAAGTCTTCTATGAGCGGGTAGTCTTCTATTCCGGTCGGTCGATGCCGAAGTACGTGGAAAACTCCTTTAGGGGTCGCGCGGTGAAGCTGACGAGCGAGAATATTCGGCCGGCTGCCCTTGCGACGGGATCGCTCCCGTATATCATGACCGGAGTTCCGGACATTCCTGGCGCTCCTCGCGGGGTGTATCGAGATGGAGGTCTGATCGACTATCAGTTGAATCAGGATTACTGCCCCGGATCCGGGTCAATCACGCTCTTCTTTCACTATCAGGAGCGGATTGTCCCCGGGTGGCTCGATAAGAAGCTGACGTGGCGCAGACCACCACGTGGTTCGCTTGACAATGTGCTTCAGGTGTATCCAACGGAGGAATTCCTCCGTCTGTTGCCTGATGGCAGGCTCCCGGATCGTCAGGATTTCATAGATTTCGTTGATAATCCCGGGGAACGTATCCGAAGGTGGGATGAAGCCTCTGAGAAGAGTGCGGTGCTGGGCGAGCAATTCATGGAGGATTGGGAATCGGGTAGGATCAGGAACCTGGTCCAACCATTTCCGGATTGAGAGATGGGCGAGGATCGAGAGGACGACCAAGAATGAACAGACCGATATGGCATGAGTACTTCATGCTGCTGGCAAAGCTAGTGAGTGTGCGATCCACGTGCAACGTGAGGAAGATCGGCGCGGTGATCGTCCGGCACAATCGAATTCTCGCCACAGGTTACAATGGAGCGGTCCATGGCGCGCCGCACTGCATCGATCGCGGCCCAGACTTCTGTTTGAGGCGTTCCATAGGCGCCCATGACGCGGAGAAGTACAATTACTGTATTTCCAGTCACGCTGAAGTGAACGCGGTGGATCAAGCCGCGCGGTTCGGCATTCCTCTTGAAGGATCGGTGCTCTATTGCACGCTTGAACCGTGCAATTGGTGTTACAAGCAACTGATTCAGGCGGGGATTCGTGAAATCTACTTCGAAGAGGCGTACGATTCGAAGAACAGGGAATTCGATGAGTACTGGCGCAGCATCATGCAGACAGACGGCAATGTGGAGGTCTTCCAGCAGGTGAAGATTTCGCCCGAAGCGCTGGACATGGTCATAGAGGTTTTGAAGGGTTCGTCAGCGCGGGCAATTCCGGCCACATCGCCACACGAACCGGACAAGCTGGATTTGGAAGAGCTCAAGAAATTCATCCCGGATTCGCCCCCGGGGTAGGCCGAAGCTCCCGGAGTCCTCGCAGAAGCTGAGAACTTTATGATTTGTGGCGGCTTCTTAATCATCGAAGCTCGTCTCATGAAAATATTTCTATGGAGTGGGTATGAAGATCAGCCATGTACAGAGGTTTCCCGAGGAGCTTCTCATTGAGAAGCTGCGCGGGGTCACTATGCTGAAGGCCCCGGACGTGACGGTGTATGAGAAAGCTTTCATATCGCTGGAGAAGATTGCTGTAGACCGTCTCTCACCACCGCAAAACTACATACTCCGCTCGGAACTAAAGAAGGTGCGGGAGTTGAAGTGGGCCCTGGAAGAGCATGGCGTGGACGTGTTTGAGCTCAATGGCTTCCTGCGCCTCACGCTGGAGGGGGTGGACGAGCCGGTGGACCTGCTTCCGCCGGTGGTGGAAGAGTCCATTGAACGGGACGGGAGTGTTCATCTTATTGTCAATGATGGGATGCACCGGGTGTATATGGCCTATCGTGAATGGGTCATTCCTCAAGTGATCTGCATCAGGGGCATACCGAAACATCTTCCCTATTATGCGTATCCGGTTCCTGGGGGCTGGGCGCGGGTCGAAGAACGGGATGACCTCCCGCCCGGGTACCTCAAGAAATGGCATCGGATCGAGAATTACCACGCGCTCTATCGGAATTTTAATTCTCAGTTCATCAATGTGGGTGGCCCCAGGGAGTTCTTCGAGAACAAGAGTTAGGGGACCTGATCTATCTTTCGAGGTGCCGGCAGGATGAGGATCTCCTTCACTACGGACGACGCAAGGCCGTCGGACCTCCGTTCAAGAGATTCCCATCCCGCCGCCGCGAGCACTCGTACGTGGTGAAAACGAATTGTCGCGATGGATCTCTGGTTGGCCGCAGCGCTGCGAGGGATTCCGACAGTGGTAGAGGATAAGAGTTCTTGGAGAGGGGCCAGGGGAGGGCCGAACAAAAAGGGCCCTCCCCAACCGGTTTCCCAAATCTCTTACTCTCCGCGAGCTGCTAGAAGCGTTTGTCTACGGTGACGCCGCCGACGAATTCGGGGGGCGAGCGCAATTCATGGGGTGTGGGCAAAACTTCAGGCTGTTTGGATCTGGAAGGAATGAGTATTGAAGCCTCGAAAAGCGCTTTCAGATCCGGGGCCAGCGAGTAGATTCTCGACAGACCGGACCAGAGGCCTTGGACCGGAAAAGCTTCTCTCAAGCCCTTACCATGCTCCACACCGACGCGCGTTCCGTCGGAATTGAGGAAAACACCACCTTTCTTGGTGGCCATCCAACCGGTGTGGAAATTAAGGGGCTCGCCGTTTGGGGCACGGGGGGGCGTCAGGTTCTGTTTTTCAAGAGATCCGACAAAGGTGGACAGTGAGGAGAACCCGGGCACACCGGATACCGGCGGAGCGGCTTTCGCGCTCTGGAGAAAACCGGCCGACATGAACAGTATCATTGAGAGAGCAGTCGGTACGCGCAACAACGCTTTCATTCAGCCGCCTCCCGGGAAAGCGACTCCCTGGCCTGAATGAAGAGACCCTTTTGGGGGCCCGAATAACAATTCACTTATAATAAACATAAGTTACCCCAAGAGTCAGTATTTGTCAACGTAATCGGCAAGGTTGCAGGGAACACGGCTCCTGATCAGAGCTGTGAGCGCCTGACTCTCACGGTTTCGCGGAATGCTCCGCAAAGTCGCTGAAAGAGCATTTCTTGAGTTCCCATGTCAAGGATATTTGTTTTATAATGGTACGTAGCCCAGTGTCTTGTCTCGCAACTGATCGTCACAAATCTTAGTCCCTAACCAGCTAATCATGCGCTGGTATTGCTGTTCTGTTTCAAACTGCTCAGTTGGCAGACAGGACACGAGATGCCGGAAGGAGGAGGCATGAACCCGCTGGTTTTCGCGCGTTGGGGGGAGACGTGCGCGGACTTCCGCGCAGACGCGGGCCCGTCTCAAGACGCGGCCCTGGAGATGTTCCCATTTGTCAGGGATTTCCCCGCCAATGTGGTTGCAGTGCTCTCCGGTAAAGGTTTCCTCGTATTTGACGAGGGTTTCAATTTCGTCCAGCTCATCCGTGAATACGTGAACCAGATCCAGGCCCGGTACTGTTGCGGCAAATGCTTGACCGGTATCAAAGGCACGAAGATGCTTCAGATCGTGCTGGACAAGATCGCGCGGGGAGAAGGCCAAGAATCGGACCTCGCACTGCTGGAGCGGGTCGGTACAATCCTGGACGACGTGGCAAAATGCTCGGTGTGCCAGAGTTCGGGTGAGCTGGTCAAAGACGGCCTGCGCCACTTCCGACAGCACTTTGTCGATGCAATTGCCTCCGGCTTGCCAGAGCAGAACCTTTCATACATGGCCAAAATCTCGGCCCCCTGTATGACTACCTGCCCCTGTCATATTGAAATACCCACGTACATCGAGCTCCTTCAAGAGACGCGATACGCCCAGGCCCTTAGCACGATCCGCAGAGAGATGCCTCTTGCGGGAGTTACCGGTCGAGTCTGCCCCGCTCCGTGCGAACGCGCGTGCACCCTCGCGAACATGGGCAAGCCGCCCATTCCGATTAAGGTGCTCAAACGCGTGCCTGCGGACTACGAGATGTTCCACAACCTTCCTGCCCCGTTGGAGAAGCTGCAACTGACCGAGCCTCCGGTGGCCGTGGTGGGAGCCGGCCCCGCAGGCTTGGCTGCCGCGTATTATCTGAACCGACTCGGGCACCCGGTGACGATGTTCGAAGCTCTTCCGGTGCCGGGCGGCATGGTGGGCGTGGGAATACCTCCGTATCGTCAGCCACGGGAAGTGCTCGCGAGAGAGATAAGCGTGATCCGTGACCTTGGAGTGGAACTCCGCGACGGGGTTGTCTTGGGACGGGACATCACCCTCCAGGGCCTGTTCGAGCAAGGGTTCAAGGCGGTATTCCTGGGTATCGGCTCTCACAAGTCCGTTCCGCTGGGGATCAAGGGTGAGAACGAGGTAATCCAGGGGGTCTTCGCGGGCGGGATAGATTTCCTGAGAGCACTGAACTTGGGCCTGAACGTAACAGTGGGCGAAAAGGTGATCATCGTGGGCGGCGGTAATACAGCGATTGACTGTGCGCGCACCTGTTTGCGGCTTGGTTCGGCCGAAGTACACGTGGTCTATCGCCGCACCGAGAAGCAGATGCCCTCGGACCCCAGGGAAGTGGAAGATGCCATGGAAGAAGGAGCGATATTCCATTTCCTAACCCAGCCCGTGGAAATCCTCTGGAGCGATGGTCGGATGACGGGCCTGCGGTGCATCAAAATGGAACTGGGCGAGCCCGACGGGTCCGGCCGAAGGAGGCCGGTGCCCGTTGAAGGTTCGGAATTCGATATGGAAGCCGACACCCTCATCCCGGCCATCGGCCAGAAAGCTGAGTTGAGCTTTCTCTCGCAGGGGGATGCGATCGAGATAACCCGCCAGGGAACGATCAAAGTGGACAAGTACACGATGATGACCAGTCGGCCGGGAGTCTTCGCGGGCGGAGACGCGGTGAGCGGCCCTCTGACGGTGGTGCATGGTGTTGCAGGCGGCAAACTTGCTGCCAGAATGATTCATGTTTACCTCGCTACCGGTATGTGCGAGCCCCTCCCCGATCAACAGATGGACGAAATACTCAAGGCTGTGGAAAAACAGACCGATATCCTGGTAACACCCAGGCCTGAAACCCGCGTGGGTGGGAAAGATATTCAGAAGAAATTGGACATGCGCGAGCGATTGAGCACGTTTGAAGAGGTTGAATCAGGATTAAGCCAGTACAGTTCTTATATTGAATCGAGCCGATGTCTCCGCTGCTTCCATCTGGTCCTGGCCGCGATGAAGCAAGAAGAGCGGAGTGCAGTCGGTTCCTAGCGGCGGCACTAGACCAGCACAGCATCTGGTCCGGCGGACCTGTGGTCTCTACCCCGCGGTCCACCGGTGAGCCGGCCAGAGTCTCTCCGATCGAGGCGACACACGGTCGTCTCCTGGTCCGGAAGCTAGGCATGGCCGGCATACGTGTCGGGTAACGTTGTTGTATCAGCAGGATTTTGTGCTCGGACAGATTATTCCCCGGAAGGCGAAAGCATGCCCAATGTAACCATTGATGGCGTAGAGGTGAACGCCGCGGACGGCGCCACTATCCTGGAAGCCGCATCCAAGGCCGGAATCTGGATACCAACCCTCTGCTATTATCCGAAAATCTCGCCATCGGACTCCTGCCGCATGTGCGTGGTGGAAGTAGAGGGCATGGAGAGGCCGGTCACCGCATGTAACACGGTGGCGCTGGACGGGATGCGCGTACTCACCGACACGCCGCGGGTTCGGACCATGAGGGAAGAAGTCATGAAGCTGATCCTCATGGACCATCCCCTGGAGTGTCCCACCTGTCCGGCTGGAGGCGAGTGTGACATTCAGAATATTACGTACCGCCTGGGAATTTACGGCACAGACTTTCCGCTGACGCCCCGCAACGAGCCGCCAATCAGAACCTGGCCGCTGATTGAATATAATCCGAACCTTTGCATCACGTGTCTCCGATGTGTGAAGGTTTGCCACGAGGACATAGGCGCGAGCGCCCTGAGACTCCGAGGCGCGGGGTACGACGCGCGTATCGACACATGTGACGGCGAGGTGCTGTCGTGTGATTTCTGTGGGGAATGTGTGGAAGCGTGCCCCACAGGAGCCATGTCCAACAAAGTCTTCAAGCGATGGGCCCGATCGTGGGAATTCACCAAAGTGGCTACCGTCTGCCCGCTCTGCTCGGCAGGCTGCCGCATGGAAGCTAACGTCAAGGACCAGCGCATTTTCAGGATCACCACCGACCTGGACACCCACAATCGAGGCACACTCTGCGTGGGCGGCCGCTTCGGATTTGACTTTGTGCAGAGCGAAGAGCGGCTGCTAACCCCGCTGCTCCGCAAAGACGGCAAGCTGCAACCGGCCACGTGGGATGAAGCGGTTGATTTTGTGGCAGGGAAGTTGCGCTTCATTATCAACGAGTCCGGTCCCGAGAGTGTGGCAGGTCTGGCGTCCCCACGGCTAACCAATGAAGATTGCTACGCGTTTCAAAAGTTCTTCAGGGGAGTGATTGGGACGCACAACGTGGACAGCGAAGCCCGGTTCAGCTTCCTCAGGGTTCAACGCGCCCTGGAGCTCACCCTTGGTGTGCGAGGCGCAACTAATACCCTTGAAGAGCTCCTCACCACCGGCGCCATCTTCGTGGTGGGCATCGATCCCCTGGAAGAGACCCCTGCGCTTGGATGGAAAATCAAGAGTGCGGCCCGACGGTACGATAGCAAGGTGATCGTCGCTAATTCACGGGCTACCAGCCTTGACCCCTTCGCTATGGTAAGGCTCAGGATGCGACCGTACTCTGAGAGTGACTTGATTCTGGGGATCATGAAAGTGATCCTGGAATTGGATATCTGGGACAAGAAGTTCATCCATGCCAAGACAAGCAACTTCATTCCCATGAAAAACCTGCTTGACAAGATATCTCTTGCAGGCATTTTGAAGAGGACGGGTGTTTCGCGAGAGAGCCTGGAGCAAGCGGCTCGGCTGTTCGCGGAGGCGTCCGAGGCCGTGATCATATTCGGTGGGGATGTGATCCAGCAGGAAAACGGCCTCCAATGCGTGATGAATCTTGCCAATCTCGCGCTGCTCACCGGCAATGTCGGGCGACCGAACGCAGGGCTCTATCCGATCTTTGAGAAGGGAAACATCGTCGGGCTCTGCGATGCGGGCATTATGCCCGAGTACGTGCCGGGGTATCAGTCCCTGGCCGAGGCGAGAGATCTGTTCGAGGGCGTCTGGCGGCGGGATCTGCCGTACTCGAAAGGTCTGACAGTCACCGAGATGATTCGGGGACTGGAATCGGGCAGTGTCCGGGCGCTGTATGTGGCCGGCGCGGACCCGTTGACGGACTACCCGTATTCGAGCCGGTTGGCAGCAGCATTCGATAAGGCCGAGCTGCTGGTGGTGCAGGATCTCTTTCTGAGCCCGACCGCGGAGAAGGCTCACTGCGTCTTCCCCGCCTCATCCTTTGCGGAGAAAGAAGGGACATTCACCAATATCGAGCACCGGATCCAAAAGCTCAACCGGGTATTGCCTCCGCCTGGAGAAGCCAGGCCCGACTGGGGCGCTCTGGAGGCCGTGGCTACGGCAATGGGTCGGCCGATGGGCTACTTCAGCTCTCGGGACATCTTCAGGGAAATGGCCCTGACCATACCGTTCTTGCGGGGTCTCCGATGGCGCGACCTCGACGGCGACGGAATAATTCTCCAGCCGCCGGCCGCGACGTCCGAACGGGCCAGAGGCGGGAGAGCGTACGCGTTCGCCCCTGTGCGCACATGGGAAAAGCCAACACCGCTCGATGCCGCGGAGTATCCGTTTGAGATGATGGTGGGGCGCTCCATGTATCAATTCGGCGCCACGTCCACGAGATCCAAGCACTTGCGTGAACTATGCCCTGAAGGATATGTGGAGATAAACCTAGAGGACGCGCGGCAGCTCCATGTGACTGAGGGCGACCGCGTGGAGGTTTCATCACCCGGCGGCTCGTTTGTGGCTCCTGTGCGGATCTCTGACGCTGTGCAGCGCGGGATGGTCTTTGCGATATCCAATTTCCCGGGGTTGGGTGTCTATAACTTGTACCAGGAGAACACCACAGTGTGCAGGGTGAAGCTCTCTCCTGCCGCCCGGAGTTCCGGGAGCTGATTCTTCAAAAGGCAAACGGGAATCAGCCCTCGTGATCGTTCGGGAGCTGGACCCCAGGTATGCAATTAAGATTGAACCATAGATAAGGAGGTTGGAATGGCCGCGCCGGAAAAACCCAAGGCCGCGATACTCTTGATTGACGATGAACAGATTGTTCATGACAGCGTCCGGAGAATCCTCGAAAGCGAAGGCTACAAAGTAGACGGGGCCTTTCGCGTTGCAGAAGCGATTGAGAAGCTGGCAAGTCGGTCCTACGACCTCGTGCTCACCGACCTGATGATGCCCGACCAAAGCGGCATGAAGGCCGTGGAAGCCGTAGCGCGGGATCACCCTCACTGCGGAGTGGTCATGTTCACGGGATTTGCAACCGTGGAGTCCGCGGTGGAATCCATGAAGCTCGGAGCGCTTGATTATTTGCCCAAGCCTTTCACGCCCGAAGAGCTGATCGATGTAACGCAAAAAGCCCTCGCCAAAACATACAAAGCACGGCGTGATCGAGAGATCGAAGAGACCTATGCCCAGGCGGAGAAGGCCATTGCTTCGAGCCTCGACCTGAAGGAAGTGCTCGGGCTTATATCCCTGAGCGTGGTGCGCCTGCTCAAGGTGAAGGGGTGCTGCCTCTATACGTACAGCAAGAAACAGGGGCGTTTGGAACTGGCAGCATCGAAAGGGCTCAGTGACGAGTACCTCGCGAAAGGCACCCTCGACCCCGTGATGAGCCTGCCTGAAGCCATGAAGGCAGAAGGCCCCATTCGCATCGAGGATTCCGAATTTGACACCAAGCTGCAGTACCCGCAGGAAGCCCGCAAAGAGGGCATCGTGGCCATGATGACCGTTCCACTAAAGGTTCACGATACGGTGGTAGGCCTGCTGCGCATATACATTGCGGAAAAGCGCTCGTTCAATAAAGACGAAATGGACATCCTCCTCAAGTTTGCGGATCATGGCGCCCAGGCGATCGAGAACGCTATGGCCTATGACAGACTCCGCGGGGACATCGAACAACTAAAGAAGGATGTGCCCCAGGCGTTCAAGCAAAACAAAGGATAAGAAGACCGGTCCGATGGTCTCCCCAGGATCGAATCTGCATGTTTGACCTGGAGGAGCTTTAAGTGTCACGGGTTCGAATTCGCCGTTCAGGAGAGTGACAAGATGGCAGGAAAAAAGGGAAAGATTCTCGTGCTGGACGATGAGCAGATCGTGCTGGACAGTGTTTCCCGTGTTTTGGAGGGTGAGGACTACGAAGTGCGGACCGCGCGCGGCGGGGAACAGGCAATGGAAATCCTCAAAGAAGGGGGCACGGACGCGCTCATTACCGATTTGAAAATGCCGGGCATGAGCGGATTGGAGGCCATGGAAGCCCTCTCGGAGATCGACCCCGATCTCTCCATGATCATGCTTACCGCGTATCCCACCATCGACACTGCGGTGAAAGCCATGAAAATGGGAGCGGTCGATTATCTGCGAAAGCCTTTCACTCCCGATCAGCTCACCGCCCTCGTCGACAAGGTAATGGATAACCGCAAGAAGCGCTTTGAAAGACGATATCGTGAAGACACATTCGAGGAAATCAAGAGCGCCATCTCTTCCACCCTCAACCTGAAGCAAGTGCTAAACCTTATTGTCGAAGGGGTGGTGAAGGTAATGAAGGTCAAAGGAAGCTCGCTGAGCCTCCTGGACAAGAACCGCGAGAAACTTCGCGTCTTTGCCTACCACGGATTGAGCCAGAATTATGTGGAAAAAGGACCGTTGGACAGCTCCAAGAGTCTAGGAGAAGCCATTCTGAGCGGCAAGTACGTGTGGGTCCAGGATGCGGCAACCGACACCCGTGTCCAGTATCCGCGGGAAGCCGCACGGGAGGGGATTGCGTCGATCTTGAGCGTGCCGTTGATCGTGCGTAATAAGGTCATTGGCGCTCTGCGGGTTTATAGCGCGGAACCGCGGGAGTTTTCCGACGACGAAAGGAAGTTCCTCCAGGGTTTTGCCGAACAGGTAGCTATGGCCATTGAGAATGCCCGCTCCTACGAAGATGTAAAGGACGAATATGAAGCGCTGCGCGACGACCTATGGGATTATTTCGACAAGGATGGCTATCTTTGATGCCTGACCGCCAGCTCAGTATTTGCCGGAGGGCCTCAATCGGTAAGAAGACTTGAAGCCCGAGGCGGGCGACAAAATACAGATGAGCGACGGGAGGTCGGGCCACAAGATTGAGCTCCAAGGGGGTGCGAAGATGTTCCAGGATACATCCCCGATCAGGTCCGAAAAACCGGACATTTTACACAAAACGCTCAACCGGATCGAAGAGCTGCTCCCCGAACGCCTGCGGCCCAAGCACGGCTTCCTCCTCTCGTTTAAGAACCGCATACTTATCAGCACCTTGATCGTGCTGACCGGCGGCGTGATCATCATCGCCGGAACGTTGCAGTTCCTTATCTTTCCGCAGCTCGGTGACAGCGAAATTGTTTTCAGCCTCAAGGTGATCCACCTCCTTGCGAGCCTCGTGGTTATCGCATTGAGCTGGCTCTTCGTGGAGATCATCTCCAAGAAGATCACGTCGCCGCTGCTGGAGCTTACCAAGAGAGCTGAAGAGATTAGCCGGGAGGCAGGCAAGGACATCTCGGAAGACTGTTACCGCGGTTACGACTATGTGGACCTCTGGGGAGACGACGATCTGGACGGTCGAGGCGACGAGATCAGCCAGCTCACCAGCTCCTTTAACCGGATGCTCGTTCATTTGAAAGCTTCAGAGGCGTGCTTGCGTGAATCCGAATCCAAGTATCGATTTCTCTTCCATCATATGCCCTCACCGCTGTTCGTCATCGACGCAGAAGAGATGACCATTCTGGACATGAACGCTCGGGCAGAGCAGGAGTATCGCTATTCCCGCATGGAGCTGATCGGTAAGAACTTCTCCGAGCTCGCGGCCCCGCTGGACCGCCACGATTTCGAGGTCATCCTGAACCTTATTACCCACACGGATACGGATGGGCCGCCCGTCTTCGAGACCAAAGGGAAGCATGCGCTCCCGCGCAGGTTGACGCTCCGAGCCATTTCCCACGGCGCAGGCAATCGACCGCCAGTCTTCCAGCACCAGCGCAAGGATGGGTCTTCGTTTCTTGTGAACATCCAGGCGCGGCTGAGCACATTCAGGGACCGGCCCGCGATTATTGCCGCGGTCTGGGACGTGACGGAGAAGCTCCAGCAGGAAGCCAAGCTCCTTCAGGCAGGCAAAATGGCAACCCTGGGCGAAATGTCCACAGGAGTCGCCCATGAATTGAATCAACCGCTCAACGTCATCAAGATTGCGGCTGATTTTCTCATGAAAAACATCAGACGGGGCCTGCAATTGACGCCGGACGAGCTCAAACAAACCGCGGAAGAATTGGGAACCAACGTGGACCGGGCTGTGCGCATTATCAGTCATCTGCGGGAGTTCGGACGAAAAGTAGACGAGCAGACGCGCCCTATTTCCGTTGAAAAGCCCATCCGCGGTGTATTCACCCTTCTCGGCAGCCAGTTAAGTAAGCGGGGCATCAGATGCGACGTGCTGCTGGACCCGAAGCTGCCCATGATCATGGGCAATGAAAATCGACTGGAACAGGTCTTCATCAATCTGATCGTCAATGCTCGAGACGCGATGATGGAGCATGAAAAGAGGGCCCGCGCAGAAGGGAAGACCGTTGAGAAGATTTTGACGGTCAAAGGGTATGAAAAGGACGGCCGAGTGGTTGTCGACGTGATCGACACCGGACCAGGGGTGCCGCGAGAGCTCAGGGAGAAGGTTTTCGAGCCCTTCTTCACAAGCAAAGCAATCGGTGACGGCACGGGAATCGGCTTGTCCATCAGTTATGGCATTATCAAGGAGCATCGAGGTACCATAGATGTGCTGGGAGAGGAGAATGGAGGGGCCACGTTCAGGTTGGCCTTTCCGGCTCTGAAACCCTCACAGGAGACGCAGAATGACCAAGATACTGGTGATAGATGACGAAGAAAGCATCCGCAACATGATGCGGATGTCACTTGAGCTGGATGGGTACGAGGTCCTGGTGGCCGAAGACGGCCCCGCAGGTCTAAAGGCCTTCGAAACACAATCCCCGGACATCACTCTGGTGGATGTGCGGATGCCGGAAATGGACGGCCTGGAAGTTCTGGAACGCTTGAGAACCCAGGACCCGGATGCAGAAGTGATTATGATTACCGGTCACGGCGACATGGAAATGGCCATAGAGTGTCTCCGGAAGGATGCTTCGGATTTTCTGACCAAGCCTGTGAGTGACGAGCTGCTCTCCTTTGCCCTAAAACGCTCTGCTGAGAAGTTGGCGCTTAAGCGAAAGATCAAGCAATACACCCGGAACCTAGAAACGCTGGTCCGGGAAGCCAATGTGGAACTGGAACGTTCGTATCGACTCCGCGAGAACCTTATCGAGCATTCTCCCGACGCCATTGTCTCGGTGCGAAGAGGGGGTGACATTATCATCTTCAATTCAGCCGCAGAGAAACTGCTCGGCTATACGAAAGCGGAAGTAATCGGGAAGCTGAACATCAAGCAGGTGTATCCGCCCGGAGAAGCCAAGAAAGTTATGAAGGACATGCGCTCCAACGAATACGGAGGCCCGGGCATCCTGAAGAAGAGAGAGCTATTAGTTCTGGACAAGCATGGCAGCGAAATCCCGGTCTACATCTCCGCGGCCATTCTGTACGAAGACGGCCAAGAATGCGGATCCGTGGGAATCTTCACGGATCTACGTGAACGGCTGTCATTGGAAAAGCAGCTCCTGAGGAGTGAGAAGCTATCGTCACTTGGCAAGCTGGCAGCAGGCATTGCCCACGAAATTAATCAACCTCTCACCGGAGTCTTGACCTTCGCGTCGCTCCTGCTGAGGAATTTCCCGGAAAATAGCCAGACCCATGCGGATCTGGGAGTTATTGTTCGCGAGACCACGCGCATTCGCAAGATTGTCCAAGGCATTCTGGAATTCTCTCGCGAGACGCCTATGCAGAAAAGCCCCGGCAGAGTCGAAAACGTTCTGGATCAGACACTGGAGATTATCGTTCATCAGCAGCGGTTCTTCGGCATAGAGCTCATGAAGGAATACGGGAAGGACGTGCCTGAAGTGGTGTTTGATCCGGGCCAAATGGAACAGGTCTTTATGAACATCATCCTCAACGGGCTCGATGCCATGAACGGTCATGGCACGCTCAGGGTGCAGACTCGCAAGAAAGGCGACTGGGTTGAAGTCGATTTCCAGGATACCGGCAAAGGAATGCCCGAGAACATCCTGGACAAGATCTTTGACCCGTTCTTTACCACCAAGGACTCCACCGAAGGGACCGGCATGGGCCTAGGACTCGCGGTCAGCTATGGAATTGTGCAGAATCACAGCGGCGAGATTGAAGTGAAGAGCAAACTCGGAGAAGGGACTACCTTTACCGTGAGGCTGCCGCTGGTCCAGGCGGCAAAGGCAACAGCGAAACCTGAGCGTCAGTGAATGGCGTTGACACCCCATTCCCGTTCCGATACAGTTGATACCAGTGCGCTTTCAAAGAAGTAAAGCATGGGGGAAACTTCTTCACAAAAAGGTTTTCCCCGTCGTACTTTCTTGAACGCGCATCGGTATGAAACGTGCGCCCGTAGCTCAGTAGGATAGAGCGCAACACTCCGGATGTTGAGGTCGGACGTTCGAGTCGTCTCGGGCGCACCAGCACACCTGCCAATCCGCCAGAATTTCCTCCATTGCCGCATGGGATGACCATGTTTCTCCACGTTACAACAGTCGCGTACTTGGGCGATTACCGGCTCAGGTTGGAATTTAGTGACGACACAGCCAGGGAAGTGGATTTGGCAAACGAATTGTATGGAGAAATATTCGAACCCCTGAGAGATCTCGATCTATTCAAGAAAGTTTACGTCAATCCCAATACCAACACGATAGAATGGCCGAATGGTGCGGATTTTGCGCCGGAATTCCTTCACGAGATAGGCACGGAAGTAAAGAAGATCGCTTAGGGAAGGTGTCCGACTTCAACCGTAAAACGTTGAGGTCGGACGTTCGAGTCGTCTCGGGCGCACCAACACACTTGCCTAGCCACCAAGAAAACCCACGATTTCGCGGGTACTCGCTTGTTCGCCTGTCATAGAGGCTGTCATTCGCTCGGACCCCACAAAGAGCGTCATTTCCACTGCTACCATAGAAAACGTCATCGCCCCCGGATGTCTTGATACCGGTGCGCTGCTAAGCAATGAACAATTGGCCGAATCAGACACGGACCTGCCAAAGCTCAGGTCCGTGGCACTCCCGCGCCGATATTGATTGGCTGTGGGTGCCACTGACCTGGTGCCCAGGTCAGTGCTGCTTTTAGCCCAACGTCATCTTCACGGTTTGAAGGAGAACTGGTATTACGCTTGTGTCTGCATTTCTTCGCGTATCACTCGCCGCAGGGTCTCTTCCAAGGACTCCTCTCGCTGCCGTATGTGCTCACGTAGGGCAGCATTAATTAGAGTCTGGTAGTTGCCGCCGCCCATTTCGTGCACCTGCGAGCGAAACCATTGCAGGATATCGTTATCGAGCGGAATGGTGACGCGTGTCTTGCCCGCGGGAACTGGAACCACGGCGCCCCGCTTACTCTGACTGAAATCATACTCTCTCTTCATTGGTTCTTTCCTTCATATTGATTCCGCTCACGACGCGTTGCCTTCCGTGCCGAAATAAGTCGGACATGCTCTCCACGCCACGTGTAAGTCACTACCAAGAGACGTCCCAGAGCGTCCATCCCCACTGTAATAAACCGCTCTTCCTCGGGATCTTGATCTTCCACCGTAAGAGCGTTGTCGTCTTCCAAAGCGGTTACAGCATCGGCAAAGTCCACATCATGCTTTCGGACGTTCTTGTCCGCCTTGTCTCGATCCCACTCATATTCCATAAAACCATCGTACCACCGGATTTGCGTCAGGGCAAGCGAGCAGACAGTATTGGCCAATCCTCATAACTCGTGACACTCCGGATGTTGAGGACGGACGTTCGAGTCGTCTCGGGCGCACCAACACACTTGCCTAGCCACCAAGAAAACCCACGATTTCGCGAATACTCGCTTGTTCGCCTGCCATAGAGGCTTTCATTCGTTCGGACCCCGCTAAGAGCGTCATTTCCACTGCTACCGTAGAAAACGTCATCGCCTTCGGATGTCTTGACAGACGGGTCCACCTCACATCTCTTTCTCCTTGAAAGGTTGCTGGAATCGAATTCCTTCTCTACCGTGGATCCATTTCTATCAAAAGCGAAAGGAGACCGACGAACCCCAAAAGGAAGCTTGCCATGTTCGCCACAGCAACTATTAGAATGATGCGCCGTGCAGTGAGAGGTTCATGGAGTACGCCTTGACGATACATATATCCAAATATACGGCTTAATAGGCCGAACTCTACTGCTGCAACTCCAAATTCTACCACACATACCATGACCCACGCTAACGCCTCAGAGTCCATCACTTTGCCAAAGAACAGTGCCCCGATCTGCGCAGCAGGATTGGTGATCACGTTAACGAGTGGAACCCAAAACATGAGTTTTATCATGGCCTGTTCTGGCCACCCGAGGAACGCACAGATGACGAGATATTCGATAACCACGGTGGCGAAAAAATTCAGAATAAGAATTTCGGCTCGGCCATACCCAAGCACTTCAGGATGTTGCAAGAAATCCCGCAAGGGCAATGGGACGTCGTCAGCAAAGCTGGTCCCCAGACTATAAATGAAGCCCAGACACAGAACGCTAATAAATAGTGCGAATCGAGCGTTTAGCTTCATGACGCACCCCCTCTTATGGGCATTCCGAGGCCCCGTGTTGCGATAAGGGGAACAGGTCGAATTTTCATCGAAAACCTCTTGTGAAAGCTACACCAGCATCGCCTTACCCACGCGGAGGCTGGATCTCGAGACTTCAGAAGCCCCAGTCCCCAAAGTCATGTCCCCGCCAACGAATTGCCTTGATGCTATAGTTTGGCCCTCGTGGCAGCCCAAAGGAACTACGGGACACCAGAAACGGATGGACCAGAATACTTTCCAGCGGCGAGATGATCCATATCCTCATCCTTCTCTTAGCAGGAGTGTAACGAGAGGGATCCGACTTTATCATTCAGGTTGTAGCAATTGCCCGCACTGCGGTCAGGTTGGAATATTCGCTGGTTTTCTCAATTGAAAGGTGCGTCGGACTCGATTCCCTAAGTTGGAATGACAGGAAACAGACTCATCGGAGAAGGGCTTCGAGGCCACCCGGGACTCGATCCGTAGTCCATTCTGGAAGGCCCGCTCACTGTTTGTGTAGGCAGCTGCTCTATAGGAATCCCCAAAAAGTTTCGTGGAATGAGGTCGCACTGCTGGACAAGCCAGTCCCGCGTCTCACGGGAGCACCCACAAGTTGGTCCGAGATGACACTCCAGAGCTGCTGTAGGTGTGGTGTCCGACTCCAACCCTCCGAAGTTGAAGTCGGACGTTCGGGTTGTCCGGCGAGTTACGTGCCGCAAAAATGTCAGAAGTTGTGCTGCTTCATGCTCCTTTGGCTTTTATGGCTTCCATCACGATTTTGGGCGTCAGCGGTATACGGCGGACCCGCGCTCCTGTAGCATTGAACAGGGCATTGGCAACAGCCGGAGCCAGGGCAGGCACGCCCAGCTCGCCGATCCCTCCCATCTTTTCCGTGCTTTTCACCACGTGGACTTCTATTTCCGGCACTTCGCTCATTCGTATGATCTTGTAGTCATCGAACGAGGCCGATTTTGGGCCGCCATCGGCGAACCGGACCTGCTCCTTTAATGCGGTGCTCAGGGCAAGGATTATGCCCCCTTCGATCTGTGCGACCAGAGGATCGGGATTCACCACAGGTCCGCAGTCGATCGCGGCGACGATCTTGTCGACCTTGATCTTTCCGTCCTTCTCATCGACCGATATGTCGGCCACTTGAGCAGTGTACGTGCCGAAGCAGGTGTGTTGGGCAATTCCTCGGCCTTTTCCCTTCGGGACCTGCTTCCCCCAGCCTGCCTTCTCGGCAACCGTTTGCAGCACTCGCTGGGCTCGCTTATTGTTGGCAAGGAGATGCATACGGAACTCTACGGGATCTTTGCCCGCGGCCTGGGCCAGTTCGTCCATAAAGCACTCCATGACAAAGGCGTTCGGGCCGTTCTGGACCGACCGCCACGGATTGCAGGGGATGGGCAGATCGGAGAGATACTGTTCGACATACCAGTTGGGGATTTCGTACGCGGTTTTGCTCAATGACGGGGCTCCGGGAGCGTCGAATATCCCCCAGAGGCTGTACATGTCAACGCCGTCCTTTATTGCCTGCGGTCGCAAGAACTTCAGGATCGACGAACACGCGACCTTATGGGACCATCCCACCACCTGGCCTTTGCTGTCGAGGCCTGCTTCAATCTTCTGGCATGTAGCTCCCCGATAGAAATCGTACTTGATATCGTCTTCCCGCGACCAGACGACCTTGACAGGCTTTCCAGCAGCCTTGGATGCTCCGACCGCTTGCCCTACGAAATCGGGTGTAGCACGCCTGCCTAGGCCGCAGCCAAGATAAGTCGTATTGATGTGAACCTTCTCCGCAGGCAGACCCGATACATTGGTCGCGACCATCTTGGCGATCAACTGAGCTTGAGTCGGCGCCCATACGTCGCAGCGGTCTTCTTTGACGTGGGCTGTGCAGTTCATGGGCTCCATTGTGGCGTGCGCGACAAAGGGCACATAGTACGTTGCTGATACCTTTTTCGCGGCTTCGCCCAAGGCTTTGGTCGCGTCGCCTGTTTTCACGACAACCGCGCCGGGCTTATCAAGGCCTTCTGTGAAATGCTTCTCAATGGATTCGTCGTTCAGGTCAGGATGAGACCCCGGGCCCCACTGGACCTTCAGGGCCTTTCGACCCTTCCACGCGGCATCAGGATTATCCGCGCACACAATGATGTTCTCAGGCGTGGGGACTACCTTGCGAACGCCTTTGACCGCTTCCGCTGCTTTTTGATCGAACGAAGTCGGCTTAGCCCCATACGCCGGCGGGCGGGCGATTGATGCATACAGCATATCCGGCACTTGAACATCGAGACCGAATACCGCCTTGCCGGAAACCTTCTCAGGAATGTCCACACGAGGCATGGACTTGCCGATGTATCTGAACTGAGCCTCCTTCTTGAGCACCGGATCTTTCGGAAGCGGGAGCTGAGCAGCCTTCTGGCACAGCTTGCCATAGGTCAGTTTGCGACCGCTCTTTTTGTGTTCGACCGCGCCGTTTGATGCTTCGCACTCTGCTTCAGGCACTTTCCATGTTTGGGCTGCGGCCGTGACGAGCATTGCTCGGCCTGCGGCGCCTGCGGCTCGCAGCGGCTCATAAAAGCCTCTTACGCTGGCGCTGGCCACGGTAATCTGGTTGTCCAAAAGAGGGTTTTTGAATTGTGGGGCGCCCGGAGCTTGCTTCACGCGGACTCGATTCCAGTTGGCTTCGAGCTCATCCGCTACGATCATGGGGAGAGCAGTTCTGACCCCCTGGCCCATTTCGGAATTCGGTATGGTAACCGTAACCAGGTCGTCAGGAGTTATCTGAATCCAGACGTTGGGCTCAAAACCCGCGGCCGCGCCTTTGCCCTTTTCCGAAGCATTGGCAATGCTGTACCCGAACGGGGTGACGGAAGCCGCAATGGTCAAGCCGGCAACAGCCAACGATCCTTTCAAGAAATCACGACGGGCTATGGGTTTCATGCTCTCTTGCCCTCCTTCTTCGCGATCTCAAGGGCCGCTTGAATACCTCGCTTGATCCGTGGATACGCGCCGCACCGGCAGATGACGTCATCCATGGCTGCAACGATTGAGGCAGCATCGGACTTCTTGTCCTTTGACATCAAAGCCGCCACTTGCATGATCACTCCGGGCTGGCAGTAACCGCACTGCGGGACCTGTTCCTTTATCCAGGCCTTCTTCACCGGGTGATTCTCGGGCAATCCCTCTATGGTGGTGATCTTCTTGCCCTTCACTTCATCCACTTGGGTCACGCAAGACCGGCGAGCTTCACCATCCACATGAACCGTGCAACTTCCACATTCACCTGTGCCGCAGGCGTACTTCGTGCCGGTAAGCTTCAGGTGGTCGCGCAAAACCCAAAGTAATGGCGTGTCCCCCGGCACATCGACGTTATACTTCTTTCCGTTGACTTGAAGCACAATCATGGCCACCCCCTTTTCATAGTGGTTGTCACCCTAGTCTTTGACAGCACGGCGCCTCCAGACTCTTTGCAGCTAAGCCTGGACGACTCCGAAATTACGCAATGTTCGTACTCTGGTCTGGGTCTGTGACCCGATAATCGGTCGTCGGATGGTTGGTGAGCCCCTTAGCAGGTATCGCCGTGGGGCCGCAATCTATGTCATAGAACTGTGAAATCGGATTGCTTAACGTTCTAAAGATACCTGTGGGCAGGCACCGCGGTCAATCATAATCTTTGCAACCGCGGCTTATTCTTAGCGGGATACGAGCTCGTAAAGGGCCGGCGAAAGGACGCACTCTTACTACCAGGCTCCGAGGCAAGCCCCGGAATCCTCGCCAAAGCCCTGGGCTTTCGTAATTCCTTGCAGCTTGTTAGCTGTCTCAGTTGACTTGAAGAGCCCCACTTAGCCGCCAATGTCACCCGGAGAAACGCTGGGCCAAACTTCTTCCCATCTCCCCGTTGTTGGCCTGAATGCTCCGATCAACTCGGTCTTACCGGGTTCCCACTGGGCAGAACATTCTGCGCTAAGTTTGTGAATCCGGTCTCCAAGCTCTTCGAGAATCATGTGCAGTTCATTAACGTGCGCGACAACCCCTGACTTATCTCCGGTCGCTACATGGTCCAGCCTGTTCACCACGCCGTCCAGCTTTGTCTTCCAGCCTGCGAGCTCTTCGCCCATGTTTTGGCAATATGATTCAAGTTCCATAGCTCTTACCCCTTTCCTCTAGCGCTCCCCTTCCCGTGATTTCCGTATAAACTTCGTGTCGGCGACCGAGCTTCCGGCCCAGCCTGCGCCAAGGGGCCGAAACTTTGGTCGCGAAGTGCTTTCTTGCTGAACTAACGATAGGTCCGGTAGATGCCTCTGGCAAGAAGAGTCAGGAATCATGCGAAAAATTTTGTCGTTAAGTAAAGACACTCCCCCCCTCAGCTTCACCCCCTTCGAACGCGGGCGGGGCCTGTTCGATCATACGGAGGGGCATTGAATATGGTCTTTAACAGCGAGATCCCATGAAATCTTTCCGAATTCGCATCCTATGCGACCCATCGTAGGGGCGTGATTCATCACGCCCTCTTAGCGGGCGCAATGAATTGCGCCCCTACAGAGGCCATATGGCTAGGTTTCGTTAGGGACCATCGAGATTGGACCTGGTCCAGGACGCGTTCGGCTAGTGACGGCAGAGGGGAGTTCGAGACGCTGCCGTTCGCCAGGTCAGAAGCTGGGCGCCCACTTTTTCTTTGAAAACTTCAGGAAGTCCGTGCTAGACCAGTATACGTTGATCATATTACCGACCGCATACTGGAACCATTTGAAACAGTGGGTGTTTTTGGTGGACGCTCGCTCGCGGTGTTCTAAGGCTCGCGGGCTTAACTGCCCTGCCCGCAGCGGGCACAGAACATCGGCGTCAATCTGCGTAATCTGCGGATATCACCTGCCCCGCGTTCTGCTGGGCTCAAATTCAGGCCAACGGTTCAGAAGACTGTTCTCATGGAAAAGCAAGTTCGAATCATCAGCAAGACAGCCTCTGCTTACGGGTATCCACTCCTCGTCAAGCAACTGCTCAACACTACCATTTTGTATGCGCCAAATCAGGAGATCGTGTACCAGGACAAGGTCCGTCACACGTACCGGGACTTTTATGAGCGCATCCACAGACTTGCCGGGGGTTTATCAGCTCTGGGCGTGGGCCCGGGAGATACGGTCGCGGTTTTAGACTGGGACTCGCACCGGTATCTTGAAAGTTTCTTCGCGGTGCCCATGATGGGAGCAATTCTGCATACGGTGAATATTCGGCTCTCGCCTGAACAGATCCTGTATACGATGAATCACGCGCAGGACGATGCTGTTCTGGTCCACGAGGATTTTCTCCCAGTCCTGGAGACCATTGCTCCACAACTCAAAACGGTCAAGCTCTTCATTCTCGTCAAAGACGGACCTGAGAAGCCTAGCACATCGCTTCCGATTTCAATGGAATACGAGGAGCTGCTCGCGTCGGCGGACCCTTCTTTTCCGTTTCCTGACTTTGATGAGGATGCTCAGGCCACGACCTTCTATACGACCGGAACCACGGGCGAACCCAAAGGGGTCTATTTCAGCCACCGCCAATTGGTCCTGCACACACTGGGAGTCGCAGTGGCTGTGTCCGGTTACATGACCCCAGCGCGGTTCCAATCCGGCGACGTGTACATGCCGATTACGCCCATGTTCCACGTCCATGCGTGGGGATTTCCTTTCGTTGCAACGTTGCTCGGCGCCAAGCAGGTCTATCCGGGCCGGTACATCCCTTCTCGAATCCTGGAGCTGATCCGGAAAGAAAAGGTGACCTTTTCCCACTGCGTTCCTACTATCCTTCACATGCTGATTAACGATCCTGCCGCAGCTGACGTCGATCTGCGCGGCTGGAAGGTCCATACCGGCGGCATGGCCCTCCCCAGAGGATTGGCCAAGCGGCTGCTGGACTTGGGCATCAACGTGTTCCACAGCTATGGATTATCCGAGACATGCCCGATCCTAACATTAGGAATTCTGAAGCCGTTCATGAAGAGCTTGGACCGGGAAGGAGAGCTGGATTATCGCACCAAGACAGGTTTTCCTCTCCCACTGGTGGATTTGCGGATCATCGACGACCATGGAAAGCAGGTGCCCAGAGACGGCAAATCGCCCGGCGAAATCGTCGTGCGCACGCCGTGGTGCACTCAAGGCTACTTCCAGGCTCCAGAGCGTTCCGAAGAATTGTGGCGTGACGGTTGGCTCCATACCGGCGATGTCGCGGTGATGGACGAGCAGGGTTATGTGCTCATCACCGACCGATTGAAAGACGCAATCAAGACCGGCGGTGAGTGGATATCGTCCCTCACTCTGGAAAGCCTGCTTAGTCGTCATGAAGCGGTGTCTGAATCGGCGGTAGTGGGAGTGCCGGACGAAAAATGGGGCGAACGACCTGTGGCACTTGTAGTGCTGAAAGACGAGTGTAAGGATTCGACCAGACCTGAAGATCTGAAGACCTTTTTGGAGCAGTTCGTGACGGAAGGCACCATTTCCAAATGGGCCTTGCCCGATCGGATCTACTTTGTGGAAGAGATACCCAAGACCAGTGTGGGAAAGATGGACAAGAAGGTGATTCGGCAACAACTCCGAGATGGAGATAGTTAGACCGACTGAAGAAGCGCTAAACTTCAATTGAAAGGCGGGAATATGGATTGCTTTAACTTCGTCCGAAAATCGTTTGTTGTGGTTGCCAGTCTAGGGCTTGCTATTTTAACGTCCCAGCTTTCCTTCGCGCAGTCTCCTGCTCCGGACGCCACCGATTTCACCCGGGATGCAAACGTCGCTGTGCGCAAGAATCCTGTGCTCAAATGGGAAGACAAGCAGGACGAGGAATTCGCGAGACGTGGCTTCATCGCCACTGATCAGGATCTGGTCCTGAAAGACGCACGGGGCAATGTTATCTGGAACAACAAGGAATATGACGCGTTTCTAAAAGGAGAGGCGCCTCTCACCGTCAACCCCAGCTTGTGGCGTCATGCGGTGGTCAACTCGATTCACGGGCTCTTCAAAGTCACTGACGGGGTGTACCAGGTTCGAGGCCAGTCCATCTCGAACATGACGATCATAGAAGGCAAGACAGGGTACATTGTTTTCGACCCGCACATTAGCGTTGAGAACGCGAAGAACAATCTGGCTCTGGTATTCCGACACGTAGGCCAGAAGCCGGTTGTTGCAGTGGCGTACTCTCATTCCCATATCGATCATTTTGGTGGAGTGAAAGGCGTAACGTCCGAAGAAGACGTGAAGAACGGGAAAACGCGCATCATCGCTCCCACGGGATTCATGAAAGCCGCGATGAGCGAAAACGTGCTCGCGGGGAATGTGATGAGTCGGCGATCCATGTACATGTACGGCAACCTCCTGGAGAGAGGGCCGAAAGGCCAGATAGATGCCGGTGCAGGCAAAACAGCCGAAGGAGGCACTCCGGGCTTGATCCCGCCGACACATCTGATCGACGAACAAGGCGCGCGAATGGAAATCGACGGTGTTGAGCTCGTATTTCAACTCGCGCCTGGTGAAGCCCCTGCAAATATGCACGTGTACCTTCCGCAGAAGAAGACGCTGTACATCGCGGACAACTGTTTTCACAGCCTTCACAACTTGTACACCATTCGTGGTGCACAAACGCGGGATGCCCGACTCTGGGCCGATTCGATAGAGAAAGGGCTCCAATTCGAGGACGCTGAAACGTTGATCGCGGGCCACAACTGGCCATGCTTCGGCAAGGACAACGTGCATGAGTACCTGAACAACCAGGTCGATATGCTCAGGTACGTGCACGACCAGACCCTGCGGCTCATGAATAAGGGGTATAAGCCATCAGAAATCGCGGAACTAATCGAGTTGCCCCCAAACCTCGCGGATAAATGGTACGCGCGGAATTATTACGGGCATGTCAAACATGACGTGCAAGGCATCTATAGCCTTTATCTGGGCTGGTACGACGGGAATCCCGCGCACCTTGATCCGCTGCCGCCTAGGGAAACCGGGAAACGTATGGTCGAATATATGGGCGGAGCCGACGCAGTCATAAGCAAAGCTCAGAAGGCGTTTGACCAAGGCCAATATCGCTGGGTAGCCCAGGTGCTCGATTATGTCGTCTGGGCTGAACCCGCGAACAAGAAGGCTCGTGAACTTGCAGCTGCCGCGCTTACCCAACTTGGGTACCAAACCGAGAACGCCACCTGGCGCAATGCGTACCTCACCGCGGCTTTCGAGCTACGAGAAGGCGTCCAAGCGGAAAAAGGCGCGGGTGTCGAAGGACGCCGTGCATTGATCATGGTAATACCGTACACCGACCTATTCGACGCTCTGTCCGTTAGGCTCAACGGACCGAAAGCTTTCGGCAAACAAAGCACAATCAACTGGGAATTCACCGATTCCGGGGAAAAGTACGTAATGACTTTGCGGAACGCAGTTCTCAGCTATAAGAAGGGATCCAGCCCAAAGGCAGACTTAACGCTTACGCTTGCCAGGCTTGGGCTCCTGAAGCTCCTTTCCGGTATGGTACCCCTAGAGCTTCTGGAAACGACGGGGGAAGTCAAAGGCACTGGCGACAAAGAGAAGGTCAAGGAGTTGTTGGGACTCTTCGACCAACTCAGTCCCACTTTTCCCATCGTGACTCACGAACCGATCAGCCTCGCGAAGTAGAGTTACCACGTTGGTAGGAGAGTTCGCGGATCTTATCCCATGTGGTGCTTGCGAGATGAGCTTGCAGGCCGGCGCCCCCGAAGGAGGCGTTTCGTAATCGGAAAGCCCTCCTCTTCCGACGGTCGGTAATTACGCGGCGCAAACCCTCCTCTACGAGGGCCTTCAGCGTGGTTCGTTCTTTGGTTGCCAGCTTTCGGGCTGAGGTGAGCAGGTCATCGGGTATCTGAATCGTGATTCTCATACGATTAACAATATGTGTTTTCAAGCCAGGAGGTCAAGAACGCCGCAACGTTCTTCGCTTGTCCCAGGTTTCGCTAGCGTGCTGACTCGTTCAGTGGTGCTCCGTGTCGTTTATACGGACCTTCAGTCGACCGGCGAGTTCGGGGAATGCCGTGGGGAGCCCTCTGCCATTGTTCTGCACAAGCTTCGCGATTCTAAAAAAAACAATCTGGGCTTCACCCAGTTGGACAGAGATCTCCAGATCACGGCAGAGGTCGAGAAATCGGAGCACGTGTTCCGGCGCGGCCCCGTGCCAGGGCGACTTGCCCAGTTTTGAGAGCAGGTCGATGATTCGAGCCCTGATCAGCTTTTCCGCGGACGCGGTGTCGAGGGAAATCCGCCAGGAGCGAGCCTCTTCCAGGATTTGCTGGAGCCCATCGGGAAACACGCCTTTCGCAAGCTTGGCCAGTTCGTGATGCAGACGCCGATTCAACGCGAATCGTGCGGCTGCGAGGAAGGTATCGGGGATCTCGATTCCCGTCTCCATGATCAACGCGATGAATTCTTTGTTCTTTTCATAGAAGTCCTCAAAGAGCCCTGCCTGCTCTTCATACATCATGCGGGTGACCCTATGGATAATGCGGGATCGCTCTTCGACGAAAAGATCGGGGAGCGCGAAATACGCCCCAGGGAAGTCAGCGTCCAACGTTCTGATCAGTTCGGTCGACGACTGCCGCTGGAAGGAGTGGACAAGGCCATCTTTCAGTGCTGGGTAATCGTCAACTCCTGCCAGGTCTTTTACCGAGCATCTCAGGTCCGCCCCTCCCAGATAGAGCAGGGTTGAAGCGAATGAACGGCTTTCCGTTGTGACGGTGTCCACAAGGGACATACGGCTGATCAGGAACAAGCGTTCGCCTGCCTTTTCCCTGGTCGAATCCTGGATGTGAACACGGTAGCAGTATAAGTCGCTCTTTTCTCGGAGATCTTCGAACGCGGACAAGATCGTCGCATGCGCAGCGACCTTGGGCAGTTCAACCTTTTGGGGCCAGACTTTCTGAGCAAAGATTTCGTCTCCGCTCAGGAACGGCCGTTGATTGCTCCGTGCGTTGGAAAGCTCGTTCAGAAAATCGTCCTTCAGGTTCGGATCGAAGGATTCAGCAAGTTGCAGGACACGGGCCGCGTACTTGAGGATTTGGAGGGTCTCGATGCCCAGGATGTCGTCAAAGAACCAGCCGCAACTTGTATAGATCATCATGCGGTTGCGCTGCAATTCCAGCAGCTTGAGTGCCGCGACCTTCTCGTCTTCTTCCAGCCGCCGGCTTTGATGGCGCTGGAGGAACCTGTTCACGTTCCTGCGCTTGTGGAGGAGCACGGAAACGTAGTCGTCACGGGCTTGCCATGGATCTTTGAAAAAATTCGGAGCCAATCGAGCGTAGATCGGGTCGACTCGATCGCGCAGCAGGTCCATAGCCCGTTTCAGTGAAACGCGCCATTTCTGGTTCCAGCCGGGTTTGTGGCCCACGTTGCATCCGCAGTCCTCACTCCACCTGCCCACGCCGTGGGCGCAGCTCCATGCCGAGTGCTCAAGGATCTCCACTTCGGCTGTGGGAGGGCACTTTTCGAGGTGTTCTCCATAGTTGGTCAATTGCACGCCCGGCTCTTTGCTGAGCCGCGATATCGCAAAGGCCAGAGCCATCTCGCCGAATCGGTGATGGTGGCCGTACGATTCACCGTCTGTGGCGATATGGACAAGCTGGGTCCAGGCCCGAGTATCTGAAAAGGCCGTGAGCAAGCGGCTTTTGAACTCTTCGCCGCTATTGAGCAGGCGCTCGAACGCAATCGCCTGGGAAATGGGACCGTCATAGAAGAACAGGACGATACTCCGGCCTTGCGACAAGTTGCAGATATAGGGCCTCGTGGGGTCAATTGCGGCTCCGTCCACGGTTACCCACGGGCCGCGAGCCGATTCCCGGAAGCGCCGGGCTTGCCGAGGTGCAAGTATGGTGAAGCGAATACCGTTTTGGACCAGAATTTCCAGGGTCTCACTATCGACCGCGGTTTCGGGGAGCCACATGCCTTCCGGGTCTCGTCCAAACCGATGCTCGAAGTCTCTGATTCCCCAAAGGATCTGCGTCGCCTTGTCCCTCGTGGACGCTAACGGGAGTATGGTGTGGTGAAAGGCCTGCGCGAGCGCATTGCCATGACCCGATCGAGCCTTGCAGCTGGTTGCATCCGCTTCGATTATGGCCTCATACGTTTCCGGGACATACCTTTCCAGCCAAGGGAGCAGCGTTGGGCCGAAGTCGAAGCTGATGTGTTCGTAATTGTTGACGATATCTACCAGCCAGTCTTGCGAATCGAATATCCTGGCGTGTGTATTCGGCGTGTAGCATTCTTCGGCGATCCGGTGGTTCCAGTCGTGCCAAGGATGAGCGGAATCCTGGACTTCGATCTCTTCCAGCCACGGGTTCTCTCGGGGCGGCTGATAGAAATGACCGTGTATGCAGATGTAGCGGAGAGACGGGGGTTGCATGATTGACTCCTGCTGGCCCGGCCCGTTTGAGGACGCGGATCAACGATCTACGACGCTGTTCTTATCGGCACCTACGGTTGTTGTACATGCATGTCAACAGAATGGCCGATTCCTGGGTAACACGAGACACCGACAAGATACGAGAATAGCCTTAACCGTAGCCAAGGAAAACCTTTTTCTGCCGCGAGCGCCTCCACAGCTCTGCTGCGACGGTCCGAAGTTGTCAAGCGCAGGGAAAGATTGACAATCAGCGGCATTCATTCTAGTATCAGAGGCTCTCCGGCCGCATCGATACACAGTTCTCGCCTTCACAATCAAGGGGTTGCCATGAGATTCAAGATCGGCATCGACGTAGGCGGCACGTTCACTGACTTCCTCCTCACCCGCTCTGACGGCCAATCCCAGACCTACAAAGTGCTTTCAACCCCGAAAGACCCATCCATTGCCACCATGCAGGGCATCTCGGACATGGCCCGCGATGAAGGAATGACCTTGAAGGATTTTCTCCGGGCGGTGGACGTCATTGTGCATGGAACCACCGTCACTACCAATGCGGTCCTTACCTATCGCGGCGCAAAGACCGGGCTGATTACCACCCAGGGCGTAAGAGACGCTCTGGAAATGCGTCGAGGCATCCGAGAAGAGCAGTACAATAATCGGTACGCTAATGCAGTGCCGCTGGTGCCACGGTACCTGCGTCTGCCGGTAACAGGTCGACTCGACTATGCCGGGAAGGAAATCACCCCGCTGGATGAAGCGGAAGTGAGATCCAACGTGGAGCTGCTCAAGAAAGAAGGGGTCCAAGCCGTCGCAATATGCTTCATGAATTCCTTCGCGAACCGAGACCACGAAGATCGAGCTCTAAAGATCGTGCGAGAGCTCATGCCTGATGCATACCTGTCCGCGTCAGTGGATGTTCTGCCGTCCATACGGTTCTACGATCGGGTCTCCACCACGGTGCTCAATGCATACGTAGGACCTATCCTGAGACGATACCTGCAGAATCTCCTCAAGAAGCTAGATGAGGCCGGTTTTCCCAATGTGCTGCTTATCATGCAATCCAATGGGGGCGTGGTTTCTCCGCGGCTGGCAATGGAAAACGCGGCCACCACGCTGCTTTCCGGTCCCGCGGGAGGCCCTGTGGCGGGCATAGTGTACGCCGGGGTCCAGAGATATGACGACTCGATCACCATGGACATGGGCGGCACGTCCTTTGATTGCGCACTGATAAAGGACGCGCGGCCGTTCACCACCACGGTGGGTGAGATCAGCAGGCTCAGATTGGCGCTCCCGATGCTCAATGTGGTGACCATCGGTGCGGGTGGAGGCTCCATTGGCTGGATAGACGAAGGCGGTCTGCTGAGAATGGGCCCACAAAGCGCTTCGTCCGATCCTGGGCCCGCATGTTACGGATTGGGCGGCGAAGAACCCACGTGCACGGACGCGGACTTGATCCTGGGTTACCTCGATCCGGATTACTTCGCTGGCGGCCGCATGAAACTCTACAAGGACAAGGCCGAGAAGGCCATTCTGGAAAAGATCGGCAAACCGCTCGGATACGACCTTCATGAGGCCGCGGCCGGCATGTACCGCGTGATCAATGTGAATATGGCCGCTGCAGTGCGAGAAGTCGCGGTGCAGCACGGGCAGGATCCACGGGATTTTCCGCTGGTAGTGGCGGGAGGCGCAGGTCCCAACCACGCGTGCATGATTGCCCGTGAACTGGAAAATCCGGTGCTGATCGTTCCGCGGGAATCTTCCATCTTCTGCGCCGCGGGCATGCTCATGTCGGATCTCAAGCACAATTTTGTCCGCACGTACCCAGTGCTGTTGAAGGACGCGGACAGAAAGACCTTTCAGCGTCTGTTCGAGGAAATGAAGAAGGAAGGAACCGACCTTCTCGACTCCGAAGGGATCGGAGAGTCCGAGATCGTGTATCGGTACTCGCTCGACCTCAGGTACGTGAAGCAGTACCACGAGGTCGAAGTTGAAGTTTCCGCAGAGGAGGTCGGGCTATTCAACGTGCTGGCAATGGCGGCCAAGTTCCATCCTGCGCACAACGCCCTGTACGGATACTCGCTGGAGGAAGAAGGCACGCCGGTAGAGCTCATCAACATGAGGGTTGTTTGCATCGGTCAGACGGAGAAGCCGGAGTTCCAGCAGCAGGATTTCGCGGGTGAAGATCCTTCCCGAGCATACAAAAAGGACCGTGAGGTGTACATGCCGCTCCAGAAGGAATTTCGCAAGGTGCCGGTCTTTGACGGCCTTGCGCTGAGGTTCGGCAATCGGATCGAGGGGCCTGCGATTATAGAACAGGTCAACACAACTACATTCGTGACCGGGGAATTCAATGTGCTCACGGACCGGTACGGCAGCTTCACCATGTATCTGAAAGATCGGGAGGATGAGGTAAAAAGGAGGATTCTCGCATGAGCGTCCAGATCGACAAGGTCCTGGTCTCGATTCTCCAGCGCCGCCTCAAATCGATCACCGAAGAAATGAGCATCGCGCTCACCATGACGACCCGATCGCCCATTCTCTGCGAAGCAAAAGACTTCGTGACCGGCCTGTACGACGCAAAAGGCAAGATGTTGGAACAAACCGAGAATCTCCCTATCCTTTCGTTTTCCCTTGGACCGGTCTGCGAGTACATTGTCAAGTACTTCGGTGACGAGATCTATCCGGGCGACGTCATCTTCCACAACGACGTTTTCTCCATGGGCAACCAAAACAACGATGTTGCCGCGTACAAACCGATATTTCACAAAGATAGCCTCGTGGGATGGGCCGCGTGCAAAGGCCATCAGGCGGACATCGGTGGAGCGGTCCAGGGCGGGTATAATCCCAACGCGACAGAAGTGTGGCAGGAAGCGCTCCGCATACCTCCAGTCAAGGTCTACGAGAAAGGAAAGCTGCGCAAGGACGTGTGGGACCTTATCTTCGCCAATATCAGGCTGGATATTGTCGCGGAAGACATGAAGGCGGAAATCGGCTCCTGCGTGGTAGGGGAACGTGGCTTGCTTCGACTCGTCGAGCGATACGGGCTGGAGGCCTTTGAAGCTCACAAAGAGTATCTGTTCAACTCCACGGAAAAGATGATGCGTGCGGAGCTGCGTTCCATCCCGAACGGCGTGTATCACGGGGAATCCACCTGTTACTACGACGGGAAGAATCCGGGTTCCGAGTACACCATCAGGGTGAAGATCACCGTGGAAGACGAAGAGATCCGCTTTGACTACTCCGAGACGGACGCTCAGACCACCGGATTCGTCAACGGCACGTACACGTCCAGCGCGTCCGCGACGGTTCTGACCTTCCTGCAAATGGTCAACCCGGATATTCCGCACAATGACGGGATGGTCAGACCGATCAAGATCATCATTCCTGTGGGGACCATTCTCAATGCGGCCTATCCCGCGGCCACCACATACGGCAACCATCTGTGTCCGAATAATGCGGACGCAATTATGAGGGCTCTGGGCCCGGTGATTCCGGATCGGGTCACTGCGGAATGGAACGAGCTGCTCTGTTCGCTGACCACAGGAATCGATCCCCGGAAAAAGACGCCGTACGTGGACATCGGATTCATGGGGCTCAAAGGAGGCTCCGGCGCGATCAGGGGTTTTGACGGATACGATCACATTGGGATGATTGACGCCTCGGGCGGTGTTCTTGATCAGGACTACGAGATGTTCGAGCAGCAAACGCCCCATCTATTGCTCAAGCATGAATATTGGCAGGACTCCGCGGGTCCCGGACAGTGGCGAGGGGGGCTGGGGGTTGAAACCGAGTTTGTCATCGGATCGGACAACACCAAGGTGGTCACGTTCGGCGACGGCGACGTGGAACCCGCACGCGGGGCCCACGGCGGAATGGACGGCACCCTGAACAAGATAGAACTCACCTATCCTGACGGCAAATATTACCTCTGCACTACCAAAGATCTTATCGAAGGGGTCCGGAAGGGGACGGTCTACTTCCAACAAGCGGGTGGTGGCGGCGGATACGGGGATCCATTCGCGCGGCCGGCTGAAAAAGTTGCTCAAGAGGTGCGAAACGGGATCATCTCGTTGGAGACGGCACGCCGCGACTATGGTGTGGTGGTTGATCCGGAGACTTTACAGGTGATCAAGGACGAAACCAAGAAGATCAGGAGCGCGCGACCGGTAAAGGTACTCTGACAGCGGTCCGGGACGCTTTTGGAGAACTAGGCGATTTCATGACAACCTTTATGCCGACATATCGCTCGTATGACGAGCTGGCTGACGTACAGCTCAAGGGTCTTCAGTGGACTGTGCGCCACGCGTATGACGGCTCCCCGGCCTATCGGGCCAAACTGGACGAAGCAGGCGTCAAGCCCGACGACATCCGAAGCCTGGATGACTTGAAATCGCTCCCCTTCACGACGGCCAAAGACCTTGCAGCAGGCTATCCATTCCCGCTTCTGAGCGTACCGATAAGCAGAGTAATCCGGCTCCACGCGTCTTCAGGAACCACCGGCAAGCGCAAGGTGCTGTGCTACACCCAAAAGGATGTCGATGACTGGACCCATTTTTTTGCCCGCTGCTACGAAATGGCTGAGCTCACTGCGGAGGACCGGGTCCAAATCTGCGTGGGATACGGTGTCTGGACCGCGGGCGCGGGTTTCCAGCTCGGGTGCGAACGCTTCGGTGCGCTCGCGGTCCCGGCAGGTCCAGGCAATCTGGATATGCAGGTGGAGTTCCTCCAGGATTTCCAGAGCACGGTTATCTGTTGCACCGCGTCCATGGGGCTGCTCCTGGCCGAAGAGGTTCAGAAGCGAGGTATGAGAGACAAAATTGCCCTCAAGAAGATGATTTACGGGTCCGAACGGTCTTCTGACGCGATGAGGGCACGCATTCGGGAAGGCTTGGGCCTGGAGCACATGTTCGACATCCCCGGCATGACCGAGCTGTACGGCCCCGGTACCGGCCTCGAATGTTCCGCTCATCAGGGGATGCACTATTGGGCCGATTATTACATCTTGGAAATACTCGATCCGGACACGCTGAAACCGGTCTCGGAAGGCCAGGTCGGGGAAATGGTGGTCACCACGCTCCGAAAAGAAGCCGTGCCCCTGATCCGCTATCGCACGCGGGACCTTTCGACTATTATACCAGGAGAATGCGGCTGTGGACGCCTCATTCCGCGACACGACAGGATCCTGGGTCGATCGGACGACATGTTCATCTTCAGGGCGGTGAATATTTATCCCGGTCAGATAGACAGCGTGCTCAGCAACCTTCCCGGCATCGCAAGCGAGTACCAGGTGGTGCTCCAGCGCTCGTCGGACGGCAAAGATACCATGACGGTAAGAGTGGAAAGAAACGCGGGAGCGGACAGCAGCGCCGATGCCAGGCTCGCCGCAACGGTTCGAGAAGAGCTGAAAAAGAAGCTCCTTGTCACACCTGACATAGAAATAGTAGACTACTCGTCACTCCCCAGGAGTGAACGTAAGACCAAGCGTGTGTTTGATAATCGAGAGGCGTAGCCCCTCCGAGCTGCTCAAGATGTTCCACAGGGAAATTAGCGAATGAGTAACGATTTCGTTTTCGCGTACGGTTCCAGCATGAACAGCTCCGATTTGCGCTCATGGCTGGAGAGTAATGGTTTTGATTCATCGCTCGTGCTGAACCGGTGGCCCGCCACCCTGGAGGGGTACGATCTTGTCTGGAATTACTATTCCTCCAAGAGGCGAGGAGGATCGGCCAATCTTCAGCCAAAAGAGAAAGCCGTCGTGTGGGGTGTGCTCATCGAGTTCGAAGAGCCGCTCCTGAAGGCATTCGACCGCAAGGAAGGGCATCCGGTTTTTTATTCCCGAGGCGAGAAGCGCCTTTCGGTGCAGCGGATGACAGACAACCAGAAGGTGGACGCGTGGGTATACACAGCAAAGCCCAATAAGGGAGACCGCACCGACGTTTGGCCCACCAGGGACTACCGGAAGATCGTCCTGGATGCGGCTGAAGAGATGAACTTCCCGGAAGAGTGTATCGAACGAATCCGAAACTGGAAAACCCAGGATTGAAGCATCCCTTTTGTTATATTGATTGCCAATGATTTTGTGCGATTCGCAACGACTGTACTCTGTCATTCCTGCGAAAGCAGGAATCCAGTCTAGGAAGCCCGGTGCAAGGCCTCTCTTCATTCAATTGCTAAGGCTTCTGGATTCCCGCGTACGCGGGAATGACGAACGCTAACCAGCGGGTCAGGGGAAGTTCAAGCGCCTTAAGAGCATCTCAACCGGCGACGCGTGAGCAATGACCACGGAATTGGAATTTCTAGCCCAGGTGCCCATATTCTCACGGCTCTCTCCCCAAGAGCTCCAGAGAGTCCTTGATCATGCCGAAAGGCAAGAATACCAGGCCGGCGAAGAGATAATCAGGGAGGGTGAAACGGACGCTCGACTCTTCGTCATCCTGGAAGGCGCGGTGGATGTGATCAAAGACCGGGGCACGCCGAACGAAAAAACCTTTGCCACCATAGGAATAAGAGACTACTTCGGCGAAATGGCCCTGATCGATAACCTTGCCCGCTCTGCGACCGTTGTAGCGAGAAAGGCAACCAGCGTCCTGTGTATCGATCAGAAAGGCTTGTACGAGGCGATCGAAAAGAACCCGTCCATCGCAATGGAATTGCTCAAGATGTTCAGTCAACGGGTTCGAGCGCTGGAAAAGTGTATCGTCAGGAACCTAGGAGGACTGCTGCCGATTTGCATGAATTGCAAGAGTATCCGCGACCAGGGCGGCAACTGGGTGAAGCTGGAAGATTACATTTCAGACCACACCGAAGCAGACTTCACCCACGGCATCTGCCCTGAATGCCACAGAAGACTCTACCCGCACCATTTCGCCAAGAAGGAAACATAGCGGGCAGGCACGGCCTGGGTCCTCTCAGGTATAAATACGGTGTTGAGTCTTGTGCTCGTGCCTGTTTTGTCGATTGGTAGCGGCCGGCGTCCCTGCCGGCCATTTGCATTGGTATTACCCATAACCTGCCCACTGATAATCCTGAACCTCCGGCCACCTTTTTACCGGGTTGCCGAGAACATATTCGATTTTCTCCAACAGTTCCGCTTCATCTCGGATTATTCGATCAAAGTATTCTCTCTGGCATATTGCTCCGATTCTGCCGAAATCTCGCTGGAGTCGATTCGCAGTGAACGACTTCCATGTGTGAACGATGGCTTGGAGCGAAAATGCTTCTACAGGTGTGACCACAACGTGGACATGGTCATCCATCACCACATAAACAAAGACATCGTATCGCTCTTGGACAAAGCGCTTGATAGCCTCCACCACAACGGTCCTTTCATCGAATCGGAGCAGATGCTGCGACTTGGCCAAGCGCCATGTGACAAAATACGTCGAATCTTCCATGCGCCAGTGAGGAAGCCTCCGACGATATGACGTTAAAGTCGGGGCTCTCATGGAAATTGCATCCTGAAATGCTTCGGTGGGGCAGGTGTCTCTACCGGCCATTTGAAACCCCACTATCGACCGGCGCGGAGGCCGGCCGCTACTATTACAGACTGCTAGGCTCCTGGTGTCTTGGTAGTGGCAGTCTTCGACGGGGCTTTGCCTGCTGCTCGCCCCAGAAATTCCGGGAGTTCCAGTCCCGCCGTTTTTGCCAGCTCATGTATGGGCGGAAGCACCCCGAGCAAACGGCGTCCGAGATCCGAAAGGCCGCTGTCGCCTCCACCACCGTCCCAGACCACCACCTTTTCAATGGGCAGGTTCTTGACCGCTTCTACTTGGATATGGGTGAGATCCGTGAGCTTTTCGATCAGGAGCAACGCCGCGGTTAATGAGGGATCTGACGCGCACGATTGCACCAGGGCCTTGTAACCCGCGGCCTTTGCGTCCAACTGAGCTTGAGTGCCTTGAGCCTCGGCTTGCATCTTCACCAGAACCGATTCTGCTTCGCCTTTAGCCACCAGCACCCTTCTCTGGCGCTCGGCCTCAGCATTAACAACAGCCTTCTGGCGATCAGCCTCGGCAGGAACCACCACTTCGGCCTTGAGCCTGGCCTCTTCACGGCGGGATCGAGCCTCTTCCGCAAGCCGCTGCGCCTCTTCCTGTGCGACGCGAATCGATGCGTCCGCCTGCACTGCCGCTGTCTGGCCTTTGCCTCTCGCTTCTTCTTCCGCCACCTTCTGACCGGCCTGGAACCCGGCCTTCTTCGCAGTGGCTAAGGTTTCGGTCTCGACCGCCTCAGCATCAAGCAGGGAGACCTTTTGGCGGCGATCTCGTCCGGCTTCGGCCTCTCCCACCGTGGCTCCCGCTTCAGCCGCTGCCACGGCTTTTCGTCTGTCACGTTCCGCTTCCGCCTCGCCCACCACTGCTTCGGCAGTGGCTGCAGCCACGGCTTTGCGCTGATCGCGCTCTCGTTCCGCAACACCTATTTTGCCCAGCTTTTCCTGTTCGGCCACGTCGATAAGGGCCTGATTCACCGCTTCGGCCGCAGCCTTACGACCGAGAGCCTTTATGTACCCGCTATCGTCTTCGATGTCCTTGATATTGACATTGATAACTGACAGGCCGATCTTCTCCAATTCCACGGAAACCGCATCATTCACTTTGGCCATGAATGCCTGACGGTCCCGGTTGATTTCTTCGATCCTCAAGGTGGCGATCACGGCTCGCATCTGGCCGAGTATGATGTCCTGCGCTTGTTTTTGCACTTCTTCGATAGTCTGCCCCAGGAGACGGACCGCGGCATTCTGCATGATGCCTTCCTCAGTACTGATGGCGGCAGTCACCGTAGTCGGCACCGAGACGCGGATATTCTCTTGAGAAAGCGCATTGGTCAGTTCGATGGGAACGACAAAGGGTTCCAGATCCAGCCATTCGTACGATTGCAGTACAGGCCATACGAACGATGCACCGCCGTGGACGCACTTGGCAGCTCCTTGACCGGTTTTCCCGTACACAACCAAGATCCGGTTCGATGGACACCGTTTGTACCGGCGAATAAACACCCACAAGAGCAGACACAGAACCAGGGCCAGAATGACTGTCAAGCCGAATGCGGTCGCCATCTCACGCCTCCTCAGGATTCGAGATTCGTTCAACTTCCACTAGGGTGTCATCCAACACACTGACCACTCTCACTTTGGTACCCGCGGGCAGCGGGTCTCCATCGCGGGAGCGAGCGTTTACAAAGCTGATCGCGCCGCTCACCATGACTCGGATTTTGCCCGCGCCAACCGCAGGGATGTTCATGTACACTGTGCCCTCTTCGCCGATCGCGCTCCAGACCGATGCATTTCCGTGTTCTTCCTGGCGAAGCAGCCAGTAGAGCAAGAACGATACGGCAAACATTGCGGCCAAGCCCCACGCGACACTGTAGCAGATCGCAAGTACCGACCACGTGCCACCGGCCAGATACAGTGTGCCGGCCCAACTGAATAACATGCCGAACGCGATGAGGGACCGAATGGAAACCAAAGTGAAGGTGACTGCTTCCCCCCCATGCCCGTGCGCGTGGGCCTCTCCGCCGTGAACATCATGGTCCACGCCACCATGATCGACGCTTGCGTCTGCGACCTGGTCGTGACCATCGGTGTCCATGCCCAGGATCATCACGATAATCTGCCAGACAAAGAGAACGGTGAAGGCCAGTGCCGATACTGCGAAGGCCTTGTTGAGAGCGCTGATTCCTTGCCACCAGGCTTCCATGGCTCCTCCACCTCCACGCTTCAATCGGAACTGATGTTAATGGACGAATGTAGTAATTGCAGGACTGGAAATTATCTGGGCTTATTATATGATAGCCTTGCCGTTTTGAAGACCTGTTACCTAATCGCCGGTCGTGGCATGGCTTTTCCGACCCCAAGAAGAGGCCTGAAGTCACCTCGTACCAGGCCCATCGGTGGCAACACCGGCGTCGAACTGCTCAAGAAGCTGGTTTCTCTTTATAAGAGCATACATCCCCTTGAGTCCCGCGATCAACCATATTCTTTGAGCAGACATAATGGTTCAGTTACGCGGGGCAAGGCACCTACGGTAGCCCAACCGCAATAGTGGGACCGGCATCTTGCCGGTCCTCGGACCACGCACATCGGACGCGTGACCGGCAAGATGCCGGTCCTACTGGGGCCCTTCATTCGACCCAAAAGAGCACGTCTTCCTCCGTTCTCACGTAACTGATTGCTTGCGTAAATACGCTAGCGCCGGGCTCAGCCGGGAAAGGCTTCGTCCGTAGGGCGTCACATTGGCACCGGCTCATCTGCCTTCGTATTCGAACGCGCCGATATCGGGAGCTTTGCCCTTGTACGGCAGCGAAACGGGGTCGGACCTTTTCCAGGCTATGGGTCTGTCCACCTGAAGGCGCTGCCCGTCAAGGACCGCAGTGACCCTCACCGGCTGATTCCGGCCCACGACAATAAGGTCCCCGTCCACGATGCCGAATCCATCGCAAAAGAAAGTGGCATCTTTGACCGGAATAACCGTGCCCGAACCCTCTGCCGTGGCATACGTGAGATATTGTCCTGCGTCTATGCAGGGCGATCCCTGCTTTAGTCGATAAATGGCTTTCGCTGGGTCTTCAAAGAGCGGGTCACCTTGAATGTTTCGTTGGAATGAAGCAAACGAGAGGCTGGTTTCAGCTTCCGCGGGCGACATAATGCTGCTCCCTAAGTGTATCACTTCTTCCCCTTTTTTCGACCCAATAAGGTTGTTTGCCCACAGGTCGCCGGATATCTTTCCGCCGGTGTTGTTGTAATAGATTTCCATGCCTTCGCGTTTGCTGCCGTTAAACGCGAAAATATTGTTCTGGAAAACATTGTCGCCAATGCGGTACGGGAAATCATCGTCTACCGGCCAGTAGAAGGAGGTAATAGCATATCCGAGATTGCCTGCAAAAGTGTTGTTGTAGATGCGATTGCCGGTCGCGGTTGAATACGTGTAGAAGCCTCGTCTTTCAAAGAATTGATCCCTGGTGGTATAAAGGGAAAATGTGTTGTCATCCAATTTGAGGTGCCCTCGATTATCAATTACGAGACAATGGCGGAAAATATTGTCCGATCCGGCCATCTGCATAGCATTCGCGTCCTCATTGGCATTTCGGAGAATGCATCCGTCAAAGATATTTCGATGCGCTCCTCCGGCCAGATTTACCCCATGATGATGAACAGCTGAAAAGACGCATTGAATAAATGCGTTGAACCGTGGAGACTGACCGTGCGGCCGCATCCCATGTAACATCAAATTCGTGTGCGAACGATCCGACCCCTTATCCGAAAGGCTGCAATTCACGAAGAGATTGTGATGCGCATCTCCCCGGAGCAGCACGATATCGCCGGTACAGCCCTGCAAGGACACGTTACGGAATGTGTTGTACATGCAGGGTCGGCCGTCTTGGTTTTCCTCCATTACAACGCCGTGATAAGCCGCTGTGCTCCCCGAGAATTCGCAGTCCTCGATCACACAATGTTGCGATCCCATCATCTGGGCATATGCAGGATAGTTCTTACCCGGACGCTCAACCTTGATTCCCTTCACCACAATGTGCGAACGGCTTTCCAAATTGATGCAAGCTTGAGAATCAGGGTTTTCGTCAAGTACCACTCGATAGTTCTTGTATGATCGGTAGGTGATGGACTGTGAAGCCTCTCCCGATGCAAGAGGCGCTATGGATTCAGCGTATCGTCCTTGATGAATAAACACCGTATCTCCGGGCTGAGCAGACGCATTAGCCTTAGACAAGGTTTTCCATGGGTGGTTTATGGTTCCAAAGTTTGAATCGTCTGCTGAAGGACTTTGGCCATCAACATGATATTCCGCCGCGAAGGAAAGCCCGGTCCAAAGTGGAAACAGAACAAACAGCCCGCAAGCGAGGGCACGAAGCATAATAGGCTTCGAAGGCATCAGTTCCAAGAGGCGTGTGACAGCGTTCTGTTTCACGCCAATCAACGAGCATACAGATATTATCATCCGATTCGAGGCGGTGCGTTTCGTCATTCCTGCGGACCCCGGATCGTGGTCCGGGGCAGGCCCAGGAATCCAGTTCAGGAAGCACCGTACAAGGGTTTGCACTATCCGAGTCGTATGCTTCTGGATTCCCGCCTGCGCGGGAATGACGAAAAAGCTGGCACCAACTTGTGTCACCGTCTTACGCATGTCGTGCCCAAACGTTTGGCGCTATTTCTTAGCAAGGCGTTTAGACCAGATTAGGGTCACGGGCTCGAATGTAGTCTCGCAATTCCTTTGCGATGTCAGAATCAAGTTCGATCCGGTCGTAATCAATCTCCACATTGGCCAAATACTGAAGAATCAAGGCGTCGCCGTTCTTGAACGCACCGGGAAGTATGCCGGCAAAGAAGAAACCCTCCTCCTCCAGGTCGTGAACTAATGAGGCCGTGTGCGGGTCTGAAAGGTTCAGGTGCAAACTCATGACTTCTATGTTGTCGCGTACGAGCTGCTTGACCGTGGACCTCAGTTGCGAGACCAAGTCTTGCCCATAGCGCTCGACTTCCATGTACGCAAAGTTCAAGTGATTGATCACAATGATGTTCATGAGAGCGCGCGCGGGCAGCGTTTTCAGTCCACGGATCGACGGTGTCTCCACATCCACGGACACTCCGAGATTGTCATAAAGCTTCTCGATCATCTCCTCGTGGTGTATCGGCGCGTATGCGATCAATCGTTCGGGTTTCACGAGGTACAAGAAGTGCGTGAGAAGGCTCATACGCTGTGAGAGCTGCTCCGAGAAGCCCTTGAAGGTGACGGTGGTGGGTACGAATCCGATGATGAGCGCACAGTCTCTGAGCCCCAATTTGTGGCCGGTCCGCTGTGAAAAGGTGTGATTGGTGACTGCTTGGCCGTACACTCCCGTTAGGCCCCGATTCCTCGCCAGTTCGATCAAGTATTCCGTGAGGTGCAAAAAACAGCCGTGGTGGCGATATCCCGGCCTAACCACTCCCTGGCCCAGCTCCGCGATTCGGGAGCCCTCATGCCAGAATATCAATGCACAGTGGCCCACAATTTCCTCGTCGTCGCCCAAAGCCACAGCGGAGACTATCTTGCCGCTTTTGTTCAATTCCGCGAGCCGATCCGGGTAGTATACATCTTGATAACCATACGTATATCCGTAGGTCTTGTACACTACCTTGGCTACTTCCAGCGCCTCCGAAGGGAGCATAGCACGTACTTCACAGGCTGATTTTTCAGCAGGACCTTCAGGCTTGACTTCGGCCGGTGCATACGGCCCCAAGTCGCACGCCTCATAGTAATCGGTGATGCTCTTTCCCGCGAGGCGCTTGATCAGGATGGTTTCTTTGCCCTGCGGGCCCAAGTTGTTGAACGAGACCTGATCCCAATATTGGGTCGGATGAAGGACGTGCCCCGACTCGGCACGTGCCACACTGGGCCGGCCCTCGGTCAACTCCTCAGACAGGTCTTCAGGCGCCACGGGCATTCCGCGATCTCGTATGGTGACCTGCAGCCCATCCGGAATTCGTTCGCATAAAACATCAAGAGTGGCTTTCTCGTTGGGTTCAAATGAATGATCGATGATTGCAGCGATAGCTTCTTCAACCCCAAGACCGACAGCTTCCTGTTCCTCGCTGGAGAAGCCCAGTTTTTGGGCCACTTGTCGGACGTAATGCGCTGCTATCCTCGCGTAGGTACTATCATTGGGGATGGTCAGCGTTGAATATTCGCACTTGTATTCCATCTTTGATCTCTATCCCTTCCCGCAAGGAACAGAAAAATCGCGAGGGACGCAAAGGTGATCCCCGCGAAAGCCAACTTAACCCATGCAGGCAGCGGTGAAGGCGAAAGGAACGCCTCTATCAGCCCTGCAATTACCAGGAGCGGCACGCACCCCAGGGCAAGCCGAATCGCGACGCGGCCGCGCATGGAGAGAAATTCCAGCCGCTTGTACGGCCCGGGATCAACGAGCGCATGACCGATAACCAATCCCGCAGCTCCGGAAATGAAGATGGCAGACAACTCCAGTACACCGTGGGGCAAGACGAACGACCAGAATTGCAGAGCTAGATTGTGCTCATGGCACAGCGCTGCCGCAGTGCCCAGCACAAGCCCATTGAGAGCCAGAAGATAACAAGTTCCTACCCCGAAGGTGATCCCCGCGGCCACCGCCAGAAGAGTCACTGACAGGTTGTGCGTCATGAGGCGGCTGGAGGCCATGGGGGCAACTGAATAGATATCATTGAACCAGACGTTGCCCCGCTCGACCCGATGAATGATCCGCTCGGGCATGACCAGCTCGGTGAATCCCGGATCGGTTGACCCGAGTAAGAATCCACCGAGCCCGCATAGCATGAACAGCGCTGCCGACAGAGCGACAAATCCTGACAATTCCCGGAAAGTCTTCGGGAAGTCTTCCACAAAAAAACGGAGAATGGATCGGAATTCCAGGCTTTTTTTCCGGTAGATCGCGCCGTGAACCCTGATTACCAATCCGTTGAGGTACTCGGTGATCTCGCGGTCTGCCTCTCCCGCGAGCTTGGAGGAGTTGAGCGTGGAAAGGTCAGAGATAGCAGCCGTGTATAGCCTGCCAAGCTCCCATAGCTCGTCGCGGCTCAGTTTAGGTGTCGCGCCGGGCTTGAACTTGACCAAGATCCGTTCAAGTAGTTGCCAATCTTCTTTGCGCTGTTCAACAAACTCGTTTATATTCATTTGAACCCAACGTGTAGCAGCACAGCTCTCTTAAATCATATCACGCGCCGCGTCGTGCCATGGAAAAAAACGGGCCGTCGGTCTCCATCGAGACAGCCGATCATTTCGAGCTCAGGTTTCGTATAGCGGGCATCGGCAGTCGCTTCCTTGCATTTCTCATCGACCGAACCATTCAGGTCGGCGTACTGGTCGCGCTCTTCTTTCTCATGCTCCTGATTCTCCTTACCGGGAGCGGATTCGCATTGTTCGGCGAACGCCTTGTTCGCCTGGTCGAACCACTGGGCCAGTGGGTGATCGCGTTGTTAATCCTGGCCGAAGGGGTGGTATCCATCGGTTACTTTCTCCTCTTTGAGTATTTGTGGAATGGTTCCACTCCTGGCAAGCGCGTGGTGAAAATTCGGGTCATACGAAATGACGGTCGGCCGATTTCATTCATAGATTCCGCGCTGAGGAACGTGTTAAGGTTTGTGGACCTGATCGGAGGGGTGTATCCGGTGGGGCTGGTCGCGATGTTTATCGATTCCCGGAACCGCCGACTTGGCGATCTTGCCGCGGGGACTCTGGTAGTTGAGGACGCGGGCGGGAAAGCCCCGCTGTTTATTAAGAACCAGCCGCGGGTCCACCAGAGTGACCAGCTCCTTAAGCAAGCCGTAGCGGAGATGTCGGGGGAAGACTACGACCTCCTGAGCAGGTTCCTCGAGAGGCGAAACGAAATGGACTCCGAGCGACGCAAGGAGCTGGCCTGGGAGATCTATGTCAGGATCTTCAATCAACCTGGGCACCGACCTGCGACCGACGGAGATCTGGAAAAGGCGCTCGACACAATCGCAAACCTCTACCGGGAGACCACACGGATTTTGTAGCGGGGGAAAGGTTCCGTCATGCCTCAGAACAACGCTGAATCAACCCATGCGGTGGTAATCGTCGGAATTCGAGATGAAGCGTCTCAGGCTCCTGTGGCAAGGGCTGTGGCACAGGTGGCCAAGAATGCCTCGCTCGAACAAATAGAAAAGAGAATCAAAACCCTGCCTTGGACCCTCACGAAAAGCGCTAACAGTAGCACGGCGGCAAGGTTGGTCAAACTGTTGGAAGAGGCCGGCGCGGTGGTGCGCGTGGATCCGCCGCTTGAAGAGCCCGTTGTGGCCCGTGAAGCTCAGCCTGATGTTGAGCGCGCCCCGCGTGCCGCGGTTGAGCCTTCGGCTCCACAACCGATTGCACCGGGATCGGGACCGGGAATTGCCGCAGAGCGGCCACAAGAGGACTCGTGGGTTGTTTCTGCTGAGGCTCTGGAAATCGGTCCGCTCACGTTGGGCGGGATTCTGGATCGCACGTTTCAGATATGCAAGAACCACTTCTGGAAGCTTATCGGGATCTTGGTGGTTCCCTGGCTCGTGATTGCGCTGCTTTCGATGATCGTAGCCCTGGGTTTCGGCATGTTTTGGTTAGCCGGCTCATTTGCCGGAGCGGGGACGGAGTTCCCTTGGCTTTTGCTTATTCCCGCTCTGGGAGCTGCTGTGGTCGTGATCATCGTAGCGATTGCGGTTTTTTATCTCTCTCAAGGCGCACTCATCTACGCGGTTTCCGCCATCTACCTGGGTCGTCCATTCCAGGTTTTGTCCTCCTATCGCCTTGTTTTGGATAAACTTGTCCGCTTCATTTTCACATCTGCCTTGTGTGCGTTTTTTGCGACAATGTTGGTCGTTGTCCCCATTCTGGTAGGGGTGGTACTGTTTTTTGTTTCCAAAGGCCTCTTTGGATCGGGATGGTGGTCGGCTCTGACGTGGATTCCGCTGGCTATCGTCCCGACATACGCGATACCCAAACTGCTTCTTTTCGACAAAGTGGTGGTATTGGAGGACAAGGCTTACTTTCAAGCCCTGAACAGGAGCTGGAACCTCATGACCGGAAAGGCCGACAGCCCTTGGCCTGCCGGGTACTGGTTGCGGTTCGTTATTCTGATGCACCTCTTCGTGTTTATTAATATTGCTATTTCTCTGCTCTTTTCGGTGCCCGCGACGATATTCCAGTTTTTGGTTCCCGAGTCCCTCACCACGGTGGCCAGGGTAGTGTCTCAGATCATGAGCAACGCCGGAAGCTTGATTGCCAGCCTTTTCGGATCTGTGGGCGTGGTGGTATTTTACTACGACATCCGAAACCGCAAAGAGGGCTTTGATCTCAGTATGTTGGCTGCCGCGAGTGAACCGAGGCGCTGAGACGGAATTGCTCCAACATCTTTCGCTTTGAGCTGGAATCAATAGAACCCGTACGGATTGATGCGGTCTTAGTTCTCAGGGGTTGAGCGATAATAATATGCCCATCGGGCCGCTGGAAAGGAGAAATTTATGAGTAAACACACTGAAATGTCTGAGCTTCTGAAACGCAAATTCGATCCGGTGTCGGACTACCGCCCTGTCGGACCCGGGTCGGAGAAGGGTTCCAAGCTCAAGTCCGCGGTTTCGGACACCCTCGAAGAGGCTCATAAGATCAAAGAGTATGTTGAGAAAGCCATCGAACCCTTTGCCGACGATGCCAAAGTGCGGATCAGAGAGGCTTCTGCGGCATTGGTAGATGTTGCGGGCAAGTCCTCGAAAGAGGCGCGCAAGGTGCTGGCAAAGACTCTCAAGGGGCTGGCAAAGAAAATAGAGCCTTAGAAGGCCCACCCATGGGGTCGCGATGGCGAGATAAGCCGTCGCGCCCTGCGGGATACTGGTTCACGAGAGTATCATTTGGGGATTTCCCGAGCTGCAGAGTAGCGCTTATTGTCCCTCTTCTCAAATGCGCAGCCTTATATGCGCACGCCTTGCCGGATTCCCCGGGACGGGCTACCCGTCGTCGTCTGCCCTTACTTGCACTTTGGGCAGGATGTGCTGAGCGAAATGAACTCCATCGCCCTGGAAAAAGATGGGATTCCAGTGTAACACGGGACAGTTCAAATTGGTAACAGCGCCCTATGTGCGCTGATGCATTTCAATTCCGCGTTTTATCTCATCTAATACATCTTGACCGTGCATACTCTTGTGCATATAATTCCAGCATGGAAATCGTTTGGGACCTCGACAAGGCTGCGACCAATCCTAAGAGACACGAGGGTGTAACCTTTGAAGAGGCCAAGCAGGTCCTCTTTGATCCTTTTGCGCTAACGCACGAAGACCATCATGCGGAGAAAGAACAACGTTTCGTTACGCTGGGCATGGGCCAAAAGGGACGAATCCTGGTGGTAGTGTATACTTATAGGGAAGAAACCATAAGATTAATCTCAGCTTGGAAGGCCAACGAGCTGCAACGGAGGCAATATGAGGAGCAGTTCCGATAGAGTATTTAAGAAATTCAAGGACCTCGATTTTACAGATGCGAAATCTGTTGCCGAAACGCCGCATTTGGCTAAATTGCAGGCCCAATCCGGTCAGAAGACACGGATCACCATGCGGATTGACAACGAAGTGCTCGCTGTCTTTAAAGCTCGTGCGGCAAAGGTTGGCGGCAACTACCAAACCATGATGAATGACGCGCTTAGGCAGTTCGCCCACGGCCTTACACTCTCTGATATGGTACGCAAGGCGGTACGTGAAGGGCTGCATAGGTATTTAACCAAGGATGTGACGCGGACCACACGTAAACCGGCCAGCGGGTAGCCACGTCTTTTCTGTCAACTGCCCGAAGGGCGATTTTCATCTCGTTCGAGGGTTTCAGTCTGAAAATTCGTCTCGTCTGGGCGCTGCCGAACATTCCGCGTCCTCGAGCTGCTTAGTGCAAGCATGAAAGCCTTAGAGGAAACGGAGCCTGTCCCTGGCTTGAACAGGCAAGCTTGCTTGACACCAATGGCCTCAGAATGCTAATGATACAGATACGTTAATCGAGGTAATCGTCCATGCCAGAGAACAATTCGAAGGGACTCCGCGAGGTCTTGAAAGAGTTCGTAATCTCCCGAACTTCCGTGGTTTATCTTCTGACCGAAGAGGAGCGACGCGTTGAGTTGGAGATTAGGGCGCTCAGTCAGGCCTTCAAGCCTGCGTTCAGAGTGTACGTGTGGTCGTGTACCACCGGTGTGACGGCCGAGGACTCCGCAGTGGTGCCTAACCCATCCATTATGGAGGCCCTGGACTGGTTCATGGGGATCAATGAGGCCGCGTTCCTAGTGGTAAACGATATACATGTCTTCCTGAGAGATAACCCGCCCGTAATTCGTAAGTTCAAGGACACTATTAAGAAAATCGAGAACACCTACAAGACGATCTTTCTCATCTCACCATTCATGGAGATTCCGCCGGAGATGGCCAATGAGGTGGTGCTGGTGGATGTGCCCCTGCCTCAGGCCGATGAAGTGGAAAAGCTCCTCTTTCAGGTGATATCACGCGAGAAGAACGGCGAGGGCTTGCGGCAAACACTTGCGGACGACATTCGGGATCAAATGGTGAAATTGGGAGCAGGCTTGACCAGCCAGCAACTAATTCAAGCCGTTCGGAAAGCCATAGCGGGAAAATCGGCCATTACAGCCAGAGAAGTGGATCTGCTCCTTGACGAGAAGAAGCAGATTGTCAAGAAGAGCGGCCTGCTGGAGCTGATCATCCAGGCTCAAGGTTTTGCGGATCTTGGCGGTTTTTCCACCCTCAAGAAATGGCTTGAACTGCGCAAGGATATCTTCTCCAAGCGGGCCAGAGAATACGGCCTCAGTATGCCCAAGGGAGTCCTATTGATGGGCATAAGCGGCTGTGGGAAGAGTCTCTGCGTCAAGGCCATCGCGGACTTCTGGAAGCTCCCCCTCTTACGACTGGATATGGGGCGCTTGTACGACGGATTGCAGGGAACGCCGGAAGAGTGTTTCCGAAAAGTGATCAAAACCGCGGAGGCGTCTGCCCCGTGCGTACTGTGGATCGACGAGATCGAAGCAGGGATCGCGAATGCAGGCCAGAAGAGCCTGGGAGGGGCAGCTTCCCGAGTGCTTGCCAATTTCCTTACCTGGATGCAGGAGAAGACCTCCCCGGTCTTTATCGGCGCGACCGCGAACCAGATCGAGCTGCTTCCGCCGGAAATCCTGCGAAAAGGCCGTTTTGACGAGCTTTTCTACGTGGAGCTACCTTCGGACGTAGAGCGTGAAGAGATCATTCGAATCCATCTGGCCAGAAAGAATGTCACTCCTCAAGGTTGGAGGTTTGATAACCTGCGCAAGATCACGGAAGGTTTCAACGGCGCAGAAATCGAACAGGGCGTGATCGGCGCGGTCTTCAGGGCTTTTACCGAACGCCGCCCCGTAAACGAGAGGGATCTCTACATTGCGATGGAGAGCATGGTGCCGCTCTCCACCACCATGCAGGAACAGATTAAGCAGCTCGAACGGTGGGCTCATAATCGCGCGCTCAAGGCAGGCGGCCCCTAATTCGGAGGTGATCGCCGATTCACCCGTTATTGCAGCCTATCAGGCGATGGTAACTCCGGGCATCCTCCCTATTTAAACTTTCTATGTTTCCTTGTAATACTTTTTCATTCATCAGGAGTCCCTTTTGCTTTTGAATGAAAAGAAGCCGGGCATAAGCCTTTCAAATTGAACTTTATCAAAACCAGCTTCTTTAAGTTGATCGCACATTTGTTCCGGATATGGCAAAGAGCCGCAACCATCCGTCATTGAAGCCCAGAGATTCATCAATTGAATAGAAGGACTATTTTCTGGACACAAAGTCGTTAGGATCAATTGACCACCAGGATTTAACAACCCGCTAAGATGGCGAAGCAAATCGATTCTTTCATCTACGGAAAAATAATAGATAAGATTGTAAAAAGTGACTATATCAAACTTCTTGTCGCACTTGTAATTCCGTATATCAACTCGCTCAATTGAGACTCGATGTTCTAATTGCCACTTAACGGTGTTCTCTCTGGCAAGGTCTGCTACTTCCTTTTGTAGCTCTACACCTATTACAGTCAGGTGGGGATTTCGATCACATGCCCGTTTGATATAGACTCCGGATCCGCAACCGACTTCCAATAAGTGGCATGGACCGTTTCGGGGAATTATACTATCTACAATGTCAATCAAGACCGGTTCGACCGTTCGCGAAGAGCGAGCAAACAATTCACCATAAGATTGGCTAAATTCGAATTGCCTATTTGCCTTAAGAAAAGAGGGCGTTTTGATAATGTAGTTGTAGAAGATTTCAACACGGGCCTGCAAGAAAGCTTTCCACGCGTCATTTGAAGTTCTCGACAACTCCTTTGAAAATGCGCTCTTAATACGGTAGCCCGCGCTGCTTTTTGCAAGTTCACCAAGCGAAACGCCCAAATCAAGCCATGCCTCAAGGCCTTCCTGGTTAAATTCCGATCCGATGGCTTTCTGAATATCCTTACAGCTTGCCGGGCCGTCCGACAACGCATCATATATGCCTTCGGAAATGGCTGTTGAAACAAAAGCCGCACGATAAAATTCATTTGTTGTTTTATTTATACGACACATCAATGAAACTGAATTCTTCAGAAAGAAATTTATTAGAGTTTTGATTGCCATTCAACCCCCCGGTCCGTTTGTGGGAAATGGTCGCCCTGATGCGAATCAGACAGGTGGATCAGAAGCAAGTGAAAACGTGGTTGGATAGGCGGTAGGACGTCTACCGCAGCTATATTGGGACTGGCAGCGGCCCTCGGCCCGGTGAGAGCAGTTAGGGCTTACCCGCTGAACTGTCATGATCAAACTGCCTCATGGCTTCTGGTTAGTAAGACGGGAATCAAGAAGAGCAAACACACGAGAAACACACTTACTAGCACGAAATGATTAGCACCTGGTATAAGTACAGGGTACTTCAGCTCAAACAGCGTTCGAACAAAATAGGTGATCCCCCCGCACAAAAAGAAGACTCGGGCGGCTTGGTCGCCTGCCTTTAGTCTGCGGGAGAAGTACAGCGAGAGTATTCCGAAATTGAGTAAGAGAATACCTATGCATAACCAGAGCAGAACCAACAGGTCCGATGCGTTGGCTGACAGACCCGCAAACTCCTTATGCTCGGCCATCTGATAGGCCAATGGAAAATGTCGGATGCCTTGGAAGATGACAATGCAGCCTCCCACAAAGGTAATCCAGCTTGCTACTGTCCTTCTCTTCATTATTAGGTCTTTACAGGAATTAAGTCGCGGTCTTGCCATTTTGAACCTCTTGGCACCCGTGAGGGACGGCGGGTAACCCTGGGTGACCTGCATAGGGTGCCCGCGAGCTGTCCCACGTGACCTGAAAGAGGCAAAACCGTCGTCATGTTGATGAAAAGCCCTTTCTGTCGTGTTTCTGAGCGTACCTCACTCTCAGTGCCCCCGTCAACGGCTTTTCCCACGCCGCTCGAATCCCGAACACAACGCGGTAGTATCCAGCCAATGGGAAGGCTGCAGCCGCATGGAAGTACCACCTCCGGCCTTGATACGCGACTTTCGCGCCGACCTCGATTAGACCTTGATGAGCCATTCCATCGACCGTTTGACCTCTTTACTCACGAGGTATAATTACTGGAGCATGTTCAGGAGGTGTTAGGCCAAAACCTCCATGAGCAACCGGGCCTGGTCGGCTGCGAATCCATGGCAACTGGTCTTGTCCCAGCGCAGCGTGTTCTTCCCCTCTTGGATCCCGTTCTCAACGTCGTCGCGTCCTCGCTTTCGCGAGACAGAGCTTTCACTGGAATGATGAGGGAGATTGCTTCGGGCTTGGCGCGCTCGCAATTGATAACTGTCGGCGGAGTCATGTTTTTTGGGGGGGCGAATCGCTATCAGAAGTCTCCTCGCTTCAAAGCGGAGGGAGATCCCGATGCGCAGCAATGGATGCGGTACCATGCGCTTCCAGAACGCCTCGGATGATTGCACGACTCATGCAATCGGCTGCAGCCCTACCCACATCGTTCAGCGATTGAGCTGCTGGCGCCACGAAAAAGCCCGGTGTGTCAGGAAGCGGGCGCCGACCTGTTGCAAGGCAGAATATGGTGTCCCCGTCGAACATCGTGTGAGCGGGTCTAATGGATCGAGCCAGGCCGTCGTGAGCCATCTGGGCAACTTTCTGGGCCTGTGCTTTGGTGAGAATCGCGTTGGTTGCCACAACCCCGATAGTGGTATTTGAGGCCGGCGAAACCGTTGATGCAGGAGGTAATTTTACACCCAGTTTCCCACGCGAACCGAACTCGTTCTCCACTTCCAGGCGGATCTCCCACGCTAAGCCCGATTCGGGATCAATGACCGATCCCAGGGAGTTGACTGCCACCAGCGCGGCAACGGAGAGACCCGAGTCCAGTATTTCACTCGCCGTTCCTAGCCCTCCTTTAATCCCTCCGGCCACGGCGCCCGTGCCTGCGCCCACAGAACCGACGGGCACCGGCCCGGTCTGAGCCGATTCGCACGCCCGGATTCCCCATCCGGGCTCGATGCGCGGAATATAATCCTTTCCGCGTCCCAAATCGTAAAGGACGGCTGCCGGAACAATGGGCACCACGTGGTTCTGTTCCACCGGAAAGCCCCGGCCTTCTTTCTCAAGCCAGCGCACGACGCCATCAGCTACGGCCAATCCGAAAACAGACCCCCCACTAAGGACGACAGCCTGTACTTTCTCAACGAGGTTGATCGGATCGAGAAGGTCAGTCTCACGGGTTCCCGGGGCGGAACCTCGAACGTCCACACCCGCAATCGCTCCTTCCGGGCATAGGATGACGGTGGCGCCGCTGGCGGCTTCCAAAGAAGTGAAGTGGCCGACCATCAGGCCTTCAACGTCCGTCAGGCAATTGTTCTTTCCGACCTTTGTCACTTTGTGCCCCAGATGGAATCGTGACACTTGATCGCTAATCCGGTTTGTTGCAGATCAGGACTTTGCGGCCGTCCTTAAATATCACCTGGATTTTCTGACGCCCGACGATATCAAGGACCCTGCCGACTCCAAGAGCGGGGTGTTCTATGAATTCGCCGACCTCGTACGTGTCGGTGAGCTTGTATGGTCTGGGTTCGGCATCCGGCGGCAGCTCTTTCATGAAGGTGGACCATTCGCCGAAGGCTCGAGAATTGGCCTTGCGGGGCTTGGGCCCGGAGGTACTGTCAGACCGAACCTTGACTACTGTCGAGGCTTTTGGAAGGGCTCCCGCACGCTTGGGAGGGTAGTATTTGTGATCGCTTCCACAGGTCAAGCAATGAACCCTCTTGACCTCGTGTCCCACCACCGCAATCACGCGATGATTCAAATTCATTCGACAACGGGTGCACCAGGCTTCCAGATCGTCACCTGGACCGATCGTATTTCCAGCCATCCATCCTCCACAATTGCTTCAACGGGCTTTGCGTATCACACGCCGAAGGCCAATTCCGTGACTTGCAGTTCATTGTTCACTTTGGTCACGCCCGCGTGCGCTGCTGCCAGCTTGCCTGCGCTCTCCTTTTCTTTGGGACTGCGGATCCGTCCTGTAATGGTCAGCTCTCCATAGGAGTCGGAGACAATCTCAACGTTCCTGGCTATCGCGGACGTTAGTTTTTTCCGGATGAGCGCTTCAACTCTTTTGGCAAGGCCCATGCTTCTCAGTTTTTCCTGGAGCTTCTCGGGGTCTGGCACCTGTTCCATCTTTTCTGCCGCGGTAATGACAATTTCCGCTGCATCAGCCGATGAGAAATGCTCCGTGTTCACGATGAGATCGTACAGAGCCGGATCGTTCTCGTCCTGACGAAAGATCGACCGGGCAATGTTGTCTCGTTCATGGTCGTACCTGCGGATGAAATCTTCGGCTTCTTCCATGGGGATGTCGTATCGTTCCATGATCCGCTTGATCCTGACTGTCATGGGAGCTACCACACGCACCTTGAGAACCCCGGGAATGTCCCGAAGCACGATCTGCGCGCCCCTCCCAATGAGCACCACATTGCCTCCGGCCGCTTCCTCGAAATTGAGCGCCTGAAACAGGCTGGTATACGACGGTCGATCGAAGAAGATCCGCTCCCAGAAGGTCGGTCCGAGCTCGGTCTCGTATACGAGGCACGCGTCACTGTATTCCTCGTCGCAGGACTGTGCCAATTCATGAACTTGTTGGCGGCCCACGAGTTGCAAAGCCATCCTCTTTGCCACGATCGCGGCAATCACATCGCCGAATGACCCTACCAGTCTAGATATAGTCACGATAACCATGTGTCCTCCTTCCTCCCTCCGGATATCGCCGGTCTCCCCAATCCGTCAAAGGGCTGCGCTTGAATCACGGCTCGCCGTAACAGGCACCACGGAAGATGCGGTCATCTCAGCATCCGCACACGACCATTGCCTTCGGTCATGGAACCACAATGATCGTCAGCCGCTCCGGACCGTGCACTCCAATGGTCAAGGTTAATTCAATGTCAGCGGTCCTGCTGGGACCTGTCTCAAGAGTGACGTTGGTAGGAATTTCCCGCCCCCACAAAGCGAATAGATCTTCCACAGTCTCGTATATTTTCTCTGGTGAAACGACCGCCACGTGATGCGCGGGCAGGAGCCCTGCCTGTACCGCATGTCCGCCTTCGCTGGTGCTCACAATGCTCCCTGTTTCAGCCACCGCGCCGAAGACCTCTTCCACGCAAACCGAGGCTCGATGATAATCCTCTTCGCGTCGCTCCGGAGGAATGACCAGGGCTCGTTCCTTTTCGCCTGCGCCAGGGCAGAAGATCGACTCGGCGTCTCTCAGCAGATCATCGAGCAGCCGCTGAGCTTCATCCAGGCTTGCGGCCAGAAAGGTCTCCGCGCCGCACTTTGTGGCATTCTCCATGAAGAGCGAGACAACGCGCTCGTTGGTCACGACATCCTCCTGCGGAAGGTGCGCGCAACGGGTCGAGGAATCCGGTGCACTGCGCCATAACCGCTCAACTTCTGCGCGAGAGGCCAAAAGATCCGGGCCAGAGTCTGGCCGAACGCGAACATCGCTGGGGACGAAACCGCAGCTCCAAACGCGCTCATGCCCCGTTTTTCAAGTGGTGGGGCAAAACCCTGCTCCACACTCACTTCCCGCAGGCGATATAACAACTTCACCAGCGGCACCTTCACGGGACAGGCTTCAACACACGCCCCACAAAGAGTAGTGGCGTCCAGCACAGGATACGCCCTCTCCATTCCTTCCAGCAACGCGGTAAGAACTATCCCCATAGGGCCCGGATACGTGGAATCGTACGCATGGCCCCCTATGGCCCGGTATACAGGGCACACGTTCATACAAGCGCTGCACCGTATGCATTTCAGGATTTCACGATACTCGCCCTTGAGGATCTCCCGGCGCCCATTGTCCAAGAGCACGATATGGAGTTCATCCGCGCCGGTGAAATCTCCGGGCTTCCGAGGGCCGGTGATGACCGAGACGTAACTGGAGAGCATCTGGCCCGTTGCGGAACGAGGCAACAAGCGGACAAACGACGGCAAATCAGTGACCGATGGCAAGAGCTTTTCAATGGTAAGCACCGCCACGTGCAGCCGCGGCACGGTAGTAACCATGCGGCCGTTTCCCTCGTTCGTGAAGATGACGAGGCTCCCTGTGTCTGCCACGGCAAAGTTTGCACCAGTGATGCCCGCATCAGCGGTGAGAAACTCATTGCGAAGCACATTCCTGGCCACACGGGTAAGAACGGTAGGGTCGTCGGAATATTCAACCCCGAGCTTCTCGGAAAAGAGCTTGCCAATCTGCTCGCGGGTCTTGTGGATCGCCGGGGCAAGTATGTGAGAGGGGGTTTCAGCAGCCAATTGCACGATGTACTCGCCCAGGTCGGTTTCGAGCACCTCGATGCCTCGCTCCTGAAGGTACGGATTGAGGTGGATCTCCTCCGTGACCATTGACTTGGCCTTTACCACCTTCTTGACGCCATGATCCTCCAGGATTCCCGCCACCGCGCGTCGCGCGGCCTCAGCGTCCGCCGCCTGGTACACCTTGGCCCCCACTCGCTCCGCACTGGAGCAGAACTGCTCCACATATTGCGGCAGGTTATCCAAGACCTGCATACGGATGATGGAGGCTTTTTCCCTCCATTCCTCCATGGGGAGGGATGCAGTGCCTTCCGTACGTTTGGTCACAAACGTGTCCGTAGCTCGCTTTATGGCCTCACGGAGCATCAAGTCGCGCAGGGACTTCTGAACATTGGCTCGAAAAGTAATGGCTTCTCGTGACGAGCTCATAGCCCCTCCGCAAGAACCTGGGCGATATGTTTGACTGCCACGGTGTTGCCTCGTCTTTGTAACGCGTCCCGTATGTTCATCAGGCAGCCGTGGTCACAACCTGTGACGGTGTCTGCGTTCGTGCTGCGGATCATAGCGGCCTTTTCTTCTGCGAGAGCCACGGAGATCTCTGGCTGCCTCGCCATGAAAATGCCCCCGAAACCGCAGCACCGATCTGCATGAGGCAGATGGACGAACTCCGCACCCTTGAGCGAATTCAGCAACAACAGGGGCTCTTCCTTGACTCCCAGCTCTCTGGTCAGCTGACACGAAGCGTGATACGTGACGCGTCCTGTCCCCTTGAAGCCGGCCTCGTGAGCCTTGAGCACGTGCACGAGGAACTGGGTCAGTTCGTACGTCCTTTCAGCAGTCTTTCGGGCTTGCTCCAGTAGCCGCGGATTATCTTTGAACAGCTCAGGGTAATGGTTCTTGATCATGGACGCGCAGGACCCCGATGGTATGACGATAGGATCCGCGCCGTCAAACACCGACAGGAAGTGCTCCGCGGCTTTTCGCGATTCGTACGTGTACCCGCCGCTGTGAGGCGGTTTTCCGCAACAGGTCTGCTCTTTCGGGTACGCGACCTCCACACCGAAGCGACGCAGCAGGCGTAAAACGGCCTCGCCGGTCTCCGGAAAGAAGGTGTCCACAAGGCATGTGCTGAAAAATTGTATTCGCATGGTCCGAGCGATCCATTCCGGGCAAAAGGTCACTTAGTCTAGCGACGGCGACGCACACTCGTCAAGGCCAAAGGCGTTCTTGGGCGTTGGTTCTTACTCATTGACACGAGGCCCTGAAGACCGCTGATCGCCTTGGAAAGCAGGGCGAGTTACGTTATGATCCGACTGGATGCGATATCGAGAGCATTTGTAGCTGCTTTTGTCAGGTCGTGCGCATGGCAAGGACGGCCATCTCATGAGACTTGGAGCCACCGTAGCGGTCATCATACCCGCGCTCGATGAGGAAGCCGCTATCGGCAAGGTGGTCTCTTCCCTGCCGGATTGGGTGGATGACGTGATCGTGTTGGATAATGGCTCGCGCGATCGCACCGCCGCAGTCGCACGTGCAAGCGGGGCACGGGTTTTCTTCGAGCCCAGGAAAGGCTATGGCGCAGCGTGCTTGAAAGGGATCTCCGAGCTCAAGGATCCGGATGTGGTGGTCTTTCTTGATGGTGACTTCAGCGATCATCCTGAAGAGATGCACCTCCTGGTGGACCCCATTGCTGAAGACAAGGCCGATCTGGTGATCGGGTCGCGGATCTTGGGGCATCGGGAACGAGGATCGGTTATGCTCCAGGCGCGATTGGGCAACAAGGTGGCCTGTGCTCTGATCGCCCACTTCTGGGGCACGCGGTATACCGATCTGGGGCCGTTTCGGGCCATCAGCTACGGGTGCTTGCGCGATTTGGAGATGCAAGACCGGAATTACGGCTGGACCGTGGAAATGCAGATCAAGGCGGTCCAGAGGCAACTGCGGGTGACGGAAGTTCCGGTTTCGTACCGCAAAAGGATCGGCAGATCCAAGGTTTCAGGCACTTTCAAAGGCGCGGTGGCCGCGGGAACAAAGATACTCGCCACGATTTTCCGCTCCTCGGTGGAAGAGAAGCGCAAGGGAAAACTGAGAGAGCCCCGCGAACGGGTGGTCTTATTCACACGCTACCCTGAGCCGGGAAAGACCAAGACGAGGATGATACCGTTTCTGGGAGCGGAAAAGGCCGCGGACCTCCACGCGCAAATGACCGAGTTCACCTTGGAGCGGCTCAACGAAGTCAGGAATAGACGGGCCGTGTCGATTGAAATCCGCTACGCGGGCGGCACCGAACGGCTCATGAGGCGCTGGCTGGGAAAATCTTTCTCCTACGCGAACCAAGGACCCGGAGATCTGGGAACACGAATGTTGCGCTCATGTGCGCACGCGTTCCGACAGGGAGCCAAACGAGTCGTGATTGTGGGCACGGACTGCCCCGGTTGGGGGGCGACCACCATAGAGAAGGCTTTCCGACTGTTGCTGCGAAAAGATGTGGTGCTGGGACCCGCTCAAGACGGCGGATACTATCTCGTGGGTTTGAGCCGATTGGTACCGGAAATTTTCCAAGAGATACCGTGGGGCACCGACCAAGTAATGCAAGCGACCGGCGAAGCCATTCGTTCGCATGGCATTTCCGCAGAAATTATCGATGTATTCCAGGATGTGGACCGTCCCGAGGATCTGCCGGTGTGGGAGGAAACGGTCCGTGCTCGGTACGGGTGTTCGCTTGCTCGTTATGAGCGAGACTACGCGATCAGGCGCTCTTCCCCGCTCTTGGAGGACCGTGGTCTCAGGACGTTCTTCGAGGAACCGTCGTCACCAATAAGCGAATCCTATGGCGAGCCGGGCCGCGTCTCCGTAATCATTCCAACGCTCAATGAGGAAGCGTCGATCGGCTCAGCACTGCTCCGAGTCGTGGGCGTGCCCGACACGGAAGTGATCGTGGTTGACGGCGGGAGCACGGACCGGACTGCGGATTTGGCTCGCAGCCTGGGCGCGCGCGTGATCACCAGTCCGGCCGGGAGGGCGCTTCAGATGAACGTTGGGGCCCGCCAAGCTACCGGTGAGATACTTGTCTTTCTTCATGCAGACACCCTGCTTCCTGAAGGCTGGATGGATGCGGTCCGGGATCTGCTCAATTGGCCCGGGATCGTGCTGGGAGCGTTTGCGTTTCGGCTTGACCATAAATCAGCTTCCATGCGGATTATCGAAAAGCTGGCCAATCTAAGGGCGAAGCTCATGCAGATGCCTTATGGCGACCAAGTCCTTTTTCTGCGGGCCGGCTTGTTTCGCCGGCTCGGGGGATTCCCGGACCTTCCTGTCATGGAGGACTTCGAGTTCGTTCGACGGGTGCGAAAACTGGGCAAGGTGCAAATAGCGCCGCTGCCCGCAGTCACGTCAAGTCGGCGCTGGCGTCGGCTGGGAGTGTGGCGAGTGACGATCATTCATCAACTTATCCTTCTCGCGTACCTGGCAGGCAGCTCGCATCGTGTGATCTCGTGGCTCGCTCGCCGGCGGGACCCGGAGCAGCGCTCATGAAGGTCCTGCTTACCGGCGCCACCGGTTTCGTAGGGAGCCACATGGCCGAGCTGCTCGTGGGTCAGGGATGGGACGTGGTCTGCGCGGTGCGGGCAGAATCAGCTCTGAGGCACCTGGAAGGCGCGTGCGTTCAGTTGATCGATCTGGACAGCCTTGAGGATTGGGTGTTGCACAATGACCCCGTGGATTATGTGATTCATGTTGCGGCAGCAACTCGTGCGCGGAACTACGACGGTTACCGAAAAGCAAATGTAGAACTCACGCGCGGACTGCTGGAAAGGTTGGCTGAACCCCGACTCTCGAACGCATTGAAGCGTTTCGTATTGGTCAGCTCGCAAGGGGCCGCGGGGCCTTCGCTGGACGGTCGGACGCGGGTCACGGAATCCGACCCACCACATCCTGTTTCGCTGTACGGCAGATCGAAGCTCGAAGCTGAGCAGGTGACTCTGAGCTATGCCGATCGCTTGCCGGTGACGATAGTGCGTCCCTCCACTGTCTTCGGGCCCAGAGACACCGACGTGCTTGGCCTCTTTCGAGCAGCGAGATTCGGTCTGGCGCCCTGTTTGTCCGGGCCGCCGCGGCTGGTAAGTATCATCTACGTCCAGGACTTAATTCGCGGGGTTCTCGCTGCCGCGACGGCTGATAGATCCGTGGGACAAACATATTTCCTGGCCAACCCCGAACCTGTTGTTTGGAAAGAGTTTTCCTTGCAAGTGTGCCGGATCATGGGCCGCAGAGGTATCGTATTACCCCTACCCCTTCCGTTGATGCGCATCGTTGCTGCTGTGGGCGACCGAGTCTCGAAGTATACGGGTTTCACCCCACTCTTCAGGACGGAAAAGCTCGAAGAGATGAGACAAATCGCCTGGGTTTGTTCCACGGAGAAGGCCCTCAATGATCTCGGGTGGCAGGCTAGTACACCGATTCCCAACGCAGTGCAGACCACGGCCGAGTGGTACCGTACACACGGCTGGATTTAAGCTGAAGCACGGCAAACCAAGCTGCCGTTTGTAGCCGATCTAGCAGAGGAAGCGCTCTCAAAGGCTCCCAGTCTTTTAAGCTGCCTCTAATGTAACGACGATATCACGGATCGAGAGACGCGAGCGTTTTCTTTAATGGCCAAGCCTCCGGATCCCACGTGCAAAAGCACGGTTTCCTGTTCATCGAGTTGCTCCACCACCGTTGGTGAATGAGAAGCTCCCGCGGCGAGCAATCTCTCGTGCGGCAGAACGATGATGAGCATTGGACTGGTGGGGTGGATCTTCTCATTGAATCGAATGAGGTAAGCTCCCGGTTCGAGGTGCCACCAACCGTACGGTTCTTCGCGGGTATTCTTTACCGGCTGGAGTAATTCCGCGGATGCTTGCCGATACTCGCTCCCCCCGAAATCGAGGCTTCCCCCGGACAGGACCTTGCTGATGCTTGCGACCGTCAAATCCAGGGAAAAGGACCCGAGCTGTTTCTTGGCGGAGATCAACCCCTGGACGAAAGTAACGAATTCCGTGGAGGGCATAAAACCTGCCATAGCTGGTGACCTCCTATCTCGTCAGAAGCCTTTCAACTCTTTTAGACACATGGGAACGTTGTCAGGGTTTGATGGCTGTGACAGCCCTATCTCGCATATCCATAATTGCTGAAGCAGCCGCGGCAGGATCATCCGCCTTGAAAATGGCTGAACCTACAATTGCCGCGGAGCGTGGACCAACAATCGCGGCCCATTCTTTGAATTGCTCTTCTAGGCTCCTGCCGAGGCGGTCCTGCCTCCCAAACCCGGGGCACCAAATCGGTCTATCAGTAATTGCCCGGTACCGGCGAAGGTCATCAGGCCGCGTGGCCGGGCCGATGTATCCTTCCACGTGCAAGGCTTCGCCCAGCAGGAGAATAGCTTCAGTGACATCTCGACAAGGACGGTCAGCGGGAAAGGTAAGCTGAAGACCTGCCTCGAACACTTGCTCAGTCATGGTGGCAGTCTCAATCTGCCTTCCGAAAAAGAGACTCGCCCCCGCGTGACTCATCAGGGGCAACAACAGCACGCCCATGTCTGCGTCTCGTGCCGCGGCCACCGATTCCGCCACTGACACGGGGCCCGGAAAGCCGTGGACAGTAACATGTGAAGCTCCTTGTCCTTGTAGCGCATGGAGAATCTTGGCATTCGTCCCGTCCCATCCTCCACGTGAATAAAAGCCGATATCGGCGATCTTCAGATCCAGCAAAATGGGTCGATCACCGACCATTTCCCGGATTTCGGCGATGATACGCGTGCCGCTTTGCAGCAACGTTGCAGCAGCGAGCTTAATGCCGTCGACAATGGTCCCGACCTGTTTGACTACTGCGAAGACATCTTCCGGTGCGGGAAGATCGGCAGCTAGGATAATTGAGTATTCTCTCATGGCATCCTGCGGTTAGGAGTCGATTTGAACTATCTCATGCCGACAACTTTCATAGGGACTACCTTAACCGGACCTTATACCACTGCGCTATCAATCGGTGAATCAAGGTAGGTCGGGTTGAGCCCAGCGAAACCCGACAGGTTGCTTTGGACATAATGTCGGATTTCGTCCCCCTGCGAACGCGGGACTCAATCCGACCTACGGCCGCTCTTGCCTCAACGCCATCTTCACGGTCCGGAAGTGAACCAGTATTAAGGGTTGGCATCTTCCGTGTCCATACCCAGTTTCATCAGTCGGTACCGGAGGGATCTCAGCGTAATTCCGAGCAGCCGAGACGCGCGTGCACGATTTCCCCCTGCCATCTCCAGCGCTCTAAGAATGAGCTTCTTTTCAAGGTCCTGAGTTGCCTGATCCAGGTTTATTCCTCCCGCAGGAAAGTCCGGATCCCCGGTGACCACATCAGGCTGCACGCTCTCCACCAGTCTGTCGGGAAGGTGTTCGGCTGTCAGTTGATCGGACTGCTCCAGAGTGACGCATCGTTCGATGATATTTTCCAGTTCTCGCACATTCCCTGGATACTGATAGTTGCACAGGACTCTCATGGCAAGTGCGGAGACCTTTTTAATGCTCTTTCTCTGTTCCCTTGCGAACTTTTTCAGGAAGTGTTCGACAAGCAGAGGGATATCTTCTTCGCGGTCTCGCAAGGGCGGTATGCGGACGCGAATGACGTTTAGCCGGTAATAGAGATCCTCGCGGAAGCGACCTCCCTGCATCTCCTTCTCGAGGTTTCTATTTGTGGCGGTTATCACACGAACATCCACTTTGCCCGACTCAACCTCTCCCACCCGACGGAACTCCCGGTCCTGAAGGAACCGCAGGAGCTTTGCTTGCACGAATACGGGGATCTCTCCTACTTCGTCAAGGAAGAGTGTTCCGGTGTGGGCTTCTTCCACGAGGCCAGCCTTATTGGTGACCGCGCCCGTGAACGCACCCTTCACATGGCCGAAGAGCTCTGATTCAATCAAGGTTTCCGGGATCGCGCTGCAATTGACCACTACAAAGGGCTTGTTGGCACGGGGAGACTTGGCGTGGATCGCCTTTGCGACAAGCTCCTTGCCGGTGCCTGATTCCCCGAGAATGAGGACGCTTGCCTTTGAGGTCGCGACCCGGTTGATCATATCGAAGACGTCCATCATTTCCCGAGAGTGGCCAATGATTTCACCGAACGCGAATTGTCCCCGGACCTGTTGGTCCGTGAGAAGAGTCTCTTTGCGAAGCTTCCGGGCATCGAGGGCATTGCGTATGACGCTGCGCAGATCTTCAACTTGAAAAGGCTTGGAAATGTAATCGTACGCTCCTTCACGCATCGCTCGCACCGCGTCGTCTGCCGATGCGTACGCGGTTATGGCGATAATGGCAGCGAGCGGATTCAAGGCACGTATCTCTCTAATCAGATCAAGGCCACTCATCCCCGGCATTTTTACGTCGGTAATGACCAGATCCGGCTCCTGTTTATGGTACAGGTCCATGGCCTCCTCGCCGGTGGTGGCCAGATCCACCTCATAGCCTTCCTTGGAGAGCAGAATCTGGAGCAATTCCCTCATGCTGGCTTCGTCATCAACTACGAGGAGGCGTTCGCTCATGAGCCGGCTTTCCCTTCATCCCGTTGGTCGTTCACGGCTTCTTCAGCAGCCAGGGGGAGCTTGACAGAGAAGATGGTTCCGGAGGAGGCGTTACTCCAGGCTTCCACCGTCCCTCCGTGGGATTGGACCACGCCCAGCACCACCGAAAGCCCCAGCCCCGTACCTCCGGGTTTGGTGGTGGCGAATGGCTCAAAAAGTCGTTCTTTCATTTCCGGGGGTATTCCCGGGCCAGAGTCTTGTATGTTGAGCCTGGCCTGGCCCTTCGCCTCGTCAGGCTCCAGGGTGACCCTGATGACGCCATGCTCGGGTGAGGCTTCCGCCGCGTTTCTGAGCAGATGCCAGACCGCGTGGCGCAGCCGTCGGGGATCGCCTTCAACCTCCAACCCGCGACTCAAGAGTGGTTCCACAACGACTTTTCCCTTGATTGCGTCGTCCTGGAAAAAGAGGTCGATCGTCTCTTCGACCAGTTGGTCGAAGAGCACCCGGATCCCGTGTGTCCGGCGCACGCTCACGGTGGCCGCGAAATCCTCGAGCAAAGAGTTTATCCGGTCGGCTTCTCTGAGAACGATATCGAACAACTTGGTCCGATCCTCGACCTCTGTCGAGAACTGGCCCAGCAACTCGGTCGCGCCCCTTAGCGCCGCGAGAGGATTCCGGATCTCATGAGCCATACCTGCCGCGACGCGTACCAAAGCGGCTTGACGTTCGCTCTGACGCACGCGTTCTTCCATCTTTCTCAGTTCGGTCACGTCCTGAAAAACCACCAGCCGCCCCGATCGGGCGCCGTCCACGTCCATAAGATCCGACACCGTTAGATGAATATCTCTCCGTTCCCAGTCAATGTCCTTGACGGTAAAGTAGGGCTTCCGCGAGCTTGTCGAGGTCAACCCGTCTTCTCGAGTAACTGAGAATATCTCACTGAGCGGGCGGTGCAAAAGTCGATCCAACGGAGTGGCCAGTAGCGCAGCTCCGGAGCGGTTCACATAGGTGATCTTGTCATTCTCATCCGTCGTGATGATCCCGCTCGGGATTGACCGGACAATGTTGAGATGGAGGTCGGAGAGCTTTTCATAGTCTCTCTCTCGCAAACTCAGAGCGGTTCTGGTGACTTGGAGCTGTTCGGCAAGGGTGCTGGCCATGAGCGCAATCAGGAAAAACACCGTGAAGTGCACCACCATCACCCACAGCATGTAACCGGGAGAAGACTTGTCCCACGCGATTACCCACGGCCAGTCGCTCGCAGGGATTAGGCCGTGGAACTGAAGGTTGATGAGCAGACCGAACAGAATCGACGCAATGGAAGCAGTGAGAAAAGCGCCTCTTCTGAAGTGCAGTATGCCGGACGTGACAATGGGAAATACATAAATGAAGGTGAACGCGCTCGATGTTCCGCCGGTGAAGTAAACCAGCGCCGTGAAATATACAAGATCCGCTATTACCTGAAAGAAGGAAAAGCCCCACAGATTCGTGATCCTGGGCAGGCTCAACGCGTAGAGCAGACTGAGGATGAAGATCGTCGCGATGAGGATGTACAGTGGTACAAGCGCAGCAGTGACAACCGTCGTGCTCGCGCTCAATTGAAAGAAGATCGTGACGACCAACAACAGCGTGGTCACCACGACCCTCAGCAGCATCAACCACTCAACAAGCTTGCGGTAGTCGGGGCCGCTCGGCAATTCTTTAGGTTGGACCGACCGGACTATGAGCGCCCAAATGCCCAAAGGCCAGGCCTCCCTGTTATGCTGGTGCTCTTGCGCAATTCACGTGGCATACATCATGACTTCCCCCCCCGGATTCATCGAGGGGCAAAGTGCCCAGGCCTTGGCCGCGTCAAAGGCCGATTGCAGGAAAGCTGTTTCTAATTCCACTTAGAAGGCTTGCCGTGCTGATCACGCACGATCTCCTTCACCAGGGTCACCTTCCGAGGGCACTTGTACCGGGAGAGGTACTCCCGACAGAAACGAATGATTTCACGCTCATCCGGTTTTGTGCCGCTTTCCGGCACTACCAGGGCTTCGATAACCTGCCCTCGCATGAGATCCGGCACCCCGATCAACGCCACGTCCGCCACCTGAGGATGACGTATCAGTATTTCTTCCACTTCCTGGCAGTATACGTTGAAGCCGGAGGTAATAATGAGATCTTTCTTCAGCCCGGTCAGCGTAATGTACCCTTCTTCATCCAGGTGGCCCAGGTCTCCTGTATAGAGCCATCCGTTTCGGATCACCATTTCAGTCTCCTTGGGATGGCCCAGGTACCCGAGCATCACGTTCGGCCCCTTCACTACGACCTCGCCCGTGACGCCTGCCGCCACACTCTTGCCGTTCTCGTCGTGGATCTCCACGCTGACACCGGGAATTGGCACGCCGATTGTGCGAGGTTTATTGAAGACATTTATGTTGTTCCACGACACGACCGGAGAAGCCTCGGTCAGCCCGTATCCCTGATAGATGTCGATGCGGAACCGTTCGCAGAACTTCTCGTAGATCTCGTAAGGGAGAGCAGCTCCACCGCTAATGCCGATCGTGAGGCTCGAAAGATCCAGGTCTTTGCACGCTGGGTGATAAAGGAACCCGTAGTAGACCATAGGCACAAGCCCGGTGAAAGTTACCCGCGCCTTTTGCAGCCAGGGAATCAAAGTGGGAAAGTCCACCCGCTCCACCAGGTAAGTGGTCGCGGCGACTCTGAAGATGTTCAGGAGGTTTACGGCAGCGCCGAATGCGTGAAACATCGGAATAATCGCCAACCCATGCTGCTCATGGTTTCCGTTGCACTGCTGATCCAGCATGATTGAATTGCTATCCAAATTGCCATGACTGAGGGACGCTCCCAGAGCCCTCCCTAAGAGCCCTGCGGTGAAAATAACAACTGCCGGGTCATCAGGCTGCATGTTCGCAGCCGTAAACCGGTCCGAGAAATCCTTCCGGATATCATCCAATGAGATCGCGCCTTCGGCGGGCTCGGTGGTGATTATGACTTTCACATATTGAGCCCTGTCTTGGAGAGCCTGGAGCTTTGGGACTTGCTCGGGCTTGCAGACTACTGCCGTCGGCTTGGCTTCAATAAAGTAATGGCTCAGCTCATGTACCGTGGAGACAGGGTTGAGCGTAACCGCGATAGCGCCGATTCGGACCGCGGCAAAGTAGGCCATGACGAATTCGGGCCGGTTGCCCATGATAACGGCCACGCGGTCGCCCTTGCCGACCCCCGACTTGACGAGCGCATTAGAGAGCTGATTGATCGAACGGAGAAGATCGCCATAGGAGATGGTCAGGTCCTCAAAAACAATCGCAGGATGATCCGGCCGATCGCTCGCGGCGCGGTCCACCATTTCGCTCAGATTCATAGGAACTCCTGTCTGAAGGCAGCTTGGAATGGGCAGAGCTTACCACGGGCGGGGCCTGAATTCAACTCTCAGCGCGCCATTTTTGAGATCTCGTTCCGGAGAAAGGAGAGGATCAGCCTCCTGCCCCTACTTTTCTGACCTTTACAGGCGGAGGCAAGGGATGCTCTTCCACGGCAAACCATTGGGGAAGTTTGATACGCCGCGGCACACAAATAGGCTCGGGAACAACCGTGACCACATTCACAGGAACAATGCGAGGTACGACAGGCGCTCTCGTCTCGGGACGGCACGTGGGCTGAGGAAAGCAATGCACGCATGGCCCGGAACCTTCCGCGCATCCGACCGGCGTTTCGGTCACGAGCACGCGTTCCTTCTGGCGCGCAAGCACAGGATGGGGGAAGGTTTGCTCAAACTTCCTGGGTATGATGACGGTCTCGTTTTTTACGCACGGGACCATCTTTTGATAATAGGTCACGCACGACTTAGGATCGGGCTTAATAAAGAAGGTGTATTCGCCCTTGGCCGCGAGGATCTCTTCTCCGAACGCCAGGGCAGAGCCTGCCAGAGCAAGCGACACGATGAGCGCCATTAACCATACCGAAAGGAGCTTTCTCATTGCAATCCTCCTGAAATTATATTAATTATAGCATGATAATGACAATCTATCAAGTTTCGTATAAATCATAGATGCAGAATTCTCTGTCTTGCACGCGATCCATTGGTTGTGCTAATCTCTGGCCCAACACGGCGAGAAAGGTGAAAACATGCTCCCCGTCAGGAATGCGGTCATTGTGACGTTAGCCCTGGTGCTCATCCTGGTCGCGGCCGCAAGCGCGACGGCCGGACAGGTATGGACCAAGTGCGACATCACATGCCGCTGCCTCAGCAACGATCAGGTCGGGAACTTCTCGTTCATGGTACCCGTGGATACATCTCCTGACGTGGCTTTTGACGCGCATCAAGCGTGTAAGAGTTACGGGCACAGGATTTGTTCGGACGGGTGTAATGGGCTGAAGTTCGCGTTCACGTACCAGGTTACCAGCCCTTGAACCTGGCCGCGGTACGATCCTGAGCCCACCCGCAAGAAGAAACGCAGCCGCATAGGCGCAGGGCGTGAGCTAGACGCGTCCCTCCAGCAGCGACCCCGCGACCGAACGGTCTTTCCCCGCCTTCAATAATCCATTGAGTCATCGTCGGACGAAGATTTGCGCCTGTTGCCGAAGAAAACGAGCAGCGCTGCCACGGCAAGCAGAATCGCACCTATCAATGCCTCGTCGGTCTTCCCTTTGAGGTACAGAAGCACCAAAGAGACAGCGGCGACAGAAAGGGCAACCAGAGCAAACAAGCTACTGGAGAGTATTCTACGCAGCATCCCTGTTCCTTGCAGCCTTACCGGTAAGTAGTTAGCCCGTGGCTGTTCGTGGAGAGTCGATCCCTGGCGGAAGATCTCTCGATCAAGCGCAGGTAACGGGAATAATCCAGGGTCTTCAACAGTATCATCGCCTGCGAATAGGCGTCATGAGCTTCTCTTACTCTGCCCAGCTTCTGGAACACCTCGGCCTTGTGAGCCAGCAGCGAGGCAGACGCCCTGTCAAAGTAGTTCAAGGCTTCCGCATGCCTGCCTGCGGCTTCGTACAGAGTGGCCATCTGGTACAGAGCATTGGTTTCAGCTGCGGCGTCACCTTTTGCCCGAGCAACCCAGAGCCGCTCCAAGGAACCGACAACCACAGGTGCATCCAGCCCCAGTTTGGTGGCGAGGTTCCGCGCTCTCTTTTCAGTCAACATCGGTAAACGAGCATTGTTGGCCGCTCGCCAGGCCGTTGTGGCCCGTGCATAATCTTCCAATGCTTGAGGCAAATCGCCGCGTTGCTCGCGCATCAGGGCGACCCGAGTGAGGAGCGGTTCCATGCCCTGAGTGAGCCTGAGTTTTTCTCTAAATCCGATGGCCGCTACCAGAGCAAACAACCCTCTGTCATTCTTCTTGCTCGCGTACGCTTCTGCGATCTGCTCAAGGACCTCTATCATCCGGACCTCTTCACCGGCCGCCCTCAATTGGGCCAGATCGGAAAGGAGGCTTTCGATGCTCCTCTTGCCTTTCTTGTCCCCCGGGGGATCCTTAAGAGCAAAGGTCTGGCGCTGAAGTCCTTTCGCAGGCTGAGGTACGGCAACAACGGCCACAGGCTTGGTATCGACTTTAGGCGATCCGACGGCAACCGGCGTCAGTTTTTCGACTCGAGCGGTCTCCTGCCGAGGCGCGGGCGCGGGACGTTTCGGCTGGGCAGAAGCAGCCTGCGGAGTAGTCGCGGACGCTTGCGAGGGCTTTCGTTCGGGCTCCGGTTCTCTAGCCGCAACTTGCGTACGACCCGTGGGAGGGGACGGAGCCGCAGTGGGACGTGAGTCCGTAGGTTGTGCCAGGAGCTTGGCATATCCCCCGGCTGCGACCTTTTGTCGTAGCCTGACCGTGTAGCTTTCCGTCTTATCTTTCAAGCCTATTGCCTGGCTTGCCTGCGCGAGCTGAGCCAAGGTAAGCACGATTTCGTCGGAAACATTGAGCCGCTCAAATATAGAAAGGGCTCGTTCAAGAGCCGGCAACGCGCGCGGATTCTCACCCATCCGAGAGTACGCTCGGGCGATCTCCAGCAGGGTCCATGCTATGCCGTACTGGTTCTTATTCCTTTTTGCGAGCTGGAGGGCTTCCTCATACCGAACAAGGGCCTTGTTGTAGTGGGAATCCTTTGCAAAACGATATCCCTGAATGTAGAGCGTTGCAGCCTCTTCAGGAAGCTTCTCGATAGCACGCTTGCGCGCGAGTTCATCCAGCGCAGCCAAACTCTCAACCGTGGCCACAGTAACTTCAGCAGGAGCGGTCTTTGAGGCCTCTGAGGCGTGTGCGCGACTCGGTGGCTGTGGAGTCTCCTTGGGCTTGGTTGGAACTGGGCCTTCCGTCGGCTTGGCAACACGACGGGTATCCGTCTGGGTTTTCACCGGATGCGATGCCGAGGGGCCTTTCTTTTCCAGCGCAGCTATCTTCCTTTCCAAAGCTGCAGTGGACTGGGGGTCCGGCGCCACACCCAGCGCCAACTGGTACATCTTGATCGCCTTCTCCACGTCTCCTGCGGCTTCCAAGGCTTCCGCCATGAAGACAAAAGACCGGCCGTCCAGGGGTCTCGCAGAAAAGGCTTTGCGGTAGTCCTCCATAGCCCTCGCGCGGTCTCCCATCCCCGCGTATGCGAGTCCGCGGTTCGTGTATATCTTGCCCGCGAGTTCCCCATGCTTCAGTGCAAGCGTGAGGTCTTCAACAGCTTTTTGGTACTCCCCTTTTTCCAGGTGGAGCACTCCCCGATTATTCAAGGCCGTGGCATAATCGGGCTTGATTTCCAGAGCCCGCGTATAGTCTTGCAATGCTTGATCGAACCGGCCCAAACGTTTGTACGCGACCCCTCGGTCGTTGTACGCTCGATATGCGTGCGGATCACGATCGATCACGGCGCTTAACAGGCCGATCGCACGCTCCACGTCTCCCTGTTTCAATGCCCGGAGCCCTTCCTCGTAAGATTTGTGGCCCCGTTCGGCTGCGGCAACGGCAAAGGCCGCGGAACAGGCCCACGCGAAAATGAGGAGGAAGGTTACCAGTGCGCGCTTCATGGATACGGCCTCTTCAAATGTGCTTGCGTCCTATCGAGGGGATTCCAACCCGTGGAGGGCGCGAGTTTCGGGTAGAAACAGCGGCTGAAATCAAAATCGACCGGTCAGCCTCAGCGGTTCTTACTTGTCAAGGACCCCGAACTGACCAAGAAGGTCTTTGACGCACGCGAGCGTATCTTCGATAGCCTTGGGAACCTTGTCGATGAACGAGGCTTCCTTCAGAGCCGCTGCCAGGCTCGGGGCAGGCTTCACGGGTCCCTTTGAGCCGTTGTCATTAACTTGTATGCGTTCATAGCCGGCGGCCGTAACGCTCCCTGCAGCAAAGACGATAACGAGCGCAACCAATCCGACGACCTTTACGGTGCGACTCATCGCTGAACCTCCGTTGACTAAGGACAATACATAGAGCTTTACATTACAATCATAGCATAAATCCCCGAAAGACGCCAGTCTTATCCGAGCCGAATCCTGCCTCCCAAGTCGGCATTCCGGCCCTGCTCCAAAACCCCCGGGAGCCGCGATGGCAGGAGTCACAACTGACGTGCAGTGCAACTTTTCGCTCGCGTGCGCATCTTGTAAAATACCGGGCTTCACATGTCCGAAGCTGATCGGTGTGCTGGAGAGGAGCATGAAAAAGATCGCGGAGCTTATGAAAGACAGACGTATTGCGCGCATTATCGACTGGGAGCTCCATCCGTTCGACGCGGTTACCCGATATCTCGAATGGGGCACTAACTGGTCTCGAGGGCTGGATCATGCGAAGGCATGTGGCGAAGAGAGCGCCTACTTTAAGATCAACGCGATCAATAAGCCGGCAAAGCTCGTGCTTGTGCGCCAAAGCCACCATGATTACGAAGTGATTTCGGAAGTCGAGGCGCCCCAGGAGCTCATCGATGAGTCTGTAGAGCAATTCGCTTGCCGGAACGCGGCCTGCGGCATTAGCGACCGACTCCGGTCGTGGCTCAAGGCAGAGGCGAACAAACACACATGACGGGTTGGATAACCCTTTCCTGTCTGGTTCCGACACGAGGGACACGCTTGAAGCAATAGCAGGTATAGGAGTCTTCGGTGGAGTGGGTTGGGGAAGGTCTCTTTTTGCACAAGGATTGTTTCTTTTGCTCCGCAAGGGTCCAGAGGGTCACTTGCTCAGCTTGAGGCTGCCTGCGTCCAGGATGGACGCCCCGATAGTAGCCCGGCGATTTATCGCCGGGAATCAGTGGTCAACAAAAAATTTCTTCATCCCCAGGTGGGGGGGGGGCGCCCCGAGGGGGGAGGCGCGCGC
>JBFLZC010000019.1:0-90337 GCA_040756375.1 Thermodesulfobacteriota bacterium
CGCCTCCTGTTGCTCTCCACCCCGCCTCACGGCGACGCAGTTACAGTCGGCTACAGGGTGTAGCGTACTCCTGGAGAGGACTTACACCTCTCTGACTATATGCGCTCACGGGCGCACCATTCCCGCGGAAGCGGGAATCCAGTCTTTTCAATCCCGCGTTCTGCGCTGGACTGGACCCCGGATCAAGTCCGGGGTGACGGGGTACCGCTTAAGTTGTAGGTCGGATTGAGTCCCGCGTGCTGCGCGGGACGAAATCCGACTTGACACCGAAGCGGACAGACACTTTCATCGCGTCGCCTTCGTCGGCTTCTTTAACCCAAAGCTGTACGAGAGAACGGTTTCGCCTCCCTTGCCGTCAGTCGCGGAGATCCGGACCTCGAACCGACCATCGGTATTTTCCGGGATCTTCCAGGAGATCGCCCCGTCTTTCTCAATGGTCATGCCCTTAGGCCCTTCCACCAGGTTGAGAGAGACCGGGTCGCCATCCGGATCGGTCGCCTTGATTCGGGCACTGTACACATTTTGAGTAATTTTCTGGTCCAAGAGTTCCATGTGCGGGCTTGCGTTGGCCACGCGCACTTCCTGAGTCAGCGCTCGCCCTGCATCGCCGGCAAAGTCGTATGGGGTGACGACCGCGCGAATTCTGTCCCCTGCCTTGAGAGGCACACCCAGCTCTACCAGAGGCTCCTGGCCTGTCGCATCGGTCGTGAGCACGTTCTCATCGTTCACGAACCACTCCACCTGTGCCCGGGATGTCTCCTGTGCCAACGAGACCTTCAGCTTGAGACTGTCTCCGGTCTGGGGCCGAGCAGGTTCAAACTGCATCTCCAGAGGGGCCGGCGGTGAAGCGCCCTGCTGCGCCGCTGCGTAAAGAACATGGCTTTGAACAAGCAACAAAATCAGCAGAACCGGGAGTACGCAGGTCGGATTGAGGGACGAAATCCGACGATCAAGGGCATGTCGGGTTTCCCACAGCTCAACCCGACCTACTGGTTGCGCCGGAAGCCTGCCCATCCTGGATGACGGCATTCTAGACTCCGAATATGTCGTATTGAACCATGTAGCCATCCTTACAAAATCTTGGGCCGTCCTGCAAGAGCGAACACGTGGGTCGGATTGAGGGACGAAATCCGACGATCAAGGGCATGTCGGGTTTCCCACGTCTCAACCCGACCTACAGCTACAAGATCCCCGTAGGATGTGGTGAGTCCCGCGTTCCGAGCGGGACGAACCGCATCGGTCGAGGTCTTTCAGATTTCGACCCTTCACCGCCGGGCAGGGAAAAGGCCTCAACTCATTGCCATCACGCCACAAAAACCGCGATCGATGCGGTTCCCCCGGATCAGGTCCGGGTCACCGCATCCTACGCTCTGAAAATGTGGGAGTTTTTGGGGAGGGGTTCGGGGAGGCCCTTTTTACACAAAAAGGGCTTCCCCGACAACTCTTCCAAAAGCTCACAGGTTTTGCAACTATTTCTGCTACTTGGATTCCTGTGTCGTTTCCCTCCATCCTTTGAACGAGAACGGTTTCTCGAGGAGTTCAACACCGATCTTCTTGATCTCCGCAGTACTCATCTGAATGAGCACATGCTTGCCGCTGGAATCCAGGATAGGCTCACTGGGCATCCCGGAGCCTAATGGGAGCCTTAGACCGAGTACGTCCGATGTCGAACCCGGCTTATTGATATAGAAGGCAAGCAAACGATCGCCCGGATCGGTCAGCGGGTTGAACCCATCCGGAAACGGGCTACACGAATAGTGGAAGATGTACAGATAGCCTTGACCCACAAAGGTACACGGATCCGGCGGCGGCAGGAAACTGGTAACGAAGATGAGCTTTCCTGCTATGAGCGCTTTACTGGTAATGCGCTCGCCCGGATCGCCTGCCTTGCAATCCTTGGGAGTGGTGCTACCTGCCACTGTCCACTTGCATTGCGCATCGCCGGCCACCGGAAACGCAAGATCGTAGACACACTTCCAGCAGGGGTTCGAGCAACTGGCGTTGTCCTGTTCACAACAGTCCGCAACTCCGGTGCTCTTCATCCAGGTGCAACTACTGCCGAACTTGTCCAGCCTGTCGCTGGCGGACGGATCGCCGCATTTCGGATTGAATCGTATATAGAGCCCCGATCCGCCGATGATTTCGCCACCATAACCGGTGTCGGTGTCCATATTAGGCTGCGCCAGTGTGTCCTTGAGATTGTACAGCGACATTTTCGCAGGATCGCTCTTGTCGTCGTTCCCTGTGATCACGTCATCGTACTTGCCGGTACCGAACACGAGCCGCAGACTCGCAAGGTCGGGATCTAGACTGGCCGCGGGCTGCACCGTTATGGGCTGACCGTACGATCTGAAAAAGCTCCACTTACTCGCGAGCGAAGTAGATGACTCATCCACTGCCTTGGTCAGCCATATGTCAACCCAGATCCCTTTCTTGGTGCTTGTTTCGAAATTGAACTTGAAGCCATAGAAGTTGCCGACCATATCGCCCACGTACACGTGATCCACGTACGCGTCGTCCCCCACCACAATCGCGGCAGGATTGCTCTTGTTCAAAACGTCCAGGGCCAGAGGATCGTTGAGCGAGTGAGGGACGTAGTAGGTGCCGTCATCCCGCGTGTGCAATAGGAAGAGGTCGGCGACGGACGCAAAGGCCGGCTTGGCCAGCGATGCCCAGACGTACCTGAAGAGGTTTCTCCCGGTTTCCACGTCAATAGCCATGAAATAGGGTTGGCGCAGCAACTCCAGGTCATTCGCGTTGGTGCTCGCATCAATCTGCGTGTCAAAGTATCTGAACCCGCCACCAATGAACGCGAGATGGCGGTCTCCGGTAAAGCCGGTGGCCGTATCCGGGAACGCCCCAGTGGGCGAGCCTTGATTCGTCTGCCCTTCAGCAATCGGATCGCCCCAGTACATGGTGACATTCGCCGCGTCGATGGATTTAAACCGACCCACTGTGGGCCTGGACCATGAAAAGGCCATTCCTTTCCACGCGTCGTAGTTATTGCGGAACCCCGCCATCTTGTACCCGGTGAACGGGTTCACGCAGGCTATTCGATAGTCACAGGGGGTGGGTCCGACGTAGCACCAATTCACCCTATTCTCGCACCACTCGTACCAAGACAACCCGGAGCCCCTTCTTGGCCTACAACTGCTCCTGGTGCACCGATCGCAGAAATTCTGCCTATTGGTCTCATCGCAATGGCCCAGGTTGTATTCCCAACCGGCCGTGCCCGCCGTGTAATAGATCAGGTTCTTGAGCACCGAGTACTCCCACAGCAATATGGGATTATCCGGGTCGGTGACATCGAGTGCAAAGTACACGTCGCCGCCGCCCCGTTCGCCGCCCAAGAGCACGGTACGCCACGATCGAGGCAGGGGGCCGGTTCCGTCAGGATCGATATAGACGTGAAATGCCTGCGGCGAGAGATCCACCATGGTGCGATGCTTGCACCCCACATTGCCGTACGATTTCAGCGCAAGGTCCTTCACCTCCGAAAGCAGGTTGCTCGGTATGTATGCCCATAGCTCCTTGCCGATATTGGGATGATCCGTGTTAGCCGCGTACACCCACCTATTTTCTGTTGTGTCCCACTCTCCCATAAGGAACGCGTGCACCATCCCGTCATTGGCCCCCACATACACCACCTTCTTTCGCTGAATGTTGCTATTGCGGTACGTGAGGTAGGCCACCACATTGGGGTCACTCTGGGAGACTCCGCCCAGTGAAGGCGGGCTTACAATCACGGGCGTCGAATATGCAATGTCTCCCAAAAGCCATTTCAAGCTGCTGTTCTGTGTGTCGTCCCGAGAACGATAGCATGAGTCCGCAAGTCCGTCCGCGGTTCCACGTATCCATTCGATGATCCGCGTCGCGTCCGCGGTATCGACCGCGCCGCTGGAATTGCAGTCGTTCGGTACACCCAGACCCAATAAATTAACGCTGCTCGAAGTGTTAAAGAAGGCAGACACATTATTCTCGTGGAATACCAAGACATCGCCGCTGGCCGTGCCTTGCCCGTCAGCGGCCCAGGTTACCTTGCCTTGTCTCCCCGGGCCTGCGACTCTGCCGTCGCTATTGCCGTCATAGCCCACAAAAATCCTACGGCCGGGGTGGGACGGCAAATTCCCTGCCGCATCCCAGCAATTCTTGCTCGATGGGCAGTCCGGATCTCCACTGCATCCGCTCGAATCGCTGGCCTGGTAGCAGAGTTTTTCCTCGTTGCAGCATTTTTCAAATGAGTACGTGCCGTCATCATACGGGGAGTACGTTTCGAGATGGCCATACCAGACGGAGATGGCCGGATCAGCTTCATCCACTGCCTGGAACACACCGCGCAGGACTATGTCGAACCCTCGGATTTCCTGAGAGACCGTCGCGACTGCGCCTGCCGCGGCATGGGCAGATTCGATCTGGCCGATAATCGCGGTGAGCGCTTGCGCGATCTCGGTTCCGCTGGAGGAGTAGTAGTACGTCCTCGGTTCCCCGTAAATGGTCCGTATCGCCGTCCCCGCTGAAGCATCTTGCACTGTTTGCTGCATAGTCTGGAACGCCCATTCCGCGCATTGGGGATCGTAAGTTCCGTTCGGCCCGGCCCATGCGGAGTCAAGAAACTTTGTGGAACAGCTTGAATAAGTACTGCAATCGCCACTGGAGCTGGCGCATTGGTGCACCAGGGGGCAACACGCATCGAGGCATGGGTTCGTGCACCATGCCCCGGTCACGCACTTGGAGCACCCCTTGAGCGGCCAGTCGGTATTTCTGCTGTCGTATCCCGCGGCGAAGTTGCCATCGGTATCAGGGTAAGACCTATTCGCGACATACGGACGCTTGTTGGCGTCCAAATCCTGGAAACCGCCGTACATGGCGATCTCCTTCATGGAGTTCTGCCCCGTAATGTCCTGCGCATATGTATAGACGGTATACACGTCCACGCTCTGTTTCCCGGGGAGCGCTTCGTCGCCTCGGATGTCGTTGGCGTGCATTGCATATGCAGACTTGGCCGGATCCTGGCTGCCGTTCCACTCTCCATCGGAGATGAGAAGCACAAAGCTCCTGCGGCACGGCGTGAGCCCACCACTGCTGTAATAGGGATCCACCGCGTTGCCCAGGCTGATGAAGCTGCTATTAAGGGTCGAGGACTCTTGTTTGAAATATTTGGACATCTGGGCCATAGCTTCGCCGGTGGGCGTGCCGTTGTACGGGAAGAGGTCGTCGGTTGCGGTCGCGGTCGACTGCAACGAATTGACGAGAAGATCCATGTCCGTATTGTGACAGCCCACATAAATCTTTCCGTTCATGTCCGTCTGATATGCGGCAAAACCGTACCGCACACGCGGGAATGTCTCCTGAATAATTCCCGTGCGATCGGCCTCCTCCTTCCTCAGCGCCACCCTGCCGCAAGTGAACGCTCCGGTGGGCATGCCGTCAGCTGAGTTCAGGACCTGCCCGTTATGATTGGGATTCGAGCTATCCTTTGTCGCATCCGCGCTTATCGCGAGGATGTAGGGCATCTCGTCACTGCCAAGGTCCACATCGCTCGTAACTTCTATTGAGTAATTGCCCGCGTCCAACAAATAGCCATTCTTGCTGTCGTACACTGCTTTCGAGTATCTGGGTGAGCCGAAGACGCCGTTGGCGGTCCACTCACCCAGCAGCGTGCCGGTAGCAGGGGTACTTCCGCTGAAGAGCCTTAACTTCGACGCTTTGGTCGGGTGTGTGGATCGAACTTCTATAAACACTCTCGTCCGCCGCGCCATGCTGAATGTCCAAACCTCAGTATTCCTAGGAGTGGTTCCTACAGGATCAAGGCTGTTCACCTTGCCGTAGTAGTGTGCGCTGACGCTCAGGAATGACCATTTGTCTCTGTAGTGGTTACCTTCGTCATAGGCATTCGGCCGCCAGTCCGTGGATGACGTGTAGTCTCCCGCGCGAGTGTAGATATCGACGTTCAGGTAGCTATTTTCTTTGCAATTGCGCCGCGCTCCCTGGCCGCGGATGAGGCAATAATTGCTGCTGCAAGTTGCCTTGCCTCCGATCAGCGCGGTCAGAGTGTTATCCATACGCGACATGCCCGCGAAGTTAAGGAAATTGCCGCTGATCCCATTGGTAAAGGTGCCGATAACTCTCGTTGTCGCGCTGCCCGTGCACACAATATAATCTGTTGTCGGGGGGTCACCGTCTCGCGAAGGGGTAAAGGCGACCTTGAAATAAGGATCGGATGTAGTAGCATCGGTGCCCGCTTCGAGCACCTTAAACGCCTTCTTATTGAACAGGGTTGCCTGCTGGTCCACGTCCTGAATAAATACGCAATCATTCACCGCCAGCGCCGTACCTAAACTGGGAATCGTGTACTTGAAGTACGCGTAGTACAGCTTCGCGCCTCCAGCAGTGCTGTAATCCTGAATCTCAATCTTTGTCTCTTTCAGGGAATATGACCTGATCTGGGTGGCAACAGGCCCGTCCGGAGCTGCTTTCTCGAAATAGTCGCCTGTGGAATTGTATTTGTAGTACGATCCGGAATCAAAAAAGCCGTAATAGTCCCAATACTTATCGTAACTTGCTATGGTTTCCGCGCTGTAACTCTCGTCATACAGGTTCGCAACCTTGGTGGTAGAGTAATAACCGCCCCAGTTCCCTGATGTATCCGGTCCCCAGTATGGCCCGAACTGCATACTGCCGGAGAAGTCGATAAGCATCATCACGTTCGGTTTTTCAACCGACGCGACAATAGGGGGCACTCGGCACTTGTTGTACACCCCTGCCCATGCAAGGCACGCGAGACTCACGACGAATAGCACCAGCAGTGCTACACACGATGCCCTCAGAATCCTGCTCTTAGTGCGCTCCACGGGTCACCCCTCTTTCTGCGGACACTTCGGTCGACGGCGTTCGCGGACCGGTCTGGGCCTTGGCAGCCAAGAAGATAACTACTTCGGTCTTGCCTCTGCACACGTACACGCTATCGCCAGGACTGACCGAACCGATAGAGATTGACTGGTTATTCGCGTCCTTGACGGTGAGCTTCTTCCCTTTCATGTCAACGAGGAGGGGCCGCGCGCCGGTGAAGAGGCGTATGGAATCAGGGGACGCATTCATCACTTGGAGGGGCCCCGCAACGAAATACCGCTTGGCCACATACTTGCTCACTTCCGCAGCAAACGGCTTGGCAGCGGTCTGGACCGTTGTCTGTGTGCCTGTAGTTGTCTGCTGGGCCAGGGCTGCCGGCCCGAGCCAGACGGCAATCAAAAAAGTCAGCAAACAGGCAAGGATGACCGCCTGGGCCTTCCCAAATATTCGGGATGACGTAACCATGTCTCATTTCCCTCCCGCGTTCAGGGGTTGTTCGTCACCGCAGAGAACGCAGAGGGCGCAGAGAAAATTTCCCTCCCGCGTTCAGGGGATGTTCTAGTGTGCAAAGAAGTGAAGCACGGGGGAAACTTCTTTGTGTAAAGAAGTTTCCCCCGAATTACTTGCGCGAAAACACGTCCGTATTGCTCTTTTGCCGGCAACCCGGGCGTTCCCTTCCCGGTGAACACTTCGACCCGCTAAGAAAAGATGCATGATCTGTGCCTATCTTGTAATTTCAGGTGGTTATGTGGCGAGTAGCGGTGAGTCAGCCTGGAGCGGTTCTCAGTTCCCCGTATTTGTTGACAATCTGTGACCGGAAAGAGTGATCAAGGTGTATCTATTGGTAATAATAAGAAATTGTGGTGTCCACAAAGTTGACGTGCCGCGAGGCGCTGTAAAAAGAATTAGTACCATCCGGACCGCTTCCAGGTGTCTCGCACTGACGCAGATTGCTTCGTCACGCGCAGAACGCGGGACTCACAATGCCCTTTTTGATGGGGGCCTGCTTCCTGCCCGTCGCTCTCTGCCTTGGCATTCTTCTTGCCCCGAGCTCATGGCGTTAACCTTCCTCCAAAAAGCTGATATGGTACAATCTTGACGCCGCGATGCGTCTCGCTGGTTCCGCGGAGAAGAGAAGTTCCGCAGATGGCACAGATAACGCAGATAGCTTCTGGTCCTGATCGACAGGGGAATCAAATCTGTGGCCTTCTGCGTAATCTGCGGATCGGTGCTTGACCCCGGACACGCGGAGAAGAGAAGTTCCGCAGATGGCACAGATAACGCAGATAGCTTCTGGTCCTGATCGACAGGGGAATCAAATCTGCGGCCTTCTGCGTAATCTGCGGATCGGTCCCTGACCCGGCTGCACTGGGAACAGAGGTCTCACATGCCCGATCCACGTTACCGAATCAAACTCTACGGGCACACAAGCAGAGATGCTAAGGCCTTCTGCAAGAACCTTGGCCTTGTCCTTGGGGTAAGCGAAAGCGATGCACGGGAGCTGCTCTTGCAGGTCCCGGTAGTGCTCAAGGAAGGATTGGACAAGGAACGGGGGCAAGCGCTTATGGAAGCGCTCAAGGTGATCTCCGCCTTGTGCATCATCGAGCGCATGGACCGCGAGCCCGGAACAGAAGCACTGCCCGAGTTGAAACTGCCCTTTCCGCACCGGATCGAGGCATCCGAGGCCGAAGCCGCGGAGGCACCCTCTCTGCTGCCGAAATGGGCCAGAGGAGTTGCTCTGGGTTTGGGATTGGTGACCCTGCTATTCCTTGTTCTTTCCGTGGGAAATTACTTCCAGAGACGCGACGCACGGACAACGACCCCCGAGGCGCCTGAGCCGCCCTTAGTTTCAGAGCAGGGAACAACCGGCGACGAGCCACAGTTCCGCATCTACTCCCCTGAAAACCTGGCTATGGTGGAGGGATTGAAGAAAGAGATCACCGCTCTCGAAAAAGAGAATGAACGCTTGATGGAACTGTACGTGGCGGAACGCCAAAGCCTGATAGGTATGCAAAACCAGCCTGTTTACCCCGACCGCGAGTCGTTGCGCCGTCAGAAGCAACGGGTGAATATCCTCCAGCAACGAATTCGGACCAACGCGCGGGAAATCTCCGACCTACAGAGGGACATCGAGATCCTCCTGGGCCTCCGGGAATAGCCTCGCGATACGCGGTGCAAGACGTCTTGTGTCATTTCAAGCGATTGATATCGTCATTCCCGCGTACGCGGGAATCCAGAAGCCGAATACTCGGATACTGGAAAACCTTGTACGAGGCCGCAAGACTGGATTCCTGCCTCCGCAGGAATGACGGCGCGCTGCCGCCTCGGATCCAACAGGATTTTCGGCAAACACTACAAGATCACTCCGCGGCAGTTCCCGGCCTTAATTTCTCTGATCAGATCGTCCATATTTTTGATCGGGTTGCTGAATTCGGTCACGGAGCGGCCCACGTCTTCCACACGATGGCAATCGCTGCCTCCGACAGAGGGCAAGCTCAGTTTCGTGGCCGCTTCGATGGCAGGCGAATTCTGCTGGGGTAGATTGCCACCATTGTGCGTTTCCAAGGCAGCGAACCCTTTGACCGAATAGACCTTCTCCCCGATTGATTCCCAGCCCCGAAACGGGTGAGCCGGAATACATATCCCACCAAGCGCGTGGACGCGTTCCATAACTTTGGCCAGCTTGAGGTAGTTGTGCCTGCCCCAAAGGTTCCACCCGTCGTTTTCGAGCCCGTACACCAGCACGTGCCCGTAATCGGTTGAAACCTCCACGCCCCTCAGGACCACGAACGGCCGAGGGATTCTCAGCATGGTGACGGGCAACGAAGCACTCACGGAATGGTGTTCCGTGAAGCAGACCCCATCCAATCCGAGTTCTATGGCCCGCTCAATCAGATCCCGTGGCTCCAAATAATTGTCTTGAGAGAATTTACTGTGGCAATGCAGATCAATAATCATCAAAGGTCTCTCGGATGGACGTTGTTTCCTTCGTGCTCAATTCGACAAGGGGATTTCTTTTACTATAAGGCAAAAGCGCTCTTTGAAAACAGAGTGCCGTCGCAGCATTCTTCGAACCCGCCCCATTGGCTGGATGTTGGAGTATCCCGATCCCTCTGCGTAATCTGCGCCATCTGCGGATTATTCCTCGCCTCGCTCCCTCTGGCGCAATCGGGCTCGCTGTCGTAATATATACATTTGTGCCGAAAAGGGCGGCACGGCGAGAGGTGCTGAAAGCCCTTCAGGGAATTTTCCTGAACCGAGCAACAAAGATGAAACCAGTCTGTCATCGACATCCGGACCGAGAAGGAACGTTCTTCTGTCAAAAAGACGCACGATACCTTTGCGCGCAATGCGCGTGTTGCCATAGCCCCAGAATATACTGTCAGTTTCGGACCGCATGTGTGATCGAACACCTCACCAAGGCGGGCGATCTCAAGCCGTGCCGAGAGATAAGCAGGTCAAGCGGATAGGAATATAGGAGCAATCGGAGCCGCGTTTGAAGGGAAAAGCGGACCACTTTGCTCAAGGAACCAGACTGCCATAGCTATTAAGCTGCAACGAATCATGAAAGTACTCGGCTTCGACAAGCACTCCGGGGCTTCGCCTCGGAGATCGGGAGTAAGAGCGCATCGTTGCGCAACAATTTGGAGGGGAGACTCATCTCCCCTCCAAACCACCCCATACGTAGACCCGACCAGCGGTACCTCATACCGACCGCTTTCATAGGATGACGCAAAAAAATCGAGCAAGGGATGACAAATCAGCCTCGGATGATTATAAACTGCCATAGCCATTGAGCTGCAACGAATCATGAAAGTACTCGGCTTCAACAAGCGCTCCGAAGCTTTGCCTCGGGGATCGGGAGTAAAAGCGCATCGTTGCGCAATAATTTGGAGTGGAGACTCAGCTCCCCTCCAAACCACCCCATACGTAGACCCGGCCAGCGGTACCTCATACCGACGGCTTTCATAGGAATTATCTGATCGGATCTGCGGCATCATCATACTTGCACAGACGGTAGGTTAGGTTTGACGATGACCAAACGGGATTATTACGAAGTACTTCAGGTGCCGAGAACCGCGACGCCGGAAGAAATCAAGAAGTCGTACCGAAAGATGGCCTTGCAGAATCACCCGGATAGGAATCCCGGCGACAAGGCTGCGGAAGAGCGGTTCAAGGAAGCGGCTGAAGCATACGAAGTCTTGAGCGATCCTGAGAAACGCCAGCTCTACGACCGGTTCGGCCACGCCGGCCTTCAGCAGACGGGTTTTACGGGTTTTAGAGATTTTGACGATATATTCTCTTCGTTCGGCGATATCTTTGAGGAATTTTTCGGCTTTGGCGGGAGGCGCTCCCGCACACGAGCTCGCAGAGGCGCGGACCTGGCTTACGATCTGCTTATCGATTTCATGGATGCCGCGTTCGGCAAAGAAACCGAAATCGAGCTCACACGCCACGAAGTGTGCCAGGAATGCCGTGGACTGGGCACGCGAGAAGGCTCGCAGCCGTCTGTATGCAACACCTGCGGAGGACGAGGCCAGGTAACCCGGTCCCAGGGCTTCTTTTCCATCAGCACCACCTGCCCCACGTGCCAGGGAAGCGGCACGGTGATTACCGATCCGTGTCGTGCATGTGATGGAGTCGGGCGGGTGCGCCGACGAAAGAAGCTCTCACTCAAGATCCCGCCCGGAGTAGAAACAGGCTCCCGCCTGCGACTCGTTGGCGAAGGCGAACCGGGTGAGCTGGGCGGGCCACCGGGAGATTTGTACGTGCTCCTCAGGGTCCAGCCCCACGACGTCTTTCAGCGCCACGGGGACGATGTCGTGATTGCTCTGCCGATTACATACACCCAAGCCGCGCTGGGAGCCACAATTGAAGTGCCCACTTTAGAAGGCGCCGATTCGTTGACCGTGCCCGCGGGAACTGCTTCGGGCCAGGAATTCCGCCTGAGGAGCCAAGGCATCCCGCACCTGCGAGGCAAGGGTCGAGGAGACATGCGGGTCGTGGTGTACGTTGACGTGCCCACCAGACTCTCAAAGGAACAGGAAGAGCTCCTTCGGCAACTCGCGGAACTGGAAGGATCGCAAGCTGCCCCCAAGAAGAAGGGCTTCTTTTCGCGGAAAGCCTAGAGTCTCTGAAAAACCGGTTATACCGGTTGCCAAAACTCTTGGCTTTTTGGACAGTCCGCGCTTGAAGAAAGACCGGTAGGGGCCGGCGGCCCCCGGATCAAGTCCGGGGCAGGCTCTGCCGGCCCGAGGTAGTTGATTTTTAAGAACAATGTGCCGGCACGGAGGCCGGCACCTACCAATGTCCGACCAGCAATCGGACGTTCTTCTTGGGATTTCCTATATGCTTTCACCGCGGGAGGGCAGGTCTTTCCATGCGGGGAGGATTCCGAACCCGTCGCATGACCGAATGGCCTTTATCACAGCTCTTTGGAGGGCTTCCGAGGCCATGAGCGCGATACGCAGCGGGTCTGCTTCCTTATTTCCCACTGCCAACACAATCGTTAAATCACCGTCTATATGTGAGTGAAACGGCCGTATCACGGATCCCAGAGCCAGAGTTGCCTGAGTTGCCACTCTGGATGCCGCAATTTTGTCCAGAGCCGCGTCCACAGCTATCACCGCGAGGGTGGTGTTTTCCACCGATACCCGCCGTGAAACCGCGATCCCCTCTTTGAGCAGTCGTGCAGCATCCGCGAGCTCGTGCGAGTCTGGGGCCACCCTTGCGCCGGCCAGCAGGTTTCCGTCCCGGTCCGTGACGTCGCCGTATGCATTCACCACCACCAATGCTCCCACGCTCAGATCGGCCGAAACCACAGAAGCTGACCCCAGACCTCCCTTCATCCCCTGTGCGATGCCGAACAGCTTTCCAACAGATGCTCCGGTGCCCGCGCCCACGCTCCCTTGCTCAATAGGCCCAGGCCCGAGATTCATGCAGGCTTCACGCCCCATAGCCGCATCGGGACGAACTGAGCCGTCACCGAAATTGAGGTCGAAAACCGCTGCAGTCGGGACAATGGGAATGACCTTGCCTACCACGGGAATGCCGATCTCTTGTTCTTCCAGCCACGCAAGGACCCCGCCGGCCGCGTCCAGACCGAAAGCGCTCCCACCGCAGAGGCAGATGCCGTGCACCCGATCCACCAGGTGCAATGGTCGCAGGGAATCGAACTGCCGAGTGGAAGTCGCTGTGCCACCGGAATAAAAACCCGCGGGCACACCCCACGGAGGTCCCAGGATCACGGTCACACCTGTCTTGGCCTTCAGGTCCGAAGCATGGCCGACCCGAATGCCCGGAACATCCGCGATGTCGTCATGAAGAATCCTGTCTGCAACTTCCATTAGTCGGCTTTCCAAAAAACGGGCAGGTTTCAAACCTGCCCCTACAACGGCTGTCTGCCACTACGGCGAATTGAGCGTGAGGCATTCCAGTTATTTCTTGTCTTCGAATTCCTCGGGGAATTCTTCTCTCAGCATGGCCTCGTACTCGATGAGCCAGCGGTCTCCAAACATGTCCTGGCACATTTTCCGCAGATCAGCTTTGAATCCTTCGGGATCTCTCTGTTTCCACAGCTTGTCCCGAGCTTTGAGCTCTTCGCACGCGACCCGCGCGGAAGCCGAGAGCCCGAGCATCTCAAAGCCCTTGTCCAGTTCGCCGAGGCTTTTCTCATCATCTTTCGTGGCCATGGGTGCCGATCCTCTCTCCTCACTTAGTTCCTTACCATTGATTCAGCTCGCCAAATCTGTACGGACGAGGAATCCATTGGGCGCATCCGTGCGGCACTTGTCCAACGCGTGTGCCCAAATCCCGCAGCTCTAACCGACTTGACACGACTCTCTTACGTATAATATAAAAGTATTGAGAGGATCAAGGCATGTCCAAGAGCATCTTGCATGGCAAGCATGTGCTTGCGGTGGATGATGAAACCGATGTGCTGGAAATCCTTGAAGAGGAACTTCAAGAATACGGCGTGCGATTGGATACGGCCCCGTCTTACGAAGAGGGGCTCCAAAAGCTGACCTCATTGACCTATGACCTCGTGATTCTTGATATAATGGGAGTCCGAGGTTTTGATCTGTTGCAGGTGGCGGTTTCGCGGAACTTGCCGGTAGTTATGCTTACCGCCCATGCACTGAGCCCTGACACTTTGAAAAAATCCATCGCACTCGGAGCAAGGGCTTACCTTCCGAAAGACCAGCTTGGCCGCATCGCCCCATTTCTTGAGGATGTGCTGACACTCAACTATCAGTCTGGCTGGAAGTCGGTCCTGGAGAAACTGAGTGGATCGTTCGGCAAGCGCTTCGGACCTGAATGGCGCACATCCGAAAAAGAATTCTGGGAGAACTTCGACAAGGACCTGGCGGTAACGAAGTCCACGATAATCCAATCCTGAAACCGACGCCCTTGAGGCTCGGGGAGTTTGAGGTATTCCGGTGGCGATCAAGAATATCCAGACTTCTCATCTGGTGCATGACCTGAAGAATCCGGTCAACATTATCGAGACAGGCGCGCGAGCCCTGCTGGACAAACAGGACCGATACGGCGTCCTGAACCCCAAGCAGGAAAAGGTGATCATGCGCATGTTGCGCAGTGCGCTAAAGATCAAGACTTTGACTCACAACATGCTCGAAGTTGACATGGCCTCCCAAGGCATAACGAAAACCTCTGAGTGCACTCTCGGGGCCATACTGCGCGGGGCTTTGATGGAGGTGTTCGACGTGGTCGACCCAGCCACGGCAGAGGCTCTGGAGGAAGCTGCGGACCTGGACGGTTTCCGCCGGGTGCTGGAAGCGAACAACGTCTTCATCGAAGCCACTAAAGAGGACCTGAATCAATCTATCCGCACTGACCAGACAAAGGTTTGTTTGATCCTCACCAATCTTCTCTCAAACGCCTTTAAGTACCGCGAGACAAGCATCCACGTGAGATGCGCGGTGAAGGCCGGGGCAATCAATGTCTCAGTACGTGACGACGGCCCAGGGATTCCGGAGACCTACCATAAGCAGATCTTCGATCAATACTTCCAGTGCGTGCCCGCGGACGGCTTCCCTGTTCGAGGTCACGGTCTGGGGCTTGCCGGCGCGCTGGCGCTGACCGAGGCTCTGGGAGGCCATCTCTCCCTGTGCAGAGGTGAGCACGGGGCTGAATTCCTCGTCGAAATAGGCTGTGCAGCCCAACAATAGATTAAGGTTCCGATCCACGGGTTCCCGTATGAGCTTCCTCGCGCCGGGCAAGCATGAATGCTGTCCGCTCAATCCCTTCCTTGACAGAATTGCCCACCCACTCTAGGCTGCCATCATGCCACCCAGACTGATGAGTCTTATAGGGATCGTGGCGATCGTCGCCTTCTGCTGGCTGATCTCCTCCGATCGTCGACGTGTGAACTGGCACTGCGTGCTGTGGGGCCTGGGCCTGCAATTCCTGTTTGGAATCCTGATTCTCAAGACCTACCCGGATGAGATCTTTGCTGGAGCGCAAGCACTCTTTACCGGAATCAATCACTTCGCAGAAAAAGGCGCCCGGTTCCTCTTCGGGTCCCTCGTTGATAACAAAGACTTTGTGATGCTGAGTATGGGCTCGGTGATCATATTCGTCAGCGCTCTCATGGGTGTCCTGAACTATGTCCGCGTGCTTCCGGCTCTCATCTATGTTCTTGCCAGAATGATGCAGCGGACCATGCGCACCAGCGGCGCGGAAACTCTTGCTGCAGCCATGTTCATCCTGATGGGGATCGAGGCGGTGACTGGCCTGAGAACCGTCATCGGACGTATGACGCGATCGGAACTCTTCAGTGTGATGACCTGCTTTATGGCAACTATTGCCGGATCGGTCATGGCCGTGTATGTGGGCGTCTTCGGCGCGAGTCCCGGTCACATATTGGCCGCAAGCATCATGAGTGCTCCCGCGGGTCTGGCCCTAGCCAAACTGATCATTCCCGAAACAGGAGAGCCTGAAACCGCGGGGGGCGTGAAGTGGGCGATGCTTTTGCCTGAGGACAAGGGCATCATCGAGGCTGCTGCCAACGGGGCAGTGCTCGGTCTGAGACTGACGGCGACTATTGCTGCGATCCTGCTCGCGTTCGTCGCTATCATTCATATGATCGACGCGTTTCTGGGTCTGCTGGGCACTTCCTTTGCCGGGATCACCGGGTACCTGTTTGCGCCTATAGCCTACGTGCTGGGCATTCCTTGGGAGGATTGCCTCAAGGCAGGGAATCTGCTCGGAGTGAAGACGGTCTTCAATGAGTGGCTGGCATACAGCGAAATGCAGACAATGGTAAAGGCGGGAGAGCTTTCGCCGAGAGCGGTGACGATTCTCACTTACGCTCTCTGTTCATTTGCCAATTTCGGGAGCTTGGCCATTCTTATCGGAGGCATTTCGGCTCTGGCGCCGGAACGCCGTGAAGAAGTGATCGGCATGGGACTTCGTTCGCTACTCGCCGGCCTTTTTGCTGGTTTCCTGACTGCCGCAATCGCGGGAACTCTCGTTGATCTGGCCTGACGTGATCGCAGATAGGCCGAATTGAATGGGAGCCCCTGCAACTATTCAACACATGACCGAAAAGCTGCCTTCATACATGCCCCGCAAGTTTAAGCGCATCCACGTGGAGCTGACCAACAAGTGCAACTTCTCGTGCGCGTTCTGCCCTGACGCAGTCATGACCCGCGAACGAGCATCCATGCCGGAAGAGCTGGCGCGATCTGTGCTCGATCAAATAGCTGAGCTGGACCTCGCGGAAAAGGTTACCTTTCATGTGATGGGCGAGCCGCTGTTGCATCCACGATTATTCTCGATACTGGATTACGCTCGAGAACGGGGCCTCGCGGTCGGGCTTACCACGAACGGCGCGCTTCTTACCTCTGACATCATCGCCAAGATCGCGGAACGAGACCTCCACCAGATCGATGTTTCTTTGCAGAGCCCCGATGCGGGGAGCTTTGCCGCTACTCGCGGAGCCCGCATCAACTTTCAGGACTATCAGGAACGACTTCTGGATTTGCTCGCGGCTTGTGCGGCACGGCCTTCGCCACCCGTCTTCAAGGTGCGCATCATGACCACGCGATTTGCGCGAAAGATGCGGCAAAAGCTGGCGATTCCGGACTTTATGGGCAGTTCGAAGGAGCTGCGCGACACGGTGATGGATTGGTCCGAACGCATCTATCGTCGGTTGGGACTGGACGAGAAAGTATTGGAAACCGTCAGGCGTCGTGTGCGCAAGGTCAGCATCCACGCCTGGAACGTGATGGAAATAAGCCCTCGCATCTTCATCGAAACCTATGTGCTGACAGACTGGGGCAATGCGTTTGTGCGGGACTCGGTTATCGAGGCCGATCACGGCCATTGTTTCGGCATGAGGGACCACTTTGCCATTCTCTGCTCAGGAGATGTGGTCCTGTGTTGCGTGGATTATGACGGCCAGACCGCGCTGGGGAACCTGAACCAATCATCACTGCTGGATATTCTGAAGAGCCCTGAACTGGAGCGCATCATGGCAGGCTTCAGCAAAGGCCGACTGGAGCACCCGCACTGCAAAAGGTGCTTGGGCAGCTCAACGCGAATCGGTTCCTGGGTCAAACCCATCATGTCCGTCCTTGCTCTGAAGATCCTCAAGCCTCTCTTTTACCGTCAGTACCGCCTCTTTGAGTGAAACACGTCGCCGATTTAATTCGGGTGCTCAGCCGTTACCTTGACTTTCAAACAGCGAACTGATCTTGGGCTGCTTCGAAGGCCTCTCTCCATGCTCGGACTCGTTCCGATCCGTATGTGCGGTCCCAGCCCAGAAGAACCTCGTCCAAGGGCAGATCGACAAAAGATCCGTGGTACTTGATGTAGGTGACATACGGTTTGCCGTTCAGGTCATGAGAGGGCAAGACCGCGTCGTGCTCCCCGTCGAACTCCACTGGCGGGATCTGGTGTTTTTCGAACACCACCTGATCGAAGGCAGGAGTGGCCTTTACCCATTTCCCGTTGAGGAAAAATTCCACAAACCCATGGTACGTGAAGATATCGCAGCCCATCATCTCGATAAGCTCAGGGCTGGCTCCCTGGTTCCGAATATCGGCAAGCCCGAGCCGAGATGGTATCCCGCACGCACGTCCCAGAGCGCAGAGCAACGATGCCTTTGGCACGCAAAAACCTCGACCTCGCTTGAGGACAGCGCTTGCTTGATAATGCTCAGGTAAATAGAACGGCGTTTGCACGTCGTACGCAATCCGATCCCGAACCGCATAGAAGAGCTTACGCGCCTTGAGCACCGGATCGGTAGCGTCGCCTACCACCTCCTGTGCGAATCGCACCATCTCGGGATGTGTGCTGTCCAAGATCTGCGTCGGCTTGAGATAGTCCTCAATCGGTGTGGTTGAGTGGTCCATTTCGTCCTCCGGCGTGCGTTTGAGTGGTGAGATTGTATGCCTCCAGGAGCGGCTTTGCTTCCTTCATCATGCTTTCCGCACCCGGATGATTGCGGAGAGCATATCAAACCACCTCGTATAACCGAATTCCAAAACCTCACAACCGTGTCGTTCTGCATACTTCCTGATTCTGGCCTGGGAAAAGAGGTGCGCGCGCGGTGTCATCACCTGATCCATGAACAGGGTCATGCAACTCTTACGATCCATGAAAGAGCCCTTGGTCAGGTAGGTGATGGACTGGATGGCTGCACTGAAGAAAGGATAGAGCGCCACAGTGGGCAGGGTCTTGTTCCAGTTCCAGTATACGTAACGAAACGGATAAGTAGCCTTATGAACAACATAGAAATAAGGATGCCATTGGTTGTACACGCTGATGTACATGAGGCCCCCGGGCCGAGTTATGCGGACGAGCTCCCCGAAGGCCCGCTCAGGCGCTTCCGTGTGATGGATCACTCCCTGGCATATGGTGCAATCGGCAACGTTGTCCGCAAAGGGAAGGTCCATCGCGTTCCCGCAAAAAACCGAGTAACCCCTTTCCCGTAGCGCGTCCACATTGCCTGCCGCAATGTCCAGCGCAGTGATCTTCTCCTTTGGGATGCCGTATTCGTGATACACGTCCATCCAGTAGCCCGCGCCGCACCCGATATCGTACACATGGGCTCCTGGAGCAATCATAGTCAGGAACTTGAGCAGGTGCCTGTCTTCGCGTTGACTCCTGGCCCGTTCCGCGCCAAGTCGGATATCGCCGAAGTGGTACTTGTCGTAAAGGGCCCGCGCTCGTTCGGTAACGTCATCCATCAGGTAGATCCTCTGCGCGTGAAGGCCGCGCGGTCTGCATCTGTCGCGGCCTTAAGCGAAGCGCTATTATGGCACAACACCCTAGGGCACGCAATTTGGATAGAGGGTCGTTGAAATGGCAAGCCCCGGTCCCGGGTGCGTATCGCGGCTGGACGAAGCGGCCCGTGGGATATACAATCGGCCGGATCGGATTAGCGGCCTGGGGCCCCAAACCGCCAAAGGCCTGGTCGCTTGCAATTCGGAATCCAGGAGCCGTAGCAAACCGTTGAGCCTCTCGCACCAGACAGATTGCGAGCCAAACGAAGGTGGTAGCCGCGTGGATCGTCGTTGGTTCTGGGGTACCGTGATCGGATATTCCGTGGTGGCGATCTTTGCAGTTCTGTGCGGGCATTACATTTATTCGCATCGAGAAGATTTCGCCTTTGTGGCCACTGTTTCTTACCTGGATTTGGCCGTTGCGGGGCTATTCGTCCTGGCGAGCTTCTTTCTCGGGATATTCCAGATGGGACTGTTCCTTAAGAATTTTGGGGTCTCTTTGGGGTTTCTGGAGCTCGCCGCGATTACCATGACCACCTATCTGGGCAATTTGGTTCTCCCGATGCGTGGAGGGACCGCGGGTGCGGCCATTTACCTGAAGAAGGCACATAAGCTGAATTTCGGAGACTTCGCGGTGATTTACGCGGGAACGGGCCTGCTCATGGCCCTGGTAAATACCGGACTCGCTCTGGGTGGGCTGATTGTGCTTTACGTGGTGAACGGCTTTTTTCATCTCGGATTGATTACGCTGGTGCTGGTCTTTTTTGGGTTCTGCTCGTACCTGAGTGTTTTTCCACCGTCAGCCTCGTGGAAGCGCGGCGGCTTTCTGGGACGGCTCTTCGAGCTGGCCAATTCCTGGCATGTGCTCACACGGGATCGCCCGCTTTTGCTCAGGTTGACCGTGCTCTTCGTTCTGGCCCCCCTCTTCTTGTCGTGCTCGTTCCATTTTGTCTATCGAGCCCTTGGGATCGACCTGGCGCCATCCGCGGTGCTGGTTACATCCAGCCTGGGAAATGTGGCCAACCTGGTCCCGATAATTCCGGGGTCGCTGGGTGTTTTTGACGCAGTCACGATCCAAATACCGCACATGTTCGGGCTTGATCCGGCTAAATCGATCTCGGCCACACTCCTGTACAGGGTCATACTGTTCCTGGAATGCATTGTTTTCGGGATTCCGGGAATTATCTATCTCTTTTCCGTGCTCAAACGAGCAAAGCCGGCCGCAGGATCCCGAGACCCCGGCAGCATCTAGAAATTCCGGTGCTGTATCTCATTTGAGTCAGGAACCAATGTCGGATCAGTGGAGTAGTCGAATCCGCGTTGCTTTTTGGTTGATCGGCTCCGCGCTGGGCATCTTGCTTGCCTACACCGGACGATACTTCATCAATAGCGATGCGCCCATCTACATTGAAATGGGGGAAGCTTTTCTCGCAAGGAATTGGTGGGGGTTGGTGAATTTCACGTTCAGCCCGGTCTATGCCGTGCTCATGGCATTAGCTCAGGCACTGCTCAACCCGGACAGGCTCAGCGAATTGCAAGTGCTCAGGGGAGTCAACGTACTCTGCTTGCTGGCTGCAATGGGCGCTTGTGACCTCTTTATGGCAGCGCTGAAAAGAGAGTGGAACGCGCTGCGCGAACCCGACACACAGCCTTTGCCCTGGCCGGTAGTCTGCCTTGTTTCATACAGCTTATTTCTCGTGGCCGCACTGGTAATGATCCGGGTGAGGCTCATGAATCCGGACATGCTCGTATTCGCGGTCGCGCTCATCTGCATGGTACTGGTACTCAAGATCAGGCGAACGCCTGAGAAGCTGCTCCCCTGGGTCCTTCTGGGGGGCTTGGCCGCGGTCGGTTACCTGACCAAAGCTTTTTTCTTCCTCTTTTCGCCTATGGTATTTCTCGTGGCCTGGTTGAGCACGGCGCCTCTGAAAAAGAGCATTAGTCGCGCGATCCTGGCCGCGGCCGTGATGCTCGTGGTGAGCGCTCCACTGATCGGGGCTCTTTCATATCGAAAAGGGGGCTTCTCATATGGGGAAGGCGGACGCCACCTGTACGCGCTGACGATTTCCGGCCAAGGAGAGCCCATCTTTCCCCCACGCTTGATCAGTGAGCAACCTCGTGCTCTCTCTTACAATTTCGATGTAGATTGTACCAGGCCGGGTGCTTTTGATGTGTGTTACTTCACCATCGGTTTCCAACCCAAGTACGACTGGCCCGTGCATTTCGCGTTTGCTGCGCGGAACGCGGGGTTGGTCTTTGAGCAAAATCCGTGGCTCGCGCTGGTGATTCTTTGGTTCCTCGCGCAGTTGTTCATCGGCTCTTTCCGGGCATGGAGCTTTCGTCCGCTCCACCTTTCACTTGTCCTAATTGCTTCCGGAGTCTGGGGAACGGCACTGTTCTGCCTTATCAGCATGGAACCACGGTACGTGGCTCCTTTTGTGTACTTGGGATTCATGGGGCTAGTCGTGGGCCTGAGATACCCTACGAATGAAGCGAGCCCATTGCACCGTGCCACATGGAGCGCGGTCCTGCTCAGCGCCTGCCTGCTGGCAGTCCTGGCGCATTCAGCCGTGGACCAGAGCCTCCGCGGGCTCGTGTCTACCCAGGAAAAGGCATCCTATTGGGAGGCCTTTTTCGAAGAAGTCGCGGTGAGGGACTATCTCTTGAAAAAGGGCCTGATTACCAAGGACCTGGTGGGGATTGTGGGTAATCCACCCATGTATTGGGCGAGGTTGGCCGAAGTGAGAATACTCGGCGAAATCCCCGACGCGAAGGAGTTCATGCAGGCTACGGCTCAAGACAGGGCGCAGGCTGCTCGAGGCATGAAGGACGCGGGTTTCAAGGCACTGATCGGAAAAGGGAATTCGTTCAGCAACCTGCATCCCGAGGGCTGGGAACAGGTGCCGGGCACAAGGGACTACTACGTGAAGATGCTGAGTTCGGGTCGAGACATGCCAAATCCGTGAAACGTCCCGGCGGGGGACGCCAAACAGATGGGATGAGACCATGTGCGGGAGATTCGTTCTGATGGCATTAGGCAAGCTTGTGGCAGAGCAGTTCCAATTGGATGATGAACCTGACCTGGAGCCCCGATACAATATTGCCCCGTCGCAGCAGGTCGCGGGCGTCTGCCGAAACCCGGAAACGAACAAACGGGAACTCCGCATGTTCAGGTGGGGCCTGATACCTTTCTGGGCCAAAGATCAAAACATCGGGTACAAAATGATCAATGCCAAAGCGGAGACTGTTGCGGAAAAGCCTGCTTTCCGGTCCGCGTTCAAACACCGCAGATGCCTTCTCCCCGCGGATGGTTTTTACGAATGGAAGAGACAAGAAGGGAAGAAGACAAAACAGCCGCACTTCATCCGTATGAAGGACGGCAAACCTTTTGCCCTTGCCGGCCTCTGGGAACACTGGAAAGATCCCGCAGGAGAAGTGATCGAGTCGTGCACTATCCTGACCACGGACTCCAACGACCTGGTTCAACTGCTTCATGACCGGATGCCGGTGATTATCTCGCCTGAAGACTATGAATCGTGGCTCGACACCACGATCAAAGATGCTAAGGGCCTCACGCGCCTGTTCGCGCCGTACCCTTCAGATGCAATGGAAGCTTACGAGGTGAGCACTATGGTCAACAAGCCTTCCAACGAGGATCCGAGGTGCATTGAACCTGTTTGAGCAGATGGAGCGCTTCATGACTGCACAACGAAAAGGCTATCTGGCCGTTGGCGGAAGTTCAATAGCCATATTTTGGTGTGGATCGTTCATCTTCGGGTTTCCCGGTGTGATGGCCGCATACTGGCAAGAGCTCTTCCAGGTAGGGCGTGGGGCAATAGGCAGCACACTCTTTTTTGTGTTGGCAGCAACCGGAATTTTCATGTTTTTCGTGGGACGCTGGCAGTTGAAGCTCGGTATACGTCCGATGATAACAATCGGAGTGGTGATCGTCGGGCTGGACCAATTTCTGCTCGTGTTTGCCTCGAATATCTATCTGCTCTATCTCTGGGCATTTCTCATGGGCTTTGCGTCATGCTTTATCTACATTCCTGGGCTGACAACAGTCCAGCACTGGTTTCCCGCAAGGCGAGGCCTGGTTTCCGGGATCGTCAATTGCACATTCGGGATCTCGGCTGCGATCATGTCCCCGATCTTCGGTTACTTGTTGAAGACGATGGACTACGCGGCCATGAACGTTACTCTTGGACTTATAGCTCTTGCGGTGGGATTGGTCGCGGCTCAGTTTACCGAGATGCCCGGGGCTGAAGAAGATCCGGCAAAGGCAACACCCGTGGCCGGCGCAGGGCCCACGGTGGTGTGGGGTCGTTCTCTTACGGTGAGCCAGACTCTTCGCACTTCGAGCTTCTGGTTCTTGTGGATTACGTGGGCGCTGCAAGGATCGGCGTGCATTTCTATGGTGATGTTGTCTACCCAGTTTGGGCTCGCGAAGGGATTCGCCCTTGAAAGCGCAGTGATCGTCTTGACCGCATTTAACCTCACCAACGGACTGAGCCGTCTCCTGATGGGCTATTTGTCCGATATTATCGGCCGCACGTTTTCCATGAGCCTGACGTTTCTGGTGGCAGGAATAGCTTATTTAGCATTACCACATCTCAGCGGCCTCCCCGCGATCGCTATCACCGCGGCTGTCATAGGCTTCGCATTCGGAACGCTCTTCGCTGTCTCAGCGCCACTTACAATAGACTGCTTCGGGGTGGAACATTTCGGTGCGATCTTCGGGGTAGTATTTACCGCATACGGGTTCGTTGCCGGTCCGCTCGGTCCGTCACTAAGTGGGCACGTGCTCGACGTGTTTGGTGGGAGTTTTGTAGTAGTCTTTACCTATCTGGCGGTTTTCTGCCTGATATCAGGCATTCTCGTTCGGTTTGTTGTTCCCCCGCGAATTGATGAGAAATGATCGCCGCCGCGCCCGATTCACGAATGAAGGAAGCCGGCGTTTCGTCCTCGTAGTAGTTCGCCTGGTGTGGTACGGCTCACTATTTCAAGACATCGGCCTAACGGTGTAAGTGTTCGAGATGGATGACCCCCCGCATCGAGAGGAATAGGGCCATCACCGCAATCACCACCATGGAAGCGACGACCAGGATATCGGGCACAATGGAAAAAGAAGGCTCGCCCCGATTGATGTGTCTCCTCACCCGCAGAAACCTCGCCCCGGACATTAGAATGGCCACCCCGCCGAGCGCAAACGAGAACAGACTCAGATAGATCATGGCCCCTGTGGCGAGAGCATCTCCGGACAAGCCCACCATCCTGGCGACATACCTGAGAAACAGATCCAGCCGCTCCACCACGAATCCGAAACCCAGGAGTGCGATGCTTGTTCGGCACCAGGCAAGAAAGGTCCGTTCGTTTGCCATGTGGCTCCGTTGCCACGCGAGCAAGACCCTATCATCAGCCATGATGTCCGGGGGCTTCGCGGTTGTGGCGATGGATTCAAGGTCGGGTGGGCCCGATTGTTCTTCAGTCATCATGCATCTCCTCGCGCGGCCTGGGCCGCGAGATCCAGCTCCTCAGCTCGCTCGTGCACCTGCTTTTCGCAAGAGAGCAATTCAAGGCCGGCCCTTCAAGGGCCGCATTGACACTTCTTGCCCCATTCACTATACTCTGTCTCACATACCCCAGATGGAGCCCACAAGGCAATCCTATGAGCAAGAGAATATTCGCGGTCGGAGACATCCACGGATGCTACGAGAAGCTGGCCGCCATGATGAATGTGCTTCCCTGGAAGAGGGAGAGCGACGACCTGCTGCTCTTCATCGGAGACTACATCGACCGGGGTCCCAAGTCCCGTGAAGTCGTCGAATACCTGGTGAACCTGAGGAAGAACGGAGGCAACTTCGTTTTTCTCAAGGGTAATCACGAGAAGATGCTCATCGACTATTATGTCCATCAAAGGGACCAGATGCTGTACGTGGCAAACGGCGGAGCGGAGACCATCGCGAGTTACGTGGAAGGGGGCATAGGACGAAAGGCCTTTGTTCTTCCCGAGACTCACCTGGAATTCTTGTTGGCGCTCCAGAACTACCATGAGACAGAAGATTACATTTTCGTCCACGCTGGGCTCAGGGACGGAATCCCGCTCACGGAGCAAGCTGAGGAAGACATGCTCTGGATCCGGGAGGAATTCATCTATTCCACCTTTGACTGGCAGAAGCGCGTTGTCTTTGGACATACCGCGCTGGAAACGCCATTTGTAACCCCCGGAAAAATAGGAATCGACACAGGGGCCGTTTACGGCAACAAGCTCACCACCGTGGAACTCCCTGCCATGCGTTTCTATCAGGTGTGAAACCCACCCTGAATAGCCATACCGATACTAGTTTCGCGCGCTACCAGGTGCCAAAAATGATGTCCATTTGTCTGTGAAATGGGAATTCCAAAGGTTGTCGCCAATGGACCCTCATTCGTCATTCCCGCGCACGCGGGAATCCAGAAGCTCCACACACTGACATAGGAAAACCTTGTACCAATACCCCAAGACTGGATTCCTGGGCCTGCCCCGGACCACGATCCGGGGTCCGCAGGAATGACGAGGGCAGCGGCTGCGAAGGGAACATGAATTTCGGCATTCACCATATGCGATAAGGATCACGGAACGAATCGATCCGGGTCGGTGAGGGCTAGGGCTTCGGCCACTGTTCGGGAAATGGACCGACGCCCGGTAACATGCACCACCTCAAGCTCTATGGCGCCCATTTCTCGATAAAACGCGGTTCGATCGATACGAAGGTCCGGTAGGCGCGGTTCGATTTCCCGCTGGAACTTCGGGCACCCTTCTCCGTATCTCTTGCTCCCGTCAGGGCGGAAGATCAGGTGGGGGAGCCCCGCAAGTCTACAGATCATGGGCCGGTACTTATACAACGTGCACAACCCTGCGTCATTAAGCACGCAGACGGCATTGCGGTAGGCCTCGCCGAGGGGATCGCTCTCTTTTGCTTCGAGCACGGATCTGCAATTTGCGAGGATCCGGTCCCGACCGGCTGCTTCAAGTGTGTCGAATCCTCGCCTCAGGTAGAGCTGTTCAGCGAAGGTGTGAAGGATCAGGTCCACCGTGCAACATTTGGCGCCGTCACACTCCGCGCACGAGAACCCCGCGTCCTGCGCAACCGAGGCGTAGGCCGCATCTATTCGGTCGTACAGTTCTTCCACGCGACAGGTGAGATCTTCTTGGGGAAGGGACATGGAGAGTTGGTTGAAGTTGTCACTCAGGCTCCCCGAAGCACGGTCGAGGGGCCTTCACCCGCGTCGAACGGCCATCGGGGCGCCATGAGAGACATGTCGAAGAGAGATGGATTTTTCAGCCTGCCCAGGAAATGGCTTCTTCGGGACAGGTATCAATTGCCTCTTGAATCTGCTCCTCGGAGCACGCAGAAGCGTCCTTCACGTGAGCTTTCTCGGTTTCTTCATTGAGTTCGAAGCAATCCTCGGCTATGGCTGCACACGTTCCGCATCCAGTGCAAGCTTCCTGATCGATAACGACGTTCTTTGCCATTGTTTCTCCTTTCCGGTGACTTGGAATTGGTAGTACCAGAGTTATCCATTGACCTTTACATCTTACGCTTATTTCCGTCAACCAGATTTGTACCGCGAAGCAGTTGAGCTCAGCTTTGTGACGCTTCCACCCTTTGAGCGTCAACGCCCCCGTACCTTGGCTAATCACGGGACAGCCGGACGCCTCGGAGGGGGGATCGAGTGCCGAAACGCGTACCGAAGAGATGGTTTTTCCGATCTTGGCGGCTTGAACCTCGGGCACAGCGCGGGCACACAAAACCGGAGGTACAACGACTTTTCTCTGCAATGACAAAGAAATAGACTGGTTTCCTCCAAATGAGCCCTTCGCAGGAAAAGCAGAAACACGCCCCAAAACGCCATCTCGCAGCGTTTTATTTACTTGACTCGCAGTTCAAGGAGTGCATATAGAGTCTCCAACTTACCACGTAACATCACCAGAAGCTGAGAGGAGGGGTCATGACAAAGGCCGAATTGATCGAGAAATTGGCCAAGAAGGGGGGAACCACCAAAAAACAGGCTTCTGAGGCGCTCGGCATCATCTTCGGAACGATAGCGGAGCAGCTCAAAGGCGGGTCTCAGGTTTCGGTCCCCGGCTTCGGCAAGTTCTCCGTGGTGAAGAGAGCCGCTCGCACCGGCATCAATCCGCAAACAAAGAAGAAGATCAAAATCAAGGCCACCAAGGCGCCCAAGTTTACGGCAGCCAAAGCCCTGAAAGAGTCCGTGAAGTAGCGGGCTTCTTCGGGTAGCCGTAGATTCACAGCGGGGAGAGAAAGGGGCACGGGCGGCGCCCGCGTGCAAAGGTCCGTTCGTGCTCCCTCACCGCTAGATTCGCGCCTGGCACGTTCCGAGCATGGCTCCGCCTGCGCATTGAGCGACAGAGCCAGGCCAAAGAACCGCAAGGCCACGAGAGGGCGGTGCCTCGCAATCACCGCGTGGTTATTTTTGTCTCGTGGGTTCAGCAGTGGGCGCCGTTTGTTGACTGCGCACGTTCCTGCCCGAACAACCGGGGCGGCATCCTGTCATACCCCTGCGCTTCCTCTTGACAATATATGGGTAGCTGAGCAGACTAGGCGAGGACCTGGCAGCCTCAACGAGGCGGTCTTTGCCCGCACGGCTCGACGGCAGCTTGGACCAATGGTAACGTCCGTCAACGCGCAGCGGTAGGGTACCGGCTTCTTCATATGTTATGAGATCCTAAGGCAGGAATCGATGTTTGTTCTCGCGAACTTGGTACAGGCATTCGCCGGCGTGTTGAATATCGTGCTGACGATCTATATGTGGATCGTGATCATCGCTGTTCTCATCTCGTGGGTGCATCCGGACCCGTACAATCCCATCGTGCGCTTTCTTTACTCTATGACTGAACCGGTTTTTAGTTTTGTGCGTCGCAAACTCCCATTGCCTCGTATGCCCTTAGATATCTCTCCCGTCATTGTCGTGTTCGCCATTGTATTCCTACAGATGTTCCTCGTCCCTACCCTGAACCAGCTTGCCGACACCCTGCTGAGAGGGTGAGGACTTGAGCTTGCCGGCTACAGTCTGATGTGGTTACAAGAGCATCCGCAGGGAGTAACGATCAAGGTTAGGGTGACCCCGCGCTCCGCCAAGAATGTTATAACCGGCGAGAAGAGCGGCAATCTCTGCATCAGGCTAACCTCTCCTCCGGTAGAGGGAAAAGCTAATCAAGATCTGGTGAAATTCTTAGCGAAAGAACTCCGTATAGCCCCCTCTTCGATCAGTGTGCTGCGTGGATCGACCTCACGGGATAAGACCCTGCTCATCACCGGCCTAGCTACGGCCACAGTGCTGGAAAGGCTCCAGGTGCCGTTCGAGTAGAAGCGGTTTCAAACAGGGCTGCCTCGTTGTGCTTAACTGCAGTGGCGACGATTCAAGAGTTATGAAGTGGGCAGGGGAGGCTCAACGCACCTGAGAATGAGGGGCATTTCCATTGGCGAGTGAGGGAGCGGCTCTTCTACCAAGGTACTCAACGGCCGGTATGTATCCAGCCAGCACATGTTGAATGCCATCATCTCATTTTTCAGGAAGCTCTTGTACAGCTGAGTGTAGCGCCGCTTGATCGATTGTTTGGTGCTGAGTACCGCGCGCGCGTACCCTCTCGCGGCAGTAGGATGATCGCTATTGTACGCGCTCAGCGCAGGCACGACCGATTTATACTGCTCCAGATAGTACTTGTAGACCCAGATTCCCACGTGGGCATTGACGTTAATGTCGAGAAGGTCTCTGGACTTTATGCCGAATTTGCTGGCCCAGGACGGTGCATGAACCTGAAACATACCGTGGCAATTCTGGTAGTTGATGATATTGTTTCGGAAACCGCTCTCTATATAGACAATGGCCATATAGAGCCACATGTCGCCGCAGGTGACTCTGCCGAAATGCAGGTTTCCAGCGTGGGCGATGGCCAGGGACATTTCCCTGGCCTTTGCCACACTGACCCTCCCCTCAGTCATTTCGGAGATGATAAGCGAGCAAATGGTGATCGAGTGCCGATGCACCCGGTCCGATGTCCAAGCCTCTTGAGGCAGAATGAGCACCGCGCACACGATCAGCGCGGAAAGAACCCTTCCGACCACGTAAAACACCCTCCCTCAAACCGCAGGCAAGCTATTTTCGCCCGGTAATGCTCCGCGCACCTTACCTGCGGCAACCCCTCAACGATCAGAAGCTATTATTTTGCTTGTGGAAGCGCAGGTTTTTCCGGCGGCGGAATCTTCCCTTCCGCCGGCTTGCTTGCGCTCTTCTTTGCCTTTGGGGCCGGTTTGCCCAATAGGCTGAACGGCTTCTCAATCGGCGTCAGGACCACCCGTGTGCATCCCTTCACCAGATCAAGACAAGGGTTGAACAGCGAGAACGTGTTCCTCATGATCTCCGTGACATGGTACTCGGTGTCTTTGACAATGGTTGCGCCTTTGGAGTATGCTTGTCCGGGCATCTTGCGCAGCGAGACATCCTTGAATGACCCATCGGCCCACGAGACAGGAACAGCCAGCGAAATCGCAACGATGACGCAAGCTGCCATCATGATTGGCTTTATCATTGGATGGACCTCCGCAGTGAAACTGAGCGCCTGATTATTTCATATTTCTCTCCTCTTTGTCAACTTACTTAACCAAGCATCTTTATTTTGGACGCCAGATATGCTAATGATTTAAAGTCAAGTCTTAACAGCAGGAGGCCCAAGCATGAAAGCGACAATTCCCGTAATCATGGCATGTGCGCTCCTCTTTGCTTCCTTCGCGTGGGCGCAGCAAAGCCCGATGTACGACCCCAACTACGGGGGCCCTCGCAACTATTACGGTCAACCTGTCTTCAAGCCGATGTACACTCCGGGTGCTCAGCAGCCTCCGCAGCAACAGCAGTACTACGGGCAGGACGGCCTTATTTTTAGAGGAGCCAGACGGGCTTACAGTGTGGGAGAATACCTCTGGAGCTGGCTCCCTGCGCCGGTCCGCGGAGCCGAATCGCCGTACCAGGTACCTCCCGGTTCCGGGCAAACGATCGTCAATTTCGTCCCCGGCACCATGCCGGCTCAACCCGGTCAGTATCCACCGCAGAGATAGTATGGATCATCAGCATCTCCGGAAGTCCGGGGGACCCTTCGACCTGAAAGGGCACTCCCGGATTTCGTTTTTTTATAGGTAGATTGCAGAAGGAAAACGACAAACGAAACCACCGATCAACATGGGTAAACCAGGGGGACATATCAGTGCTCTCCGATAACGATCTAGCCCAAGTTCAGACCGCCACAGAGAACCTTACGCGGCCGGTTAGGTTGCTCCTCAACAGCGTAGCCCCTGAAGATCCATTTCAGCGAAACCTGTTCAGTATTGCGCGGCAGGTCGCCGGCGTTTCCATGCACCGGGTAGATATCGATGAGGGCTCGGAGTCTGTTTTTCCGAGTAAGCCTTCGATAACCCTCGACGCAGGGGGTGTGCAGAACATTCACTACTTTGCCGCGCCCGAAGGGCCGGAACTGGCCCCTTTTCTCGATGTGCTAACGTGGCTGGGTGGCGGTCAACCGATCCCCGGTTCCGAAGCGCTCCGTTCGCTGGACCATGTGGCGTCGCCGGTTCGTGTGCTGGTGCTCATGGCCGCGGCCTGCCCTCACTGTCCCGGCGTGGTGCGCAAGATACTGTCGGCATCCGTTCGGCAGCCTTTGATCACTACGTGCATTGTGGACGCGGTGGAATTCAACGACCTCGCGGAACAGTACCGGGTCAAATCGACCCCCACGATCATTGTCAATGAGGGAGCCACTCTTGTAGGAGCGCTTTCCGAAGCGCAAATCGTTGACGCAATCACTCGCGCGTCGCAAGGCGGCTCGCTCACCGATGTGGTGGAAACAATGATTGCAGCGGGGCGGGCAGACGACGCGGCTGAGCTGATCTGTCGCGAAAAAGATCCTGGATCGATTCTGCCGCTGTACCGGTCTCAAGAGTTCGCGGTCCGCATGGGTGCGCTCGTCACCTTTGAAGCCGCGCTGGAATTGGATGCCCGCAGCCTGGATCCAATTGTGGGCGAATTGATTACCTTACTCTCAGACGCAGATGTGGGCCTACGTGGCGATACCGCTGAGTTGCTCGGAAAGATCGGCGATCCGAGCGCCATACCTGCCCTGAAAAAGGCCACCCAAGACCCCGACCCTGACGTGCGTGAAGCCGCGGAAGAAGCGCTGGAAGCGTTCCAGGCCAGCTAGAAGCGGTTGCAAGACATAAGAGTATTTAGAGAAGTGGCCGGGGAGGCCCTTTTTGCAACCCCGCGTTTCGCGGGGCCCGGACCCCTCCCCAAAAGCTCCTATCTTTCCAACCGCTTCTGCCGAGTTCATGACAACACGGAAATCCGCGTACCCCAAATCGAGCACACAATCCCTGCCTTCCAGAGTGTTACAGCCTGATGTGCAATAGGTTGTAGAATCAATTGGAACTACAGCGCGGACATGACGAGTATTGCTCCGTTGACCAAATAGAAGATCCTCACCCTGCCGCCTCTGTCATGGAGCTCTTTCCAGTCCGTGGTTTTTGCGATCATCCTGTCGATGCTGACGACTAGGGGAATTGTCCCCAAAGAGGCCAGCGCCAGAGCGTGGACTTGTCCCGCGGCCACGAGAAGCACAATTGAGGCGAGTGCGACCCCCACAAAGGCCCGAAACCCCCAAACCGCGTGCTTCCTGCCCAATCGAACCGCAAGGGTGAACTTCCCGATAGCTTGATCGTCTTCTATGTCGGAAAGTGACTGATAGAAAAGAATCAGGGCCACCATCGTCCCCACCGGCAAGGAAAGCCAGAAACTCCTCGGCAGAAAATGCCCCGTCACGGCTGCGGCTGTTCCAACCACCATAATCGGGCCCATGTTCAGCCCGACAAAAAGCTCTCCCAGTCCGTGGTAACCGTATCGAATCGGCGGCGCCGTATAGAAGAGACTGGAAAAGAACGCGAAGCCTATGAACATCACAAGCCACCAAACCTGACTCGTCCAGACGATCCACAGGCCGATGACGAATGCGGCTGCGTAACAGAAGATCACTGCCCCGAGGATCTGTTCGGGTGTAAGCTTCTTCTGCTGAATGACTCGGCTCCCTCCGAGTGCATCCCCCGAATCTCCGCCGGCCATGAAATCAAAATAATCGTTGGACAGATTAGTGCTCAAGTGGACCAGGAAGCAAGCCAGGAGCACTAGTGCCCAGCGCAACGCGTCCCATGACCCCGAAGCGTGCGCAACCGCTCCACCAAGAGCCAGCGGGATGAGGGTCGCCACAAAGAAAGGCGGTCTACTGGCCTGGTACCAGGCTCGGAGAGTGCCGGCACTCATGGCACCAAGCCCTCGTGCACATAGGTCAGGCCGAACATGAGCGGAAAGGCTCGGACCTGCTTGAGCCCCAAGCTGTTGCACAGCTCCGTAAGATCGTCGGGATGAAGAAAATCTTGTATGGAATCCGGCAGATAACGATAAGCTTGGGGGTTGCCGGATATGACGCCGCCCAGTGCGGGTATCACTTTGTTGAGATACCATATGAAGAATCGCCTCAGCTTCAAGCTTCTGGGAAAGGTCATCTCCAGGGTGATCACTTTACCCCCAGGCTTGACTACCCTCATCATTTCGGCAAGTGCGGAACGCCGATCCGGCATATTGCGAATGCCAAAAGCTACGGTCACCGCGTCGAACTCGTCGTCCGGAAAAGGCAATCGCAAGGCATCCCCAATCGTGTACCTGACGCGCTGGGACAGCCCTCGTTGCGCGGTTTTGATCTCAGCTCTGCGCAGCATCGGTTCGGTGAAATCGACCCCGACAACGGTGAGATTGGGTCTCGAAATAGCCAAGTCAATTGCCAAATCCCCCGTGCCGGTGGCCACATCAAGCACTCGTGAAGCGTCAGCTGGAACGCGACCCGCCGCGAACCGGCGCCATCTCACATCCTGCCTCGCGGACATAATCCTGTTGAGCAGATCATATCGGGGTGAGATATCGGTAAACATCCGGCGGACCGCACGAATGCGCCGCGCGTTATTCGATTCATTTCGAGGATTCTTTTCTAAAGCTGTTTCCATCGACAAAAAAGCCTTTCCAACACGTCGAACGTTTCGTACAGGATCACGCCCAGGAGCGCCAAAACAACCATGCCCACGAAGATCTGCTGAACATCGGCTCTCCCCCAGGCATCCAAAATGTAGAACCCCATGCCGTAACGGGTCCCGATCGATTCCACAAAAAAGAGCACCGCAACCACGGTGCCGGTCGCGATTCGAAGCGCGGTAAAGACCCCGGGCAAACACACGGGCCAGATCACATGGCGGAATAGGTCTAGTCTCGTCCCACCGAGACTATAGAGAGAGTATTTTGCTTCACGATCCACCGCGCGGGCTGCGTCTCGCGTAGTAATCAGCAACTGAAAGAAGAGAATTATGGAGAGCATCGCGATCTTGCCCGGATCGCCCAATCCGAAAACCAGGAGCACCAGCGGAAGGAGCACGATCTTGGGTATAGGATAGGTAAGGTAGATTAGAGGCCTGGCCAGCTCATCAGCTCGTCGGCTCGATCCCAGGAACAGTCCCAGCGGAACCGCAGCTACGAACGAAATGCACAGGGCGGCAGCCACTCGGAACGCGGAACTGCCCACATGATGCCAGAAACGCGCCTGTTGAGCCTCCGCGACAAGACGCACGAGCACGGTTCCCGGCCCTGCGATCACCACCTCGCCTGCCAGCAGGGCTCCGAGCTCCCACAGGCCCAGAAGCAGCGCCAAGGCCCAAAGATAGCCCACCCAGGACTTCACGCGGATAACTCCAGATACTCCCGCACCATCTGGGTTTTGCGGTGAAATTCGTCAGATCCCCGGTACTCCGGCTCACACGCGGATGGATTGTCCACCGCGGCCACCACCGATCCACCGCGGGCCGCTTCCACAGCCATGACAAGAATCCGCCGACCGAGTCGAACCGCTTCTTGAATGTTGTGGGTGACCAGCACCATGCCGAATTGCCTCTTGAGCCACATCTCTGCGAGGAGATCCTGGAGCCGCTCCCGGGTCAGCGTATCGAGCGCGGCGAACGGCTCGTCAAGGAGCAAAAGCTTTGGGTTGAGCACCAGCGCCCTGGCAAGTGCTACCCTTTGCCTCTGGCCTCCCGAGAGCTGTTGGGGATAGAACGCGGCTTTATCGCTCAATTCCAGCTCAGACAATAGTTCTTCGACGCGATCACCATTGAGGCTTTCGCGGCGGATTCGAAGGCCAAGCTGAACATTTTCTTTTACATTCTTCCACGGAAATAGGCCGTAATGCTGCAAGACCAGCCCAATATCGCGGTGCGGAGCAGTCAGCTCCTGAGACTTGAACCGGACCAAACCGCCGGAAGGTTTCTCCAACCCACCCATGAGCAGCAGCAGGGTTGTCTTTCCGCATCCGGAAGGGCCTACCAGTGCGACACTCTCTCCACATTCTACGGAGAACGTGGTCGGTCCTAGCGCATGAACCGGGCCGTTCCCCGAGACGTAGATCTTCGAGACATCCCGGCAGAGCATCAAGTCATGGAATGAGGCGGCCATCAACCACTTCTTCGTACGAAACGGTTCGAGGGATCACTTCCCGAGAACGAAGCCATTGAGCCACCGCGAGCACCGCGTCTTTGTCCGGGGCTTTAAGTTGAGGGAAACGGGGCACCGGATACTTATCCTTCATCGGCGCGGGGAGCCGCACATGCTGCACCATAGCTTCCCGGACTTCATCAGGCTTTGCGTTGATCATGGTCGCGGCTTCATTGACCGCTGCCAGGAACTTGGTCACTGCTTCGGGCCGCTCTTTGAGGAAGCTCTCCGCAAAAACCAGCACGGTCTGGCTTGTTTCCGAGCCGCTGTCATCCGCCACGAGTGTGGCTCCCTGCGCTAACGCAGCCGATACCAGGGGCTCAGGCAGCGCCGCGGCTTCCACATGCCCTGCAAGCAGCATCTGCATCCTCATGCCGATATTCTTAGATTCTACGGACGCCACGCGATCGCGGGGTACGCCTGCGTTGGTGAGCAATGTTTCAGTAACGTAATGCACGATTGAATTCGATGCGAGGGCAATAGGGACGTTCTGCAGATCCGCGGGAGCTCGGTACGACGAGCCCGGTTTGGCCAGCACCCCGAACATGCGTCGATCTCCGCGGGAACTATATGTAGTAGCGACAAGCACGATCTTCTGGCCGTTTCCCCGAAGCACCAGCGGCGTGACCAGGTCCGCGAAGCACCCATCGATCTTGCCCACCGAAAGCGCAATATCCTTTTCCGCGGCAGTATTGAAGGGGACCAGATCCACTTCCAGCCCTGCTTTGGTAAACAATCCCCCCTCCTGCGCAACATAGAGCGGGAGGGCCTGGAGCACCGGCAGCGCTCCAAAGCGAATGACTATCTTATCCTGGGACGCGGCAAGAGAAACCGTGGCCGCGATACACACAAGGAATAGAGTGAACACGATCAGGATTAGTCGAGGAAGTTTCATGAAAACCGCTCCGGATTAAGTTTTGCGCGGCCGCGTACGCACTAGGAGCTCTCGGACGCTCCCTGTTTGTTGGGTCTCAGGCCGTTGAAAATCATCTCAAGGGTAGTCTCCACCCAGTGGTCCAGATCTTTAGCGTTTCCTTGGTACAAACCCAGCCCTGGGGCCAGGAAATCCGTGTAGTACGCCCTCAAGAGCGTCTCAAACAGCGAGTTGATCAGGAATGCAGCCCGTTTCACGTCAACCGCGGGATCTATCTCTTTCGCTTCAAGACCTTGTCTGAGCAGGTCGGCTAAGAACTCTTGCGCTTGACCGCGCAGAGTCACAATCCGTTGAGAGCCGAACGGCGCATCACCTGAGTGCAGGAGTTGAAAGTAAATCCTGGCAAGCAGCGGCTGTTGATCGATGAAGACAAAACCCGCCCTGAGAATACGCTCCAGCCTTTGGCGCAAGGGTGTCCCTGCGGTCTTGTCACGCATCTCACGCAAGTAGCTCCTGGCCAGGCCTTCTGCCAGACCGACCACTCCGTCAAAAAGCGCCTGCTTAGTCTTGAAATACTGGAACAAGCTCCCTTTGCTGATCCCAGCTGCTTTCACCACGTTATTCATGGAGGCCTTGCGATACCCGTGCAACGCGAATTCATTGAGCGCGGCCTGAAGCACTGCCTGCTGCTTGTCAGCAGCGAGGGCCTTGAAGACACGCGTTCCGGAACGAGGAATCATGGCAATAGCCTTTATACCGCTGCGCTATCAAACGGTGAATCAATGTAGGTCGGGTTGAGCCCAGCGAAACCCGACAAGTTGCTTTGGACATGATGTCGGATTTCGTCCTGCCCAGAAAGCAGGACTCAATCCGACCTACGGCCGCTCTTGCTTCAACGCCATCTTCACCGTCGGAAGCGAACTGGTATTATGGAGGCGCGGTGACAAGACAGCCAGCGATCGATGACCGCATGGTCATTCTAGACGAGACGCACCCCAAGATCAAGATGCCTGGAAATTACTTATTATCATCAGGATTGTGGTCGGACATTCGTTCGCGGATCGTGGCTTCGTAGCCTCGGTCGGTGGGATGGTAGAAGCACTTCTCCTTCACTTCGGGCGGTAGGTGGTCTTGTTCGACTTTGGCGTCCGGGAAATCGTGGGCGTACTTGTATCCCTTGGCATAGCCCAATTCTTTCATCAGTCGAGTGGGCGCGTTGCGCAGGTGGAGCGGAACCGGGGGATGCCCTGAACGCGCTATCTCTTTCTTCACCGCGTTGTATGCGGTTTCCAGGGAATTCGACTTGGGCGCGGTTGCAAGGAAGACCACAGCCTGAGCCAGTGCCAGGACACATTCGGGGAGCCCGACAAAGCTGCACGCCTGAAAGGCCGCCACGGCCTGTTCCAGCGCGCGAGGTGAAGCCAGGCCCACATCTTCGCTCGCAAAGCGGACAAGGCGCCGACCCACGTACAGCGGGTCTTCTCCGCTTTCTATCATGCGACCCAGCCAGTACAGCCCCGCGTCAGGATCGCTGTCCCTCAATGATTTGTGAAGTGCGCTTATGAGGTTGTAGTGCTCTTCACCGGCTTTGTCGTAGAGCAGGCTGCGCTTCTGCGCGGCTTCCCGGATCAGGTCCGGACCGATCTCTCGATCCTGGTCCTTATGCGCTTCCAGCGCGGCAATTTCGAGGATATTGAGCGCGGCTCTTGCGTCGCCCCCCGAAAGCGTAACGATAAGGCCCGCGTCATCTTCGGCCAACGCGAGTTCCAGGCTTCCGAGGCCTTGGTCTTGATCCTGGAGCGCTCGATAAACAATGGCCTTGAGCGCCTCGTTGGACAACATATCAAAGACAAACACCCTCAGCCGGGAGAGGAGCGCGGCATTGACCTCAAACGACGGATTTTCCGTGGTCGCACCGATAAGAATAACCGTTCCGTCCTCAACATGCGGTAAGAGGTAATCCTGCTGGGACTTGTTGAAACGGTGAATCTCATCGAGGAAGAGAATAGTCCGGGCGCCACGGTATTTGAGGTCCTCCCGTGCCTGGCGGGTAACTTCCTTGATCTCTTTCACGCCCGCGGTCACCGCGGAATAGGGCACGAAGTGGGATCGAGAATGTTGTGCGACTATTCTCGCCAGGGTGGTCTTGCCGGTTCCGGGGGGTCCCCAGAAGAGCATGGAAAAGAGGCGGTCCTCTTCGATTGCCCGCCTCAGAAGCGAGCCGGGGCCAAGGATTTTCTCTTGACCGAGAAAATCCTCAAGTCTTTCGGGTCGCATTCGATCCGCGAGGGGCTTGGAGGCATGGATGATGTCTGAAATATCGAAGAGATCCATAACATTAGCCTATCGCATGTGAGCGCGGGAAGCAAGAAACATCCGAGCCATGTTGACCCATCTCTTCTCTTTGAGTGGATTTTGGCGCATAATCGTGGTACTCAGTCCTGGACCCATACCTGACAACATTGTAGAGGCGTGAATGCGTCGCATTGGACTCGTCTTGAAGAGCTCCGAGGAACAGGCGCTCGTGCTCGGAGAAAAGATCAGCAGGTTCCTCAAAGAAAACGGCAGGGATGTGCTATTGGAACCCGCGTATCAGGATCTGGCTGCCCAGTGGAATGGTACGGTCACCGAACACATGCCGGACGAAGCAGACCTGCTCGTGGTGCTTGGCGGCGACGGCACCATGTTGCGTGCCGCGTCCTTGTTGAACTCTCGCTCCGTGCCCGTGCTTGGCGTCAATCTTGGCCGGGTGGGATACATGGCGGAAGTGTCACCCCATGAGGCTATCCCGGTGCTCAAAGCCGTACTGGAAGGCGCCTTGCCATTTGTGGAGCGCATGATGCTGGAGGTCACCCTTCCCGACGGCAACAAAGCTCGGGCGCTCAATGATGCAGTCATCCACTGGGGGGGCATAGCTCGCCTGATCGATCTGGGGATTCGCATAGGAGAAACCAAGGAAATCGAAATGAGGGCTGATGGCCTTATCGTCTCCACGCCTATAGGGTCGAGCGCATATTCGCTGGCAGCAAACGGCCCGCTGGTTCACCCGGATATCGAAGCTATCATCCTTACGCCCATTTGCCCGTATGCCGGCCTAAAACGCCCGTTACTCGTGCCGGCCCACGTGGCCACGGAACTGGTCCTACGTCGGGGCGAGGACCTGATCCTCACACTGGACGGCCGCAAACGTCTCCCTCTTGCAGCAGGTCAAACGCTGCGCATCGTTCGTTCCGAGTTATCGTTTATCATGGTGAAGTCCAAGGCTAAGGACTATTTCGAAGTCCTCAAAGAGAAGCTCAATTTGCTCTAGGCCTGCCAATATGGTATTGGCTCACCAGGAGGGCTTGGGGCGGAACCGGAACCGCTCTGCGCGATCGGATGTTACGATACCTGAAAGTCTCTAATGTCGCGATCATCGACCAGGTGGACGTGGAGTTTCACGAAGGCTTCAACGTGCTCACGGGCGAGACCGGTGCGGGCAAGTCCATTCTGATCAGCGCTTTGAACCTGCTGCTGGGAGGTAAAGTCCCAAGCGACATTATCAGGACCGGAGAGGAAGAAGCTCAGGTGGAAGGCCTTTTCGACCTTCCCGAAGGCTTTTCATTGCCGGGAGACCTGGATCAGTCGGCTATTCGTGGCCGTGAATTGGTCCTTGCGCGGCGTCTGTTTCAGTCCGGCCGATCGCGCTGTCTCTTGAACGGAAATCTGATCCCGCAAGCTACCTTGCAGGCTGTGGGAAGCTCCTTGGTGAGCATCTTCGGGCAACACGAGCACCATGCCTTGCTCCACCCGGAAGAGCATGTGGAGATAGTGGACCGCTCCGGCGATCTGGCCGATAAGCGCTCGGAAACCGGCCGCGCGTTCCACGCGTGGAAGCGCTGCGTGCGAGACCTGAAAGAAACCAGGGCACGCCTGGCTGCTTTTGAGCAGCAGAGTCAGGAGAATTCCGAGGCTGCGGAAGAGCTCGCCGCCGCGCAATTGAAGCCGGGCGAGGAAGAGGAGCTGGCTCAAGAAAGAGAGATTCTTGGAAAAGCGGTTCAGATCAGAGAGAGGGCTTTCGAGGCTCACTACGAACTGTACGGGCGCTCCGGGAGCATCATGGAGCGCTTCTCCGACGTCAGAAAGGCAGTGGACTTTCTGGTCTCCGTGAATCCCAAGCTGGCCGGCATAAGGGAAAGCCTGGAAGAAGCAATGTACCGGGCCGAAGACGTGGCTCTGGAACTCCGAGAGGTCGCGGAACACGCGGAGAGCGACCCCACGCGACTTGAAAAGATTGAAGAGCGGCTGGCACTCATCCGACGACTCAAACGGAAATACGGCACTGACCTCGAAGGCCTCCTGGCCCACTTGCAAGACCTCTCGCAGGGAGCGGGCGAGATCCTGGATCTTCGAGGTCAGATGCGCAAGAGAGAAGAAGCGGTTCGGATAGCCCGCGAAGCTTACCTGGGTGCGGCGCGGGGCCTCTCTCAGGCCAGACGCGAGGCGGCAGCCACGCTGGAGGCCTCCTTGAAAAAGGAGCTGGCTGAATTGGCCATGCCGGAAGCCGAGCTGTTCGTTTCGTTTCGGCCCCTGGATGAGGATCAAGGTACCGGGATGGGTCTGGAGAAGGTAGAGTTTCTGCTTGCATCCAATCCGGGCGAAGCCCCGAGGCCGCTGGCCCACATTGCATCGGGCGGAGAGCTCTCCAGGATTATGCTGGCTCTGAAAGCGCTTCAGGTGGATGCGGCATCCGCGGGGTCAGTGATTTTTGACGAGGTGGATGCAGGAATCGGTGGGCAAACGGCCCTGGCGGTCGGCAGCAGGCTCGCGCGGGTGGCCCGTCGGCAACAGGTCCTCTGCGTAACTCATTTGCATCAGATCGCAGCGCTCGCGGACCATCATCTGTCGGTCCGGAAGCGGGTGCGTGAGGGCAGAACCAGGATCGAAGTAATGTCATTAGACCAGGACGCGCGGGTGAACGAGCTGGCCCGCATGATCGGAGCGCCCCATTGCTCGGATGAAGTGAAAGAGCATGTCCGGCGGCTCATCAATCCTGCCACCGCGGAGGTGCAGGGTTGATCCGCAGAGCACGAATAGCAGACATAAAGGCCATTTATCGCATAATCACCGAACAAGCCGAGGCGGGCCAGATACTTCCTCGGGCCATGAGTGAGCTTTATTCTCAGGTCAGATCGTTCATCGTGAGCGTGGATGAGGATTCGGAAGAGATCATAGGCTGCGGAGCTCTTGAGATCTGCTGGGAAGACCTTGCGGAGGTCCGCTCGCTGGCTGTGGCAACTTCGTATCAGGGCAGCGGCATTGGGTCCCGGATGATTGGCGTGCTCCTGGAAGATGCTCAAGAGATGGGTGTTCAGCGGGTTTTTGTGCTAACCTACCGACCCAGCCTCTTCGAACGACAGGGCTTTCAGCAAATGGACAAAAGCTTGCTCCCGCACAAGATATGGGCGGATTGCCTGCGCTGCACTAAATTCCCTGAATGTGACGAAATCGCACTGGTGAGAAGCACATGAGGCGACACCGTGACCTGGGGGAAGCGCGGCGGACTGTCCCGCACCGTTCCTCCGGACGGCTGACAACGCGATCGTTTCGCGGCCTATGGCGAATTCCAACGATGCTGTTCTTGGCGGGTTTGCTGGCCGGGTGCGGATATTTCACACTGGGAAAATACAAAGGAATCGAATGGACTCCCAAAGACGAGGCGTATTATTTGCTCAAAGACGTACTGGTCAGTGCGGGTTCCTCGTTACAGCCCAGGAAATCCTTCGATCATACGATGCAGGACTCGGTCGTGGTCTCATTCCTTGCCAAGGACGAAAAATTCCACTATGTAACCAAAACCATTTGGAAAGACCCATCCGGCTTGGAATACCATGTAATTAGACAAACCCATACGCTCCAGGACGAAAAGCAAGAAGGTGCAGAACGACCCAAAGAAGGCATTCGACGCATCCACTCCATGTCCACTAAAGACCTGTTCGCGCACAAACCCGGTCTCTGGACCGTAGAAATTTATATCGACGATAAGCTCGCGCGGCGGCTCACTTTTTCGGTCTACTGACTTCCCCTCCCTTGCGATCCAAGTGGATCAACAGCGATTGTCAAAAACAGCATCCGATACCCCACAGGCGGATAGGCCGAAAGATGTCATTGCGAGGGCGACGCCCGAAGCAATCTCCGATTTGGCGAAAGAGGAGATGGCCGGTGGGACCGTCCCGCGGGGAACGCGGGATTGCCGGTCATCCCCAATAGACAGGCTGGAAGCCTGTCCCACCATTCACTTCTCGCAATGACAACAATACGTTATCTCACGAGTTCCATGATCGTATAACCCTCGGCTTCCAGGGCTCTCCCCAGTGCTTCGGGGTTATCCGATTCCACGCGAAGCAGCACGCGAGCTTTTTCATGGTTATTCTTTTCCGGAACCGTGAAAACGGATCTGGCCTTAGCGCCGCTCTCGTCTACAATCCGCAGGATTTCTGAGAGCGTCCCTTTCTCTATCGTCACGTCCGAAAGGGTGATGCGGGTCCGCCTCTGTCCAGCTTCAAGCAGCTTGAAAAGGGTAACGAAGATCTCCCGGTCGGAAACTACCCCTACCACGGTGTCGCCGTCCATGACAGGGAAGGTGCTCATCATCATGGCCTTTCCCTTGATCAGGGTGTCCTCAACGGTGTCATCGATGCTCACAGTCACCGGCATGCGGACCATGACGTCTTTGACTTTGAGCTTGTGACAGAAGTAATTAATTTCGCACACGTCACCGCTATCACTTACGCTCATAGCCGCTTCGCTGAGGTCTCTCCGGTGCACTACGCCTCGCAGTCGCCCATTGTCTACTACCGGGAGCATTTTCAGACTGTTCTCTCTGATGATCCTGGCTGCGTCGACTGCCAGATCGTCGCTGGAAATCGAGAACTGTTGAGGCAACATCCAATTTCGCACGTACATGTTCGCCTCCAAGAGCTCGCAGGTCTATCACGCGGGTCGCGGGAAGATCTCAACGCATGCGTCTTCCACTGCCCGAATGAACGTGTCATCTTCCAGGTTCGCGTCTATCTCGCGCACCGTCACATTGGGACCGGTTCTTTCTCGCAAAATGGTCAAAAAAAGGCGGTCCTGAGGCTGATCGTACATGTGGCCTTCGGGTGGATCCACGGCAGACCATCCCCGCGTCGGAAAAAGGAATACCACCGGCCCGGACGAGCGACCAAGCTTCTCCGCAAACGATGCAGCCACCTGCTCCATCTCTTCATCGGAGACCCGCAGAAAAGTCCGCAGTTCGTCCAGATCGAATTTGCGGCGTTGATGGTGTTCCGGCTTGTAGTGCGACTTCCGCGGACTCGTGAGATTCACTCCTCCAGGAGCCACCACTTGCGGAATGCCGAGCTTGCCTGCGGCCGTGAGCCGGTCAGGTCCCGCGGCCCGCATTCCTCCAAGGATCTCTTCGCCCGCGCCCCCAGGAGCCAATTCCACCACGCCGTCAAAGAACCTCATGCCGATCATATCCTCCATCGCTCGGTCGCAGACCCCGGCCGCGGAGAAGCCGATCACCTGGAAGCCTCGCTGCTCCAATCGTTGCTGCACGTGATGAGCACAGCGTTCGGTAGGTCCAAACATGGACATTGCCACCAGAGGTCTATTGCCTTCCCGCGCGGATTCCACCGTGAGCGGCGCGACTTGGGCCATGCCTACAATTGCAGCCGCGGCCCGGTCCAGTACGTTCTGTAGAGGTCTGGCAAGGCCGGCAATCTCGATCACCGTGTGAAGGATCGCCACGTCGCCGGCACCGATATACCGTGTGGAAAGCCCCGGGAGTGCCGCGGTGGACGAAACCATGAGCTTGGGCACCCCGAACGGAAGCGCGCGCATGACGTCGGTGGCCATGAGGCTTCCTGTGGAGCCTCCCAGACCGATAACGCCCGCCAAGCGGCCCGAATTGAGCAGGTCCCCGGTCAGCTTGATCGCGCCGTTAATCATTTTTCGGGTTATCTGCTTGCGTTCACGGGATTGACGGATTTCTTCAATGTTCGTGCCCGCGGCCCGCGCGACGTCTGCGGGAGAAATGTCAGCTCCAGTGGTGTCCCCGGACATGCTCATATCAAGTATGAGCGGCAATCCGCCCCGTTGCCGAATACTCTCTCGCAAGTAGAGGGTTTCAGGCCCCTTGGTGTCGAGCGTGGAAATGAGCAGAATAACCCGATCCATCAGGAATCACCTTCGGATGCGACCTTGTCTTCGATCTGTTTCTTGAGGACCTTCTTGTCGATTTTCCCTGAATCGCCCACCGTCGGCATCGCGGCGATTAACTCCAGGCGTTCCGGCAGCTTGTACATGGCGAGCTTCTTGGATTTCAGAAATGAGACCATCTCGTCAAAGGTGAATGTCTCCCCTGCCTTCGGCACCACGTAAGCGCACGCGCGTTCCACAAATTCTCGATCGGGCATTGCCACTATAGCGATTGAGGCCACTTTGGGATGCTCGTTCAGGAGCCCTTCGATTTCCGCGGGGTAAATGTTCTGGCCGCCGCGGATGATCACGTCTTTTTGCCTCCCCATTATCCAGATGCGGCCTTCTTCCAGCTTCACGATGTCACCGGTGGTGGTCCAATTGTTGTCGTCAAACACGTCTTTTGTGGTTTCCGGGTCTCTCCAGTACCCGGCAGGGGAATGCGGTCCCCTCAGATAGAGGATTCCCGGCTCACCAGGTGGAACTTCGTTGCCGCTTTCGTCCATGAGCTTGATCTTGTTGCCGGCAAGCGGCTTTCCAACGGTCCTACGCCGCACATCCGCGGGGTCATCAATGTAGCATCCGGAAACTGAGCCCACATCCTGCGTGCCCAGGTCGGAGGTTATCCGGCCTCCCAGGCGCTCTTCAGCCTCCATTGCCACCTGTGGCGGCAGGTAACCGCCCGCGGAGCGGATGAATCGAAGGGACGACAAATCGTATTTGGAGAGGTCGCACTCCAACATGCGGATAATATGGGTCGGCACCACACCGATGCACGTAACTTTCTCTTTCTGGATCATCTCCAAGGCGCCTTCCGGCGTGAACTCCTCCAAGAGCACGATTTTCGCTCCAACCAGCGGCGCGGCGAAATACGTGAGGGTCCCAGCCGCACCGCCTGCAAATGGAGCGACTGCCATCGTCACGTCTTCGCCAGTGAGCCGCCATATGTCCACCCGACATTTCGAGGTCATCAGCCTGGGAGCCAACGGCCATTCCACGATCTTCGGAACGCCCGTAGTGCCGCTGGTGCTGGTGAGCGCTCCCACATCCAAGGTCGGGTGGAATTTCCTTTGCGCCAGGATGGAGATGTCCTTCTTTTCTTCCCACGGGTCGCGGGCTATGGCCATAAGGGAATAGGTATTGAGCGGATAGGGCCCGGCGATGGTCTCGTCCAGAAGGAAGGCGTACTTGAGGTTGGGGTTATCGGCCTTGAGCTCTTCCACCATCTCCAAGTAATTGAATTTCCGATATATCCCCGGAATGACGATCGCTCGGGGATCGATCTTCTGGATAATGTGTTTCAGTTCCTTGTGGCGCAGGTACGGCATTACCGTGATGTTGATCAGGCCCGCGCGTTCGCAGGCTACCCGCGCCAGGAACCCATATGCACAGTTGGGCGACTGAAGGATCACCCGGTCGTCCTTCTCCAGACCCAGGTCTGTCCAGGCAAGCGCAAAACGATCCATGATTTTGCCTGCTTCGCCCCAGGTGACGCGCAAAGTGGAATCGACCAGCGCCTCTCTGTTTGGGCGCTCTTTGGCATTCTTTAGCCAAAAGTCGGTGAAGACCTCGTCGGTCCAGTACCCGTCAGTCTTGAATTCTTCGATGATCGCGTCTGTGTATCGGATCGGTCTCATGGGACGGCATTCCTCCGTGTGGAGCTCCTTCGCTCTGAAAACGCTTGAATCGGCTGCCGGGAGCTACTTGCAGATGGATGAGCTCCAGTCACCGAAGCCGTACTCGTTCCACTTAGCGAGGACCTTCTCCTTCATTGCCTCATCAAGGAAGATCTCCTGCGGCTTGCGCTTCCATTCGTACGGCGTGCACGCGTCCATAATCACTCGCGAGACAATCTCTCGGGCCTCGATGGGGAGCGCGGGATCTAGCGGCGTAGATCTCCCTCGATTGATAATCTGGGTGTCTCGTGCAGGGTCGTACCGGACCGAAAGCGCCCACATGATGCGGTCCCAGTCGTCCGCGGGGATGTCATGGTCCACCACGATCACGCCTTTGAGCCCATAGTGGCCGGTGGTTGTGGCAATAACTGCGTTCCCCACATGATTGGCATGACCGGGATATTTCTGCTGCACAGAAACAATGGCCCAGAATCGGCCTGTCGATTCAGCCGGGATATACACTGACTTGACCCCCGGCACTTTCATGTTTTCCAGGTCTGTCCAGAGCGTGGCGGTGCGGTTGAGCGACTGAATCATGTGGGTATCGGTGATCGGCTTACCCACCGTCGTTGCCCAGAAGATCGGCTTCTTGCGCCGCAGAATCCGCTCTATATGGAGCACCTGTTTCGGCCACTCTTCGCCTTTGGCCCCTGAATAATACCCCGTGTATTCGCCGAACGGCCCTTCTTCTCGCAGGTCGTTCGGATCGATGTACCCCTCCAGAATGATCTCAGCGTGAGCCGGAAGGGGCAGACCCGTCAAGTCGCTCTTGAATACTTCGCAGGGCTCTCCTCGAAGGGTGCTGATGATGTCGTACTCGTCCACTTGCGCGGAAACCAGTGTGGAGGAAACAAGGAAATGGACTGCATCCGCGCCGATCACCGCGGCCGCGGGCATCTTGGTGCCGTCTTTTTTGTGCTGGTTGAAATGGAAGTCCGCGTGCTTTCCCTTAATGATCTGGACGCCGCAATGATTGCGGTCGTGGATCTGCATCCGATAGGTCCCGAGGTTGATCCAGCCTGTTTCTTTGTCTTCGCTTACCAGGTACACCGCGGTTCCCACAAAGCGGCCGCCATCCAGCGGATAGAAAAACGGCACAGGAAGGCCGAGTATATCCACGTCCTTGCCTTCGATCACCATCTCGCAGACCGGACCGGAATCGACCACTTTGGGCTTCATCAGTTGTTTGGTGGTCAGCTTCATCCATTCGCGCGCCATGTCGCACATGCTGTATTCCAAAGGCATGTTGAGCCCAATAGCGAGACGTCTGGCCGTGGTGAACGCGCTGGTAAGCACCGGGATGTCGTACCCCTTCACGTTCTCAAAGAGCAGGGCCGGGCCCTTGCGCTCTTCGTTCAGCTTGGCGATGTGCGAGAGTTCCAGATTCCAGTCAACTTCGGTTTTGATACGGAGCAGTTCGCCTTCCTGTTCGCATTTATTAATGAAGTCACGCAGTTCTTTCATACGTTCATCTCCTCCATAAATCGCTGTTTGCGACGGCTTTTTCCATTCGCCGGCAGTTTTCTCTCGCGAAAGACACATCTACATACAGAGGTTTCGGCAATCGCGAAGCCTCGGCTCTCGGTCGCAGATCAAGTCCTCGTTCAAAAAACGATGTTGGATACGGACACCTGGTCAGATGACCGACTCATTTGAATTTCTTGCCTTGCATAAGCCCTGCAACGATGTGCTCTATGGCCGAGGCCTTTGCCTCAGTGATCGGTTTCACCTCCTTCTGACTCCAAACTGTTTCAGGCCGACTCTGGACTATGTAGATCTCGCCCTTGTACGGGAGGGATTTTTCCACAGCCCATTCGATATCCATAGGCTTGCCGTAATGTTTTTCGATGAGCTTGCCCAGCCCAGCCAACTCGACGATCTCCTGGTCCAGGATGCTCTGGGACGTGCGTCGCTCCTCGTCCACGTCAAGTTTCTTCACTTCATCGGTCCCGGGATCCGTGGTGTAGTAGATCTGCTTGTCGGAAATGGTCTTTCTGACCACGTCCATGGTGATCTTGTTCACAAGGAACTGATCGGGGGTTACTTCACCGGAAACCACGCTTTCGCCGTATCCCCAGTTGGAATCGATCACGATGGTGGCTTCATCTCCGGTTGCGGGGTTCAAGGTGAACATGACCCCCGCGGTGAATGAGCGGACCATCTTCTGCACTGCCACGCTGATCAGGACCTTAGAATGGTCGAACCCCATTTTGATCCGATACGAGATGGCCCGTGGCGTGAACAAGCTGGACCAGCATTTCCGTGCCCTGTCCAGCAGATCGTCCACCCCTCGCACCCACAGGTAGGTCTCCTGCTGACCCGCGAAGCTCGCGTCGGGAAGATCCTCGGCAGTGGCCGACGACCTCACCGCCACGGGCAACGCAGGGGTTCTGGTCCGACGTGAGAGGAGCCGATAATTGTCCGCTATGTAATCCTCCAGGTACTCGTGTATGGATCCCGCTTCGATCCAGCCCCGGACATCTTGTGAGGCCAGGTGGATCTCGTCCACCATGGATAATTCCAGCCCCTCCAACCGTTTAATAACCTTGTCGGACAAGCCGTTTTCATCCAGGAAGCTCTGGTATGCTTCCGTCGTGATGGCGAAACCGGGCGGGACGGGGATGCCGGCCTTGATCAGCTCACCCAAGCTGGCGCACTTGCCGCCCACCCGGTTGATAAATGACAGGTCGCACACCTCGAAAGGAAGCACATACGTTGACGCATCCATGACTCAATCCTTATGCGGTTGAGTGTCATCCGACGATGTCGATTTCCCCGGTGGCTCCGTTCACTTTGATCCGCTGGCCCGTTTTCAGCCTGGATGTGGCCGAACCGGTGCCGACCACCGCGGGCAAGCCGTACTCCCGACACACAATCGCCGCGTGACACATCACTCCGCCCACATCAGTGATTGCGGCCTTGATCTTCTGGAACGCGGGCGCCCAGCTCGGAGAAGTGGTGGGAGCGACGAGGATTTCGCCCTCCTTGAGCTGGCCGATCTCGGACACGGTGCGGCAGACTCGGACTACGCCTTCGGCGCTTCCCGGTGAACCGGGGAAGCCCACGATCTTGCTCAGATCCGAGTCCGCAATGGCCTTGAGCTTGGCCCACTGCGCCATGGACTCGGAAGTGATCCCCCACAGCACGATTGTAAAGGGCTCCGTGATCGTCTCCGGGACCGTGCCCATCGCGTCGGGTGGGTTCCACTCTCGGAATTTCTTCATGACCCCTTTGCGCCAGTCTACCTCCTTGGGCCAGATCAACGGTCCGCGTGCATTACTCCCAGTTGCCCAGGACGTGACCACATCCCACAGAGCGTCTTTGACCTCCGACCGCTTGAGGTACCAAACGTCTTCCACGTCCTTGATGAACTTGTGGTCCACAAGAATCTTGGCCACTTCACGCATCTTGTTCCAGAAGATGCTGTGGAACCAGTGCTCCACGTAAAACAGGTGGTTTTCCACGTACGGGAAAACCGTCCGGGAGGTGCCCAGCATCTGATCGAAGGTAGTCCGGTCCTGATCCGTCTTGAGCAGGGCTCGATATTCGGAGGTGAGCTTTTCCCGCTCGTCGATCACCTTTTGGGTGGGCCGAGCGATATTCTCGCCCTTACGCACCTTTTCAATGTAGATCCGCATGGCGTCCAGCGGTATGTCCAGATCGTCGTTCCAAGACCTGTCGTGGTGATACCAGCCGGTGCCGGTGGACACATAGAACCAGGGATCACGAGCGCCATTGAATGCCTGGAGCCATTTCTGGCCGTTTGCCGTGCCTTCCATAGCCTTGAGCACGCTTGCAGCATTCCCGCTCATGGCCACTTCGTCCACCCCCAGTTCCACGGCCATCTTGGCCAGCTTCTTGAGCTCTTCGTCAGGCCGGTAGATGATCACGTCAATGCCGCCCACCATCTGGGTAATCCGCTGCAATGGAATGTCCGGGAACGCTTTCTGGCAGAAATCCACGAAGACTACATAGGCCGCGTATCCCAGGTTCAGAAATTCAAAGTGGTACTGCCAGCATTTGATGCCCAGATCGATTAGCTTGTCATACGCGTTGAGCAGCTTGTACCCGGTGGAAATACCAACTCCCTCGGTCACCACCGATGCGTCTTCCATCTCAGGCAACGCGGGGATTTCGCACGCGACCAGCTCCTTGATGAGGCTCTTCATCTTCTCTTCCCACTGGTCGTGCAACCGGTCCCAGTTCTGGTAGTAATAGCCTGCTCGCTGCATGAACAGTTCGACGCGTTTGGGAATATCCTCCGGATTAGGCACCGGCAACGGAGTGATGTAGATGTAGCCGTTGTGAATCCGATGATCGATGCCCAGCGCAGGCGGAACAATGAAAATGCGGGTGTTGAATTGAGACAAGGCCAGGAACCAGGCTTCATCCCAGATGATGTCGAAGGGATACATGGGTTCGGGATAGTGGAGCCCATCATAGAACCAGAACATGTTCTCTTCGTACTTGGTCCGCGATGGATCGTCCGTGCTGAACTGGTAGTGGTAAGGGTACATCCGCTCCCAGCCCTCGGTTCCGGGAATGCGGTCCGCTTGGTGTGGATTAGGGAACTTTAATTCGGCCATCTCTCTTACTCCTCCTCCCTTTCGTGTTCTGTGGACCGATTGGTCCGGCTTACCTGAACGACTCGAATGTATCCCGGAAGCGAACTCAGTCGCTTCTCCTCACGCACACGCAGAGTTAACCGGGCATAGCATCGCCTATGACTCGTCCGTTTCGGATTTGGAGTTGCCATCTGGTTCCGAAGCCTGATTCGTTATTCAGGTACCGTATGGTGGTTGGGCGAAACATGTACAGAGCCACCTTCGCCACTTTCTTTGCCAGGAGTGAAGAGATTGACCCGGGGTCGGAGAGGAGCTCCTTTACAAACGGATAGCGGCTCAGGTACGTAGCGGTGGCCTTGGCCTTTGCTCTTGCGCCGGAAATCCGTATAACCGTGCCGTCCATTTGCAATCCTTTGATTTCCTTCCAACCCTTGTAATCCCCGTGAATCGCCGCGGCTGCCCGAGGGTTTGCCGCAAACATGCCGGAATGCAAGGACGCGGGCGAGGAGAAGAATATTAGGTCCCAGCCCTGACGCGCATAGAACACAGCCGCGGCCCACGGCCTTTCTTCCATGCAAGACGCCAGAGTCATGGTGGTGAAAGAATCCATGTACTCAATCACGATTCTTTCCAGCTCGTCCCGTTTCATCCTCCTCCCCAGCGCTCAAAGAGCTCGTGGGGAACCCCCAACTGATCCAATGCCTTGCCGATTGTCTGATCGATGATGTCCTCGATGGTCCGAGGCCGATGATAGAAAGAAGGAACCGGCGGCAGGATCACGCCACCCATTTCCGTGACCGTGACCATGTGGCGCAAGTGGCCGAGATGAAGCGGTGTCTCTCTCGCGATGAGCACCAGCTTGCGCCGCTCCTTCAACGTAACGTCAGCCGCTCGAACGAGAAGGTTTTCGTTGATGGAATTAGCAATCATCGCCAGCGTTTTCATGGAACAAGGAGCAACCACCATGCCTTCGGTCCGAAAAGAACCGCTGGAGACAGGCGCGGCCAGATTCTCCGGCGCATGCACGTGATCCGCGAGCTGCTCCACCGCCTCGGGTTTGACGGACGCTTCATGCTCCATCGTGAGCAGAGCTCCACGAGTGACGATCGCGTGAGTCTCCACGTCCTGTATGGCCTTGAGGACTTCCAACAGCCGAAGGCCGTAAATTATCCCGCTTGCGCCACTGATACCGACGACGATTCGTTTCACTACGCAGCCTTTCTGCGTTCTGCACAGTGGTCCGGATTCGACTGGTCCGAGGATTTCCGTACACACCCCCACCTTCCCGAGCAGACAATGCGATACTGCCTCTCAGGATCATCTCTGAAGGACTTCCGTTCACGCATGTCACGGTTGTCCTCTTGAAGACTAGGGAAAAGCGGGGTCCTTACAATCTCAAGCTGAGAATCGGTTGCAAGATCCAACCCGGAGATTTGAAAACATAACTTGGTAGAACAGCTCTGAACGAGGAGATCTTGAGTACGAGAGCACGGATCTCCGAACCGTATCCCGAATATTTAAAATTGTCGAGTTAGGTGCTCAGGAAGTCAAGTCAGAAAAAATTATACATGTATAAGCACACCTTATATTATACTGGATTTGGATGCCTCATCCGGGAACTTGATTATGAACCTCAAGCACCTGGAGATCTTTCATCACTTCTGCCTCTCCCGTTCCATGAAGGAGACGGCCAAGCGCCTGAATGTCACCCAGCCTGCGGTTTCTCAGCAACTCAAGACGTTTGAGGAAGAATGCGGGGTCAAGCTCTTCTATCGCGAAGCTAATCAGTACAAACTGACTGAAATGGGTGAAACCGCGTTTCTGCTCACCAAGAGGATTTTCGCACGTGTGGAGCAGATCGAAGCGCTTCTCTCCAAGGCGCGTAAGGGCACGCAAGAGCGTCTCAGGATCGGCAGCACCAAAGGCTATGCCCGCACGGTCATGCCCGACCTGGTGGCCAAATTTCAACACCAGTTTCCCAGAGTGCAGGTGCGTTTGAGCGAAGGGAACTCCGCGGACCTGATACAAAGGCTTCGCAATCGCAAAGAAGACCTTGTCGTGGTCAAGCGTACTGCCTATGATTCCACGCTGAAGGCCATTCCATTTGCCAGGGCCGATTTCATCCTCGTGGCTAGGCCGGACCATCCACTGGCGCAGTCTGAAACTGTGTCCATCAAAGACCTGAGCGGCGAATCGCTCATAATCCGGGAGCAGGGCTCCGGGTCACGAGACGCAATCCTCCACAAGCTGAACCAATTCGACGTAAAACCCTCCGTGCTGGTGGAATCGGAAAGCTTGAGTTTTATCCTGGCGTACATCGAGCTCCGCATGGGCGTATCTTTCATTCTGTCCCATGAGATCGAGCAGGAGCTGGCCGCCGGAATACTCAAACAGATCAATCTAAGTGAAGGGAACATCTCTTTCCACGCGGATATCCTCACGCGGCGGGACGAACCTCTGTCCGTGCCAATGCGGTACTTCATTAAGATCGCCAAATCCCGGCGTGAAGGGCTCCTAGCCTGAGACCGTGCCGGACGTGCTTGCAGGGCCCATAAGTTCTTGCAACCTTAGGGGCATTCCATGAAGACTCGATTTGTTCTCGCAGGCCTGAGGTGGCTGGTCGCGCTGGTTCTGATCTCCGCGGTGGTTCCGTGGCTGGACATGGCGGCAGCGGTGGTTTCAGACAGCATAGACGAGGAACTAATAGAGGCGGCTATGCGTGGGAATGTGGCGCAGGTCAAGAGCCTTCTAGCTAGAGGCGCGGACATAAATGCCGAGTGGCCCACCGTATCCATGCCAGCGAGTCCATATCGCTGGACACCGCTCACCTGGGCAGCCGAGTCCGGCCGAGTCGATGTGGTGCAACTTCTCTTGCAAAACGGGGCTCGTGTCAACGCCAAGAGGCCGGGGGAGTGGACGGCCATTATGTCTGCTGCCTCGAAAGGTCGTACCGAGATCGTGAAGCTTCTTTTGGACGGGGGCGCTGATCCCAATGACGGGCTCAAGCATAGCAGCCCGTTCAACGAGATGTGGACCTGTAAGGAAGCGTGCGCTGAGACAATCAGGCTTCTTCTCGATAGAGGCGGTGATGTTAACACCAGGCTTTTTAGTGGCAAGCCGGTCCTTAGTTGGGCGATCGAGGTGGGCCACACCGGGATGGTAGAGGTGCTCCTTGACAGAGGAGCCGACGTCAACGCGACGGACGAAATGGGCAGGACTGCCCTCATGATCGCTGCCAGGGAAGGTCGCACGGCCATTGTAAAACTGCTCCTTGAAAATGGCGCCGACGTCAGCGCGAAGACCAAACGAGGCTTAACTGCAGTGGACATCGCACGGGAGAGGAGCCACCTGAAGATAGTGGAGCTGCTAAAGGAACATGGAGCCAAGCAATAGCACCAATTGAGGTGAGTCCAAAGGACAGCTTGCGCTGTTAAAGAAGCTGTGTTTAGGAAACGTGCCCACGGATAGGAGGGAGGAGTTTGATGCTTCGCATGAAGACTGCCGTGCTTTCATGTCTGGTCGTCCTTATCACGGCCAGTGCCGCTGCAGCATTTGATTACGCAAGCTACAAGCCCGGGGACCTTGACGAAATCCTGGCTATGCCCCGCCCAAAGACCGGCGTAACGCTATCAGACCTCCAAAAGGTGGCTCTCAAGGTAACCCTTGAATCCTATGCCCAAGAAGGATGCTCCATGGCCGGTGTGCTCAAGTTTTCCATGACCATGTTGCCGACCGTGTATCCGAAGGAGCTGATGGACACGCTGTCAAAGACAAAGTGCATCAACATCAAGTCCCCGAAAGGCTCCATAGTTACTGTGGCCATACAGGACAAGGTCGCGGACTTCCTCCCTGAAGAAGTCCCGTTGGGGACCGAAATCCAGGTGTATTGCCTGCTGATTGCTATGACCGACAAGGGCCCCGGGATTCTTGTCAGCGAATTCGAAGCGCCGGAACCTTCTTCTGCAGAAGGCCCGCTTATGGGAGCAGCCGCGCGTGGAGATTTAGCCCAAGTCAAAGACATGCTTGCCAAAGGCGCTGATGTGAACAGCACGGACCAAGACGGAAGGACCGCGCTAATGCTTGCTGCGCTTGGAGGCCGCCCGGAAGTGGCAAAGCTGCTCATTGAAAAAGGCGCGGACGTCAATGCAAGGATGAAAGGCGGCTCAACGGTTTTGATGGCTGCTGCAATGGTCGGCAACGCTGAAGTAGTGAGACTGCTCGTCGAGAAGGGCGCGGATGTCACGGCCGGCGATGAGACAGGGATCACTGTTCTCATGGCTTCTTTCCTGGCAGGCCATCCGGAAGTGATGACCATGCTTGTGCAAAGAGGCCTTGCGCCAAAGGATCAGAGTGGCGACTCTCAAAGAGCTCCCACAGGCGCTTCTCAGGGAAAGAACTTGGATGTGGTGAAGCTGCTGGTCGAAAGAGGCGCGGACATCAATGCGAGAACCAAAGATGGGATGACTGCGCTGAGTTTGGCCGAGCAACTCGGTCGAAAAGATCTCGTACAATATCTGAAGGCCCAGGGCGCGCAATAATACCAAGAAAAGAGGCTGTTGCAAGAAGCGCGAAGCATCTGAAGGCGTTGGCGGAAAGGCGCTTCCCCAGGAGTCTCTGCAACGGTTCCCGAAAACTCTGTCAGATTGCTTTGCTCTTGAAGAGACTTGTCGCTTCACGTAGGAAGGCTCAAGGTTAGGGCAACATCCCTTTAGGGGGTGCCACTGCTGGCTTGCCCAGCAGTGCAAGCAGCGAAGACACTGCTGGGCAAGCCAGCAGTGGCACCCAAACAGCCATGCTCCGCTCTCGGATAGGGAACGGAGAATAACTGAACTTCAGCGAACGCCTGTGGCCCCGGGCCTTTATCCTTTGAAATGGAATCCTCACCAGAGGTGATTATGCCTCCAACCGTGGTCATTGTGGGAACCCTGGATACCAAAGGAGACGAGGTCGGTCATCTCAAAGGGCTCATCCAGGATGCGGGATGTGATGTGCTCATTGTGGATGTGGGCACACTCCATCCTCCGACCGTTGTTCCCGATATTACGCGCGCGGAGATCGTGTCCAGAGCCGGCACGACGCTGGAGACCATTGCCAGAAACAAGGACCGACGCGAGGCTGTGGAAACCATGATCAGGGGAGGTTCCGCGCTTGTGCGCGACCTCCACCGAGACGGCCGGCTTTCAGCACTCATTTCATTGGGAGGCGGCACGGGCACTCATATCGGTGCGGGGATCATGCGAGCGCTGCCGCTTGGAGTGCCCAAGCTCATGGTCTCCACCGTGGCCTCTCGCGACATGAGCGACCTGATTGGCACCAAGGATATCGCTGTCATGCATTCGGTCGTGGATATTCTAGGGCTCAATCCGATCAGCAAGAAGATCCTTGCCAATGCTGCTGCGGCAATTGCGGGCATGGCCAAAAACCAAGGTCGAATCGTTTCGGACAAGCCGATAATCGGGCTGACTTCGTTCGGGTTCATAACCGAAGGAGCTATGCGCGTGAAGGGTATGCTCGAAGGACTCGGGTACGAAGTGGCGCCCTTCCATGCCAACGGCACCGGCGGCATGGCAATGGAGGACTTGATCGATCAGAGTCTGATCAGCGGAGTTCTTGACTTGGCCCTGCACGAGTTCTCGGATCAAATGTACGACGGCTATTGCGGAGCAATCGGACCGGGCCGTTTGGAAGCCGCGGGACGAGCAGGCATTCCTCAGGTGGTGGTACCTGGCGGGCTTGATTGTATCGTGCTCGAATTCAATTCCGTGGAGACCATACCCGAGCGTGTGAAAGGACGCAAAGTCTTCTGGTATGATTTTCGATCCGGAGTTCGTACCACTCCGGATGATATGCAGGCTCTCGCAAAGACGATCGCAGAGAAATTGAACCGTGCGATCGGGCCCACAAAGTTCGTTGTTCCGACTCGCGGCTGGTCGGAAGCTGATATCGAAGGCGGCCCCTTATACGAACCGAGCACCAATAGCGGATTCGTCGCCAGACTGAGATCTTTGCTCAACGGAAACATTGATGTGGTGGAAGTGGATGCCCACATTAACGACGAAGCATTTGCACGCGCGGCTGTATCTCACCTTGATCAGATGATGAGGGCTAAGTACTCTTTTGCCTAAATTCTGTACTGTGTATCGGGAAGGTTTGGTGGGGCAGTCCCGCGAGGCATGGGGTTGCCCGTCGTTCTCGGGCCGGCGTCACTGCCGGCCACGGTTTGACCCTTGCATCGGTGGCTGCGATTGCCGATGTTACTTCTTTAACCGCGCATCGGTATGACGGTCAGCGGTCTTTGGGGATCTTGGAAAAGTCCAGAGTGAGCCTTTCCCGTTTGGATGCTTCCAACCTCAGCTCTTGTCGAATCTCCCTCAATCGTGGCAGCACTTCCATGAAGCAATCGACCAGTCTTGGCTCAAAGTGGTTGTCCTTCTCGTTCTTAATTATTTGCAGAGCTTCATCTTCCGGGAATGCGGGTCTGTACGGGCGTTCGTGCAGCAGCGCGTCGTATGTATCGACGATGGCCACGATGCGAGCGGCTTCCGGAATCGCGTCTCCAGCCAAGGCCCGCGGATAACCTGTCCCGTCCCACCATTCGTGATGAGCCCAAGCTATGTCCTGCGCTAGGCGGAGCGCAGGCGCGTCCGCACCTTGGAGCATCTTTGCCCCGGCTTCCGCATGGGTTTGCGCCACTGCTCGCTCGCGATCATCCAACTTCCCGTCTTTGAGCCATATAGCCTCAGGCACCACCAACTTGCCGATATCATGCATGGCTGCGGCCCGTGCCATGTCATCCAATTCCTGGATCGAGCGCCCCGGTCTCAATACGTTCAGGAGAGTGGAAGCAAACCGGCCGACCCGCTTCAAATGCCCGTCACTCTCGCCATGCCGATGACCAGAAGACGATATTGCGTGAAAGATTACGGCTTGGAGCTGACGAATCTGCTTTAGGCTACGATTGATGTGCCCTCGTAGGTTGCCGCCGTACTCATCACTGAGCATCGACACGTCACGGCGTTCAAGGGCCATGGCCACGTTGATCAGAATCTCATTCCGGTCAAAGGGCTTGATTATGTATCCGTAAGCTCCCAGCTCAAGGGTTCGGATCCCGGTCTTTCGGTCATCCACAGCCGTGACCATGAGGACACCAACTCCGGGAAATCTTGAACGAACAATCGAGAGCAGATCTATCCCGGACATTCCCGGCATAAGGATGTCGGATATCACCAGATGGAATTCGTCTTGCTCCAGTACATCGAGCGCTGCTTCGCCACTGTGCACGCTCTTGCACACATATCCGTCGGCCGACAGCCACCGGGCCAATATTGTGCAGATGGCAGGTTCGTCATCGACTATGAGGATTTTGGCTTTCTCGCCCGTCATGATCCAATCGCCTTTCAAGGAGTTTAGCGATTGCGCCATGTTTTCCCATGGCTTGCGGGTGCTGACATGCAGGTAAGCAGTGGTTTCTAGCATGTCATTCCTTTCGCTGCTTTGTCAAGTACTTGTACTCTCTGATAGTTTTGACGCCCATGAACCTCGAGACGCTGCCGGCCCATGATTGAAGCCCGGAACGCAATTTGCCCATTTTGCCAACACGGGAACCTTTCCCAGGGGCACAATGCACAATAAATAAACAACGAAGGAGGGATATCCGTAGCAAGCCGCGGCAAGAAGCGTCAGGCAACCTCTTGTTTTAACTCATCATGTTTGGCTTTGGTGGTTTTTTGTGCATCAAATCATCTCTCGTACTCCTCCCGAATTGCCTCGCCTCGCCCTGAATACTGGCACCTCCCTGATAATGCATCACAATTCGCCCATGAGATCATCTTGGCATGGGTGTTGCTTTATTGTCCCGCAGACGCCGTCAAACCGGGTGTCCTGTCGGATCGGCAACTTTACGGAAACTTCCGCATCCGTATTGCCAGGTATGGGTCACCAACCCAGCTGTCTTTAGGAGGCAAAAATGAACACCCTCCAAACTACTCTGAAAAAGAACATTCTGGCCCTTGCGGCCGTCATCATAGTTGTATCTCTGCCTGTATTGGGGTCTGCCAAAACGGTTCTAAATCTCCAGGATATGCAACCGTACAAGTCTTCTCCGGAAGAGGCACTGCGAAGCGCGGCACATTCGGGAGATGTGGCTGAAATCAAACGCCTTATCGCTCGTGGGGCCAAAGTGAATTGGGCTGACGACGAAGGATGGACTGCTCTTTTCTGGGCCAGCGTGGCTGTGCAGCCTGAAGCGGTGAAGATCCTCCTGGAGCGGGGCGCGGATGTAAACGCGAGAGATAGAGCAGGATGGTCCGCGCTTTTCTGGGCTGCCATGAACGGGCACTCCACCATGGTGGAGATGCTGGCCGACCGCGGAGCCGACGTGAGGCTGGCCGACCATAAAGGTCGCACCGCACTGATGGAAGCTGCCGCAAAAGGCAAGATCGCGACTGTGGAAGTCCTGGTAACTCGTGGAGCAAACCTCGATGCCAAAGACGGTCATGGTGAGACCGCGCTCTCCCTTGCCGCTGCAGACCAACGGCTGGCTGTGGCCGAGCTCCTTATGGCAAAGGGCGCGCAAGCCGACACCCGGACCACGGAGTTGCTGAAAAAGGCTCAGGCCGAGAGATCGAACCAGGCCCAAGCTGCGGCACCAAAGACACAAACCGTAGCGAGCCTTTCTTCCGCAAAGGAAGACGTTGTTATCGAGCGGCCCAAGAGGGAGCTGCCCGCTGAGCAGGCAGTTTCGGCGGCCCGCCGGACCCCGAAAGCGGAAACTCCCGTGCAGTCACCGGAAGGAAAGCTGCTCAAGCACGCGCTCGCTCTCTGGAACCAGATTCGAACGGAGAACCCGGAACTGGCAAAGAAACTGACCCAAGACCTACTGGTCAAGGCGCTGAGGAATTAGTGAGAGTCCGGACGAACGGTAATTGCGCTCTCACTTCCACCGAGTTCTCAATAGCATAGGAGACCGGACCATGAAAACGAACAGCGCCGGATACGAAGGCATGATGCATTCCTTGATCGCAGGTGCGAAACGCGCGGTATCGATCTGGCTGAAGGGTGCACGTCCGGCTCTGGCCTTCGCCTACGTTCCTCATAGAGGAAGCTCGTACGCTTTGTCTGGGACTCCGCGCAATGAGCAGTCCTCGCCGGTACCAATCTACTTCCTCGACGCGATGACCGAAAAGGCTGAGAAGCACTCAAATGCCGACCTTGATCCTGCTCCTCCGGACCTGGCATTCCAACAGGCCCTCATCTACGCTCAGGACCTGGCTCAGATCTACCAGGAAGAAAAGACACGCCGGGCTGAGCTGGAATCCGCTCTCCGGATGCTCCGACAGGAAGCTGAGGAGCGTGGCCGCGCACAGGACGAGCTACAACAAGCCGAGCAACGCTACCGACAGTTGGCTGAGAACTCTCTGACCGGCATCTTTATCCATCAGGACCAACGTGTTCTCTATGTGAATGCCCGGCTCGCTCAGATGGGTGGCTATACTCCGGAAGAGATGGTCGGGCAGATTTTCTGGGAATTCATCCATCCGGAAGACTGGGACATGATCGAACGCATGGATGAATCCAGGCAAAAGAATCCAAGCCTCCAGACTCACTACGAGTTCCGTTTCGTGTGCAAGGACGGGACCTTCAAATGGGTCGAAGCCCTCATCGGCACGGTTACCTATGGCGACCGCAAAGCCGCCATGGGTAATATCGCGGACATCACCGAGCGCAAACACGCAGAGATAGAGCGCGAAGCATTGATTTTGGAACTCCAACGCGCACGAGACGCGCTCCACTGGAGGGCCAATCACGATTCGCTGACGGGCCTTCTTAACAGATCGGCCATGATCGAAAGGTTGCAGCGGGAGCTGGCGCGAGCAGACCGTGAGGGACGGCCACTCTCTGTGCTTATGCTCGACATTGACCATTTCAAGCAGATCAACGACTCTCACGGTCATTTGGCCGGCGACGAGGTGCTCTGCGGGGTCGCGACACGGATACGAGAGGCTGTGCGTCCCTATGATCTGGTCGCTCGCTTTGGCGGCGAGGAGCTCTTGGTCGTGGTTCCGGGCTGTGATGCCGCACACGCGCGATCAATCGCCGAGCGTATCCGGCTCACTATTTGCGCAAAGCCCTTCCAGACCACTCAGGGCTCCATCAGAGTGAGCGTCAGCATCGGCGTAGCAGCCACTGACGCCTCGACTGGGCCGCAAAACCTCAATGGACTCATTAGCAGGGCGGACAACGCTCTGTACGAAGCAAAGGAATCCGGCCGCAATTGTGTGCGCGTGGGCCGGCACCATCATGGTGACAAGAAATTAAAGAATAACGCGGTTCCAATCGTTTACGCGCAAAAAGTCGGCTAATGCGAAAGCTCTTTCAATCGAATTCTTGGACACAGGAAGCGGTCTCGTGTCTTATTTCCAGGCACTTCAGTGCGTATTGCCGAGCGAGTATCGCGGTGCTCGCCTCGAACATCACTAGTAACAGATCGGCATCACTGGTTGTTTTTGACAGCATTATGTTTCGGTACATTATGGTACGGGAAATGCACTATAGCCCCTTCAATTACGTGGGCCCAAGAAGCGATTCAATTATTATTGCGGGAGACTCTACTCCGTCCGATTATTTGAGACACGCACGCGAATCATCTACTCTTTTTGCGCCTGAGGAAACGTCCCATGCATACTCAAGCACTCAGCGAAGGCTGTTTAGCGTCCCATGCCCAAGACTGTCGAACCGTTCGACTTCAAGGCTTCGAACAATCAGATTTGGAGCCCTCCAGCACCCCCAGCGATTCAATGACCACCACACAGACTTTGAACTGGCGTTCAATGAGATCGGACCCGTCCCGGAAATTGCTGGCAGTCCTTCCCGTCCCGGCCATGCTGATTGACGAGGCCCACTTCGTAGTGGTTGCCAACCAACGCTGTCTGTTCGATCATGGGCAGACAGAGACGGGCAGCCTTCGCTTTGAATCTCTCCTTGCACTTCCGCGAGACCAAGAAAGAGCTCTGATACTGAAGCATAGGGCTCGCCAGGTCATCGAAGAGGCATTTGAGGCTCAAGGACCTCGCGTCGCCGAGACGATCCTGATTATGGGGGGCAAACGCGTCTGGGCACGGCTTCAAATGCGAAAGATAAGAAAAGAACGGGAGAGGTTCCTGTTGGTCCTCATTGAAGATATCACTGAAGAAAGACTACGAGAGCGCGTCGACAAGGCCGCAATCGCTTCCTTGGCCGCGATGAATCAGAAGCTCAGGCTAGGTGCCCCCAAGTAACGTTGATGTATGGATCCGGTCGCGTATTGAGGAGCCACCGTTAGGTTGGAATGGCACAAGATGCTGACAATCGCGGTATGAAATCTAAGGCCTTATTTTGTAGGGGCAGGTTTGAAATCTGCCCCTACAGCGCTTAGAGCCCGTGAGCCATTCCCAGCTTTCCAGCCCCATCACCTAGTGTGCTGTCTCCGTAATAGGTATTCAGTATGCGTCGCTGAGGGGGCCTCCGATTGCAGTGCTCGAATCATCCTAGTCTAAAGGCTTTACGGAGACACTACACTAGCATCATTCCCCCGCAGGTTCTCTTCCAATTCTTCGGGGGAGATTCCGAAGCTCTCGCCCCTGGCCCGATATTCCTGAAGCGCCATTTCTCGGGCGCTTAGAGTAATAAACCATGATGCGATTTGCCGGCCGAGCCACTTTAGGTGGACCACGCGGTCGATCTTGAACCTTGGAGGATCGACCATTAGCGCTTCCTCAGACAGGCGCCACAGCTTGTCCGAATCCTTCACGATCGCATCGTTGAGCGACAAAGCTTCCAGCCTTGTGTCGTGGGCTTCTATGATTCGGCATATCTCATCCACCAGCGCCGGGGGATATCGGACCCGATCGAGTATTTCGCGGGCGATTCTTGCCCCTGCCACTTCGTGGATCCGCTTAATGCTCTCGTCGTTTTCTCCCGGACCGAAAGCTCGGAGCTGTAAATCCTCGGGGACGCTCTTCCAACCCACGTCGTGGAGCATGATCGCGGGGATGACCACAGATGCATCGCCTTCTTCGGCGTGGAGAAGCTTGTTCGCAAATGTGGTGGCCACAATGGTGTGGATTTCGTTGTCGCGCGTATCCAGGTACGGCTTGGCTAATTCGAAGATCTGCTCAAATCCATCAATCATGGTTCGCGTCGCGCTCGCGGCTCACGTGGCCTGCTCCAAGCGATGAATCATCTGGTACGCTTCCGGAGAAACGGATGTGAAGCGGACGTTCGCCACATAGTGTGAACCGACTTGCGTGACGGAAACGACTTTGCCGTAGATCTCTCCAGCGGATGGGCGTGACTGGTCGTCCAACAAGAGGAGTTTGACATCCTGCCATTGATTGATTTCGTACGCTAATACCACTTGGGCGGATGACGCGGAGATCTCGTCGATCCACGCGGAGGCCTCGGTCAAGGCCACAGTCTTCTCATCCACCCTCTGCACTGCCACATTGATCTTTTGGGAGAGCAGAATCCTCTTCTCTTCTTGCCGCTTGAGGTGCACGTCGTATTGTCCGCGGATGCCCGCCACGTCATAGAGCTTCACAGCTCCAGGTACGCCTTTCATCTGCACTTGGAGCACATCGCTGATGTCAAGGATGTCGGCCAGCTTGTTGTAGGTCGGCTCGCTTATGAGTACCTGACCGCCCACGGTGAAGGACTGGATGCGTCCGGTCATATTGACCTCAGACCCCACTGCCCCATATTTGGTCCGCTTCTCAGACCCGATGTTCCCCACCACTACCGCGCCGGTATTTACCGCTACGCCCATTTCCAGACGCGGTAAACCGTCTTGTTCGTTGAGCGCATTGATCTGGTCCATTTCAATCTGCATCTTGAGCGCGCAGGCCACGGCTCGCGCGGGATGGTCCTCCAGGGTTTCGGGAGCGCCAAAGAAGGCCAAGATGCCGTCACCGATGATCTCGTCAATGATGCCTCGATAATCCACCAGCACATCGACCATGCGGCCCAGATATCGATTTAGGAAGGCTATCACCTGTTCGGGATGCATGGTGGCGGTCAACGCGGTGAAACCTCTGAGATCGGACATGATCATGGAGATTTCCCGTTTCTCGCCCCCGAGACGCAATCCGTCGGACGACTCCAGCAGCCGGTTGACCACCTCTTTGGTCAGGTACCGGCCGAAGGTGTCCCGAATGAAATCCCGCTCCTTGAGTCCTTCCGTCATGCGCGTGAATGCCTGGGCCAACTGACCCACTTCATCGCGACTGCGGATATCTGAGAGGTTGATGTCCAGGTTGCCGCCGGCAACTTGCACGGTGGCCTGCGCTATACGCCTCAAGGGCCGGGAAAAGGATTTGGCCACAAGCAGGCTTACCAGGAAGAGCAGGCCCATTCCCGTGAGGGCCATAAGCACCGTCTGCTGATGCAAGGCGGTAACGTCTGCGAGCAATTCGCTCTTTGGAAAAATCGCGCCCACAGACCAGCGCACCGCGGAAATGGGCGCGTACGCCAGGAACGCCTCCCCGACAGGCGGCAAGGATCCTATGTCCACGAAACCGGAATTCTGGCGGATCATAGCCCGTCCCAAGTGCCGAACCCTGGGATCTTTCAGCTCTTCCGCGAGACTGAATATCGATTCCCGCATGATCATCTTCGGTTGGGGATGGGTGACAAATGAGCCTGTCTCAGAGATGATGAAACAGAAGCCGCTCGTTTCGATTCTGATGGAAGAGACAAGACGTGCGAGCCATTCCAACGAAACATCAGCAGTCACAATCCCTCGAAGCTCACCTTTCTTGCCGTTCGCATCTCGCTCGTAAAATGGGAACGAGAAGGTGGTCATCATAATGTCGCCACCTCCCTCGTCAAAATACGGCTCGATCCATACGGGCCCTTTCAGCACGACGGGAATGTGATACCAGTCCTTGGTGAAATAGTCGTACGCGTCCGACCCAAGCTGTTCAAACTTCAGTCCTTCTTTGCCTCGGAAATAATACGGCGCGAACGCGCGTGTACCTTTATCGAAGGCATACGGTTGAAACGCTACAGCGGAGCCGTAGATCTCCTTGTTTCGGAGGACCGTACGGCGCAGAAGAGTGAGGAGTGTCTCCTCATCGCATTTCGCGGTTTCCAGGAAGCTTGCCAGGCTTTCCGTAGCCTTGGCCACGCTGCGAAATTCCTGTTCTATCCGGCGAGCAACGTACTGGGTGAGGTTACGGGCGTTGTTCTCAGATTCTTCCAGAAGGAAGCTCCGGGACGAATAGTAACTATAGAGCAGGATGACCCCGAACACCACCGATGTCCCGCCCAAAACCAGGATCATCATCTTGAAAGCGATGCTACTGCGCGGCCTCAGGATCATTTCGGGCCTCGGTAGAACTGATCGAACGGCGGGAGGCTTCCGATCAGTTTCTGCGTCAACAGCACCTCGCCCACCGATATGTAGTCGCCCTGTTTTAGCTTGCCCATTTCCGCTCTATTGTCGCCAGGTAGGATCAGATCTTGCATCCGGTCGAGCATCCACCTTTGATGCACTTTGTTGGTGCCCGTGTTGGCGGCATCCGCCTGTTTCATAACAATCTGAACTGCTTCGTCCTTGTGCTCAAAAGCATAGAGCCAGCCTTTGAGTGAAGCATTGAGGAAGGCCGCACACATCGCTGGATCCGATTCCAGGGTCTCTTGCATGCAGTAAATTCCATCTTCGGGGAAGTTCAAGCCCAGGTCTGCGAAAAAGAAGCAGGTGAGTTCGTCCGGGTCGAGGCCGCTGTTCAGAAGCGTGTGGTATTCGTTGTACCACATGGCTGTGTTGGCATCCACGCCGCTTTTGAGAAGTAGGCCCATCGACGAATAGCATGGGATCACGTTCACGTTGAGTCCAAACTTGCGAAAGAACGATGCGGGCTGCAAGTAGAACTGGCCCGCCCAGACGCCTACCTTCTTGCCGTTCAGATCCTCCGGACGCACAATGCCGCTCTTCTTTTTTGCCACCAGCATCAGCGCCGAACGCTGGATTATCTGACCCACGTTCACCACCCGAAGCCCGGCAGCCCGCTTCTGGATGGCGTTCGATAGCCAATCGGTGCAAAAGGTAGCTTTTCCGGTTTCCAGGTAATTAAAAGGCGGCTTTTCAGGCCCGCCTCTCATCAAGTTCACATCTAGGCCGGCTTCACGGTAGAACCCTTTCTCCACTGCGACCATGTAGCCTGCAAATTGCGCCTGGGGCACCCACTGAGGAAGCAGCACCGCCTTTTTCAAGTCCTGGGCCCATGCCCCAAAAGAAAAAGCCTGTAAAAGAGCGAACAGAAAGAGTGTCGTGCCGATCCGCCTCATCTGAGTTTCCCTTAGGTTTCTATTGGAACAGTTGCTACCTCTATGAGAGCGGTTGTGTTAGATCACATGCAAGTATGGCTGACAGAGGCTACCGCCTTCTTGGGACGGAACTCGGTGTAGTGTCAGCAATCCGGCCTCCCAAGGGGCTTGAAGGACCCGTATATATTTCTCGTAGCTCTGTCGCACGAGTTCCGGATTGGGGTACAGCTAGCTTAGCACATCTGAAAAGATCAACGAAAGCATTTCCCGGTCTGTGGGCATGAGCATGTATTTGGCCGCGCTGTGGACCAATAGCCCATGGACAAGACTTACGCGTCATGGTTGGCGCTGCACGCGCAGAAGGTCCTTTTCCCGGCCGATCATCACCATGATATCGCTCGGCTTGATCACGAAGTCCGGCCCCGGCAGGAATACGAAACGTTCCGGCACAAGTTCCTTGATAGCGATCGCGAAGACTTCAAAATGTTCCCTGAGTCTCAATTCCAGCAGAGTGCGACCATGAAAGGATGCGGGCGGCGCGATCTCCATTACCTCGAAGTCTTCTGCCAGGGGCACGAAATCCAGTAGGTTCGGATTGAGGATCTGAGCCGCGACCCTGCGAGCGGTTTCTCGTTCGGGAAAGATCACGTCCGTTGCGCCCACAGCCTTGAGAATATGCGCATGATCCTCGCTGGTGGCCTTGGCCCGAATGCTCTTCAAACCGATTCTCCGGAGGTGCAACGTGCAAAGAATGCTGGCTTCCACGCTTTCACCAAGGCTGACCACCGCCTCATCGAAATCCGGAGTCACCAATGCGCGAATGGTGTTGAAGTCCCGTGCGTCCACGATGAGCGCCCTCTGGACCTTGTCCGATATAGTGCTCACGCGGCCTTCGTCATTATCAAGGCAGAGCACCTCGCAGTCCCTTGCCAAAGCTTGGGCCAGTTCACTGCCAAATTGACCCAGGCCGACGACGCAAATGACTTTCTTGTCTGATTTCATCCAATCATCACCGTTCCCTTGGGATACCGCACATGCACCGTTGTCGGAGGAAACACCCACAGGGCCACGGTCAACGGACCGAGCCTTCCCACGAACATGGTCGCGATAATCCAGAGCTTACCGAACGTTGAGAGGTTAGGCGTCACTCCGGTGGATAGTCCGACCGTGCCGAACGCGGAGATTTGTTCGAAAGCCAGCTCTCGCGCCCCCACGGGCAAGTGAGACTGCGTCCAGAGCAACAAGAAGACTCCGATCACGTTCCAGAACACCGCGAGCCCAAACAGGAGATCAGCACGATTGACCAAATCAAAACCTAGGCGCCGATCAAGGAGCCGAACTTCTCTCTCGCCTCGTATGCTTGCCCGAAGACGCGCCAACCAAATGGCCAGTGTGGTGGTTTTTACGCCACCAGCGCAGGATGAAGGAGAACCTCCGATAAACATGAGCCCGATAAGAACTAACAGCGAGGCTGAAGGCAGCCTTCCGATATCCACGGTATTAAAGCCCGCGGTCCGGGCTGTAATCGACTGGAACAGCGAATGGAGGAGTCTGTCGTCCCAGGAAGTCTCCTCGGGTGTGAGCCCGAACACCAGGAGCGCGGCACTCCCCCCTACGATAAGCAATCCAGAGACAGTAAGCACCACCCGTGCGTGCAATGAGAAGTGCGTGGCTTGGTATGGCTGATCGATGCGGTCCTGTATTGAAATGCGAGCCCAGACCTCGTGAAGCACCAGATAACCCAGGCCTCCGAGCACGATCAAACCCATGACAACAAAGAGTAGGGCTCGACTTCCTCGTACGATCATCAGATTATCGGTGTTTATCGAAAATCCCGCGTTGCAGAAAGCCGAAATCGAATGAAACACAGACCACCAGAGCGCATAGCTCCATTCTTGTCCCGCGGGGAGGAGAACAAAGAGAGAGAGCACCCCCGCTCCTTCGACGCAAAAGGTGATAATGAGAATGGTGCGGAATGTGCTTCGGAATTCCGAACCGATGTCGCGCTGAAAAAAGGTGTCGCTCACCAAAGCCTTCGATTGCAAGGTCATACGGCGTCCGAGAATCTCGTAGAACAGCGCGGCAAAGGTCATGATCCCCAGACCGCCTGCCTGTATGAGGAGGAGGATGATCCCCTGACCCAGGAGGGTATAGTCCTTGCCCGTGTCCAAAACAGTGAGCCCTGTGACGCACACCGCGGAAGTAGCGGTGAAGAGCGCATCAACAAAGCTCACTTTTCCCGGTTCATGAGACCAGGGGAGTCGGAGCAAGATGGCCCCTATTAGAATGATCCCCGCAAAACTCAGCACCAGCGTGGCCTGCGGAGAACTGAGAATTCGAGCAAAAGCGATTTCCCTGCGGAAGAAGCTCATCTTCGCGATGACTCACCCTTGAGCGAGAGAAGCGTGAGATTACAGCTCGGATGGATTGTCGTTTCAGTCGTATATCCGCGTCCGCGAGGAGGCCGAGCGTGCGGCCCTCATCACAAACTATTGGTTGTCCAGGCCGCCTCTATTCCTTGATGAGGGAATCCACGTCATAGCCGGCCTTTTTGTAGTTGTCCAGAGCGCGGGTCTTGAGGCCCTGATCCTTGGTCTTCTCTGAATGCTTGTCCGCAAGTTCCGCCGCGTGGCTCCACATCCCTTGTGTCTCGTATTCCCGAATCGATGCGGTCACGCGCGATTCTTCTTCCGACATATCCATCACCGCGGCGCGGCACCAGGAAATGAGCTTTTTCACCGGGTTACCGCAACGCGGGCATTCGGCAAGGGGCTGGTCGTTCAGACGCTGGAATGCCTCGAACGCGCGACGGCACTCATCACAGGATCGCGCCGGATCCACAGCCTGGTACTCATAGATCGGCAATTGAACACCTCTTTCAGGTAATCCTCAAACTAATTTCTTGGCGAAATAACGCTCCATGAATGTGAATGCTTATACTGTGTTTCGCTTCGTTGTGGCATTTTCACCGTTAATACTGGTATAACTCGACTGAGTGTCGGGTGCAAGGTTCACTCAGCCCCACGAGCATCCGAGGTGGTTCAAGGATGATATACGCGCTTATCATGGCCGGCGGAAGCGGAACTCGCTTTTGGCCGGAAAGTCGCAAGAACCGGCCGAAGCAACTCCTCAATATTGCCGGCCCAAAGAGCATGATCCGATTCACGGTGGAACGTATTCTACCGGAAATACCCTTCGAGCGGATCATGGTAATAACCGGCGCGTCCCACGTCGATGAGATACGCAGCGAGCTGCCGGAGTTGAGCCCCGAAATGATCGTTGCGGAGCCGTGGGGTCGCAATACTGCCGCGTGTATTGCTTTGGCCGCGTTTAAACTTCAAAAGGCAGATCCCGACGCGGTAATGGTGGTGCTCCCAGCGGATCACACTATAGGCAAGGAAGCGGCGTTCCTGGCCGCGCTCCGCCGCGGGGCTGAGGCACTCTCAAGGGGCGAATATCTGCTCACCTTCGGCGTGGTCCCCAGCCGGCCTGAAACAGGTTACGGATACATAAGGCTCGGGAAGGTCGCGTTCAGCGTGGGTCCTGACAAAGTTCATCAGGTTGATGCTTTCGTGGAGAAGCCCGATCTTGAAACCGCCCACCAGTACGTAGCTTCAGGAGATTACCTCTGGAATAGCGGCATGTTCGTGTGGAAGGTGTCCGACATTGCTCGCGCCATCGACAGGCACCTCCCGCGCCTGAGCACCGCAATCAAGTCAATCGCATCGGCTCTGAACACCCCTGAAGAGACCGAAGCCCTGCGCAGAGTGTACCAGAGCCTTGAATCCATCTCCATTGACTACGGAGTCATGGAGAGAGCAGACAACGTGGTGTGCATTCCCATCGACGTAGACTGGAACGACGTGGGAAGCTGGGCAGCCGTGGTGGACCTCTGGCCGTCGGATAAAACCGGCAATGTCACGCGAGGACAAACGCTCTTCGTTGATAGCAAAAACTGTGTGGTCTCCTCGAACCACCGGTTGGCAACCCTGATTGGAGTGGAAGACCTGATTGTGGTGGATACGCCCGACGCGTTGATGATCTGCCACAAGGACCGGGCTCAGGATGTGAGACGCCTCCAGGAAATCCTCGCGGAGCAGGGATACGAAGATCTCCTCTGAGGGCGGTTTAAGAACTTCAGACTGTTCACGGTCGGCAATCAGCGTTAGGGGAAGTTGCGCTAGGTCTTAGAATTGGTCGGGAAGGAGATTCTAGGGCATGAGGATTGCCATCCTTGCGCCAATCGCGCAGCAAAGTCGTTGGCCACGGGAGATCCTGTGGCAGCAGACGGTTTCTTTGCTCGCGGAGGGACTGATTCGTCGCGAGGTTGATGTCACGCTCTTTGGAAGCGCAAGTTCGCAGATAGGCGCAGATGTGCGCGTGATGCCTCCGCGACCTTGCGAGGACGGCCAGGGCCTTGATCCCGCAGCCTGGGAATCTCTTCACATTAGCGAGCTTTTCGAACGAGCTCTAGACTTCGATCTGATCCATAATTGTCTTGGATTTATTCCACTCACCTATTCGGGCATGGTGGAGACGCCGGTTCTCACAAGCATTAGCGAATGGCCTGTGGAGACGGGCCTTCCTGTTTATCACAAATACAACCACCGATCGTATTACGTTTCCGTCAGCAACGCAGCTCGGTCTTCTGACCTCAGTTACGCGGCCACAATTTATCCCGGCATCGACCTGGAAGCATTCCCCTTTCAGCAGCGTAGCGAAGACCTGCTCGCCTTCATCGGGCCTATCCATCCGGAGACAGGCGCTCGGGAAGCCATCGAGATCGCGCAACGCGTAGGCAAGACACTGGTGATCGCGGGGCTGAGTCACGATGAGGTTTATTTCCAGACGCAGGTGGAGCCATTTCTCGACGGCCCTGGAATAAAGTACTTGGGCGCGCTGGGGCCTCGAGAGAGAGCAGAGCTGCTGGGCAAAGCTATGGCTTTGCTATACCCGGTCAGCTTTGATGAACCCTTCAGCTTTTCCGTGATGGAAGCCAATGCGTGTGGCGCCCCCGCCATAGCCTTTGCCCGCGGGGCGATTCCGGAGCTCATCACCGACGGACGGAGCGGTTTTCTGGTCAAAGATGTGACTGAAGCCGTGGCCGCGGTGGACCGTCTCGACACCCTGTCACGCGCGGAGTGTCGGCGAGTGGCTGAAGAACGCTTTTCCGCAGATAGGATGGTACGGGACTACCACGAGGTTTATACTCGCATCGTGGAACAGACACGCCGGGAAGAGAGCCGTCCCTGGGGATATTATGAGGTTTTATCCGACAAACCGGATCATAAGGTGAAGCGGATTGTCGTGCATCCCGACAGCAAGATCAGCTTGCAGCTTCACCGGAAAAGGTCCGAGCGCTGGACCATTATCAGCGGCTCACCAATCGTCACCAGGGATGCGCAAGAAATTCGTCTTAACCCGGGGGACACCATCGAGATCCCGCTTGGCGCGAAGCACCGTGTCGCGAATCCGGGAACCGATCCGGTCGTGTTCATCGAGGTGCAAACCGGTGATTACTTTGGCGAAGACGACATAGAAAGATTCGAAGACGACTACGGAAGGCCCCTGAGCGAATAGCCTTCGAACACGACTGCCGCTTCCGGTTCCGAATCGCGCACGAAGGTGCGAATCCTGGCAAAGCCAGCAAGACTCTTAGGTTTGGCTCACCAGCCTTCTTCTAATTGCTGAAATACATTGAGACTTTTGATAAAAGGGGCGGTGTGTTGTGCCGGTAATCGCACGATTCGATGGAATCACGATTATCATCCAATATGATGATCACAACCCACCGCATGTTCATGTGCGCTATGCCGAGCATCGAGCGACAATCACAATAGGTGAGGGTCGAGTAGGGTCGGGAGATTTACCAAAGTCCATTGAACGAAAGGCCCTGCACAAAGAACACAAGGAAGCTTTGCTAAGCGCGTGGCTGAGAATGAGCGCCCACCAAGAGGTGAGAATAGGGGACGAGGGTTGAGACGATGCCGGACATAACCAAAGTAGAGCCGCGAGACGACTATATGCTTTATGTGGAATTTGAGGACGGGGCCTCGGGAATTCTCGACATGAAACCTCATATGTGGGGGCCCGTTTTTCAGCCTTTATTCGACCGGTCCTTCTTCGAGCAAGTGCGCGTTGACAAAGACATGGGAACCATAGCGTGGCCCAACGGGGCGGATCTGTGCAGCGACGTGATCTACTACGAGGTGATCGGCCGCAAGACGGAAACTCAGCAGCGTCTCGAGGGTGCTTCATTGCTTGGCCGTGACGTCAAAAAAGGACCCATCACGGTGCGGGATAAAGCCACCGCGTGTCTTCCTGCCGGCGCTCCCGCGTTGTCGATTCCAGCATCGCGCGCCCCAAGGAAAAAAACCGCAAAGAGGCCGAATAGCAAACAAGAGGGCCGGGCGCGGCCCTCTTCGGTATTATCCGATCGGACGCCCAAGCATTTCCGTCTTGCACTACTGCATCAGTGACTTCAGGCGGGCGGCGGTCTGTTTGTCCAGCGCTGCTTCCAGTACCGGAATGACCTTGGAATCACCGGGAGGCCCCTGAATTCTAAAAATCGCGGTTACCGGGGCTTTCACCGGCGCTTCCGAAGCGTCCGGTTGTCCTTCTTTGCCGGGAACTGAGATCCCGAGACGTTTGAGCTCCTTGTCCAGTCCTGTGATTTTCAGCAAACCTTCGTGCTTCTTCATGAGATCTTTTGCTCCGGGAATCTGTCCCAGAGCATCGGATGGAAGTAACATCGTATGCACGCCGACCAGCAGATTGAAATTCAGAGGCGACAGACCGATGCCGCCAATGACCCCCATCCCCAAGTTTGGCCCTTTGAGCGCCAGGTTCTCCGTGGTTGCTTTGCCTCCTTTGAATTGGAAATCGCCGGTCAGAGACTTGTAAACAAGGCCTTCCTCCGTTCGACCTGCCTGCGCAGGATCGAGAGCCGTTCCCGCAAGGAGTCTCACTTGGTCGAGTAACAAGCCGGCCTTTCCCAGCTTGATCTTGCCCTCGCCCATGCTTAATGAAACGCTGCCGTTCAAAGTGGGCAGAGATGCGACTTGATGAAGTTCGCCTTTGACCGTGAAAGCGCTCTCCAGGAGCCCCTGGGCATGACCGTTGATTTGCGGCAACACCAGCGAATCTCCACGGACTTCAATCGCGCCGTTTATACCTTCCAAACGCCATGAGGCCTTAGTAGGACGGTAAGATAACCCGAGAAGCTGAACGGACCCATGAGGTAAAACACCTCCCGGCGACGGCTTCAGAGTAAGGCTGGCTTTCACGGGCCCGGCAAGTCCTTGCCCGGCTGTGGGTATGTACCGCAGCAAGCTGTTGATATCAGTCTGTTCAAGCCGGAGCGAGAGGCTCCCGAAGCTGCCCTGCGCATCTATCAGCTCACCTTGGCCGCTCATTTTGACTCCCGGCAAGGTCAGAGTGCCTTCGTCCAGAGTCAAATTCTTTTGAGCAAGTCGGCCCGCAGCTGTCAATTTCCCCGCGACCCCCGCGGGCTTCCTGAAACTATCCTTGTGCCGAAGATCGAGATTTCCCAGGGGTGCATCCAGACGCCAAGACATCCGTCCCGCGGTCCCATCGAACGCTGCTTCCCCTGTTGTATGGCCTTCTACCTTGAAATCTTGACCAAGATAACTAGTCAGCAAGGACAGAGCTCGACCGCCGATCAGCGCTGTGGCACGCAGACCGATTTTCGGTTCACTTGAGCCAATGCCTGTCAAATTGCCGCGGACCACGAGCATGTCCCGCGCGTCTTTTTCATCCCTGAGACCGACCCGTAGGTCCTTGAAATCAATTCTGCTCCCGTGCACCGAGAGGCCCGAATCCGCTTGAATACGCGACAAGGGCAACCAAGGCGCGACCGCGGAAAGTCTTAGAGCAGGATGAGTTACTTCGACACGCGCCTGACCTTGGAATTGGGTGTTCTTCCGCTCCGCCCCGTTTGCCGGGATCAAGGTGCCTTTGATGCCGAGCGCGCCTTTTTGCCCCGGCTCCTTTCTCAGATACGTCCACGAGATATCAGAGGGAGTCAGATCGCCGGACAGATCAAGCTGCAAACGGTCCGTTTTGCCCGTAACCTTGCCGCGCACCGGTATGATCTTCGCGATCCGGAGATCCGCCGGAACTTGAACTCCTAACCCACGCAGCCAGCTCGGATCGAAAGACGCGCCGGCCTCCAGATCGAGGGACCGTTCGTCCGAAAACGGCCTATTCACCTTCCCTTTTATGGCCGCGAGCCGTTGGCCGCGGGAGAGCTCCGCGTTATGTACTTCCAGAAGCTCCGGTTCCAGTGTGAACGCAGAACGTACGTGCAGGGGTTTGCCCACCACCGCAAGCTTTCCGGCAGGCGCGCCGTTCTCAAGATTCAGAGATCCTTTGATACGCCACGCTTCGGACCCGTTCCAATCGCCTTCAAACGAGCCTTGGAACTCGCCCGCGTTTCGGTCCAGAGGAAGAGCCTCGGGCAAGATCTCGGCGAGCTCTTTCAACGGCATGGGCCTGACCTCGCCTTTCCAGCGCAAATTGTCAATTCCCGAGTAAGGGGGCTTGGCCAGCAGCGTTCCGCTGACAGCGATCCCGCCCGATCCCGCGGCAGTGGGCGTGATTTCCGCACGAAAGTCCATCGCGTCGCGCTGGGACTTGTTCACGTCCAATCCAGCATCAATCTTGACCTTTTTGAACGCGGCTAGTTTGTCAGCCCAAGCAGGCACATAAGGTTTGAGATTGGAGATGCTCAGCGATTCTACGAGGACACGGAGCTCTCCCTGCTCCACGCGGGAATAATCAGGAGCGGTCGCGAACCATCCGCTCAGCTTCGCGGGCTCTTTCATGGCCGTATCAGGGCCCAGATAGAATCCGCATTCAATCTTGATCGGCTGGTTCGCAGTATCCTGCTTCAGCGAGCCGCCAATGCCGCGCAGAACAGTTTCGGCCTTATCTCTCGAGTCTTGATGACCCTGAGCAATTCTTAGGTTGCCTTCGGAAAACGTGAGGTTCTTGATCGTCAGAATCGATCCACGTCTTTGATCGGTGGCCGACCCAGCAGGAGCAGCCGCGGCAGATTCCTGCGGCTGCGCAACAGATTCGGGCTGCTTTTCTTTGACGGTATCCGCGGTGCCAACAGACGCGGGCGCCGGGCCTGGCGGCTGAGGGGATCGGTCGGAAGACGATCCACTCAACGTGACGGAGAACCGCTCAATTGAAGCCGAATCGATCGCAAACTCTCTTTGGAGCAGCGACATCAACCTTGGTTTCAGAACTACCTTTTCCGCTGAAAACAGAGGTTGTCCTTCAGTCGTTTGGACAGAGACGCCGGCCACAGTGACGCTTACCAAAGTGGGAAGCGCAGCAGAAACTTTCACCGGTCCCAAAACAACCTTCCGACCGGTTGCTCGCTCAAGCTCCTGTTCAACCCTTGCACGGATCAGGTCGGTTTCCGGCAGAAGGAAGATCAGGACGGCCGCTCCGGCGAGAATGACGGCCGCAGCAGCAAGTCCTATTAAAAAGATCCGAAAGACAATACGCATGAACTATTCCACTAGGGGCCGCACAAACTTGACAGACTCAATCTTGTTGAGTCCGGGTAGCGCTCAATAGGTTTCATCGCCCTGGTCACCGTCGGTGGATTTCCTCCCACCGTTGATCGTGACGAGCGCGGCCTTAGAGCGTCCGAGCCTTCTCTTGAAGTTCTCCAGAGCCTGAAGGAGGTCGAAATCCCTGACGCCTTCCCACAGATCCGAATTCTTTCGTCGCCCCATCTCCGCGGCCACGAAGAGGTTGAGTTCCGGGTCTTGACCCAGGCCCGCGAGTATCAGCTCGCGAGGCGAGCCATCCAAGCCCTGGACTGTTCGAACCAGCACATATTCGTTACCTTCCAGTCGAATGTACACTTGTTTTGGACCCCTGGGAGGCTTTCCCGTTCTCGTTTGATCGCGACCCAGGCGGATTGTCTCAGAGATCCCAATGCATTGCAATCTCCGTCATTGCTGTTCCGCGGCCTGCTCTGCCCGTCTCGGTGCAGTGGCTTTCTCTTGCGGTCCATTGGCCAATCCATTACTCTTGAACTGTAAAGAAAGTAGACAGCAGGGCTGCACGGTGGACTCACGCCAGCTCATACGGCAGATCAGCCAAAAAGAACCACTCAATCCCTATCAGATTGCGGGCATGGCAGCGGTTCTGGACCGCTCCCAAGTTGCATTTGACGACCACACCGTTCTCGAAGTGGAAGCTCTCAATACCGTGCTCATGGTCCTGGATCGGACCGGAGAGGACGCGTCGGTCTATCTCATCGACTTTCGGCAGTCCGATTCCCACGTGATGCTTTTTCCCCGATTCCCACGAGAACGGCTGGATGTGCTTCTCCATCTCACTTCGCTTGAAGGTCGGCGCCAGGCAATTGCCGAAAACCTGGTCCCGGTGCTCTACGAAATCCCCAATTGGCTCGATCTTGTCCGAACTCTTTCCCGGTACGTGCTGGAACGTGATGACGAAGCCCTGCGTGGTCAGCTTGCAGACGTGATGGAGATCACCTTCTCATACCTCTTTGCCGCGATTCGCCAGCCTTTCGATCAGGATGCGCGGCTCGAAGCTGAATACTCGCTCGCCCGCCTGATAGAGAGCATCTTCAAGTCCGCTTCAGAAGAAGCTCTCCCGCAGTACACGCCTTTTGTGGAGCGGTCGCTCGACTTTCTCCTCCGGCAGGTTTTTATCCATCCGGTGAATCCTCTGGAACGACGTATCCTGGAGATCGCAGGCATACGGGCTGCCCTGAAAAAGCGATCGGACGACGTGAGGCACCGGATCGCGCCGAGCCTCGACAAATTAATGGCCCAGGCGCTCATAACCACCTTGTTCACCCTCGCGGCTATACCGTCCGACCTGGCGGATGACCTGCGCCGCGACGCATCCTCGGCAGACTTCCCAGGCCGTGACAGATTCGAGAAAGAAATCCTTCAGCCGATTAGCGGTCGAGGGCCCGAAGAAATCGAGCGCCGCCGTTTGAACTTGGAAGCCATTGTAGAGGAAGCCCCAGGAGCCGATCCCGAGGAACTCATTACAAGTCTCGCCTTTGTGAAGAGCCTGGATGACGAATGGCGAGGCATCCTGAGCGCTTTCGAGGACATGGTCGAAGCAGTCCCTTCACAGCTCCAGATCGCATTTGCAGAGATTCTGGTAGTCCAGATCCTCAGTATTGATAAACTGGAAATCAAGCAGCTCCTCGTTGACGGCCTGTGCAGAATCGTGCTGCGCCTCGAGAAGACCCGCAAGCAGGCATCCCGGGACCTGGTGAATCTCTTCGCCACGCTTTTCCTGGACTCGGCCTATTCATCCCAGGAGACGCCTCGAGTGGTTTCTTGTCTCAAAGCTGTGGAATCTCTTGGGGTCACTTTGGGCCGACATGGGTACTTTCTTATGGCTGAGGAGCTCATCGATCGGCTCGTATCAAGGCCACTGATTCAGCCGCAAGAAAAACGCTATACCGTGGAAGACGACGACACGGGCGAGCCCTTGGTTTTGGCCGAGGACGCGGCAGCCATCCAAGCCCACGTGCAGCATGTCAAGAGCCTCATAGCGATCATAGCGTCCAATCCCAGGGTCATGCACCGGCTCATCCCGTACCTCATCATCCAGATGGAATTCGCGGGAGCCAGACTGTGCGACGAGGACCTGATTCAGTATTGGATCTCGTCTCTGTTGAGAGCCAATTCGTCTGTGACACATTTTCTGATCCGGACCCTTGTCAAGGCGATTCCCTATTCTTTCAAAGATATCGGGCCACTCGACACACTGAGACTCACCGCGGCCGGTCTGGCCAAAGAGCTCGCCAACCGCGGTGTCCGGCCCATCGGCAATTTCCTGGGAAAGCTCAGGGGTGACATTCATTGGCGGGGGAGCGTGGAAAACTTCTATTTCACGCAGGGGATCCTCAAGTACCTGGCCACGGGTGAGCCCGAGGCCATCTCAGAGTGGATGCCTCGCGAGTCCATGCCTTACTTAAGCATGGACCAGTGGTGCTCGCCTCAGGAGGCGGAGGGCATCGGCTATCTGTGTCGGCGAATTTTCGAGGATTACAAGCTATCCGCGGAGGAGAAGAACGGGTTTGCTAGTTTAATCCGAGTGGATACCGCGCGGTACCGAGAAAATGAAGAATGGCCCGAATTCTCCCGGAGAGTGGTCCTTGACGTGTTGGATCTGCTCAAAGGTCTTCATGCCAAGTACTTCATTACGAGGCAGGATCTATCGGGGACGACCATTGACCAGGATCTGGTCAGATTCGGCCGCATCATAGATGAAAGGGCACATATCAAGGAAACCTACCTCACGCCGGATATCACCGAGGCCATGCCCGCTGCAGTGACTCTCACGGACGGAGCGGAAGACTACGTGAGGGAAATGGAGCGCATCAGTCGGGATCATCCGGGCACGCCCATAGTACTCCGAGCCAAGAAAGCCGGTCACGCGTACGCGCAGAAGGCCACTTACATCGAGGAGCACTTTGAGGCGTTCAACAAAGATCTGACCCTGGAGTCACTCCAAGAGACCATTGCTTCCAGCATAAGCAACACTCATTTTGCTGAAATCACCGTCGAGAACCTTCCCAGTGCGCTCATATTCCTCGATAGCTTAGTGCGCGGCCTCGCGGTGAACGGGCATTCGAGCTACTACCTGCTCCAGGCCGGGAGAGACCTCGCGCAGGCGGGCGCCCTGGGGATGACTTTCGACAAAGTGAGAGACCTCCTCAGGGTGATCAAGAGAGAGCTGGACGACATCTACGCGTTTTATCGACAGGTATTTGAGCCGCCATTTGACGCCTTCGTTGCCGCGTGCCCCATGGACCGGCTGCCGCGCAAGCTCAAGAATCTGACCACGCTCAAGGAGATCCCGGATTCGGACTTCTTCAGGAACTACCTCAAAACCCTTTACATATCGGACCTCCAGGCTCGTGACGGGAACCTTCGAGTTTTAGAAACATTTGTGGACAAGGTGGAGCTGTTTCTGAATCAGAGATTGGCCGAATCGAGTAGGCCCGTTGCTCCGCTGCCTGATACTGCCGGGCCCAAGGTTCCATTCTATTTCCCCGATCACGGCGATATTTCACCCTGCACCATCGGCCTGAAAGCGGCTCTGCTCAGATTCGCAGAGGTGACTCCGCCTTACTTCGTCATAACAACCGACCTGCCTCTGCCTCAAGAAGAGGCCTTGGCAGCGGACTCGGATTTTCGGGCAGAACTGAGCGAATCCGTCCGGAAATTGGAGAAGCTCTGCGGTAGATCTTTCGGCGATCCTGCCAATCCGGCCCTTTTTTCCGTTCGTTCAGGGTCCCGGCTGAGCCTGCCCGGCATGATGCTCACCATAACCAACGTGGGAATCAACGACCAGATCGCCGCCACCCTGGCCCAGCAGGTTGATCCGTGGTTCGCGTACGATTGTTACCGGCGATTCTTGCAGGAGTTCGGCCAATCCGTATACGGGGTCGGAAGAGAGGAGTTCCAGGACATCATCGACGAACGCAAGATGCGTTGGCGGGTCATGCGTAAGGCTGAGATGAACTTCGACCAGATGAAGCAACTCGCGTTCGACTACAAGAACCGTTTGGGCGCACTCGCACCGGAAGCAGTGAAATTGATCGACTCCGGGCGATTCATTGACATTCTGATTCTGTGCGCGAGAGAGGTCCTGCACTCATACGACGGGCCTGCCGCACGCAAGTTCCGACAGGCAGCAGATATCCACGGGAACTGGCGCACACCGGTCATCATTCAGGCAATGGTGTACGGCAACGTGGATTTTGAGACCAGCGGAACCGGCGTGGTCTCGTACAATCCTTTTTCGCTTGAACTTACCGGTGTCTTCTCGCGCCGCGATCAGGGCACGGACGTGGTAGACGGCAAAGTGAATACTATTCCCGTGTACGACATGTGGAAGCGCGAAGACACTCTCGCGTCCTTGATGCCGGGCTGCTGGGACCAGCTCTCGCCCAAGCTGCGAAGGATCGCGGAGGAGCTCCATATGCACATCAATGTGGAGTACACCATAGAAAAAGGTAAGGCTTACATTCTCCAAATCCGCAAGAACCGCGAACGTCGCGAACGGCTGCCCAGCCTGCGCGATTCCGGGTATCGGGTAATCGCCCAAGGGACGGGGGTTTCAGGCAAAATCTTTCGAGGAATTCTGGTAACGGACAGGAACCAAATAGCGCCCTTCCGCCACATTAATAAAGCGCAGTCCATTGTTGATGCCATGAACGATCAACTGTCCGAAGGAGAAAAGCTGGACGGGTTCATCTTCGTGGTAAACGATCCAATCCCTGAAGAGATCATGGAGGAGGTCTTTTCTCTGCCCGTATCGACCGCGCTCGTCAGCCGATTGGGTGGCAGAGGCGCGCACGCGGCAGATGTGGCCAAATCTTTGCGCAAAGTGTACGTCGGGCAGGTGCGCCAAATCGAGAAATTCGCGGGCAAGCCGGAATCCGTGCGCTTTGGAGATCTCACCTTGGTGGTGGGTAGCAAGTTGATTATCCACGGCCAGACCGGCGAGGTCGCGCTGTACGGTCGAGGTAAGGAGTCCCAAAGTGTTTGATAGCCATTCCATTGGACGCCTGCTGTTGGAAGCGGGCCGCATAAGCAAGGACGATTACTCCACTGCTGTTCGGCAATCTCGAGACACAGGCAGGTCTCCACACGAAATCCTTATCTCCGATGGGAAGATCTCCGTTGATGAGCTGGTGCAGGCTATTACCATCCTGATGGATATTACGTTTCTCAAAGAGGCGGTGGACACGGACAGCCGCAAAGAAGTTCCCCAGCAGGCCTTGCTGCCCTTGGGCTCTTACCTGGAACGAATCTCGCTGCTATTCAAGACCGCTATCCTCATGTCAACCAAGAAGAGTGTGAGCTCGCTCATGGAACTCCTTATACGGGAAGCGCCTTCGGTGATGAACGCTGAACGAGCCACCATTTTCTTGGCCGATTTCGAAAGGAGAGAGCTCTACTCGCATCTCGGGGTCGGGCTCACTTTCGATCAGATTCGTATCCCGTGGGATTCCGGTGTGGCAGGGTGGGTCTTCACCCACGGCAAAGCTCTCAATATCGCAGAGCCTTATGAAGATCCTCGGTTCAATAGAGATGTGGATGCACGGACAGGCTTCAGGACCACAAGTCTTTTGTGTGTTCCGCTGCGGCACGCGAAGGGCTCGATCATGGGGGTGTTCCAGGTGCTCAATAAACGAGCCGGAGTCTTTACCCCTACCGATTTGGAAATATTGGAGATTCTCGCGTCTCAAGCAGCGCGCTCGCTTGAGAACGTCTTAGAACTCGACCAACCGAGAGATAACGTTCCGCGGCCGGAGACTCCCGTCGCTGACCTGGACGAATCCCTCAGGAAGGGAAACCCTCTCGATGCTATCGTGGGCACGACCGCTGCCATTCAGGAGATTCACTCTCTTACCCGAAGAGTAGCTCCGACAGAGACAACAGTCCTGATTCAAGGTGAATCGGGCACCGGCAAAGAACTGGTGGCACGCGCTATCCACGCGTTGAGTCGCAGGGCCTCTGGACCCATGATCACGCTCAACTGCGCGGCCGTTCCTTCCGAACTCATCGAAAGCGAACTGTTTGGTCATAAACGTGGGGCGTTCACAGGAGCCATGAGGGACCATGAAGGCGTGTTTCGGTCCGCTCATGGTGGTACGCTCTTCCTGGATGAAATCGAGGCTACCCCACCCGCGATGCAGGTGAAACTCCTCCGTGCCATCCAGATGGGAGAGGTTAAGCCTGTCGGTGACAACATCTCACAGCATGTGGATGTGCGACTTATCGCGGCCACAAATCAGGATCTCGCGAAACTCACCGCTCAAGCCAAATTCCGCGAAGATCTGTTCTACAGAATACATGTCTTTCCGATCGTGATCCCGCCTTTGCGCGATCGCGCGCACGATATCCCCATCCTTGTGGACCATTTCCTCGACAAATACGGGCAACAAGCCGACAAGGATATACGAGGTATGGACGCGGCCGCGCTCAAGCTGCTCATCAGGTACCCTTGGCCGGGAAACATCCGTGAGTTGGAAAACGAAATCGAACGGGCGGTGGTGCTCACACCTCCGGGCGGCACGATCTCTGTGCGCAGCCTATCTTCCAGAATACCCGGTTCACTGGAACAGATTGTCGAAGAAATCCCTACGGGTAATCCCGGCACACTCAAACACGCAGTGGACGATTTGGAAAGAAAGATGATCGTAGACGCTCTTCAGAGCTGCAGCGGAAACAGAAGCTTGGCCGCCAAACGCCTGGGCCTGTCGCGCCAAGGCCTGCTCAACAAATTGCATAAATTCGACCTGAATAATCACTGAGCGTGGGACGATTTTCGAATTGTCCCTCCCAAAACGGAGATGCGCGTCTGTCCCTCCTTCATCTTATAGGTTCGGGTTTCCATAAGGCAGGAAACGAATATTCAGACTTGCTCTAAGAGGATTCGCTTGATCTGGACTTCAAGGTCGGGCAGGTTATTCAATATGATGTCCCAGATAATTTCCAGGTCCACGGCGAAGTACTGATGGATAAGGATGTCACGCAGACCTCCCATCCGGGCCCAGTCAACCTCCGAGTAACTCAACCGCACCTCGTTGGGGACACTCTTGGCCGCCTCACCAATGATTTCGAGGTTTCGGATTACCGCTTCCTGTACGGTCAAGTCCCTGGCGAAATCATCGTAGGAATGGCCTGAAGTCAGGACCTGAATTCGCTGCAACGACGTCAACATATCTTCAAGGAAGACTCTATAATCCCTTGGCATAGACCGTCTCCTCAAAAATTGCTTTCCGTAATCTCGGTTTAACCGCATCCGAGATCACCAGATCAACGCGACATCCGAACAGGTCTTCGAGAAAGAACTTGAGGTCCATGTAGTTGTTAAAAGTCTTTTTCTCAAACTCCACGAGGAAGTCTATATCACTAGCGCCCTTCTGTTCGCCCCGGGCATATGAGCCGAATATACCGAGGCGGCGCACTCCAAAGCCACGGATGATTTCCTGGTTCACTTCCAGTTTCTTAAGGATTTCGTCACTGGTCATGTGGTGCCCTCCTTTTCGATGGAGACGCAGATTGCGAGGGTCGCCTCGAGGTTTGTGTAAATTCCATTCCGAAACATGCTTAGTCTGGGGTCGCCGGCATCACAGGGCCGTCCACGCATGAGCGCAGGCCGGCTGGTGTGCCGCAGCTCCCGCAGATTCCAATGCCGCAACGCATGATGTCTTCCCGTCCGAGATAGATGCGCCGAGAAGGGACAATATCGCGCAGAACACCCACGACAGCATCCATCATATGACCAGGTCCGCAGAGGAAAACCGAGCTGCTGCGATACACTTCAGGATGTATTCGTACGTCTTCCGCGAGAGTCCTGACCACTTCGCCAGGCTGACCTTCTCGGTCCACGACAACGCGGACCTGGGGAAGCGCGGCCAAGAGATCTTTTTGGAACCACTCCTCAACAGGCTTGGAGAATCCCGCAAAACACCTCACCACCGATTCGCGCGATCTGGATGCCGCCATCATGATGGGCGCAAGCCCCGTGCCTCCTCCCACGAGCACGAGCCCTCCCTTTGCCCGCCGCCTATCGGGGAAGCCGTTGCCGTACGGGCCCCTCATGTAGAGCAAATCTCCGCGTGAAAGCCTTTTAAGCGCTCGGGTGAACGGGCCAACCTCTCGCACCAAGTAGACAGGCGGATTCGCGTGCGCAGGTGAAAAAGGCTTCTCGCCCACTTCAGGCAGTCGCAGGAAGAAGAACTGGCCTGGTCGGCATTCCGGTCCGTTTTCCAGACGAAGCTGGAACATGGAATCGCCCATCGGCCTGTTCTCCACGACTTTCGTGCGCACGTAAGCCGTGCACGCACCCTTAGAAGCCCGCTTAGAGATCTTTACGGTCTCCATATTGCTGTCCAGGTCAGAGATGAGCCGAGTAAAGTATCGCGCGATACTCGGAGTGTCCATCCCCGCTAGCGCAGATCCTATGCCGAAGAGCGCCGCGCCTGCGTTCAGATATGCGACCACGTCCCTGGCAGTGGAGATACCTCCGCACGCGACGATCGGGATATCCACGGCAGCGGATGCCTCTCGAACCGCTCTGATGCCTAAAGGCAAAACCCCTGCGCCTGACAGGCCTCCGGCCACATTGCTCAGGATCGGATTTCCCTCGTCGTCTGTGGCGATCCCCGGGCCCACAGTGTTGATCAACGTCAAACCGTCTGCGCCTGAATCGCGGCACAGTCGCGCCATGCCGGGGATATCTCCAAGATTAGGCGAGAGCTTCGCGATGATCGGCTTGGCCACCACGGCTTTCAGAAGCCGAATAATGACCTGCACTGCTTCAGGATCTGAACCGATGGCCTGACCAGCGCCCTTCACGTGCGGACAGGACAGGTTAAGCTCGAATGCGTCCGCGATAGGTTCCAGGATGCGCGCACACTCCAGGAATTCCTCCGGACTCATGCCCATGATGGAAATAACGAGCGACTTGCGATTCTGCAGCGGCAAGAGCGGGCCCATAGCGTCGAGAAAGGCTTGAGCTCCAGGATTAGCCAAGCCTACCGCATTGACGAAGCACCCGGGAAAGTACTCGTGGAGAATGGGTTCCCGGTAGCCTGCACGAGGCTCTAAGCTGAGGGTCTTCGTAGTGAGGAAGCCGATGTCGGGAACGTCTCGGGCGATGCGCGCAAGCACTGCGGGAGTGGTCGTCACAATCCCTGATGGGATCGTAAAGGGTGACGTGATCCCCAGACGCGCCAGGGCTGTTGTCTCAAGACGCTCAAGTGCAGATTGGAGGACGCTCATGGCAATAAGCCACCTCTCCAGGTTCCGAGACTTATCGTGCCTGTTATTGGGCCGATCAGCCTGCCTTCTCCAGCAAAAGCATAGGATCGACTGGTTTTGAGCGAGACCGCACCTCGAAGTACAAGTCCGCAGGCACAGTACGACCTGAGTTCCCCACCGTCCCTATTGCCTGGCCTTTCTTGACCAGCGCGCCTTTCTCGACGCTCGGGGTATCAAGGTGAGCATACACTGTTACGAGGCGGTCCGCATGTTCGATGAGAATTACGTTACCGTAGCCTTTTATGGACCCCACGTACCCGACCTTACCGTCTGCTGCGGCTCTTACAGGCGCTGAGTTTTTCGCGGAGATAAGGATCCCGTTTTGCTCCGCGCGGTTTTGTGCGCCGAATCGGGAGACGATACGGCCCTGCACAGGCCAAGTCAATTTGCCTGAGGGCTGCGAAGCGGTCCGCACTTGATGCTTCATGACGTGCCCGGGCCCAGCGAATGAACGACGCACTGACGACCGCTCGCCGGAATCGAGGCCTGTCTTGACCTCCCGTACGCCGCCACGATGCAGGCAACCTCCGGCAAGAACAAGTAATGCAGCAAGTGCGAGCGCCGGAACAATCCTCAGCAAAGCGGTTCTGGGCGCGGATTTTGCCACGGGGAATCTCGATCCGAGAAAGGCCCTTTTCATCGGGCCTTTGTCATGCGTCAGGCAAGCAGTGTGAAAGACGGGATCTTTCCTCTTTTGAAGAAGCTTGCGAGTACTTTCGATGGCTTTTCACCAGCCGAACTTGCCGATGAGGTCCACGAATCGGCAACCGGTATGGCTTTCAACCCTTGTGCCATCCTGCGTCTTCGTCACTCGCTTGAGTGTTTGGGAAAAGCGATCCCCTACAGGAATTACCAAGCGTCCTCCCACCTGGAGCTGTTCCACCAGCACTTCCGGGATCACCGGCGCGCCTGCCGTGACGATTATGCCGTCAAAAGGCGCTTCGGCCACCCAACCCTGTGTTCCGTCTGCCACAAGAAAGCTGACGTTATGGTACCCGCACTCATCCAGGGTCTTACGCGCTTTTTGCAGAAGCCTTTCCAAGCGCTCCACCGTGTACACCCACTTGCACAGCCTGCTGAGCACCGCAGCTTGATATCCGGAGCCGGTCCCTATCTCCAAGACCCTTTCGTGGGGTTGGAGCTCCAGCAGCTCCGTCATGACCGCGACCATGTAAGGTTGACTTATGGTCTGGCCTTCGCCGATTGGGAGTGGATTGTCGTCGTACGCCTCATCCGCGAGAGAAGCGTCCACGAAGGAATGCCGGGGAACCTCCTCCATCGCTGCCAGCACCCCGGGGTCAGTTATACCTCGCGCCTCAAGCTGCCGCTTTACCATCAATTTTCGAGCAGCAGAATGGTCTCTCATCGTATTGCGCCCGAAGGAGAACCCAAGCCTCATGTTCATCGGCATCAACAAATAAGCAAGTGACCTGGAAGATGCCTTTCCCATATCATTCTATCACGACTTGTGAGAGCCTCGACCCGGCTCGAGGCCCATGCCACCCAAAACGGACAATGCCCGCACCGGCCAAGAGCCCCAGCCGGCTATCTCCGCGGGCCCTGAAACGGTGAAAGTTGCGGCGGCCCACTCGAATAAGGCTTAGCAGCAGGCAAGGGAGCCGACGTATCATAGCCCTGCGGAGGCTGCAAAGGCGGCGCCGACGTATTTCCGCCTTGTCCCGATGTGGCCGGCGCTTCCGGGAAAAACTGCCCGTCTATAAGATTGGACACCCGATCCATGAAATTGGAAGGGAGAGCAATCAACCATTCCAGGGTGTTGGATATGAATAGTCTGGGGTTGAGCTCGTCATAATACGGATTGTGGTGCCGTGGGTACGGATAGTTGGGGTGGCCGCCTTGGCCGGCCAGGGGCGCGACTTGAGGCGCAGTCTGGTTGTACGGACCGCCTTGACCGTACTGAGCGGGCTGGCCGTACGACGGTACGGGCTGATTCCCTCCGGAATAACCCTGGTATGGCGGCTGCGCAGGCAAAGAAGGGGCCTGTCCCCCGTACTGAGCAGCCGGTTGAGCAGGCTGAGGCTGCGTCTGCCAAGCCACAGACGGAATCGCAATCGCGATCAACAACAGTGAAAGGAAGAAGGTGTAGATGAGGCGCATCGTATCCTCCCGAATCATGGGTTTCATGGCGGGAAGACTTAGTCCGATGCGCTCTCGATTTCAACTGATTTTTGAGTGTGCGGAAAAAGATCTTGACACGGACCCTGGGGGTGTCTAAAATTCCGCGCTCCGCGGTCGGGCGGCTCTTGCCATTGGCGGGTCCGATGATTATTTGAGCGAGACGAGCCCAGATGAAGGAGCGTGAAATCATGTGGTTGACCCGTGAAGAAATAGCGGATCGCTTGGGTGTTGTTCCCAACAGTATCCGAGGCAAAGTGAAGAAAGGCCAGATCGAGCGAAAAGCGATTGACGGGAAGAATTTGTACCGGATACTGGACCCTGAACTGCTGTCTAAGTCAACGCCGGAACCCGAACCCCCCAGGAGCCCCGCGCCACCGCGCCTGACCGAGCCAAAGGTCACTGAACCGAAGCCCCTCAGCATCGCGGCCTCGTCCACCCCCGGCGCGTTCAACCCCAGGCAGGTTCTTCTGGAATTGCTCAGCAGTATCAAGGTGGGTCGAAGCATCGACGCGATCGAGAAGGGAGACGAAATCGACCTGGCGACCGATGAGATCTCACGGGAACTCGATGCCAGGATCTCTATGCGGCAGCACAGGCAGATACAGGAAATCGAAGATGCTTTGGAACGTCTAAAGCACGGCGATTACGGCCTCTGCGAAGACTGTGGGGAACCCATTCCCGAACAGCGGCTGCGCCTCTTCCCCGCTGCGCGGCTCTGCGTCCGGTGTCAGGAGGAAGCAGATCGGTATGAAAAGATGAAGGAAGACCCCAGCCTCAGGGGCGGTGCGTGGAGAGAAGAGCCTGCTGAAGGGGGCTATATTAAGACGTTCGAGGAATAGGCGCGGTCTTGCTCCATCTGAAATGGCAATGAAAATATTGGCTAATTTCCGTTAGTTGTGCTAAAATTGAATAAATCGGCCTTATGAACCGAGGAAGGGTCCACTGGGGAAGCTTACTGAACAAGAGGAGCAAGCCATGAAAAGATTTCTTCTGGCTGGTGCATGCATACTGGTCATGGTCTTTTCCGGCGCGCTATTGTCCGCGCAAGAGGTTTATTGGGATGGTGAGGTTACGGTGGATGACACCATCACCGACAAGGACACGAAGCTGAAGATCGGGGAGCCCCTGGATCCGGACAAGCTTTATACTCAGGAGATCTATGATTCCCGCCAACTCCCTGAGATAGACGAGCCCTCGGAATTTCCGGAAGTCAGCCCGGAGCCGACCGCGATCCCCCGCCCGACTACCGTCACGCCTGCGCCCCGTCGGCCGGCTAGCGTTGATCAGCCCCGTACCACCACGACGCGCCAACCTACGACTCCAGGCCGAAGCCCACGTAGGTCGCCGGGCACGAGCATAGACACCTCCCCTGCGACCACTGACCAGACTAAGCAGCGAACACAAACTCAAGCGGTTGATGAACTTCCTCCCAAGCCTGACACCAAGAAGATGCCGTGGGGACAGGTGGACGTGAAGCCTGCTGAGCCAAAGGACAAACCTCTTCAATGGGGTAGGTAAGAATACGGTTCATCGGTCTGTACAACCATCAGCGCACCATCACGTTCCCGAGAAATGACGCGCGAGACCTCTTCCCCCCGACTTCTGATTTTTGCGAATGCGTTTCCCTACCACAGACCCTGCAACACGCCGGGTCTGTGGTATTTTTGTCTATCCTTTGCCGAGACTTTGGTTGGTTCGATTGACGTCCAACAGGAGAGAATCCCGTAGGGGCGCACGGCCGTGCGCCCCTACAGACGTGAATTCACCTCTATTCTCGTCGCGCGCCTAGTGCCAGACCCGTATCTTTCTGCAATCGCATCAGAGCTACTTCGATGTTGTAATCTCGGATATTCAGCCCTTTGGAGATTGCGACGATCTCCCCATCCTCCACTCCGATCTCCATGGCCATGATCTCTTTTGCCTGCTGCAGTCCTGCGAGGTTGACGGGAAATCCGGACCAGAGGTTCCAGGAGCGGAAGTAGACGATCCAGTGAAGTTTGTTGTCCATGATCCGGGTGTCTACGAGCCGAAGACATGGGCTTGAGCCGTCCTCATGATCGTAGAAGAAAATATCGTCCGGCCGGCCCACTTCCATGCACATGCGATTGGTTCGGGGCCCGTGCTTCTTGTAGTAGTCAATGACGTACTGCCACGCCACCTGGAGGCGTTCGCCGTACGTATAGTGCTCGTTTCTCGCCTTCTGGGGAGACAACAGGTACGGCATGTAGTCCGCGAGGTACTTTTCGTCCGCGACGGGCGGGAGGTTGAGATGTTCAGGGATCTGTGGCAGGAGAGGACGAACACCGGGTTGCCGTATGTGGACCATGACGACGTCGAATTCGATCCGATCCGCTCCTGGATTCGATCCTGTATCCACGGTGTAGCGGCGGGCCGCGCCGTCGGGTTTTCTTGATTCGTCGATGAGCGTGTACAAACACTGGAACCACGCGTCGGGGATGGTTGTCGCTTCGATGAGTATAGGTTTCATTGGTTGCTCCAAAAAAGATGCCGGTTACGGCGAGGCCAATCGATCATAAACGGAACTACGTGTCAAATCTTTTGCCGAACATCCTTGAACCCGTGAATCCGCGGTGATATCAGAAGGTTCGTAAGGTGGCGCTACCCATGCTATCAGCCGAGAAAGAGACCGACAAGAGCACGAAAAAGGACTTCTTCGGGCGACCGCGGGTTCCCGAGGATGAACGCCGCAACTGGTGGCAGAGGGCTCTGCACCGGTATCTTATGGAGCCTTTGATCCATTCCCGAAATCCGCCTCGGTTTGATGCACGGGCTGCGGCTGTTGGGATGGTGGTGGGTTTCGGCGTTCCAGCGGGAGCCCAAATGATCGCTTTGGGCTTGTCCCGTGCGATCTTCCGGTTCAACGTAGTCCTTGCCTTTGTCTTCACGTGCGTGAGCAACCCGTTCACCATCATCCCCATGTACTATGGGTACTATCGCCTGGGCTCGTTCATCCTGGGGTACGAGTCAATCCTGAGTTCCGATGCGTTCCAGCAAGCTATGAAACCCCTCCTGTCAGCCGAGTACTTCTGGGAGTCCTTGCCCGCGTTTTTGGCCCTGGGCGAAGATATCCTTATACGATGGTCTGTCGCGGCTGTTATTGTGTCGGTGGTTACTGCTATACCGGGCTATGTGTTGACGTACCGTTTCCAGAAGTTACGTTGCTTGAAAGAAGCTGAAGAGCTCGGGGTGACATACGAAGCCCTCATTAAGGACCTCGAAGAGCGTTCGCGAATGAACGAAGCAATGTCCGGTCGAACTCCCGAAAGCGGCCCTTAAGACCTGGCGCCTAAGTCACTCTAACGCAACTGCTCCTCCTCAATCCGGCATTCCTGCGTCTATCCAATCCGCGATCTCTTTGATCTCCTCATCGGAGAGGTACGGTCCTCGGGAGGGCATGCGACGGAAACCTCCCACGTTTCTCCTGAGTATCTTGATCAGGTTGGTTTCTTCAGCCTTTCCGTTACCGACCTTATCCGACTCGATCAGTTGCATGTCGAACGGCCGGCTCTGAGCGAGCTTTTCTTTGGTTTCCCACGAAAGCGCGTCTTCGTGGCTCACCTTTATGGCCGGTTTGCGGCCGTTTGCCTTTTCCCATCGTTCCAGAGCGCTATCCAGTATCTCCTTAATTCTCGGCCAACCTGTAGCAGCCATATCCAGGCCTCCGCATGAGCAAGCTGTTTCATCCCTATAAGAAAGATAATCACGGTTCACATCTGGGCGAACGCTTCCTGCGCGAACATGGCTGTAAACGTTGCCCCAAGCAATCCCTAATTACGAAGGGATTATTCATTTAACTCCCCTGAAGCCCCAAAGGCGAGATTGAAAGTAGCCCGGCAATTCATTGCCGGGTGACTGATGAGCAAAGATCCACCTCTTTGTCCCCAGGCGGGGGGCGCCGGGGGTTTTCGGGGGGGGGGGCCCG
>JBFLZC010000019.1:90347-106347 GCA_040756375.1 Thermodesulfobacteriota bacterium
TCCTCGCCCCCGCCGCTCCCCGCCGGTGGGCCCCTTCCCCCCCCCCACCCCCCCCCCACCCCCCCCCCCCCCCCCCCCCCCCCCCCCCCCCCCCCCCCCCCCCGCCTGGGGGAAAAAGAACCTTTTCTTGACCGCTTATTCCCGGCGATGAATCGCCGGGCTATTATCGGGCGTCCATCCTGGACTCAGGCCGCCTCAAGCTGGAGAAGTGACCACCTGGAGGCTTGCGGAGCAAAGCAAACAATCCTATTGCGAAAAGCGATTTTTAGAAATTCGCAGTATCTGGGATGAGACTCACTATATTCTTGACAGCAGGTTGGACGAGGCGTATCCTGACCATCCAGTCAGTGAACGTCTGGTCAGTCATTCCCCGGCCGGCCTCTATCCCGAATCCGCATGTAGTCTGCCCGGGAGGCGAGAATGGTACGCAGTCTCACACTTCCACAGCAACGCAAGGAAGAAACACAGACTCGCATCCTTGAGGCCGCGTACCGCGTGTTCGCCCGCCGAGGCTACGAAGCAGCGGCGGTGGAAGAGATCACGGCCGAGTGCGGCATAGCGAAGGGAGCGCTTTATACGCACTTTGCCAGCAAAGAAGAGCTGTTTCGGACCGTTGTCATGGAGCGAGTTCGACAACGGACCGCCGAAATCGTTGCTCGCCTGGAACCGGGGCTTCCTCTCCGCGAAAGCCTTCTTCGCATCATCGAAGCTTCTTGGGTGATGTGTCGCACCGATCCTGTCAGCGCGCCTCTGCTCATAGAATTCTGGGCGCTGGCCAGCCGCAACCAATGGGGGCGCGAAGCGCTTGGCGCGCTGTTCGACCACTGCTCCGCCGCCCTCGCACAATTCTTCTCCGACGCCAAGCGCGCGGGTCTTGTTCGCGGTGACCTGGACGTACGGCGTGCAGCTCGGCTCTTCCTTGCTTTGAACGATGGCCTCCTCCTTCAGTCCCAGACGCAACCGGACAAGGTAGACCCTCAGGAGTTCCGAGGCTCCATGGTGGACATGATCATGTGCTACGTCACGGACGAGATACGACGGGCTGAGCCTAATAGCTGTGATTCATGAATCTTCCGCCTGACGGTCTCGCGCGGCTCTAGCAGAACATAGACTGCAGCCCCAGGGGCTGTTCGCATACCGTGGGGCGGTGTTTTCTTTGGCTCGACATTGGCGCGCCATCATCAGGTGACGAGCGCCGCGGACAATACAGGTTCACGTTCAAATAGAAAGCTCGGACAAAGGAGATCCGGTATGCCAACAAAGATATCTCTCGATCAAGCAAAAACCCGTGTCACGGAACTCATGACAAAGGGCTATCATTGAGGGCCGGCAGTCCTGCAAGTTATGTGGGAAACATATGGCCTGGAAAATGAAGATTTCCTCTGGGCCTGCATCCCTTTCATGGCCGGCATAAGTGGACACCAGCAAGCGCCGTGCGGTGCAGTATCCGCATCCTTGGTGTCCCTTGGGCTGAGGTATCGTTGCTCACTTGCTGATAAGGAGGGGGCCAAACAGTCGCGAACTGCCATACGCCTATTCGCCGCCGAGCTGGTAAAGAGCTTCAACGATAGTTTTGGCGACATTAATTGCAGGAGCCTTCTTGGTGTCGATTTTTCCGAGCCCGGCGAGTACCAGAAGTTTGTTGCCTCAGGGATTTGGAAGGAGAAATGCGCGAGGTACGTAGAGTTCGCTGTCGAAAAGCTTTACGAATTTGAAGAAAGGTCAAGGGACTGGCAAAAGTACCGCTCAAACAGCAAAACCCTTATTTCGGAATAGACCAGGGGGCAGGAATGGCCGACGCACCGACGACTGATACCGATGCGCTTTCAAATGCGTGAAATGGTTACCGCGACGGGCCGGGAGTCTCCTGAACGAAGGTCCCACGGCCTTGCGTCGTCCGAAGAAAAGGAGATCCCCGGCCCGTCGCGCACCGGCTACTTGTTTGATCGCGCATTCCCATGAAAGTCTTCGGCATGAGGCACCCTGTTCGGGTTTACGTATGGGGTGGTTTGGAGGGGAGATGAGTCTCCCCTCCATATTATTGCGCAACGATGCGCTCTTGCTGCCAGTCTCCGAGGCGAAGCCCCGGAGTGCTCGCCGAAGCCGAGGACTTTCATGATTCGTTGTAGCTCTCTAGCTGTGGGAGTTGGTATAAGTCTTAGCCTGCATGACTTCGGAGATTAAAGAATGACTGCGGAAGGGAGGCGGCGCCTTGTACGAACTGAAATACGATGAGGCTGTTTGCGAGAAATGCGAGACGGTGGATTGTCTCGTGAAATGCCGGTACATGACCTTGGATCGGGAATCAGCCAAAGAGGAAAGACTGCGTCTGATTCGGGGCGAGGATTCCAGGGTGCTCAAGGATTGCATCACGTGCTACGCCTGCGAGGAGTACTGCCCTCACGGCAACCATCCTTTCTACCTGCTCGTTGATCGTCAAGAACAGTCCGAAACTTGGCCCGTCCCCGTCCCGTTGACGAAACAACAAATCAAAATGATGGCGCCAAAAGGGCGGATAAGCCCTGAAAACGTTCAAGCGCCGGTCTTGAACATGTGCTACTTCCCCATGCTCAAAGGATGCATTCAAGGGAGGCTCTTCGAGGGAGTATCCACAATTGTAGGGAGCGATATATTCTGCAACATCATGTGGTTACATTTTGCCAAGAATTCCGCAATCCGAGAACGCTTACCTCAGGTGGTGAATAACATATGGCAATACTATCTCAGGGATAGCGGGACCCAAGAAGTGATCTGCTACCATGACGAGTGCTACGGCACGTACACGCAGTTGGCTCCGGCATTCGGCATTGATGTGCCCTTCAAACCGATTCATCTTTTTCAATTCCTCACGGAAAAGCTTGCCGAATTGAAAGATCAGGTCCGCCCACTTGGCATGAGGGTAGCCTATCAGCGGCCCTGTTCAAACAGGCTTGTTCCGGAAACTCAGCATTGGGTTGACGAGATCTTCGAACGTGTGGGAGTGCAAAGAGTTGATCGAGAATACGACCGCGAAAATGCGCTTTGCTGCGGAGGCATCCTCAGGCTTCAACAGCGGGAGGAACTGGCGGACGACATTCTTAAGAAGAACCTCGACGATATGTCGGCTGCCGGGGCTACTGTGTGCGTGTTCAACTGTCCCGCTTGCTTTTTCACAATGGGCCAAGCCGTGGCAGAGCGGGGCCTGATGCCGATACTCATGAGCGATTTGTGCCGAGCGGCCCTGGGTGAGAAATGGTGGGGGGTGTTCTGATGAACGAGACTTACAGTGAGCTGGCAGGAATCGTCGGCGAACGATACGTTTCAAACGAACCGGAAGAAAAGTTCATCTACTCCAGGGATCAAGGGACAATGGAGCCATGCGATCCCGATTTTGTGGTCATGCCCGACAGCACGGAAGAGGTTCGGCAAATAGTCCTTCTGGCCAACCGAAAAGGCATTCCCATAGTCCCCATGGGAGGAGGACTCGTCCTTTCGGGCCTTTCCAGGCCCCTGAAAGGCGGAGTCGTCCTTGATATGAAGAGGATGAACCGCATTCTGCAAGTTAATGAAACGAGCCGTTACGCGATCGTCGAAGCCGGCGCTTCTCAGGGCATGCTCCAAGCGTATCTTAAGAAGCATCACCCGAGTCTCAAGCATTCAGTGCCGGACGCACCCCCCATCGCGACGGTTGGCGGAAATGTTCTCATTCACGGTTCAGGGCATCTTTCCCACGCGGCCGGCTTCCACTCGGAAATGCTCAATGGCATGGAGGCCGTCCTGCCCACGGGAGAAGTCGTCAGGCTCGGCTCTTGTGCGACCAGCCCATACTGGTTTTCGCGCGCTCCACTTCCGGACCTGGCCGGGCTGTTCTTGGGTTGGACAGGTACGACAGGTGTTGTGACAAAACTGGCCATAAGATTGTATCCCAACCGACCTTTCAATGACGTGGGCGTTTTTGTGGTCGAAGACCCGGAGATCGTCCCGGATATACTGCATCGCGTTACCGGTGTGGGGCTTGCTGAGGACATATCCGCATGGATGACTCCAAAACCTGACTGGGCCGAAGGCTTTATCCATATCAATGTGAACTACTCTGCAGACAGCAAGGATGAACTTGGCTGGAAGAAGAATCTCATTCGCGCTCCTCTCCGGAAGTATATGGACGAAAAGACAGGTGGCTTCATGATGCTGCCACTCCCGATGAAGAAGCCCTTTCTTGAAGCGCCGGCGTCTCAACTTACTCGTTTTGCGGACGTCAGGAAAGGAGGAGGGTTCGAGTACGTAGGGGCCATCATGCCCATTGAGTTGTTCCCTGAAGCCCATCAAATGGGTCTCGATATCGCCGAGCGCTGCGGTACGACCTATTCCACGGGAGCTCGAATTATAGGGATGGGTCACTGCATGATGTTCTTTTTTGCCTATCCTTTCAACCGAGCGGACCCCTCCGATGTGAAACGAGCCGGCACAGCCTTGGAACAAACCAACAGAGGTGCCCTAGACATGGGCGGAATTCCTTGGAAAGCCGAAGCTCCAGCCCAGAAGCAGATCCTTCAGAGAATGGATGAAAATACGCGTGAACTCATGAGCCGCGTTCGCCGGATGCTGGATCCCAAGGGAATCATGAACCCCGGTAACTGGGAGGTGGACTGATGGAGCATTTTGATATCCTCCACCGGTGCTTTCGGTGTGGATACTGCAAGTTGCCCAGCAACTACTCGGACCTGAACTGCCCGTCCTACTTGAACTTCCGCTTTGAGACCTACTCGCCGGGAGGACGGATGTGGCTCCTGCGGGCATGGTTGGAGGGAGAGATCAAGACCAGTCCACGCTTTGCCGAGATCCTCTATTCGTGTGCCACCTGCGGCAATTGTGTCGAGCACTGTGTGTTTCCGAAATTCAAGGATGATATTCTGAAAGCTCTGATTGAGGGCCGAGAAAGACTTGTCGAGACGGGTGCTGTGCCTCCCGCTGTCAGAGACTACTTCAAGAGCATCCATTTGTACGGCAACCCCTACAAACTTCCGGAGGCCGACCGTGCGAAATGGACCGATGGCCTCGACCTGGAATCTTACTCCGAACAGGAATATCTCCTGTATGTCGGGTGCGTGGGATCTTATGGCGAGCGTGGTCAGAAGTCCGCCCGGGCTGTTGCCGCGCTATTGAAGACTATGAAGATATCTTTCGGGATACTTGGTTCAGAAGAGCGCTGCGACGGCAATGAGCTGAAGTCTATGGGAGAAAAGGGCCTATTCGAGCTGATCGCCGAAGAAAACATCCGGAAGTATAAGAAATTGGGCGTCAAGAAGATCGTGACGCTTTCGCCCCATAGCTATCATGCGTTCAAGAATGAATACCCGCTGCTCGGAGCAGATTTTGAAGTCGTCCACTACAGCCAGCTTGCGGCGCGTACAATTAGGAAGATAGGATTCAAGCGGTCGGAGGTACCGGTAACGGTGACCTTCCACGACCCCTGCTACTTGGGAAGACACAACAAGGAGTACGAGGCTGCCAGAAAGATCCTCGGAGCCTTACCCGGCGTTCAGTTGAAAGAAATGGACCGTTCCGGGAAAGACGCGCTTTGCTGCGGTGGAGGTGGCGGAAACGTGTTCACCGACATATTGGGCGCCGGCCCGCATAGTCCGGCTCGGGTACGAGCACGGGAAGCTGCGGGCACGGGAGCTCAAATCCTGGCCGTGGCTTGTCCGGGTTGTTCGAGAATGCTGGATGATGCGGTAAAGGCGGAATCGTTGCAGGACAATCTCCAGGTGATGGACCTGGCCGAGCTTGTAGCCACGCGGCTCGCTCCCGAATAGCATTGACTTCGCCGCTCAGCTCGAATGGAATGACCGTCACCACGCCAAGCTTGAATACGTAGGTGGTTCTCATCATCCTATTACCGTCGTCGCCCAAAAATCAGACCGAAAAACTCTCGTTCGGAAACCATTTCCAAGGAAGACGAGTCGTCGGTAAAACAGAGCCGACCAGGGTCGAAGGCTACCTTGCGAAAGAACGAGGTTTGCTGAGCCTCGAAGCCTCGTGGATCGCGCATTTGCTCCCACACGTCACGCCAAATGTGGTTGCTTACCGAGAAGATCCTCTGTTCGACATCAGCCCTTTCCAGTCCTAGGTCCCTATTGGATGCGATAATAAACCGGTTCGTGAATAGTCCCGGACCGTCATCGAGGCGATGTCGCGCGAAATACACATAAGGAAAAACAGCGGCAACCGTGTTGGCGATCCCGTGAAAAACCCTGTGTTCTCCTTTGGAACCCACATTCATTCCGATGACGCCGTTTTCCGTTAGATGTTTCCTGGCCTCCTGGAAGAATTCTACACTCGCCATGTGAGAGGGAATGTGCGGAGGTCGGAATACGTCCACGATAATGACATCGTAGCGTTTCCTACACGTCCTCAGAAATAACCGAGCGTCGCTGACGTGCACGTTCAAGCCGCTTGCGGCGAAATAAGGGAAATACGGTTCCGCCGCCTGGATCAGGCCGCGGTCGATTTCTACTCCATCAATGGCTGCGCGAGGGTAGAACTGAGATATGAGATAGGGCGCGCAAGCGCCTCCGAGCCCCAGCACCAGAATTCGTTGAGGAATGGAGCCGGTGCTCGTTTCGTAGATTCTTGGGACCACGGGGAAGAAGTCCTGCCACGAATCCGTATTTGGCTTTCCGTCAATCCACATGGACTGCATGCCCATGCCCGCATCGGTGAGTATGAACGTGGCTTGTCCATTATTGCCCGCATTTCTGCCCGGAAGTGGAACGCGATAGATCCGCACGTATTGATACAGGGTCTCCACCTCGTGGAGCAGGTATGGTCCCAGGTTCCCGCTCCATCCGCGTATTCCCAACAGGAATCCGGTCGCAAGTGTAATCACAGCTAGAATCAACAAGAGTAACCGGGTCTGCTTCACAGACCATACGATTACGCACAAGAGTGTTCCGCCGAAGAACAGAAATGAGAACCGCGTGCCCACATTCGGCACGAGGACCAGGGCAGGCAGAAATGTGCCTACTATGGACCCGAGCGTTGAGAATGCAAAGATCTTCCCGGAGATGCGTCCCACTTCCGGAGATCTAAGCGAGTCCAGACGAATGAGAAAGGGCGAGGTCATGCCAAGGACCACGACCGGCGCACAGATGAGAGCTGCGCACACAATCAGAGCGACCAACAAAGCGTTGCTTCCCGATGATGCTGCCGCGGAGTATCCGGAGAACCTCGCGAGTGCGACCTCCATAAGAGGCTGAGCCAAATAAGGCAGGAACACGATGAAGACCGCGGCAAGAAAAAGGAGTTTGCCAAGGAATGACAGCCGGGGGCGTCGTTCTGCGATTATTCCGCCAAGGTAATATCCCGCGGTGAGCGCGACCATGGTGGACCCGATGATCGCGGTCCAGACTGAAATGGATGTTCCGAAAAACGGGGCAAGCAGACGACTTGAACTCATTTCCACACCCATGATCGCCATGCCTGAGAAAAAAGCCACTGCGATCAAATAGGCGGGATGCGGGGTTGTTTGCACCTCTCTCGACATGCTTTGGAATCTATCGATGGCGGGTAACGCCCACCTGCTTGCAGTACGGTCGGATTTTGCAGATGGAGCAGAAGGGTGAAATGGGTTTGCAGATGTTCTGTCCCCAGGTTACCAGGAGGTCGTTGAATTCAATCCAATACTCTGTTGGCAGCTTCTTTCGCAGCTCGAATTCCGTTTGTTCGGGGGTCTTTGTCTTCACATAGCCTAATCGATTGGAAACCCTGTGAACGTGCGTGTCCACACACACTCCCGGCTTGCCGAAACCAAGGGTGATAACGAGGTTGGCCGTTTTCCGTCCTACGCCCTTGAGCTTCAGCAGCTCGTCCAGATCATCGGGGACCCGGCCTTGGTACTTGTCAAGGAGGTCCCGACAGACCTGGCGGATCGTTCGAGCCTTGGTGCGATAGAAGCCGACCGGAAAGATCAGTCGCGCGATCTCGTCTTCAGTAAGGGAGAGGAGAGTTTTCGGGCTGTCTGCCTTTACAAACAACCTCTTAGAAGCCTCCCGGGTCACCTGATCCTTGGTTCGCAGCGAGAGGATAGTTGATATGAGGACGTGGAATGGGTCCCTCCGTTTTCGGGCGATTTCGGTTGCCACAGGCACTTGCATGCCCGCGACCGCTGCGCGAAGGGTTTCGACCACCTTCTTGATATCTTGGTCCCGGAAACCTGCGGATCGGCTCAATACTTCACCCCTACTCGCTCTCTCACCAGCTCGATGGTGGGAAGCGCGACCGATCGAGCCTTCTCAGCTCCTTTTCTGAGCACCTCGCGTATGTAACCGGGATCTTTGACCAGCCGTTCCCTTTTCTCCCGTGCGTCACGGAAGAAATCCCACAGGATGCCGGTCAGTTCTTTCTTAATTTCCCCGTACGCGGCGCCTCCTTCCCGATAGAGTCTCAGGACTTCCGCGGTTCGCTCGGGTGGCGCAAAGTGCCGATAGATTTGAAACAGGTTATCCGTATCCGGGTCCTTTGGGTCTTCAACAGGAGTGGAATCGGTCTTTATGCTCATTACCTTCTTTCGAAGGGTCTTTTCATCCAGGAAAATCTCGATGGTATTGTCGTATGACTTGGACATCTTCTGGCCGTCGATGCCGGGTATTGTGGCTACTTCGTCGCTGATTTCCGCTTCAGGAACCCTGAAGGTTTCGCCGAAGAGGTGGTTGAACCGAATGGCGATGTCTCGAGTCACTTCCAGGTGTTGCTTCTGGTCTTTGCCTACCGGAACCACGTCGGTCTGATACAGGAGAATATCCGCGGCCATGAGCACAGGGTAGGCAAACAGACCGTGGTTTGGCGGTATGCCTTTAGAAATCTTGTCCTTGTACGAGTGGCAGCGCTCAAGCAGCCCCATAGGCGTCATGCAGGTTAATATCCACGAAAGCTCTACCACTTCCGTAACGTCCGACTGGACCCAGAAGTAGCAACGATCGGGGTCCAGGCCCAGGGCAAGGAAATCGGCCGCCGCCTCCAGGGTTTGCCGGGACAGTTTAGCCGCGTCGGTAACCGACGTGAGCGCGTGCAGATTTACGATGAAGACGAAAAGCTCTGACTGGTCCAGGTATGCGAGCATGGGTTTCATCATGCCCAGATAGTTGCCCAAATGTAGAGAACCGGAAGGCTGTATGCCTGAAAGCACCCTCACAACTGACACTCCTTTCGAGCGATTGGTGACGTGAGCTGTAAGATGCATCACTTGGCCCACAGCGTCAACCACCTGCTGAGCAGGGGGCCGACTGTGCCTCCCACTCTACGGCGCATGAGTCATTTTGTTTCGGGTAGTATTGCCTTTCGGAGTCTTGTGGCGACATTTTCAGGCCGGAATCCAACTTCTTGGCCGTTGTGCCTTCCGATCAGTGCGTCATTGTCGAAAAGGTCTTATGATGGCCGCGGATACAATTGCGCGGAAAAATTTGATCGCGTATCTATGAGGGTGTAAGATACATACAAAGTCTACCAATCCACTCTGAAAATGGGGGCGAATCAGAGCGGGGGGCGAACCGCAAAAGGGGGCGAACCTACAGAACAACCATATCAACTCACACATCCCCACATAGTGGCCGGCTCAAGGAGGCGTGCTATGGATTTCATCGAGCGAGTGAAGTCGATGACGCGCGACCAAGTGGCCCGGGCGATGGTCGAATTAGTCACCCACGTCTCGCCCGAAACGTACATGAAATTGGCCCTGCTGAGTTCGAGGCTCGTTGAAGGTGAAAGGGCCAATGCAGCCATTCAGGCAGTAATTGACAGCCTGCGCGAGGGGACGGAGAGCCAAGCTTCTCGCATGTTCAAGAGGGTCATGACCGAGCTGTCGCCCCATTGCCTCAAAGTAGTAGCTCGGACCCTCTTCATCAACGGATTGATGCGCAGTTCCGCAATCCGAGACGAATTTACCCAAAAGCACGGGTTCGCACCGCCCTTTACTCTCCTAATTAGCCCCACCATGGCCTGCAATCTCAATTGTGTCGGATGTTACTCCGGTAAATACTATAGACAGAAAGGCCTGCCCTACGAGCTTCTCGACCGTGTCCTCACGGAAGCGAAGCAGATGGGCATATTGTTCATCGTGTTTAGCGGGGGTGAGCCGCTCACCCGCCGGGAGGATCTCTTCCCACTTATTGAAAAGCACCATGATATGTTCTTCATGTTCTACACGAACGGCACGCTTATTGACGACGAGGTGGCTGACTCGCTCTACAAGCTGGGCAATGCAGGCGCTGTAATCAGCCTGGAAGGCTTCGAGGAAGCCACTGACGCGCGGCGTGGGAAAGGGGTCTATCAGCGAGTCATGGACGCCATGGATCGGCTCAATTCCAGGGGTGTCCCCTTTGGCACGTCGCTGACCGTCACCAGTAAAAATGTGGAGAAGATCACCAGCGACGAGTTCTTTGAGCATCTATGGAAGAAGGGCGTCATGGTCTGCTGGTTCTTCCTCTTCATGCCGGTAGGTCAGGACCCTGACACGTCTCTGATGCCCAGCCCCAAACAGAGGGCGTACTTGAGGGGAAGAGGCGCCGCTTTGCGGGATAAATACCCTATTTTCATTGCAGACTTCTGGAACGACGCCCCGTATGTTGGAGGCTGCATAGCCGCGGGTAGAAACTATATCCACATAAACGCCAACGGCGATGTGGAGCCCTGTGTCTTCACCCACATGGCAGTGGACAAGATCTTCGACAAGAGCCTGGAGCAGGTCCTGGCCAGCGAGTTCTTCACCGCGATCCGTTCCAAACAACCGTACTCGGACAACCTCCTCACCCCATGCATGATCATCGATAATCCGAACATCTTCCGGGATATTGTTCGTTCTTGCCACGCGTACCCGACTCACGAAGGCGCGGAAGACGTGCTCGTGAAAATCAAGGATGACTTGGACGAATACGGCAGGCACGTGCGGGCGCTTTTCGACCCGATCTGGGAGGAGCAGAAACACGAGTACGGTTACGGCGAGATTACGCCTCCTTGCACTCAGCCCGGCGGTCCACACTCCACCCATCCGGGCGGCCGCGGGGCGTGATGGTCGGCTCTACAACTGCATAAACGGGTGCAGAGAGCAGCCTGATCGTTGAATCGCCTTTGACCCTCCCTCCCCCGCTGGAGGCGAGGGTTTTTCTTTATTTAGTCCTTATACTCGTTGCCGGAAGTTCGCCCGTTTCGAGGTGACCTGATCACGTCATTCCTGCGGAAGCAGGAATCCAGTCCTTTCAATCCCGCGTTCGGCGCGGGACTGGACCCCCGACGCCTGCCCCGGAATTTGGTCCGCGGTTCGCCGGGGTGACGATCGATGAACAGGCCACTACCTGTGGCGGATGCTATAAGGTCCTCGAACACCCTGCGCTTGTCGGATGAGATTGTTGCCCGCCTGCCGGAGCCGCTCCACAGCCGATTCGGTGGCCTTCCCGAAGCGGACTTCGAGATAGGTCTCCATGAACCTCGAAAGCTCGGGCTTCAACGCGGGCGCGTTCTGCGACGCTTCCGCGAGATTGTCTTCGTGCCAGCCATGAATGCGTTGAAGAATGCCCTTACGAAGAAGCGTGTTCATGGCTTTTCGGTATGAGCTCAAAACCTCCTCTTGGCGCCGTTTCCGCACAAAGATCAAGGCCAGGAGCGCGAGCCCCGCGGCCGCCAAGAACAGTCCCGCAAGCAAATAGACTGTCAGGCCTTCGGGTAATTTGAATGACCACGCGATTTGGCCGGACATGAGCCGTGCAAGGGTCCGGAATATACCCTGCTGGTCGGATCGGTCGAAGTGGACTACCGAATTGGTCCACAGGTAATCCGCTCGATCAAAGAAGTCCGTGATCCACCTGACCAGAATACTGAACTCTTCAAGGCTTCGTCCCGGCGGGGTGGGATCAAGCCTTGACCAGGTTGAACCGTCCAGGAGCGCTTCCACCCAGGCATGGGCATGGGTGAACCGTACGATGAATTTGTCCGGCTCGTCGGTTGGCTCCATACCCTGGAAGCCTTCCACCACCCGCGAGGGGACTTCCACTGCCCGCAGCATGAGAACCATTGCCCCCGCGAAGTACTCACAGTGGCCGGCACGCGTTCTGAGTAGGAAGTGCTCCAGAGGATGGACCCCTTCCGGTGGTGGCGGCGTCTGTAGGGTGTATCGAAAGCCTCTGCGAAATCGTTCCATCAGAGCGCGGGCCTTTTGTTCGGAGGTGTCCGCTCCCTTGGTCCATTGCCGCGCGAGTTTGTTGATCTCCGGAGTGCTGCCTCCTGTATCGAGGTACACAGGATCGAGGGGCAAGGTTACGGGCGGAGCAATGCGCGCAGCCTCCACCTGGTACGAGGTGGAAAAGAGAAACGGGCTGTCAATCGACACCTCGCCCTGCATGTTGACGAAGAGCGGCTTCCGCTGATGTCCAAGGACCCAGAGCGGGTATCCGTACACGTAGACATGGTCCGAGCGCAGCCTGTGGGGGAAGATCACGTAGTGGAATCGTTCTTCCGCGTCCGAACGTACCGGCCGGGTGAAGCCACGTTGCCGTGATCCTGCGCTCCACCGCTCGCCGTCGAATTCCGCCAGCACACGACCTCGCCAGTACGGAATATCCCCACTTGGTCTTTGATGGAAAGCCGCGGTGAACGCGATCCGTTCCCTGCCGGTCATGCGCACCATGTCCCGATAGGAAATGCTCTGAGCCAGCCCCGCAAAACCGCGTCCGCCCCCAGCCGGACCCGCTGCCTGAACCCCAGGAAAGGATATGAAAGGCCGGGGAAAGATCACGAATAACAGCGCTGTCAGGGCCAGGACGAACAACAGGTAAACGCCCAATTTGCCGGGGCGCCCCACAGCCAACGCTGTTCCGGCAAGGCGTGGAGCAACAAGGCCGGCAGCGGCTTCGTGCCTGGCCATGAGAAACGTGAGGAGCGTTCCCATGAGCGCAAAGAGGTAAAAAGGCAGCAACCCGGCAAAAAGGAAGTGGTTCGTGAGGGTGCAACTGATGAGGACCATGCCCACGGTGAGAAAGACCAGTTGATAGATGTGCCGATCCGTCAGCGGAGAAAAGGCCCGTACCAACAGGGTGCCGAAGGTGAAATAAACGAGAAACAGAGGCGCGTTAAACAGGCCCTGCATTAGCGCGAGCACGACCGAAAAGACCACCAAGTAGAGGAAGAAGAGCACCGTCAACAGCCGCTCTGTGCCAAGAAAGGGCCGTGCGTAATCGGAGCGCAATAGTGCAGTTACGATTACCGGTATTGCCAGGAGCGCCAGCGGATTGAGGCCGTTCTCAATACACGCGCCTGTTATGGAGAGCGAGACCAGCCCAGCCAGAAACAGTTTGAAACTGCGATGCTTGCCGGGAGCAAGCGAAAAGATGGGAGCGGACTCCGAGGCGCGTCCACCGGATCCACCCTTTCTTGCGAGCAGGCGCTTGAGGTCAACCATGGCGCGCCTCCCCGATTCCCGCGCTGTGCCAGGCAAGAGCGCCTGCGTTATCCACGTCAACCTGAATGCCTGACTCCAGCGAATAGGCCGTTTCCTGCTGAGGCATTTTTTCCCATCGTGCGAGCGCGGTGAGCGCGTCGACCGCGAATTGAGCGCCTGTTCCCGGACCGATCAGCAACCCTGGCGCACGCAGAGCTACGGGTGTCCTGGACCTCGCGAAGTGGACCACGAGCGAAGCAGCCCTGGAAATGGCTTTTTCTGAAGCTTCTCGGGGCAAGGTGATGACAATTTCCGGGGCTCCCTCGTCCGAGAGAACCCTGGTCACCAGCCTTCTCGTTCGAGCCGTCTTTTTCCAGTCTATGTGTTTGTACGCATCTCCAGGAACGTATTCCCGGAACTGGTAAGGCACGCTGCCGGAAGGATCGGCTCGTTCAACCTTTCTGCCGGAGCCTGCAAGCCAAACAGGGACATGAGCGTCCACGGGCTCGATGTGCGGAAAGACCAGGACCGATTCCTCCGGACCGCACGGCCGAGAATAAGTTGCGAGGCCGAAAGGGAAATCCGAAGAGAGGATCCCAGGACCGATCAGATGATCGCCTCGACGGCTTACGGTAAACACACCCGATCCCTGGACTCGTCCGGTGTCCTCATCCGGGAATAGAGGAACGCTTTCCGTAGCGGCGGACAACGGGGCAGACTCTCTGAAGCTGAGTGCGTTTCCGGCCGGCGAACGGCCTTGCGTCTGCACCAAGAAGTCGATAGTGAATGGAACGTCAGCGTATATTTCAGTGGGGAAACGCCTGTGGAGGCTGAGATCCTTGATATTCCGCGTCGCGAGGCGCTGAGAAATCAGCGCCAAGCCAAGGGTCATGCCAAAGACGATGAAAAGGAAATTATTCACCGTCGCGATAGCCGCGAGAGGAACCCACACGAGCAGGAAGACGCAGATCCATCCCGGTCTGGTCAGCTTGAAGGAAATGTGCTTCGTAAGTCTCACGATAAAAGAACACGAGAGTGTCACAATAGGATCTGGTGCCACGGATGCGTCCCGCCTCGCGGGACTCATCCGTGCTCATCGGACATTGCCCGATGGCCGCTGGAAACCTTTCCGGTCAAGAGGCCTGATGCCGTGCGCGCACCGCTGAGGCAGTTCCGGCACGGATGAGCCTTCGGCACATCCGTGGCACCAAATTACGATCAACTCCGGCGTAACAGGGATGCAGTTTCAGCCAAAAGCGGGAACCCAGTTTGAAGAGCGTAGTGCAACTCGTTGCACTATCCGCCTGCCATCAGACAGGGGCCGCGACCGAGCGCAGAACCTGGTTGAGTATGTCTCGCTTTCTTTTTCGGGTCATCCCATCGCCCGCGTGTTCCAATGTCAGAATACGGTGAAGCGACACGGGAATAAAAACCCGCCTTAGATCTTGTGGAACGACGTAATCACGACTCTCAAGGAGAGCGGAGGCCTGCATAGCCCTCTTCAAGTGAAGGCCGCCGCGAGACGAGATGCCCAGTCGAATCTCCGGATGATCCCGGGTAGCTTTGATCAGGTCCAGAAGGTATTCCATCATACTCGATTCAACGCGTATTTGACGAACGTTGTGCTGGAGCTGTCGGATCGTTTCCGCGTTGGTAATCGGCTCCAATCGCTCCGCGTCCACATGTTCCAAGTCCCTGGCCAGGATTTCCCGTTCGTGATCCCGGTCGGGATACCCCAGGCTGATGGAGACCATGAAACGGTCGAGCTGACTTTCTGGGAGCTGAAATGAGCCGAAACGTTCCACTGGGTTCATGGTTGCCAGCACGAGAAAAGGATCTGCCAGGTCGTACGTGCGGCCGTCCACGGAAACCTTTCCTTCGGCCATTGCTTCGAGCATCGCGGACTGGGTCCTGGAAGATGTGCGATTGATTTCGTCCGCGAGCAATACGTCCGTAAAGAGCGGGCCTTCTTTGAATTCGAATTCGTTGGTCTTGGGGTCGTACACGTTAATGCCGATCACGTCGGAAGGAAGTGTGTCGCTGGTAAACTGAATGCGCCGAAAACGTCCGCCAATGGAACGAGCAGTGGCAAGGGCCAATAGAGTCTTGCCTACTCCGGGAATATCTTCGATGAGCACATGTCCCTTCGCGAGCAGGGCCACGACGACAGTTCGGACCTGTTCTTTCTTTCCAATGAGGACCGTGCAAATAGACTGCAAGAGTTTTGTTGAAACCGTATTCATTGAACCGCAACTACTTTGGGAAATCTTGGAACCATCTCCAATATCGGCATTCGCACGCCTTGTGTCAATGTTGCGACAAGCGCAGCAAACCGGTAACTTGATTGATCGCGCATTCCTATGAAAGTCGTCGGCACGAGGCATCCCTGCGCGGGTCCACGTATGGGGTGGTTTGGAGCGACTGTGTTTTGTGTCAAGCGAAAACTTCCCGGTACAGTTCTCTCTTCCTGGCCATGGCATTGAGAATGATCAGGAGTTTTCGCATACATGCCGTGATGGCAACCTTTGCCGGTTTTCCCGCATCCAGAAGACGGCGGTAGAATGACTTGATTGTGCCATTGTACCGGATAGCAGAGAT
>JBFLZC010000020.1:0-61490 GCA_040756375.1 Thermodesulfobacteriota bacterium
CCCACGCCCTGGCCAGTCAGCCCCGTAAAGGGTAACCACCAACTGGAGAGCCGTATGCGGGAAAACCGCACGTACGGTTCGGAGGGGGGAGCGACCGGGAGACCGGTCGTTCCTACCCCTATACGGGTGAAGTTCTCTGCGGATTGGGATGGCTCTCAGGGATCCGGCATCCTTCGCGCAGGTGGACCGTATACGGCCGTATGGATTGTACACTGTAGTTGCGGAGAGACCGCACTTAGCACTGTGATGCGTGGGTATACTGCCCGAAGACGCTCCGGAGCACGTCGCAGATCTCGCCGAGAGTGCCCCGCTTCTTGACCGCTTCCACAATGGAAGGCATCACGTTATCCGTGCCCTCTGCGGCCTTCTTCAGGTCTGCGAGCGCTCGCTCTACCGCGGCGGAATCCCTGTCTCGCCGAATCTCTTCAAGGCGCTTGCACTGGCGATCTCGGATTGCGGGATCCACGCGTAGAAGCTTGGCCTTAAATTCTTCCTGAGTCTGAAACTTGTTTACACCCACAATGACTTGATCGCCCGATTCCACAGCTCTTTGGAAATGGTACGCGGAATCGTGGATCTCTTGCTCGATGAATCCGCATTCAACAGCTCTTACCGCGCCGCCCATTTCGTCGATCTTGGCAATGTATTCGGAGGCCAAGCGTTCAATCTCGTTGGTGAGGGTTTCCACATAGAATGATCCGGCCAGAGGATCCACCGTGTCCGCGGCTCCTGTTTCAAAAGCCACGATCTGCTGCGTACGAAGCGCGACTTGAACGGAGGCTTCAGATGGCAGCGCCATGGCTTCGTCCCAGGAATTTGTGTGCAATGATTGTGTCCCGCCGAGCACCGCGGCCATAGCTTGGAATGCTACCCTCACCACGTTGTTTACCGGCTGCTGCAAGGTAAGGGTGCAGCCGGCCGTCTGAGTATGGAATCGCAGCATGGTGGCTCGTGGATTGGTCGCTTTGAACCGCTCTTTCATGATGCGGCCCCACAGCCTCCGTGCAGCCCTGAACTTCGCGATCTCTTCGAGAAAATCCTGGTGTGAATTGAAGAAGAAGCTCAGGCGTTCGCCGAAGCTGTTCACGTCCAGGCCCGCGTCAATAGCCGCCTGAACGTACGCGATACCGTTCGCGAGCGTAAAAGCCACCTCCTGCACCGCAGTGCAGCCCGCTTCACGCATATGGTAACCACTGATGCTGATCGTGTTCCACTCCGGCACATGCTGATTGCAGAAAGCGAATATGTCCGTGATGATCCGCATGGAAGGAACCGGAGGGAAGATGTACGTCCCGCGCGCGGGATATTCCTTGAGAATGTCGTTCTGTATGGTACCCCGGAGCTTGGCCGTGGCCGCGCCTTGCTCTTCTGCCACCGCAATGTACATGGCTAGTAATATCGCTGCCGGCGAGTTTATCGTCATGGAGGTGCTGACCGACGCCAGGTCTATTCCGTCAAAGAGGATCTTAATGTCTTCTACTGAGTCGATAGCCACACCTACCTTGCCGACCTCACCCGCGGCAAGCTCGTGGTCGGAATCGTATCCGATCTGTGTAGGAAGGTCGAACGCGACGGATAAGCCGGTCTGACCCTGCTCGATGAGGTACTTGAACCGTTTGTTCGTCTCTTCGGCACTGCCGAAGCCCGCGTACTGGCGCATGGTCCATAAGCGTCCCCTGTACATGTTCGGCTGGACGCCTCTGGTAAACGGATACGAACCAGGAAGGCCCAAATCACGGGCCGGCTCGAAGCCTTCCGTGTCCCAGGGCCAATAGACACGCTTGATCGGCAGTTGAGATACCGTGGTGAACTTGCTTCGACGTTCAGGCCTCTTGGAAAGCTTTGCCTCGAGATCAGCATCCCAGCGTTGTGCCTTTTCCTTGAAATCATCAGACATGGCCTGCCTCCACAGATGACCTGAGCTAAACCAAGAATGTGAGCTATGTTCTCCGACTGAAGGTTAAAGACGCCCGGATTACGCGTCCTTCTTTTCCTTCTTTGCTTTGAGTTCCCTTTCGACCTTGCACGAGATACCCAGTCCTTGCAAGCCCGTTTCGAAACATCCATTGCACGAGATGCAAGTAGCTTTGCTCGTGTCACCAGCCTTCCATCGATTGATCAGGTGAGGCTCACGGATGAAAGGCCGTGACAAGGCCACGTAGTCTGCCTTACCGTCCGCAAGGAGGGCATTGATCTTCTTGGGCGAACGGATACCGCCTACTGCCATCACCGGGACCTTTACCGCTCCCTTGATAAGCTCGGCAAGGTCCGCGAGGTACGCCTCATCTTCTTCCTTAATGATTTTCGTTCGGGAAGGGGATTTGCCTCCTCGCGTTGCCGCACTGCCCGCGCTCACCTCAATCGCGTCGATTCCGTCCTCTGCCAGCCATCGCGCGATTTCAACCGCTTCTTCGGGGACCAGGCCACGTTCCAGGAAATCGAGCGCGTTGAGTTTGATCATTACTGGGAAGTCCTCACTCACGGCCCCACGGACGGCCTCCAAGACTTCTCCGAGAAACCGGTAGCGCTTCTTGATGCTTCCGCCGTACGCGTCTCCCCGTTGATTCCAGGCCCCGGATATAAACTGATTGATACCGTACGCGTGCGCCCCGTGGAGCTGGACTCCGTCAAAGCCCGCTTCTTTGGCTCTCCGCGCCGCCGCGGCATATGCCTCCACCAGGCGAGTGATCTCCTCTTGAGTGACTTCGTGTGGCGTATTGCCGCTCGCGGGATCGGGAATCGCAGAAGGCCCCCAGAGCTCGTCTCCCTCTCGGAAGAACGCTGGGTTCGCTCGTGCTCCACAGTGAACGATCTGCGGAACGACTTTTCCACCTTGTTCATGTATGGCCGCGGCCAGTCGGCGAAGACCTTCGACCTGGCCATCCTCGTAGTTGCCCATCATGTACACCAATTGCTGTCCGTTGGTCATCACGAACTGATAACCGGTCACGATCAGACCGATCCCTCCGCGACCTAGTTCAGAGTAGAAATCGATCGCCAGGTCGGTGACGTTCCCCCGCTCGTCAGCGACTCCGCTCCAGGTAGCAGATCGCACGGAACGGTTTGTCAGTTCTAATGACTTGATCCAGGTCTTATCGAACAGGTCAGGCATGGAATGATCTCCTTCTCGCACTGAGCGGGTCCCGCAGCGTTCTCTGCCGACGTGCGGCCTCACGCGTAGGAGCGCGGTTGCGCGGTCCCGCGCTAGGCGTCTCCATGAATTCGGTCAGCTCAAGAGATCTGAGAGAAGACACCGCTCCGGCGCCGGCAGCATAGGCATCCGAGCCGTCGTACAGCAGTCCGCGCGGCATCCCCAGAGATCTGTCGACCGAGGCTAGGTGGTCGAAGATTCCAGTGCTGCCATGCCGAGAAAGTCATGTTCGAGGGAGAAGGTTTTCCCGCGTCCTTTCCCGCCGCACGAGTAGGACACGGGTCGTCCCGGGGGGCACTACCAAGGGCCGCCTTCCCTCGTGCTCAAATGAAATTGCTCCCCTGACGGCGCGCATGGCTCAATCACAGTTTCGCTCGGTTCAGGGCGAGCGGCTGGCCGAACCATTGGTCTCTGGAGGGCAAAATAGCAACCGGCCCCAGATTCACGCTCGGAAAAGGCGCTTGTCAGCCCACCACGACCAGAACGTCGCCGGTCTGATATGACTCGCCCTCTTTGGCCCGAATCTCCTTTACCGTGCCCCCTTCGGGAGCAGCAACCGGCAATTCCATCTTCATCGCTTCGATGATGACGACTTCTTGGTCCTCGTCGACGCTCTGTCCTACCTGCACTTTGATAGAGATAACCTTCCCGTTCATGGGCATGGTTACATCGGCCATCTCCATTACCTCCTGAAAGTTTGGCTTATTTTGCTACAATGAACAGAACTGAAACAGCTCCGCTCGGGTCGCTCTTATGTACGTGCTGCCGAGAGGAGCTTCCTGCCTGCAAAAGACTCACAGTGCGGTGTGACGAGTAAACACAGGGTTCTTGGCCGGCCTTCCGGTGGGGTGAGGCGACCGCGCTCGTCCATTCCGCAGCCGGTCAGTGCGTATCTTTGGACGGTTGAACCAACTCCATGAGAATGCCGTGGGTGCCTTTCGGATGCATGAACGCGATCGTCATTCCGTGAGCGCCTTCGCGCGGCGTTTCATCGATGAGCCGCACTCCCCGCTCCTTGAGTTCAGCCACGGCCTTGTTGATGTCGTCCACCTCGAACGCGATATGGTGAATCCCTTCGCCGTTCTTTTCGAGAAACTTCTTAACCGCTGACGAGCCTGACACGTCCTGCAGTAGCTCGATGGAGCTGTCGCCCACGGGGATGAAACCGATACGCATCCCCTGGAAGTCCTCGGTATGGGTCAACTCCAGGGGTAGTCCTCCCGTGAAGAACCGTATAGCTTCTTCCAAATCCTTCACCACTACCCCAAGATGAGCTATGCGCTTGATTTTCATCAGTACCGTTCCTGTATTGATGGCACGTAACCGGAGACGCGCAGGTTATTCCGACGATTCGGAACTCTTGGTCCCGCACGTCGTAGAGCAGCTTCCGGAATCCGAGCTGCAAGAGCTACTGTGAGCTTTTGAGTCAGCCCTTCCGCCGCCGCAGTCTTTCCGGCCGTAGTCAGTGACGTACCAGCCTGTTCCCTTGAGAACAAATGAGGATCGGGATATCAAACGTGAAGCCTTGCCGCCGCATCGCTTGCACTTGTCCAATGGTTGATCCGTGATCTTCTGCCATTCTTCGAATTCGCAACCGCAACTCTGGCAGCAATACTCGTAAATCGGCATCTTAAACACCTCCGCTCGCTAGGCCACACGCCACGCGGAGTCCACGCAGGACTCGTACCGTTTCAGGAGAAGGTCGGTATTCGTTACGCCCGCAAGGATGTTGCGGGTGAGGGTGTGCACCACTTGTTCTTCTTCCTCGCGTTCCGTCTCCGAAGCGGGCGCCAGACAATCTATCTGGAACTTCCGGAAACGAACTATGTGGACCAGTTCGTGTGTCAAGACAAACAGCATCAAGGTCCACAAATCCGGGCTGCCGGCTCGCAGGAGCGCACGCAGGATGGTAGGGTCCTGGAGCACGATAGCGAATCCCTCGTCTAACGGGACTGTAGGGGTAACCGGTCTCCGAGCCGAACACAGCACCACCTGTGCGAATACGTCCTCCCGGTACAATGTCGAATCCACCGCTTTGCGCGTGAAGACGCCGTACGGGTTCCTGGTCCACTCGTCATTCGCCAAGTCAAAGAACGTGCCCGTTAGCTTTTCCGCGACGGATGCCGCTCGGAAAATGGTCGCCAGATCGGTAGAAGTGAAGAGACCGCTCGGGACCACAGGCATCCTTCCTACTTGTTCTTATGGCGCAAACGCGCTCTTAGCTTCTTGTACTTATGTTTGCGCATTTTCTTTCTGCGCTTCTTAACGACGCTCCCCATGAGAAGTACTCCAAGAAATTGGTCAAGTCTTAATTTCTAACACGAGCAAGAAGCCGTGTCAAACGTTCTCGCCTTTTTTCAGCGCACTCCTCGTGGTTCGCTCTGCGGAACGGATCTCCTTTCCGTTTACGGACGGAGCTTCGTTGCAGCGCCAAAGTAGGCGTTGCCGAGAATGCCGTTCCTCGGCGGCCGAAGGGAAGCCCGACCATCAATCCTCTGTTCAGTTAATGACTGATTTGGAACTGTCAAGGCCCGGGACAGGGCCATTGGGCGAAGGACGCGGCGAAAGCCACAGTTTTTACCGTACAATTATCTTGACATCATCGGTAAAGTAATCATAATGGAATCGGTACTATTAACGCTTCGCGCGTTGCCAGGGAAAAATGATGCGCATAACAACAACTAGTAGATACGGCGTGCGAGCGCTCTTCGACGTGGCTTATCATGGCGGGGGGCAACCGACGCAGATCAAGGATATTGCTCGGCGACAGAAGATCTCTCAGCGCTATCTCGAACAGATTTTCAACAAGCTTCTCAGGGCAGGCCTGCTCAAGAGCCGAAGAGGGCCCCGGGGTGGGTACATGCTTGCCAAAGAGCCGTCTGAAATCAGCGTGGGAGACATCATCAAGGCCGCTCAGGGGCCTATCGTGCCGGTGAAGTGCCTGAATTTCGACGATGCCAAGAAGGCTCACTGCGAAATCCTGCCGTCTTGCATCACCCGACACGTATGGCGGCAAACGCAAGAGCTTTTGGTGCAGTACTATAATTCGGTGAGCCTGGCCGACCTTTGTTCAATTGCGCGCAAGCAAGGGGTCTCCAGGGACCTGGATCATAGGTATATGTACTTCATTTGATAGAGCTTTCTGCTTCCCTCCTTGATTTCACTCATCCTCGTCTTCTCCGATGGGCCTCTTAGGAGCGCCCGGTTGGTCACAGGTCTTTTCTTGTGACCGAAACCCTGATAAAGAAGGTGTGAGACTGAAGTGTCGGGGTGTGTTACTTGATTAATTTCGTGTCGCTTTTCAGGAAATTAGCAGTAGGGGTGGGCGTTGTCTTTGTCTGCTCCTTGCTTAGTGTCTTGGCAGGCGCGATGAGTCCGGCGTCAGAAGGAGCTTCGAGGACCGCGGGAGCCGATTCGTTAACTCCGGCCTCCGCGCCCATGTCACGTGTCTGGTGGGGAGCGGCTGCGGGTCAAGGACAAAAGGCGAAGCAGGACGACGTATGGCGAAGCGAGGTTCTCAATGTTCTGGGCATAGGCATGGCCATTGGAGACGTTACCGGAAGCGGCGGCAAGAATGTGGTGATCATAGACCCGACCACAGTCTATCTCTATGCTTTTGCTGACAAACAGCTGAAGCTGCTCGCCCAGTACGCGCCCGCTGCGCTGGAATTGAAGAGCGTGGACGTGATCCCGACAGGCAAGAAGGGGCCGTGTCGCATCTATGTGACGGCTCAAAACCGGGCGGCTATTACTTCATTTGTTTTGGAGTACCGAAAGGACAAGCTCGTCCCGGTTATTGAAGGCTTCCCCTACTATCTCAGAAGCATCCTCTATCCAACCCAAGGTCCAATACTTCTTGGTCAGCAAAGATCGTTGAACGCGATTTACCACGGCCCCGTCTTTCGTATGGAAGACAAAGGGAACGAAGTCGCCGTGGGAGACCGATTCGGCGTGCCCCTCAAGATACCGATTTTCGGCTTTGCAATCGGCGACCTGCGCGGCGACCGGAAACCCCTCATAGCCGTGTACGATCGAGAAGACAAGCTACGCATTTATTCTCCCGACGGCAAAAGACTCTACCGATCGGCGGACTACTACGGCGGGTCTGATATTGTGCTCAGATTGACCGGCATGGAGGACAAGGTCGATTCTCGTATGAACCCTGTAGCGGACGAGACTCAGGAGCGAGAATTCATGCGGCCTCGGATCATGGCGCTGGACTTACAGCGCAACGGAGTGTATCAGATCCTCGCGATCAGCCATAGTTCTAAGACGGGACGCTTTCTGAGTCGTACGAAGATGTTGGAAGACGGAGTGGTCGTCGGGCTGGCGTGGAACGGCGATGCCCTGGAGCAGAAGTGGAAGACCCCAAAAATCCAGGGAATGATCACTGATTTTGCAGTGGACGAGCTCCCAGGTCTGAACGGACGCTGGCTGATTACCCTCGAGCGGCAGAAGACGGACTGGCTCTCATTTCTCAGTTCGCGCAGCCAAGTCCGGGCGTACAACCTGGACCAGATCATGCAAGGGCGAGTATCGGAACGGGGGGACTAAAAAGGTCGCAGGTAGAACATCGTTTGGAATGCCTTCTGCGATTCGCTCGCTGAATCCGGGGCGCTGAAGGGCACGGTATCGGTGAAGAAAATGTCCTTGACACCGTCGCGGGCTGCGATGAATAATCACCGATAAGTGAGCCATAGGATTCAACAAACTTCTCTCACCCTATGCGCGGATAGAGTCCATGCCGTCCATTTATGACATCTACGAGAGAAAGAACTACCGCAACAACCTGCGGATCGACCAGGCCGTGAGCTTCACGGTCGAGGTTCGAGAGACCAATCTGCACGTGCAGGCACTTACTGACCTCAGTGCCAAAGCCAAGGATTCGGTTTTTCGGTACCGGTACCAGCTGGAGGAGTACCTGCGCCAGCACCCCGCGTTCAGGGAAGCGCCCGCGCCTATCCAGATTTACGGTTCTGCGCCCGAAATCGTACGGTACAGCGACCTTTCCAGCCAGTCGACCGGGGTGGCCCCCATGTCGTGCGTGAGCGGGGCAATGGCTGATCTGGTGGGCCGGGATCTGGCGCCTGAATCTGAAGACGTGGTGGTGTCCAGCGGAGGGGACACCTTCATTCGGTGTTCAGCTCCTCTCGACGTTTGCCTGTACGCACAAGGCTCACCCCTCCACGAAAAGATCATCCTGGCGCTCCCCGCACTGAGGAACCCGTACGGGATCGCGACCTTTGTGCCTGAAAGAGGCCCGCATTCGGTGACGGTCCTATCGAGGTCTGCGTGTTGGGCGTCGGCCTTCGCCAGGGACATCGGCATGCGTCTGAGCAAGGGACAATCCCCCTCACTTGTGCTCGACCGAGCTGCGAATTATCAATCCGTGGGAGGCATAGTGGTTATTGCCGGGAAAAAGTTGCTCGTGGGGGGCGACCTGCATCTTCGTTCGGCAAATGGTGCATCCGCAGGGTAGAGGCATGACAAGAAGGTGAAATGAAAATCGGGGCACTTTCCGACACCCATTTGCGATCCCCGGATAAGACTCTGGACCACATACTCGACAAGCTCTTTGCTGACGCCGACATGATCTTACATGCTGGCGACATCGTGACCGCGCGTGTCTTGGAGAGGCTTGAGGAGCGGGGAGTCCTTGCCGTCTGCGGGAACATGGACGATTACGAAGTCGCTGGGGCGATCCCTCAGACTAGAATCATCGAGGCCGCGGGATTACGCGTAGGACTGATCCACGGTTGGGGAGCACGGCAGGGGCTGGAAGAGCGGATCGTCGCGCGATTTGATGACCCGAAGCCCAACCTCATCGTTTACGGGCATACCCATGTCCCCTTCTGGGGAAAGGTGAACGGTACCCAAATGTTCAATCCCGGGACTGCAGCTAGTCGAGGGTTCGGCGCAGCCGGGACCGTGGGGGTGCTGGAAATCGAGGACGATCGCATCCAGCCACTCATTGTTCCCGTTGAGCGGCAGTGAGCTGCACAGGATGCCGGCATATCAAGTATGTAGGATGCGGTGATCCTGCGTCCCGCGAGAGAACCGCATCGGTCGCGGTCTTGGGTCGATTGATGCGATCCCGTCGGATCAGGTCCGGGGTCGCCACGTCCTACGCGTGCTCGTCGATGCTGAGAAATCTTATAATTCGTTGTAGCTTTTGAACTGTGGCAATTGGTGTAAGCTGAATGAAACGATTATACGCGCCTTGGCGCATCGAGTACGTTGTGGGAAAGAAGAAGGAGCCTGGGTGCATCTTCTGCACCAAACCTTCTGCTGACGAAGACGACAAAAACCTGATTGTGCATCGTGCCCAGGGCGCTTTTAGCATGATGAACAAGTATCCTTACAACAACGGCCATCTCCTCGTAAGCCCTTACCGTCACGTGTCCGATCTATGCGACCTGAGCCCGGAAGAGAACGCGCTACTCATCCAGGAAGTGTGCCGAGCGATCACAGTGATCAAGGATGTCATGAAAGCTGCGGGCTTTAACGTAGGACTAAACCTTGGCGTGGAGGCCGGCGCGGGCATAGAGGAACACCTCCACTACCATGTGGTGCCTCGCTGGAGGGGAGACACCAACGTGATGCCCGTGCTGGCAGACGTAAGGGTCATTCCTGAACACTTTCTGGAAACGAGCCGTAAGCTGAGAGCGGGATTCCACCGTCTATTTCCACTGAGCGAGCGCGAGGCACGAACATGAGACTCATCAAGAGATTAATCGAACTGGCCGTGGTGGTGCTGATCATATCCCTGTTCATGATGAACAAAGATGTGTCCGTCCGGATCACCTATTTCGGCTTGACCGAGCCGGTGACGCTGGCTTTCTGGGAGCTGGTAACTATCTGCGTGTCGCTGGGGATCATCATCGCGGCAATCGGGGATTTCATCACCCATTACAAGTGGTTGTCAGAGCGGAAGAAGCTGCTCAAGACCGACCAGGAACATCAACAGGTCGTGGAGAATCTGAATAAGGACATAAGGCAGCTTCATGCAGAGAACGCGAAGCTCAGACAGGACCTCGAAGAGAAGTGCGCTGAGATCGATTCTCTGAAAGCAGCGGAGGAGCAACCGTTTCCCAAATCTGAAAGGCCGGTTTTTTCAGAGGCTGCGGACCTCACCGGCTTGAGCGGTGAAACCGCCGGCAAGACTGACAAATAGGATTGGCAGGTTTCTTGACCACCTTCAACATGGAAATTATTCGGGTTAGAGAAAAGATCTATCACAAGTTCAATGCTCCAAGCGTGGCGCTGGGCAACTTCGATGGCGTGCACTTGGGGCACCAGGAGATCCTGAAGCGGACCGTGGCAGCCGCGCGAGCGCGGAAACGAGATTCGGTGGTATATACTTTCGATCCCCACCCGCGCGTAGTGCTCAACAAAGCCCCGGCGATCCCGCGCATCACCACCTTCGATGAACGAGCTGAAATACTGGAGCACCTCGGTGTGGACGTTCTGGTGACCGCGGAGTTCACTCTCGAATTCGCTGCGCAAACAGCCCAAGAATTCGTGAGCAACGTGCTGGTGGAGGAGCTTGGCGTACGGGAGCTCTTTATCGGTGAGAACTACCGATTCGGGAAGGGCAGGGCAGGCACTCCCGAAACCTTGAAGGCGCTTGCACCGGAGATGGGTTTCAAAGTTCACGTGGTGCCGTGCACGGTGATTGGCGACAAGAGGGTCTCGTCGAGCAGGATCAGAGAACATCTTCTACGAGGCGAAATCCGCGAAGCGAATGAACTCCTGGGTCGGGAGTTCACCATCGAAGGAAAAGTGATCCACGGGCACCATCGAGGCAAAGCCCTTGGGTTTCCCACGGCGAATATCCGGCCTGAAGAGAAGCTCGTTCCTCCTCACGGCGTGTATGCCGCTTACTGCAAGCTTCGCGGGAAAACCTACACCGCGGTTATGAACATCGGTCGGAATCCCACTTTCAAGGACCGGCGGGTCTCCTATGAGGTGCACATCCTGGACTTCAACGAGGATCTGTACGGCGAAATAGTTAAGGTCTATGTGGTGGACAGGCTCAGAACCGAGATGGCCTTCAAGGGCCCGGACGAGCTGGTCGCGCAGATCGGAAAAGATGTCCAGCGCGCCCGCGGCATCCTCAGCGTGCTCCCCCAGTTCCCATAATGCGCTGCCAATATTCGGGTGTTTGTACTTGTCGCTGAGAACCCTGCGTGAATATAATACCTATAGCAGGTCTCGAAAGTAAGCACGAATTCACTTGCGGGTGCTCCCGCGCGACCCGGGACTGGCTTGCCCAGCAGTGTTTCTTTTGCAGGCACTGCTGGGCATGCCAGCAGTGGCACCCATGACACGATCTTCGTTCATTGGATTCAAACTGCAAAACGTGAGGACTTCCGAGAACCACAATAATTTACTTGCTGAACGCGCGATGATTTGGCGGGATGGGCTCGAGCGTGTCCGACCGTGTGAGGCAGCGACAACGTCAGACTAATTCCGGACAGCCCCCGAGGAAAGGCCTCATTCACGAGGCATTCCCCGGGAGTATGGTTTTCGAGAGCGGAATCGCTCTACTTGCCGTATTGTTCGTATGCTGCGGTGAGAGTGTTCTTCATGAGCATCGCGATGGTCATGGGGCCCACGCCACCCGGAACCGGTGTGATTGCCGCGGCTGTTTCCTTGACCGCGTCGTATTCCACGTCGCCGACCAGTTTCCAGCCTCTTTCCGTGCCTGGTGCATCGACGCGGTTGATACCCACGTCGATCACCACCACACCTTCCTTCACCATGTCACCCTTGAGAAATTCAGGCACGCCTATAGCCGCGATGATGATGTCCGCGGCGCGGCATTTCTCTTTGAGGTCCTTGGTCTTGGTGTGGCACATGATCACGGTTGCGTTCATGTTTCTCTGATCGAGCATGTTTGACAAAGGCCGCCCCACGATATTGCTCCGACCAAGAATCACCACGTCCTTTCCCGCGGTCTCGAACCCGCCTCGCTTGATGAGCTCGATTACGCCCGCGGGAGTGCACGGGAGGAAGCGAACCTCGCCGATACTGATCAAGCCAACGTTGAATGGATGGAAGCAGTCTACGTCCTTTTCCGGGAGTATGGACCGGAGGATCTTGGTTTCAGGGATGTGTTTGGGAAGCGGAAGCTGACAGAGTATGCCGTGGACGGACTTGTCCTTGTTATACCCGTCAATCACATCGAGAAGTTGCTCAGTGGTGGCGTCCTCGGGAAGCATGGTTTCCAGGGACCTGATCCCGATGTATTCACATGCTTTCTTCTTGTTGGCCACATAGACCTTGGAAGCCGGGTCGCCACCCACCAGGATGACCGCCAGGCAGGGCTCCATGCCCTTGGCCTTCATCTGGGCCACTTCCTCTTTCATTTCGTCTTTGAGTTGCTGGGATACTTCGTTGCCGCTAATGATCTTGGCTGCCATACATACCTCCTTGTTATAAACGATCGGAAATCTTCAGGACTCCGCAAAGGGTCCGGACAAGCAGTTCATACTAACTCCCAAAGTGAGAGAGCTACAACGAATTATGAAAGCCCTCGGCTCCGGCGACCACTCCGGGGCTTCGCCTCGGAGATAGGACGCGCATCGCTGCGCAATCATTTGGAGGGGAGACTCATCTCCCCTCCAAATCACCCCATACGTGAACCCAAGCAGGGGTTACCTCATGCCGGCGACTTTCATAGGACTACGCTTCGGCTTCCAGCCGAGCAGCGATCTTTTCCACAGCTGCAAAGATCGCGGGATCATCCAAATCAGGGGGCCGACTTTCCAGGTCAGCAGTCGCGATCTCTTCGGAAAAAGGCAAAACCCCAATCAGGGGAATGCCATCCATATTGACTTGGAGAAAGGCTTCTTCCTTCTCATTGCGGACCTTGCTCGCGACCGCAACGACCTTGTGCAGCCCGATATCCTGAGTGAGTTGTTTCACCTTGGCCGCGGTTTCGATGCTCCGACGACCGGGCTCAACCACGATGATGAGTCGGTCAACTCCTTGCGCTGTGCCGCGACCCAGGTGCTCGATCCCGGCTTCCATGTCCAGGATCACGAGATCTTTGTGGTACAGGACCAAATGAGTTATCAGCGCCTTCAGCATTACGCTCTCGGGACAAACGCAGCCTCCGCCGCCCTTCTTGATGGTACCCATGACGAGCACCCGAACGCCGTCCTTGTCCCGTCCAAGCGCTTCTGGCAAGTCATCCACTTTGGGGTTCATCTTAAAGAACCCACCCACGGTTCCAGGCTTCGCGCCGGTCCTCTCCGCGATAAGCTCTTCCATCTTGGCTATGGGCACAATGCCAGTGGTGTCGATCCCCAACGCGGAACCAAGGTTAGCATCCGGGTCTGCGTCCACCGCCAAGACGCGATAGCCCTTCCTTGCCCAATACCTGGCCAGGAGGCTGGCCAGCGTTGTCTTTCCCACACCGCCTTTTCCGGATACCGCTATCTTCATCGTGTGCCTCGCTCACAATTCAACTTCCCTTTTGCAGGTATTAATTTGCTCACGACACTCCGGAAAAGAAAGCTCTATCGCAACTACCATAGCTAGAGAGCCACAACGAATCAAGAAAGTCCTCGGCTTCGGCAAGCACTCCGTGGCTTCGCCTCGGAGACTGGCAGCAAGAGCGCATCGTTGCGCAATAATTTGGAGGGGAGACTCATCTCCCCTCCAAACCTCCCCATACGTAGATCCGAACCGGAGTGCCTCACGCAGACGACTTTCATAGGCATCTGCACTGAGATTTGCGCCCTCGCAAGAAGCTGGCCACCCCCTAACTCTTCCCTCTTCGCCAGGGGAGAGGGTTTTGCAACTCTCTTCCCTTGATGGGAGGGGACAGGGGAGGGTGAGATCGGTTCGGAATCATCCCGCGGCCGCTAAGTTCTTTAGCTCCTGGCTGCTTTCAGCAGCTCCAGAACGGCCATTTGTCCTGCCACGGCCATGTCCTCTGCGCTGAAATAGAGGTCTGCGGTCTGATCGAACAGCACGGTTGCTTCTGCAGGAAACTCCTCGTCGCCTTTCCACACGATGCACGTAATGGGCAAGTATGGGAAGTACGCCAGTTCCACCGACGCATCTCCCTGATCGAGGATCTTACCGCCAAGCTTGCGAGCGGCTTCAATCATGGGGGCAGGGACCTGGCCGAAAACACTGATGAGGATCTCCTTGGTCCTGCGATTGAACGCAGGTTCGTAGAAATGCCCTTCCTTGAACTCTCTAAAGTGCTTCAACTTCCCGGCGGGGATTTTGCCCTCCGCGTTGTTCAGGTAATGGATCGCCAGGATTGCCAGCCATATGGGCGCCTCTTCTCCGGTCGGGGAGACCGTGAACCGGAGCGAGCCCACTTCCAGGATTATCTCTCGCTCCAGGTGCGGCAGAATGACCGAACGCCCCTCGTACTTGGCTCCGGCACGCGCGGCCACACGTGCCGGGTCCTTTCGTTGAAATATCTCCAGACCGATCTTGAGCGCTTGTTCGTAGTTGTCCTGCTTAGGCAGCTCAGGACGTGACAAGTCCTTGATGTTGAGCATGAACCTTAATCAAATAGTGAGACGTTGGACTGATTTGACGTTTTCCAGCGCCCTGAGAGTCTCCAGTGAAGGGTCGTCCGCCCTGGAGTCCGTGTTCAGGAAGAGGAGGGCCTCTCCTCCTTCTTCCAGCCGTGCAAACTGAAAGTGAGAAATATTGATGTGTCTCGCGCCCAGGGCCGCGCCGATACCGCCGATTACCCCCGGCCTGTCCGTAGCGCTTATGAGTAAGAGGTTGCCTGAAAGGTCGAATTCTCCCGAAAAGCGCCCAAACCGGACCATTCGGGGCTCAGTTCGACCGAAGAGCGTGCCTTCAACCGCGTGCTCCTGATTCTCGGTGACCACGAGGAATCGCAGGAGCGATAGGAAATTCTCCGCCTTGCTCACGCGAGTCTCAGACACCACGATGCCTCGTTCGGCCGCCACAACGGGCGCATTGACTTGGTTGACGTCGTCTTGCATCGCAGGTGTGAGGAGCCCGGTCAGGAAGGCGGTGGTCATAGGTTTGACATCCATCTCGCTCACAGCGCCGCAGAATTCCGCGCGTACGCTCTTGATGCCGCTACGGACGATCTGGCCCATAAACAGTCCAAGTCTCTCGGAGAGGTCGATGAACGGCCGCAAGACCAGAAGGGCTTCCCCGGAGACCGCGGGAGCATTGACCGCATTGAGCACGGTCCCGTACAAAAGAAAATCGCGTATCTGAGTTGCCACGGCCACGGCAACGTTCTCTTGGGCCTCTTTCGTGGACGCACCCAGATGCGGGGTGCAGATAACTTTGTCCATGTCTATGAGGCGGCGATTTTCGGGTGGTTCCACTGGGTACACGTCCAAAGCCACACCTGCAACCTTGCCTGATTCTACGGCATCGGCCAGGTCCTCTTCATTCACGACCGGTCCCCGTGAACAGTTGACGATGCGGACGCCATTCTTCATCTTGGCAATGTTCTTAGCGTTGATGAGCCCTCTCGTGTCGTCGGTGAGCGGTACGTGCAGCGTGATGAAATCCGCTTCTTTGAAAAGCTCATCGAGCGAAACCAGCCTGACGCCCATCTGCCGGGCCTGGTCCTCGGACAACACAGGGTCGTAAGCAATCACGTGCATCCCCAGCCCTGTGGCCCTGTCCGCCACTATGGAGCCGATCTTTCCCAGGCCCACTACGCCGAGGGTCTTGTTGTACACCTCGGTGCCACCGAATTTCTTCTTCTCCCACTTGGCTGCCTTCATGGAAGCGCTGGCCTGGGGGATATTGCGGCTGAGCGCCATCATCATGGAGAGAGTGTGTTCTGCGGTGGTGACCGAGTTTCCACCCGGGGTGTTCATCACCACAATGCCCCGTTTCGTTGCAGCGGGGATGTCCACATTGTCCAGCCCGGTCCCGGCACGTCCCACAACCCGGAGGTTTTCACCAGCCGCGATGACATCAGCGGTGATCTTGCTTGCGCCCCTGATGGCAACGCCCTGATACTGTCCCACAATCGACTTGAGTTCGTCGGGACTCAGACCGGACTTGACATCAACGTCAATGCCTTTAGCTTCGCGCAGAATCTTCACCCCAACCTCGGATATGTTGTCCAGCACCAAGACCTTCACGCTCCCTACCTCCTTGTGGCTATGTGTGTTGCAAGCCTGTAGCGCCTCTGTGAACCGATGGGAATTCTCTTGTCACGTTCGGAAACGTGCATTGAGTCGCGGGGACCTGGAGATGGAAGCTGGGATTGGTGCTTCCGCCACACACGCACCTGGGGTCGAAGCGTCTTTGGCCACTCCAGCAGGCCGTCTGATTCTGCGTCGAGTGCCCACGCGAATACGTGTGCCTTCACCGACACTCGAAACAGTGCCGTGTCCCGTAACGCTCCCCCAGGTCGGATCATGAGTCCGGCGGCTCAACTGACAGAGGCAGAACCGGTTGATTCTTACCAAGAACGGGCCTGTCTGTCAAGGAAACGCCGTTGCGATCACAACTTCTTCCCAATCTTTGCCACTTGGAGATGTAGGCCGTAAGACAGAGTCTATAGGGCAAGTAGTGCGAACAGCATCCAGGCAGCTGCGAGCAAGAAGGGCAGGGGAGGTGGGTCAAGCGTCCTTGAATCCGCGAGGAACGGTTCAAGCTCCGCGAGTGGCGCAGCGGAAAGATCTTCCCATGCCACTTGAGAATACTGGAGCTGAGTCTTCGGTCGCACAGCCGTCTCATTTTCTTGTGGCAAAATCTCAGCCCAGGGGATGTCATCGGCCGTTGTACCGGCGGCAGAAAAGTCGAGGTCAACTTCAGGTTCCGGCGATCCGGGTCTTCTCATGTATTTCCTATAGTCAGGGCTGGTCTTGTCCTTCACGGTAATTACCACACCTTTCTTTCATAGTGGCGGCAGGTTCGGTGCTTCTCTTTTCAGTTTTGCTGCAGAGGTTAACTTTGAACGTGTATTGCACAAACGCACATGTGTCAAGGTCTTTGGCCGCGCGGTTCGCGAGAGAGCAGAAGCCGTAGGGCGCCCAAGAGCTCGCGGTTGGACCGTTCGCCGGCCTCCTGTGTGCCAAACCCATTAAGACTTGCAGACACATGGCATCCTCGGATAAGGTAGTACTATAAGGTCTCCTCACGCGCCACGATGTGAAGCACGCCTCGCCAGAGGCAGTCCTATACCCTCATAAGGCCGGCACAAAATGGCAGAGACCGCACCCAATCTAGGGAAGATCCTCATATGCGGCGATGAGGCGCGTCGAGTGGCCTATTTGGAGCAGGTCCTGGGCGTAGAATACGATGTCGGCACGCGGCTCGCTCGCGGGGACACAGTGGGGTGGGCTGTCGGCTACTCTCCCGATTTGATAATCGTGGACGTCTTGGGAGAGCAGGCTCTGGAATTGTGTCAACAACTGAAGCGAGAATCGAGCCTTCTTGCGGTCCCGGTGCTTGTGCTGGCAGATGACGAAGAGATTCAGATCCGAGCATTGGAATTGGGCGCGGCTGATTGCATGGCCAGGACTCTGAATCTTGATGTCCTAAAGTGGAAAATCCGGAATCTTGTGAAGTGGCGGAATGCATACCAACGGGTCTGCGCGGCTGTCTCCCGATCGAACGAGAAGATAGCCGAACTGGAAGCATTCATCCAGATGGTGGCCCATGACCTGAAGTCGCCCGCGGTCGCCGTTGATGGGTTTGTAAGGATGCTCAAGCGGACCTGGGTCCGCATACCCACCGACCCGCGGATCGATCAAATTCTGCACCATCTATCGGGCGCGTCGAACACGATCCAAGACTTCCTCCATGATATATCGGGATACCTGGAACATGAAAATCTGCCGCTTGAGTGGAATCCCATCCGACTCGACGTCACAGTGAAGGAAGTGATTGACAGATATCGTCCGCTGGTCGAAGAGAGAGGAATCAGGCTAGAATTGCACCTCAGGGACACGCCTGTGCAGATCGTTGGGGATCGGCGCCGAATTGTGCAAGTGCTGGACAATCTGATCAATAACGCTATGGTGCACATGGGCAGAGTGCCTGATCCGCGCATCATTGTCAGGGTTCACGACGAGCCTGATTTCGTGATGGCCTGCGTCGCGGACAATGGTGTGGGGATTCCGCCCCAGTACCAAGAAAAGGTCTTCCGTCGCTTCTTTCGGGTTCCCCGGCCGGGATCTGTGCCGGGCACAGGTCTTGGGCTTTTCATCTCCAAGTGTATTGTGGAAAGCCACCATGGCCGGATATGGATAGAATCCGGAGATGAGCGAGGTCTTCGGATCAGCTTCACCTTGCCCAAGGCCCAGGCCGACACGAGCAGCGAGACCCCCTGCGCTTAGCATGGTTGCCACGAATAGGAAGAGGTCATGTCAGACAAAGAGATACCTGGAATCACTCTTCTTAAGCAGAGTAAGACCGTATATCCCGACAGCCCAGAGAAGGCTGTTCTGGAGACGTTTCCGAACAAGTATACGGCCAGAGATTACGTGGTGGAATTCCACTGCCCGGAATTTTCCAGCGTATGTCCCATCACAGGCCAGCCTGATTTCGCGAGGATCACGATCGCCTATGTGCCGGACCAAAAGTGCCTGGAGTCCAAGTCCTTGAAGCTATATCTCTTTTCCTTCCGCAATACCGGCATGTTCCATGAGGAGATCACCAACCGCATCCTCGACGATCTGGTTAAGACATGCGAGCCGAAGTGGGCTCGGGTCTTGGGACGCATGAATCCTCGGGGCGGTATCTCGATCGACGTGATTGCAGAACACACCAGACCAGGATATGAGCCTCCGGCACATGTACTGCACTCGTTTCGTTCAAGACACGTTTCGGCAACCGGAGTCGATGATCTTTAGATACTCTTGTTTGTAAGTTCGGCGACATAGTTTGGGCAGGCGTGCCCGAAGTGGCTCCGGTGGGACAGGCGTCTCGCCTGTCTATTCAGGGCACACCAATGTTCCCTAAAGAATGACAGGCAATCCCGCGCTTCGCGGGACTGTCCCACCAGGTAGATGGGAATGTATCGCTGTGATTATGAAACGGCTCATTCGGGCAACATTGGGCCAATGGGCCGGCAAGCAGATCCAAGTCCAGCTTGACTTGTGTACGGGAAGACAGTAATCTGGCCACGCAATAGAGGGGATGGAGTCCCCCGCATAAAACTGCCTGACCGGCTGATGACTCCTACCGTGGAAACCATACGGTGGGAGTCCGGCGTGACAACGACCCACCGTATGGTGGGTCGTTTTGTTTTGTGCACATTGGCGCTCGGTGAGGCGCAGAGAAGCCGGAAGAGTTTCAAGGAAGGATCTTGGTAACGTGTGGATGCGATCCACGAGATCCTGCGGAGGAGTGGATGGAGCAAACTTGGTTCGTGGCGACGGTATGGATCGGCATGGCGCTTGTTGCAAGCCTGATTTCCATACGCACAGCCATATCCGTCGCCTTGATTGAGATATGCGTTGGTGTTATAGGAGGCAATTATCTTCTCTTGGACCCGCAACCTGAATGGATCGGCTTTCTGGCCGGTTTCGGAGCAATACTGCTCACGTTCTTGGCCGGCGCTGAAATCGAGCCGGAAGTCCTTCGCAAGTACGGCAAGGAAAGCATAGGCATTGGTCTTCTCAGCTTCTTGCTGCCGTTCCTGGGGGCGATGGCGTACGCATACTATGTCGCCGGGTGGACTTCGGAAGCCTCCAAGATCTGCGGGATCGCTCTTTCCACCACATCGGTGGCGGTTGTTTACGCGGTGATGGTTGAGACCCGCCTCAATAAGACAGACCTGGGAAAGATTATCCTGGCTGCATGTTTTGTGACGGATCTGGGCACAGTCATCGCCTTGGGGATTCTCTTTGCCAACTACAGCATCTGGTTGATCCTCTTTGCTGTTGTCACCTGTTTGGTGCTCATGATGACTCCGCGGTTTGCTCGCTGGTTCTTTGCCACCTTTAACGGACACGTGAGCGAGCCTGAGATAAAGCTGCTTTTCTTCATGCTCTTCGGCTTGGGTTGGCTTGCGACCCATGCCAACAGTGAGGCGGTCCTTCCCGCGTATCTGTTGGGGATCGTTTGCGCGGGTCTTTTCCAGGAAAACCGACAGATGGTGAGACATCTCCGTACTGCCACGTTCGCGCTTCTCACGCCGTTCTATTTTCTCAAGGCCGGAACAATAGTGTCGATACCGGCTATTGCGACCGGTATAGGACTCATCGGTGTCTTGCTGGCGGTGAAGGTCGCGGCCAAATTTGTCGGGGTATATCCTCTCTCCAAATTGTTTGGATTTTCCCAACGGACAAGCTCATACACAACGCTCCTGATGAGCACGGGTCTGACGTTCGGCAGCATATCCGCGCTCTTCGGGTACACCCGCGGATTGATCACACAGGAACAATACACAATCCTGGTGACCGTGGTCATTGGGAGCGCTGTGGTTCCTACGCTCATCGCACAGTGGTTCTTCCAACCAACGCACGGGGAACTAGGCGGAGATTGGCGGAAATGAGGGTGCTTGGTCCTCCATTACATGCTGAGTTTCCCAGGGAAGGAGTCTGAAGATGCTGAAGAAGATACTCGTGGGGCTGGACGGATCCAAAGGATCCTTCAAGGCGCTTGAGGAAGGTCTGCTACTCGCCTCGCTGGCCAATGCGGAACTGCACACCATATCTGTGGAAGAAGTGCCCCGATTCCCTGGAACAATCGGGGAAGTAGTAGAGGAAAAAGAGGCCGCTGATACCAGGTTCGGCGCGGCAATCGCACAGGCTGAGAAGATGGCTCGGGAACGCGGAGTGACGTTGGTCTCGCATGTGATCGTGGGCCACGAAGTCAAGACCATCGTTGAATTCGTCAGCCAAGGGGGATACGACCTCTTGGTGATCGGATTCATGGGACATTCAGCCATTTATGAGAGAGTCATGGGGAGCACGTGTCAGAGCCTGGTGCGGCTGGTTCCGTGCACTGTGTTGGTGGTGAAGTGAACATGCGGCAGTCTCGCTGCAACAACACCGTCGGACAAATCGAGTAGGAACGGTTCGGTATGGATACTTCCGTAGGGCAGGATCAATCGATTCGCGACACAAAGATCTGCGACATATCTGCCTCCGCAGCGACAGGGTTCGTGGTCCTGATCGGAGTTATCAGCCTCTTTTCAGACATGACCTACGAGGGGGCCCGCAGTATCACCGGGCCCTTCCTGGCTATCCTAGGGGCGAGCGCCACGGCAGTCGGCGTAATCGCGGGACTTGGGGAATTGATCGGGTACGGATTGCGTCTCCTATCAGGTTACGCCGCTGACAAGACGCGACGGTACTGGACGATCGTCTTCTTGGGTTACGGCATGAATCTGCTGGCGGTTCCTTTGTTGGCGTTGGCCGGTCACTGGGAAGTCGCCGCGATTCTCATGATCGTCGAAAGAATGGGCAAAGCGATCAGAACACCGGCCCGTGATGTCATGCTCTCCTGCGCATCCGACCGGATCGGCCGGGGATGGGGATTCGGGTTGCATGAGGCTCTTGACCAGATAGGGGCAATTTTGGGCCCGTTGGTGGTGGCTGCGGTCTTCCATTTCAGTGGACGGTATCAGACGGGTTTCGGAATCCTGTTGATTCCTGCTCTTATTGCCCTGAGTGTCTTGTTTGCAGCGTACAAGCTTTACCCCAACCCTCACGATCTTGAAGCCGCTTCCGTAAAGATTCAAAGCAAGGGCTTTCCAAAAGCCTATTGGTTTTACATCCTGGCCATAGGGTGTGTGGCCGCGGGATATGCCGACTTTCCGCTGGTAGCTTATCACTTCAAGAAAGTAGCTGTTATTCAGGACTACTGGATCCCGATCTTCTATTCGGTGGCAATGGGAGCTGATGCGATAGCCGCTTTGATCTTCGGCCGAATATTCGATCGCTTGGGGCTCCCCGTACTGGTTGCGGCGATTGCGCTTTCCTCGCTCTTCGCTCCCTTCGCATTTTGGGGAGGTTTCTCGGGCGCATTGGTCGGAATGGCGTTGTGGGGCTTGGGCATGGGCGCGCAGGAATCAATCGCACGAGCAGCTATTGCGGATCTGGTTCCCAGGGCCAAGCTGGGTTTTGCCTTCGGGCTGTTCAACACGTTCTACGGGATCTCCTGGTTTGTGGGAAGTGCTCTGATGGGCATGCTTTATGACGTTTCCGTGACCAGCTTGGTGGTTTTCTCTGTCGGGGCTCAGTTGGTTGCGGTTTTGCTACTTCTGGCTTGGCGGGAACGCGTGAAGCCATAAGTGGCGTATCCGGTCAGTAAAGAGTTGACGGCGCGAGGAGGGCACGCAACAATGGTTATGTGAGATGTTTGAGCATTTGACGCTCATGTCTTGCAATGATGTTCGAGCCGGGAATCGGGAAAGGAGGATGAGAGGCGAGGCAACTTCATGGGAACACGCAGGCCTGGATCGGCTCCGGAACGTTTCGGAGTGAATCGTCGTCGGATCAGACTTCTCGCAAAGGAGTGTGAGCCATGATTATCCAGAAAGCGGACCTGTTTAGGGACCTGAGCCAAGAAACGGTGAGCGCGATCTCAACGGCCATGACTGAAGAGGCTCACGAGCAAGGCTCACTGCTCTTCAAGGCCGGAGAACCGGCAAAGAACTTTTACCTGATTGTGGAAGGCCGAGTCAGGCTCTCCATCGGGACCGAGGGGCGCATAGATTACACCGCGAGCGTTCCGGGCGAAGCCTTCGGCTGGACGGGGATGGTTGACCGACCCGCGTATGTGGCTACGGCAGAATGCCTTACTCCATGCAAGCTGGTTAAGGTGGAAAAGGACAAACTCAATCAAGTCTTTACGAAAGACCCTCAAGGCGGGATGATCTTCTTCAAGCGGCTGGCTGGGGCAGTGGTGCAGCGGCTCATTAACAACTACAATGCGTTTCTTTCAGCAGGAAGCCTGAGCGGAGTCACGTACGGCACGGGTCAGGTCATCACATCAAGCGAAGAATAGAAGCCACGTCCCTCCCAAACTACCGTAGGCGCGCACGGCCGCGCGCTCCTATTTTCGCGATTGTTTCTCAATCCGTAGGATGTGGTGAGTCCTGCGCTACGCGCGGGACGAACCGCATCTGTCGAGGCTTTCCACAGTTCCACCTATGGCTGCATAGAAGCGACAAGACCGCGATCGATGCGGTTCACTTCATTCACCGCATCCTACACTGCTAGCATCGAATCGCAAGAATAGGGCTCATAACCAAGGCTGTCTAGACATTCGTCATTCCCGCGGACGCGGGAATCCAGGAAAGGAGTGTGCGGACCAGTTTCGAGAACATCCCAGTCGGTCTTCTCGAACACCCCTCAAGTTCTGTCTTGGAACCCCTAGATTCCGGCTTTCGCGGGAATGACGGGTGGGGCTTTCCGCGGGTTGCGATGGTTCTCATGGACCCGGTCTACGTCGCATTCTTTTACCGCACACGGTTTTATTGATTATGCAAGCTATTTGCGAGTCTCTACCCTAGGTAACTGCCTCGCATCTGTCTCCAGCCTGTTCGTCAAGAATTCCGCGCACGATCTTCAGGAACCCATTGCTGTCAAACGGTTTGCTCACAAATGCCCGCGCCCGTGCTTGCCAATTATGGGGACCATTTGTTTCAGGCGCGTAACCGCTGGCCAGAATGATCTTCAGGTCAGGCTTGAGCTTGAGCAGCTCTTTCAAGCACTCTTTGCCGTCCATTTTCGGCATGACCACATCCAGGATCACCAACGAGATCTCGCTTTGCTTATCGCAAAAGACTTCCAGCGCTTCCTTGCCGTTTGAAGCAGTGAGTACTGTGTAACCCGCCCAAGTGAGCAGCCTCTTTCCAAGATCACGGATGGTTTCTTCGTCGTCTACCAAGAGAAGGGTCTCGGGCCCGCCGACCGGCTCTTCAGGGTCTACTTGGACGCTAGGCTCTGCGGTTGTCTCCACCGCCGGCAGGTATATTTCAAACGTGGTTCCGAGTCCTGGCTCGCTATGACATCTTATGTGGCCTCGATGCTGCTTGACGATCCCGTAAACCATTGCCAGACCGAGCCCTGTGCCGTGCCCTGGCGGCTTGGTAGTGAAGAACGGTTCAAAGATTCGTTCCAGATGCTCTCTATGAATCCCGCGCCCTGTGTCGCATACGGTCAGCAGCGCATGGGGACCTGGTCGGGCATCCAGATTTGACCTACAATACTCGCCGTCCAGCGTCACGTTTTCTGTGCTGAAAGTAAGAAGGCCGCCGTTGGGCATCGCATCACGGGCATTGAGCGCGAGGTTGATGAGCGCTTGCTCGATCTGAGATGAGTCCATGTTCACCGTTTCCAGGTTGTCTTCTAAGCGCAGAGCTATCTGGATTGTTCGGGGAATCGTCCGGGAAAGGAGTTGCTCCACCTGCTGAATCCGAGCATTGAGGTCCACGGGCCGCAAGCTCGGTTCCATTCGTCTGCTGAAAGTAAGCAGCCTGCGAACCAGATCCGCGCCGTGCCGCGCGGCATCCCCAATCTTCTTCACGTCCGCGCGACGAGTCTCCGGTGACCTCTTGTCCAGGCGGAGCATATCCGAGTAGCCCAAGATTACCTGAAGAATATTATTGAAATCATGTGCAATGCCGCCGGCCAGCGTGCCGATAGCTTCCATCTTTTGGGACTGAATGAGCTGCGAGCGCAGGGATTTTGCCTCGGTCACGTCGATGAGGAAGGCTAGCGAGCCGAGCCTACCTTCGTAGTCGATTGCCGTGCCCCATACGTCAACAGGGAATGATTTCCCGTCCCTGCGAATTCCCGTGGCCTCATAGTTGTGACGTATTGTGATGCCCACCGCCCTTTGTTCGAGGCGTTTTCTGATCCAGTTCCTGTCTTCCGGCGCAAAGAGATCTTCTACAGGACGGCCCAGGACCTCGTCGGCTTTATCGTAGCCAAACATCTTCACGAACGCAGGGTTCACGTACGAATATCTCGCGTCCGCGGCAATGCGGATGCCTATAGGCGCGGACTCGATGAGATGCCGAATCCTGTCTTCGCTTTCGTTCAGGGCTGCCTGAACTGCGCGGACTTGCGTCTCCGACGCCTCCAACTCGGCAATCCTCTGCCGGGCCCCCACCAGTTCCGTTAGCAATTCTTGTTTGGATTTACCTTCGTCGTCCACCAGAGCCCCCCTGGTCGGCACAAAGGGCCGCTCCATCCCACGGAATTACAGAATTCGGATAGTATCGCCAAACAGGCCGAGACGAGCAAGCGCTTTTTTTGACCCTTACATTTTTGTAACAGGGCGGTGGCAGGCGCCAGAAGTGCCTGCAGCCGTAGGTCGGGTTGAGTCCCGCTTTCTGGGCGGGACGAAAGCCGACATCATGTCCAAAGCAACTTGTCGGGTTTCGCTGGGCTCAACCCGACCTACCTTGCTCCCGGCCCGTCGCGGTGACCGGTTCGTCCGTTTGAAAGAGCATTGGCACAAAAAGGTGGTTGCAAGCGCTTGCAAAAGGCGGGAGTTTTTGGAGGAGGGGTCCGGGTAGTCCCGCGAAACGCGGGATTTTTACACAAAAAGGGCCCTCCCCGGTGGTTCTTCCACAAAACTCCTCCAGCTCCTATTGCCCAAAGAGCCCGGCCGCGCCCGGGGCTGACGCCGGGCTCTGTGTGCAATTGTCTACGGCAGACTGCGCTTGATCCATCGTGATCGTAGTCCCGGAAGAAGAAGGCGCGTATGCGGGCGTGGACGGCCGCGGTTGGCCCGGCGCGCTTCCTTGATCCAGGGTGAAGGTCGGCGGTGCTGTGGTTCCACCAAGGTCAATCGCTACTAGAGTACCGGTGGTTGCTTGGAAAGTTATGCCACTCATTTGGCTCGGATTCACTAACGGCGGCGGGACAAAGGGAGCGCCGGCCACGAGGGTTTGCGCTCCGCCTGCTCCCGGTCCGGCAGCCGGTCCTTGTGCCGGTCCGGGGGGAGCGCCTGGAGCGCCTTGCTGTCCTCCGGCGACTGCTTCACCAGGGGTCTGCACAGCGCCTGCGGGCGGAGCTTCTCCCGTGGGAGCGGGTCCCTGGGCTGCTTGCTGACCGGCAGCCTGCTGCGCGGCTTCCTGCGCGGCAGCATCTGACTGAGCCTGAGCTGTTTGCATGGCCTGGTCCGCAGAAGTCCCAGTCTCGCCACCGGTAGACTGAGCTACCTGCTGCACCATCAGGGTGGGCTCCCCGGCCACCAGTTGCGTGCCGTCCGTGCCGCCAGTGGTCCCTCCAGTCACCGACGGCGTCTCACCCACGGTGGAACCGGGCTGTGTGCCGGTGAGACCTGTCGATTGGGTGCCGTAATCAGTAGACGGATTAAGATTCGGTGTTGAAGCACCCTCGGAAGTCGTCGGTGGAGGCGTTATCGTCACGGTCGCCGCGTCGCTGTCCGGGCTCCCTGCGTTGTCAAATGCAGCATAGGTAAATGTGGCCTGTGTGAAGGTCGTCGGATCGTTCGGCTGGTACCACACGGTCACTTGCATAGCCCCCGGCACCCCAGCACTAATCACGTCTCCATTCAACACAAGAGCGGTGCAGGCCGCGTCGCTGTACAGGTTGCCCACTAGTGTGGCGGGGTTCAAAGCTATCCTGTAGGAGAGCGTTTGGTCCATCTCATTCAGCGGCCCGGGATTCCCTTGCAAACTAATCGCGGTCACGCCCGCGGCATCTGCGGTGTTCAGGTACGGGCTCACATTCTGGACGGTGGGCGTATCATTGACCGGATCTACCGTAATGCTTACGTTGGCCGGACTGCTGGTGTCTAGGCCGCCACCGACGGTTCCTCCATTATCTGTAACAGTATACTGGACGGAAGCAGGTCCGTAGTAGTCGGGATTTCCACGAAACGCCACCCAGCCTGCCACGGCATCAGCCCACGGAACGGTGGAGCCCACCCAAAGGGTGGTCTCGAAATCACCGCTATGGTCCGCATCGTAATAAACGCCGCCATTAGATGTAGCAGCTATGGTTATGTGATCTGCCACATTCGGAGGAGTATCGTTCGGATCGCTGAAGCTCCACCCACTTAGAACTATGTAGTAGTCTTCGTTCCCGCTCCCGGAAAAGGCTCCGGCAATCGGCGCGTCGTTGACTTCATAGACCCCGATCCCGGCAGTTTTCCAATTTGTGCTGAAGGCAGTGGAGCCGCCGCGTGTCGTGACATCAACATAGGACCCTGCTGTCCCCGATGTTTGATCCCATGCGCAGAAGTCAAACATTGCCGTTTCGCCATGAAGGCCGTCAGGCACGAATCGGACCCTGTCTGTGTCTCTCAGGAGGAGAGCCGTGAGCGGGTCCACCGCGCCGACAGGGTTCCAGGTAGTCCCACCGTCAAGGGAGTACTCCCACGTGCCATACGTGCTCCCGGTGTTCATTATAGCGATCCCTTCAACAGCCCCAGGGTCCGCATCGGTGATTCGATCCCCACCGGCAGAAGCCACGATCTCCGCGACCGTGTTGCCGGGGTTGGTTGTGTCATCCTCGCCGATAGCGGTAAGTATGGTCACTCCGTCAGTGTCGAACACCGGCGCGTCGTTAACCGCGTTCACCGTGATATTTTGCGATTCGAAATCCGTCTGCTCGGGTGCAGGAGTGTGCTCCAGGTCGCTGACCGTTATGTCAAAGGTCACGCTGCCGCTAAATCCAGGAGTGGGATCCAGCCGCATTCCTGTGGCGCCGCCGTGTAACGCGGTACGGACGTCGTCGGGCGTACCCCGGAAGCACATGTAGGAGTCTGCGGTCCCGTCCCCCGAACTCATACCGTAACTGTCCGAGAAACTGAAGTTCAGGCCAATTATGCCATCCAGAGTCAGCGTGGCGTTGGTTACATTTAAGGTAACCTGAATAAGATCGGCCCCTCCTGCGTCTACGTCCACAACGTCGAGCATTCCCGCGCCGGCAAAGTAAAGGGGCGTATCCTCATCAGTGGACAGGCCAACGGCTACTGTGATTTCCGGAGCGTCGTTGACAGCAAGGATGTCCACATCCCCGGTCTGCACGACGGAGCTATACGCGGTCGCGCCTCCGTTGATCGACACATCCACGCCTGTGTCACCGGTCATATGGCCGTCGGTCTGGTCCCATGCCCTGTACCATATGCTTCTGGTGCCGCTATAGTTCGGATCAGGCACGAACCTAACCCGAGTGGACCCATCCGCGGCCAACAACGTGGCTGACGCGTCCGAAACCGCGCCGAAGGTAATCCATGATGTTCCGTTGTTCAGCGAATACTGCCACACGCCGTCATCGGGCGACGCGGTTGTGACCGCGATACCGAAAAGGGCTCCGACACCGTCCGAGTCGAATATGGTGTCCGCGATCATGTCGAGGACGAGGGTCCCTGTGTTACTCGCGGCCGGAACATCTTCGCTGATCGGCGGAATGACGCCGCCTGTGATGAACACAGGCGCATCGTTGACCGGATTTACCGTGACGTGGAACGTATCATCAACGAATAGGCCGCCCGTATCGGTAGCTCGTATGGTGATATCGGCCGACCCATTTGCATTCGGAGCGTAAGCCAACGTGAAGTTCGTGGGGTCAGTGATGTCTACGTCCGCGAACAGGCCGGGATTGGTGTTGCTGAACACGGTGTAGGCTAACTGCGCGTCTGTGTTCTCCACGTCCTGGAAGTTGGGATAGAGACTGAAGACCGTGTCGGCCGCGTCCTCGCTCACGGTCACGTCGGATATGGGAGTCGTCACCGTAGGGGTATCGTTGACCGCGTTTACCGTGATAGAGGCAGTTTCAACCGCGGTGCTGTAGGGCGTGGTGCCGCCGTTTGTGGTTACGTCGGCCGTTCCACCGTTGGAACCTGCGGTCTGGTCCCAGGCGCGGAAGGTAATGCCGGGGTCAATCAGGCCGTTGTAATCGGCCGCGGGCACGAAGCGCACCAGCGCATCAGCCGCCAACAGCCGAGCTGAAGCCGCGGTCGGTGTGCCGAATGCCGACCAGATTGTTCCGCCATCGATCGAGTACTCCCAGGCTCCATTAGTATTGTCTACCGTGGTTACGGCAATGCCTTCCACAGAGCCCGAATCCGAGTCGGTGATGCGGTCCCCCCCTGCAGAGGCTATGATAGAAGCAACGCTGTTTCCGGCTGGCGCAACAGTGTCTTCGTTCACCGCAGTCAGGGACATGACACCGGCGTTATCCATCACGGGCGCATCGTTCACTGCGTTCACCGTGACGGTGAACGTGTCCTCAACCCACAATCCGCCAGTGTCTGTAGCTCGAATGGTGATATCCGCGGAGCCCTCGGCGTTGGGAGCATAGTCTAACCTGAACTGCGTTGGATCGCTCACCGCGTTCGAGGTATCGGTCAAGTTGAGGAAATAAATCGAACCCGCGTCCGCCCCCGGGCCATCGTCAAGATAAGCTCCTGCAATCGCTACGTTGCCGCTGACCGCGACGTAATTGCCGAAATTGTCGTTGGCCGCTGTACCCGCGGGCGTGAAGTGGCTCTGTTCCGCCCAGTTGCTCCCATTCCACTTGAAGACGTAGACCGAACCGGCATCCGTACCCGCTGGCGTATCGTCCGCGTAGGCGCTCACGGCCAAGTAGTCTCCGCTTATGGAAACCTGGTTGCCGAAGCCATCGCCAGCGGCGCCATCGCTCGCATAGAGCTTTGTCTGCTGCTCCCAAGCAGTTCCGTTCCACTTGAATACGTAGGCCGAACCGGCATCCGTTCCTGCGGGAGTATTATCTGCGTAGGCGCCCACTACCAGATAGTTTCCGTCTTTGGAAACCGACCAGCCGAAGTAGTCGTCCCCGGCCCCATCCCAGGCGGTGAGCTTGGTTTGTTCTTCCCAGTTGGCGCCATTGAGTTTGAATGTATAGACTGCGCCAGCATTCGTCCCTCCCGCGTTATCATCAGAATAGGCTCCGACGAACGCAGAATCCCCCCGTATAGTAACGTGAGACCCGAAGTAGTCGCTCGCGGCTCCATCGCTCGCGGTGAGCTTTGCTTGTTCCTCCCAGGTCGCTCCGGTCCAGTGGAAAATGTAGGCCGAACCAGCGTCAGCGCCGCCCGCAGTGTCATCGTAACGGGCCCCCACGATGGCATAGTCTCCGTCTATCGATACCGAAATACCAAACTGGTCACTAGCCGCCTTGTCGCTTGCAAATATCTTGGCCTCCTCAACCCAACTTGACCCGTTGAACCTATAAATGTAGGCTGAACCGGCTTGTGAGGTTCCGCCCGGGTTATCCAGGGGATCTCCCACGATCGCGAGGTTCCCCTTTATGGATACTTTGCCGAACTCCTCGTTAGAAGCCGGGTCACTTCTATTCAGCTTTTGCTGTTGCTGCCAGGCCGTGCCGTTCCAGTGGAGTATGTACGCTGAACCGGCATTACTGGCCCCGTCATCATCCTCCATCGAACCGACGATCGCGTAGTCACCATCGATGGATACTATATCGCCGAACTTGTCGCCGGCGGCCAAATCCGCAGGGGTCCACTTGGTTACGGCCAAGGGATCGCCCACGGCTGTGAACAGTCCGGGATTGGTATTCCCCACCACGGTGTAGGTCAACTGCGCATCCGTGTCCTCAGCATCCTGGAAGTTCGGATACAGACTAAAGATCGTGTCAGCCGCGTCTTCGGCCACTGTCACGTCGGCGATGGGTGTCGTGACGGTCGGCGCGTCGTTGTCCGGATTCACGGTGACGGTGAAAGTATCTTCAACGAACAGGCTGCCTGTATCCGTGGCTCGGATGGTGATATCAGCCGTACCGTTTGCGTCAGGCGCATAGTCCAGCCTGAAGTTAGTCGGATCGGTGATATTCACGGCCGTGAACAGACCAGGATTGGTATTGGCGACCACCGTGTAGGTGAGCTGGTTATCCGCGTCCTCCACATCCTGGAAGTTCGGATACAGACTGAAGACCGTGTCAGCCGCATCTTCGGCCACTGTCACATCGGAGATGGGTGTCGTCACCGACGGTGTGTCATTGACTGGGTTCACCGTGATAGAGGCTGTCTCAACAGCGGTGCTGAATGCGGTGGCGCCGCCGCTGCCATTCAAGGCGATATCCCACGTCCCACCGTTGATTCCCTGGGTTCTGTCCCAGGCACGGTACGTGATGGCAGGATCTACGGTTCCATTGTAGTTGGCATTGGGAACGAATCGAACGAGCGCATCGTCATGCAGCAAGCGGGCTGAGGACTCTGATGGCGAGCCAAGCGAGTACCAGATCGTGCCGAGATCAATGGAATACTCCCAGGTCCCATTTGTGGTGTCCGCGGCTGTGATCGCGACCCCCCAGGAATCGCCGTCAACATCATTAAATGATCCGGAGAGAAGACCCCAAATATCGGTGCCTCCCGAGGCCACTTGATCCTCGTTGATCGCATCCAGTTCGCGGATCGGACCGTTGTCCAGCACGGGTGCGTCGTTCACCGAGTTGACCTGAACATTAACCACTTCGGTATCTTCCAGCATGGCATAGTTCTTGCCGGAGTGGGCCAGGTCATTGGCGTGCACGTTGACTTGGGCCGCGCCGTTGTAGTTCGCGGCAGGGGTGAAGTACATCCCGTTGAGCGCAGCGTTGATCGCGGAAACAGTCCCTCTGAACGACATAGAGCCGTCCGCGGTCCCGTCACCTGAGCCTGTGCCGAACCAATCCGAGAAAACAAAACTCAACCCGGTCGTCTGGAAGAGCGTCAGCGTCCCGTTCGAGGCTCCCAAATCCACCTGCACCGTGCCCAGGGCCGCGTCCACATCGGAGATTGTGATCGTATTGCCATTGGCTACGTTAAAAGTGAGATTCGTATCCTCATTCACATTCTGCGTTGTAGGATCTTGCAAAATGACTACCGGGGCCTCGTTGATCGCGAAGACCCAGAAGTCTATCCACTCTGTGTCTCCTTTCAGCGCCCCGGGCCCACTGCTCCCTCCGTCATTGACCGCGATCTCTACCCGGTCCCCACCCGAATAATTGGCGTCGGCAATATACATGATCCCACTGGCTAGAGCCGCTTGCACCGCCGAAACCGTCCCGCTGAAGTAAAGCTGTTTGTCGTCGGCGCCGTCCTCAGGATTCGGAGTGGTTTGATCTTCTGCGAAATAGAGACCGGTGGTGTTTGCGATGGTGAGAGTGCCGTGATAGACCTTCAACGAGACGCCTATGATGTCGCCGGGCTGCCAATCAGGGTCGCTGACCGTGATCGCATTCCCATTGCCCGGGCTGAAGACAATGGCTGCATTGTCATGTGCATAATAATAAAGCGGTGCTCCGATCACAGGCGCCTGGTTCTCGGGTGCGCCGGCCGGACTGCCGATGGTGATCGGGAAGTACTTGACATCGACCTTGATTCCCCCGATTCCTGTATATCCCTGATCCCCGCAGACGAAGGTAACGCCGCCGTATCCTTCAAAGTCCAAGGCCGGCATGAACGTGAAACCGTTTGCAAACGCTGTATTGATCTCGGTCAAGGTCCCGGTGAACCGGATGGTTTGCCCGGACGAGGGGCCGCCTCCGAAGTCCAGAGTTCCGGGATCCGTGAAGCTCACGATGCCGAGATTGGCCGTGATCCTCATTTGCAGGTCATTCCCGCCAACGTCGGGATCTGAAACAAGAATGGACGTAAAGTTGATGGGCGTATTGATTCCCGTGGTCTGGGCCCCGGGAACCGTGACCACGGGGGGATCATTAACGTCCCCAACCACTGTTAGGGACAAATAGAGCGGGCCGACTGCTCGCATCGCGCCTTCGCTCGCGCTCCCCAGGTCGCTCACCCCAACGCCGATGGTCGCTGCTCCGGTGAAGCCCGGGGTCGGGTCGAAGACCATCCCGTCCAAGGCCGCGTTTATGGCAGCCAACGTACCTCTCATTCGTATTCGGCAGTCGGCAATCCCGTCGCCTTCAACCACGGTCAGCCCAACAGTGCTCGCCAGAGTCAGGGTGCCTTGACTGGTGCCAATGGTCACCGCGATTTCGTCGGTTTCCACATCTGCATCGCTGATGGAGATCGCATCGGCGCCGCCCATGGTCCAACCTGTCTCGGCCGGAATGACTCGACCGCTAGGCAGGTTGATGACCGGATTCGCATCATTTGTGGGAACCGAACCGGGCGAACCGACCAGAATATCCACCTTATTCATGGCCAGTTGAACACCGCCGTTGGTGGCTACACCCACATCGGACACGTACACCAGAACGCCGCCAAGGCCCACGAATCCGGTATTTGGACTGTACGTGAGGCCGGTTCCCTGGGAAAAGGCTTCGTTAATGGCGCTTAGTTGACCCTTGAAGAGCATGACCGCATCGTTCGTGCCGTCACCTATGGTGAAGGTCAAGCCTGATATATGGCCAGAATCGAAGCTCAGCGTCCCGTTCACAGCTGTGAGCCGCACGGAGACTTGGTCGCCACCGGCAGCGGCTTCGATATCGTCGATGTTGATTGCCTTACCAGTGGCCGTGCTGAGTTCCACAGCCGTGTCCATGGCCGTTGTCTGCTCGGGAGGCATGAACGTAAAGGTCGGCGGCTCGTTGCTTGGCCTCACAGCGATGGTGAAGATCTCTTCGTATGTCCCGCCATGACCGTCATCCGTTCTCACCCGGATGCTGTATGAGCTTTTGGTCTCGTAGTCGAATACGGCAGCGGTCCGGAGGCTGTTACCCACTATGCTAAACGACGCATTGTCCGTGTCGCCTGCGCCCGCAACCAGGCTATACATGTACGTCGGGCCGCCGTCGGTATCATAGGAGGAGAACATACCGACTGTCGTACCAATCGCTAAGTTCTCACCAATGGTGCTGTTGGACATTGCTATGTCGGTAGGCGCGACGTTCGGCGGATTCACGGTGATGCTTGCGTCCTCGGCATCTACGCTGAATGCCGTTTCGCCACCCCGGGTTTCTGCATTTACCTTGGTTCCGGCCGCGCCAACCGCCTGATCCCATGCATAGAAGCTGATCGTATCAATCTCTGAATGTGAGCCGTCCGGCACGAACCGAACATGGTCTGTAGCCCTCAGCAGCAAAGCAGAACTGCTGGAAACCGCACCAACATCAGTCCAGGTAACGGCTCCGTCGATCGAGTACTGCCAGTACCCGTACGTTTGGGTGGTGGAAAAGAGCGCTATTCCTTCCACTGCCGCGGGGTCCACGTCCGTAATTCTGTCGCCGCCCGCGGAACCAATGATAGAAGCCACCGGCGTCCCCATATTGCCGGTGTCGGTGCAGTAGATGGGGAAGAGTGTCATGTCGCCGATGTTGTCCAGTGCCGGCGCATCGTTTACGTCGGTCACCGTGATCGACGCGGTATTTCGGTCCGTACTGAAGGGGGTGTCGCCTCCTCCGGTCACGCTAACCGTGTCCCCAGGGGACCCGGACGTGCGATCCCATGCCGCATAAGTGAACGAATTGGACGAGCCCTGCTGCTGGTCAGGCACAAAGCGAACGAAGTCATCCAGGTTCAGCAGGACAGCGTTATTGCTGCCCGCGTACCACAGGTCATTCCATGTAATGCCGTCCAGACTGTATTGCCAGTGGCCGTGATTATCAGTTGCGTCATACACCGCGATGCCGCAGGTGTCCCCGTCCACATCGTGAAACGTGCCAGGAGTTATGAACGTGTCAATTCGCTGTCCGGGGTTTGTTGTGTCGTCTTCGGTAATCGTGGTTGCCGTGGGGGACTCCGGATCAAGCGTCGGAGCGTCGTTAACTGAGGTAACGTCTATCATGATGCTGTCGGTAACCGGTGAGCCGTCCTCGTCGCCGGTTACGCTGATTGCAATGCTGGCTGTGCCATTGAAATTGCTGTAAAGGTCCGCGGTCAATGAATTGAGATTGGCATCGATGGTGGCTGCGTCGCCGGTGAGCGTAAGGGTGTGTGCGCCCCCGTCCCATGTACCGCCGGTGGCGCTGAGTAAGCTGATCTCTGCTGGATTCACAGTCAGCGTCATAGTGAGGGTTTCACCGTCAGGCTCGGTGATTGCGATATTGGTGCTCAAGTCGATGCCTGTATCGTCTTCGAGTTGCGTTGCCATAATGGTGGTAACAACCGGTGGGCCGCTGCCCAGCTCGTGTTGGACCGTTGCCAGGCCGTCAGGACTAAATAGGTTTGTAAAAAGAACCGCGGGGCTGGACGCATATTCGAGATCCCAATCGCCTTGTGGCCCACCTGTAAGGTCCACGCTCCCAAACACATCAGCGCCCGTGTAGATCGCGATGCACTGGAGCAAAGCCTGACCAGGCCCGTTACCCGCTACAGAGCAGGCGTAGAACTGGATCTGGGCATCGGGTGTGAGTATCTGTGCAAGCGAAAGGAATATGGTCTCGAATTCGCCTACATTTGAGATGTCGATCCTATCCGAACCGAGCCTAAGTGTGCCTTCCAGGCCGTGTCCCACCACTGCGAGCGTTTCGATCCTTTGGCCTGTTGAATCCACCAAGTCGGTGAGCTTCTGGCTGATCGTGCTCAAGTCGTCGTGTTGCGCGTCGTACTCGATCACTTTCGCATCAGGTTGGGCGGCTTGCGAGATGGACTCGATCTCCTGGAGCGCATTGGAGACGAGGATCACGTTAAGCTCGGCAGGATTGGTCGGCAGAACCTCGTGCAGCGTATCAGGCACGGTCGGCGGCGGAGCAGCAGGATCCGGGGTGGCCGCGGGATTCGGGGGCGGTCCCCCTGACGGGGCTGCCGTCTGCTGATTGGTGGTGTTGGTAGTGTCGCTGGATTGACCGGGCGCGTCGTCCTGCGGATTCGGGTTCACCGCTCCGTCCAGGACAATTCTTTCTTCCAGTTTTTCAAAGACGATTCGCCCACCATAGATCTTCGGACTACGCCGCTTCCATAAGCCCATAACATCTCTCCTGAGACAAATGGGTGTAGGTCCCCCCAAGCCATAGCCCTCGGAATGGCCGGTGACCCCCTATTATCTCTTCACAAAGACCTGCTCTGTGTGGAACGCTTTCTCAGATGCCCCCCGTGTGAGAAACGCCCTAATACCTTACCGTAGAAGGTTTGGGGACAATCCCCTGAAGTGTACTTATGAGCTTTAATATCCCACCCGTCAAGCAGAAAATCCAACTGGATGTGGCGTGATTGCAAAGTTTCTCCGTGTCGCGTCATAGACATGCTAAAGTGTGTCGTCATCCCACTAATATCTACACGTGATAAGAAGGAGGATTTTGATGAAGCCGCGACAGATACGAGAAGACATTTATTGGGTTGGAGCGATCGATTGGGATAGGCGGCTGTTTGATTCTCTTATACCTCTGCCTGACGGCACCAGCTACAACTCCTATATCATTCGAGGTAGTGAGAAGACTGCCCTGGTGGACTCAGTGGACCCACCAATGGTTCAGACGCTCATGTCTCAATTAGGGAACATTGAAACCATCGACTACGTGATAGCTCACCATGCGGAGCAAGACCATTCCGGGGCCATTCCCCAGGTCCTGAACAAATACGAGCAGGCCAAAGTGATCTCAACGCCGAAGGGCAAGGCCATGCTCGCGGATCTGCTAGGAATTGCTGATGACCGCTTCATCACGGTACAAGACGGCGATGGCCTTTCGCTCGGCAATAAGACGTTGGAATTCATTTATACGCCGTGGGTCCACTGGCCGGAGACTATGTGCACGTACCTTGCAGAAGATCGCGTGCTCTTTTCCTGTGACTTTTTCGGCTCACACATCGCCACTACGGATCTGTATGCAGTGGATCAGCCGCGCGTGTATGAAGCAGCAAAGAGATATTTCGGCGAGATCATGGTGCCTTTTCGCACCATAATCCAAAAGAACCTGGCTAAATTGAAAGATCGGGAAATAGACCTGATTGCTCCAAGTCACGGCCCTATCTACGACCGACCGCGCTTCATCATGGATGCATATGCAGACTGGGTCTCAGATCAACCGAAGAATATTGTGGCCCTTCCGTACGTGTCCATGCACGAAAGCACGAGGAAAATGGTGGAACATCTCGTGACCTCACTTGCGGATAAAGAGGTCACTGTTCATCAGTTCGACCTCGCCGGTGGCGACATCGGCAAACTGGCTATCACCTTGGTTGATGCGGGTACCATCGTTATCGGAACTCCAACGGTACTCATGGGAGCTCATCCTTTGGCAGCCTATGCCGCGTTCCTGGCTAACATTTTGCGACCAAAGGCCAAGTTTGCGTCGATTATCGGTTCGTACGGCTGGAGCACGAAGGTTGTGGAGCAGATTGCCTCATTGATCCCTAATCTGAAAGTGGAAGTGCTGGAGCCGGTTCTGTGCAAGGGATATCCGAGTGACGAGGTGCTGAGATCTTTGGACAAACTTGCCGCAACTATCGCGGAAAAACACGCGGAACAAGGCTTTATACCGCCAGCGAGAATTGACATCGCTTGATGGGCTTTCATACGAGTTCGCTTTCAAACAACTAATATCGTGTTCGTGGTGAGACAGTCCAGCGAGGCATGGGGTTGTCCGTCGTTCTCGGGCCGGCAGGGACGCCGGCCCCTACCAAAATAGGACGGAACCTACGAGTAAAGGTCGGGCCATGAACAGTCTGGTAGGGCCGGCGTCCCTGCCGGCCACAGTTTGATCCTTGCACCGGTGGCTGCGTTTGCCGATGTCACTTGTTTAACCGCGCATCGGTATCACACGCGGAATTCAGGGCTCCGTAGCCACTGTTGCGAGGCTTATCCAACGCTGCTCTTCCGCTCTCTGGCACTGCGAGGACCATCGACAGGAGCGGGGGCACCGATTCGCGCGCGTCCCGACCGAAAGAAGGGAACACGGTCGAGCACTTTCTCCTGAAAATCCTCGAGATAGAGGTAAATCACCGGTGTGATGTACAGTGTGATGAATTGAGAGACCACGAGGCCGCCTACCACCACCAGACCGAGCGGTCGACGAGAGGCAGCATCCGCCCCAAAACCTATCGCGATGGGGACAGCGCCGATGACCGCGGCTAGAGTCGTCATAATGATGGGCCGGAACCGGTCCATACTCGCTTCATGGATGGCGCGTTCTGCCGGTTCACCGGCCTCCACCCGCGTACGCGCGAAATCGACTATTAGGATGCCGTTCTTTTTGACAATCCCCATCAGCATGAATAAACCGACAAATGCGTACAGCGAGGCCTGCTCACCGAACAAGAACAAGGTCGCCAGCCCGCCCACCAGCGCCGTAGGAAGAGTCGAGAGCACCGTGACGGGATGGACATAGCTCTCATAGAGTATGGCCAGAATCACGTACATCACGAAGACCGCCAGGGCCATCATGATTGTTAGATCACGGACTGCATCGCGGAACGTGAGGGCCTCGCCCTGGAAGCCCGATCGCAAAGTGGGAGGTACAATCTCTTGCGCGGCGTTGGTGATGAACTCCGTGGCGTCGCTCATGGCCACCCCGGGCTTAAGATTGAAGAAGAATGTGACGCTTGGGAACTGGTTCAGGTGATTCACGCTCTGAGGGCCGAGCACCGTCTTCCATGTGACCAGTGCGTTAAGCGGGACAAGGTTCCTTCCGTCGTCCGACTTGATGTACAGCAGCGAGAGGTCACTCGGCGTCTCGCGTGCGGTGTCCTTGACCTCCAGAATGACCTGGTACTGATCTTCCGGCTTCTTGATCAGATAGAGGTAATTCTGAGAGTACGCATTTCGCAGAAGGTTTAAGATCCTGGTTTCTGAAACTCCGTACGTCTTCGCTTGATCGCGGCGGATATCAATTTCAATGTTGGGGGTATTGTGGAAGTAATCCGATGATACATTCTGAAACCCTTGGTATTCTTGGAACTTCCCCATGAGCTTTGTGGACACGTCATATACTTGAGCGGGATTGACGCCGGACACCGAAAACGCGTACTGGCCCTGAGTTCGGGCTGTCGCGCCGGTGCTGATCTCAAGGACCGGAAAAGGCCGCAAGAACGGGAACACCCCGGGAATTGCGGCCAGTTTGCCCATCAACTGACCCGCGACCGCCTGAATAGGGGCGCGTTCATCGGGTGGCTTGAGAAACGAGAGCAATAGCCCCTGATTGGCCGCGAAGAAGCGACTATTCCCCGTCATCGTGAAAGTAGCATTAACACTGGGGTCCTCTCGGATAATCTCGTCCGCTTTGTCTTGGAGCGCCCGCATCTGATCGGGAGACGATCCTTCCCGGGCTATCATCACGCCCCAGACGAAGCTGCTGTCTCCGGGGGGCAGGAAAGTCTTGGGCATAAACATGAACATCAGGATGGTACCCGCAAGGCAGGCCATCCAGATCAGCGCTGAGATATGGCGCCTCCGAAGGAACCACCACAGCGTCTTGCCATAGGCCGCGAGCACGCGTTTTTCCGTGCCTCCGATCACCCGTTCCATCCAAGTTCGCTCAGCGCCTCGACCACGGGCCTGGAGCATGCGAGCACACATGAGCGGAGTCAGAGTAAGTGACACGAGCCCGGAAGCGAAGATCGCAACCACGATGGTAATCGCGAATTCACGAAATATCCTGCCGACCAACCCCGACATAAAAACCAATGGTATAAAGACCGCGGCAAGGGAGACGGTCATTGAAAGGATGGTGAAGCTGATTTCTTGAGCGCTGTTGAGTGCCGCCTGCAATGGCCGCTCTCCATGCTCCATTCGCCGTACCGTGTTTTCCTGGAACACGATAGCGTCGTCAACAAGGAAGCCGATAGCTAGAGTGAGAGCCATGAGCGACAAGTTGTCCAGGCTGTACCCCAACATGCGCATCACAATGAAAGTCAGGAGGAGCGACATGGGGAGCGCTACCGCAGGAATCAGGGTATCTGTGGCCCGTCCGAGAAACAGGAAGATGACGATCACCACCAATACGAAGGCTATGATAAGGGTTTCCTGAACATCTGTGACGCTATTAACGATGGTCCGCGAGCGGTCGTAGATCGGCGTGATCCGTACGGACCCAGGGAGTTCAGCACCGATCAGTGGCAGCAATTCTCGGATGCTCTTTGCCACTTCCACCGCGTTTGCCCCGGCTTGTCGGTAGACCGCGACTACTACGGTGGCGGATGGGGGAGGGTAGCCGCGAGCCCAGAAACGCATATTGATACGCTCGTCCTGAACCGAGTCCGTCACCTCTGCCACATCACGCAGGTAAACCGGCGCGGCATTTCCAGGGTTAACGATGAGATCGCCGTACTCTCGCGCGCCTTCCAACTGGCCTCGAGGGCGCAATAACGCGGTGCCCGCGTCGCTGTCGAACTGGCCCGCGCCCGTATAACTTGTGCTGCCCCTGACCGCGGCAGCTAAGTCATCAACGGATATGCCGCGAGCCCACATCTTGGACGGGTCAGCTTTGATACGCACCGCGGACTTAGTTCCGAAGACGTTCACGCGACTTACACCGGGCAGGATGCTGATCCGCTGACCGACCTGGGTGCTCCCATAGTCATAGAGCTGGCCACGCGTGATCGAATCGGTGGTCAATGCGATGTACATGATCGGTTGATCGTTCGGGTTGGTCTTCGACATAGTCGGCGGAGTGGGTAAGTCAACGGGTAGGTTGCCCGCCGCCTGGGAGATCGCCGTCTGCACATCTGTGGCAGCAGCATCGATGCTCTTTTCCAGAACGAATTGAAGGATGAAGGTCGTGTGTCCCTGGGTGCTCCGGGAGGTCACAAGCTCGAGACCGTTGATCTGCATGAAGGCCCGCTCTAACGGCGTAGCGACATTGCTGGCCATGGTATCCGGGGTCGCTCCAGGATAGTCCACGTCCACTTGGAGCACCGGATAATCAACCGCGGGAAGGTCGTTCACCGGCAGGCGAAAATAGCTCAGCACTCCGAAAAGGATCACCGAAACCGTCAAGACCGCAGTCATAACCGGCCGACGGATGAAAGGTTCCGAGAGGTTCATGACTTGTCTTCCTTGGTCGCCGCGGGTGAATCCTCTACCGATTTAGGCTTCTCGAAGTTAACTTTACCCCCGGGGGTTACCCCGATCTGGCCAGCTACCACCACTCTTTCCCCAGGCTTGAGGCCTTGGTCGATTACGACGAACTCATCCTGTCGTTGCCCGAGCTTCACGGGCCTCATTTCGGCCGTGGCATCCTCCTTGACGACGTATACGAACGGTCCTTTGGCAGACATCTGAGGTGCGATCGCGGGGACAACTACTGCCCCTTGTAGCGTACTCAGAATAAGGCGGATCCGTACAAACCTCCCAGGCCAAAACGTGAGATCGCGATTTGGGATCGTGGCTCGAAGCTTGACCGTTCCCGTACCCTCCTGGACAGCGTTGTCCAAGAACGAGAGTTCTCCCTCACGCGGCTTGTTCGGCTCGTCGGGCAGGCGGACCTCGACCTTAAGCGTCCCGAGTTCCATATTGCGCTGAACTTCAGTAAGTTCGTTTTCAGTAATCGTGAAATCCGCATAGATCGGGTTCAACCGCTGAATGACCAAAAGCGATCTGGTGTTTCCTCCCGCGGCCGATCCGGCGCTCGTAGCCGCAGTTGACCCACTGCTCGCAGCCGCGAGCGATCCGGTGTTCGCAGCAGAGAACGATCCGAGGTACGCGGTCACAACGTTGCCGACGTCTACCAGACGCTGACCCGCGCGGCCGTCAATGGGCGAGCGTATGGTGCAATACTCAAGATTGAGCCGCGCGGTCTCCACCGCGGCCTGGCTCTGCTTGACTTGAGCCTCGGCTATGTCGAAGACATTCTTGCGCTGATCGAATTCCTGCTGCGATACCGAGTTCGTAGCGCGAAGGCTCCCATATCGGTCGAATTGAATCTTAGCCAATTCCAGGGCGGCCTTCTTCTCAGCAAGAGTGGCCTCGGCAGAGGCTAGTTGTGCCTCGTAAGGTCGAGGATCAATGGTGAAGAGAAGATCGCCTTTCTTCAAGTCCGCGCCGTCCTTGAAATGGATTTTGGTGATTCGCCCTGAAACCTGGGGCTGGATCGATACCACCTCACGGGCAACCGTCTTGCCCACGCTGTCGATGTACACCGGTACGTCTTGCTCAACCGCCTGGCCAACAGTGACCGGCGCGGGAGGACGGTTGAACGCAGGCGGAGCGTTGTTCCCACACCCCGTGAGGACAAGCGCCAACACACATGCCAAACCAAGAGCCACGGCGAGAGGTGCTTTCACGGTGCCATTCTCCGTTGATTTTCAAAGGATTGGCCCACTCTGATAGGCCGACCGGATTTCTTACGATCTTCGGGGGAGTTACTTTCTTCTGTCGGCGCTTCCGCCCGAATTCCCGACCATAATATATTTGACATCTTCCTCAGGCAATCAGCCAAAGGCCTTGAGGGATTGAGCGACCAGACAACTGTGGTGCCGAAAAGCGCCTGCTGAAACTGGAGTGCCAATTCGGCCGGAGCAACGTCGGTCCGGATATCGCCACTTCTTTGTCTTGCAGCTATCAGCTCCGCTACGAGCAGACGATCCTCGTGCAGATTATCCGCCATCTGCCTACGCATGGCCTCACTGGCGAAAGACGGGATAAGAACGTTCGGCACCAACGTGGGACAACGACCGAATTCCTCGGTAAGGATAACAGCAAGCTGACTCAGCACTCTTTCCATAGGTTCAGCCGAATCAATGGCCTGGGAAATGCACTCACGGATCTTTCCCATCTGCAACCGGCAAAGATGAGCGAGGATATGCTCTTTGCTGGGAAAATAGTTGAAAAAAGTCCCTTTGCCGACATCTGCCGCATTAGTAATGTCTTCGATGGTGGTAGCGACAACCTCTCGTTCGCAGAAAAGATGCAACGCGGCTCGTACGATTCGATCGCGTGTCTCAGCTCGACGGCGCTCACGCCTGTTGGGAGGTCTTGTGCTTGAAGGAGAAGGTTCTGGCGAGGCCGTATGCGGGGAAGTGCTCATCGCGATCTCCGTGCTGAACATAGGTCTTCGGTGACTATAAGTCATGTACGGGCGCGGGTCAATGGTGGCTGAATACTTTTTTTCGCATAATCGCAGAAGGGCTCCGACCGGCGAGGCGGAACCCTCCCACTTTCTTCTAGAATTACGATTCAGACAGGACGGTGGCTACTGAGATGCAGTGCGCGCGGGTTGGCTGCATCCCGTCTCTGAAGCTGGTACCGCTATCTCCTCGCCCGGGAATATCTTCAGAGGGTATAAGATTCGGCACTTTATGGCTTGGTCCAAGTTCGCCGTCTTACCCCACACCCCTGGACATACGGCCTGATGGTCCTCCGGACGAATCGTCAGCTTTCCAGCAGGGATATCGACGGAGATCCCTTTCATCGCCGTAACTATCCCTTCCTTTTGAGCGCTCCCCGCCTTGGTGAATGCGGCGGCATAGGTCTTGACACCGGTATAAGCACCGTGCGCATTATAATCCGGAAAAACGTTGTGAGCGGCCATATAAGTGTCCACAAACAGGCGATTTGTGCGTCCTTCGTTGGATTGAAACCAGTACAGGCCGCTGAGCCACACTCCTTGCGGCATGTTAACGCCCAGCCCGCACATTACCTCGGACGAGAGCGCAAGGTTCATAAGGATTTGCCTCTTCCCATCAAATAGCCCCATTGGAGTGGCCTGCCTCACGAAGTCAATGAGATTCCCTCCGTATAACGAGATCAGCACGCCGTCGGCTCCGGATTGCAAAACTTTGGTGATGTATGGCTTCCAATCGGTGGTGGTAACATCACCATAGACTGCCTCGGACTTCGAGGCGAATTGCACGTCGGGCCGCTTTTCCTTGAGATACTTCTGGAAATACTCCCAGCACTGGTACCCGAAGACATAATCCGGTCCCACCGTGTTCCATTTCTTTGCTTGCATCCCCGAGGCAAGGATGGATGCGCCCATGAGGTTTTGCGGACCGTTCTGGGAAATGCGGAATGTGTACGGATTGCACATCTTGCCCGTGACGTCCGGTGTCATCGCCAGCGTTATGATGAGTGGCGTTCGATGCTCGTTCGCGACGGGCGCTACAGCCCGGGCCACTTCGCTGGACACAATGCCCATCAGCACATCGACCTTGTCTTCGAGAATGAGCTTCTTGGCGCGCGCCACTCCGACTTCCGGCTTGAGCTCAGTGTCTTCGTAGATACCAAGAAGCTTCCGCCCACTTAGGCCGCCTTGGCTATTGATCTCCTTGATGGCCAATTCTCCCCCACGCTTGGCGGCTTCGCCGTAGTGGCTTAGGCGTCCTGAAAAGCAATACAGGAATCCAATCTTAATCTGTTCCTGGGCCGGTGCGAACGACGGCAAGAAGACGAGGCAACACACCATGATCGCAGTATGGTGGACAAAAGCACGTTGAAACATAGTTCCCCTCCCATAGTTAAATTTGATTGCTCCGCTTATAAGCGGTTGCAAAATCCCTCATGGACATCAACAGCCACCGCGGCCGGATGAAACGCCTGTCTGTCGGGAAGAGGCGCGGCATTTGACTCGCCGAAGGCAAGTGGAATGAGGGAGCGGGCTATGCAGCGGATTGGCGGTTACTACCCCCCATTTTGGGCCGTCACTGGGCAGAACCGCTTCATTAACGTTTTGACTTTGTCAGTTTATCGACGATCTTCGTTTCCTCCACCTCAAGATCTGATTAGAATTCCATTAAATCATGGTCGAGAATAACGGATACGGTCAATTCCCGACGGAACAGCAGACTCATATGGACCCGATGCACTCGTGAGACATCCTTGTGAAGAACAGGTCGGTTAGGATCACCAACCACTTTTCCTTGGCCGAACTTGCCGGGTTCTTGAAAGCCGCGCCCACTGTGCGTCCTGCAAAAGGTAACAAAAATGTAAACAATGATCCCCCGAAGAAGGAAACCCCGCCTGGCTGCTATTTCGAACCAGACGGGGTCCATTCTCTTTCATGGTGCCGAGGGCCGGAATCGAACCAGCGACACAAGGATTTTCAGTCCTCTGCTCTACCGACTGAGCTACCTCGGCGCGGTGTTCATGTTAATGATTCGTTCAGGCAGTGTCAACGAATTTTGAGGCTCGCCCTCATCGCGTCCTGCATGGGTGGGAAGCTTTCCGATCAGCTCCCGGTCAGTCCCGGCTCTTCAGGAAATCGTGGGCACGGTTGCGGATACCCTTGTTCTGGAGCATGTGGAACGTGCGCATCCGCTTCACGTGTATGGGGTTGAGCGAGCCCAGAGGGATGTACACGAGCTTCCTGCCCATGCTCTTGGCAAGCTTCTTCCATCGCTGTGCGGGAGGCTTGGCAGCCACGTACACCACGCCGGGCTTTTCCGAGTACGCCAGGCCCGCCACCAGAAGGCGTTCATGCCTGGTCGGGACAAACTCAAAGCTCGGATCGCGCCAGATGTCGTACATGCGCAGCGGCGGATATGACAAGACAAATCCGCCGTGTTCCATGCGACTGATGCCGGGTCCCACCACGTGCGCCCCGGGAACCGTAGAATAGAATGCCATGTCCGATTCCTGGGAATGCTCTCCCAGCCAGGTCATCTGGAACGGATAGCTCACGTGCTTCTCGTCTTCGTCAAAGATCACAACCACAGAGCCGAATTCAAGACCGCCCCGATCCTGAGTCTTGACATAAAGCCGATGTTCATGGAAGCGCCGCAAGGTTTCGCGGATGTCCGGCCCCTGGCCGAAGTCCGTAATGAAAGGCTCCGCGTCTGTCAGGCCTGACTGAAGGATATGGTTCGCGTGCTTCATCAGGGCGCCGCCCCATTTTTCCACTTCAACATCTTCCGGCGGGTATGAGCAGATGTCCACTTCATTGGGATCTGCGGTTTCCCACTTGCGCCTCAAATGCTCCTTCCATTTGGTGGAAGTCACGGCCTTCATCTTGTATTTCCGGGGAGCGCGGAATAGCGTCCGCAGCTTCTTGTGCAGGATGATCTTGTGGCCGTGGAAGAGCAGGTTGTCTTCATTCAATTCCACTGCAGAGGGATCGTACGGATCGTTTGCCCACGGGTAGTCGGAAAGATACTCATGGACATGGTACGCGAAGTCTTCATCCATCGCGCTGCGGGCCGCCGCGACCAGGTGATACATTTCGGGCAGAAGCTGACCCTTAAATCCAAGCCACTTGCGGAGAAACCTCACCCACGTCAATCGCACATACTCCGGCACTGAATCACGGGTTTCTTTGGAGTAGTACGCCGCGGCGTCGTCCATAAGGGAGAGGATCATCTCGTGGCGATTAGCCGGAGGCGGCGCGTCGGGATTGCGGCGCCAGTTCTCGAAGGCCTCGATGATCCGAGGGATTTCCGTAAAGCCCTTCTTGAGCGATTCCGGATGAACAGGAGCCAGCACCGCGGCTTTGACTCCGGTTTTCATGAGCGGCAAGGCCTGAGGCTTACCGAGACGAGCTGCAATTCCAGGAATGTGCGCGAGCCCGCCCACAAAAAGGACCCGTTTGTGCTCACCCGCGGCCTCCTGAAGTCGGGCTGCCATGAATGATTCCCGTCGAGCGTTGTCCTCATCGCTTCCAAAGGCCTGACCGTTCTTGGCAATGAGCTCCAGGAATGTCCGTTGCCCCAGCCGATCGATCAGATACGCGTCAGGTAGGCGATCGTGGAAGAGCGGGTATCGCAGGGGCAAGGGATCGATGAAACGTAGCGGAATATCTCGTTCCAGAGCGGACCTAACCGCTTCCTGAACGCCGTCCGAGCCTTCCATGATGAGCACGGAATTCTCATCAGAAGCCGTCTGATACAGGATCACGGAATGGTGGGGGAGCCGTCGCACGCCCGAGACGATCTCTTTGCGCAGCGCATGAGGAAGTTCCACGCAGATGCAATCCGGCTTCGCGTGACGAATGACGGAATTCACCGTCACCGCAAACTCGATGCGGTAGTGGAGCACGCCCGCGAGAGTGATATTGCTGTGCTGAACGAGGTCAGACCACTGTTGGCCCATCAAGTGTGCCACGGTTCTCTCCCGTGATCTGAAGGAAGGACTGATCGACCGCCGTGCGGGTGTCCATCTTCGCGTCATGCTTCATGAGTCTGTAGGCAAAGCGAGCGATATTGAGCCCGTCCCGGACGCTTAGGTCTTCGTCCCGGACATGGGATCGCTGGAGAATATCCACGACCTGCTTGATGATCTCGTCACGAGGTCCTTCGAGTTGGGTGCGCAGAATGCGGAATTCTTCTTCGCGGGTGGGGTAATCCATATGAACTGCCGGCTGGAGTCGCGAATGGATGTACTCGGGGACTTCGAAGGTAGATGCGTCTTCGTTCATCGTTACGCAGATGCGAAATTCGGTCTTGGCCTTGATTTCAACACCCGCGACGATTGAATAAACACTGCGGCGCATATCAAGGAGCGGAGCTATGGAAGCCCAGCTCTTTTCGCTCATCCGGTTGCCTTCGTCCAGGAGGCAGACTCCGCCTCTCACCATCGCGGAAACCAGCGGGGAAGCCACGTAACGGATCTTGTTGTCGTCCGCGATAACCGGCGAAATGATCAGATCTTCAGGCTTGGTGTCCACGGTGCACTGGAAGATATACAGGTCCTGTTTCATGATCTTGGCCGCGGTAATGGCCAGAGAAGTCTTGCCCACTCCGGGCTTGCCGAGGATCCGAGGTTGCATAGGCGGATCTTCCGCATCATCTGCCCATGCGGCAATAAGTTGCCCAAGGGGCTCCTGCATGCCTACCCACTGAACATCCAACTTCGGGGGATCCATCAGATGGATCTCCACGCCTTTGACGGTTATTCTATCGATTCGTGCCGCCATGTCCTCCGTCCGGTTCTCGCCCGCCTGCGTCTTAGCGGACAGTGTTGAGCGCTGCTGCGCTACCGTAGATTCAATCCGACTATGATTCTAAGGGAGCTGTCCGGGAGTGTCAACTGCACCCAGAGCCGCGGTGGAACGGGTGTTGGCTAGACCCACCGTGCAAAGACCACATTGCTGAGCAGGCGGCCTCTTGGGGTGAGTTTAAGGCTATCGCCGTCGAGGACAAAGAGCCCTGCTCCGGCCAGGTCTCCGATGGTGGCCATGACGAACTCTTTCGCATTTACCTGATATCGCCGGCCCAATATGCCGAGGTCCAACCCTTGGACGAGCCTGAGTCCCATGATAAGCGCGTCTTTGAATCGAGTCTCTGGCGTGAGCTCGGTGACCGATGTCTGCGGCAACGCGGCACGATTGACTGCGTCCACGTACATGGCGGGCTCTTCGATATTCACGTACCGTACTCTGCCGTTCATCCCGGTTGCGCCCGCGCCCAGGCCCAAGAATATGCCGTCCGTCCAGTACTTGAGATTATGCCTGGAGCGCCTCCCACGTTTGGCGAAGTTGGAAATCTCGTACTGGTCGTACCCTGCTCGCCGCGCCAGAGTACAGATTTCCTCGTACATGTCCGCGACCAGGTCTTCATCTATTGGAGGCATGTCTCTGCGGTCCAAAAGGCGCTCCAATCGGGTGCCTGGTTTCACTTCAAGCAAGTACACGGAGATGTGCTCGGGTCCGAGCTCAAAGACCTTTTCCAGCGAAATCCGAAGCGTATCAATCGATTGCCCGGGAAAGCCGGCTATTAGATCCACGGAGATGTTCTCGAAACCGGCCTCTCGCAGCTCTTGGAATGTGGATACGGCTTCGGATGCAGTGTGCGGACGGCCCATAGCGTGGAGCTCTTCGTCATGAAAAGATTGCACGCCCAGGCTGGCTCGATTGATGCCCGCGGCCCTCATCTTGCGGAATGCATCCGGACCGGCAGTCGCGGGATTGATCTCCACCGTGATCTCAGGGTCAGGGGCGATGCGAAAGCGTAACTTGCATTCCTCAATCAGCATTATTAGACGCTCTACTTGCAGTATGGAAGGAGTCCCGCCGCCGATATAAATGGTGTCGGCTTGAGAAGTTACAAACGGCGCCTGAAGATCGCCTTCCGAATCCCAAAGCTTCATTTCCTTGATCACAGCGTTGACGTAAGGCTCTTCCTGGTCCGGGTCATAGATCGTCGTGGCAAACCCGCAGTACACACACCGAGAAAGACAAAAAGGGATGTGGATGTAGATCCCGAAGGGTTGCTCATCCTGAGGAAATGCTGGCATGAATTCATTCATGGAGAGGCATTATAGCGAACGGCGTTGACTTACGCTCAACAAATGCCGACTTTTTATTAACGGAGTCCGGCCGGGTTCGTACCAATGAGAGAATAATTGCGTCAGATGGCAATTGCGGGCCCATTCGGTTCCACCAACGATTCAGCGATCAAAGACTTCCCGAATAAAGCGCGGCCGATAGCGACTCCGTCAAATAATACGGAGAAAGGAGCCATGCAATGGATAACAAGGAATTAGTTCGTTTGGCCTTCGAAAAAGGATGCAACCAGCAGGATATAGAAGGGTCGCTCGAGTTAATCAGCGAAGCTTACATGTTGCACGATCCCTCACAGCCGGACTTTCCCGGCGGCCGCGATGCCTTCAAAGAAATGTGCGGGAGTTTCATGGAATCCATACGGGACGCTTCCTGCACCATTGAAGATCAAGTCGCGGAGGGTGATCGGGTCGTGACACGGTTTACGTTTTCAGGCTGCCAGACGAAGGACCTGCCGGATATACCGAACAAGGGCGGGTGCTTCAATGTGAGCGGGATTACCATCAGCCGGGTGGCCGACGGCAAAATCGCGGAAGAATGGATGACCATGGACGAACTGGGAATGAGAAAACAGCTCGGGAGCACCTGAAAGCCCCCTTCATAAGGGCGGCCCCTCGTGGGACAGGCATCTCGCCCACTGGCGTTAAGTCTGGACTGCGCTCTCTGCTCATACGTCATTCCTGCGGAAGCAGGAATCCAGTCTTTTCAATAGAAAGACCTGGACCCCGGCTTTCGCCGGGGTGACGGGGTGCTGCGCCAGATAATTATTTGAGATCACTGGGAGCCATTCTGTATTCTAACACCTATGGGCGTCGCTCCAGAGGCGCTTGGCTGCACTTAAGAAGCCAAGTACATGAGAAAGGAGACGATAGCAATGGAAACACCTAAAGCTACTCAATTATCGGAACTGATCCACCGGAAGGCGTCGGATTTGAAGGAATTGTGCGAAGGAATCGACGAAGAAACGGCTTCTCGCGCGCCGTCCGGACGATGGTCTCCCAAAGAGATAGTGTCCCATTTGTGTGGTCCCGAAGGAATCGGCCATCTGCCTAGTATTTACGCTATGTTGGAAAAGGACACCCCCAGACTCGACATCGAAGTGGAGAATCCCTTTCTTACCGAAGACCGCTCCCGCAGGACGTTTGCTGAACTTCTCGGGGAGTTCGACAGGGAATACGGTCGCATGGCCGAGTTCGTGGCGGGTTTGTCCGAGGAACAGCTCAGCCGGAAGGCCCACATCCCGATCCTGAAGGAAACGCCGATAGGTGAATATCCCACCCTTGCAGAGTGGGTCCAAGTGCTTGCTGAGTACCATGTCGGCTCGCACACCGATCACATGCGGGCGATTCTTGAAGCTCTTGGGGTTGAGTCGGGAATTCCGAGAAAGCAAGTGAGTCACGAAGAAGATCACGCGGTTTCGCCCTGAAGTCCCGTGACGCGCGAGACCGTGGGCTGCCAATTTCAGGACCCCAAGGTCACGCGAAGACTCAAATGGTTTCGCAGGCATCGAGGTATCCGTCGCGGCACATACAGCTCGATCCGATTGGGCAGCATCCCCAATATTGATCGTTGGGACATCTTTCGCACCGATAGTAATTGACGGGGCAGGTCAATGTCTTTGTCATTATGGGCTTTCGTGATTTCTCGCCGTATATGGATTGCTCGCTCATCTTGGGCCTCCATTTGGCCTCGTTGAAATCCCAGATGGCATCGCTGCCGGTCCGTTGAGACTTATCCCATAAGTCGTTCCCAAGGTTGCCGTTCGGCGACTTGTTTAAGGATAGCCATCCTTCGGGAGTCGGGAAGAGCGCCCGGCGAAACTGGACGGTTGGAAGCCTGTGTCCCCAAAGTTGACACCCGATCCTCAATCAGGTAGTGTCCCGGCCGCAGTTGGATCGTTTTCGAGAGAGTAGGGGGGCACTTCGATGAATATACGTGCGGTACGAAAAGCGCTACTCTGGTGTGCAATAATCAACTATGGATTACTCATGTGGTGGTTCTTATATTTCATGTTCGCTCATGACTGGATGCATCGGTTTGCGGGTGGATGGTTCTATGTAACGGTTGAGCAGTTCGACGCAATCAACTTTGCAGGTATACTGTTTTACAAAATAGCCATTTTCTTCTTCAACATTGTCCCGTGCATTGCGTTATATATCGTTGAGAGGAGCAAGGTTTCCAATGAGTGAGTTCGATCGTTCTACCCAAGTTCGTTTTCGCATGTTCCCGCGATTCAGTGTGTAGTAGTCATCACCGACCAACGGGGAGAGAGTATGGCAGAGCACGACAGTTATTTGGCAACCGGTTTCAGGGATGTTGACGCCAACAGTAATTTTGGAAAGCTGGAAGCATGTCTCAGATTCATGGAGGGCCTCCCCAGTTTCAAAGCATACAAGAAAATTAGTATAGAAAAGCTTAGATTGAAGCGGGGCGACACAGCGGTGGATTTGGGCTGTGGCCTTGGTTTCGATGTTGAAAAACTGGCAAATGTCGTTTGTCCCGGTGGGTCCAGCATTGGGATAGACAACAGTGAAAAGCTGTTGAATGCTGCACGAACCGCATTTGGTCATCGTGAAGGTGTCTTGTTTGCCCAAGGCGATATCCATGATTTGGACATTCCAGCCAATACCGTGGACGGAATTCGAGTGGATCGTACGCTCCAGCATGTCCAAGATCCACAGAAAGCGATTTCCGAAATGGTTCGAGTCTTGAAACCAGGCGGGTGGCTGGTTTGTGCCGAGCCGGATTGGTCGACATTTGTCATAGACGCGGGCAACAACGAAGTACCTGATGCAATAGTACGGACGTGGAAAAGTAGCTGTAGGAATCCCTGGATTGGCCGCCAACTTTTGAAAAGAGTGAGGGCAGAAGGGCTGGAAAATACATGGGCCGACGGACGTATCCTGTTGACTGACGGCCTCAAGGCCGCAGATACTGTGTTTGATATCTACGCCACCGCGGAAAAGGTAAAGGTTAAGGATAAGGAAATATCACAAGTCCTTGATACTTGGATCAAGGAACTGCAAGAAAGTGAAGAACGGCAAGGCGTGGTCGCTTGCGTCGCCATATTCCTAGCCGGCGGGCAAAAATGCAAATAGACAAGCTGCCCGATCCCAATTTACCTTCAAAGAGGTAACATGCTGAAGTGCATATGGTGGGACAAGCGTCCCGCCTGTCCATAATTGACAGGCAGGATGCCCGTCCCACCATCATTTGGCGATTTACATCGTGAAAGCGCACTGTTATAAAACCCTCCACAATGCGCGGGTGAGCAACGGCAGCAACCGCCTGTGCATCGCGCGCGGGGCCGGTAATTACAAGCGCGCGATATGCGGCCTCCGAGCTGCTACGTATTGAAAACGTTGCAGGTAATTACAAGGGGTGCGATGTCCGGCCTATTGGGCACGCTGATGGTTACGATGATCGTGGCATCGTTGCCCGTCGCGCGGAAAATGTCGATCCTATGAGCTTGGAAGAATGTCAGGTCTGTCGATGACCCAGCGGGATTATCCATCCTCGCAGGACCGACTGTGGTCGCGGTAGACGGCCACCAGCGATTGGAAAACGGCACCCCTGCAACGGTGGCGACCGTAGCAATCACTTGCTCGGTCGATCCATCGGACAGCTTGAACTGATAAGCCAACATTGCAGTTTCTATAAGACCACTGCCTGTTACTATTACGTCAAAAGTCGCCGCGCCGACGTTGATGTTAGCCAGTGAGACATTTGGGGTACTGCCCACGTCCGTTACACCAAGAAATATAAGGCTCGGGGAGGCCCTGCGCTGTACAATTTGAGTCGGCTGAGTCCAACGTCTTTTCACGTGCTCGTGAAAGATTCGGCTCAGATTTCGAGGGCTGGCAAAAACCGGGTCGGGCATGGTGAACGGAGATTCGCCCCGGAGCAGGTTATCCAGTTGAAGCCCAAGGTGCACAGATCCGGCAATAGTATGATAGGGAGCATTTATTCGGTCGCTCGTATAATCATACGCGAGCCGGAACATGCCATCGCGCGTGGTGGCGTCCACTCCGGTGCTCCACCCATAGACCTTCTGTCCCACATCGAACTGATATCCCACTGCCTTAAGGCGCAGATCCAGAGCCTGGTTGAAGAGAGGTTGCGAATATCCTGCCTCGATATCAAAATTGCCCGTCCCGTACCGAAAGACATTGACGAAATCCGTGCCGGAGAAGAGATTGCCATAGTAATTGAAATTCAGGTCGATAAGGCCGTCTCCCGGCAGACGGGAAACAAACTCCAGGCCCAGTCCGCCGGAAGAATACCAGCGATCCTGCACCTTGCTCGCATCGAAGAATGCGTTAACACCGAGAATAGAATCCGCGTTTATGCCCCGGCGCAACCCGCCTCCGACGGACAGGTCGTAGCGCTGTTGCGAAGGAACCGGCGCATCCCGGTACCCACTTACTCGCACGCCGGGCGCCGCAACTACACTGCCGGCAGGAGTTTTCCAGAAATCCTGGAACTCGGCGTGGATCTCGCCGAACAGCGTGGTTGCCGGTGCGATGTCCAGGGGCAAGAGATAGTCGATAATTCCTCGCCCATATCGCACGTTTTTGCCAAAGCTGTATGCGAAACCAGCCTTGAGACGAGGAATTCCCGAGAAGAGGCTTGGAAACATACCGGAAGAAAGCGGGATGCCTTCGGGCGCACTAATTCTATCTATACCGCCACTGTCGCCCAATCGGGGGAAAACGGATGGATTGCCGAATTGCGGTGGGGAAGCAAGACTCTGGGAAAATCCTCGCTGGCAGGGCGCAAAAACTAAGAAGACTGCTATGAGACAGAAGAATAGCCGAACACTCCTCGACGGCACGCCATACCTCCCCAACACGGCAGCACACGGCCGAAAACCAAGAATTCACCAAATGAAAGCGGAATGGAGCAGGAATTCTGTTCCGACTTGGACGATACCTAACAGCCGCAGCTCACGTCAAGTCAAATGGCGTAGCCGAGGACCCGGAGTGCCTTATCGATCCTTCCATTGTGGCGGCCTTCTTTCCTTGAAGGCCTTGGGCCCTTCCAAATAGTCCGGGCTGTGACGGCAATAGAGGCAGACGGCTCGAGAATAAGCTGTGGCCCCCGCATCCGGAGTGAGGGCGAACCGAACCATCTTCTTAATATTCCGGACCATGAACGGGCTGTAAGTGTTGATGATTCGCGCAATCCGCTCGGCCTCACCCATTACCTCTGCCGTTGGGACCATTCGATTAACATAGCCGTAGCGATGGGCAGCTTCAGCGGAAATGAAGTTTCCGGTGAGCAGCAACTCCATGGCCGCGGCCGGAGGGAAATATCCGGCCACATACGCGGGGATGCCTAAAGAAGGCGGTACGCCCACCTTGATTTCCGGCATCCCGAATAACGCGGAAGTGGAAGCGATCCGCAAGTCGCAACCCACCATTGTCAGCAAGAATCCGTATCCTAAGCAGTGTCCGTTAATGGCCGCGATAACCGGCTTACCGACCTCAGATCCAAAGGTTTCAAGAGTATTGAGGGGCAGGTCCTGGATGGGATCGTCTTTCTTGAACTGCTCCAATTCGAACAAGTCCTGCCCGACCGAGAAGACCTCCTGTCCGCCGCTGACAATCACGGAAAAGATGTCGCGGTCCTCTTCTACTTCCTTCCAAGCTTCTCTGAGTCCCTGGCGCATCTCCAGGTTGATGGCGTTCTTCTGAGCAGGACGGTTCAGCAGGATGTACGCGGTGTGGTCTCGTTTTTCAAAGACAAGGGCCGGCATGGTGTCCTCTCTTTCCCGGCGCCGGAATTAATATAGGACATTCCCGATTTGAGGTAATTCCTATTAAAGTTTTCGGCATGAGGCACCCCCTGGTCGGGTCTGCGTATGGGGAGGTTTGGAGGGGAGATGAGTCTCCCCTTCAAATGATTGCGCGACGATGCGCTCTTGCTGCCCATCTCCGAGGCGAAGCCCCGGAGTGCTTGCCAGAGCTGAGAACTTTCATGGTCCGTTGTAGCCTGTTGACTAAGGACGTCTGGGCAAAAAGCCATTGACAGAGATTTTTGTGGTATGATATCAGACATCATATGTCAAGAGCAAATGCACCAATCGCGGACCCAGGCAACCTCTTCAGCCCGATAGGCGACAAGCGCCTCTACCAGAAGGTGGTCGACCAGATATGCATGGCGATCTTCCAGGGAAAGATTCGCCCAGGAGACCGGCTCCCGTCTGAGGAAAAGCTCGTTGCTCACTTCCAGGTCAGCCGATCGGCAGTGAGAGAAGCCGTTAAGGTGCTGGAAACCTCGGGACTCGTCATAATACGCCGAGGGCGTGATGGAGGCACCTTTGTGCAGGAGCGGGATGCTTCCTCTTTAAGCCAAGCGTATAGCAACATCTTGCGTCTAGCCCTGGTGGAAGTCTCAGAACTGACACGAGCCAGAGTGTTGTTGGAATCCGGGGCCATCCAAGAAGCGGCCAAATTCATGCGACCGGAGGACCTGAAGGAATTATGGGAAAATGTCCGTGAAGCAGAGCGTTATTACGCTCAAAACGACCGGGAGAACCGACTAAAGACGAATTTGGAATTTCACGTGGCTCTTGGGCGTCTGGCAAGGAATATTATCTTGGAACTGAACATCGCAGCGATCTTGTCCCTTCTTTCCTACTATCTGAAGACCATGCAGGTCACAAAGGAAATGGGCCAAGCGACCCTGAAAGCCCATTTCTTGATCGTGGAGTTATTGGCACAAGGGAAATTTGAAGAAGCTGCGGCCAAGAATCAGCAGCACATAGAAACGGTTTCAAGCCAATTATTGAAGCATGCAGCAGAGAAATTTCACGGAGTCCCAAACGTCCACCTAACCATGGAGTAACACGAAAAGGTTTCGGAATGACGCATAGGCAGGATATTGATTCAATTCTCCATCAGACCTCGGAGCGGGTCAGGGAGATTCAAGATACGCAGCTAAGAAACATGATGTCGCTGTGCAAACACGGCCATCCGTTTTATCAAAGGCTTTACAAGAACCAAGGAATCGAATTCGACGCAATACAATCCATCGAACACCTGGAGACGCTCCCCCTTACCGAGAAGACCGACTACATGAATCATCCCCAGGAATTCGTCCTCCAGTGCCCTGATTTACCGATGTTTGAACGGACCATTTACAATCAGCTTTATACGACAGGGACCACAACCGGGCAGCCGACTCCGTTTTACAATACTGCGCACGATTATTACGCTGTCTTAACGATCTCAAAAAGGATTGCCGAGATTGTCGGAATCACTGCCCAAGACACGATTATCAACACCTACCCGTTGACACAAGTTCCCCATCTGACTTCTTTCGCCGCCTTCTGCTATGCCACCGTTACCGGCGCTCGGTTGGTGAGCACTCTAACCGGAACGCCCAACCCGGAATTTCCCATCACTCGCAGCACCAAAGAAGCAGCTAAGATGATCCAAGACAGCCGGGCCACTGTTATTTGGGGTTTCCCCAGCTTCGTGCGACGCATCCTTGGCTTGGCCGAAGAAATGGGCCTGCGTTACACATCCGTGCGTTGTGCTGGGGTTTCCGGCGAGCCTTGCTCGGAGGGCCTAAGAGAAGACATATTGAAACGGCTGACCCGGCTGGGAGCCTCCAATCCGACAGTGAACAACCGTTTTGGTTTCACGGAAATGAGTACGGTGTTCGTGGAATGCGATCCTCAGGGAAGGGCCGGATTCCACAACGCGGCTCCCGACTACTTCTTCATTGAAGCGGTAAACACTGAGACTGGTAAAAGGCTTCCGGACGGCCAGGTAGGATATCTGGCCATCACCCATCTCAACCGCAGAGGAACCGTTCTGCTTCGGTATCTGACCGGCGACATGGTCGCTCTTTCCCATGAGTCCTGCCCGTGCTGCGGCCGGACAACAGTGCGCGTGGTTACGCAACCCGTGCGAAAGAGCGAACTGGTTAAATTCAAGGGAACTCTCATCAATCCCAAACCACTACAAGAAGCCCTCTCCACGCTCTCGGCAGTTGAAGAATTTCAAATTCTCTTTACCAAACAAAACCCGGATGATCCTTTGTCCCAGGATCATCTCCAGATCAGGATCGCTACGAGCGAAGATCACGACCAGGTGAAGGATCAGATCATCTCGCTGACTCTTCAAGCCATTGAAATGCGGCCGGAAGTCATCTTTGTCCACCGCGATGCAATATATAACCCGGATGAAGTGTTTAAATCGAAACGGATTCTGATTCTGAATCAATAGAATTCTTCACCGGAACATTCAGAAAGGAGACTCGGCATGGCGAAAAAGACAATGAAATGGACAGTGATCGTCTTGAGTGGCCTTCTCGCAGCTCTTATGAGTTCCTTCGTTTGGGCCGCGGATTTCCCCACCAAGCCAGTTACCCTCATTTGCCCCTATGCATCGGGAGGCACCGCGGACATCGTTATGCGTGGCTTGGCCGAAGCCACCGGCAAGCATTTGGGGCAGCCTGTTGTGGTGGAAAACAAAGGAGGAGGCGGGGGTTCCTTAGGTCCGGCGACTATGGCTGCTACAGCGAAACCCGATGGATACACTCTTTCACAAATGCCGGTTACTCTGTTCCGAAACCCCCTCATGATGAAAGTTACCTGGGACCCGTTTAAGGATTTCACATACATCATCCACATTTCCGGCTATACTTTCGGCGTGGTGGTCAAAGCGGACGCACCCTGGAAGACCTGGGACGAATTTGTCGCCTATGCCAAGGCTAATCCGGGCAAAGTTTCCTATAATACACCCGGCACCGGTTCAACTCTGCACATTGTCATGGAATCCATTGCGGCGGACAAGGGGATCAAATGGATTCATGTGCCCACCAAAGGTGGAGGAGAGGGAACACCTATGGTTTTGGGCGGGCATACAACCGCGTCCGCCAATTCATCCGGCGGCTGGGCCGCTCAAGTGGAATCCGGAGATTTGCGTCTTCTGGCGACCTGGGGCGACAAGAGGATGAAGCGTTTCCCCAATGTGCCCACCTTACAGGAATTGGGGTACGGAATCGTCTCCACCTCTTCTTTTGGGATCGGCGGCCCCAAAGGAATGGACCCGAAGGTGGTAAAGATACTCCACGACGCATTCAAGAAGGGGCTGGAAGACCCGGCCTTTATCAAAGTCCTCGACAAACTTGACATGCCTCCTCTGTATCTCAGTACAGAAGATTACAACAACTATAACAAAAAGGTCGACGAAGAAGAAAAGACAATGATTAAGAAACTGGGGCTTGAAAAGAAGGGATAGTGTGCCTTAAGTTCCGGAGACATCATGAGGTCAAGGGACATCATCGCTTCCTTTTTCTGGCTCCTCATCGGAGCGGGTTTGATATATGAGGGATATCGCGCGGAACTGGGCACCCTACAGGAGCCCGGTTCGGGATTTGTCATTTTCTGGATGGGGATTGTAATCGTCGGATTATCGCTCCTTCTGCTCTTCATAACCCTCTTCAAACCCGCTCCCGCAGACGAGCATCCGTCTCCCTGGTTCGGCCCCGGATTGAGCAAGGTTTTGATTATCTCTATTGCGCTCTTGCTTTATGCTTATGCTCTGATCCCTCTGGGATTCCTCCTGACCACTTTTCTTTTCATGTTCTTTCTTTTTAAGGCAATCAACCTCCAGACTTGGCTGGTATCCATTAGCGGAGCTGTCATAAGCTCTCTGGTCATTTACCTTGTTTTCAGTTGTTGGCTCGCGGTTCAGCTCCCCGAAGGAATTCTCAGGTAACCAATGGACTTGCTCTATCAGTTAGGAAACGGGTTCCTGGTAGCTCTTAAGCCGATAAACTTCCTTTACGGCTTCCTGGGAGTACTTATAGGCACGCTGGTGGGGGTTCTTCCCGGGCTCGGCCCTGTTGCTGCTATGTCCTTGTTGTTTCCGGTTACATTCAAAGCTTCTCCGGAAGCAGCCATCATCATGCTTTCCGGGATATATTACGGCGCGATGTACGGGGGCTCCACCACTTCCATTCTGGTCAACATTCCGGGGGAAGCCGCTTCGGTTGTTACCTGTCTGGAAGGATACCAGATGGCTCGCCGGGGTAGAGCCGGAGTCGCTCTGGGCATGTCCGCGTTCGGTTCGTTTATCGGAGGCACCTTCTCCTTGGTGGGACTGGTCCTCCTGGCTCCTCCGCTGACAAAATTTGCGCTGCAATTCGGACCGGCCGAGTATTTCAGCCTCATGATATTAGGCTTAGCCGTCCTGATCTACTTAGCTCACGGGTCTATGATCAAAGCCCTGATTATGGCCGCTTTCGGGCTGGTGTTAGGGCTGATCGGGCTGGACGTTATTAGCGGATACCCACGGCTGACCTTCGATCGTCTGGAGCTGATGGATGGGATAGGACTTGTTCCTGTCATTATGGGGCTCTTTGGGGTTTCCGAAGTCCTGGTAAATATGGAGCAGGTGATTCAAAGGGATATATACGATGTTAAGATTAAAGGTCTCTTTCCGACGCTCAGGGATTGGGCCGAAAGCAAATGGGCGCTGGTGCGGGGATCGCTGATAGGCTTCTTTTTCGGTATTCTTCCCGGCGGGGGCGCCATTATCTCTTCTTTTCTTTCTTACGCCGTTGAGAAACGGTTTTCCAAGCATCCCGAGCGGTTTGGCAAAGGGGCTATAGAAGGAGTTGTAGGCCCCGAAACAGCCAACAACGCAGCTACCGGCGGCGCGTTTATTCCACTTCTCACTCTGGGAATCCCCTCCAATGTAGTTATGGCCATGCTGCTCGGGGCCTTTATGATCCACGGTATTTCCCCAGGACCTTTGTTGATGAAACAACATCCCGACCTGTTTTGGGGAGTGATTGCCAGCATGTATATCGGAAACTTTGTTCTCCTGATCCTGAATCTACCGCTTATAGGCCTCTGGGTTCAGGTCTTGAAAGTTCCTTACAAAATACTCTTTCCTTCAATCCTCCTCTTCTGTCTAATTGGAGCTTATAGCGTCAGCAATTCTGTTTTTGATATCTATATGATGATCCTCTTCGGCGTCTTCGGGTACTTGATGAAAAAATTTGAATTCGAAGGCGCTCCGTTGATCCTGGCCTTTGTCCTCAGCCCTCTTTTGGAAAACAATCTGAGAAAGGCCCTTATCCTTTCCCAGGGGGATTTTTCCACTTTCTTTACTCGCCCGATTTCACTTGCTTGCCTCTTAATCGCAGCCTTCATTCTTTTTTCGCCTTTGATTCCTGCCTTGCACAAGAAGAGAGAGGAAATCGCCCTGGAAGAGGCTTCCTAATCCGAAAAGACCTTCTGCAGATATAAGTTGAGTTCGGGCGGATGCGGTGGCCATTCAATATCGAATCCGAACCATGGTTTTCGAGATTGGCCTTTCAAATCGATCATAGGTGATCTTCAGATCGAAGACGCCGTCCCCATCCGTGTCAACAAGCTCTTCTTTCTTCACGCCATGCTCATAGAGCTCCCGTCGCTCAATGATGGCAGAATCATCGGGATGCCAGTCGCGCTTCTGCACCAGGTCATTGACGAAATAGACCGTTGCGTCAGGTTTCCCATCAAAATCAGTGTCCACTCTCATCACGTACTTAAAGGGATTCTTGTATGTGGCCCACTTATCCGGCCAGCTATCAAAGTTGTCGTCCCACGTACTGGTACTAGGGCTACCTGCTGCGAACTTGTGCCAAGCATCGGGTTTGCCGTCATAGTTACGGTCTTCTTCCGAACGCTCGACCTGGCCCTTGACGAAATGATAAGTAACACCGGGTATGCCGGCTTCATTTCGATCGAACTTTTCCACTCCAGTATATGAGCTTCGATAGATTAGCGATGGTTCCAGAAAGTACCCTATTACCAAGCCAAGCAAAAAAGCTCCGATCACGACAAAGGGATTTTTCTTCGTTCGCGCAGGGGCTTCCGGAGGCTCCTCTTCCTGCTCAATTACTTTGGAATCTTCCGCTTCTATTTTTTCGAGAATCTCATTTGCACGCTCTCGATCCTCTGGCCTGACGAAGATTCGCACGCCTCCCACCATTTGTAGTGACGGATAAGCGCCGCCACAGTCGTCCTTTTGGATATGCGCTTCTATGCCTTCAGATCCGAGCCTTGCCGCCGCGATGCTCGCAGTCACGTCACTGGAATAGGTCCTCAGCTCTACAAGATGGTCCAAATTCATTGCCATTTCCCGCAGTCTGAAGGTACACGTCGGTCGCAAAAGGTCCTGCGGAATGCGTCAAGATTAGATGTGATTCCAGTGCGCGGTCAAGCAATGAATATCCCGCTAAACCGTACACGGACCCGCCAAAGCGCACGTCAGTGCTGCCGTTGCCCCAAAGTCATCCTCGCCGTGTCATCATCAATGGGGTGGAAGTGGTTGGCAAAATAGGAGTTTTTGGGGAGGGGTCCGGGGGGGCCCGTTTTTCAAAAAGGGGCGCCCCGG
>JBFLZC010000020.1:61500-94647 GCA_040756375.1 Thermodesulfobacteriota bacterium
CGCGCTCCGCCCGGGGCGGGCGCCCCCCCCCCCCCCCCCCCCCCCCCCCCCCCCCCCCCCCCCCCCCCCCCCCCCCCCCCCCCCCCCCCCCCCCCCCCCCCCCCCCCCCCCCCACTTCTTCAATAGCTCATGGGTTTTGCAACCACTCCTAAGCACTCACAGCATGGTGATCTTGATTTCGATCCGGCGATTCAAGCGCCGTGCTTCATCGGTCAGCTTGGTGTCCACGGGGTGAAACTCTCCGAAAGAAGCCGCGCCCACTCTGCCCGGAGGGATTCCCTTTTCGATGAGGTATCGCACAACTTCCATGGCACGGGCCGATGCCAATTCCCAGTTGGAGCGATATCGGCCCGATCGAATTGGCACATTGTCCGTGTGACCCTGGATAAGGATCACGAGTTCTATATCCCTGGGGATTTTAGGGATCATCTCCTTGTAGATCTTTACGAACTTGTCCAGCTCCTTCTTGCCGCCTTCGTTAATATCCGCACGTCCGGAAGCAAAGAGGATCTCGGACTGGAACACGAACCGGTCGCCTTGCACTTTAATATCAGGCACTCCCGCAAAGACTTGCTCCAACTTGGCCAGAAACTCGCTGCGGTACTTGGCGAGCTTGCGAAGGCGATCTATCTCTTTCTCCTTTTCGCCCAGAAGGCCGACGAGCTGGGATACACGGAATTCTTGCGCTCGTGCTTCACGCGTGTCAGCAAGTTTCTTGGAGATGTCGTCCAGTTTCGAGCGCAGCGAAAGTATTTCTTTTTGCAGGTCCGCGGCTTTCGTGGATTCGGCTTGCTCCGATTGCTTGGCTTCTGCCAACATCTTGTTGAGGTTGTTCACCTGTTCCACGTATTCTGAGATCCTCTTGTTCAGCAGAGCAATGGCACTATTGAGCGTATCGATCTTAGCCCGCAGCTCCGCGATCGTGTCGGTCTTCTTGCTGACTTCTCCTTCGGTTTCTGCGAGCTTGCGGCCGGACTCATCCAGCTTTAGTCTTATGTCCGCGAGAGACTTCTCCTTCTCTTGGAGGATGGTGCTCTTCTCACGGAGCTGAGAAAGGAGCGCCAACATTTCGGCCCGTTGTTGCTCCAGAGACAGCTCCCGTTCTTTAAGGTCGGCAGCTTGCTTTTGCACGTCTGCGCGAAGGGCCGTTACATCTTCCCTCAAAGACGCAATGGTCCTTTCCCTTTCCTCGGCCAAAAGGCTCTTTTCCGCGATCTGACTGAGGGCCGCGTCCAGTTGTTCTTGTAACGCTTTGAGCACTTCTTCCAGACCGACCGCCTTCTTCACCTGTGCGCCGAACATTTCCTGCAATCGATCCATTTCATGCTTGAGCCTTTCGATTTCGTCGGTTTTCAGGGTTACCTGGCGTTGCAGACGGTCGAGCTCCGTGTCTTTCTTCTCCAGCGTTCTTGAGAGAATCGTCTCAGTGAGAGTGAAGAGCGTGATCACGAAGACAAACATGAGCAGCAGTCCGGTCATGACGTCGGCGAACCCGGCCCACGGGTTGAGCCTGTATTGCTCCGAACGGTCAGCACCGGTCCTGCGCGGCATCAGCTACTCCTTTTCTTGGAGTCTGATTGCTCGCGGTCGCCGGTTCCGGATGATTCCAACTGCGTTGTCAGGTCTGAGAATCCCAGCGATAGGGTTTTGTTCGTTATTTCACCCTGTAGCTTCATTTGATCCAGCAAAGACTTCCCCACATCGTCCAGGCCCTCTCTGCCAAGGCGAGTTTCTTTGATCATCCGCTCCATGTGACGAGCCAGATTGTCCACCCGCTCCAGAAGGCCCTGACGCATCTGGTTACCCTGCTGGAGGGCTTCCCTTGTTTCCTTTTGCTGCTCCTTCAATGTTTCCAGCACCCCCCGCAGCTCCACCACGGTTTCCGTAATCTTCTCGTCTGTGGCGCCTTGAATGGAAATGACTTCTGCCAGGCGCCGGAGGTTTTCGCCCAGAGTCTCCTGTGACGCGAGATGGTAGAGTCTGCCACCGACAGGCTCCATTGTTGCCAAAGGCGGCTGTTCGGCGGCTAAGGGTTCTCGTCGCGGGAACATACCTGGAACCAGGAGCGAAATCACGAATGTGTCTAAATCAGCCAAGAATCGAGCACGAGCTTGTCTGGTCTGCACATCAACGAACCCCAGCACAACCGAGCCCCCGAGACCGAAAAGCGACGTGCTGAAGGCCGTTGACATACCATCCAGAAGTCCTCCTATGGACGACTTGAGCTGCGTGACGAAAGCTGCCGCGTCTTCAACCCCCTGAGGGTCAAGCGTATTGAGCACGTCCTTAACGCCGGACACGGTGATCAAAAGACCCCAAAACGTTCCCATAAGCCCGAGGAATACCATTACTCCGATAATGTACCGCACCACGGATCCTCGAACTTCAGCGCTTTCCATGTCGGCATCGGAAATCGCCCTGGCAGCTTCCGAGGCCTGAGCGCCTGCGCGATGCACCGCATGAATGATCCGCTCGCATCGGCTCTTCACCAGTCCGGGCTTGAGATCGGCTATTGAGGCTTCCAAGGTTTCCCTGGAACGTTCTGTCCTGAGCACGTCGATCAATGCGTCCAAGCGCCGGCTCTGGGCCAGCAGCGGGACAAGCTCACCCAGGGAGAGAACGAGCGCAATGATCGCGAGCGCCAGGATGATCCCGTTGATCAGTGGCTGCGACATGAAAAACGGAACCAACTGACCTCTGGCCCAGAATAGACCGCAACCGATGGCGACGAGGAGGAGCACGACCAGGAAGAAGGTTCTGTTTACCTGCCCGGTCGATCGAGCGTGGGTCATTGCAAAGCCTCCTTGTTAAAAACTATGACCACAGGGGCGGAATTCCGAAGAGATAAACCAACGACCATGTACGGAGGCTCTGCGATTTTAGACCATTCCGAAGTCACATGCAAAGGGTCCGGCAGTAGCATAATGCGGGCGTTAAGATCGCCGTTTATTCGTGTTAGGCTGTCTTCCCAGATCGTGTTATTCAGAAATGATTTGGAAGCGGGGCGGCAGTCCCGCCGGTTGCTTTATCCGAAGCCTGCTTATGCTGATGCGCATTCAAGGAGGCAAGATTGGAGAGATCTTCTTTGTGAGAGAGGTACCTCCACGGCTCAAGCAAGAAATTGCCACGGTTTTCGGAATGCTCATTTCTCCTGCGGCGAAATGAGCATTCCGAAAAATGCTGGAAGTTCTTGGGGAGGGGGTCGGGGAGGCCCTTCTTACATGAAGGGCCTCCCCGATTCTTACCTCTCCGAGAGCGAAGCGGTATTAAGCGGCCTGGTAGCGGAAGGAAGGGAAGATGAAACGGTTCTGTGCGGTTTTCTTGTTTTGTTGTTTGGCTTATGCCTATTCCGGTGTTCTGCCCACGCTGGGCATTGCCGGAAGTCTCCCTGAGTCCTTCGTATACGTGCAGGACGTTATTCCCAACATCCGGGTGGACATCCGTTATGCTACGGATCGGAACTTCCTGGGCAGACCGGTGGACGGCTACCTTGCGCCGAAATGCATACTCACGAAGCAGGCTGCGGAAGCGCTCCGTAAGGTGCAGGAAGATTTGAACCGTTTTGGTCTAGGCCTGAAGATCTTCGATGCGTACCGCCCGCAAAGGGCTGTGGATGATTTCGTCCGTTGGGGCAGGGATCTCAATGACACGAAAACGCAGGCCGAGTACTACCCCAAGGTCGATAAAGGGAACCTATTCAAAGACGGGTACATCGCGGAGAAATCAAGTCACTCAAGGGGCAGCACGGTGGATCTCACCATCGTGCGCTTGGACGGAAATCCATCTGAATCCGAGCTGGATATGGGAACTCCTTTCGACTTCTTCGGCGCGGAATCCTGGCCGGACAGTCCGTTAGTATCCTCGGTTCAGCGTGCCCATCGAATGCTCCTGCAAGTGCTCATGCAAAAGCACGGCTTTGAACCTTACTCAAAGGAATGGTGGCATTTCACCTTGAAGAACGAGCCATTCCCCGACACCTATTTCGACTTCTCTGTGCAGTAGAGGGAATGTTTGGTTCGGAAACTGAGAGGAGGCAAATCATGCTGTGGGTCATCTTTCTATCGGCATCGCTCATCGGGTTTGCTCTGCATCTGGCGATAAGCAAACAGCCTCGCACAAGAGGCAGAATCGTTGAAGTCCTTCTTTTGTATATGCTGGTGATAAACATCGGCCTTGGGGGTCTCTTGGCCTGGTACGGGCACACCTTCATGGCCGACGAGATAGCCCGCAAGATCGGTTGGCAGCCGGGAAGTCCCTTTCAGTTCGAGGTGGCAGTGGCCGACCTGAGTTGGGGTATCTGCGGTGTGCTTTGTTTCTGGTTGCGAAAGGAGTTCTGGACGGCAACAGGCATAGGAAGCGCGGTCTTCTTCCTGGGATGCGCTTTTGGGCACGTAAGGCAAATCATTCAGGAAGGGAACATGGCGATCTACAATGTGGGACCCGTGCTTTGGATTGGCGATCTTGCCGTTCCTATTACCATATTGATCCTGCTTTTCCTCCGTTTCAGGTTTGATACAAGGGCAGGCTGGAACCGGTGATTCCTGGGCTACGGCGGGCTGAGTATCTCCTTCACTTCGGACGACGCAAGGCCGTCGGACCTTCGTTGGGGAGATCCCCAGCCCGCCGTAGTGACCGTGTCATCGCATTGTGTTGTTCGCGGCTTCTGAAAATCCTGCTCTTGCCAAAGCGTATCCTGTGAGATACAAATACGGCAAGATCGAAAGGAGCTTGTTGTGCCGAAAACACGAACCATACCATGGGATGCCGCGGAACACCTCGAAACCGAAGAGGACATGGCCGTGTATCTGGAAGCTGCGCTCGAAATGGGCGACCCTGCGCTCGTAGCAGCGGCCTTGGGGGACATTGCTCGCGCCAAGGGCATGGCGCAAATCGCACGCAAGACAGGACTTGGCCGCGAAAGTCTTTACAAAGCTTTATCGCCTGAGGGCAACCCCGAGTTCGCCACGGTCCTCAAGGTTGTAAGGGCGCTCGGCTTGCGCCTACATGCGACTCCCCAGTGACGTTTAATTCCGCGACCTCAGTTCCGGATGATGTTCCACCGTTGTTCCGGATATGACGGGCTGGGGACCGCCCTGACTTCGGACGGCGCAAGGCCGTCGGTGCGATTCTCCAGCTGGACTACTTTTTGAGTGCAGCTTACTGGGGCGTTATCCGCCTGTGTCTGTACCTCTGATTGTCCTGAAACAGCTCCACTTCTTCGCGATAGAGACTGAACAGTTTCTTGCATTCCTGGTAGGAGCAATCGAGCACTTTGGACTTTAGGGGAGGCCATTCATCTTTTTGCACCTCCACTTCAGCTTCCATACTTGATACAAACTGGCGCGCTTCATAGAGCGTAGCGAACCGGCCTACCAGGGCGTCACGTCGGTCCCGGCCCGGCACACCCTCGTGGATCACTTGTAGACTGCTTAATCCCAACAAAACCTCGAATTGGTCGAAGAAACTGGAGTAGTATTGCGGTCGGTTCAAGAGAGGAGTCAGTATTGGCTCCAGTTTTTCGAACAGGAATGTGCTCAAGGCGGCCTTCTGGAGTCCTATGTAGCGGCCATTTGGCTCGATGTAGTGACGCTTATGTCTGGCCAAAACCTCCCAAGGCGTAAGCGCAAGAGCAGGTTCTCTCACCGAACGGTCAAACGGTATTCTTGGCTCATGCAATAGGAATCGAAGAGTGTCGAACTTGTCCCCCACCAGAGCCCCAAAACCCGCAGCGTAAAAGCACATTAGTGCCGGATAGAGTCTTAGGCAGCGCGAGATCTCAAATTCGTTGGACCAGCCACTTGGAAGCTCCGGAAGATCTGAAATCTTTTCAATGCAGTCTCTCCAACACCTCCATTGGTGTGGGCCGCCCCACCTGCCACCGTGAGCCATTAGGAGAGCCAGGTGGTAAGAGTCAGCAGTATAGTCATCGAGGCGACTCTCAACTTCTTGTGCGCTAATTGATTCCGTCCAGTCCACGTACCTGTCGTCTGAAAGCTTCTCCTTCAATTCTCTGGATACCTTGCTCATCAGCTCATCCAAGCCTATCTCGTCACCAGTTCTAATGAGCTGTTTGAGGTGCTTGGTCGCCTCTTCATTGGTGACATCGGGGGCAGGAGTACCAAGCTGCGTTTCGTCAAGAATCAATTTCATTGCGCTAGCAATCATTCCCGCGAGTAGACTTCTTTGTTGGTTTCTCCGGTCTTGATCTGCAGATGCATCGAGTGCATAAGCCCACAGTTTCCTTCCACGTATATCGAAGATTTGTTGCTCAAGGTTACCATAGGCAATATTCATAACAGCTATGACACGCTGCCAGCCAAGGCGTTTCACTGCATAACCGAGTTCAAATAGGACATTCGGGTTCGGGGTCAGTCTACCACTTCGGTCAGTTGCGCCTACGATTGTCAGATCCGCCAAGAACACCGAGGCCTCATCGATCTTCTGTAAAATTGTTGCTGCAATATCGGCCATCCCCGGGACATCCTGAGTAGCCTGATCAAGGCGCGGGCTCTCCTCCAGTTCGAAATCCCTTGCGATTTGCTTCAGAGCCTTCTCCGCTGCTCTCTGGATAAAGGAGCGATTAAGACGGCTATCGGTGTCGCTTTGCCACGCATAGAAAACTTTCAGAGTCATGACTCTCCCTCATCCTGCCTATGTCCCCCTGCGATCCCACTTGTCACCGTGGCCACTTGGCTCTTTGCTTGGCACTTCGCGAAGTCGGGAAGTACAAAAGGAACCTTGTCATCCTTCACTGAGGAAGCCCCAGTTTGGAAGCGGCGTCAGGTTTATCTTCAGACTTGCAATCAGCGAGTTGGCTCCTTGCGATGTAATTAATGGCGAGAATCCCAAGAGTCGAGCCAATTACTATCCTAATAAGGGATAGTATAGACCAGTCTGTCGGGAAACTGAGTACCACAAAGAAGCCCCATAATGCACCTCCAATCTTGCCATAAGTCGAGTTCTTCATCGCTGCTCCTCTCCCCGATGTGTTGGTTTCCGCAGTCTGGTCTTGAGATGTGGCAACGTTTTTATGCCTTTGGTTGAGCGACTCACAGCCCAGGCAAGATGTTGCAGTTCACCCGGACCGTAGTGTCCGAAAGGAACCGCATCCTACGGTCGGACTGCACTCCGAGCCTGTCGTTCATTATCCCCCATGTTTCTACTTCGCAGCCCTCTCAAATAAGTACCCTACGCTCGGAATGGTCTTTATGTACCGGGGTGAATGAGGGTCGTCCTCTAGTTTCTGGCGCAGGTGTTGAATGTGAACGTCAATGGTCCGGCTGCCTTTGTACAAATCGCCTTCAGGCCATAGAGCTTTCCTGATGTTCTCCCTGCTCATGGCCTGACCGGAATTGGATGCGAGCAAAAAGAGCAGATTAAATTCCGTGTGGGTGAGGTTAAGTTCTTTGCCGTCCTTGAAAGCGATTCGTCGGGCCGGATCGATCTTGATGTTTTCGTGGATCAGGGCTTCGGCCGCGATCGTGCCCGGACGCCGACGCCGCAGACATGCCTTGATCCTGGCTGCCAGCTCCAGATATTCGAATGGTTTGACCAGGTAATCGTCCGCTCCGGTTTCCAGCCCTAGCACTTTGTCTGTTACTCGATCTCTTGCGGTAAGCATAATGATAGGAACGTCGGACTGTTCTCTGATCGCGCGGCAAACCTGGATGCCATCCATGTCAGGGAGATAAAGATCCAGGATAATGAGGGAAGGGTTCTTTTCTCGGAACAGGCTCAGGGCTTCTCGTCCGCTCGACGCGGTCAGGACCGTGTACCCGTCCCATTCCAGGTTGTCCCGAAGAATGGTGAGGATGTCCGGATCATCATCCACGACGAGTATCTGTTCGGCTTCCATGTTCACTTCCCCAACGGCAAGGTGAAGCAGAAGCAGCTCCCTTTGCCGGGTTGGCTCTCCACCCAGATGTTGCCTTTGTGAGCCTCCACAAGCCCTTTGCAGATCGCAAGGCCGATCCCGGAAGTGCCACGGTGGATCTTGCGGCCGTCCTGATCCGGGATCTGGTAGAACTTCCTGAAGATCGCCTCATGGTATTTGCGGTGGATACCGGGACCGTTATCTTGCACGCAGACTGTGGCTGTCCCATCGTGGTACGTGATGGTCACACGGACGGAATCTCCGGCAGGCGAGAAGCGGATCGCATTGGACAGGAGGTTGGTGAGCACCTGGTAAATGCGGGTCTTGTCGATCCGTGCTTCGTGCCCATCAGTCGCATCCAGTACCAGCTCAACGGAGGATTTGGCCGCATCTGCTTGTTGAGCGAGCAGAGCTTCCTCTGCTACAGTCTTGAGCGACACAGGTTCGAGATTCAGCTCCAGTTCGCCTGCTTCCATCTTGGAATAATCGAGGAAATCAAAGACCGTTTTAATCAGATGGTCAACATTCCGCTTGATAATGTCGATGTAGATCGGCTCTTCGCACAGCGCTTTGCGAGCGAGCGTTTCCACCGCGCCCTTGATGCTGGTCAGAGGAGTTCGCAGTTCATGCGATATGTCTGAAAAGAAATCAAGCTTCGCGCGGTTAAGGTTCTGGAGCTCCTGGTTGAGAGCCTCCAGGTGGGCGTTCGCTTCAGAGAGGTCGTGTGTGGCTTCTGCAATCTTGCGTTCCAGCTCTTCGTGCCTGGTCTTCATCTCTTCGTCCATCGCGTAGCAGAAGTCCGCGATCTCTTTGAGCTCGTCGCCCTGCGATCCAATCGAACGGTCGAGACGCTCCGGAGTTATGCGGTCCACGGATGCCTTGATGTCCCGAATACGCTTGAACACGAGCGATCGCGACGACAAGAACAGCAGCAGCACCAGACAGGAAGCCAGGACAGTACTGCCGCCCAGTAGCACGATATTGTTCTGACGGATCGCGGCCCAGGCATCATCCATAGGCACAAATACGCTGAGACATCCGCCCACGTCTCCCGGTCGATATCCTTGCACCATATGGCATTGGAGACAGCTTTCGTTCACGTATACAGGCGCAACGTACCTGAGGAATCGGCGCTTGTCACGTATCTCCGTACGAAAAATCGGGTCCTGAGCGCCGCGTTTGAAACGATCCAGAGCCTCCTCTTCCACCTTGTCAGGGGCGTTTTCCTCGTTCAGTGGGACTGTGTTAGTGAGTTTGAATGCGTACGATCCTGCCTGACTGGCCCGCTCTGAGAGCATCTTGGTAAGGATGGACGGAGTTACCTTGGTGTACACGACGCCCTCGCGGCTTGTTACTTCGGGCTCTTCAAGGAAGGGGCTGGATTCAATCCCTTCTCTCTTTGGGACCAGGATCGCGCCTTGATCCGACACCCAGTGCCGCGTCAGGATTACCTGCTTGTAGAGAATTTCTGCTTGCTTACGTACCTGGTCCATAATATGCTGTTCTTGAGCCTTGGAGGACCAGACGAATAGCAACACGAAGACCGCGACCGTGACCAGGGTCGAGGTAACGAGGAATTTGGACGAGACCGTCTTTCCAAGCAGCGATGTGAACAGACCGAGCATAATAGACCTGAGTAATGGTGATCTTTTGATTCTGCACGATCTGAAGAGTCTGCCGGCAAGGGTAAATTGATTGAGTTCTTCTGTCAACAATTCGGCTCGATGAGAGGTGACCGGTCACTTGCGTGCGGGTAGGAAGCTATCGTACCTGTCATTGCGAGGAGTGAAACGACGAAGCAATCTTTGCCTCTAGGGGCTGAGATTGCTTCGCTGCGCTCGCAATGACAGTCTTTTGCCGCTGATAGCTGAATGGATGCGATGAGAGGTGCTCGTTCTCGCAATTGGGGGACAAATCCGCGCTCGATCCACTTTTACGCGATCTTAACGGACATTTACAGCACCTTTACGTCCAAATAGTTCACACTGGGAGATAGCTGCACGAACAACCCGTAATTCAGGGAGAAGAGGGGTTAGGGCAGTCCGATGCTGCATTCAAGATCGACACTGCATTCCTGCAAAGCCATGCTTATGAGCACCATCACGCATACAGGAGTCTAAGCCATGAGACGTATTCCCATCTTGGTGGCGCTGGCGGTGGTCCTCTGCGCTTCTCCGGCCCTGGGCAAGAGAAACGTGGACCCCAAGCTTTACGGATCTCCGGAGGGCCAGGTCTGCATTAAATGCCATGAGCTCAAGTCCCCCGCGCTGTTCAAGATGTGGCGCGCCGGCAGGATGGGACAAGCGGGGGTGAACTGCTACGACTGCCACCGGGCCGAGAAGGCGGTCGGCAACAAGCCGGGCGATCCCGACGGATACGATCATCGGGGGTTCTGGATAGCGACCCTGGTGACGCCCAAGGATTGCTCCAGATGCCACAAGGATCAGTTTGACCAGCAGCAGCCTTCACATCACGCCAAGGGCGCGGACATCCTCAACACCTTGGATAACTACCTTGGCGAGGTGGTGGGCGGACCGGAAGCAGTTGCAACCGGCTGCCGGCAATGTCACGGCTCGAACATAAAGGTGCTCAAGAACGGAAAGCTGGACCCGAACACCTGGCCGAACACCGGGATCGGGCGCATAAACCCGGACGGGAGCAAGGGGAGCTGCTCCGCGTGTCATACACGGCACCGGTTCTCCGTGGAGCAGGCGCGGCGGCCCGATGCGTGCGGCAAGTGCCACCTGGGCCCGGACCATCCCCAGATTGAGGTTTACCAGGAATCAAAGCACGGCATCCTGTACAACGCGTTCCGAGACAAAATGAACATGGGTAACGTGGAATGGGTCGTTGGTGTGGATTACGAAGACACCGCGACATGCTCCACCTGCCACATAAGCGCGACGCCGAATCAGAAATCGACTCATGACGTTGGCGCAAGGATATCGTGGACCCTGAGGCCCGTGGTCTCAAAGAAGCTAACCAACTGGGAAGATCGCAGGAACCGGATGAAGGACGTGTGCCGTCAATGCCACGGCGAAGAGATGGTCGGCGGTTTCTACAAGCAGTTTGACGATCTGGTGGAGCTTTACAACAACAAGTTTGCCATCCCGGCCCAGAACATGCGGAATGAACTGATCAAGATGGGCAAGCTCACCGCCGCGGACATGGACGACAAGCTTGATTGGATCTTTTATGAGCTCTGGCACCATGAAGGCCGTCGAGCACGTCACGGCGCGTCCATGAGTGGACCCGACTATGCGTGGTGGCATGGGATGTACGACGTGGCCCAGCACTTCTACATCAAATTCATCCCCGAAGTGGAGTCATTGCTGGGCGGCAAAGCAGCCGCGGCTCCGTTCCTGCAAAAGCATATCTTCAACGATCCTCGGCATCGTTGGTACAAGGAAGGTATGAGCAAAGAGGAACTCCGGAAGCTGCAGCAATGGTACCAAGACCGGTACGGCGGAAAGGAAGCGAAGTAAGAGGCGGCCAGCGGAAACACTCCAGAAAGCGGTGCGCACTGAAGCGCATCGCCTTGAGGCCAGGGGCATATCCATGAAGGGAATCGTGCGAAACCTCGGACTCACTTCGATAATTGCGGTCCTGCTGTTGACCGCGGCCGCGGTCTGCACCTGGGAGGGTATCGCGGGGACTCGGATCGAATATGAAGCCGATCGGCCACCATATCAGGTCGTTCCAGCCGAAAGGGACCCGAGTTCGCTGGAATTCCCCGTCCCTGTAAGACCGCTCCCGTTGACCATAACGCCGTGCCGTGCCTGTCACGGCCCACAGAAGGATTTCAGAATCAACTGGTCTCGCAGCGAAATCCTCCGGGTTCACACGGGCATTGAACTGAATCACGGCGGCATGAAAGTCTGGTGTCTCGACTGCCACCATCCCGACGAGAGGAATTATCTGCTCCCCTTGGCAGATGGACAGCTGATCCCGTTTGGTGAGTCGTATCTGTTATGCGGGAAATGCCACGGGACCAAGTTCAGGGATTGGCGTCACGGCATCCACGGCAAGCGGGAAGGCTCATGGAGCGCGGAGAAGACGTACTACCTATGCGTGCATTGCCATGACCCGCATTCTCCAAGATACAAGTCCTTGGAACCGTTGCCTCCACCGAGCAAACCTCGAACACCCAAAGAAAAGGTTGCAGCGCACTGAAGGATTCAGGCGATGACCAAACCGAAAGACCATACCGCAGACCAGGAGACGATCCCTTCTGAGAGTCGACCGAGATGCCTGGACGGACAGAACAAGGCCGGTTCGGCCGATTCCTCGCTGCCCAACCGACGGTCATTCCTGGCGGGAGCCACGGCGCTCTTCGGCATGATGGCTGTGGGATCGTGCTCCTGGGAAGAATTTGCGCAGAATAACTTCGAGAGAATGAGCAAGGAAGAGGTTGAACGCACCGTCGAGAGGCTCAGGAACGAATACAAGGCCAAGTATGGGAAAGACTTCGTGGTGGGCGCGGAGAAGCCGATTGACGGGACGCTCTTTGCCTACGCTCTGGACATTCAGCGCTGCATCGGCTGTCGCAGATGCGTGTATGCCTGCGTGCAAGAAAACAACCTGAGCCGCAATCCACAAATCCAGTATATACGGGTCCTCCGATTCAAAGACGGAAACATGGACCTGGAAGAGTCCACGATCTACTACGATCCTGAGAAAGTCCCTGAACCTGGCTACTACTATATGCCTGTACAATGCCAGCACTGCGCGAATGCGCCGTGCACCAAAGTTTGCCCGGTGCGCGCGACCTGGACCGAGCCGGATGGGATCGTCGTCGTGGACTACAACTGGTGCATAGGCTGCCGGTATTGCATGGCCGCGTGTCCGTACATGGGACGGTGGTTCAATTGGACCGATCCGTACGTGCCAGCGAATGAGGTCAATCCTCAAACCCACTATCTGGGCAACCGTCCCAGGATGCGCAACGTGGTGGAGAAGTGCACCTTCTGCATCCAGCGTGTCCGCAAAGGTCGCTACCCGGCCTGTGTCGAGGCATGTCCGGTGGGTGCACGTAAGTTTGGGAATCTGCTGGATCCTGATAGCGAGATCAGTTGGCTAATCCGCAACAAGAGGGTCTTCCGCCTGAAAGAGGAACTCAACACCCAGCCCAAGTTTTACTACTTCTTCGCAACCTAAGGGACGAGGCGCACTATGGCGAGGTCAGGTTTCATCTATGGCACTGCGAAAAGGCTGGTGACCGGTCCGCCCATCTACTACGCCTGGGTGGCCCTTCTGCTGCTGGTGGCCGGGATCGGCGTGTTCGCGTATGCGAAGCAACTGCAGCACGGCCTGGTTGTAACCGGCATGACCAGCTATGTTTCTTGGGGGCTGTACATCGGGAATTTCACGTTCATGGTCGGTGTAGCCGCGGCCGCGGTGCTCTTGATCATACCCGCATACTTGTACGACTTCGGGCCCATCAAGGAAATCGTGATTGTGGGCGAGGCTCTTGCGGCAAGCGTCTTGATCATGTGCATGCTCTCAGTGACCGCGGATTTGGGAAGGCCTGACAGGGTGTGGCACTTGATTCCCAAGCTTGGGATTTTGAATCTTCCCTCGTCTCTGCTTGGCTGGGACATCGTGGTCCTCAATGGGTATCTCTTCCTTAATATCTTTATTCCAGGGTATCTTTTGTATAAGGCGTACAATGCCAAAGAACCCAATATGTCGCTCATCATTCCCTTCATCCTGCTATCCATCCCCTGGGCTGTGAGCATCCATACGGTAACGGCATTCATTTACAACGGGCTCGCTGCAAGACCATTTTGGAACGCATCGATCCTTGCGCCTCGTTTCCTTGCGTCCGCGTTCTGTTCCGGGCCCGCTCTGGTCATCATCATCTATCAGATAGTACGCAAGTACATGCGATTCCCGGTTAAGGATGAGGCCCTGTTCAAAATCTCGGAATTTATTGCTGTCGCGATGGCTCTCAACCTCTTTCTGCTCCTCGCGGAGTTCTTTAAAGAGCTCTATTCAGATACGCACCACCTCTCTCCCTTGAAGTACTTGTACGTGGGCCTGCACGGCAAGAATATGTTCGTCACATGGATATGGACCGCGCTGGTATTCAACGTGATCGCATTCATAATCTTTCTCATTCCTCGAACGCGGAAGAATTTTGTCACGCTCAATTTAGGGTGCGTCCTTATCATTCTGGGAATTTGGATCGAGAAAGGAATTGGCCTGATTGTGCCCGGATTCATCCCCGCGCCGCTCGGCGAGGTTTGGGAATACCTTCCCACCACAATCGAGGTGCTGGTGACCGCGGGCATCTGGGCGATCGGATTGTTGATATTCACGCTCCTGCTCAAGGTGATCATCCCCATCGAAACCGGAGAGTTCACCAGGGCGAGCCGGGCCTCAGCTTGACCGCGTGGGCCGGTCAGGAGGTGCCCCGATGGTAAAGAGACTAGGAGTGTACTCACTCGCGAGGCTGAGAGAATTGATGTGTACCGATACGTTGCGCATCGGACTGTTCGTTTGTCTCCCTCTGTTAGTGGTGTTTCCGATCTTGAGCATTGCGGCGGAGGAGACAAAGGCGCCGGCTAAGGAGGCCCAGCCGCTCGCGGAAAGCCTCAAGAGCCCTGATCAGTTGGTTGTGACCAAGGCTGTGGAAGAAATTAAGAAGAAGGGAATAACCGACGAGAGCCTCGTTCCGGCGCTTGCGCACGCGATCAAGAACCCCGATGAGATGGTCCGCGTAGCGGTGATCGATGCGCTGGCCCAGATGGGCCCTGCGGCTGCCAAGGCGGTCCCCGCGCTCACGGAATCGCTTAAGGATCAAGATCCTATGGTTCGGGAAGCCGCTACCATGGCGCTCTTTCACCTCAGTGACCATGCCAAGCCTGCAATTGCTATGGTCGTCGAGCGCCTCGGTGACAACAACCCTCGAGTCCGTGACGTGGCTGTGCTCACGCTGTCGAAGATCGGTACTCCCGCAGTCCCCAATCTCGTCGGGGCTCTTGCAAGCGCGAATGAGGCCCAACGGGACGCCGCGGCACGAGCGCTGGCTCGATTGGGAGCGCCGGTTGTCCCGGATCTGGTCGCGGCTTTGGAAAAGGGTGATGCCCGCGCCGCGGAAGGCGCATCCAAAGCTTTGGCGCTTGTGGGAGGGCCCGCTGTGCCGGCTCTCCTGGAGAAACTGCTTCGAGGGGACCAGAAGACGTCCGCGTTGGCTGAACAGACGCTCATAGCGATCGGAGCTCCCGCGGTCCCGGACCTGGTGAAGGCCCTGAAGAAGAAGTAACATCTTCCTGCGCCGCGGGAACCGTAGTTTCTTTGCGGCCATGAACAGAATGACGACTCCGAAGCGGCTGTGTGACCTCGAAAAGACCCTGCCGCTACCAAGGAGGAGGAAGGAACAATGAGACGTACGATCTATTGGTCGATCATCTGGGCGCTCGTTTTGTGCATACCGCTTGTGGCCCTGGCGCAAAAGGAGTGCCCGGATTGTGACAAAGCAAAGTTGACCAGCCCGCTCGACCCGAATTGGAAGCAGTTCCGTCCGCCTCCGCTGGCTCCCGGAGAACTGCCGGACTGTCATCGTGTCCAGTTTGGGAAACAGGACTGCGGCGATTGCCACATGAAGGAAACGCCCGACATGTACAAGCAGTGGATCGGTTCAAAGCACGGCATCAACAACGTCAAGTGCGGGACCTGTCACGGGGATGTGGTCAACTACCGGGCCATGCCCGACCGTATGGTCTGCATAGGGTGCCATTCCACGCAAGTGAAGAACATGCCGACTCAAGCTGCTGTTACGAACTGCTCGTACTGCCACAAATCGCATTGGTTCACTATTCATAAGATCGACAAATACAAGCAGTTCGCGCCCGACCGCGAAACTCGGTTCAAGGTTCCGGGTTTTTAAAGCCTCTAACAGCAGGTCAGGCCAAATTGCGGAGGATGCAATGAGAATGACGCGACGTGAAATGATCAAACTGTCGGCAGCTGCATTCGCTGCCGGCGCCCTCAATATACCTTTTGCCAATCCAGCAGAAGCTCAGGGAGACGAGGTCGTTGTAGACAAATGGATAAAAGGCGCCTGCCGGTTCTGCGGGACCGGCTGCGGCGTCTACATAGGAGTCAGAGGCGGCAAAGTGGTCGGCGTGCGAGGCAATCCCGAAGCACTGACGAATTTCGGATTTCTCTGCGTCAAAGGCTTCAAAGGCTTTCTGAGCATGTACCATCCGGACCGGCTCAAATATCCTATGGTTCGGCAAGCGGATGGGAAATTCAAACGCGTTTCTTGGGACCAAGCCTTGGACCTGGTCGCGAAAAAGTTCAAAGAGTTGCAGTCCAAGCATGGCAAGGACTCGGTGGCGTACTACGGTTCCGGCCAGTGCATGACCGAGGAGAGCTACACCTTCAATAAGCTGTGGAAGGGTGGGTTCCGATCCAATATGGTTGACGGTAATCCACGGCTCTGCATGGCTTCCGCGGTCGGTGGCTACATGACGACCTTCGGCACGGACGAACCCGCGGGGTCGTACAGCGACATCGAAAAAGCAAAGACCTTTTTCGTCGTGGGCTCGAACATGTCCGAGTGTCATCCGATCATATTCCGTCGGATCGCGCGGATGAAACTCGAAGCGCCCGATAAGATCAACGTCATTGTGTGCGAGCCGAGGTACACTTCCACGTCACGCATCGCGGATGTGTGGCTCCCTGCGGACCCGGGAACCGATCTCGCGGTCTTCCACTGCATGGCCCGGGAAATCATCAAGAACGGCTGGATAGACAATTTCTTCGTAAACAACCTCTGTCGGTTTACCACCGGCCAGCAAGTGGTGGATTTCGAGGCTTACAAGAAGTTCCTGGAGCAGTTCACGCCTGAAACGGTCTCCAAGCTGACCCGTGTGCCTGTGGCCAATATTGTAGAAGCGGCGAGACTCTTCGCTACTCAGGGTCCGACCATGAGCCTGTGGACTATGGGCCTGAATCAGCGGACCAGAGGGGTTTGGGCAAACAACCTGATTCACAACCTGCACCTCATTACCGGCAACATTTGCAAGGACGGCGCGGATTCGTTTTCGCTTACCGGTCAGCCAAATGCATGTGGCGGAGTGCGGGAAACAGGATCGCTGTGTCACCTTTTGCCGGGAACCAGATTGATCACGAACGAGGCTGCCCGAACTCAGGTCGAAAAGGCATGGGGCATTCCTGCAAAAAGCATAGATCCCAAGCCCGGCTTTCACACCATGCAGATGTTCGCATCGTTGGGCGCGGAGAACGACACTACCAAGCCGCTCAAAGGTATGTTGATCACCACCACCAATCCAGGTCAATCCCTACCCAATGCTCATAAGTACTTCAAAGGAATGGAAGATGCGTTTCTCGTGGTGATCGACATCTTTCCGACACGAACTACTCAATTCGCCGACGTTCTGCTGCCTGCGGCCTTTATCTATGAGAAGGGTGGGGTGTACGGGTGCTCCGAGCGGCGCAGCCAACTGACCAGCAAATGCGTAGAACCTCCCGGTGAAGCAAAACCCGACCTGTGGATAGGAGCACAACTCGCTAAACGCATGGGATTTGAGAAGCTCATACCGTGGAATGGTGACGACCCTGCCAAGAATTACCAAATGGCTTGGGATGACTACCGTATGTGCGTCAAGGACAGTGAACACACCATATACGGTATGACCTATGATCGGCTGAAAAAGCTTGAAGCCGGTCTTCAGTGGCCTTGCCCAACCCCCGATCATCCCGGGACCGCCAAGAGGTACGTTCGCGGGCAGGACCCGATAATGGACATGCCTCACATCGAAAAAGTGCCTCCGCAGGCCATGATCTACTTCTACGCGGACAAACAGCACGAAGGCAAAGCGAACGTATTTCTCAGACCTTACAAGGGCCCTGAGGAGCCGCCTGACAAGGACTATCCCTTCTTCTTGACCACGGGCCGGGTCATCGAGCAATGGCACAGCGGAACCATGACGATGCGAGTGCCGGAGATCGCTCGGTCTCAGCCCAATGCGTACGTGGAGATCCATCCGAACGACGCGAAGCAGTACAAGATCAACAACGGCGACATGGTGAAGATAGTCAGCAGACGAGGTTTCATGGTGCTCCCCGCGCGGGTCGTGAAGATGTCCTTGCCGGGAATTCTTTTCATCCCGTGGTTCGATCAGGCATGGGACCGCATGGTCAATCGTGTTACCATTGACGCGGTGGATGAAGGCTCAAAGCAGCCGGAGTTCAAGATCTGCGCAGTCAAGATCGAACGGGTCGGCGATCCGCGGGATGTGGCCGAGATGACAATCATCTCCAATGTGAACGACCCGTTTCCTATAAAGGTATGAGCCGTACCGAATGATTATCACCGGAAGCGCCTTGTTCATAGAGCCGGGATCTGAGAAGCTTGTTCTGGAAGCTCTCGATCGTTTCCCGGAGGTCACATTCCAGGCCAGGTCGGATTCCGGATCGGAACTCGTGGTCAACTTGGAGGCGGAAGACCATCAGGCTCTGGACTCGCTTTGCGCACGACTGGCAGAAGCGATTCCGCAGATTGTGGACATTACTCACCTTTACGTCCACTTTGGAGATGAGATTGAAGAACATACTAATAGTAACAAGCCCTGAGACATGCTCAGGTAAGGGAACTTCGTGACTGATGGATTCATAGGCTTTCTTCGCCGGGTCTTCGTACATGGAGAAAACCCGTTTGTCGGCGAGTACCTCCGTAACCGCCTGAGGCCCCCCGGAGCCGTGCCCGAACAATCCTTTATGTCGCTCTGCATTCGGTGCAACCGCTGCCTGGAGGTTTGCCCGTTCGGGTCAATCACGCGGGCCGGTTTGGGTCCCACCATTGGCACTCCCTACGTGCTCGCTGAGAGGAAGGCCTGTTACCTGTGCATGGCCTGCACGCGACTCTGTCCGACAAACGCGCTGGAAAACACCCTGCGCAACCCCGAACAGGTCCGCATGGGAAAGGCGGTCATCGACCCGTCGATCTGCTACAGCCATTTGTTCGCCGACCGTGATGCTCTGCCACGCGATGCGGGCTCCAGGATCGGAGCCCTCTGCAATACCTGCTACCATGTCTGCCCACTCCAGGACAAGGCTATCACTCTTAAGGGGAACCTTATCCCAATGGTTCTGGATGGGTGTGTTGGTTGCGGCATCTGCGTGGAACGATGCCCCACAAGACCGAGACGAGCCATCAACGTGGTCCCAACAGGCATGGGCAGAACGGACGAAAGCGGGTTTTATTTCCGTAAGGCTCGCAAGCATTTTGATGTGAGCCGCCAGACCGTCACGGGTGACCAATCTGGAGTTCTAAGAGGTCAGGACCTGATGGACGCGAAGGAACGGATCGACGGGAGCGGAGCGGCCCCGAAGTTCACGTTTCCCTACGAGGTCGATAAGGGGCTGAAAGACTGGGAATAATGTTCAGACCGTATCGCAGAGCATCGCAGTTTGCCGTCTTTCTGCTTATGTTCGGGATTCCGGTGCTGAATCTGTATGAAATCTATGCGATCACCGGGACTTTCTACGCGATCAACATCGGAGGACTGGGCGTTGCCGATCCTTCTGCGATCCTTCAGAGCCTCTTCGCAGCAGGGCAATTCGCTCCCCCCATACTCTTCGCAGTGTTCTTTCCCGTGTTGCTTGCATTTGTCTTCGGCCGCGTCTGGTGTGGCTGGATGTGCCCGTACCACGTGATTTCCGACGGAGTTGCGTGGGTGCGTGCGAAGATCAGGGCCAGAATCGGCAAATCGAGCGTGCCGGAGATCCCGGCGGTTCCCACCCCCTTCAAGGCCAATGTGGTGCGTTATTCTTTTCTGCTGCTGGGCACCGCCGCGGCAGGAATCGTGGGGATTCCGGTGCTCAACTATGTGAATGCACCGGGAATCCTCAGCACTGAAGCGATGATATTGGTGAGAAACCTCACTGTTTCGGTTGAAATCGGCTTCATTGTGCTCGTGCTGCTCGTAGAGCTATTCTTCTTCCCTCGGTTCTGGTGCAGGCTATTCTGTCCGACCGGCGCTGTGGTGTCGCTTTTTCGTGCGCCGTTTACGCTGAGGGTGGTTTCCGCTTCCAAGAAGCAGAGCTCACCCTGCTGCAAGGAAGAAACCTGTTCCGCTGCCTGCCCCATGGGGCTCGTGCCTTACAGGGAAGGCCGCAACCTCCTTTGCACAAACTGCGCTCGCTGCATCGATGCGTGCGGAGGGGGCAAACGTGCAGGCGTGCTTCGTTTCCGTGGATTCTAAGGCTGAGATGTGCCGGAAGCCGCCGCGCGTGTGGTCGGACAGCTATGTCGCGATTCTCTAGAGTCGCCTCGTGCTTCCGTTAGAATCCAATGAATGAGGATCGTGTCTTGGGTGCCACTGCTGGCTTGTCCAGCAGTGTTGGCCCAAGAAGCACTGCTGGACAAGCCAGCAGTGGCACCCGAATGATTCCGTGATCCTTCTTCGAGAACGACTATGGAATCAGGGACAGCAGCTATTTTGGGACGAGCGTCTCCTTGCCTCGGCCGCCGTACCACGTACCTTCAAGGACTCCACCTTCGGTGATGGTGTACGTGACCAAGCCGCCCAGGTTTTCCGGGCTCTTGCCCCAGTTTACGTATAACTTGTCTCTGCTCCTGGTCCCCTTACCGTAGTGCGTCTCGCCGGAGATCTGCCAAGTCATTCGATAGCTAGCTCCCTCGCGCTCAATGACCGCTTTGCCGGAGTAAGGAGTCCCATCTGGATTCGTTCCATTTACAAGGTAATCCCCTTCTTTGATCCGTTTCTGGGCAGATATTGAAAGCGGGCGCTCTCTCGGCAGCGACGCGATGCTCGGCTCAAGTTGCCGCGGTTCCGGAATCTGCGTTGCGGAGTCCTCGCTGGCTATGATTGACAATGGAAAAGCGCCGACCAATTTCCCTTCCATCTGAGGGCTCTGGTAGCCTCTGGTTTGTTTCTTGGTGTTTTCATACACGTAGTCGTACAGCTCTCTGAGGGTGACGATCCCGTCCTTGTCCTTGTCAGCAGCGCCTTTGAGCCCATTCAGGAGATGGTGTGTGAACAGACTGTTGCCCAAATCAGGGTCTTCTTGTGAGATCTCATCAGCCCGAGACGACGTGATGAGGATGCGGCCTTCGGATTCCCTGAACTGACGCATGAATCTTTCCAGGGAAGAGGAGAGGGATTTGGCGCCTCGAACGGAAAATCCGCCTGCGTGGCATGCATCGGCAATCAGAACGACTCGCCGTGAATCCAGCCGGCTGAGAAACCATTGGCGATTCATGTGCACCGCAGTTGCAGCCAGAAACTCGGGATCAGCGTCATACGTGAGAAAGAAAAACTCTCCGGGAGACGCGGGGTCATCCGCGCCGTGTCCGCTCAGGAATACCACGACAGTGTCGTCCTTGCCGGCTCGTCTCAGGCCGTAGTAAAGCTCCTTTTCCACAGCCGTCTTGGTGGCTTCTTCATTGCAGAGGAGGTTCACATGAAGTGTGCGAAATAAGCTGCTCTGGCCTTTGAGGAACGCCGCGAAATCTCGAGCGTCCTTGTCTGACACGGCAAGCTCGGGAACTCTGGAGTTCTTGTATTTGGAGACTCCTACGATGACCGCGTAAAGATCCCCAACCGGGCCCTCAACCGTGCCCGATAGTGAAGACTGTGGATGGGGTTTCAACACTTGAGCCTGTTGGTCCAATACGACACCAAGGCCCAGTATCAGGACGAGTACCGACACGAGAGCGAGTTTCGGTGCGATTCCACCGAATGCCGGAGGATTTGAAGCAGGGGGCAGCCTCAAGCAATTCCTCCCGGTGAGAGAACCGCGAGAACGGGCAGCGAAGAAACAGAGTGTGTAAATACAGTTTACCTTGGCAATGACCTTTTCTGCAATACGAGCATAAGGTTACTCAGTTGGTTCCCCCGTTTTTTGCGCAGAAAGATACAAATCGCCGTTTGAGCGACGCCAAGGTTTCGAGGAATTCTTTGTTGCCTTGGGGACTCTCACGAAGCTCGACTGCGCTGGGCACATCCCAGCTGACCGCGGAGGCCATGCCAAGTATCTGGGCTATCTCCCTGTAACGTGCATACGGACGCAGGGTTGCCCTTAGAGCTGATTCGGCTTCATCCATCTTTGTTTGCGCGGCAGAGGGATCGGTTAGGGCCAGGGCCGCATCGGCCTCTGATGCAAATTTCTTTAGCGGCTCGCATGCAAGTGCTTTGGTCTTCTCCCGACCAAGAGCCTGGTCTTTCTGCGGCTCTGCCGACGACGGTGGAGCCTGTGTTTCTCTCTTGGACGGCTGCTGTAATTGCCTCTGAAGGGCATTCACCCTGTCTTTGAGGTCAGTCACTTCTCTCTTGAGCGCATTGAGCTGTTCGGTGAGATCGTCTATCTGCCGAAAAACGTCTTGAGCGTAAACGTTGACGGAAAGCCCGCCGACAAGGCACAGGACGACGACATGAAGCAGCAGGAATGCGCGACGTTTCACAACTGGCTCCTTTGACGACCAGAAGAATATGACGGTCAGGGACATCACACCGAGAGCCACAGGGCTCACGCCCGACGCCGGTGCGTAGGGTTGTCCCCTGGCTTCTAGAATCCAGACCGAATGATCCGCAGTCGCACGACGGGCGTCAAGCTTTTTCTACGCAAGTAGCCTTCTAGATGCGATTCCAAAAGGCAAGAGCCTCTTGAAGAATGGCCGGGGAGGCCCTTCTTGAAACCCCGCGCTTCGCGGGGCCCGGACCCCTCCCCAAGAACTCCCACGCTTTTGCAAGCGTTTCCAGCGCTTGCAGGGCCACTGGACCTTACTACACGATCAACTCGGCCCTCTTAACTTTGGGTTCAACCTGGACGGCAGGCGCCTTCCGCCTTGCCGGCGCTACCGGTTCCGGAGCTTTCATGAGCCGTTCGTACACGCCTTGTTCCGGGCTTCTGATCAAGTCGGACGTGGTCGGGAGTTCGGGCATGGCCTGCGCAAGGAGACCCACGCCCAAAAGCATAATCCATGTATCTATAATCGTTTGAAGGATCATTTTCCGTGCTCCCCTGAGACGAATCATATATCGTTGGGGTTTGAACCGACCTGCCGACGCGCGGCCTGCGACGGCAGGTCAGCCTCTTTTGGCCCACACACAGCTCGTGTGGGTTTCCGGAGTCGCACACGCTTGGCATCGAGTACGACCCGGAAACCCATGCGATGCTATTGGCATATATGATGCCGATTTGCAGAGTTGGATTCGCCAGATTGCCGCGAGTGGTTAGCATGGTCGCTGATAGATGTCCCGCTCAGCGCCAGTTTGAGACCACAGCGAACGGCATCCAAGCCTGCGCCGAAAACCACCTTCTCCCTTCTCCTCTCATCAAGGGGGGAATAACCCTCTTCCCTTGCGGGGCAGGCTTTTCAGCCTGCTGGCGGCCTGGAAAGGCCGCCCCACAAAGAGGGGAGGTGAGGGGAGTGGTCCGCAGTGAAAGGCGCAAATCCCCTTCCGCTTGTTATGGAGGCGCGGTTCATGCATGATGCAGAGGGAGGTCTGCTATGAACAGAGACATGCGTGTGTGGCTCGCTAATATCATTGAGGAATACGTAACAAGCTCCCCTGAGAACTCGCTCAAGATGCAGCCGGACGAGCGGGCCTGGGATGACGTTCTCGTGGGGTTCTCGTCGGGCGCTGACCCTCTGTACGAGGCTTACAAGGAGCTAGTCGGGCCGTTTCACTGGACTCCGTTCGAGGTCTTTTCACACACGTTTCCGGATGTTGCAGCGCGGCCTGAGGATCTGACGGTGATCAGTTGGATACTTCCCCAACGTGACGTCACTAAGGCAGACAATCGCAAGGAAACTTTTTACCCATCAAGACGATGGGTGCACGCTCGTTTTCCAGGTGAAGAGTTTAACCAGCATCTCCGAAGACATGTTGTTGAGGAGCTTGCCGGCGCAGGTGTGAATGCCGTAGCACCAGTGCTGTCGGACCAGTGGCGCATTGAACTGTCGCCGACCTACGGATTTGCTTCCAAGTGGTCGGAGCGTCACGCGGCGTACGCCTCGGGCTTGGGCACTTTCGGTCTGTGCGACGGATTGATCACCGCGAAGGGCAAGGCTCATCGTGCCGGATCTGTCGTGGCGAACCTGACGGTCCCACTTAACTCACGGCCATATGAAGATCACCACGCTTACTGCCTGTTCTTCTACGACGGCTCGTGTAAAGCCTGCCGGGAACGCTGCCCCGTGGGCGCGATAACCGAGCAAGGACACGACAAACTGAAATGCTGGAACCATGCGAAGGGCACATGCGGAGAGTACGCCAAAGCAAACTTCGGGTTCGACGGCTATGGTTGCGGCCTGTGTCAAACCGGAGTGCCGTGCGAATCCGGCATACCCCCCAAGATCCTGAAGAAGGGCGTCGGCGAATCGAAATTATAGGACTGGATTCCGGCCCCAGCCGGAATGACGCCGGAAAGCACGGCACGACCTAACGTCAACGCCCGAACCCCTAATTACCCGAACGTGCCGGTAGCCTCCCACGGAGGACCACCCATGATTTCTTCGTAGAACTTGCAGAGTTCTCTACACTTGGCGATCTTGGCCTCGTACGTTCCCTGTTCCTCTCCGCGGCACCACGTCCCGGTAACCGCAAAGCAATTCCGCCCGTGATTGGGATACGCTGGGCAGCTCTCTTCTCTTCCGCACTTTCTGTGCTCCCAGCAGTTCACAAGTCCCATAGTTGGAGCCTCCTTCTAAGAGATACCCCCAAATGCATTTTACTTTACCCGACAAGTTTGATCAAGATAATCCGCATCAAAACAGACATTTACTACAGTGATATACGGCAGCTTGGCGTCCCACAGGATGAAATTCGTGGTACGTAACAGCAAAAATTGATTTCTTTAGGCCCTGAGAGTGCTGTCCGGGAGTTCACTTGACCGACGAGGGAACCGCGAAGTATGCTCAGCGACTCCAGCGAATGGGCTTCTTCATCATTATGATGGGTGTGTTATAGCCGGTTCTGTGCGCGTGCGAGAACATCGGTGACATCTGCGTCATCTGCGGATTCGTCTTGGCCTGTTGTGCCTGGGGACCGGCCCATGATTAGGGTGACCATGACTTCTTCGATACGTGGGTATTCAAGCGTTCTAGCGGCCGCGGTCTTGTGGGCGTCCTCTGGGACCGCTAGCAAAGCCCTCTTTCTGTCGGGAATGACTCCGTTTCAATTAGTCCAGATCAGGGTCACCCTTGCTGCTGCCGCGTTGGCGATAATATTGGGGCTTTTTGCTCCGCGACTTCTGAAAATCCGACCGGCAGACACCATTTCGTTCTTGATACTCGGAGGCGTGCTTCTTGCCTTGGTTCAGTTCACGTACCTCTTTACGATCAGCAAGATGCCCGTAGCCACCGCTATCTTGATTCAGTACACCTCCCCAGCGATGGTGGCGTTGTATTCCATGTGCTTCTGGGGCGAACGGCCGACAGCTCAGAAGGTCATTGCTCTGTTCTTGTCTCTCCTCGGGTGCTATCTGGTTGTCGGGGGCTATGCCATGAGCCTCCTGAAAATGAACATGGTGGGAGCTGCGACCGGACTTGCTTCAGCAGTGTTCTTCGCAGCCTACAGTCTGTTCGGAGAACGGAGGATGCACCGGTACGGCCCGTGGACTGTTTCGTTCTACGCGTTCCTCTTTGCCGCGGTCACCTGGAACGTGTTCGAAACGCCTTTTCATTTTATTTGGGCCGGGTACTCGTCAACCCAGTGGGGATACATCCTATACATAGCCATCCTGGGAACGCTCTTGCCGTTCAGCCTGTTCTTCGTGGGAGTGAATCACATCCGTTCCACAAGGGCTTCGATTACGTCCACGGCTGAACCGATCTCTGCCGGATTCATGGCGTATGTCTTCCTGGGAGAAACCCTGGAGCCGCTACAACTGCTCGGAGGAGCGCTCGTGGTCGCGGCCATTGTGTTGCTCCAAATCCAGCAAGAGCGCATCGAATTGGCGCCTGAGTCGGTGCGCCCACGTTCGGAAGCCGCCTGATACCGATGCGCTTTCAAAGAAGTAAAGCACGGGGGAAACTTCTTTGTGTAAAGGATTGTTTGTTTTGCTCCGCAATCTCGGGAGGGTCCCCTCAGTTTGAGGCCGCAAGCGTCCAGGATGGACGCTACGATAGTAGCCCGGCGATTTTTCGCCGGGAACGAGAGGTCAAGGTAAGATTCTTTTCGTCCCCAGTTAGCGCCCGGAGGATTAATCCTCCGGGCGCTAACTGGGGACGAAGACGTGGATTTTTGCTCATCAATCACCCGGCAATGAATTGCCGGGCTACTTTCAGTCGCCCCTACGGGGCTTTAGCGGAGTTGAATGGATAGTCCATTGTGTAAAGAGGTTTCCCTCGGACGCTCTTCAAGAAACTCTGTACGCCGTTGGCATCCCTGCTTCCTGTGCCTGGAAGCAGGGATGCCAAAGGCGTATAGAAGTTTTTGGAAAGGGGTTCGGGGAGCCCCGCGAAGCGCGGGGTTACAAAAAGGTTCTCCCCGTCTTACTTTCTTGAACGCGAATTAGTACGAGACCAGCGTTCTGCGCGGGACGAAATCCGACATCACGTCCAAAGCAACTATGGCAAGTAAATGATGTCAAAGTGGATAATGGTCCAAACGATGTACGCCAAGCCCAGAAGTATTCCAAAGGGATACCCGAGCAGCCAAAGTGCCAGTTGTTGTTTCGGGTTGTAAAATCGGACGCTGGTCGCCGTGGTCATGACATTAGCCCACACCCACCAGAAGCTAACCAAAGCAAGCAAATAGTACCCCCAGCGCGGATAAAGAAACACAAGTACGATCCCAAAGACATTGGCAGGACAAGCCACAAAGACATCCGCGAACGCTATGCCATAAGACGTCTTTTGTTCGTGCCAATCATCTTTTGATCCGTCAGGGTTTTGGAAAGCCTTGCCTCGGAGAATCTTCGCTTGCAGGATCCAAAGGAGCAGGGCAAATATTCCGTAGAATGCCAACAGCACATAGAGAAGAATCTGAGAGAAAAGCGATAAGCTCTGCACCTTAACCTCGTCCTCTATTGCCTAATGGGGAGTTGAGCGGGATGCGATTTCTCGCCGACACGGTGCGCGCACGTGTCATCTGGTCTTCCTTGCACCTCCAGAAATCAAGTAGGCCGCTATTCTTCGATCTGTCCCATTGATGGGCCTTGATTGCGAGCTCAAGACACCTCTAGAAATCCTTCGCTTAGCATCACAAGCCTTTCCATATCAAAGAGTTGTCGCTGCTTGGGCCGTCTATCTGGTCGTGTTGTGCGAATCGACACAAGAACCCCCTTCTTGTTGGACATTGGCCCGCCTAATACCGGGCTATTCTTAAGCATACTCAATTGTCTGGGCGGCGCAGGCACTGGGCGCGGCGCCTTCTCCCGTCCCACGAAATCCCTACGCCGCTTCCATGCTCACCTTCTCCTCTGAAGGCGGCTTGATATTCTGGTTCACACGGAAGAAGTTGGTCGGGTCGTACTTCTTCTTTATGGCGACCAGGCGCTCGTAATTGTCTCCGTACGTGGCCTTGATGCGATCCTCGCCCTCTTCCATCATGAAGTTCACGTACGCTCCGCCCAAAGTGTAGGGATGCAGGGCTTTCCAATATCCTCTGGCCCATGTTCTGAGCGCTGTCGCCTTGGCCGGGTCCGGATCGATCCCGGCTATGACCATGGACCACGTCGCGTCCCGATAGCGCCAGGCCATCTCATTCGCTCCCACACGATGGACCGCTCCGTCGATGGGATAGAGGTGCATCAACGACAGCTCACTCGGCGCCTTGGCAGCGTGCTCTAGATGCACGTCGATTGCCTCGTCGGGAAGTTCCTTCACGAACTCGCCTTTCCAGTACCACTGGAGACCCGGCGGCAGCAGCGGATCAAACAGGCTCTGCAACGTCGGGAAAGGCATTACCTGCATCCAGTCGAGGATTGACGGTGGAAGCTCTCGACGAATCGGCTTGACCGTCTCTTCGGCCTTCTCCAATGGCCCGCTGTAGCTGGAAATCAAGGCGCAGATCTTCTTTCCCCAAAGCTCTCGGGGGAACGGATGCGTTGACGGAACCGTCTTCAGACCAAAAAAGGTAGCAAGCTCCACAGGCGCTTTGAGCAGGAATTCCCTGTACCACTGCATGATCCCGCGTGCTTCCTTAACCTCCCAGAAGATCGGTCCGCCGTAGACCATGCTCACGGGATGAGCTTGATAGACGAAGCTGGTCACCACGCCAAAATTGCCGCCTCCGCCGCGTATGGCCCAGAAGAGATCCTCATTCTGCGACGCATTAGCAGTCACGAAGCTTCCGTCAGCCAACACGACATCCGCCTCGATCAGATTGTCAACTGTCAGACCGTACTTTCGAGTTAGATAGCCGTGGCCGCCTCCCAGCGTAAGGCCCGCAATGCCGGTGGTCGAGACAATCCCGGCCGGCACGGCCAACCCAAATGCATGACCCGCGTGATCCAGGTCGCCCTGCGCGCAGCCGGGTGCGGCACGCACGGTGCGTTTTGCCGGATCGAACCGCACGCCCTTCATGAGTGAGAGATCGATGACGAGACCGTCATTGCAGCTTCCCAGGCCGGGTCCGTTGTGGCCTCCGCCGCGTATGGCAACGAGAAGATCGTTCTCCCGGCCAAACCGGACCGCTGAGATGACATCTGCTGCATCCACACAACGAGCTATCATGAGCGGCCGCTTGTCGATCATACCATTGTATAATTTGCGGACCTCGTCATAGCCCGGGTCGCCTCGTTGGATCAATTCGCCTCGCAGGCTCTCCTTGAATTTTTCTATTGTCGTTTCGTTAAGCATTTTGGCCTCCTTTCGGGCGCCTGCCCTTGAGGAGAACATGCGGCAAGGTCCGCCACTGTCAAGGGAATGTTTCGGCAATTATACGGAGTCTTGCCATTGTGACCGTTTTGGCGCCCGTGAGGGCTGGAGGGGTCGCTCCGCCAGCCCCGAAAAGGCCGTTCTTTTCCTGCTTTTGAACCTAGTTCACCCCCTGTGTCTTGTCAGCTCCATCGGCTTGTTAGCCCCCGCCGAATATCTTCCGCCACCAGGGCTTCTTGGGTGGTGATGATGACAGATCGAGCTCCTCCAGCGCTGGACCATTGCCGTCCTGCGCTCGGATGAGGCAGTAGTAGTGCCAGATATTGTCCTCGGGCCCGTTCCTGAGGCGGTCGTAGGCTTTTTCCCACGGCCAGAACTCGCCTCCTGTTCGATCGGCCCGAAGGCCCGGAAAGGTCCCGTAGCCGAGCGTGACGTTACCCCAGACAGCGCCGTGATTCTTGCGAAACACCTCGCCAACGTAACTGCCGAGGGCCTTGGCAACCCCATACACGAGGTCCTCACTCGGATTCGCAGCGAGGATCTGGCTGTGGAAGGCCGCGAGAATGGTCTCGACGTGGCGAACGCTCTCATCGGACCAGTCAAGCGTCAGCCCGAAGTGGTCGCGGGCTAACTCGATCGCGTCCTCCGCGTACGCCGTGGCTATTTGCTGGATCTGCTCGTCCGGCTCAAAGCCCATGTCTTACTCCCGATGAGGCACTTAACGTTGTGCGTAACTTGCGAACCGGGGAATCGCTCTCCCGTTGCGCACGCAACGGGTGTGACAGGACAGACCGCCAGGTTCACGCGCGTGTTAAGCAGAACGCCTCCTACGCGGCTCGGAGGGGCGCCAGATCTGATTGCTTGATCGGGGGGAATCCCAGTTCCTTCAGCACGCGATTGATGCCGGCGGTCGTTACCTTGGCCGGCGCGGTAATCTCGATGCCGATAGGCTTCCCGCTGCGCGCGAAGTCAATGACGAGGCCGCCGGCCGCTTTGGTTGTCCTGTAGCTCCGATCGCGTGAATTTCGCGGCAAGTACAGATACGCGGCGACCGGCCGGCCGTGGCGGTACGTGATCTCCAGGTAGGCCTCCTTCACTTCAGTCCTCCTCCGCCGAATACGCGGTCACGACGACCAGAACCTTCGCGTCGGGATCGGGTTCGACGATCACCTCCCACCGGCGCCTATGGTGTCGCGTAATGATCACCCACCGACCCTCCACGACGTCGCGACGGTAAGACGTAGCTTTCTGAAGCATCGCACGGAGATCCACCTCTGTAAAGCGACGGTCCTCCATCCGCTTCAGAACGTGCGGAATCAGCTCCAGTTCCCATTCCCACCACTCTGGCCACGGTCGTCTCAGAGCTGACCTCCCTACACTCGGTCCACTCTCACGCCTTCATCGCTTCTGGCTAACAATAATTAGATGTGTCCGCATCAAATGCAAGGTTCTTTGTTTCTGTCCGCATAAGACGCCGCTGGTAATCCCGGGCCTACACACTTCAGCAGCGACGAGATACCCGCCAACTGGCTTGATGAGTTGCGCGTGACGACCAGTTGCCATACTTCATCCTGTCATGCTCATCGTAGAGCGTATACGCGTACGCAACGAATATTAGCTTCGTCAGATTCTCAGGAGGCTTCGTCACAATTGGTCCTCAAAACTGCTAACGCCCAGCTTGAGAGGTGGAAATAGAGCGCAGCAGGATGAGCATCGTTCCCAAAACTGTCATGCGCGCTCTCCAAATATACGATCAAATTCCGAGATGGCTAAGGACGCATTTCTGCAAAAGGCGTCCAGAAACCCTCGGAGGGTGGATGCGTCCAAGAGGTCATCGGGAATCCAGAACTCCGCGGTTTGATTGAAACTTCCTTCCTTTTTCCTCAGCGGAAGCTCCAACGGAGGTCTATCGAAGACAGGAATTGTTACGCTGTAAGGAAGAACCACTGAAGCCAACCCCAAATACTTATTCCTTAGCAACTTGAACTCACATTGCCTTTCTTTCGAAAGATTATTGGCCTTCTTGATTATTCGACTGTTTATTGGCTCCGTATACTCTTCCAAGGGACCTGCGGCTTCTGCAATTTTTGGTATAAAATAGTTCTCGATCCATTGGTCGTAAAAGTCAGATTGGAAATCTTCCCAGGTAACTAGTCTTAGTGGGCTATTGCGTGCTGCGGTAAGAGCTCCAGTCTGGAATCCCTGAGACGAGATGATGTAACCGACATTTGCGCCAAAATCAGATACCACGGTCCTAAATGCGTGTACGATGGTCTTTGGCACAGCAGATGCCCAATGCTTGCATTCTACCAAAAACGTAATCTCGGGGCGCCCCTTCGTATCACTGACATAAACATCCACGTTAACAGGACCTCTTGCGGTCTCGATGGTCTTGTCAGTCTCAGTATCATAACCGCACTCTGAGAGTATCCTTCCAGCCATATCCTGAAGATCTTTCCAAACGGCGGGATTGTTTTCAATGAGTGGAAGACTGTTCATAGCCATTGACACCAAAATGATTGAGTTGATATGCACGAGACGGGGACTCTTGGCTTTCTGTCCGCACAAGACGCCTCTGGGAATCCTCCAGCCGCCGTCACAAAACCTCGTATATCAAACGGTTGTCGTTGCTTTGGCCGTTTAACTTGTCCTATCATGCGGGTCGGCACAATAACTCTCTTTCATACCGCATGCACTGGACTTCACACCCCCGATGATCCTCGCTTGAACTGGAATTGTGTCGCGATCTTGCCATTTTTGCCGTTTTGGCGCCCGTAAGGGGTGGTGGAATCAGGTCATGTCTGCAATACGATGAGCGAATCCGGCCGCTCGCTGCCGAATCTCGTCACCCATGGCGTCGGGAGTCGTGGTAAAGGGCACAACCAGCGTGTCACCGTAGGCGCATTTCAGGTAATCGGCCAGCTTCTTGAACGTTTCGACCAGCATTTCCGTGTTGTTTTCCGCGGCGTCCTCGCACGTGACGACAAGCCCTATCTTCCTGCCTTCCATAAGGGACTGCCATTGAGCCGTTGCGTAACCCGTGACAAGACTGCAATGACGATCGATCAGCGCCTTCATCTGTGCCGTGGGACCCCAAAAGTACACGGGCGATGCATACAGCACCATGTCGGAAGCCATCAAACGCCCGAGGATTCCTACAGCATCGTCCTTCTGTGGGCAGCCGGCTTTGTCAGTGAACTTCTTGCAGGTCCAACATCCCTTGCAACCGTTAATCTTGTGATCGACAACGTTGATGCGCTGGACACGGTGGCCGCGCGCCTCCAGGGCCTCTTCCACCCATCCGAGGACCTTGCTCGTGTTCCCCTTCTTCCGTGGACTCCCTAGAACAGTTACTATTTCCACTAGTTGCCCCCATTGGCGTCGAGCCGAATTATGCGGCGGCAGGGGGCGGTCTGAATGATTCCGGTGGGTTATTGGCTGGGGGACAAGGATTCGAACCTCGGTTACCTGGGCCAGAACCAGGCGTCCTGCCGCTAGACGATCCCCCAGCGGTCCTTTCTTTCTAATGCTTTGCAGGGGAATGTGTCAAGGGCTATCCGACTCGCCTCGATTGCGGAGGCATGACCGGAAGAAGTCGCTCAAGAGCGATCCCGGGATTGCTCCATCCCGAATGATTCTCAGCTCAGCGTCGGCCGGCTCAACTACGGTGGATGGGTTGCCCCCGGGAGTCGGACCCAGATCGATCACCAAGTCTACCGCTTGCAGCACCTCTGGGCTGATCATGGAAACTTCCGAAGGGTCCGGATCGCCGGTGAGGTTCGCGCTCGTGGCTGTGATGAAGCCTCCGGCTCTAGCCGCGAGCGAGCGGGCAGGGCAGGTGGGTGGGAGTCTCAGGCCGATCAGCCCGTCCGGGTTTGTAAGCAGGTTCGAGAGAGGTCTCCTCGGCCGAAGCAGTATAGTCAAGCTTCCAGGCCAGAAACGAGCCATAAGCTCCTGGACCCGGGCGTCAGGCGGTTCAATGAGATCTTCGACAACTGATCGGTCGGATGCGATCAACGGCAGCGGCTTGTTTTCGTCGCGCTGCTTGATCTGAAAGATGCGGCGAACCGCCTGCTCCTGGAAAGGGTCAGCCGCGAGCCCGTAGAACGTCTCGGTGGGAACGATCACCACTCCGCCGGAACGGATGATCTCGGCTGCTTGACCCAAGATTTGGTCCACGTGCTGAGTCAACGTGAGGTCTTTCCTTACAGATGCTTTAGCTCTTGGTACACTAGTTACTAAAGGGATTATTGCTTTTGCTCCGAAAGCCTCCAGGATATCACTTGCTCAACTTGAGGCATCCTGCGTCCAGGATGGACGCCACGATAGTAGCCCGGCGATTTAGAGACTGTCTCAGAAGTCTGTGAGAAATGACCAGGCAATGGGACGCCCGCCGCCTGAGGCAAGAGGATCACCCTCGTAGGGCCTGCAGGACCCTGTGAAGGGATCT
>JBFLZC010000021.1:0-93911 GCA_040756375.1 Thermodesulfobacteriota bacterium
TTGCCATCACGGCATGTATGCGAAAACTCCTGATCATTCTCAATGCCATGGTCAGGAAGAGAGAACTGTACCGGGAAGTTTTCGCTTGACACAAAACACAGTCGCTCCAAACCACCCCATACGTAGATCCGTCCAGGGGTGCCCCATTCCGACGACTTTCATAGCGAGTACTGCTCCATGAGCCGTGCAACGTCCCGAATCCTCGGGCGAGGCAAACGCTCAGGCAACGACGGGTCGTCTGAAATGAGGAATGCATCGTCATGTGTATGCGTCCCGGTGAATATGTCCTTTCCGCTGGGCACATGCACGTCCAAGGCAGCTTTCAGATCATACCCTCTTCTTGGTACGAGCACCAGATCGGGCGCGAAGCGCAAGCACTCACCGTGGTAGATCTCTTCTGCTGCCAGGACCGCATCGAAGAGCCAATCGTCAGGTGAGTCATCATCGTCAAACGATCGCAGGCCGATATCGCGGAGACGCACTTGCGTCAGCTCTCCTCTGAGTTTGATGCAAAGCGCTCTCTTCTCGTCGGGCGAGACCGCGCCTGCCTTGAACCTATCTCGACTGTTGATGTAGATGCGGCCAGGATCAAGCGCGAATGCTCGCGTTCGAGGTTGGAGATCGCTAGGTTCCTTAGCTCTGCTGAAAGCCAGTTCCAAGTAGCCCATTGAGTGGAGCAGATGATTGACGTAAACCTGGGTCTTGAGCCTCGTGAATCCGTGGTCGGACAACGCGATCAGCCGGGCGCTCCTGGCCACCGAATCTCGAAAGCGGCCAAAGAACCTGTCCACCCGTCCATAGTAATCTATGAAGTCCTGATGAAACGGGTTCCCGGTATCCGTTGCCGCATCGAAGAAGAAATGATGTAGCCGATCCGTGCCGGTGACGACCACGATGCAGAGTTCCCACGGGTGAGATTCTGCGAGGGAGAGGGTCACCTTCTCCAGGGTGTTCACGTGCTCGAAAAGCTCCAAGATCAACCCGCGGCGGTCCGTACGCCCTCGAACACTGTCCACGTCAATGCGATAGTCCAAGGACCTGAGCCAGGGAATGAGCGATTCAGGGTATACTGCTCGCTCAAACGCCGGTGCTACGAAGCCCGAGATCAGGACTCCATCCAGCGGCCGAGCCGGGTATGTGAACGGCAGGTTGATTATCAGGAACCTGGCTTGCGGCGTCTTGTGCCACACCGTGGGACAGCGGATGTCGTCAAAGGACGGAAGCTTGAGGGCTCGATTCTCGTCGAGGTCGGTGAATCCGAAAATGCCGTGGCGGCCTGGATTTGCGCCGGTCATGAACGAAGTCCAGGCCACAGACGAAACCGGCGGCAGGTCCGTCTCCATGCGCTGGAAAGATCCTGTGCGAGCGACCTCTGCCAGTTCCGGCATAACACCGGCGGTGAACAGCTCTTGCAAAAGGCTGTACGGCACACCATCCAAGCCGAACACAGCCACCTTTCCTTTGGAAGTCATGAGCGAGGCCAGCCCACTTTGCCAATGTCTTCCCGGTGCTCCCGATCCTGTTTGAGGCTTTCCAGTAATGAGTAGGGCAGCGGAGAATTGCCGGGGATAACTCCCAACTCGATCTCCGGTTTATTCGCGCCGTGGAAGTCAGTCCCTCCAGTGATGAGGAGACCGTGCGTTCGAGCGAGCTCCAGGAAGAGCTCAGTTTGTTCAGGAGTGTGCTTCGGATAATAGGCCTCGATACCGCGCAGGCCCAGTGGAATGTACCGCTTGATCAGCGTCTCCAAGCTGCCCGCGCCCTTGCCCAGCAGCGAGTACGGGTGAGCCATTACCGGGATTCCTCCAGCCGATTTGATAATTCGCAGCGCCTCATCAGGCTGGAGCTTTCTCTTCGGTACGTACGCCGCAGCTCCTTTCTTGAGGTAACGGTCGAAGGCCTCCTGGAGGGTTCTCACGTACCTCTTACGCTTGAGCACCCGAGCGATGTGAGGTCGCCCCGGCACTCCGCCGGCCGCTTCCTCGTTCACCTCTTGAAGGGATACGGCAAGCTTGAGCCCGCGGAGCTTGGTGAGGATCTTCGGAGTTCGTTCTTCGCGACCTTGCCGCAGTGAATCGAGCACTTCGATGAGTTCCGAGTGGTCGGGTCGTACGAAGTAACCGAGAATGTGCAGAATGCCGCGGTCACATTGGACGCTGATTTCCACTCCGGAAACCACTTCCAGACCGACCTGCATCCCTGCTTCTTGTGCTTCGCCCACCCCGGCCACCGTGTCGTGGTCGGTAATTGCGATAGCTCGCAATCCTCTGGCCGCGGCCAAAGACACCACCTCACCGGGAGTGAGGGTTCCATCGGAGTTTGTGGTATGAACGTGCAGGTCAATCATGGTGATGGAGCCGAACGTTGTCACGTAGAAAATACGTTCCCGCAGAAACTGCGTCAACCCAAATGGCGCGCGACGGGTATTACGTGAGGCGTAACTATTCAGTTACGCGGGGGAGGCAACAAGCAAAAGGCAGCAACCCGTCATTCCTGCGGAAGCAGGAATCCAGGTTCTTCAATCCCGCGTTCTGCGCGGGACTGGACCTCGGCCCCGGTTCAAGCCCGGGGCAGGCTTTTCGCCGGGGTGACGACATTAGGCCGCGGGATCTTTCTTGAACCAACCTTGCCAGCGTCTTCCCCCCGCGAAACTGAAGACTTACCGTGAGGTGCAGGATCTGCTTGACAGGCTCCGGTAGTGTCCTAATTTGGAATCGAGTTTCAAGGGGGATGAGCGCGTACGCGTACCCTAAGCCTTGCCTTGGTGCTCTGCTACGATTGCGGCGCGTACGGCAGCCTGGGGGGAATCAACAGGGCCTTGATGAAGGACGGCGAAGAATTTGCGCTTGCCCGAATCGTCTACGAGGTGAGACCAGGCATAGCAGCGAGTGGCGGTGGGATGCCCAGTCAGAGAGAAGACTTGGACAACGCCTTCCCAGACGGTCTCCCCCTGAAACACTTCACTGACCGGCACAGCTTCAACCCAACTGGCCATGCCTCCATGTAGGTCAACAACGGCTTTGCCCAAAACTTCTACGCTTGTTTCGTCTATCTTCATGGTGGAAGACATTACTCCAAACGGTCATACCTGAAAAGTTTTTTTGGTACCCAAAAAAGAGTTGACACGGGTCTTAAATATGGGTACCTTTGGAAAGTGGCAACCGATAAAGACCATTAGAAGGAAGATAAGCCATGTCCGCAGCGAGCCGAATCATTGAAAAGTTTGGGGGACAAACGGCCTTAGCGAAGTTATTGGGTAAGAACCAAAGCACAATTCAAAACTGGCACGCGAAGGGGCGCATCCCGGCCAAGTGGCAACAACCTCTTTTGGAATTGGCTGAAAAATATGGCATTTCTCTGTCCCCTAGCGATTTTTTCTTGCAACGGGATACCCCACCTGACGATAAACCTCCCACAGCTACCCATCCAGGAGAACTTCATATCGGGGGGGCTGTCTTGCCATGCTACGTCTTGGAAACGGGCGACCGGGTTTTCAGTCTTACCGGGGCAATGGCAAGTTTGTTTGGAGTGAAAAGTGGGTCACTCGCGGATTATTTGAAGGCAAAAGCCGTTAAACCTTATATGTCTAACGACTTAACTCCCGCGGAAAATAATTTCATTCCAGCCCTGATTAAGTTCGACACGGGAGGGCATGGCATCGCAAAGGAGGCATGGGGGCTTCCTGTTGAAAAATTCATGGACATCTGTGCTGCTTATTCTGCCGCTGCTGAGCAGAAGAAATTAACAGACCGCCAAGTGGAAATTGCAGTAAAAGCCAATGCTTTCCTTAGAGCTTGCGCCAAAGTTGGCATTATAGCTCTTGTCGATGAAGCCACTGGATATCAATATGATCGGACCCAAGATGCCCTAAGATTTAAATTGAAACTCTATTTGGAAGAGGAAATGCGTGAGTGGGAAAAGACCTTCCCCGATGAATTGTGGTTGGAATTCGGGCGCCTTACGCGTTGGGATGGTCCTGTCCATCTTAGACCTAAATATTGGGGCAAACTGGTAATGGAACTTGTCTATGAATATCTCGACCATGACGTAGCCGAATGGCTGAAAAACAATGCCCCGAAACCTCGTGCGGGCCAAAATTACCATCAATGGCTAAACAGCCAATACGGGCTAAAGAAGTTGATTGAACATCTCTGGATGTTGATAGGTATGGCGCGAACTTGTGAAACAATGACTGAGTTGCGCCGGAAGGTAGCCGAACAATTTGGAAGAATACCGATTCAAATGACGTTCTATTTGCCACTGAACACGAAAAGGGGGCGTCATTAGTTCGGGAAAAACAGAAACCCCGATGCCAGTCGGGGTTTAAGTAGTGGGTCCTGCTCGGTGCGCTTCCGGACTTTACACCCAAGGTTGCGAGGGTTCGATTCCCTCAGGCTCCACCAGTCCTTATTATAGGACAGACCGGGGGAAGATGCAATGAATAAATTGAGCCTGGATAAGCAGACGGCAATCGTGGGCGCGCTCGTGGAGGGTTCCTCAATCCGATCAGTTGAGCGCATGACTGGGGTGCATAGGGATACCATCATGCGCCTCATGGTGCGTGTCGGCCAAGCTTGTGAGGAAATCATGGACGGGGAGATGTGGAACCTCTCGTGCCGCCATATTCAGCTTGACGAGATCTGGTGCTACGTGGGCAAAAAGCAGCGGCATGTCAGGGAATCCGACGATCCGTCCACCGTGGAAGACTTCTGGACTTGGGTTGCCCTCGACGCGGAGACAAAGCTTGTGCCCGTTTACCGTGTCGGCAAGCGTGACAGCGCCACGGCGCACGCCCTCATCAACGATCTGGACTCACGGCTTCTCAATCGAATTCAACTCAGCGCCGACAAGCTCCCGCTTTACGTTGAGGCTATTGAGCAAAGGTTCGGTGCGGATGTGGATTTTGCCCAGATCGTAAAAACCTATGAAGCGGAGCCAATTGGACCGGGTAGGTATTCCCCACCTAAAGTCGTCTCTGTGGAGAAGACACCAATTTCCGGCAATCCTGACCTCGCCAAGACCTCAACCTCTTTCGTGGAGAGGCAGAATCTCACGATGCGAATGAATATGCGGCGATTCACACGATTGACTAACGCCTTCAGCAAGAAAGTGGAGAATCTCAAGGCAGCCGTGGCGCTGCACTTCGCCCACTATAACTTCGTGCGGATTCATAAGACACTGAAGGTTACGCCTGCGATGGAAGCGGGCGTGGCGACTAGGGTATGGAGTTTGAACGAGATCGTGAGGTTGGCAGGGACGTAGTTGACAATTCTGGCGTTAATCCCGGTCCCAACTTTGGTGCATCCAGTCAAACATTTCTTTACTTCCAAATCCGGCCCATGTTTGACTACCCGAAAACTGAACAATCATCATATTGCGGTTCGGAATGAGCCCCTGTAGAGCGTCTCGCAGCTTGACTGCATTCCATTTACCAGTGGGATCAGACAGGAACCAGACCCCGACAAACCAATGCCAAAACCCTACCGTCTTATCGCTCTGAAAAAACTGTGTAATCTGGTTTTCCTCTTGCTCGGAAAGATCATCAAGACATACTACAAATCGTATTTTCATTGAGCCCCCTCTTCGTCATCAAGAACCTTCGCGTCTATCAACCGATGAGTTGAGGGGGCGGATTCTCTTAATCCTCTTAGGCTGTCGCCCATCAGCCCGCGCTCCATCGCCATCTTGGAAAGAGCGAAACTCTCAGATCTTAAGGAATCACGATCTTTGAATAGTAAAAAGACAAAGGATGCAATAAGAGTGACCAGAAGTATGATCACTGCACCGAGGAGAATCATAAGTGCCCATGTGGGTGCCCCAAGATAGACGCTTGAGGGAACAGCGCTTACCAGTATGCCTAGCCCCCACAAGAGAGAATGCAGGGCAGTTGATCGAGCGCCCCTGGCGCTGGCATGTTGGAACAGCTGTTGAATCAACCGAGTCGCACCAGTTATCCTTCGTTTGACGAACCCTAACAAATCAACCCTCCGTTCCACAAGAAAAATTGCCCCGCATGGGATCGCATCTGGAAGATTTCAAATTAGGACACTACCCAGGCTCCCAAAAAGTTGTGACTAACGGGGCGATGTGCTAAACTAACAAATTTATTGAGTAGCCCGGAGATTTACCCATGTGCGGCATCGTTGGTTACGTCGGCGCCCTCCCAGCATGTTCGATCTTAATTGATGGCCTCAAACGTCTCGAATACCGCGGGTACGATTCCGCGGGCATCGCAGTGAACGAAGACGGGCAGTTCGAGATCGTCAGGGCCAAGGGCAAGATAGCCTCACTGGAAGCCATACTGGGCGCGTGCCGGTACTCCGGCACCATCGGAATCGGCCACACACGCTGGGCCACGCACGGTAGACCGTCCGAGGTCAATGCTCACCCTCACCGTGCGGGGAGAGCGGTCGTGGTTCACAACGGGATTATTGAGAACTACCTGGCCATCAAGAGCGCACTGACCGCCGCGGGAAAGGTCTTCGCGTCCGAGACCGACACCGAGGTCATTGCCCAACTGGTGAACAAGTACCTCGAAGACGGGTTGGAGCCGCTGGAGGCTATCAGAAGAACGTGCAACGATCTCAAAGGATCGTTTGCAGTCGGAGTGCTCATCGAGGACCAGCCCAACACCCTGTACGGTATGCGAAACGAGTGTCCTCTCATCGTAGGGCTCGGTGAGAACGGGACCTTCCTTGCTTCTGATATTCCAGCGATACTCAGCCACACTCAGCGCATGGTCTTCATGGACGACGGAGAGATCGTGGCGCTCACGCAATCCGGAGCGAACTTCTTTAACTTTGAAGGTACTTCGGTAACCAAGCCCGTTCACACGGTGGATATAAATCCGGTTATGGCGGAAAAGGGCGGGTACAAGCATTTCATGCTCAAGGAGATCTTCGAGCAGCCCCATTCCGTCACAGATACCTTCCGAGGAAGGATATCCGAAGAGAAGGGCGAGGTATACCTGGATGGACTGACTATCTCCGATGAAGAAGTCAGGGAACTCAGGCGCATTGTGATCATAGCCTGCGGGACGAGCTTCCACGCGGGGCTGGTGGGCCGCCGGATCATTGAGTCCTTGACCCGCATACCGGTCGAAGTGGATCTGGCCAGCGAATTCCGGTATCGAGACCCTATTATCGAGGAAAATACCCTTATCGTGAGCATTAGCCAGTCAGGTGAAACCGCGGACACCATAGCCGCGACCAAGGAGGGGGCTGCTCGCGGCGGAAAAGTTGTCGCGATCTGCAATGTCATCGGCTCAAGTCTTTCCCGGATCGCCGGTCACGGGGTCATATATACTCACGCGGGGCCGGAAATCGGTGTCGCGTCTACCAAGGCCTTTACTACACAGATCACCGTTCTTTACCTTCTCGCTCTTTACCTGGGGAAGCGTAGAGGCCTTCTTGATGACGGGCAGATGCGTGATCTGGTAGCAGATCTGGTGAAGTTGCCCGGAATGATGGAGCAGGCTTTAGAGACTTCAGGGCAGTTAACGACCATGGCACGGCACTATGAGACTTACACCAGCTTCCTGTATCTGGGGCGGGGCATCAATACCGCCATCGCGTACGAGGGTGCGCTCAAGCTGAAGGAGATCTCGTACATCCACGCAGAGGCCTACGCTGGTGGCGAAATGAAACACGGCCCCATCGCCCTGATCAGCGAAGAGATGCCGGTGGTAGCGATCCTGAGCAGAGACCGGGTGTACGAGAAGATGCTTAGTAATATGGAAGAGGTGAGGAGCCGCGGAGGAATCCTGCTCGTATTCGCTGCGGGTGTGGAAGACCCGATTGTTCACTCCATGGCTCGGGACGTAGTAAGCGTTCCATTGAGTAACGAATATCTGACAGCGATCGTGTTGACGCTCCCGTTGCAGCTCTTGGCCTATCACATAGCAGATTTCAAAGGAACGGACGTGGATCAACCACGAAACCTGGCCAAGAGCGTGACGGTGGAATGACGTGCCACGGTTCTTGAGATTTTGAGGATGTTCACGGAGAAGTATGGGTAACAGACTTTTCGGCACTGACGGCGTGCGAGGAATCGCCAATCGTGAGCCCATGACCGCGGAGATGGCTCTTAAGCTGGGCAGGGCGATTGCTCACGTAGCCGCGCCGCATGACGGTGGTTCGCAGAAGATCTTGGTTGGGAAGGACACCCGACTCTCCTGCTACATGCTGGAGAACGCGCTTTCAGCCGGGATCTGCTCTATGGGCGGGAATGTGCTGCTGCTAGGGCCCATGCCCACTCCGGGGATCGCCTTCCTTACGGTCAACATGCGGTGCGACGCAGGAGCGGTGATCTCCGCGTCTCATAACCCTTTTCAGGACAATGGGATCAAGTTCTTCGGACGAGATGGTTTTAAGCTTTCGGATGAACTCGAAGAGGAGATCGAGCGGCTCGTCTTCTCCGACAGCATCAACGAGATTCGCCCCACCGCGGATAGGCTGGGAAAGGCCTTCCGTATCGATGACGCGCTGGGGCGTTATGTGGTCTTTGTAAAAAACACCTTTCCCCGACACCTGAGTCTCGATGGCATCCACATGGTGCTTGACGGCGCCAACGGAGCCGCGTACAAGGCCGCGCCGTTGGTTTTCGAGGAGTTGGGAGCCCGCGTGGACACCATTGGCGTTCATCCTGACGGGCAGAATATCAACGCGGGTTGCGGTTCGCTGTACCCGGAAGTAATTTCCAAGCGAGTCAAGGAGACCGGTGCGGGCATCGGAGTAGCTCTGGACGGCGACGCGGACCGCGTGATCTTCGCGGACGAGCATGGGAACGCGGTGGATGGGGACCAGATCATGGGCCTCATCGCGTGGGACATGATGAAGAAGGGGCAACTGCGCAAGAACACTCTCGTTGCAACCGTGATGAGCAATATCGGGCTCGACCTGGCTATGAAAGAGATGGGCGGAAAGCTCATCCGAACTCCCGTTGGCGACCGGTATGTGGTCGAGCGCATGCGCTCCGAGGAACTCAATTTCGGAGGTGAGCAGTCGGGGCACTTGATATTCCTCGATCACGTGACCTCGGGCGATGGCATTCTCTCTGCGCTCCAGGTATTGAAAGTCATGATCGAGACGGGACGGCCCCTTTCCGAACTCGCGACCCGTGTAAAGAAATACCCGCAAATCCTCAAGAATGTGGAAGTGAAAGAACGCCGAGATCTCGACCAGATTCCCGCAGTGGCCAACGTGATTCGCGAGGTCGAGCAGCGGCTAAAGGATAGGGGACGCCTCCTTGTTCGTTTCTCCGGAACCCAGCCGCTGTGCCGAGTCATGGCTGAAGGGGAGGACGAAGAGGAAGTAAGAACAGTGGTTGAGATGGTATCCGATGCAATTACCCGCAACCTATGACTCGTGCAAACGCGCGACTGATATAGCCCGTAAGGTACTGGAAATCGAGATTGACGGAATCCGGTCGCTCATGGACCGCCTTGACGAGAGCCTGGATCAATGTGTGGACCTTCTGTACAAGCTCCGGGGTCGAGTGATCATCACTGGCGTGGGGAAGTCCGGCATTATCGGGCGAAAGATCGCGGCTACCTTTACCAGCACAGGCTCGCCGGCTATATTCGTGCACCCGGTGGAGGGGCTCCACGGCGACCTGGGGATAGTGGGACGGGACGACGCGTTGTTGGCGATCTCCAACAGCGGAGAAACGGTGGAAATCACCTCGCTCGCTGCCACAGTGAAGAAGCGCGGTACCAGGATCGTTGCAATGACCGGCGGAACTTCATCGACGCTTGCCCGAATGGCCGATTTGGTGTTAGACGTAAGGGTTCCCCGGGAAGCCTGCCCGTTCAACCTGGCTCCCACCGCGAGCACGACCGCGACACTCTCCCTGGGGGATGCTCTTGCGGTGGCCCTCATGTTACGGAGGGGTTTCAAGAAGGAGGAATTCCTGGCCCATCACCCTGCGGGTAGCTTGGGAGACCGTCTCAGCCTTAGAGTGCGGGACATTATGCTCGATAGGAACGCAGTGCCTGAGGTGCGAGAACAAGCGCCGCTCCAGGAGATCCTCTCCGCGATCAACGGGCCGAATTTGGGATTCGCGCTGGTAACCGAGAACGACCGGGTGCTGGGAATCATAACTGACGGGGACTTGAGGCGAGCTCTGCTGGACCGTGGGTCGATCGCGCAAGCAGCCGCCCTTGATCTGATGACTCGTGACCCGCTCGCAATAAGCCCGGACCGCACCGCGGCCGAAGCATTGGAAATCATGGAGAGAAAGCTGATCACCGCACTGGTGGTCGTTGAGCAGAACGGAAAGTTGGCGGGGATCATTCATCTCCACGACCTGCTGGGGAAGGGTGAAATCCGTTTCAGCCCATGAGGAGTCCCGTCTCATCTGCCGGGCCTGCGGCCTCCGGACCGCATCCCGGAACAGGTTGAGTGCATCTAAACATATGTGATCCCGAGAGTTAGCCTGACACTCGGGGACCGGATCATAGGGACTCGCACGATACGGAGGCACGGCATGACTATGACGCGAGACGACCTGGACTATTTCCGGGGACTGCTTGAGAACCAGTTGGAAGAGCTCTTGAAGGGCGCGGGCAGGACAGTGGATGAAATGACCGGCGCCGAAGGGAAAGCCGTCTTCCCGGACCCTACTGACCGGGCGTCGATGGAATCTGACAGGAACTTCGAGCTGAGAATCCGGGATAGAGAGAGAAAGCTCATCAGTAAGATTCGGAAAACGCTGGACAAAATAGATGAAGGCACCTTCGGGGTCTGCGAAGTCTGCGGCGAACCCATTGACCTTAAGCGGCTCAGAGCGCGACCTGTTACGTCACACTGCATTGAATGCAAGACAAACGAAGAAAATGAGGAAAAACAACGCGGCGTGTAACCGTGAGCGCTGTCCAGAGCAGGCAACCGCTGAAGATCTGGCGGTTAGGTAGGGAGATAGCATAGCCGGAACGCGGAGCGAACACGCCCGTCGCTGTTCGCAGTGAACTAAAGAGAGGCCCCCAGCCCCTTTCACAGCAAAACGATGTAACCGAACACACGCGTGCCGGGTCGGCTCCTGTCGGCACCTGGAGGCTTCGTTGAAGCCTTCCGTGGCCGCACGGCGCGCAGAGAGCCGTTCTCGCGGACGGCGCGACAAGAACGCTCTAAGACGAAGTCCCTGTGAGGAACTCTGACATGAACTCTTCGAACGATCTGACAACTCTCCTGGTGGTGCGCGAAATTCCCAGCCTCGGGTACGTTGAATTGGAGTTTCCTACAGAGCTTCCGTCACTCGAGATTGCGACCGAAGGATCCGCTAGGCCTCCAAGAGCGCCGCGGAAAATCAAGCGCCGCGAGGAAAAGGCAGTGCGTGCGGGTGAACCCCAGAGAATCGAGAAAAAAGCGCCCGCGCCTGAGCCGGCAGTGGCGGTGGCAGTACCTCAGCCGGCGCCTCCAATTCCTCCGAAGAAGCGTGCCGCCGTGACAAGACGCGAACCGGCAAGGCAACTTGTGACCGAAGAGACCAAACCGGCTGTTCGTGAGGCCCCTAAGCCTCTGAAGGTGGTAAGAAGGCGGGGAGCAGAGCCACCCAAGGTCTTTCGGACCGAGCCGCGTCTCGTTCCTGAGGCGATGCTCGTCGGAGTTGCTCCGACCGAAGAGGAGTCTGAGTCCTAAGTGTCCTCGAAAGACCACCGAGGTGTATTTAATCGGTTATCCGACGAAAAATCCCCCCCGCTCCCCTTTAGGAAAGGAGGCAAGTCGAGCCTCTCCCCCTTTTCTAAAGGGGGATACAGGGGGATTATCGAAGCTATAAGACCCGGGGCTCACCGGTGATGAGCATTCCCCAGATCCCCGATCCGGCTCGGCTCGTAATCAGCGTTCTGAGCCCTCGGAGAGCGGCCGCGGAGCCCGCTTTGAAACAACTTACTCGGAAGCTGGGCCCCTTGGAGGAAGAAGTTGGGCCCCTGAAATTCTCGTTCACCTCGTATTACGACTCGGAAATGGGCCCGGGCATAAAGAGATGGCTTTGGGTTTTTCGCAATCTTGTCGACAGAGGCGAGATTGCGGATACGAAGCGCTTGACGAATGAGATAGAACAAGCCTATACCCAGGGCGGCAAGAGAGTCTTCAATTTGGACCCCGGTCTGTTGACCCTGGAGAATTTCGTCCTGGCCACTGGGAAGAATCGAGCGCATCGCATCTACGTGGGGAACGGGATCTTTGCAGATCTGACGCTGACCTATGAAAAGGGGACGTACCGCCCGTTACCCTGGACTTACCCGGATTACGCTGATAGCGAAATGATCGGCGTGCTAAACAGACTGCGGGAGAGTTACAAGTTCCTGCTGATGAAGCAGTGTGGGAGAATCGAGTGATAAACAGCATGACCGGCTTCGGCCGCGGCCGTGAGGGCAATTCCGACGTCGAGGTGATTTCGGAAGTCCGATCGCTTAACCATCGCTTTCTGGATGTGAGCTTCCGTTTACCAAGGATTTATGCCGGCTTCGAACCGCACCTGCGCAAGATCGTTGCTGAATATATATCCCGTGGCAAGGTCGATGTGTCTGTTCAGCGATACGGCACTGCCGGCTCCATCATGGACGTGACCGTCGATTATGATCTGGCGGAACGCTATTACCAGTGCCTGGAAAAACTCAAGAGCACCCTGGGATTGGCCGGAGACGTTACCGTAGCGGAGATGCTTACCCTCAAGGAGATCGTCTCGCCCCACGAAAGAGAAGATCAGATCGAGAAGGAGCTGGCACTGGCTGAGAAAAGTCTCCGGGAAGCGTTGGACGGCCTCAATTCCATGAGGAAGACGGAAGGCGAGGCAACGTGGAACGATATTCGGGCAAGGTTGTCCGCTATCAAAGAGCTGGCGGAACAAATAACGCCCTTGGTAGATCAAGTTCCCTCCCAAGCCCGGGCCCGTCTTGAACGACGGGTTCAGGAACTGACCGGAGGCATGGAGCTCAATGAGGATCGCCTCATGCAAGAGGTGGCGCTTATTGCGGAACGTGCAGACGTGTCCGAAGAGCTGACCCGCCTTCAAAGCCATGTAGACCAGTTTCTCGCATTTGGGAGGGAAGGGTCGCCACTTGGCCGAAAGCTGGAGTTTCTTCTTCAGGAGCTTCACCGGGAACTGAATACTTTGGGATCCAAATCCGCGTCCACCGACATAGCTGCTCACGTGGTGACTATGAAGGCAGAGGTGGAGAAGATTCGAGAACAAACGCAAAATCTGGAGTAGAGAGTAGAACATGGCCCGTGTAACCGTCGAAGATTGTTTGGAGAGAGTTGAGAACCGCTTTGCCCTGGTCGTCCTCGCTTCCAAGAGGACCAAAGAGCTCAAACGTGGCGCTCCCTTGGCCATTCCTTTCCGGGATAACCGGGAGGTGGTTATGTCTCTCCGCGAGATAGCCGCGGGAAGGGTAGGGGCTCGAGAGCCGCGGGCGGAATCGGAAAGCGCAACGGATAAGGCTGCCGCGGATAAGTAGAGGGATTGAAAAGAAGAAAAGGAACCGCTCCCGACAAACCGGTGCTGTATGGGGTCCATCCAGTAGTCGAGACCATCAGAGCCGGAAGGCGGGCAATTGAAAAGATCTATCTCGCGAGAGAGATCGGGGGCGGTTCGCAGTTGGCCGAAGAACTCGAAGGAATTCAATTTCCGGTTGTTCACGTGGATGCAGGGGCGCTAAGCGACCTGGCCGGCACCCTGCATCATCAAGGCGTGGCTGCCCGTGTGGGACCTTTCCCTTACGTGGAGTTGACCGAGATTATCGAGCGGGCGGCTCGCGATTCTTCGGTTGTGCTCCTGCTTGACCAGATTCAGGATCCTGCAAACCTTGGGGCGATCCTCCGCGTGGGGGAATGCCTTGGCGCGGCCGGAGTAGTGGTGGCGAAGGATCGATCGGTCCATGTCACGCCGGCAGTGGAAAAGGCCGCGGCAGGCGCGTCCGCGATCCTTCCGGTAGCAAGGGTAACGAATTTGGTGCGGGCAATCGAGCAGATTAAGGAAGAAGGATTCTGGACGTACGCTGCTGATGCCCACAAAGGCGAGAGCTGCTATTCGATGGATTTCTCGAACAGAATTGCCGTGGTTCTCGGGTCTGAAGGGAAAGGACTCCGGCGTCTGGTCAAGGAAAGGTGCGATGGGACCTTTAGGATTCCTTTGCGGGGCAGGATTGATTCGCTGAGTGTCTCTCAGGCCGCGACGGTCATCCTGTCTGAAATCCTGCGAAGGCGCATGGCCTGCGGCTCGGAAAGGGGCCCAGCCCCATCGTTTAGCCGGCAAGGCACAGAGGCTGGCAAGGGATGAGATTGCTGATCGACCCACCCGCGCCGCTCGCGTTATTTGCTGGTGAACTTGGGCTGGTCATCGAGGTGCCCGACGCGGGGATTCCCTCGCTGTACGTGCCTCCGGGAGTTCCGCAGCCGGATCGGCATTTAGTCCTCGGACTTATCCAAAGCCTTGCGGTTGCGGTGAGCGAGGATGACAAGGACTGCGTAGCCATCATGGATCGCTGCACGGTCCGTCTTGACTTGCACGGACAGATCAAGGAGTTGGAGCCGTCTTTTATTGTGGTCAGGGACGAGCGGGCCGCGTTCGGTGTGCTGGTAGCGGGGACCAGAGAAGACGCTCGACGCCGAGCACGACAGGCTGTCCGCTATTTCACAGGAACCATTCGTTTGGATGTGCCGTGATTATCAGTGCGAAAGCGCTCGACGCTTTAAAGAAATCCGCTGAAGGTGAAACCAAGCGCCTGTTCTCTTGTCTTTATTACCCATAAGGGAGCATGATCCTCGATTACCCGGATGGGAGGCTCTAAACATGATCAGGACCGGTCGGCTTCTTCTTGGAGTGGCGCTGCTTCTAGCTTTTTGTTCAGTAACCTGGGCGGCCTCCAATATGGCAGGCAAGTGGGTAGCCTGGATCATGGGGCACAAGATCGAAGCCAATGTGAATCAACAAGGGTCCAAAATCAGTGGTGTGGCATACGTGTACGCTCCGTTTGGTAAGAAGGATCAGTACCATTTTACCGGAAGTGTGAACAACGGCCAGATCGTCGCGAGCCACCACGAGGGACACCTTTTCAACGGAAAATTAACTCCCGAGGGCAGCATTGTAGGAATCATCAAGACGAGAGGCGGCCACCGGTTTGACGTGGTAGCTCGGCATCCGTGAGGAGGGATTGGCATTGGCGAGAAGGAGTTCTTTTGCAGCAGCACAGATTAGAACCGTTGGCTTCTTAATGGCCATGATTCCTGTGGCTGTCGCGACCGCGATTTTGGGGCTGGTGTCGCTCGTGCTTATGACTCCGCTGATGATCTACGCTGCCTTCCGCGGCAAACACCTGAAGAATCCTTGGCGCAGCCCAAGGTCTCCGTTGGGCCTGATTGAACGCGCGCCCGACCGCGGGCCTTCGCAGCGACGAAGCTCCTCCGAGTATGAAAGTTGGACATACTTAAGGGACCAGTAAGTGGTAACCAGCCGTTACTACAACGTGAATGGAATCAGATGGGAGGCTCGATTCTTCCGCAAGGGAGACGCGTTTCCTGACACGACGGTTTCCGCGCTTCGCCAAGGTGTTTGGGCGAGACCGGCTTCTTCTAGCTGGAACCAGCCCGTGTTTCTCGGTCCTTCCTGGAATTCGGTCCAACTCGACAGTGACGTATTATACCTGCCTGAACGCAAGCCCCGCCCTCCGGACAAACAATAGACACATGTCGAAGCGCTGGGGACGCCTATATCAATTATTCTTTCCCGGTTGAGACCGCCGCTGCCCGGAATTGTTGACAGCTCCTTGCTGAGCTCCATTGGCTTCGTGGATGGGCGATGGAAAGAAGTAGTCCTGTTTGAGGCAGCTCGCGCATTCCCGACGGCCGCCGCGGGCTGCCGGATCAGCCGTGTCGGGGAGACCTTCGAGCCGTCGGCGCAGAAGCACGATGTCAGGGTCGTCTGATGCCACCGCGGCCCAAGAGGTGAAGACCGTCTCATCCATGCCGCCGTCTTTGTACATGATCGTCACCTTCGTGAGATCGCCTTGCTGGGAAAAGGATAAGTAAGCGGACTGGACCAATTCAAGGGTTGCGGAATTCTCAGGCTTTATTTCCAGAACCAGGGATTCTCCTTCAATCTCTTTCTGTACGATAGAATATCCTCTCATGCCCCCATTTCCGACATGGTCGAGCAGCAGAACCAAGGGGTCAGCTAAACGCGAGAGCCCGCTGCTGCCTTGCATTTGATGAATTTCCTGATCCCGCAGGTCGTGGACTACCTGGACGGTCTTTCCGTCCGAGACAATTTCCAGATTGACGTCTCCGATGATGGTCAATCTGAAACTGCTGGGTTTCTCGAAAACCAGTCTGCCCTGGACAACTAGATCACGAGCGAAGGCAGGCTTCCGTCGCGTCTGGGTGAAGTCGGCTCTAAAGCGATCCACCAGGTACGCCCTCTTCTCCATGCCTTCAATCAACTTGTCTCTATCCATACTCTCGATCACTCCGCGCGCGGCGCACGCGGCCATAGCGAGCGTAGCCACGATCAGGAGCGATGTCCGTACTATCTGGAGCGGTTTGCAGGCCATTCTTAGGTTCCTAAGGCCACACGGGCTTTTCGCCGCGACTCGAGCAAGAGCATGAACGCCGGAAGCGTTACTATCGTGAGAAGCAAGTTGGCGGCCAAGCCGATGAACAGAGCCCATCCGAGAAATTGCATGGAATACTGCTGGGAGATGGTCAAAGCGAGGAATCCCAACGCGTTTGTTACTGTACTGGTCACGATCGGTGGGGTGAGGCTCTTCATGATCTGCTCCACCGAAACGCCCTTCGCATCGAAGGTTCGCATCACAACATGCATGGCGCTATCGATGCAAAGGCCGAAGATCAGCGGCGCGACTGCTATGATAGAAAAGGGTATTCCTACTCCGAGCGCGCCCAGAGCGCCAAGAGTAATGCAGAAAGATCCTGCCATGGGTATGATGCTCAGGGCCGTGGCAAGGGGGTTCCTGTATATCAGCAGAAAGGAGCCCAGGACCGCGAGGGCTCCAATGAGGCCCAGTCGAAACAGTTCACCCACCAGGCTGCCAAGAATCGCCTCCATTACCTGCCTGGTGCCCGAAAGACGCACAGGAACCGGAACTTCCTCCAGGGCCTTCAGCATTTTCCGGTCGGCTTCCATGAGCCGATCAGGGTTGTTCACCGAGTGAGCATAACGGACCTTGGTCAGGAATCGATACTTATTCCCGACCTTAGCCTGATACCACGTGCGCTCCACGTGCCCGGGACCGTCCGTAGAATCCGCCAATGGCAGCACATTGACCCCTTTGAGAATACGAAGGGTCTTGTCGAAGGAGTCCATCATCACCTGGTTCGCCTGCTGCGAGAAATCGAGCATGGCAAGGCGTGCTGAGAAGACGGGTTGGAGGTGGGACCAGTTTTCCACTATGCTGGAAACAGCCTTGACGTTGGCCTCCTGAACAGGTCGTGGCGCTGTGAGGTACGAAATCGAATCAAACGTAGAGATCCCGGCCTCCGATTCCATGAGTTTCTCTAGGACGCTGTCGATTTGGCGCTGCACGAGGACGCCGGTCTCGGGATCGTCGACGTCGAACGAGAGGAAGGTGGGTTGCGCGAAGTTTGACTGAAACTTCTGTGAAATCTTCTGGACCACCTCCATGGATGGGACTTGAGTGGCCAAGAAAACTTTGTACAGATCTTTCTCATAAGAGAGATGGAGGCCGAAGACCACGCTGATCGCAACAATAACCGGGCACATGGCCACAACAAGCCGAGGATTCTTGAGAAAGAGTCGGGAAAAGTAGGCAAAGCGAACGTTCGAGGTCGGAAAGTAATCTCTCTTCGCGCGTGCAAGCAGAGTTGCCAGAGCCGGGACGAGGCAGAGTGAGGCAAGGAGCGTCAATGCCAGCCCCAGGGAGCACACGTATCCGAACTGGCGCATTGCGGGCTGGTCGGAAAAACAAAGACACGCAAACGCGATAACGTTCGTGAGAGCACCCATTGCCACGGCCGGCCCGGCCTGCTGGAACACGTTTGTCATGGCTTCGGCAACGGACAGGCCGCGGTTTAGCTCTTCCCTGAATTTCCCCCAGAGGTGCACCACATAGTCCGTGCCCAACCCAAAGACTATGGCTGACGATCCCATCACGACCGGATTGATATGTGAGTAGCTTATGTAGACCAGCCCGTAGGTCAGACCGTCCGCGATGACCATGGGGATGACCAGAATACCAACCGCGGTGAGACTTCGATATACGAAGATCAGAACACCGCTCACCAGGAGGAATGCCACGACAATGATGGCCAAGGTCTCGTGATCGAAAACCACGTCCGTCTCGTGCTGAAACACGGTCTTGCCGGTTAGATACCACTTCAACCCTTTCAGCTTGGAAGTGTCTCCTTCGATCGACGCAGACACTTGCTCGATTACCCGAGGAAGCGATTCATGGAGTCGGTCGACAAAAGCTCTCGACTTCGCGACATCCGCGCTGTGGAAGTCAGGGGTGACCTGAATGAGGAACACGGAGCTGTCCGGGCTCCCTATGAAAAGGTAAATATCGCCAATACTTATGTTTCCCACTCGCCTGGTGAATGAACTTGCAACGAACTGGCCTAACTCCAAGGGGTCTTCCAGAATCCGCCGTTCCAAATAGGGATTCTGTACAAGGAACAGCCGGTTGCGATTTCGACGCAGGGCGTCCGCCATTCCTTGAGGAGTGAATATTCCCTGGATCGCTTGACGTTCACGTTGGTTCATCCCTCGGAGAAAGTGCGTGAAAAGCTGAGCTATCTGTTGCTCATCCTCCGGGTCAAGAAACCGATAGACAACGCGGCGCACACCGGAGAATTTCTTTAATGACTCTCCCAGGGCCTCGATGAAAGGCTTCCTTATTTCGCCGGCAGGGCCGGGGAATTCGAGCACGAGGATGACGGAGTCTTGCTCGCCGAAGAGGTCGATATTTTCGCGGGTCAGTCTGATCACGGCCTCTTTGTCGTCCACCCCAGCGAGCAAATCGGTGCTGATGTCTATGAATTGCATCAAGTAGAATCCGATGGCCGCCAACAGGATAAACACGGTCAGTGTAGCAATTGGGAAAGCGCTGGCTACGCGACGTATGCCATGTAGCATCCAGAGCAGCAATTTCATAAGGCAGCCCAATCTGATCAAAGTTCTCTACAAAAAATCCATGCTAGCACAGTGGCCGGCAGCCTTCAACCCGCGCCGGGAGCAGACGCCTCGTCCGTTGTTCGTGCCGAGAACCCTGCGCCGATTGTATGCGTCTATATGTAAGGGATGTTTTACTAAGCACTTGAAGAGGATTACTGCCTCTGGTATTTTCCTGAGGATCGGATCTCTTCAAGTCGGGAGAGTTAAGCATGTGGGAATACACGGAAAAGGTGAAAGAACATTTCTTCCATCCAAGGAATGTGGGTCAACTGGAGGACGCCAATGCTGTGGGAGAAGTAGGGTCGCTCGCGTGCGGCGACGCGCTGAAGCTATTCCTCAAGATCGACCCTCAGACCGACCGCATAATAGATGCGCGATTCCAGACCTTTGGGTGTGGGAGCGCTATCGCGTCCAGCAGCGCCCTGACCGAAATGGTCAAGGGCAAGACCGTGGATGAGGCGCTCAAGATAACCAATCAGGACATTGCCGACTACCTGGGCGGCTTGCCAAGCGAGAAGATGCACTGCTCCGTCATGGGACGTGACGCGTTCCGGGCGGCGGTGGCGTGTTACCGCGGAGAGCCTGCTCCTCAGGAGCAGTTGGAAGGCGAGCTGGTCTGCGAATGCTTCGGCGTGACCGACGAACAGATTCGGAGCGTGGTTAGGGAGAACAACCTCACGTCGGTTGAGCAGGTGACCAACTACACCAAGGCCGGCGGTGGTTGTGGCCAGTGCCACGACAAGATCAAAGAGATCATTGCCCAGGTTCGCGGGGAGCTGCGGAAGGAAAAGAAGGCTCCCGAGGCTGCACCCCGGCCCATGACCAATATCCAGAAGATAGCGAAGATCCAGGAAGTGATCGAGAAGGAAATCCGACCCATGCTCCAGCAGGATGGCGGCGACGTGGACCTGATCGACGTAGACGGAAATCGCGTAGTGGTAGCCCTGCGCGGGGCGTGCATATCTTGTCCTTCAGCTGGCGTCACTCTGAGCGACGCTGTCGGAGCCAAGCTCAAGGAACTTGTTCATCCTGACCTTTTCGTAGAGGAGGTTGCAGGATGAATGTCGTATACCTAGACAACAACGCGACCACCGGGGTGGATCCTCGTATCCTTGATGCTATGAGGCCGTTCTTTTGCGAACGATACGGTAACCCCTCAAGCATGCATAGTTTCGGCGGAAACGTGGCCAGAGACGTGGCCCAGGCAAGGGAAAACCTCGCGCAGTTGCTTGGGGCCTCCCCGAAGGAGGTCGTCTTCACCTCCGGGGGCACTGAATCAGATTCCACTGCTATCCTCAGTGCGTTGGCCACGGCGCCGGATCGCCGGGAAATCGTGACCACGCGGGTGGAGCACCCCGCGGTGCTGAACCTATGCAAAGGCCTGGCCCGCGAAAAGGGATATGTGGTTCGCTGGCTCTCCGTGGACAAGCAGGGGATGCTGGACATGGACGAAGTCCGCAGCAGAATCACAGATAATACCGCAATCGTTTCGGTGATGTGGGCCAACAATGAAACCGGGGTGATCTTTCCGGTCGAAGAGATTGCCGAAATCGCTCGCGAACACGGTGCGCTCATGCATACCGATGGGGTCCAAGCCGTGGGGAAGATACCCATTAATTTGCGAGCGGCGGAAATAGATTTCCTTTCCCTTTCCGGACACAAACTGCACGGACCCAAAGGCATCGGAGCACTGTACGTGCGCCGCGGGACTCGATTTTCGCCCTTCATTGTGGGCGGGCATCAGGAGTCCAATCGCCGCGGAGGGACTGAGAACGTTCCCGGTATCGTCGGATTGGGCCAAGCTGCTCGACTCTGCATGGAAGGTTTTGCCGATCACGTCGCGACCATGCGCCGTCTGCGAGATCGACTTGAACACGGTTTGATGGCGACGGTTCCCTTGGCGCATCTGAACGGTCATCCTGAGGTAAGGCTGCCAAACACGCTCAGCATCGGATTCGAGTACGTGGAAGGCGAAGCCATCCTCATGCGCATGGATGCAAAAGGAATTTGTGCGTCGTCCGGCTCCGCGTGCACATCCGGCTCGCTGGAGCCGTCTCATGTGCTCAGGGCTATGGGTGTGCCCTTCACGTCCGTGCACGGGTCAATTCGGTTCTCTCTGTCTCGGTATACCACCGAGGAAGAAATCAGCTACGTGCTCGAAGAGGTCCCTCCAATTATCAGAGGGCTCCGAGAAATGTCCCCCTTCGGACGAGAATACCTGTCGGCCATGTGCACGGTGCAGTAAACATGGGAGTGGGCGGGGCCCAACCTACTCTGTGTCGTCACCCCGGCGAAAAGCCTGTCCCGGGCTTGAACCGGGGCCGGGGTCCAGTCGGGAGAAAGACGTGGGACTGAAAATGCTGGATTCCTGCTTCCGCAGGAATGACGGTATTAGGCAGCCTCAAATCGAACACAAGGCTTGGCAATATATATGAGCCGTGCTCACTTCTTGTCGGTCAACTCTTCCAGGTCAGTGATCAACCGTTCGACGGGGTTCCCGTCCAGCACGTACACGAATCCTTCCTCATGATGAGGCTGGGCGATCGCATGAACCTCCCCGCCGATCCGGGACGCCTTCTGAGACCCGGGTGCAGCATCCCCATCCGAAAGTATGTGTTTCTCTGCCTTTCCTTTCTCTGCTTCCGGCGCTTTTACGGACGGTGTCGCTCCCGGAGCCGGCTCTGTTGCTTTCTTCTCCCAACCTACGCTTAGCACAAGGGGCTCTTTCTCGCCTTTTAGCCACACCTTCGCCACGAGCGCCGGGGAGGCGAGCTGATATGCTGCGAGGTCCTTACCGGCTCTTTCTTTCCTCGATTTCCATTCCAAGTCTTTAAGATCCCAAAGAAGCCGGTTCACGAGCCATGTCTCCATGCCCTTCTTCTTCTGGGGTTCTTCCAGGTCCCACTTGTTATCTTTACCGCGGACCGCCACCCACTTCTTGTCGTCGAGACCGACTTCCAGCTTCTCCACGTTGGCAGGATCAAACGTTATCAGCGAGCGATCCCTGAGCTTCTCTGGATCCATATGCAGATTCTTGATGGGCAAGCCCGCGATCACATAGACAGTGTCGCTGCCTTTGACACGTGCGTAGCGGTCAGGTGTCAGGGTTTGGGCCTTGTCCTTCTTCTCTACCGGTTTTCCCACAAGCAGGGCCAGTTGGCGCTTCTCACCTGAAAGGAGTATGGTTATCTCAGGGTTGTCCAGTCCGTACGGATCCCCTTCCTTTTGCGGTTGGTCGATGATGTCTTGGGCAGTAAGATTAGTCAGGCTCCTGAGATCGCTGTTTACCAGTGAGGGCTTGACCCGCATCTTTTCCGGCTTAACAAGGGCCCACCTGTCAGGTCCTTCGCGCTTTAGCTGGACTTTTTGGCCCTTGAGGGTGTAGGCGATCTGATCCACATCCGGCCCCGCCACAGCTACCACGGTCTTGTCGCGCAGATCGAATAGCGTCTTGTCCAGGCTATTTTTCAGGGTATCCGCGACAAGATAGAGCTCCGGCCTTTCACCTACCCGAACATAATATGATGTCTTGGCGGGGTTAAGCTCTCCGAAACTGACGCTGCTCTTCCGATCTTTGGCGCCGAGCTGGATGACAAATTTGGGATCTGCAAGTCCGTATTCCGTCCAGTCTGAGACCTTGTCTTTCAGAAGCTTCTCTCTCTTGCCCGTTATTATGGAATGTATGAGGGTATCGATAGCGTGCTTGTCAGCCTTTGTCTTGAGCGGAGCAGTTAGGAGCCAGTCGTCCCCGATTTTGGTCGCTTCAACCAAACCGCGTTCCTTGGACTTTAGCGTTATCGAGGTGACGTCTTCTTTTTTTAGATCCAGGAGCTGTGAGGCCTTTTCTTCCTGGGCCTTTTGTTCTCCCTTGTGCTTGATCTCCACCAGGTAAACATAGAGGGCAAGAGCCACAAGAATAGCTAAGTATATTAGAATCTTGCCGAATCTCATATATCAGGCCTCCCCGGCTAATTCCCAAAAATCTTATGTTCTGCAATCGCTTCTGCAATCGACCGTCATGCAGCGATGATGCGTTTGCGAGAGAAGTAGACGATCCCGCCAACCACGAACCAGGCAAGTGGCATCAGCACTACAGGAATCAGCAAGAAAGCCCAGGATTGCCTGGCGGTGAGCACAATGGGCTGCGCACGCTCCGACTTCGGGCGGATTGCAATGAGGCTCTCTTCTTCTGCCAGCCAGGAGACCGTGTTCATAAACAAATCGCCGTTTCCCTGGAGTCTGAAGAATTTGTTCCCGGCGAATTGGGCGCTCCCGAAGACAACAAGGCGAGCTTTGGGCGGGACCTTTGTTTTGGCCTCCTCGCTCTTCCGTTCAGTTGCGGACTGGTCTTTCTTGGCGGATTCGGATCCCGCTTCCGTGGTAGCCTCCTTCTTCGGCTCCTTTGAGCCCTCCGTCAAGCCTTCAACGTTCGTGTAGGTCGAGACTGCCATAACGGAAATTGGGCCCTTCTGCCCTTTGTTCGGATCGAAGTTTGCGTCTCCGCACTTGAGCTGCTCTTCGTTGATGGTCCACGACACGGGGCTGGTGAGAGCGAGATCCGTGGCGTCCACGTGTGGTAAGGGCTTCTTGGTCACGGCCACCGACCGTGCTTCCGGAAAGAATGACGCATATTTGAAGTTCTTCGTGATAGGGAATTCCACGTACGTGGTGATTACCGGCATAAGGTAATCTCCGCCCAAAGCACGGCTCATGCGGTCCACCACCATGTCGTCCGCAGTTTCGAATCCGTAGTCCTTGAGGAATGCGGCGAGTTTCGGCGCCTTGAACGGACGGAGCGTAACCAACAGCTTTCCTCCGCGCTTGAGGAAAGCACGAATGGCTTCCAGTTCAGTATCGAGCGGGTCGATTTCCGGCCCTGCTATGATGAGAATGGTTGCGTCCTCGGGTACGGAAGGGGCTTGCAGGAGGACGATTTCGTCGGTCTTGTAGTTTTGTTTTTCTATCTGCTCTTTGGCAATGCTGAATCCGTCCGATCCGGTCTCTTTGGGAGATAGTTCCCCGTGGCCTTTGAGGAAATAGACCGATTTCACGTCAGTGCGAAGAAGCTTCACCAGTGCATTCGTGAGGGTCTCCTCGTCTGCCGTGGTGATCCGCTCTTCCTTGTCGCCCGCCTTGATCACCAGAGTGGGGTACGTCTCGACTCCGTGTTTCTTGGCAATAGCAAGCTCTTTGTCCGGATCAATCAGCTCGTAGGAGAAACCTGAGTACACATCCCGATACTGGTCGAGCAAATCTCGCACTCGACTGCGGGGCCCGAAATCCTTAGTCTCAAAAAAGGCAACCACCTCTACAGGGATCTTCTTTTCCTTGAATGTCTGGAGAACCTGACTGCTTTGAGAGGCCAGAGTGAATTTGCCAGTCTGGGTTAGGTCCCACCGAAACGGATGTTGGAGCGCGATGTACTGAACAGCCACCACGATGGCCAAGAAGATAAGAATGCCGACGACGCTTCCGCCACCCAAGAGGAGTTTTCTTTGGAATTCTCTGGTCTCCATGCGTTATCCCCTCCACCGGTGAGTTTCCAGCGAGCGTAATGTGAGAAAGAGAAAGAACGCTGTGAAGAGCACGAAAAACGATATGTCGCTCAACGCGAGCACGCCTTTATTCAGGGAATCCATATGTTCCAGGATTGAGAGTTGGCTGATGATGTAACCAAGCTGCGCTCCGGTGAAGGAGGAACTCCAACTCAGAATCCAAAACAGCAGGGCCAGCACGAAAGTGGTGGCCGCGGAGATGATTTGGTTCTCGGTCAAAGACGAGATGAAGAGCCCTAGCGAAATGAAAGCGGCTCCCATAAGCAGCAGCGAAAGATAGCCTCCGATGATCGGCCCCCAGTCGGGACTGCCCAGTCCGAATAACAGGATGATGGAGGGTATGGTCCCGGCAAGCATGATCGCAACAACTAGAAGGCTTGCCACAAACTTCCCCAGCATCACGGCAACGTCTGAGATGGGGTAGGTGAGGAGGAGCTCTATGCATCCAGATCTCTTCTCCTCCGAGAAGAGCCGCATAGTCAAGAGAGGCAGCACGAAGAGCAGGACTATGCCCATGTTTTGAGCAAACGGTCGCACCACTACATCGGTCATATTGATGCGCTCGGCCAGCATGGGAGACGCCGAAGCTTGAAGGCTAAGCAGGCTCAAGAAAGAGACGTTTGCCCAGAAGAAGAATCCGGATACCAGAAGGAAACATCCGATGACCGCGTACGCGATGGGAGAGACAAAGAAGTTCGCTAATTCTTTATGGAATATCGCATAGAACCCTCTCATGGGGCCACCTCCCCCTGTGCTTCTTGAGTGGTGCGCTCTTCGATTTCCTCCGTGACCAAATCGATGAACACATCCTCAAGGCTGACATCGAGCGCCTTAAGTTCCAGAAGGTCCCAGCCTTTCTCAACGATAGATCTGGCCACAAGCGCCCGGAGGTCTGTCCCGTGCTTGGATTCGATGGCCGCTCCCACGACTCCGTTATGCTCGGGCAACCTGGACGGAGGATGGACTGACGTTACACCTTCCAGGTTCGAAAGAAACGACATAAGCTCTTGCTCAGGCGCTCTCACCAGCACTTCCACACGGTGGGATTTCTCGTGACGCTGCGTCAATGCGGAGGGCGAATCCTCGGCTACAATGGAACCCTTGTTGATGATGATGACCCGGTCACATACCTGGCTCACTTCGGGCAGTATGTGGGTCGAAAGGATGACCGTTCGGTTTCGTGCGAACCCCTTTATCAGTTGCCGTATCTCTCGAATTTGCTTCGGATCGAGGCCGATTGTGGGTTCGTCAAGGATCAGGAGGGGCGGATCTCCCATCAGCGCCTGGGCTAATGCTACTCGCTGCCGGTAACCCTTGGACAGACTTCGAATCACCTGCCCCATGACGTGCGATATTCCCACATCCTGAGCGACTCTATCTAATTCGGAAGAAACCTGATTCGACGCGACCGCTTTGGCTCGGGCAACAAACTGCAAGTAGCCCTTCACGCGCATCCAGCTATACAGCGGTGCGTTTTCGGGCAGGTAGCCCACCTTACGACGTATCTCCAGCGAATCACTCCACACGTCCATGTCCAGGACACGAGCCGTGCCGGAGGTGGGCGGCGAAAAGCAGGTGAGAATCCGCATAGTCGTGGTCTTCCCAGCTCCGTTGGGGCCCAGGAATCCAACGATTTCCCCTGATTCCACGCGGAAATTCACGTCCTTTATGGCGGCAAGCCGACCGTAGTTCTTGGTCAGGCCCTGCACTTCGATCATGCCCTACCTCCTGTGAGCGCAGCTTCAAACTTCGTGCTTTAACGACATCCGGTCGCTTTGTCAAGGGTGGCGGTCTCCCTGTAATAACCCTTGAGCGGAATAGTTCCGAATGATAAGCACAGAGAATTGACCGAAAGAAAGGAACTGAACGATGACCCAGGTAGATGAGATAGCCTTTCTGGACGCAAGTGCACTGGCCGAATTGGTCCGAAACAAGGAAGTCACACCAACGGAGCTGGTGGACGCGGCTATTGCGAGAATCGAGCGGCTAAACCCAAGCCTCAACGCAGTAATCACACCCATGTACGACGAGGCCCGAAAGAGAGCCGCAAGTCCGCTTCCGGAAGGGCCGTTTGCCGGCGTGCCGTTCTTGATGAAGGATATAGGAGCATCTTACGCGGGCGTGAGGATGACCCTAGGAACAGCTCTGTTAAGCGGTTACGTACCGGACCACGACAGTGAACTGACCGTGAGGTACAAAAAGGCCGGGTTGATTACACTTGGAAAGACGAACACACCCGAATTCGGCCTTCTTCCTACCACCGAGCCGGCTCTCTTCGGTCCAACAAGGAATCCGTGGGACACGGGGAGGACCACCGGCGGGTCGTCTGGCGGTTCCTCGGCAGCGGTGGCTTCAGGAATTGTTCCAATGGCCCACGCCAATGACGGTGGAGGGTCGATCCGGATTCCGGCTTCCTGTTGCGGAGTTTTCGGCCTCAAGCCCACACGAGCGCGCAATCCGTTGGGTCCGGATTTCGGCGACATCTTATCCGGTCTTATCTGCGAGCACGCGGTCACCCGCTCGGTAAGGGACAGCGCCGCGCTTCTGGACGCCACCTCGGGGCCCGATATCGGCGATCCGTACTGGGCGCCGCTTCCTCGACGCACGTTTCTTGAAGAAGCCAACACGGACCCGGGCAAGCTCAGGATTGCGTTTTCCCTGGAGTTTCCTGTTGGACGCCGGCCTCATGAAGACTGTGTGACTGCCGTAAAGGAGACAGCTGTCCTATGTGAGAGCCTGGGGCACGTTGTTGAGGAAGCGGCTCCCTCCATAACTCGCGATTCTGGAGAGGGAGCCGGTGCCTTCATTACCATCTGGGCCGCCGGATGCGCAGCCACCATCGACGCCATAGCGGCCATAGGAAACTTCACTCCGATTGCCCAGATGTTCGAGCCTCTTACCTTTGCTCTTTACGAACAGGGCCGCGAGATCCGAGCTTCGCGGTACCTTCGCGCGGTGACGAGTCTCCAAAGGCTTACCAGACGGATAGCCAGATTCTTTGCCGACTATGACGTCCTGCTCACACCTGTCCTCGCGGAGCCTCCTGTGCCCCTTGGGACATTCGACGCGCCAAAGGATAATCCCATGAAGGCATGGGAACGAATAGCCGCTTTCGCCCCGTACACCGCCGTGTTCAACGCCACCGGCCAGCCGGCGATGTCTGTGCCCCTCTTCTGGAACAAGGACGGGCTTCCAATAGGCTCGCACTTTGTGGGCCGGTTCGGTGATGAAGCAACGCTTTTCCGCCTTGCGGCCCAGCTCGAACAGGCCCGACCTTGGGCGGCCCGCCGGCCCCGCGTCTCCGCTTGACGAGAATTTGGTCCCGCAAATGACTTACATAACCGGCCATGGGAGCGCATCAGAGAGTTATGACCGGGCGGAGGAGCACCGAGTTTGTCATTGCGACCCCGCTGAAAAGCGGGGGAAGCAATCTCAATGGGTTGCACAATAAGTGCCTGAGATTGCTTCGTCCCCCGAATCGAGTCCGGGGTCCTCGCAATGACACCGTCCTGCGTCCTGGCCACACCAGGGTTGTTAAGGCGATTTGTGGAACACGATAGTACGTTTCTTCTGACAACATTGGTGTCTGGGGTCGCCTCGAGCCATTAGTGAGCGGATTGCCGGAAAAGGACACGCATCTACTGGACGATGTCCAGGACCGTTGACCGTGCTTGATGGCCATGATAACAGTGCGGGCCGCGGGGACGGAAGCACTCCCGGCTGTGGGAGCGACCCCGGAAGAAAGGTCCGAAGAATCGTGATCGGGAGTAATGTGCCATGATTCTTTGCCTGGTAGGTTCTAGAGCCCGATGTCGAGCATTGGTGCTGACTGCATTGTTCGCGGCGCTGGCTGTCTTGCCGGCTGGAGCCGAGACCCCCGATAGCGCTGCCAAGGCGGAAGACTTCTTCTTTCAAGGAAGCCACTTGCTCTCTCGCAATCAGACCCAGCCTGGTCTGGATCTCTTGGAAAAGGCGCTCCAACTGGCCCCGGACAATGTGAAATACCGAGGCGTTCTGGCGATTGCGCACAACAATCTTGGTCTGGATATGAGGCGCAAAGGAGAAATGACCGGGGCGCTTCGACATCTTGCCCGCGCGGTTGAATTAGCTCCTGAGGACGCGGAGGTCAAATCAAACTTCGTGCAGGCCGTGTTTAACAGTCTCGCACTTCCTCCGGCCCAGTTTTCGACTGCCGATCGAATTACTTATTTGAAGCAGGCAGTCGCTCTAGACCCGACAAAAGCGGAAGGAAAGAAGGCGCTGGCCGCGCTCCTCAATAACCTGGCTGTGAATGAAGGTAAGAGGGGCAAGCACGACGAAGAGGTAGCCCGGCTGGAAGAAGCCGCGTCCCTTGACCAGGGGAACCCGAAGATCCGCAAGAACCTTTCAACAGCGTACTTCAATTTGGCAGTGGCCAAGGGAAAGCAAGCCGCAGCAGACGAGGAGGTAGCGCTCCTCAGAAAAGCGCTGGCTCTCTCTCCGAAAGACGAAACAATCACGAAGAATCTGGGCAGAGCCCTTTCCAATCTTGCGATTGCCAAAGGCAAAGCCGGAGACATAGCCACACAGATCTCTATCCTGGAGGAAGCTCGCAAGATCGACCCTAGGGATCCCGCGGTGTCGAAAAACCTCGCAGCCGCGTACAACAACCTGGCCATCTCCACGGAGATCGATCTGAGCGTACTCGATCGCATCGCCAAACTCGAATCCGCCTTGAAGCTCGACCCGAAGAACCGCACCACTGAAACGAACCTTGCCAACCTGCTCCTCACTTCAGCTCTAGCGGAATCAGACAAAGGAGACACGAGCAAAGCACAGCGTATCTTGGAAAAAGCCCTCAAAGTGGACCCCGAGAACAAGGGCGCCCAGAGGAATCTGGCCGCGCTGCTCCATAACGAGGCCCTGAAGCTGGGTGAGCAGGGCAAGCACGATGCGGAGATCGAACTGCTCCGCAAGGCACTCAAGTTGCTCCCTTCCAGCAAGGAAATCACGGCTGATTTGGCAATGGCCTATAACGATCAGGCAGTCATAGTGGGCAAGAAGGGCGATGAGAAGCAGCAAGCTGAGTTGCTCTCAAAAGCGATCAAACTTGACCCGGAAAACCAGGTTATCAAAGAAAACCTCAAACGGGCCAAGCGAAAAGCCGAAACTCAGGAGCAGCCCACGGAACGCCGGCCTTCGGACACTAAGAAGCGGTGACCAAGTCAGGCGGACTTTCGCAGGAGCCTTGACGAGCGTGCGATGGTCAGCGTTCGGGGAATGACGGATTCATCGCTGTCAATTTCGTCCACCAGGAGCTCTTTTGCAGCAGAAACAAAGGGCGCCGGCGCCACCCCTTCCTTGACATTTCCGATACTTACAGCTATACTTCACTGCTAGTCTCTGCAATCAAATCCCCAGTAAAGGCTTGTTTTTATGATGGCGCGGTTCACTCGCAAGGACTTCCTCGAAGCGCTCTTCCTCGATTATTACAAAGAGCATCGAGGCTTCATTCTTGTGAAGAGCTTGAAGCGTGGGGACCCAAAGATGAGTACGCGGTACTTTCCCAATATCGACATCCTCTCCAAGGAACACTACGCGGAAGAACGCGACGTCTACTATGGGATTTGCCCTCGCGAACGCATGAAGGCGGAAAAGGAACACATCCGCTACGTTGTGGCCCTCTGGGCGGACTTGGACATTGGTCGGCAGGGCCACGAGGACAAGAACATCTTCTTTGAGGGCCCGCAGCAGGCTGCCCGTGCAATCCGGAGTTTCCCCCGTGCTCCGTCCATCATCGTGGAATCGGGAAGAGGCGCTCACCTGTACTGGCTGTTGAAGCAAGTCAACGAAGTGGACGACCCGGAGAAGATTGAGGCGATCATAAAGCGGATAAATCAGCATCTCAATTGTGATACTGATGCCAGCCTCGACACGGTGCTCCGCTTGCCGGAGACAATCAACACGAAAGTGGGCGATCAGCCGCTCCCGTGCGATGTAAAATTCATCAATACGAACTTTCGTTACACACTGCGCGATTTTGAGAACCTGGCCCAAAGGATCGTAGCTCCTGCGCCACAACCGAGGCCGCAGCCGGCAGCACTCTCTGCGGACAAGGGACCGGTTGCGCAGCCGTCTGAGAAAAGTGCTCGGCAGTTCGCGGCCGCTGCGGCGGCCAGTGCCGGGGCCGCGATTACCGATTCGCTGATCGTGGACGAAACAATCATTGACGAGCTTATCGACGATCTGTCTATGACATCGGCGAGCTCTCCTCCGCGAATCGCGGCGGAACTAGCCCCAAACGAAGATTTGGAACCGGAAGTAGAAATGGCGAAGACCGTCACAAGTATCACCGGTACTCCTTACGTCGCCACCAGCAGCGTCTTGGATCGGCTCACCTCCGCCCGTACGGAGGTGGAAATCTGCCTGCTCGGCTCGTCAAACACCATTATGGGCGTCCTGGTCTGGAGCTCGGACGGGCTGGTAGGTGTTCAGTCAGGCGACGATCTCTACACCATCCCCGTCTCAAGCATCGCGTTCATCAAGAGCAAGGCCGATCAGGGTTGATGAATTCTCGTCCTGGTCGTCTCATTGTGATTCAGATAGCGGTCAAGAGAACAGGGTTCGTGAGAGGGAAATGGAAAGGTCTGTCTGTCGTGGCTTCGGGGGTGGCGGAGAGAGAGGGATTCGAACCCTCGGTAGAGCTCAACACCCTACACTCGCTTAGCAGGCGAGCACCTTCGGCCTCTCGGTCATCTCTCCGCACAAAAGCCGACAATTACAGATTATGGGTATTTCCCCGTTCTGTCAAGGCTTTTGGCGTTTTCTCTCACAAGGGGAAGGTCCGGAAGTACTCGTCGGGGATCTCTTCAAAGAATCGAGAGAGCCGCGTGGGGATGACGCCTCTTACCCGATCTAGTTGAGTACGGGGCGCACACACCACCAAATTATGTTTGGCTCTCGTCGCGGCCACATAGATCAGCCGCCTCTCTTCTTCCAATTCATCGGGAGAGTTCGACGCCATTGGTGACGGTATCTTTCCTTCAGCAGCCCAGATGATGATCACCGTGTGCCATTCCAGGCCTTTGGCTGAGTGTATGGTGGAAAGAACGACCGTATTCGTGCCAGGTCCGGAACCTGTGGCCTCTTCGTCGGGCGGCTCCAGTGCCATGTCATTCAGGAACCTGTTCAAGCTGCTGTACGGGACCGTAAGATCTGCGAGCTGCTCCAGATCGCGCATTCTCTTAGGGTAATTGTCATAGTTTTGTTTCAAGAAGGGGAAGTAGTATCGATTGACCCGATCCACCTTCTCGGAGATGGTATCAGTGCCATTCCTGAGATCGTGAATCAGTTGCAGGAGCTCATCGAGCGCTCCGGAGTACTTCCGGCCGCCTGAAATGAGTTCGGATGCGTTGTCGGGCAGGCCCTGTTCCGCTATCTTGTTTGCCAACGACATGCCGGTCTTGATGCCCACACCCGGAAGTATCTTTAGGATACGAGCCCAACTGAGGCGGTCGCGGGGGTTGCTCGTGACCTTGAGATGCGCGAGCACGTCCTTGATGTGAAGGCTCTCCAAGAACTTGAATCCTCCGTATTTCACATAGTTGATCCTGTTGCGGGTCAGCTCGCCTTCCAGATCAAAGGAGTGGAAACCTGCTCGGAAGAGCACTGCGACCTCATTCAGAGGGACGCTCGCGTCCCTTAACTCGCTGAGGCACTGGATGACAAAGCGACTCTGGTCACGTTCACTGGAAGGTCGTACCGCCATGGGCAACACCCCGCCTTCCTTTCGCGTAAAGAGTCTTTTCTCGTACCCCTCGGAGGCTTTTGAAATAATGGAGTTTGTGAGCGCGAGGATGGGAGCAGTGCTCCTGTAGTTCTCTTCGAGCTTAATAATTCGAGTTCCGGGGAAAAGATTGGGGAATTCCATGATATTGCGGAAATCCGCACCTCTGAAAGAATAGATGCTCTGCGAGTCGTCTCCCACTACCATCACATTATCGTGCTCCGAGGCGAGCAATCTCAGGAGCCGTGCCTGGAGTCGGTTTGTGTCCTGGTACTCGTCCACCAGCAAGTACCGCCATCGATGCGAAATGTCAGCCCGGACCAGGTCATGATCCTCCAAAAGGCGTATCGGCCATGACAGCAGGTCATCGTAATCCATGAGGTTGTTGGCTTTCTTGTACCTCTCGTACTGTCCCCGGATGCGTTCCATGTCAGCTATGTTCTGATCGAAATGGGGATAGCGAAGTTCGACTGAGTGGGCCAAACCTGCTCCTGTGCCTGAAGCGTGGCTGAAGATGTCTGCCAAGGTTCTTGCCTTGGGAAACTCCTTCAGATCAGGAATGGGTGGGGTGATTGTTTGCCGGATGTGGTCGATGGCTTCGATGGAATCTCCTTGATCCATAATGGAAAAGGCCGGATCGAATCCCAGTCGGGTCGAGTAGCGCCTGAGAATCAGATTCCCGGTGGAATGAAACGTCCCGCCAGAGACCTTGGCAACCCTTGTGTCTAGGAGACGGGCCGCGCGGCTGAGCATTTCTTCGGCAGCCTTACGGGTGAAGGTGAGCAACAGGATGGACGCGGGATCCACTCCCTGCTCGACAAGCCACGCGACGCGATACACGATGGTGCGAGTTTTGCCCGATCCAGCGCCAGCGATGACAAGCTCAGGTCCGCCGGGTACCGTGACCGCTTCCAACTGCGCGGGGTTGAGATCGCGCTCGTAATCGATATGAGAGGTCAACGAGAGTGTCTTGTCCATAGCTCAATCAGCACGAAAGCCAATCATTTTGGTCTCTTTGAGAAAAGACGAAAAGCACACCATCAAGAAAATCCTGGAAAAAAGCGGTCATTTATGATATGGTATCAAGGTCCTGGTCTCCTGGCCAAGGTCACCGGGATTCGGAATAGTTCCCAGGAGGGTTGCGTGAGGAATTCCTCAGTGCTTCTTGCTTGTCCCATCTGCTCCCAGAGCTTCTCCCATACAATTAAGCCGACCACGGAAAACGGTTCGGTTTTCGGATATGGTCTCGACTTCCGTTACATGCCCCGAGACACCAGGCTGGCTTCGGAAATTGCCACGTGTCCAAACTGCCTCTTCACCGGTATGTCTCAGGACTTTGGGAGTCGCATGCCGGGGCAGGTTAGGGCCCTAGTTCGGTCCAAGGAGTATATAAACACATTCAAGCCTCATTCTGAAGAGGAACTCCCTGCACGAGGTTGGTTGTCCCTTATCGCGGTGTTTCAGGCACGGGGGCTCAATCCGCGCGATTTGGGAGGGCTGTGCATCAAAGGTTCCTGGGTGGCCCGTGAGTTAAGTTGTCCCGACACTGAGGACGAGCTCTTGGAGGCAGCGGACGTGTATCTTGATGACGCACTCCGGCGGGGATTAACCAAAGGTGACCCTGGAATGGTTATGTACCTCCTGGGTGAAATAGGCAGGCGTCGGGGTGCCTTCCTGCGCGGCAAGGAGATGCTTACTTTTCTCGGAAACAACCCGCGCTATCGATATCCCGCGCTGCTGCTCACTGTGCTTATCGAAGAAGAAGACTGCACGCCGTATTGGTCCCTTCACGCGCCTGATGAGATGGAAGCGCACTCGCACCGATTCAAGGGGCTCTTCCCACCGCTAAGAAGCATACCACCCGGCAAGACCGAATTCTCTGCTGAAGAGCTTTCCGAACATTCCATCCAACCGGACGAGGACGGCAGCCGCCGATACTAGGAACGGTCTTAATGCCTACCTGTCTTGCGAGATTCCTGAGAAGAATCTCTGCTTCCGGTATTCGTTCTGTTGCGCAGGGGAAATACTGTCGTTGATGACGAAGCGAAGCGGTTCCGATCGCCGGTGCTAGAAGGCCGCTGAGCCGTTGGATTGCTCGCAATGATCACGAAGAGTTCATGCTTCAGAAGAAAAGAGTTAGCGCCCCACGAACGTTGCGCTTGACGCTGGGACCTGTCGCGAAGTACCGTGTGGGGCACTCAAGGAAACGAGCAATTCTGAGCAGTCTGGCGACGGGCTTGCCTCCGCACAGCTCCAGGGAGGATGACGGGCGGCCTTTCGTGTTGGGGGAATCCCCTGAGCCCTTGTTTTCGTCCCGGCAGACCCATCCGAATGGCAAGACTTGCGCACAGTTCTTTTTGCCCGCTCTTGTTGCCAGTGCGTGCCGGTCATTAGAAGAGGATGAGAAGATGTCACAACAACGTAGGTGGATCATGAGTAAGGCGGGCGTGGCGGCGAGTCGCGCCGTGATGGTGGTGATCGTCGTAGTTATCCTTTCGCACGGCGCGGCCTTGGCGCAAGATATCACCCGGGGAGCTGTGACCGGACAGACCGCGGCCAAAGGATATGACCATCCCGGACAGTACCTCCATGTTCAGGCGGTTCAGATAGCCGACAACATGGAGCCCGTTATAATCCACGCCGAGCAAGACAAGGAGGTAAGGCAGAAGCTGGCCCAGCTGGAAAAGCGGTTCGGCAAGAAACCCAACATCCTGATCTTTCTCATGGATGATGTGGGTTGGATGGATCCCGGCTTCAACGGGGGAGGAGAGGCGGTCGGCAACCCCACCCCGAACATGGACAAGCTCGCGCAAGGCGGCCTCATCCTCAGCTCAGCATATTCGACACCGAGCTGCACGCCTACGCGGGCCACGATCCACCTAGGGCAGAATCCCCTGCATCACGGCCTGCTTCGCCCGCCGATGTACGGTGAGCCCGGGGGGCTCGACGGGGCAGTCACAGTGGCCACGGTGCTCCGGAAGCTCGGATACGTCACGCAGGGCGTGGGAAAGTGGCACATGGGCGAAAACGAGGGCTCGCTGCCGCAGAACGTCGGGTACGATGACTTCTACGGTTTCCTCGGCGTTTCCGATATGTACACCGAATGGCGAGACATCTATTTCAATCCTGAGATCGCACTGAGCCCTTCACGCTTCGCAATGATGCAGAAGCTGCCTTTCAACCGTCACAACGTCCACTGCGTTAAGGGGAAGAAGGGCATCGAGAACGTGTACGAGATCAACCTTTCGACAATCGGGAACCTGGATCAGGACTGGGCGGATTATAGCGAGAAGTTCATCCGCAAGATGGCCAACAGCGATCGGTCATGGTTCCTGTATCATGCGACGCGGGCCGGGCATTTCGACAATTACCCGAACGACAAGTATGCGGGCAAGTCGCCCGCGCGGACCGTGTTCAGCGACTCCATGGTGGAGGCGGATGATATTCTGGGACGACTGGTCCGCGCACTGGAAGAGACAGGCCAGTTAGAGAACACATTGATCATATTTACGTCCGACAATGGGCCGGAGGGAGAAGTGCCGCCTCACGGTCGTTCGCCGTTTCGGGGCCACAAGGGATCCAGCTGGGAAGGGGGCGTGCGCGTGCCGACCTTCGTCTACTGGAAGGGCGTGATCTCCGCGAGAAAGTCGGACGGGCTATTCGATCTGGCTGATATTTTCAACACATGCATTTCCATTGCCGGTGCACCCGCAGCGCAAGTCACCAAGTACCTGCCCAAGGACCGTTACGTGGACGGGATAGATCAGGCGTCCTTCTTCATTGCGGATAACGGCCTTTCCAACAGGAGGAGCAGGTTCTACACACTAAATGCGCATTTGTCGGGGGTCCGAATAGACGAGTTCAAACTTATTGGAGCGTTGGAGCTGGAGAAGGTTCTCTTCCCCAGAGGCTTCCAGGGAGGTTTTAGCGGAGCGATCGTGACCGAGACCGGAGGGGTAACGATGGTCAATCTCTACACGGATCCCAAAGAAGATGTGAATGCGGGAATCCGTCACATCCCTGCGACGGTTGTGATCGGTGCGGAATTTGCCCGCTATGGCGAAGTACTGAAGAAATTCCCGCCACGCCTCAAGGTCGGTTTCGGTCTGGGAAACTGATTCCTAGCCTAGATCTCAGTATCTTGGCCAGGACGTCGTCCGCGACTTCGCTCCGCCCTAACCCGCGGAGACGAGGAACAGAAGACCTTGACGCGGATAACGGCATCCCCCAGGGAGAGGGGGAGAGGCGGTCAAGTCTGCTCTTGACTCATCTGGAGTTCCTGTATAAGGTCAGGGCGAATTAACATGAGCCAAGAGCAGACCTGACCCCTTTTCAAGCAGTACGCTCTGCAAATGCATCTGCATCATGATCGAAATATGTTCCTGTACCGACAGTGGTGGTCTTTATACCGTCACCGTTGAGGTCAACTATGAGCGGATCTCGGCGGGCCGGAGGGGCTGAATTTTCTTGTGCGTCGAGGAAGGACTTCAGGGCATCGTCGATACGGCTGCTAACCCACTCTTCTTGTCCTTCGGACTCCGGGTCCAACCAATCGCGTAGCCTTGGCAACCGTAAAGCAAGGCTCGCGAGCTTGGGAACGCTCAACTTCGAAGCAGCCAAACGAGACTCTGCTTCGTCCAGGTCGACTGCGCCAAGATTCCCAAAGGGCATCAAAATATCGTACGGCACCGGATTCCACAATTCACCCTCGAAGATATCAATAAGCCAACCCTCGTCTTCATCCAAGGGCACGTCGATATCATTAGGATCCACATTAAACAAATCAGGATCTAAGCCGTAGTAAGAGATATCCATGGCAATCGCAATGGCAGCAGAGTTCCATTGGACATCCCAGCCTCCGGGTCCACCCTCGCTCGGTGTGGGCTCATAATGACCATTCTTTGCGACATTTTTCTCGTAATTCTTCTCCATTTGTACCGGTCCGCTAATCACCCATTCCGCATAAAGGGCGTCCTTCTTTTCCTGCGTAAGTCCGTTCCAGTACTGAATGAAGTTCAGGTCAGGGATATCGCTGACAAAAAATTTGCTTTCAAACCACTCCTTCGCTTCAGCCATACGCAATCCCCAGACCGCCGCAGCTACCCTCACAGATTCTTCCTCGGAAACACTAAGTCCTGTGAGCGCTCCGATAAAATCCGAAGGCTTGCCCGAATACTTTTCCTTCAGATCAAGCGGATCGTCGAAGGGATGGTCGCGCGTATATTTCTCTAATGCGCGGAGCGCCGTAGCTCCCTGCGTATTGAACGGACCCATATCCATCAACGTGGCAAGAAACGGCTTGTAGTACACGCTCGCCCGGTCGATAAGGCCGAACTTCTGAGCGAGAGAGAAGTCGAGAGAAGCGACTCCATCGAAGCTGAGATTTATCATTGCGTACACATCTTTGATCGTCTCCTGCGGAAGTTTCGCTAGTACCGTATTACATTCTTTCGCCATAGCTCCTGCGAGCGCGGCAGCGGAAATGCCACCGATAGCTCCGGAATTCGCCACCTCCTTAATGGCTTGACGATGTTTCTGGATGAAGTCGAGGGTTTGCTGGCTCCACTTATTGTACTTCGGTGTTTGCGTTACTGGCATCTTGTATTCCTCCCCTTCAATGCCATTTTCATTTGCACGCTTCGCATAGTCGAATAAACCATTGCGGCTCAAACTGCCTATAGACGCAGTCGCCGCATGCAAGGTTTGATGGGTACCTGTTCAGCGTTGGAGAGATCCATTCATTTCCCCGTGGCTTTTTCAGCCGGTCATTTTCTACATTGGGGACGAAAGGGGTGTAATAGTAACCTTTGAAAACCCATGCCAAGTCTGCGTTGAGCCGTATCACCGGCGGGTGTGCGTAGCTCAAAATAACGCCGGAATACTTGCGCCCCTTGGGAGTACCCTCTTGGGCCTCACGGAAAAGGTGCAAATTCGCGACTTGATTTTGGGCTTCTGCCGAATATGGGTCGGGGGGCACCCATGACTGCAAGTCACCTCGCATTCCATTTACCCCGACCCGTGCCATGATTGCCTGCTTTTCACGGTCCAGTTCTTGGTAATCCACCATGCCCCAGCGGTTAGGCAGCTTGGGGTCCTGACGGTAGATCTGTACAAGCCGCTCAAAGTCTGCACGATTCTTCCGGAAGTGCGCAATCATCTGCTCATCCGTCGGCAGTCCTCTGAAATACGGAGCATCGTCTTCATAGGTCTCCGCTACCCCACACCATAGTTTGCCCCAAAATCCAATTTCGTCCTTGCATCTGGGAACTCCGGCAAATCCATTAAGATAGACTTGGAGTGCCAGAATCGCCACGATGATGAGGGCAATGAAGAGACCCAAGCCAATCAGAATTCTCAGTCCTGGCGGCCTTCGCTTAGGCTCTATTGCCGCGTTCTCTTTATCGCTCATTGCTTGTCCTCGTCTACATACGCAGATAGGTCGCTTCGGTCATGCCATAGAGCTTGTCGTTGCCTGCATCCCCGAGGAGCGTATCGTCGCCTGCCAGCCCATACAGCGAGTCGTTGCCTCCAAGGCCGACAAGCTCGTCGTTACCACTGGTACTGTAGAAAATGTCGTCAGCCTCGGACGGTTTGACTATCTCAACGAGAATGTCATCGTGGGTCCAGAGAGTGCCGTCCATGAATTGGATCTGTTCGATCCTGTTTAAAGGACTGTCGTTCCTGAAGTAATCCTGGACGGTAAGGGTGTCGGTGGTGTCAATGATTTTCAGGACAAGGTTGTTGCCGGAGCGTCTGAGAACAACTTCTTCCGGCGTAAGAAAACTTCCAAGCCAGATGGTATCTGTGTTATTGGCAGTGGCGTCAGGATCGATGATGATGTCCTGGCCGGACCCTCTGCGGAATATGTACGTGTCGTTCCCCGTTTCGCCATATAGTCTATCGTTTCCTGGACCGCCATCCAGGATATCATCCCCTTCGCCTGCCCAGATTTGGTCATTCCCACCGCCGCCAACAAGGAGCGCGTCACCCGCCTGATTAAAGAGATACTCGTTGCGGTCAGTGCCATATATGACATCGTCTCCTGTCAGGCCGTTGATATATCCGTCTCCTTCTGTTGCACTACCTTTGACTGCATCAGAGCCCCAAGTACCGAACATATGCGGATACCACCATCCGTCCCCTTGCCCGAGTTGGTCATAGACAGGCAATCCGCCTGAATCTATCACCCAGCCGAGGTTTGGATCTTGTTGGATAAACGGCTCCCGGAAGGAAAGATAATCGCTTTGGCCCAATACTCCCATGCCGCGCAGCGAACGCGCGAATTCTGAGAGAAGTTGTTTTCCCAGTTCGGGATCATTGGTCAGGTTTTCCTCAAGCGCATCAACGACCGCACCGATCTCAATGTGGTGCGTCAGAGTTTCAGCATCCCACGAAGAACTAAGCATGTCGTACAGGTCCTTGAGGTGCGTCTGAGACATCAGCCCGCCGTAGTAGCCCTCAAATATCTGCTTATAGGTAGTTTGCCATACGCTTGCGAGGCTTGCATCAGGGTTGCCCCATGACGCACCGTAAAAGTTCTCCAGCGCAACGATTCGTCGCGCATCCATGAACGGCCCACGTGCGTTTGGCGGGACGGAGTCAGCTCCAGTCCATCTGAGAATAATTTGATCAAAGATTGTAGAGCGATTCGAAGCATTAGTTTCCTGTGCAAAAGCTTCGACCAGCGCTTTGAGTTCCCCGGAAGAATCTCGGACCATGGCCTGGCGCAAATCATACACGTTTCCGTGCCCATTTAAGTTCGGTAATACGGATATATCGTCGGGGATCTCTAATTCTTCCACCGCTATTGTGTTCCCCATATCCCGTTGCAGGCGATATTCACCAACAACGCCCGTGGTTCCGTCAGCCCATTCAAAATGACCGGTGCGCACCTCAGTATTGCCAGTGGAATCAGTACTGTTGCTAATCGTGGAATCCAAGGATATTGCGACTATGCCCAATTCATCGAGTGGGCTGATCTTCCCTACTTCGTCTGGATCAGCAAGATACCCTTCGCCGAAGGGCGGTGGTGGGCACGTGCCTCACCCTCCTCCCTGGAAGAACTGATAGTCACCGTGTTCCCATAATTTCAGTTGTGACCAAATCGGGTCGCTATAATCGATTTTGCCATCACTATTGGCATCATAGTAGGCCAGTGCCGCAAAACCGTTACCTGTCGTCATGCCGTCAGGCAAGACCATCAAATCACCAAACAGCTCGCTCGCGTCATCAAGGCGACCATTGCCGTTCCTGTCAAGCATCAGGATGCCGTCACCAGGTGCCACCCAACCCGTCAGCTCTTTGAACTCATTACCGTCTTGATCGAAATGTATCCCTGCAGAAAGCCCTACAGTGTTGACGCCGTCGCCATTCAGATCTAAAATGAGCGGATCATCGTGTCTGCGAGCTGGCGCGTCCTCGGGTGGTTGCGGAAACGCACAGTCAATCCAGCGGACACAATCTTTGGGGCGATAAATTCCTTCAACCCACTGTGGGTCCGTGGGTGACACGACGGTAGACCATGGCAGATCTTTGATTCCTTGGCTGGGATTTTGTGCTGTAAAATGCGTACCCTGCCAGACCCCGTCAACGTTTTTTTTGGACGAAAGAATCGAGACATGGCCAACCCCGCCAAGGTACGTAGGATAGAAATTGACAATGTCCCCAGGCTCAGCGTCCTCGTACGGAACCCGACAGAAGTATTTGCTTTCCCGAAGGAAGGCACCCAGCAGCGGCGGACCGTAGAACCCTCTGCTTTGCAATGCATCGGAAACCACAAACCAACAATTCACCTCCTTCTTGCCGTTAAGATTCACATCAAGCCCGAACCACCCATAGTATTTATATTCATAATCTAGGTTGTTAAACTTATTTCTTGCATTCTCAAGGATTTTTGGATCAGATGACTTCCTGCATTCACATTTCTCCTCGATCCAACACCATTCATTCCATACGTATGCCATGTGGCCAACTCCTTTCCTTTGGCTCCCTTGCTGGTTCGCTCTGCTGAGATGCCGATTGTGCCCCTTTTCCGATAGCGATATTGGTGAGGATGGTACTACTTCGCCGGTTTGCCACTTGTGATCGGCGTGTGTTTCTTGGATCAGCAAGAGCCTCCACTATCGCCTCCTCATTAAGGCATGACGTTAATGGTAAGTTTAGTAGAAATCGGCGGCTCGATGTTCCGCATCTCGAACAGCGCCACGTTTTTTGAGACAAACCTTGGACCGGGGCCAATCTCCAAACCCTCCACCGAGATCTTGCCTGTCCCGCCGACGTCGGTTGCGTCTACGAGGAAAACGGCCTTTCCAATGCTCCCTTTCCAAAACCGGCCTGTGCCGACGATGTAATATGCTGATGGTGCACCACGGAATACATATCTTGCCTCGTAACTCGTGCGAATTGTCGTATTCGTATGAGCTGGGAATGTCACACGTTGCACCAGCCATCTGTTTTCCGCGATGGGCCTAAAGCCCAGTCCGTAGACTCCCATGAGTCCACCTGCACTAAGCAGATATTGAAATGCTCTTTCAATAAGCACAGAGATCCTGCCCTGGCCGCGCTCTTCTATGACGTCTGTCTTCCGGCCATCAATCCATGTGGCGAACCTGATGAAATCCGAAACATCTACGAACTCGCTGGTCCAGATGTTGCCCTGTTTCGGAAAGCCAACCCATTCAATCGTGGTCTGGCCACTGTTAAAAAACTTGAAGACAGCGTCAACCGTATAACTATTCTGTTTTAGGCGAATTGTTACCTGTTCCGAGTCCATGCGAATAGTCTCATGCTGAGCCTTGGGAGAAACGGCCCCGCCCATTAGGATCACCGGAGTCATATCGCTTCTTCCGGGGCTCGGAAGGCAAAGCAGGACGCCGACCAGGCCTAAGAACATTCTGGGGAGATATCTCATAACCTTCGCTCCACGAAATTCACGGCATCTATCTCGACTATTCCTTGGCTCCGTGCGACGTGAGGAGCTTCACCATCTCCTTGGTGCCTTCCGCCCTAGCGTGGCGAAGGGCTGTCCAGCGACGATCATCCGTAGCATTGACGTTGGCACCCTTGTCTAGCAGGAGATTCGCCACTTCAGGATGCCCGCTTCGGACGGCCCACGTGAGGACGGTTCCGGTTGTCCACGTCGCTGGGCTGCCAGGGAGGGGTACCACCTCGGACTTAGTATTGATGTCAGCACCCTTGTGCACAAGTAGTTCCACTACGGCGGGTTGGCCCCAAATCGCAGCGTGAATGAGAGGAGTCAAGTACAGCTTCCAGTCGCTACCTCGGCTTACGGTAACCCACCGCCCGGAGCTGACATCAGCGCCTTTGTCCACGAGAAGTTTGATGAGATCTGTTCGCCCGCTGCCCACAGCATCCATGAAAGCCGTTGACCCGTCCTTGCGCTGGGCACAAACATCGGCACCTTTGTCGAGCAACAGCTTGACAATATCATTCTGGCCGCCTTGAACGGCATTCATGAGCGCCGTAAAACCGCTCGCGTCATTGGCATTCACATTAGCCCCACTCGCGAGAAGTCGTTGGACCGCTCCCTCCTCTCCAAGCCTTGCAGCTACGGGCAAAGTCAGTTCAGCTCCGCGGGACTCAAGCAGTTTCGCAATATCGGTATGTTCCATCGCTGCAGACCACATGAGTGCCGTGGAGCCATCGTGAGCTTTGGCATTCACATCGGCTCCTCTATCCAGCAGGATTCTCACCATTTCGGCGTGGCCAGCTATGGCAGCCCACATGAGAGCCGTGGAGCCATCCTTCAACTTTGTATCCACATGAGCGCCCTTGTCCAGGAGCAGCCGCAACGCATCTGCCTGTCCATAATCCACCGCTTTCTTCAGCGGCGTCACTCCGTGACGGTTCACTGCATTGACGTCAGCTCCTGTGTCTACAAGCACTTTCACCAATTCCAAGTAACCCCCCGCAGAAGCTTCCATCAGAGCCGTGAGACTGTTCTTGTCATTAGCGTTCACGTCGGCTCCTCTTTCGATGAGCAGCTTCAGCATGTCGAGCCGGCCGCGCGAGGCCGCGATTATGAGTGGGGTCGAGCCATAATAATTCTGTGCATTGACATTGGCACCCTTGCCCAGAAGAGCTTTGGCCTGAAAGACATCGCCAAGACCTGCTGCCTGTATGAGCTGTTCGTCAATAGAAGGCGTGGGTGACATGACCCAAACTATTAGGCGTGGACCCAAAACCAGGATTACGAGCAGAGCAATTACACACTTTACAATCACGGGGATGCGTCGCTTCTTCATGCTAACTCCCAAGTTCAGTGCTAAACCAGCACAGCCTTTGGAATACGGATCCCAGATCGCGGAAGTGACGAAACTCCGATTCCGCAATCCGCGCGCCCATCTGTGATCTGTCTTGATCTTGTGGAATGGCCCCCGAGTAACCAACAGGAGCATCCCGAAAGACGAACGAATTGACCCGAATGCTTTCCACCGAGGCAACGGTCCATATCCTCATCCTCCTTCTCTAAGCAGGAGCATAACGAGAGAGATCCGTCTCTATCATTCAGGTTGCAGCAATTGTCCGCACTGCGGTCAGGTTGGAATATGCGCTGGTCTTCTCAATTGAAAGGTGCGTCGGCCCAGGACGGCCAGGAGCAGGAAAACCGAGGAGTTTTGTGAAGAGTAGCCGGGGAAGCCCTTTTTGTGTAAAAAGGGCCTCCCCGGACCCCTCCCCAAAAACTCCCGGCTTTTGTCACCGCGGCTAGGAGCAGGAAAGCGTCCGTAGACTCCTGGGATAGCTTCCTGGACCTGGCCTGGCCTAATAAGTTCGGCTAGTTATCGCCCTCCCCGTTCCCCTCCCATCAAGGGCGGGGAGGCGGAAGAATCCTCTCCTGTCAGCGGAGAGGGTTTGCAGGATTCCTCAAAAACTCCTGACTCTTGCCAGCGCGTCCAGGAGCAGGAAAACTCCGCAGATTTTTCAGATGGCTTCCTGGACTCGGCATCGGCTAATAAGATCGGCTAGATATCACCCTCCCCGTTCCCCTCCCATCAAGGGCGGGGAGGCGGAAGAATCCTCTCCTGTCAGCGGAGAGGGTTTGCAGGATTCCCCAAAAACTCCTGACTCTTGCCAGCGCGTCCAGGAGCAGGAAAACCTCCGCAGATTTCTCAGATGGCCTCCTGGACCCGGGATCGGCTAATAAGTTCGGCTAGATATCACCCTCCCCGTTCCCCTCCCATCAAGGGCGGGGAGGCGGAAGAATACTCTCCTGTCAGCCGAGAGGGTTTGCAGGATTCCCCAAAAAACTCCTGAGTCTTGCCAGCGCGTCCAGGAGCAGGAAAACTCCGCAGATTTCTCAGATGGCTTCCTGGACCCGGCATCGGCTAATAAGTTCGGCTAGATATCACCCTCCAGCAACCCCCTCTCCCCTCCCTCTCCCACCAGGGGAGAGGAGGTGAAAGCCAGGGACTCGCTTCCCCATGTTCGACTATTTTACGACCAGACCCGGCCTCAGTGTCAATAGTGAGTGCTCCGTAATGTCCAATATGGTGCCCACAACGCGAAGGGGGTGATTGCGATCAGCGCGCTCCACGATCTTTCCCCTGGTGAGAATCCACTTCCAATCACCGGACTTGGCGCGGATTCTGTGCTCCACGTCCACGTATTCGGATTCACCCGTGAAGTGATTCCTCACGCATCGATCGAAGACGGGAAGATCCGCGGGGTGGGTGAGTCCATTATATCGCGCCTCCGCAACCCGCGGAGACGAGGAACAGAAGACCTCGCCGCGAATAACGGCATCCCTCAGCAGGCAGAATCTATATCCTTCGGATATAACAGTGCTCAAAGGTATTGTCGCCTCGACTTCTCCAGAGTGCCGGAAGCTTTCGCTCACTTTTGTAACGCTTGAAAAGCCGTTCAGAAGTTGGTAGGCTCGATCTTTGCTATTCCCACATGACATGGTGAAACCGGAGGGAGGATTTGGGATGAGACCTTATTTCGAGAAAATGACGCCTATCGGCAAGGCTCTCAAGGAATCAAAGATTAAGCAAGCCGCGGAGAACGTGGCTCAGATCAAAGAGGTGGAGAGCCTCCTTGCCGCCGAAATCGAGAAAGTAAAGAACGCGGGCCTGCCGGCCAAGAAGATCAACGAGCGCGGGCAGCTGACCGTATTCCAGAGATTGGAGAAGCTGATCGATCCCGGGACCTGGTGCCCTCTCCACACGATTTTCAATCCCACGGGCAATGAAGAAGGAACTACGGGAGTAGTCGACGGTCTTGCCAAGATCCGTGGCAAGTGGGCAGTGGTAATCGGTTTTGACAACAAAGTCCTTGCCGGCGCGTGGGTGGCCGGCCAATCCGAAAACGTGCTCCGAGTAACCGATATTGCCAAGCGCCTGCGGATCCCGCTCGTTTGGCTCGTGAACTGCTCCGGAGTCAAGCTTACCGAGCAACAAGAAGTCTATCCGGATCGCAGAGGAGGCGGCACCACGTTCTTCCGGCATTCAGAGCTGGAAAAGCTGGGCATTCCCATTATCGCAGGCATCTACGGAACCAACCCCGCGGGCGGAGGGTATCACGGGATAAGCCCTACAATTCTGCTTGCTCACAAAGACTGCAACATCGCGGTCGGTGGTGGCGGCATCGTCAGCGGGATGAGCCCAAAAGGTCATTTTGACGAAGAGGGAGCGGAACTGCTCATCGATGCGACCCGACACTTCAAAGAGGTTCCGCCCGGCAGCGTCGGGATACACTACGACCACACAGGTTTCTTTCGAGCTGTGTACGAGACCGAAGACGATGTTCTTGAAGCGATTAAAGAATACATGGATATGACCCCAGCGTACGACCCTCGCTTCTTCCGGGTTGCCCAGCCGGCCGAGCCGCGCTTTGGCCCGGAGGACCTGGACGTGCTCGTCCCGTTCAATCAGAAGATGGTCTACAGCTTCGAAGAGGTGCTGGCCCGGCTGACCGACAGCAGCGAACACATGGAGTTCAAGCCGGAGTACGGTCCTGAAGCTTATACAGGGCTGGCTAAGATAGACGGGCTCCTCGTAGGGATCATCGCGAACAAGCAGGGATTCCTTCCTCCGGGCTATCCGGAATACGCTGAGTACCCTGGAATCGGCGGTAAGTTGTACCGACAAGGCCTGGTCAAGATGAACGAATTCGTCACCTTGTGCGGTCGCGACCGTATTCCCATAGTCTGGTTCCAGGACACATCGGGCATAGACGTTGGCGACATCGCCGAGAAGGCTGAGCTGCTGGGACTCGGTCAGTCATTGATATATTCCATCGAGCAGACTGACGTTCCCATGATGCTCATTGTCCTTCGTAAAGGCACTGCCGCAGCTCATTACATCATGGGAGGCCCCACAGCGAACAACCACTGCACCTTTACTCTTGGCACGCCGACCACCGAAATTTATGTGATGCACGGGGAAACCGCGGCCGCAGCGTCTTTCGCCCGTAGGTTGGTCAAGGAGAAGGACGGAGATCGTCCACTGCAGCCGATCATCGACAAGATGAACGATCTGGCTCAGCAGTACTATGACAACTCACGACCTATCTACTGCGCCAAGAGAGGTTTCGTTGACGAAGTCGTCTCCTTTCGCGATATGCGAAAGTACATGGCTGCTTTCGCAGGATCTGTGTATCAGAACCCGAATTCTCTTTGTCCGCACCATCAAATGATGCTTCCACGGATAATCAAAGGTTGATGCGTTTGGGTCGATCCGATATCCTGAATTTAGCAGATTGATAATTGCTTATCACGGGAAAGGAGGAGTCATGAGCGAAAGCGAGAAGAATTTGCAGGCCGCGTTTGCGGGGGAGTCCCAGGCTAATCGAAAGTACCTGGCATTTGCCAAGAAAGCCGACGAGGATGGTCTTCCGGGTGTAGCGCGTCTATTTCGAGCTGCTGCGGCTGCGGAAACGGTCCATGCACACAACCACCTGGGCGTGCTCGGAGGGATTAAGGCTACACTGGAAAACCTCAAGGAAGCCTACGGTGGCGAGCATTACGAATTCACGAACATGTATCCGGGATTTCTAGCCAAGGCCAAAGAGGAGAATAAGGGCAAAGCCCTTCAGTCCTTCCAGTGGGCCAACGAAGTGGAGAAGGTACACGGAGATCTGTATCAAGAGGCCATCAAGACTGTTGAAGGCGGCAAAGATATTGCCGTGAAAGACTGGTACGTCTGTGGACGATGCGGATACACTGTCGCAGGCGCTCCGCCCGACAAATGCCCCGTGTGTAGCGCAAAGAAAGAGCTCTTCAGCAAAGTTGAATGAGAGTGTGCACCTCGGGAATGAGCACTATATAGCGAAGCATCCGAATTGGCCTCTCTTCGGTGTTCCATTCTCTGTAGGGGCAGACCCGCGGGTCTGCCCAGGCCTGTCCGGGGCGCACGCGCGGGTGCGCGCCGTACAGAAGCATGATTTCAGTGCACCGCTGCATAACTTACAGTTCCAACCGATTCGATTTGAATTAGTTGACTTGAGCAGAACAGCGTCAACCTGGCGTACGCCGGATCGGAGAACCAAGACAAGAGGGGGCTATGCGAGAGTCAGTCACCGTTAAGAACATCGGTCTCAGGGGTGTCACCGTAGCAGATACCAAGATCAGCTTCATCGATGGCGAAAAAGGTGTGCTGATCTATCGGGGCTACCGAATCGAAGAGCTTGCCCAGCGGTCCACATTCCTGGAGACCGCATATCTTCTCCTCAATGGAACACTTCCCAGCGGACCCGAATTACATGAGTTCTCTCAGCAAGTGGTGCAATCCAGAGAAGTCCCGGCGTACCTCTTGGGTTGTCTGAAGAAGTTGCCCTCCACAGCCGAGCCTATGGACGTGCTACAAGCAGCGGTGCCTCTTCTTGCACCCGCTGACCCTGAACTCATGGAAGAGACCAGAGAGGCAAATGTGCGTAAGGCGATACGGCTCATCGCACGCCTTCCGGTGGTGACTGCTGCCTGGCATCGCATACGAGAAGGCAAAGAGCCTCTCCCTTCGGACGACACGCTGTCCCATGCGGCCAATTTCCTGTGGCAATTAACCGGTGAAAAGCCTGACGATCAGACCGCTCACGACCTGGATGTCTGCCTCATCCTCCACGCAGACCACACCTTCAATGCATCGACGTTTGCTTGTCGTGAAGTTTGCTCCACGCGAGCTCACATGTACGCTGCCGTGGCCGCGGGAACAGGTGCGCTTTCGGGGAGTCTTCATGGCGGCGCGAATATGCGGGTCATGCAAATGATGCTGGAACTGGATGGCGTGGAGGACATCGCGGGCTGGGTGCGGGACCGCATCGAGAGCGGAAGGCGCATCATGGGATTTGGCCACGCGGTGTATCATACCATGGATCCCAGGGCGCGATTTCTCAAGGACATGGCCACGCGGTTAGGAAAGACCAAAGGCATGGAAAAGTGGGACCACATGTCCAAGCTGCTGGAGAGAGTTGCGGTGGAGGAATTCGATAGACGCGGCAAGACTCAGATCAGACCGAATGTGGATTTCTTCAGCGCGCCTGTCTATCACATGATGGGGATTCCGAGGGATTTGTTCACGCCCATCTTCGCGATCTCCAGAATTGCCGGCTGGTGCAGCCACATAATTGAAGAGAAGTTCGCGGAAGCTCAGGAGAAACCCGCATTGTACCGGCCCCAGGCCGAGTACGTGGGCAATTACTGCGGTCTCATGGGCTGTGAGTATCAGGACCTCAAAGCTCGAGAGGCCTAACGGCCAAGCAAAGCGCAGGATACTAATGGCTCGACATGACGTGGTCGTGGTCGGTTCGGGATTGGCGGGACTGCGTGCCGCTCTGGAAGTGGCAGGCAAAGCCGACGTCGCGCTGATCACCAAGGTCTATCCCACAAGATCCCATTCAGGAGCGGCTCAGGGTGGGATTGGAGCGGCCTTGGGCAACGAAGAGCCTGATTCGTGGGAATGGCACATGTACGATACCGTGAAAGGCGGGGACTACCTCACCGACCAAGATGCGGCGGAGGTCCTTGCCAGGGACGCAATCCGGGCCATCTATGAACTGGAACATATGGGCGTCCCGTTCAACAGAACTGCGGAAGGCAAGATAGCTCAAAGGGCTTTTGGAGGCCACACGAGCAATTTCGGCCAAGCCCCTGTAAAGCGCGCGTGCTATGCCGCGGACCGCACAGGCCGCGTGATTCTGGACACGTTGCACGGCGAGGCGATCCGAAGAGGCGTTACGGTATACTCCGAGTTTTACCTCCTCGACCTGGTGGTCACACAAGGGCGAACCGCAGGTGTGGTCGCTTACGAACTGGCCACCGGAGCATTTCACGCAATTGAGGCGCCAGTAGTCCTTTTGGCAACCGGTGGCTTCGGGAAGGTCTATAAAGTGACTTCCAATTGCCACGCCAATACCGGGGATGGCGTCTTCCTTGCGTACCAGGCCGGCATTCCCCTGGAAGACCTGGAGTTCGTACAGTTCCATCCCACAGGCATACACGGGCTGGGAGTGCTCATTAGTGAAGCGGCCAGAGGGGAGGGCGGCGTGCTACGGAACGGGCCTGGTGAGCGCTTCATGGAGAAGTACGCTCCCACCATAAAAGATCTGGCTCCCCGGGACATGGTTAGCAGAGCCATACTAACGGAAATAGGAGAGGGTAGGGGCATAGACGGCAAGGACTTTGTTCACCTCGACCTTACCCACCTTGGAAAGGAAAAGATCGCGGAGAAGCTTTCCGACATCTCTTCCTTCGTAAGGATTTATCTTGGTCTGGATACGGCCACTGACCCGGTTCCGGTGGCTCCGACGTGTCATTACATGATGGGCGGCATTCCTACCAATGTTGACGGCCAGGTCTTGCGGGCAGATGGAGGAATAGTCTCTGGGCTGTACGCTGCCGGCGAGTGTGCGTGCATCTCCGTTCACGGCGCAAATCGCCTGGGTTGCAACTCACTGGTGGATTTGGTCGTCTTCGGGCGTAGAGCCGGCAAGAAGATCGAGGAGGATCTGAAACAAGTTGAAAGAGTGGCGTTGCCGACTGAGCGTGAGGACCACATTCGGGGGAAGATTGAGAGCCTCAAATACCGAAAAGGTGGCGAGAAGCCTCATGTGCTCAGGGCCGCGATGCAACAGATTATGACGGATCGGTGTTCCGTATTCCGCAATGAAGCGGACCTGAAAACCGCGCTTTCAGAGCTTAAGGAGCTCGCGGAACGGTATGGCCGGATCGCTATTGATAACCGAGGTGAGGTTTACAACACCGATCTCATGGAAGCGCTGGAGTTGGAGTCGCTCCTTGGTCTTGCACGATTGACCGTGATCTCCGCTGCCGCGAGAACGGAAAGTAGAGGCGCTCATTTCCGTGAGGACTACCCTGACCGACATGATGAGAACTGGCTCAAGCACACTCTTGTGGAGAAAACCGACGGAGAGCCGAAGGTGTCGTACAAGCCTGTGACTATTACGCGGTTCGAGCCCAAAGCAAGGACGTACTAGGATGGAATTGCAGTTCAAGATATATCGGTTCGATCCTGAGACCGACAAGGAACATTACTATCGAACTTACACAGTGGAAGCGGAACCGTGGGAACGGCTCCTGGATTGCCTGAATCGCATCAAATGGGAACAGGACGGGACCTTGAGCTATCGCCATTCGTGCGCTCACGGCGTCTGCGGGTCCGACGCGATAAAGGTGAACGGAAGATGCGCCCTGGCTTGTCAGAAGCTCGTGAAGGACTACGCGGAGAAAGAAATCGTGCTCGAGCCTTTGCCGACCTTCAAGGTGCTCAAGGATTTGATCGTGGACTTAACGCCTTTCTTCGAAAGGGTTGAATGGGTAAGACCGTACCTGATCGCATCCGACCCACCGCAAGAGGAGCGGCTCCAGTCGCAAGCCGACCGCAAGAAGTTCGACAACGCAATCCGTTGCATTCTGTGCGCCTGTTGCAGCGCGCAATGTCCGGTCTGTCAGGAGAATGGAGAATTCATCGGCCCCGCGCCGCTCGTGCAGGCATTTCGGCGGATCTTTGACTCACGAGACGAAGAGCGTGGAGAAAGATTGAAGCAGCTCGATTATCCTAATGGGGTCTGGGCCTGCGAGAATCGTTACGAATGCACCAGGGTGTGTCCCAAAGAGATACCCGTTACCAAGGACATCAACCTGATGAAGGCTGAACTCAAGAAGGCCGCTCGTTAGTCTAGCGTCCAGCAATTACCTTTCAAATCCCCGATCCTGACATTACTCAAAAGCGAATCTCTAGGCAGCGGTAGGGGCCGGCGTCCCGAAACTATCTCAGAGGTCTAGACAACGGGCAGATCGTGCCACGATGGGTGGCCGGGACGTCATACGTCCCGGTGCCGAAGGCACAAGAAGCGCTCTTGTCGTGAAGCACCCGGTCGAGTGTATTCCCCGTAGCTTCGATGCCTTATGGGCGTTGCTTCCTGTCGCTTCGCGACCCCGACGTGTGACGTCGGGGCCACCCAGTATAAACCTGTTTCACTGATCTTGGCACGATCTTGATTGGGGTCATAGTTCTGAGACAATTTGTCCCTGCCGGCCCGAGCCGATCGGTCTGCATGGAAGTAATCCGCTGGCACGGGGGCCAGCGGCTACCGATCTGAAACAATCGCCGAGCAACCCATCTGGCAGCTGGGTCAAAACAACCCGCGATCTATGGGACTGGCGGTTCATGGTCCTTGCAGAACGGGGCCTCTCCAACAACAGGAGCCTGACAAATTCGACACAGCCCTCTCCGAACAGGGTCGGCGATGTCCGCGCAGACGTCCTCTTCGCCCTTTTCCGTGCCCTCGGGCGGCCGAGCAAGGGCTTCTCCTTCCTTTCTTTCTTCGCTTTCCGGATACATGTTCATGACCTCCTCTCTCCTACGTACGAGACACCGATCCTTACCGAATGGTTGCGAGCACTATTCTTCAAGAAGTCCAAGACAAGGAATGTGTCGCCCCAGCAGCAAGCCACTCGGCGAGTTCACGGGTCCCTTGACAAAAGATACTGCTGTATCATAATAGTGTCAAGTGTTGCACAAGGAGGTCCTCATGACCGGCTGCCCGGAAGGACGGTGGCTGCTCCTTATTCATCAGATCCCCCCAAAGCCCGCTTACTTTCGCGTAAAGGTCTGGCGCAGGCTCCAGAGCCTCGGGGCCGTCCCCATCAAGAACACCGTCTATGTGCTCCCCATGTCGGAACAAACGTTTGAGGATTTCCAATGGCTCTTGAAGGAAATCGTTCAGGGCGGTGGAGAAGCGTCCCTCTGCTCCGCGGCGTTTGTTGAGGGCCTCACGGATGATCAGGTTGAGGCTCTCTTTCAGGGCGCAAGAAATGACGAATACGCCGCGGTGGTCGAGGAGGCGAAACTACTCTCGGGCTCAATTCCGGCCACGGGCACCGGGGGGATTTCTGACGACGAGCGATCTCAACTCCACACCAGCCTGAATCGCCTGAAGAGGCGGCTGGCATCGGTCGTAGTTCGGGATTTCTTCGGCGCTCCCGGCCGCGACGCGGCTGAAAGTCTTGTGGCGGAAATAGAGGCCCGTTGGGAAGGAGCGCTAAAGAGACTTCAGAGCGAGGTGACTTCCGAACGCGGATTGGAAACGCTGCGAGGAACCACATGGGTGACTCGAAAGGGAGTGTATGTAGATAGGATGGGGTGCGCCTGGCTCATAAAGAGATTCATAGACCCCGACGCGGCGTTCAAGTTTGTCTCGGAAAAGGGATACCGAGCGAGAAGCGACGAGGTTCGGTTTGACATGTTCGAAGGAGAGTTCACGCACGAAGGAGACCTCTGCACGTTTGAAGTTCTTGCGGGGCTCTTCTTCCCTCACGACAGCGCGCTGGGTCGCATCGGGCAAATTGTTCACGACCTGGATTTTAAAGAATCCAAATTCAAAAGGCCCGAAACAGCAGGAATTGCAGCGTTGATAGACGGCATTGCCGCACAACACAAATCCGACGAAGAGCGCCTAGCCAGCGGAATCGTGTTGTTCAACAACCTCTACGAGTACTTTCGTAGGAAATAATCACCAGAAGGAGAAGTAAGCCATGCCAAGCATCGAGAAGCACGTTGAGATCAGCCGCCGCAGGACCGGCAAGGACTATCTGGATTTGCACGAGTGGATAGACAAAGACCCGGCAACCAAAGTGGAACGTCACGACATCACGAAGATTTACGAATACGGAAAGCTGATGGAGGAGAAATATGGCCCCGAGGGGCTTCAGGAGTACCTCCAACACATCCACGACGATTTCGTCGCACGTTTCAACCATGTGAAGGAAGATGTGGACAAGGCCATCGGCGAAACCCTTTCCTACTTTGGCGTGAAGCCGCCTGCGAAAGGTGTGGACCAGGTCGAGTACCAGATCCAAGAGGCTGACATCGAGCTTCTGCGCGAGGCAGGAGTTTCTCCTGACGATGTCACCCATTGCCTGAAGGTGGCTCATAAAGCCCTGGATCTTGCCAAGCGTACAGGTGCGCCGGTCGATATGGAATTGGTGGGCCGAGGCGGGCTTTTCCATGACCTGGGAAAACCCAAGGGTCGGGGTGACGATCACGGCGTTGTGGGCGCTGAAATGGCAAGGAGGCTCAAACTCCCGGATGCGATCATCGCAATCATGGAAAAACACGTGAAGGGCGGTCTCACTGAGGACGAGGCTCGCGAAGCCGGACTTCCTGCAAAGGACTACGGAGCCACAACCCTGGAAGAAAGGATTGTCATCTATGCAGACAAGCTTGTGGACATCATCTCGTCGCCGGCCAGCATAGTATCCAGTGAACAAGGGGCCGAAGACCGATTTGTCGAGATACTCAGAGCGCATCCACCATTGGCTAAGGGCGAGAAACCGCTCGGCAGACTCGTCGAAATGCACACGCGGATTCAGAATCTCATTAAGGGCAAGTAGGGCCGAAGGAGGCCAAATTCATGATCAAGTCCGCAGTAAACGGTCTCACTGAGGTCGTTAACGGCACGGCACTTAACGGTAGTGCCGGTTCCACCTTTGGCGGCCTCTGTGCCGTGGGCTTTCTCGCCAGGGCCTCCTATGCCCTGGCTAGGACGCCCGTGCTCGCGCTCTTTGCGGCCTCGTTCGGAGTCGGCCCGGAAGCAATCGGATTTGCAGTGGCCATCTCCACAGTTACGGGGATCTTCTTCAAGATGCCAGCGGGTGTGCTCTCCGACGTTATCGGCAGGACTCGTACGCTGTTCATGGGTCTGGCTGTATTCGCTGTGGTGCCGCTTGCGTACCTTTTTGTCTCGTCTTACGAAGGCCTCGTCGTAGTTCGTTTCTTCCACGGTTTTGCCACTGCAATATACGGCCCGGTGGCCATGGCCGTGATCGTGGGAGTCGCAGGCACAAGACGAGCGGAAATGCTTGCCTGGTTCTCTTCTATCACGATCATTGGCAACCTGATTGGCGCACCGTTGGGCGGCTTTCTTCTCACGTGGCTTTCCGGGGAAGGTGACCCGAGTCTAAATCACTTCCACGTCGTGTACGGAATTGTCGCGGCCCTTGGAATGGCCTCGCTTCTCATTGCCTTGTGGGTAATGCGAGGTCGTTGGGATGCCCCAGATCACCAGGAAGGAAAAGTCCTCTCCGCGGTGTGGGACAAGTTTCGCACTGGCATCCGGGAAATTCTGATGGATCGCCGAGTGCTGCTCACGAGCAATATGGAAGGAATCCAGAACCTCTCCGTGGGGGCTCTGGAGGCGTTCCTGCCTATCTACGCGGTAATGGTATGTGGATTCTCCGCGTTTCACGCGGGATTGCTCTGGGGTGTGCAAATCGCCGTCACGATTCTGTCCAAGCCGCTCATGGGGAAGATCTCGGATCGGCACGGTCGCCAGAGTCTCCTCTTCTGGGGCATGTTCGTGTGCGCAATTCCCTTCGCGTTGATCCCCTGGTTCCAAAGCTTCAGCATCTTGCTGCTGCTTGCCGCTATCTTCGGTTTGGGAGAAGCGGTAGTGACTTCATCTGCAGCCGCACTGGTGGCGGACTTCTGCCGAGAAGACCACCTCGGCTGCGCTATGGGAACCTTCGGAACAATCTTTGACGTGGGTCACGCGTCGGGACCGCTCCTGGCAGGGTTCCTCATCGGGTTGACGGGCAGCAGCACCGATTTCCGCATGTCGTTCGCCATTGTTGCCGGGCTCTTGGTTGCTGCGGCAGTCATCTTCCGTGCCGGCATCAAGACTGATGCGAGGCGGGCCGCCGGGACGTCAAACGGGAATTGAGGCAATTTGGATTGGAAGCAAATGACCAAATGAAGAAGCCTTCTCATGAACTTGTGTGTGAAGGGATGCCGGTCAACACCGTGACTTTCCAGGACGCATTTCGGGTCTGGGTTAAGGTAGCCCTCAACAGCTTTGGCGGTCCGGCCGCGCAAATAGCGGTGATGCACCGGTATCTGGTTGAGGAACGGCGATGGATCAGTGAAGAGCGATTTCTTCACGCGCTCAATTACTGCATGCTTCTCCCTGGTCCTGAAGCCCAGCAGTTGGCGACGTATATCGGATGGCTCCTCCATAAGACCAAGGGAGGGATAGTGGCAGGGACGCTCTTTGTACTGCCCGGCTTTCTTCTTATGCTCGCGTTGAGCGTCCTGTACGCCGGTTATCATAACCTCAGTGTAGTGCAGTGGCTCTTCTTTGGAATCAAACCGGCTGTTTTGGCAATCGTCCTGGAAGCCGTTCTCCGGATCGGCAAACGCGCCCTAAAGAACAGGCTGATGATCGCTCTTGCGATCTTGGCTTTCATGGCGATCTTCTTTTATGACGTGCCTTTCCCCCTCATAGTGTTGTCTGCCGCTGTGTTCGGCTTTCTCGGAGGACGCTTCAGACCTGACGCCTTTGCTGTGCCCAACGCGAAAACAGACCGTCAACCAGGGTGCGATGGCCCTGCGGTGGATATCCTGTTGAATGGAGGGACCCTGGAGCATGTTCGTCCCTCTCTCGCTCGGTCTGTCCGTGTGCTGCTCGTCTGGTCGGGGTTGTGGTTCGGACCGGTGCTCTTAATCCTCCTGTATCTCGGATCAGAGAACGTCTTCTTTCAAGAGGCGATCTTCTTCAGCAAAACAGCTGTCGTCACGTTCGGAGGGGCATATGCGGTCTTGGCGTATGTCGCTCAGCAGGCGGTCGATTTGTACGGATGGTTGAAACCGGGCGAGATGTTGGACGGCCTGGGCCTGGCAGAAACCACCCCGGGACCTCTCATCCTAGTCTTGCAGTTTGTAGGCTTCTTGGGGGCATACCGGAATCCCGGCGAGCTTGATCCGATGCTGGCAGGAGTATTGGGATCGGCTCTTACCGTGTGGGTGACCTTCGTGCCTTGTTTCTTGTGGATATTCCTTGGCGCACCGTACATTGAAGCGCTCCGAGGAAACAGGTCGCTCAACACGGCGATGTCTTCCATCACCGCAGCCGTCGTGGGAGTTATTCTCAACCTGGCGGTCTGGTTCGCCCTCAACACGATCTTCGGGTCTCTAAGGGACGTACATGTTCTCGGGGCTCGCCTGCAGGTGCCTGTCTTGGAGACAGCCAATCTGCCGTCCCTCTTTATTGCCCTCGTGGCCCTGTTGGCTCTCTTCCGGCTCAAGATCGGAATGATCTACACCATCGCAGGCTGTGCTGCACTGGGAGTGGCGTACCACGGTATCAGGATGCTCGTGGGATAGGAAGAATGGAGAAACATCGAGTGAAGATGCGTTTGTTCACACTGGATTTGTTGAGTTTCCGGCCTTGTGGAGTTTTGATCGCTTACCGCCTCGCTACAGAGCACAATGGTGCGTGAGGTAAGAGACTATGGAAGACTCTGTGAAATCCCCTTTGGAAGACCGCGTGGGTGCCCCGTCGCGAGTTGTGCGGCCGACGCACACCAGCAAGTACAGATTCTTCAAGGAACTTCTGGACCGCAATCGCCGGGCATTGACCCTTATGGCGGACTTGGAGGAGACGTATTATGCGAACCGGCCCCTCACCAGCCGACAGATTGAGTCCCACTACGATGCCCTCCACGAAGAAGTGGCGGCCATCATCAAGTGCCTGGAGGGCTTGTCCGGGAAACCGTGTCCGATGCTGTCGTCCGTATTGGCAAGCATCCAACGGTCCGTACGGGACGAGCTTGCTCCAAGGATCCGGCCCACAACCGACTCTTTCGTTCTGCCCCTTGAGCGGATCGATTCCGATCACCTTAGATCTGTGGGGGCCAAAGCGGCAAACCTCGCCGTCATTAAGAGAGAGCTCGGACTTCGCGTGCCTGAAGGCTTTGCCATCTCGGCGGCCGCCTATCAGGATTTCGTTACAGAAACGGGGCTGGTTGGCGTGATCGACTCCGCCCTCGCCGAGATTGATCCGGACGATCTGGAGAAGCTGGAGGCCGCGGGAAAGCTTATTCGGGCTCTCATCATGGAAGCGAATGTTCCCGACTCAATCGGGAAGGAGTTGATTCGGGCCTATGGTGAACTTGAGAACAGAACCCGTCCGGGAGTCTCGGTTGCCGTAAGGAGCAGCGCGGTCGGCGAGGACAGCGAAACCAGTTTCGCTGGACAGTACACGTCCGTTCTGAACGTGACAAAGGACAATTTACTAGAAGCGTACAAGACCGTAGTTGCGAGCAAGTATTCTGCATCAGCGCTCTCTTATCGTCTTCTCCACGGACTGGATGACCGAGAAACTCCCATGTGCGTCCTGATTCTCGCAATGGTCGACGCCCGAGAAAGCGGCGTGCTCTATACTGCAGACCCGATTTCCGGTGATGTCCGCCGCATGAAGATAAATGCCGTCAAAGGCCTCGGTGAGGCGCTTGTGGGAGGAGAAGCGTCCGCACACGTTACGTATTTATTGGAAAAAGACAGGTTTTCAGTCGTCGAGCAGGATATTACGGCAGAAGGCTGGTCCGCGACCGAGGTGTTGTCGGGGTTTCGAGATTCAGACAAATCCGGCGAAGACGCGATCCTCCACCGGCTCTGGGATTGCGGTAGATCTCTGGAGAATCATTTCGGTCATCCCCTTGACATCGAATGGACTGTGGACAAGTCAGAGCAATTGTATGTGCTCCAGTCGCGTCCATTGCTCCTTTACGAAGAAGACGAGGCGTCAACTCAGCAAATCGTCCTGGATTACCCAGGCCATGAAGTACTGATCGAAGGCGGCAAGTGCGTGTCCGCGGGAGCAGGTATGGGCAAGGTCGTCGTTCTCAGGGTTGGAGAAGACCTTGCGCCTGCCAAGTGGCTGGAAGAGGATGTGATACTAGTCACGAAAACCGCTTCTCCACAGCACGCCAAGGTGATAGCCAACGTCAAAGGCATCATTACGGACGTCGGAAGCATAACCAGTCACCTCGCTTCGGTGGCCCGTGAATTCGGGGTTCCGGCTCTCTTCGACACCCAGCGCGCCACATCAACACTCGTCGAGGACGAGACGATTACCTTATGGGCAAGCCAGGCCCGGGTCTATAGAGGAGTAGTGGGAGACCTTCTGCAGTCGGTGCGCCAGGTGAAACGACCTATCTTCGCAAGTCCCACACACCTGAAGATGCAGGCGGTGTTGGAGAACGTCTCCCCTCTGAACCTCACCGATCCCCAGGATTCAGGGTTCTCTCCGGAAGGCTGCCGAACAATCCACGACGTCATTCGATTCATCCATGAGCAGGCCATGCGTGAGATGTTCGGTTATGGAGATGTGGCTGAACGGGTGACGGATGCTGTCAAGATGAAACTGAGCATTCCTCTTTGGCTCTACGTTATTGATCTAGGCGGAGGTCTCCGGAAAGAACTCGCCGCCAAAGACACCCTCGACGCCCACAGTATAAGCTCGATTCCCTTCGCAGCTATTTTACGCGGCCTCTATCACCCGGGAATCAACTGGAAAGCCGCTGTCGGTCTCAGTGCTCGGAATCTCATGGATCTCATCGCAGGGGGCGCGGGCCCTCAGACCGGCGATGTCCTGGGCAGCCCCAGCTATGCTCTTGTGTCTGACGATTACATGAACCTTAACGCGCGGTTCGGATATCATTTCGCGACCGTCGACTCACTGTGCGGAGAAGATGCCAACCAGAACTACGTGACCCTCCAGTTCGCCGGAGGTGTCGGTTCCTATTATGGCAAGTCCTTGCGCATCCGATTCCTTGGGGAGGTCTTGGGGCGACTAGGTTTCACCGTTCAGGTCAAAGGAGATCTCATAGAAGCATCCCTCTCGCGCCTGAGCCGCAAGAGTATAGAGGAGGCTCTCGACCAACTGGGCAGGTTGCTGGGGTCGAGCCGACTCATGGACATGGGAATCGCCAATCCAGAGGAAATTCCCATATTGACTGAATCCTTCTTTCTGGAGGACTACAATTTCCTGGAGAGAAAGCGACCCGATGAACCACCCGATTTCTACATTAGTACAGGCCATTGGAAGCAGGCCGAAGTTGATGGGCACACGGCGTGTCTTTCAGACGGTTCTCAATACGCGACTTGGGTTTCCTCTCGTGCTGCCGGGCTGATGGGAAGATTCGTGGGAAGCCGGTACCAGGAATTCCTGGATAACATAGGCGCCTATTACTATTTCCCGCTGGCTGTTAGAAAAGGAAGTCAGCTCAACGAAGGAACGATAAGCGTGAAGGTGAGGCTGCTTGCCGGCCATATCGATCAGGCGGGTGGCATCGCTTTCGGCATACGAGACGTGGGCAACTACTTCGTTTTCAGAATCAATGCCCTCGAAAGCAACGCGATCCTTTTTGAGTTCAGACACTCGAAGAGATTTCAGCTCGCGACAGTTGACCTTCCCATTTCATCGAACACTTGGCACGCACTTCGGGTGGAAACATCCGGGTCCCGCGCAAAATGCTACTTCAACGACGGGTTACTGATCGACCACGTCGCCGACCGAACACTGGAAGGCTATCTGGGACTGTGGACAAAAGCCGATTCGGTAACTGAGTTCCACTCGTTTGAATTCGAGTAATCAGATTCCCGCATCTGTTTGTGCAAAGCCGGTTCAAATGCTCGCTGCCGTCAAACCGGTTTCCGACCCTCAAGTACGGTGACGATTCCGCCGGTCATGCGGAAATAAGAGGTGTCCGCGAATCCTGCGTTTTGAATAACGGAAACAAATCTATCAGCGTCAGGGAAGTCTGCCATTGAATCGGTAAGGTACCGATACGCGGAAACAGAAGACATCACCTTGGTCACCAGAGGCATCACCACATCCGAATAGAGACGGAACAGAGGCTTCATGAGGCCGACAGGGTCGGTGAGTTCCAGGATGACCAGAGATCCTCCAGGACGAATCACTCGACACATTTCGCGCAAGCCTCTGAGGCGATCTGTGACGTTGCGTATGCAAAATGCGGTGATCGCACCGTCAAATGAGTTGTCCGGGAACTGAAGATTGAGCACATCACCTCTAAGAAGCGACACGGCTTCAGAGATCCCGGCTGCGCGGACTTTTTCTCTCCCGATCTTCAGCATCCCCTCTGATGGATCTATCCCCACCACTCGACAGCCGGGGGCCTTTCTCAGTACCTCAACACACATGTCCCCGGTGCCGCATCCCACATCGAGGTAGAGGCCGCCTGGTCTGGGAGAAAGCCGATCCACCGCTCGACGTCGCCAATGACGGTCGAAACCTAGAGAGAGAATCCGGTTGGTGCCGTCATAGTACGACGCAATTCTATCGAACATCTCACGGTTTTCGGGCGCGGAAACGAGAGAATCATGCGGTCGTCCGGCAGTATTGTCTACTCTCTTTGGCATCTGGGCTTGGTTTCCTCAGTAAATAAGCATCGCGTCGGCAGGGTCCTTCTTAGTCTTGAGAATCATTATAACTTGACTGCTTTCGGAGTCGATGTACATTTGGCACAGGACTGGATGAGCCGGGCCTGGATAGAAAGGGGGACATTGATATGACCAAATACACGCCTCCGAAGGCGATTACCTGGTGGATTTCGCTCCTGCTTTGCATTCTAGCCGTGCTAATGGCACTGGGCTTCGTGAGTGTTCACGTGTTGGGAGGATATACGGCATGGGTGCCCATTGTGGGGCTGGTGCTGATGTTGGTGGCGACCCGGCTCAAGGGCCTGTAGTTTTAAATAGCTTCAAGAAAGACAGCGTTCCCGCAGTAGAACTCGTTGCCCGAAATCCGCCCTCGTCTGCTCAAAAAGGCGGCCGAGGGAGGATTTGGAGAGCTGAATTCTGTGCAGTGGAATCGTATGCCTTCGCCCGCGGCGCGGGATCAAACCGCGGCGCTTGCGGCTGCTGTTACCCAGACTGAATCGTCGGTCTCGGGTATCTTTCTGAGGACCGCCAGCGGCACAGCCTCTACCTTTCGATAGACCTCTCTCGGTGTCCGCTTCACGCCGTCCACGGTGAGGAGGTCGTCAAGCTTGATGCCGAAATGGCCTTCATTCTCGAGAAGGTAAGGCCGAATCAAATCCCAATCCGCGTCGGACAGCTCCCTGAATTCCCCACCGTTTAGTTGTTCGTCCACAACCTTCCTGTGGGGGTCTCTGATGTACAGAGCGCCTCCGGAAGCAAGAGAGAACAGATTCGAACCCGGGTACGGCCTGTCGAGAAAGACGATGTTGCCGTCCTCGTCACGAGTCAGTCCGTTTACGATGACAAAGCCGCCGCCGGCCAAAGGATCGCCTGCCATAAAGCTCTCAGCAAGAAAGTCGAGAGCAGTGCCGTTGATCACAGCCCTCGGCCGACCCGCGGCATTTATCAGGGGTCGTCCCGCCGCATTGCCCAGAACGAACGTGGTGCCGCCCTTGGCGCCGTAAAGGAAGCACTGGCCCACATCGCCGTGAATCACCAGTGTCCCTTTCTTCATAATTTGTCCGATTTGGTCCTGCGCGTTACCATGAATATGGATTTCCATGCCGTCGACGCCGCTGGCAACGTAGTCGCCTGAGGAACCGTACAAATCGATACGTATCTCCTCGGTCTTCGGACCGAACCCGCAACCTTCGAACCGCTGGCCTCGCAAATCGAAGACGATGAATTTCTTCCAGCCCATCTTGTACGCATCCGAGAGGAGCGAAGCGTCGCACTCGTCGCCTTCGGCAACGAAATCCTTTGCATCAACCACAAGCGTGGTTTCAATCGCGATGGGTGGGCGCAGCTGGTTGCGCGTATCCGCGTCAACCAGGGCGAAATGACCAAGTTGCGCTCCACCCGCGATGCGAGGCAAGGTTCGCAGTATTTCGTAAAGCTGATCGCTAACGATCCGGATCAGAGCGGAATTCTTCTTGTCGCCCAGAGGGATGCGTCGGTCAATGAGTAGCGTGAGCGCGTCGATCGCATGAGGCAAGGCTTTTGTGCTCTTGGAGGCCGCACGGCCGATGCGGCTCACTGCCCAGCGTAGGGCGTTGTAGTCCCACCAGGACGCGTGAGTCCGAAAATATTGGAAGATCCTTTGCGCATCTCCTTTTTCAAGTGCCTCTTGCAGTGATGCATCGATATCGGCCGCGTGCTTTTCCGGCTTGTGGACAGACTTGGTTATGTCGAGCGGCTTGCGAGATGTGACTGGGACCGGTACACCAAATTTGTTCTGGCAGACCAGCTCTCGTCCGCCGTTCTCGCCGGGCTGAACGCTGAACATAAACGCTCCGCCGTCGTCGAACGAACCTCCCCGAGCATTCCAGTATTTGTCCGCGACCGGGCTAAAGCGGGGATCCTCCGCGGCGAGCGATCGAAGGGTAGCGTCAATGGCCTGCTTTTCCGAACAGACCAGGCCGATCTGAACGTCCCCGTCATAGAGAGAGAATACCTGGGGCCGCAGCATAGCCGTGTCGGTAATACCGATGAGCTGGTACGTTCGCGTTTCGGGGATGTTCCTGGCGATAATAAAGAACCACGGGCCGTCAGGCGACGCGTGAACATGTGTGGTCTGAATGGAGTCGTAGAGTCGTTGCGTCTCCGGCGGCAAGAGATCGAAGTCCAGCTCGGTGGTCGGCGCGAGCGCCTCGATGATGACCTCCAACGGATAGCCGTACACGCGATTCCACAGGTCAAAGAGCATCACGCTCACTTCGGTGTCGGTCATGAAGAGCGGTTCCATGCCCCTCTGCCTGAGGTACTCCGACGTGGCGTAATAATTGGCAAAGTCGCCGTTATGGACCAGCGCTTCGTTCAGGCCGGTGAATGGATGAGCGCCGCCCGGATGCCATACTCGGCCGCGAGTAGGGTAGCGCTGATGAGCAATCCAGACATGAGCTTCCAGACCCTCTAGTTGGTAATACTGGACCACGTGCTCGGCATAGCCCACGATCTTCAGTATCATCACATTTCGGCCGTGGGAGATCACAAAGGCCTGCTTGTCACCAAGAGAGCTGTAAAGTTGCTTGTTGAGGCGAAATGAGTTGCGGCTGATGAACTCGTCTTCTGCGTGACGAGGATCCATGCCGTCCAGGCCGGTTTCTTTGATGAACTTCTCCAGGACCGCGGGCTTCACACGCACAAAGGAACGCAAAACTTCCGGAGGCTTAATCTCAAGGCCCTCGATCTCCCGGTGGTCAGGAACGTGTCCCAGGAGTTCCTCCTTGGCCACGTCAAAGTACGGATCGAAGAAAGTCTCTCTGAGTGTAGGCAGGCAGGAGGGCTCCAAGAGCGATATGTGAAGCATGTAGTGCGAATCGAGCTCGTCCTGGGACACCCCGAGCCGGGAAGGATTGATCCCGACCGCAGCGATACCGCCACCTTTGCCGTTTCCCCGGTTGTGCATCCGGATAGAGGGCTCGAATATGTGGCGGCCCGCCACCGGGATGCTGCACGCAAAGCCGGTAACTCCGCACCCGCCTTCATCGGCTGCTTTGGCATTCCTCTCCGGATCCATGGGGCCACAGTCCCGCAATCGGGATGCTATGATGTTGTCAGCGAAGGAACCGTTGTATTTCATGGCCCACCTCAATAGATCGCCTGTCTGATGTCGTCGTCCTGCACATTGGAGTTGTAGTCCAGATGGGCCAGGACATCGGTCCGGCCGACGAGCTCACGTACACTGCTCATTCCCAAGCGATATAAGATCTCACGCAACTGGTCTCTCCAGCAAGAAAGCATGTTGATAATGCGTCGCGTGCCCCATTCCAGGTCCATCAGTCCCACCAGCTCCAAGTCCGTGGTGGCTATGCCTCTGGCGCATCCTCGACCGCTCTCGCAGTTGTGGCATCGCACGCATTCCAGGGCAACCAGATCCGAAGTACCGGTCACCACGCCGTCCGCGCCCAATGCGATCGCTTTGGCAACGTCATATGCCGTGCGAGCTCCACCTGAAGCAATAAGGCATATCTGGTCGCGGACTCCCTCATCCACAAGGAACCTATGGACCTTGGGGATCGCATACTCTACGGGCATCGCGATATTCTTCTTCGCTACGTCCGGAGCGGCTCCGGTGCCGCCGTACGACCCATCCAGATGCACGATGTGCGCGCCCGCGTAATAAGACCCCACCGCAACCATGTCAACGTCTGATGGCGTGGAAACCTTGACCGACACCAAGCCGCGCTTGTTGACCGCCTTGATCCAGTCGATGTGCTTCTTGTGGTCTTCAACGGAGTAGACCGAATGGAACGGAAAAGGGCTGAAGAGCGACGAGCCCGGCACGGTTTCCCTGATTCGGGCAACTGCCGGAGTGACCTTGTCGCCGAGCAAATGCCCGCCCAGGCCGGGCTTCGCGCCCTGTGCATACTTGAATTCGACGATCTTCACCCGCTGGATCGTTTCTTCACGGACGCCGAAGAGTCCTGTGGCAACCTGGGTAATAATGTGGTCGTCAAACGGGAACAGAATCTCCGGGTATCCACCTTCACCCGTGCAGCAGAAAGAGCCCCAGGCCGCGTACGCCCGAATGCGGCTCAGCATGGTGACCTGGCTGATCGAGCCAAATGACATGCCTCCGCCGTACACGGGTATGGGAATATCGATCTTCTCGCGGCTATCGCTCCTCCTGTTCAATGTGATCGAAGTATCGATGTCGTTCTTGTCTAGGTCAGGTTTCGGGGGCCGCTTGGGGAACACAAACCTCAATCGATCAAAACCGCCTTGAGATCCACCGACTCGATACTCAAGGTCGTTCTTTGGTAGGATTCCTGTCTCTGCCATGTACCAGGTGCTCATCAGGAGATCCGCGGTCCATCGCCTATCTCCCAGGGCCTTGATGGAAGGATTCACGCCGACTCGAATCGCGGCCGTCGGGCAATTCGCAATGCATCGATTCGACTTCTTGGAACACTCAATACCGAGACACAAATGATCTCGCGGGGGCTCCAGCTTGTTCCCACGCGCTCCAAAAACGTTCTCCGGGCAGACCACCACACACTTCAGACAGTGGTCGCACGCGTCCGAAACCATCACCGTGTACTTGCCGAGACCTCGGCGGAATCGAGAAGGAGTGGCGATTACTTCACGGAGAGGAACCTCACTCCAGATGTTCTTATAGTGCATTGGTCACCTGTTCCTCTTATCCCTCTCTCCCCCGGAAGAGCCTGGCGAAGGTGTCGTTTTCCAGGTCCTCGAAGAACATGACCCGGCCCTGTTCACCTCGGAGCCTTCGGGCCTCCCGGATACCCATCGCGCCCATCATTTCCAGGCACTGATTGTGCCACGCGCCCACTAGGTTCACGATCCTCTGCGCTCCCCATTTAGGGTCGATAGTGGAGAGCTTCACCGGACACTCGCCGCCTTCTCTGCAATTGCGACACAAACGGCATTCCAGGGCAAGAAGAAGCGGAAGGTCCATGCCCACCACATTCGCACCGCAGAGCATCGCTTTGACCACGTGTTCAGCCATGGCAATGCCGCCGCTCGCCATGAGGGTAATCTCGTCTCTGACCCCGCGTTCTACCAGTGCGCCGTGTTGGGCCCGCATCACATCCTTAAGATGCTTGGCGTCGGGAACTCCAGGTTCGTAGCCTCTCTCGTCAGCTACAAAGTGGACTATGTCCACTCCATGCTCGCTCAATTCCCAGGCACGGGAAACTGCCGCCACGGTCGCTGGAACTCGCACGGATACAACGATGCTTCCATCGATCCCTTTGATCCGATCGAACTGTTCAACAGCGTCGGAGCCATCCGGCACTTCAACCATGCGGAACTGTCGGATCCATTTCTTGTCCCAGCCATCGCCATCAAGGAGAGGAACCAGAGATGACTTGAGATCGGTCAGTTGCTCGATCTGGGCCTGTGGGACGATAGCGAGGGTCCCTAGCTCAGACGCGGCCAGAGCAATGGCTCGCCACACTTGAGAGGACATGTCGCCAAACGCGGGTATGTCGAGTAACACAGGTATGGGAAGTCGGACCATCGGCGGAGGCTGGGTCGTCAGTTTCCCGTTGTCGTCAAACTGTAGGTTGGCGGGGCGCCTGCCAAGGTCTACCACCGTGGATATGTATTCCCGGCCATGAATGCCGTCTCGCGTGGGCCGGACGATTTCACTCATGTCGGTCCACATGGAGTCAAATCCCTTCCCCACGAACGCTCCGCCGTATCCCGCGCCCGAAACAGGGATCTTGCCGGTCTTAGCCTGCTCCCAGTTCGCAGCGACTATCTCCGGCGTGTAAACGTCGTCCCCAAGGGTTTCCCATTCAGGATTCAGGGCCTTGTGTATCAGGCGTTTTGGGCATCCCTGAACGCAGCGGAAGCAGTCTTTGCACAGCTCGTCTATGGTATCGGCCATGATTTCCGCTGAAAATGTGCGCTGCCGATACACGTTGTACACGCACTCATGCTTAACGCATGACGGGCACTTGAGGCATCCTTCGCCCCAATCGACTATCCCGGATCGCCCGATCTGAGGGTACCGATTCGGCACAGGGCGGACTTCGATGTGGTATTTCTTCGGCATCTTTGTTCTCTCACCAGGATTGCCGAGCCGTCGGGCCAGGTTCCTGTTCAAGCACTGAATCGGCAGCCGGAAACTCAGCGCCCACCATAGGTATTGCACCCAAATCAGACTTTGGGCCGCTCATCCAAGCCAGCCGCGGACAGGATCTCGGGCACGTGCTCTTCCCATTCAATTGCCATGACGTGCACGCCGGCAATGCCCGTGATTTCACTCACTTGCTGAATCGTCTCCACAGCGATTTTGATTCCTTCGTCAGCCTGCTTCTTCTTGGGAACGCCGGCCATGCGGTTGATAACGTCTTCGGGCACATCCATTCCCGCGACCTTGGTAGCCATGTACTTGGCCATCCCGACGCTCTTGAGCGGAGTGATACCCGCGAGGATGCTGACCTGCTCAGTCAGGCCCATGTCTCTGGCCTGGGTCATGAAGTCTGAGAAACGCTGCATGTTATAGATGCATTGAGTCTGGATGAAGTCCGCGCCCGCATGAACCTTCTTTGCGAGCCGGACCACACGCCATGCAGCGGGATCGGCAAAAGGATTGGCCGCGGCTCCCACAAACATCTTTGGGGGTGATTCAATATCTCCGCCACCAATTATGGTCCCATTTTCGCGCATGTCGCGAACAGTCCTGACCAGCTGAATCGAATCCAGGTCAAAGACCCCCACGGCTTCTTTCTGATTCCCGAAAACCTGATGATCTCCAGTTAGACAGAGCACATTGCGAATTCCGAGCGCGTACGCTCCGAACAGATCGCTCTGGAGCGCGATACGGTTGCGGTCTCTTGTGGTCATCTGGAGGATCGGCTCGTGGCCCATGTTCTTGAGAATCGCACACGCTGCCATAGAAGCCATCCGGACTGTAGCAGCCTGATTGTCCGTGACGTTGACCGCGTCGACGCATCCGAGAAGGAGCTTGCCCTTCTTCTCGACGACCGTAGGATCCGAGCCCTTGGGCGGACCACATTCTGCGGTGACTGCGAAATGCCCGGCCTGGAGCACTTTCTCAAGACGACTTTCGGTCTTCACGGTTTCTGATCCTCCCTTTCCACTCTCCGCGGCCCTCCGGAATGAGACGTGGACCAGTCTACCGGGGGTACGTATTCGCTCAGTCTATCCAACTCACCAAGTGTCTCCAGGCGGTTGATGATCATCTGCCATCCGCAGCGGATTCCAGGATTCACCTCGCACTTGCCGTCTTTGGATCCGCCGCAGGGACCGTTCATCAGTTTCTTGGAACAACGGGTTACGGGGCAGACAGCGCCGAAGTATCCGAGTTTGCACTTGCCACAGCCCAGGCAGTTCTCCTGCCAGATGCCCCGCATTTCGGTCTCGCCGATGAAAAGGGTGTCCAGAGCAGGCAAGATCGGTTTGTCCGCATACACCCTTGCTAGAGCCTGCACACCCGCGCCGCAACCCAGGGAGAGTATCGCCTCGTGCTCCGGGACCAGGTGAGCTATCTGCTCGATGAAATCGTCGACGCATTGCCGGTCGAGACATGCTTCGGTGATGCGGGGATTCTTGCCGTCCTGCTGGCAGGAGAGCTTCAAAGCGGCAGCAAGCAGCATGGTCTCACGATGGCCGCCCGCGGCGCACTCTGCCACGCAAGAGTCGCATCCAACCACCAGGATGGAGGAATACCGATCGACCATCCGGCGTATTTCTTCAATCTTCTTTCGTTCAGCAACAACCACGGTTGTCCTCCAAGGCTCGGAATCCCGTCGCGTCAAGTCCCTCAGGCCCAAAGTGAGCCCTTCTGTGGCGCCGGAAAGCCGGAGCCGATCAGAAGCCGGCTTTCTGCAAGGGGGTCAGAGGTTCCTGTTGAGGGGGGAAACTTCCGAGGGTCTGCAATTTCTGAGAAAACTCCTCCAGGATGGAATCCAGGGCTCCCACATCCATCGGCCGCATATGCACAAACCGTATCCTGTCGGGCTCGATCCCCAGCTCTTCCAGCCAGCAGCGCGCATACTCGAACCTCTTGTGAGAGCGATGCGAACCTTCCAGGAACTGGCACGCATTCTCCGCACACGCCAGAACCAGGACTCCCTGGGCTCCGCCTGCGAGTGTCTTGAGCAGATGGTGCGCTTCGACTTTGCCGGAGCACGGCACGGCCACGAGTCTCAGTCCGGGACGTGAACGAGCGAAGCTCTTTTGTTCTCCATTCTTGAAGAGCAGCAGGTTACGGCAGTGATATACGAGTATGTTCAAAGTCTTGTCATCCAGCGTGGAACTCGGTGATGCCACCGGCGAAGTCCGCAATTTTTCAATATGCCACTGAAAGGGCTCCTATTTCAAGCCTCTTTTTCTCGCACGCACCTCCTTCACGGAGGTCGTTAAGCCTTGAGCAAGATCTGAAGCTACAATGTGCGATGGAGCAGAAAGAGCGTATCACTAAGAAGTTAGTATGGCTAATAACAGACTAGGTTGTTTAGCCTTTTCCTCTATTCTACACTCGTTTACTATTAAATCCGGTCCTGCCCGCCCTGTCAAGGCCGTCAGCGCTTTTTGAGTTCCTCGACAAGGATTTGGTTGACCATCGCGGGGTTCGCTTTGCCTTGCGTGGCCTTCATCACCTGACCCACAAAGAAGCCCATGAGCTTGGTTCTTCCTGCGAGATACTTCTCGACTTCGGATGGATTGTCTTCGAGCACTTTGCGAGCAATCTGCACCAGCTCGTCTTGGTCTGAGATCTGGACCAGGCCCTTCTCTTCGATTATGGCCGAAGGGTCTTTTCCCGTATCGTACATCTCATCGAAGACAGTCTTGGCAATCTTGCCGGAGATGCTGCCGTCATCCACGAGCTTGAGCAGCGCCGCAAGCTGTTCCACCCGAATCGGGCAGGAGTCAATACCGCATTCTTCCCCTTTGAGCCGTCTCATGAGTTCGGTCATGATCCAGTTGCTCACCATCTTGGGTTTCGGGAATAGCTTCACTGTCTCTTCAAAGTATTCGGCCAGATATCGCGAAGCGGTGAGAACTCCCGCATCGTAAGCGGGGATACCGAACTCATCCACGAAGCGCGCCTTTTTCTCTGAAGGGAGCTCGGGAAGCTCGGCCCGGAGTCGTTCAACAAGGGCAGGCTCCACTCTGATGGGGAGCAGGTCAGGATCGGGGAAGTACCGGTAATCATGCGCGTATTCTTTGCTCCTCATGGACGCTGTGGTCCCTGTGGCGGAATCGAAAAGCCTGGTCTCTTGAACAATGCGCTCCCCTGCCTTGAGCATCTCGATCTGTCGGTCGATCTCAAACTGCAAGCCTCGTTCGACAAATCGGAACGAGTTCATATTCTTCAGCTCGGTCTTGACGCCGAGCGTTTGTTCACCCTTGGGGCGAACCGACACGTTGGCATCGCACCGGAAGCTTCCTTCCTCCATGTTGCCGTCGCAGATGCCGAGGTAAACGAGCACGGCCCGGAGCTCACGCAGGAACGCACCTGCTTCTTCCGGTGTCCGGATTTCGGGTTCGGATACGATCTCGATGAGCGGAACTCCCGTCCTGTTGAGATCAACATACGAAACCGGATTGGTTTCGTCGTGGATGAGCTTTCCCGCGTCTTCTTCCATGTGAATTCGCGTGAGTCCGATTTGTCTCTTGCCTTGGGATGTCTCGATCTCCACAAAACCCTTCTCGGAAATAGGAAGCTCGTACTGGGAGATCTGGTAGTTCTTAGGGAGATCCGGGTAATAGTAGTTTTTTCGGGCAAAACGGCTGAATTCGTTGATCCGGCAGTTGCACGCGATGGCCATTTTCACGGTGAATTCGAGAGCCTTCCCATTCAGAACTGGGAGCACACCGGGCATTCCCAGGCAAATGGGGCACGTGTTCGAGTTTGGTTCGGCTCCGAACCGGGTCGTGCATGAGCAAAAGGCCTTGGAGTCCGTCAGGAGTTGTGCGTGGATTTCCAGTCCTATTACGGCTTCATATTCCATGGCGTGTCCTAGAGGGAGGGTCTCTTGAGGTGATGATCGGTCTCATTTTGAAATGCGGAACTGAGCTGCACCAATCGGGCTTCTTCAAAATGGGACGCTACGAGTTGAATGCCGATCGGCAACCCGTCTGAAGAAAATCCGCCCGGTATGGCCATGCCTGGGAGCCCGGCCATGTTCACGGGTATGGTAAAGACATCCGTGAGGTACATCTGGATCGGGTCGTCCATCTTCTCCCCAATCCTGAACGGCGGTGAAGGCGCGGTCGGACAGAGAATCGCGTCGCACTCTTCAAAAGCTTTCCTGAAATCGTTGGTGATAAGCGTCCGAATCTTTGCAGCCTTCAAGTAGTAGGCATCGTAGTAACCGGAAGAAAGCGCATATGTCCCCAGCATGATGCGCCGTTTCACTTCAGCCCCGAATCCTTCGGCTCGGCTCTGACAATACATATCGATCATGCCGTCGAAGTTCTCCGCGCGGTATCCGTACTTGACGCCGTCGTATCGGGCAAGATTCGATGAAGCTTCGCTCGGCGCGATGATGTAGTACGCAGCCAGAGCATAATCCAGGTGCGGCAGAGAGAGGTCCACAAAGGAGACACCGAAGCCTTGGTAGATCTCCCGCGTTTCTTTCATCACCCGATTGACGTCCGGGTCCTCAAGTTTGTCGAAAAATTCACGAGGAAGGCCGATCTTCATGCCTTTGACAGGCTTGTCGAGAAAGCTCGTAAAGTCCGGATAATCTCGCGGCACGGATGTGGAATCCTTCGGATCATGGCCGCAAATGATATTGAGCACCAGGGCGATGTCCCGCACGTCGCGCGCGATTGGGCCGATCTGGTCGAGACTCGATGCGTACGCGACAAGGCCGTACCGAGAAACCACCCCGTACGTAGGCTTAATGCCGCTTACGCTGCAGAATGCCGCGGGTAGGCGAATGGAGCCGCCAGTGTCGGATCCCAAGGAGACCACGGCTTCACCGGCGGCCACCGCGGCTGCTGAGCCGCCGCTGGACCCTCCGGGAATCATTTCCACGTTCCAGGGATTGCGAGTTGGGCCCCAATACGAAGTCTCCGTAGAGGAGCCCATAGCGAACTCGTCCATGTTCGCGGACCCAAGGATCACCATCCCCTCTTCTTTGAGGAGACGCACCACGGTCGAATCGTATGGAGGGTAGAAATTGTAGAGGATCTTGGAAGCACAAGTGGCCCTGTGCCCCTTCCGGCACATGTTGTCCTTGATCGCCATCGGGATGCCGGTCAGCGGCTTTACATCCCCTAAGGCCAGCCTGCGGTCGGCTTCTTCGGCCATTTTCACCGCTTCTTCAGGGCTCACGGTGACATAGCAACCCAGCTTCTCCTCGACAGCGTCGATCCGCTCAAGCACGGAGCGAGTGATCTCGACTGAGCTGGCTTCCTTCTTGCGGAGCATTTCCGCGAGCTGTGCCGCGGTATGTTCGTGCAGTGCCGACACTTACTGTTCCCCTCTATTGCAGATCTTCTTGTCCAACGGTCTTACGATGGCTGCCGAAAGTCCTCACCGACGGATGAGCGCTTATTCAATGACCTTGGGAACTCGCAACGAAGAGCCGGTCACCGCCGGTGCATTGCGCAACGCATCCTCCACTGACAGAGAGGGCTCTACCTTGTCTTCGCGCAGAGGCGTGAAGAGTTTCACCGGCCCGGCCAAAGGTTCAACATCGTCAGTAGGCACCTCGGCCAACATGTCCATGTATTTGAGGATATCGTCCAACTGGGCCGAGTATTTCTTTTTCTCCTCCGGTGTGAGCGCAAGCCGTCCCAGAAGCGCTACGTACTCAACCTGTTCCGCTGTGATCTTCATTCCCGCAACATCCTTGGGTTCAATTGAGGCAATACATTGATTCAATCCGCACTTCTCGCCAGCGCTTCACCATAACTCCCGGTTTCAAATCCTGTCAAGGATCGGTCTTGTCGCGTTTCAGGTATTTGTACCAAAGCGCGCGATGAGCATCAGAAGGATTGAGAAGCTTTTTCACGGTTGCCGCGTCGAGAGGCCCCGCGGATGGGTGGGTGCTGTTTTGGAATGGATTTCCCTGCTCATCCACCAGGGCATCCCATCGGAATTGCTTGCCGGGGATCTTCTCTTCGGGCAACCAAACGGGTTTGAACCCGGGCTTCTTCTGTGATGTGAAGCCTTCGCCAAGCCCGACGGCTTTTGGGTCGCCGTGGCACTCATGGCATTGACGACCGATCTTGGCTGTGTTGTGCGGCGTATAAGGATTCCAAACCAGTGCACGTTTGCCCGAGCCCATGGTGGGAATATCTCGGTCCAGCAGCAAATTGTCCTGAGCGTCCACGTGGGAAACCACGTACTGATACATTGGTCGCATGACCGCTATCTTCCCCTTGTGATCCATCCCAAGTGGAGGCCGCTCCCATCGCCTAGTGGTGTATCCTCTGAACCATGCACCGGATCGGGACTCGCCGGAGAGCCAGTCCGTAGTTCGAGGCAGAGTCCATTCCTCCATAGGCTTGGCAGGTTTCGAGCCTGTCTGAGGAGGTATGGGATCAACGAATGTGCCTACGTTCTGCTCTAGGATTTGCTGTACCTGCGGATCGTTCTGCGCTGCGTTCGTGGCCCATTTCCAGTAATCGGCCCTTTCTTCGAGCATCAAGTGAAGGCCGTAATCCTGGAACGACCAGAGTGCATGACAGGCCGAACACCGGAGCCGGTCACGATGCGCCTGGACGCTGTGCGGCACTGAATCCGCTTTCCAAAGGGGGATGCGACGATCAGCGCCCCTAATCAGGACGAACGTTCCATCTTGCTCCTTCATGACTGCGGGATGATCGCCTCGGACGTGACAACCTTCGCAGGTGACAGTAACGGCAGGGTAAGGTGACGCAGGCAGGTCCCCGGTTCCGTGGATCTCGTCCAGGGTATGGCAATCCATACAGGTCATGCCCGCGCGAAAATGGATATCCGCCGCCAATCGATGATGCTCCGCGCCGTACATTCGAGGCGGTTGTTTTCCGTCCACGAAGGGCGTGCGAAAACCACGATCGAGATCCTTCTCAAACAGGCCGACGTAAGCCGCGCCCACGTGATTGGAATTATGACACTTGAGGCACGCTGTCATGCCTGTCGATCGGACAATGGCGTGCGGTCTGGGTTTGCCGTCCTCGCTGTTCGGAAAAGGCGAGTGGCACGCTGAGCAGCCCAGGCCACGGTGTTCACCCCACCTGGTTGACCCTTTGGTATGTATGTGGCATCGCAGACAGGAGCGGCGCAGCAGGTCGTCTCCTAAATTGGAGGAGTCGAACGGATGCGGAACTTGCGCGAGACTTTCCAATGCAACTGTCGAATGCCGCGGCGCTGGGCTCTTCTGGCCGCCGAATGCGAATCTTGTATGGTTGATCATTCTTGGAGCAAGCGCCATGGAAGACCGTTTGACGCGCCGCGCTTCTTCAGGATGGCACTTCCCACATGTCCGGTCTACTGTACCCAATGCGCCGGGGTCCTTGATGAGCCCTTCGTGCGCCTTGTCCTGATCGTCCGCTTGTGGATTGCCTCTGTGGCACTGCATGCAGGGAAGAGCGTGAGATGGATCCATGCTCGCGTGCTCTTCGTGACACCTGACACAGGTGCCCGGCTCTTTGCATGGGACCTGAGCCGGGATTTCGGGCGCGGCCCCCCACCACTGGGGATACAATGGTTCACGGAGCTCCACTATTTGTGGACTAGGGGGAGTCAGCGTGGGCGCCGTGGAAGACGGGAACTCTGGGCCTGATGCCATCGACAAAGAAAATGAGAATGAAATCACCGTGGCCAAGCAAACAGAGAGGAGCAGTAGTCCGCCTGAACGGGGGTGAGTCATTATTGCTCCTCAGCGAGATGCTCTGCCGCGTGCGTCCCATCAAAGAGACTTGGAGCAGCAGATGAGCCCCTGGATGGTTATACCGATTGCCAAAAATTATGGCCGGTGCGGATGGAGAGACGTGTCATCTCTGAAATTGAACTCTCAAGAGTCGAAGAAGCTCTCTAACAGAGGGTGCCACTGCTGGCTTGTCCAGCAGTGCATGTTCGGGGGAGCACTGCTGGACAAGCCAGCAGTGGCACCCAAACGGAGATAGTCGCGAGCAAGATCCCGAGCCCAAAAAGACAGCACTTTCGGCAACTCCTATAGACTACTGCTTATACTTGAGCACTATGTTTCGGAGCTGCGTGGTGGGGAGCTGTCCTCCGCGCGGGTTTTGCCGTGCAAATTCGACCAACACAAACTCTACGGCTCTTAAGGCCTCCGGGTACCTCGGATGGTTGGGCATGATGCCATTAAGCTGCAATATCTGCCCGGCTGCGTCGGCTTCCCTCCCAGGGGTAAGATTCAAAGGATCGGGCCACCTGAGAGCGACCGACCCAGGAGCGGGCCGCGGCTCACCCGGTGGGGCTGGGGGCCGTTGTTGAGGAGGCGGGAGTTGCTGCGGTTGCCCCGGTTGCTGGACTTGCCGAGACGGCTGAATCTGTTGAGGCGGTTGCATTTGCCGAGGATCCTGGACCGGCTGAGTCGGCCTTGGCTGGACCTGCCGAGGTTGCGGAGTTTGTTGAGGCCCTTGGAGCTGCTGGGTTTGCGCCGGCTGACGAGGCTGTTCCCGCGCTCCTTCCTGGAGACAATGGTCCGCATTTCTGAAGCATTTGAGCTGGCATTGGTCTCGGAAGTATTCGTCCTCAAAGCTTCGTTCGCAGCACTTGTTGCAGTCCTCTCTCGACTGCTCGCTCCACGCGCAGGGGGCTGCCAAAAAGAGCAGCACAAAGGCAAGCTGAAACAGGAACGGAACGGTAAGCCTGAAAAGAGTCACATTCTTTCTTGCCCAGTCCTGATGCATTTTGGGAAATCGGCCAATCACGACGAAACCTCTCTGGTTGCAATGTTGCCCAACGAGTCAGCTAAAGACCCGCAGCCGAAACTGAGGTACTGATACCACATGGGCGGCAAAAAGAAAACGCGTGGATCACAGCGGCCCCACTATCTGGGATCAAAGGAAGTGAGGCCTTTACTCCGCGGACCGAGCGATTGAGTAGGACCGGCATCTTGCCGGTCATTACCTCTCACCCACTCGGTTGCATCAAAAAACCAACCGTGTCGAACAGGTTGTCAGGTTTGGCAACGCATGGTACGCTAAATTGCTGAGAGCTTAAGAAGACCACTCTCGGAGGTCCGCGACATGCCGGAAGAGCGCAAGAATGTCAGTGAATCAGTGGGTGAGCTGATCGAGAACTTGGGGACAATCGGCAGATTCATGGTGAGCGAGCTCTGGTCGCTGAGGCGATTAGGTCCGGAGAGTTCCCGCCAGGATTTTGTGGACGGGCTCAACAAGGTGGCTCGTTCCATGAAGGAGTCGGGCAAATGGGCGGCAAGCGATGTCGAGAGGGCCGCGAATGAGATTAAAGATAACTGGCAGCTATTGAGCGAAGAAAACAGAGAGGAATGGAAGCGGTTCGTGGATGAATTGGAGAAGCGGCTGAAGACTCTTGGAGAAGTGACCCAGGACACATTCAATCTGTCGGTGGATCAAGCGAAAGAAACTCTGGACCGGCAATGGACTGCTACCGGCAGGGTAGGGGAGGAGCAATTGAAGGCCTGCCAGGAGCGCTCCGACAAGATGGCAAAAGCTTTCAGAGATCAGTGGCAGACCTTCTTGGACCAGATGGAAAAGACAGGGCGCAAAGTGGACCGAGCAATTCAAGCCGCATGGGAAGAACTCCGCAAGAAAGAATAATGTCCGTCCAAATTGAAACAGCAACGTCTGGCATGCATCATCCCATGTAATTGGCGTTTGGCTGCGAAAGAGGTGTCTATCCATGCTGGTGGTAGGGCTCACGGGAGGCATTGCATCGGGAAAGTCCACGGTTTCGCGCATGTTCAAAGAAGCGGAAGTGCCTGTAATCTGCCTGGATGAGCTCGCGCGAGAAGTGGTCAAACCAGGATCATCGGCATTGGAACAGATCCGCAACGAATTTGGCGATGCGGTGCTGGACTCAGATGGCTGCTTGGACCGAAACGCAATGGCGCGCCTGGTTTTTGCGGACCCGGAGAAGAGGAAGAGACTGGAGGCAATCATCCACCCTCGAGTTGGGCAGGAAAAGAACAGGATTGCGTCCGAATTGGAGCGGGCCGGGCACGATCTTGTCGTTGTGGATGTTCCGCTCCTGTACGAAGTAGGCTGGGACCAAAGCTGCGACGTGGTAGTAGTGGTGTACGCGCCTGGAGAAGTGCAAGAGCAGAGGCTTCGCGAACGGGATGGCCTCACTGAGAAGGATGCACACTCGCGTCTTGGGGCGCAGGGACCAATTGACGAGAAGCGAGACAGGGCTGATCTCGTAATCGACAATACGGGGAGCCTGGAGGACACACGAGCCCAGTTTCGGGACGTACTGGCGCGGCTGCGTACCATGGCTGCACAAATGAGAAAGCGTAAGGCAGGGTCGTGAGCGGATTGGAGAGCTTGATCGGAATAGGTATCTGGGTGCTCATCTTCCTGATCTGGTATGTCAGGAGCTACCCGGACAGGATTCGGATAGGCAACCCCCTTGCCAAAATAAAGCTTCGTTGGCCGTCAAGGAAGGCCTCTGCTCCGCTGCGGGAACAGCCGAGGTCGGGCGCTAGGCCGGACTATAGAGTTCTGGTAGAGAGAATTGAGAGGATTAGCTCCCAGGAACGCTTTGACGCGGCTGACGCTGCCACCATGGTCGAAGCGGTCAAGGAGCTTCTAGACCTGGAACCGGCCAGTGGACAGGTTTGGGAGGCCTTCGCGCTCGATGCGCTTGAGACCTCAGAGATCACATGTGACAAGTGCAAGGTACCCGTAGAAAAAACGGTAAAGAAGACGGGCGTAAAGATCCAGTGCCCCAAGTGCAAACGATGGTTGGCTTTGAGGAACTCCAAGGTTACGATCATCAATCCCCATCGCACTGACCTGGAGGACTGGGAGCACTAGGCGAGAGCCCACTCCTTCGCGTCGTGTCAGGTCTCCGTTGAAAAAGCCCGGAAGAAGATCTACTCTTACGTTACCATTTCAATGAGAAAGGTAGGGCCATGCAGGTCTACACATGGGCTGACATCACTGCAGAGCGCATCAACGAGAGCATCACCAGGCAGATGTTCTGGGGCAAGAACATCATGGTAACCAAGTGGCAAGTAGCGCCCAACGCCACTTTGCCGGAACACGAACATGTTTCCGAGCAGATCACCATGGTCCACGAAGGCTCGGTGACGCTGATCTTCCCCGGCCAGACCGACGTGACCCTAGGCCCGGGACAGATGCTCGTAATCCCACCGTCTGTCCGACATGGAGTAAAGGTAGGCCCTGACGGCTGCGTGGTGACGGACCTATTCTCGCCTATTCGAGAAGACTTCATACAAGGAAGCGCCGCTTATCTTACGAAGGAGCAGTCCGGCTCAAGTGAAGGCCAAGATCCCGCGGCCCGGGAGGCTCGGGCATACGAGAGACTCCACGGGTTCCTCTTGGCTAGCGGAATCAAGGTGACGCTGAAAGAGGTCAAAGAAGTACCGTTGGATATATTGGCCCGCTATGCGTACGAGCGACAATGCCTGAGCCTTGGACAGTTGCGGGACGTGCTTGGAATGGACAAACAGCAGGCCAAAGCTTTGCTCCGCGAATGGAAACATGGGGACGACCATAGCGAAGCCAGCTTCGCGAAGAGCCTCCAGACACGCGTGATCCTCCCATGGGAAGTTGAAGCGGCGCGTCGCCAACCCTCAAATCCGTAGATCTTGCGGCAGAAAAATCAAATCGCGAGTCGCGAAGTGGCAATGGATGAGACAAAGATAGCGAAGATCAAGAAGGCCATCAGGACCAGCTTTCAAGAAAGCCCAGCGATTTACCAGGCTTTCGAAGACAAGCACCGCTTCTTTAGGAACCTGAATTCGAAGCTCTTGGCAAAGATGGCGATCCCGACGAGTGCCCGAGTTCTGGATATCGGATGCGGAACAGGCGCCAGCACAATCCATATGGCTCAAACAGTGGCAAACTCCGAAGTGTGGGGACTCGACCTATCCCCGGCTATGCTTGAGGCGGCTCGCGAGGCAGGCGCGCAGTTGGAACAGTGTCATTTCGTAGAAGGTGACGGCGCGCGATTGCAGGATTTTGTCCGCGGCCCCTTTGACGCGATAATTTATAGCGCATCAATCTTCCTCATTCCTGACTACGCGGAAAGCCTCAAGCAGGCCAAAGTCCTTCTCAGGCACGGCGGCCAGGTCGGCCTGACCTTCATGAATGGGTTCTATCTGGCCGACGACGAGAACGCTTTCGCCGTCGCGGAACGGACCGCTCAGGAAGGGGTAAACCTCAAGCGGCCGGTGATACTCGCCGACTTCGCTGATGAGTTCGCTGCCATTTTCAGCAACCCGCGCACATGGTACGAGGATCTACACTTGCCTGTGGATGTGATGCGGGAGTTCTTCTCTGTCCCGGCCATGTCAGCAGGACTGTTCCCGGGCTTGCCCTATGCGGAGCGAGTTCGAAAGGTTCAGCGTTTGTTTGACCACGTGCCTGACAAAGGGAATTACTTTAGGTGGAATCTCATGGTTGGGCAGGTGAGCTAGGCCGGGTGTCCGTCTTCTTGCTGTCCATATCCTTCTTTGCCTGCTGATACAGTTCCTTGATTTCGTCTATTCTCTTCTCCGAAATCTGATGCCTGCCGGATTTGTCAGGAGGCGGCTGGTTCATCTGATGGCTGGCCCACTGATCCGGAGTGCTCTGGCGGCCTGCCGCATCCGTCTGGGCGATAGCAGTCGCCGCGGCGCAACTCAGGCCGAAAAAAGCGAGCACGCAGAGGGATATCGGGAACAGTCGCATTAATGTCTCCAGGGTCAGGGCTCCAAAACAAAAAGGTCATTACCACAAAACGGGAGCAAATTCAATCAGTCCGTAGGGTGTAGTGAGCGTAGCGAACCGCATCGGTCGCGGTGTTCCACATCCTTGGTCGGACGACGACTGCGTCACACACAAAAGGACCGCGAATGATGCGGTTCTCCCGCGTCCCGCGGGATCACCGCATCCTACGCACTGCTGGACGAGCCAGCAGTGGCACCCAAGACACGATCCCCGCTCATTCGGTTTCTGATTGCAGGACGTCAGGACTGCTGGGAATCACAGAAGTTACTTCGAATCCGACCACTTGCCGTAGCGCTCTCTCAGCACACGGTGAAGGATCTTGCCGGTTCCGGTCCGAGGCATTTCATCATCCGTAATGAAATCCAAGGTCTTGGGGACCTTGTAACCGGCTATTTTGCTTCGGCACTGGCGTTTGATTTCGTCCTTGAGGCCGTCAGTGGGCTCCACTCCATCCCTCAGAATGACAACAGCGTGGACAGCCTCTCCCCACTTGTCATGGGGGAGGCCGATAACCGCCACGTCTTTGACCGCGGCATGACTTCCCACCGCATTCTCGACTTCGGATGGATAAACGTTCTCACCGCCGGTGATGATCATGTTGGCCTTGCGGTCCACCAGCACGTAGAAGCCGTCCGGGTCTCGATAGCACATGTCACCCGCGGTGAACCAGTCGCCCTGGAAGACCTCTTTGGTTTTCTGCGGAAGATTCCAGTATTCCTTGAACAGCATTGGGGTCCGGGCATAGAGCTCGCCCACTTGGCCGTCAGGCACCTCGTTTCCGTTCTCATCCAGGACCTTGATCCGATCGACGCCGAAGATCTCTCGACCGATGGTCCCCAATTTCTTGAGCTGCTCTTCCGGCCTGCACAGAGTCACCAATCCTGCCTCGGTCGAGCCGTAAGCCTCCCAGAGCTCCGCGTTCTTGAAGAACTCCATAATCGCCACTTTGGTGTCCTTCCGTGCTGGTGCCGACGAAATAAGGAGCTGCCTCATGCTGGACACGTCGTACTTGCGTTTCACCTCATCGGGGAGCGAAAGGATCATGATGTAGTGCGTGGGAACCAGTGAGGTAAACGTGATCTTGTACTTATCAACGGTGGCCAGGAAATCCTCCGGGCTGAAACTGGACTCGTTGTAAACGCAGACCGGGGCCGAGATGAGAGTGTAGCAGAATGAATAGAAAATCGAATTCACGTGGCACATGGGCATGACCATCAGGGGCTTATCCGTAGGCCGCACGCCGGTATTGGCTATGTTGAGGTAGTACTCTGCAAGGTAGCTCTCGTGGCTGCGCACAACTCCCTTTGGTTTCCCGGTGGTGCCTGAGGTGTACATAAATGTCCACGGGTCCTCAGAGTCGAGCGATATTTCGGGCTGAGCAGGGGAGGCCGCAGCCAGCCATGCTTCATATTCCACGTACCCCGGCGGAACAGAGTCGCCAGGCGAACCCAGATAGACGAAGTTCTCTTTTGGAACCGGCAGCTTGTCTCTCACGCTGTTTATCATCTCGACAAATGGCTTCTCGACGATAAAGGCTTTGGCGACCGCGTCAGTCACGATGTAGTCGATTTCGGGCGCAGCAAGCCTGAACATGAGAGGCACGTTGATTTGGCCACCTTTGGCACAACCCGCGTAGATCTCCATCCATTCCACGCGATTGAACGCGATGATCGCTACGCGGTCGCCGTACCCGCATCCCATGTCAGCCAACGCGTTGGCAAGGCGGCAGCTTCGTTCATCCCATTCCTTGAACGTGAAGTCCCTGTTCTTGTCCTGGCATCCGAGGTTGTCCGGATACTGAACAGCTTGCCGGGAAAGGACTGTGCCCATGTCGACCCATTTGCTTACCGTCATTAATGCCTCCTCATGCCCACAGATTCCATAGAAACGTCAGGGATTTCACGGCCACGGAATCCCGGTTCAGGACTTCGGTTCCGGCTGAATGATCCGTGCGGGTTCGATGTCCCAGGCCGTCTTGATTCCCTGGCTTTCTTGCTTTCGGTCTATAGCGTCGCGAATCCGTTCAGGTGTCAATGGATAATGGTTGAAATAGATGCCCAAGGCATTGCCCACTGCACAGCAGTACGCCTGAGCGGACGACATGGCCACGGACATGCCCGCTTCCTTGGCGCCGTACGGTCCACCGGGATCGATTGTTTCCACAATGATGGGCTTGATTCTGGGCATTTCCTTGATCGTCGGAATCTTGTATTCGAGCATGGTGGGATTGAGGCAATGCCCTTTATGCCAGCGATGTTCCTCTCCAAGCATACCGCCTTGCCCGCCCATGGCCACAGATCCCTCGAATTGGCCTTCCACGATCAACGGGTTGAGCGCGAAACCGCAGTCCTGTGCGCAGGTCACGTCAAGGGCCTTTACCTGGCCCGTCTCCGGGTCCACCTCGACCTCGGCAACGGTCGCGCCGAATGAAAAGGCCTGGGAAAGCTGGCCGCGAGGATTCTTGATCCATTCGCGGCTCTGATCCACATCCGGATTGAACGCGCCCCGACCCATGACGGGCCGCCCAAGCAGCAATGCCTGGCGCACGACCTTTGGCAGCGGAACGCCGGCATCCGGAGCGCCACGTACGAAGATCTTGCGATCACGCGCCACCAGATCTTCCGGGTCGGCTTCCAGCATCTCCGAAGCCACTTCAAAGAGCTGAGCACGAGCGTCTTCGGCAGCCCGTTTGACCGCATTGCCGCCCCCGAACGTGGAAATCATGGAGTAACTTCCCGCGTCGGTCGGGGTGCTCTCCGTGTCCGCGGAGATGAGCCTTATCTCTTCCATAGGCAGTCCAAGCTCCTCGGCCGCAATCTGGACGAGCATGTTATCGTTGCCTTGCCCGTTGTCCACCACTCCGGAAATCACGGTCGCGCCGCCGTCCTCATGGAACTTGATGAAAGCTTGCGAGCCTCCTCGGATTCCAAGCGGGAATCCTGTCTGCACCGACATGATGCCTATTCCGATTCCTCGATTGGGGGGGGATTTCTTGAATTTCTCCTTGAAGTTGCTTTCTTCAGCGGTCCGTTGAATGCACTCCACTAAGCCGCAGCTCGCCACGTGCGATCCAGTGGGCGTGGTCTCCCCGGGTCGGCGAGCATTGACCAGCCTCATGGTCACCGGGTCGATACCCAATTCTTCGCCGATCATGTCGAGCTGGGTATCCACACCACACGCGAACGATCGGCCGTGGATGCGGATCATGCCTCGTACCGGCTTGTTGGTGTAAATCCGATATCCGTAGAAACGTACATTCGGGACGTTGTATGCCTGTTCATGACAGAGAAAAGGAACCGACGTGGCAATAGGACCGGTGCTGGAATATGCTCCGCCGTCAAGCCAGCAGACCGTTTCGCGGGCAAGAACTCTGCCGTCGGAATCCACCCCTGTCTTGTGAGTGGTCAACATGGCGTGCCCCATGCGGGTGGCTATGGTGTTCTCTTCGCGGGTGTAGACCAGCTTCACCGGTCGCTGAGTCTTGATACTGAGCAGGCTGCAAATAAATTCAGCCGGGAAAACGTCCGACCTGCCCCCAAAAGCGCCACCTATGGTGATCTTCCGCACATTTACCTTGGAAAGCGGAAGCCGCAGCGCGTTGGACAACGCTTTGGCTTTGGTGTGGGGTGAAGCATTCGGCATCCAGATTTCAACAGACCCGTCCGCATGACAATTGGCCACCACCGCGTACGGCTCGCTCATGAAGTAGGAATCTTCTTCCGCGAGAAACGTGTCTTCTCGCACCAGGCGGCACTTTGCAAACGTTTCGTCCACGCTGCCCACTTCGATCTTCACTTCCACGTTGATGTTACGGGGGTACTCGTCATGGAGGCGTGGAGCGTCGGGAGTGACAGCCGACCAGCAATCGAAGACGGCCGGCAGCGGCTCGTAATCAACAAGGATAAGCCTCAGAGCTTCTTCTGCGGTTTCTTCATCAACAGCCGCGACAGCCGCGACCTCGTCGCCGAGGTATCGCACCTTATCAACGCAGAGCAATTGCTGATCGCGAGTGTATCGGAACACTCCCCATTTTTCTCCGGCCGTGTCCTTGCCGGTGACAACAGCGTGTACTCCGGCGAGCTTTTCCGCTCGGGAGGTATCGATATTGAGGATTCGAGCGTGGGGATGTGGGCTGCGCAATATCTTGGCCACGAGCATACGAGGAAACTTGAGATCCGCACTAAACAGGGCTTCTCCGGTGACCTTTGCCTTGGCGTCAATTCGAGGGACGCTCTTGCCGATCAGTTTGTAATCATAATCGGGCAATATCATCCTCCAGTTGAGGTGTGCCTTCAGTAGTGCGAGGGAAAATTCTGCGTGTCCTCATATGGACCGACTTAGGGCGCTCTGTTCCTTCGTCCGTCATTCCCGCGGAAGCGGGAATCCAGTCTTTTCAATATGTTCTGGACCCCGGATCAAGTCCGGGGTGACGGTAGTGGATAGGCCACTACTCTCCGTAAAGGGTACATCTCCGGGAATCGATTTACGAGCCCTCACTTCCCACATCACCGTCTCTGGCAGCACGCACGGCTTCCAATATCTTGGCATATCCGGTGCAGCGGCAGAAATTGCCTGCCAACGCAGTCTTGATCTCTTCATCGTCCGGCCGTGGGTTTCGGTCGAGCAGCGCTTTTGAAGCGAGGATCATTCCCGGCGTGCAGAACCCGCACTGGACCGCCCCCTTCTCCACAAAAGCTTCTTGGAGCGGATGCAGATGGCCTCCCGTCGCAAGCCCTTCGATGGTAAGAATCTCCGAGCCGTTGGCCTCCAGCGCAAGCGTGAGACATGACCGGATCGGTTCATTGTTCATCAGGACCGTGCACGCGCCACATGCCCCTTCGGAACAGCCTTCCTTGAGGCCGGTGAGTCCCAGGTCCTCGCGGAGCACGTCCATAAGTGTGGCGTTCGGTTTGACCGCAAGCTCCATCTGCTCGCCGTTAACTCTAATGCTCAGAAGCTGTTTTTTCATGAACATCCTAAAACGAAATATCAACTGACCGTTCGCCTTCAATTAGGCGGCGATCACGTGCGACGTTCTCTCAAGAAGATGAGTTACGTAAACACTACGCTGGAACGGATTGGAAGTGTAAGAGTTTTTGGGGAGGGGTCCGGGGAGGGCCTTTTTGCAAAAAGGCCCTCCCCGGAGGCTCCTTCAAAAGCTCTTCCCCCTTGCAATCGCTTCCGCAGCCGCCCTGCGGGCTAGTATGCCTGCCATTTGAATACGGTATTCCTTCGCTGTGCTCGCGTTTGCCACCACAACTCCTTCCGCTACTCGGACAGCGGCCTCTTGTGCATGATTGAGCATATCCCGAGTCGGGGCGCCTCCTTTTGCCTGGGTCTCCACATCGCGCAGAACGACGGGAGCCGGTCCCAGCGCGGAAAGCACCAAACGAAAATGCTCCACCTTGCCCTTTTCGACAATCGCAACGGCAGCGGCATTGACAAGCGGGAAATCAACAGCCGCTCTCATGGCCAGCCGTTGATACGACCACGAAATCGGCGCCCACGGAAGTGGTACGCGGATCTCGGTAAGGATCTCCTCCGGCATGATGTTCCACGGGCTTTCACCTTTGCCCGTAAAGAATTCCGCCAGCGGGACCACACGCTTGCCTCCGCTACCTGTAAGGGTGAGCTGCGCGGATAGCGCCATCAGCACTGGAACCGTGTCGCCCGAACAAATGGAATGGCACGAATCAGAACCTTCCAATGCCAGACAATCCTTGCCGCCTGTCCGGTGGCAAAGCCCTTTGCCTGTGCGCCAATAATGAGACTGATTGTAGAAGATGCACCTTGGCTGCAAGAGCAGGTTGCCGCCGATCGTCCCTCGAAAGTGCTGGATTCCGAGCGCTCCGATGGAATTGATTGCTTTGACCAGGATCGGAAAATGCTCGTTCGCCGCAGGATGGGACGCAATTGCGGCAAGCGAAGCCCCTGCCCCGAGCACCAGCGCATCGGGCATAACCTCTATCTTCTTGAGCTCCGCGATATTGTTCAGACTGACTACGGTCGCGGGAGAGAAAAGCTTGTGCTTGAGATTCACGAGCAGGTCGGTTCCGCCGGCTAGGATCTGGGCTGAGGCACCCTGGTCGCGCTTGATCTTCAGAGCCTCGTCAATTGTGGCGGGCGCCTGATACTCAAAGGGAGGCAAGCGCATTGGTACTCCGGCCGTCGTCACTAAGATATTCGAGCACGAAGATCGGCACGCACGGATTTCGTCATCAGACCGCTGAGTTGGAATGCAACAGGCTTGACACGACAGTTGATCTCAGATTAAGTGATGTCAGAGGACCAGTATCCTTCAGGGCTTCCATCATAGGCACTCATCCTACCACTGTCAACACCATTGTCCCCTCTGGAAGGAGAGCCCAGCAGATGGATCTGTTCAAGAATATCACAGTGCTATCTCTTGAGCAGGCTACGGTCTTGCCGTACCTCACCTATCGGCTCGCGATGGATGGCTGTCGCGTGATTCGCCTGGAACACCCTGTGTATGGCGATCCCAATCGCCTGGTGGGCGACCCGTTCCTCCCTGGCGAGGAGCGTATGAACAGCTATTTCATGGCCATTAACGCAGGCAAGCAGGCGCTGACCCTTAACTTGGCCGAGTCCAGAGGGCAAGAACTACTCCTAAGGCTTATCAGGGAACTGAACGTAGATATTTTCGCGACCAATCAGCTCCCCAAGAACTACAAGAAGCTTGGGGTGGACTACGAGACGCTCAAGTCCGCGAAAGAGGACATTATCTGGCTTGGGGTGACGGGTTTCGGGCCGGCGAGCAACGAAGCTGCGTACGACCCTATCTTGCAGGCAAGAGGCGGCCTGATGGAGCTTACCGGCGAAGCGAACGGAACACCGCAGGTCGTAGGCATTCCGCTGCCGGACATGGGCACGAGCGAACATTGCTACGGGCTGCTCATGAAAGCCCTCTTCGTAAGAGCCATGACCGGCCGCGGGTCGAAGATCGATATGTCAATGTTCGAGAGCACCACATCGTGGCTCACCGTGCCGGTAACGATGACCGCGGCCTTTGATAAGCGGATTTCCCGTCGCGGCAATACTCATGAGTTCTTTGCGCCGGTCTCGGTTTATCCCACGTCCGACGGATACGTGTATATCGCAGTCGGAAACGACAAGCAATTCGGAGCAATGGCCTCTTTGCCGGAGTTTGCCGCGCTGAGCAGGGAAGACTACAAGAAGAATGCGGGCCGAATCGCGGACGTGAAGAACCTGAACGAGACAATATCATCCATCTCGCGAACGCTAACCACCGACCAAATGATAGCCATGATGAATCAGATCGGAGTGGCCGCTTCCAAGATCAATACCATCGCTGAAGTGACCCGAGACTCGCTTGTCGCGGAAAAGTTGGTTCGTGCAAAGGACGAAAGAACGGGCTTCGAACTCACGCTGGCGCCTCCGCCGCACCGTACTGCATTCCTGGAGGAGAAGGGATATCGGCTCTCTTTTCCCCCGCGGTTCGGGGAACACAATGAACGCGTATTCGGCGATGAACTGGGACTGTCCGGCAGTGAGATGAATTCGCTGAAGGCCGATGGAATAATATGAGCAGAGTAAATCCCGGGGAGACCCTTGTTGGGGTCGCTGCACCCTTCTAGGGAGAACTCTTTAGGTTTGTTAGAAGTTACACCAGTGGAGTTCAATCTCTTCGGTACGTTGGGACGGACATCTCTATGAACAATCGTCACTTAGACTGGCCGTTTTTTGATCCGGTCCACCGAACGTTTGCGCGGGACTTCTCGCAGTGGGCGGCGTCGGAACTGCCGAAATACGATGATAACGACGGGGGTGACGGAGAAGCAGCGCGTGAGATTCTTCGGAGGCTGGGTATTAGCAAATGGCTTGAAAACTCGATCCCTCGGACTAAGCGCGCAGGTAGAGATGAGTATGATCTGCGCACTATCTGCCTCATGCGTGAGATCCTCGGATATAGGTCAGGGATTGCTGACGTGGCGTTCTCCGAGCCCTGGCTGGGCTTTATGCCTATTGCTCTTTTCGGATCTGAGAGCATGCAAAACGAATTGCTACCTGGGTATCTGCGGGGCGATATGCTTCCCGCGTTCGCTCTCTCTGAACCAGGGGCTGGTTCTGATGCAGCCGCTATTCAAACACAGGCGCACTTGGATGGGGCCCACTATGTCATTAAAGGCCGAAAGACCTGGACCTCAAACTCAGGACTGGCGGACGTCTATGTGGTTTTTGCACGAACCAGCGAGGGTCCAGGTGCGGATGGCATCTCGGCCTTTGTCGTGGACGGGGGAATTTCAGGTATTACGTTACAGGAGCGCCTGTCCGTCCTCTCGCCGCATACCGTCGGAACCCTTTATTTAGACGACGTTCGCGTTGACGCCAACTGCCTCCTGGGTGAACCTGGTCAGGGCCTCAAAATCGCTATGGCAGTCCTTGAGCTCTTTCGTCCTACCGTGGGTGCCGCAACTTTAGGCTTTGCGCGGCGCGCTATGGACGAAGCCACGGCGCGAAGCATGGAGCGTGTCGCGTTTGGGAAGCCGATTTGCGAGCACCAACTTGTCCAAGGGAAACTGGCTGACATGGCCGTAAAGGTGGATGCCGCAGCTCTGCTGGTCTATCGCGCCGCCTGGATGCATGACGTTGGTGAGTCACGAATCACCCGAGAAGCTGCGATTGCGAAGTTACACGCAACCGAGGCGGCCCAAGAGGTTGTCGACCAGGCACTCCAAATATTTGGCGGGTTAGGTGTGGTGAAAGGCATCGTGGTTGAACGTCTCTATCGCCATGTTCGTGCTTTCCGTATCTTTGATGGAACGAGCGAGATTCAAAGGCTGATCATCGCCAAGGACATTCTCAGCGAGAATAAACCGGGCAAAGGAACGAGCCCGCGTAGGATGGGGTGAGCGAAGCGAACCGCATCAATCGAGCCAAGTCCGCGACCGATGCGGTTCCCCTGCGGAACGCGGGCTCACCGCATCCTACGGGTTGAAGAACGACTGCATCATTTGAACGCTTCAAGGTGACACGCAATGGGCGTAGCTAAGTATATTAAGGATTCCAAGGACGCGATCCAGAAAGTCACGCTCCAATCCGGCATAGAAGTGAAGGCCCGGTACGGGCCTGAAGATCTGGAAGCGGCCGGATTTGATTACAGCAAGGATCTCGCGGACCCAGGCGAATATCCCTTTACCCGAGGCATACATCCGCTCGGATACCGATCTAGAGCATGGACGACCCGCCAGTATTCCGGCTTCGGGACCCCTCGTGAGACAAATGAGCGTTTCAAGCTGCTGATTTCTCACGGTCAAACCGGCCTGAATGTCGCATTCGATCTTCCCACGCAGATGGGATACGACTCTGACAACCCTGTCGCTGACGGCGAAGTCGGCCGAGTTGGCATGGCAGTAGACACGCTCCGGGATTTCGAGATCGCGTTCGCAGATATCGAGCTGGACAAGATCGGTTCCGGCCTTACCATCAACGCGGTCGCATCGGTCATGCTCGCCATGTATCAGGCTATGGCAGAGAAGCGCGGGTTTGACATCACCCGCATTAGCGCAACCCCACAGAACGACATCCTGAAAGAAATGATCGGCCGAGGCGCTTGGGTGTACCCGGTTGAAGATGCTGTGCGCCTTATCGGCGACACGATCGAGTATTCGATCACCACACTACCCCGTTGTAACCCTGTTTCGGTCTGCGGTTATCACATCCGTGAGTCCGGGGCCAATCCTGCGCAAGAAATCGGGTTCGCGCTGGAAATCTGCAACGCCTATATTGATGAAGCGCTCGCCCGCGGCCTCTCCATCGATGATGTGGCTCGGAAGATCACCTTTAATTTCAATATATTTGGTAACCTGTGGGAGCAGGTGGCCAAATTCCGCGCTGCGCGGAAGCTCTGGGCCATGAATCTAAAAGATAAATACGGCGCGAAGAACCCTTCATCCATGCACCTTCGGGGGCTATTCGGCGGAGGTGGCTTCGGCCTGACAAAGGCCCAGCCCGAAAATAATATCATGCGAAGCGCTTACTACGCGCTCGCAGCCGCACTGGCCGGCGCTCAGACCACCGCGCTCTGCTCGTTTGACGAAGCTTTCACCATTCCCACTCCCAGAGCCGCGCTCCTGTCGCTTCGCACATGCGAGCTGCTCATGGACGAAATCGGGCTCCGGGACACGGTAGATCCCCTCGCGGGGTCCTACTTTATCGAGACCCTTACCAAGCAGATGGAGGAGAAGATCCAAGAAGAGCGTGAACATATCCGGAAGATGGGCGGAATCGTCCACGCGGTATCTACCGGCGCTGTTCAGCGGCTGATTTCCCAGCAGGCGTACGAATGGGAAAAGGGCCTCAAGAAAGGCGAGTACATAAAGATCGGGGTCAATAAGTACGTCGACGAGGAGCACGAGCCTGACGTGGAGCTCCACGAATACGATGCCGCGACCCAGGAAAGGCAGATCGAAGCCCTGAAGCAAGTCAAGGCTGAACGCAGCCAGGCTGATGTGGAGCGGACTCTAAAGGCGCTGGAACAAGCCACGCGAGCCAAACAGAATGTGATGCCCGCTCTGGTGGAATGCTGTAAGGCGTACGCGACCGTGGGCGAAATGGCTGACGTGTTCCGTCAGGTTTTTGGTGAATTCAAAGAGCCCACGATGTTTTGAGTCCCTTGAATCCGGAGGAACGGCCAGAAGTTCGGGGGGGGCTGGCGACTAAGTATTTGAAACGCCTTGTTTTGTTCCGGTCCGCCTCAAGGAAAAGGCATTCACCCAGACGGAGCAGGGAGGTTTGTCTCATGGGTTTGCGCTTCTCCACCATCTGGGTCTTGATTTGCGTCGGGATAAGTCTGCCACCTTCTCTTTCCTGGGCACTCGATTACCCGCCCAACTTTGCCTTTCAGCAGGTTCCTCAGCCCTTGGCTGAACAGAACCCGGTCAAGCCCCAACCCGCGAGGCCGGTGCCGGCTGCCGGCCAGCCCTTTTTCGATCCCGCCTACGGCGCCATCCTCACCAGGGTAACCCAGGGCATCGGCCTGCGCCATGAGTATTCACGGTTCGACCCATTCAACGCCGATCAATCCATGATCCTCCTGCATCAACCGGCCACGGGAGCTTGGCGCATCTATCGAACTCAATCTATTCCGTATGACCAGGACAGACTTTTCGTGAGGGAAATAGACCTGGCCGAATCGAGGTGGGACCCGAAAGACCCCAATATCATCTGGGGCTTGAGCACGGAGCACCGGACCTTCCGCGTTATCCGAATGGATGTGCAGAGCGGCCAACTCACGATAGTGAAAGATTTCGCCCAAGACCCTACCCTGGGTCCGATTATCTCTTCCGAGAAGGATCTGTATCGTATCACTACCAAGGGAGAAGGAGAGCCATCCCAAGACCTGCGCTTCTGGGCCCTCTTTCTCCAGGGAACCACTGACGACTATCGTCTACGCTATATTTTCACCTGGGATCGCCAAGACAACCGGGTCCTGGGTCTGTACAAGATCCCGGCAAAAGAGGCCGGCCTGCTGGATTGGGTGGGGCTGTCGCCTTTGGGCAATTGGGTAGTGGTGGGGGCTGATGCTGACTCGTCTCCCAGCGGCAGGACGCTTGGTGGTCTGAATCTGGCTGACAAAGAATTGCGCAAATTCCATCGGCTGGCCCATGCCACGGCTCACGCGGACGTGGGCTTGGATGCCGACGGCAACGAAGTCATAGTCATGCAAAATAGTAAAACAGACCATGTCGACTTAATCCCCCTGGCGTGGGATACCCAACCGGTAACCGAAGGCAATGACTACAAGAAATCCAAGATCATTCCGCTGCTGCGACTCTTCTATGCCGATTCCTCTCCACATGGACTAAAGAGCGGGATACATGTTTCGTGCAACGCGCCTGGATATGCCGTCATCTCGACGTACACCCCGCAGCAGGTGGCAGCCAAGAACTGGTTGGACCGCTCCGTTATCCTGGTGAGATTGTCTCGGCAAAGGCCGGAAGTCTTCCATTTGGCCAAGATCCATAACACCACGAAATCATATTGGGAGGAAACTCAGGCCACCATCGCCAGAGACGGTTCCAAAGTGGTGTGGGCTTCCAACTGGGGTCAGGACGTCGGCAAAGACAAATACTTTTTGATGCAGTTGGATATGCCTCCTCATTGGCAGTCTCATTACAAGAAGGCCGGTAATCGGTAATTGGCGCGACCACCTGCCATCCGGACGGAATAAAGGATAGTCAACGGCGCATAATTCCGCGCGGCGCCCCTAATGGATACCAAGACTGAAAGAATAGGTTGAACGACGTTCTGACGGCCATGAGAATACAGGGGCTGTCGCTCCATCTATCCCGAAACCTTATCCTTCGTCGTGCTCTTGCAGCATGAATCGGGCGACCTGCCATGAAGACTCGACGCACGCCGGTGGCCATGACATGTTGGCTGCCCGTGGTTCTGATCTTGGCGCTCGTGCTGTGGGCCGGGATCGGGGTGTACGTAGCTCCGCTGGACACCCAACTCATACACGCAGCCGAGCATGGAGATGTCGGTCTCGTCGAGAGGCTTATGAACAAAGGCGCCAATGTAAATGCCCGGGACCAAGAAGGCGCCACGCCGCTTATGTTCGCTGCGCATTACGGCCACCTGGCTGTACTGAACCTCCTTCTGGACAGAGGCGCGGATATCAACGCTAGGAGCACCGAGGGTGGTACAGCCCTGATCGCTGCGGCTTGGGGAGGGCGCCTTGCAGTCATCCGGGTGCTTTTGGACAAGGGCGCCGATCCGAACGCGGGAAGGGGGGAAGTCACGACGGCGCTGATGGAGTCTGCTTATTTAGGACAGGGGGCAGCGATAAACATGCTCCTAGACAGTGGCGCTGATGTCAATGCGCAGAACAACGAAGGCGGTACTGCGCTCTGGAACGCCACACGCAAAGGCTATTTGGAAGTGGTAAAGCTGCTCCTGGATAGGGGCGCTGATCCAAATCTGAAGGTCAAGGACGGTGCGACGCCACTGTGGTGGCCGGCAAAGAATGGTGACTGGGGCATTGTGAAGCTGCTTCTGGACAAAGGCGCTGACTTGAACGAAAAGGACAAATATCACTTTACGGTGCTCATGTGGGCCGCTTATCAAGGCAGCGTCGGCGGGGCGAAATTGGTTCTGGACAGAGGCGCTGATGTAAATGCAAGGGACGCAAAGAGCCGTACGCCACTTATGTGGGCTGCCACAAAAGGTCATGTGGACGTGGCGAAACTGCTCCTGGAAAAGGGCGCTGAAGTCAAGGCACAGGACACCCTTGGACTGACAGCGCTCAAACGCGCGGAGGGGGGAGGCCACGAAGAAATAGCGGAGCTTCTCAAGGCATACGGAGCAAAGAAATAGAGGCGGCGAGATGGTAAATATGAAGACACGATTCCTCAATCTCGACATCCAAGAATGAGGCGCAGTGCCTCCACATTTTCGGAGATTTCTGATTTGGAAAGGCTGCACACGGCAGCCGCGAGGCTAGCCTCAGGAATGGCCTTTTGACCCGCCAGACGCACAGGACCCGCCAACATCCTTGCCAACGCCGGAACACGAGAACACGGAAACGACCTTTTTCGTGTCCTCGGATCCACACGCAGGGCAGGCCACGCTTCCTTCTTCAGATGCGAAGACCAGGCGTTCGAACTCCTTGCCGCAGCGACTGCACTCGAACTCAAAGATCGGCATCGCGGCCTCCGTTATACCAGTGGGCTTTCAAAGAAGTAAAGCATGGGGGAAACTTCTTTGTGTAAAGAAGTTTCCCCCAAAGCCCCATAGGCGCTAACTTCTTGCTCGCGTTTTGGATTTAGAAGGAGTATAGCACGTTCCTGGGAGGGA
>JBFLZC010000022.1:0-93250 GCA_040756375.1 Thermodesulfobacteriota bacterium
CCACCAACTGGAGAGCCGTATGCGGGAAAACCGCACGTACGGTTCGGAGGGGGGAGCGACCGGGAGACCGGTCGTTCCTACCCCTATACGGATCAAAGAACAGACCCACTTCAAGTTAGCGCCTATGCCCCAAAGCCCCCTTCAAGAAACTCTATATTCCTTTGGCATCCCTGCTTCCTGTGCCAGGAAGCAGGGATGCCAAAGGCGTATAGAAGTTTTTGGAAAGGGGTTCGGGGAGAACCTTTTTTCAAAAAGGTTCTCGCCGTCTTACTTTCATGAAAGCGAATTAGCATCACTTGTCGGAAGAGCTCTCGTGGATCATGGGCACGAATCTCACCAGCTCCAGGGTCTGGGATGTTCTCCCTCCGTCCTTGGTCTTGGTCACCAGCAGCAGGCGCTGAGTCTCGAATCTTCCCCCCACGGGAATTACGATTTTACCTTCAGGTGTAAGTTGTTCCAGAAGCGGCGGAGGCACGTGGAGCGCGGCGCAGGTGACAATAATTCGATCAAAGGGAGCATGTTCAGGCCATCCGTAGTATCCGTCTCCGTGACGCACCCCTATCTGGATATATCCTAGTTCCTGTAAAGTGGCTTTGGCGCGCTCGTACAGCGGTTTGATGATTTCTATGGTATAGGTGTGCGGCGTGATTTCCGCGAGTATAGCAGCCTGGTACCCCGAACCAGTGCCGATCTCGAGCACCTTCATACCCGGCTTAAGATCCAGGGACTGCGTCATGAGCGCCACAATATATGGCTGGGAGATGGTCTGGCCGGAGCCGATCTGAACAGGAGAATCCGCATAAGCAGCGTATCTCATGGCCTCGGGAATAAACAGATGCCGCGGCACCTTGAGCATAGCGCCCACGACGGCCTTGTCCGTGATCGGGGTCCTGCCCAACCCGCGCAGTTGGGTGTGGACCATCTGCTCGCGCTCGGGCAGACGATTCTGCGCGGCTTGCTTGGAGGCATCGGGGCCGCTTGGGGACATGCACGCGGCAGGCAGAGCAATTACGAGGATCACGCCGACTCGCATAGCTAAGGAGCTACGACGAATCATGAAAGCCCTCGGCTTCGGCGAGCACTCCGGGGCTTCGCCTCGGAGATTGGCAGCAAGAGCGCGTCGTTGCGCAATAATTTGGAGGGGAGACTCATCTCCCCTCCAAACCACCCCATACGTAAACCGGAACATGGGTGCCTCATGCCGACCTCTTTCATAGGAACGCCCCACAATAAGCCGGTCCTCGCCAAAGCAGGCCCGGGTCTCACCCTGTCTCTCCTTGGCTACCGGAAACGTTCATATTACGCTGATTCAGGGATTTTTCCATGACCAACGCGTCGTCTTCAGTGTCCTGGTAATACCGTTTTCGGAAGCCTATCACTGCGAAACCACACTTCCTGTAAAGCGTTCGAGCAACGGTATTTTTGCGCCCGACTTCAAGAATTATGCGCCGAATGCCGTCCTTGAAACACACTTCTTCGAGATATCGCAGGATTGCCTTGCCAAACCCTTGACCTCTCCGTTCCGGATGCACGGCAAAAGTCATCAGGTGCCCTTCGTCGAGCACTTCCCACCAACAGGCGTACCCCACAATCCGCGAATTCAGCCTAAAAACTGTGGACCTCGCAGACCTATTGGCCAGCTCGTCAAGATACATGGAGCGGGTCCAAGGCGTGGCAAAAGAAACTTTTTCGATCGCCAAGACCTCGTCCAGGTCCGACGCCTTCATCGTATCCGCTTGGAGCTGCTGGTATGGAGTCTCTTGGGTCACGTCAACGCACCAACCACCATAGCTAGAGGGCTACAACGAACAACCAAAGTGCTCGGCTTCGGCGCGCACTCCGGGGCTTCGCCTCGGAGTGCGGCAGCAAGAGCGCTTCGTTGCGCAATAATTTGGAGGGGAGACTCATCTCCCCTCCCATGGGCGTTAAGTCAAGCAGCCCAGATCTTTCGTCCGTCATTCCCGCGGAGGCGGGAATCCAGTTTTTTCAATATGTTCTGGACCCCGGATCAAGTCCGGGGTGACGGGATGGATTTGAGTTAACTATCTGAAATCACATGCCGAGATCCTTTAAGTTAACGCCTATGATCTCTCCTCCAAACCACCCCATACGTAGGCCCGACCTACGGTGCCTCATACCGCGATCCTTCATAAGAACGCATAGCTGCCGATCACAATGATTGCGAATCCCAAAAGAAAAAGGAGTACACTGGTTTGTTCTTCGTGTCCCACCATGTAGTCTGCGACCGCCACAAGAGGCACGGCGTAGAATGCGAATCCCAGCGCTTGCACCAGGCCGCTGGGAAGAATCTTGGCCAGCATCCCGATGACCGGCGCGCCGATAATAATGACGGGAAACAGACCAAGGAAAGCGATAACAAAACCCAGAAGCAGCCCTCTGGCTACAAGAACCCAGGCAGCGCCTCCATTCAATTGCTCTGGTGCTATGTTCGCGCGGCGAGCCAGCCGGGTCAAACCGGTTCTGAGCACCGCGTCGAGGACCACTCCAAGGTAAGCGACAGGAAGTACGAACAGGAAAACCAGCAGCGCCACAGAAGTGGCCGGCAATGCGTGGTGAGATCTTACGATTCCCGAAATTGCCGCACACGCTACCGAGGCCAGGGTGGTGTCAGGCGGGATATATCCTCCCACAGGCGGCTGCCGAAGCCAAAGTAGCTCGAACAGGATGCCCGAGGCCAAGCCCGCTCCCAGATCCCCAACAACCCAACCCACAAGCGGTGCAGCCACCACCGGCCGGGAAACCATGAGCTGGAACATCTGGAATCTGTCCAGCCAGAGGAGACTTCCCACCGCGCTGGCCACGAGAGCCTGCGAAATCATGTGTCACCTGACGTGAACGACCGCAGTGAGTGCTCAGGTCGCATGAGCCGGCTTGCCTGCAAGCAAATCCGTTGCCGTAAGTATTCAGTTGCGTGGGGAACGACCGTCCTTGCGAGTTCCGCGCGACGTGGGACGAAGCAATCCCCTCGTCATTCCCGTGGAAACGGGAATCCAGGAAGGGCGCATGGCCATGCGCGCCGTACAGGACTGCTGGTGGGACGGGCATCCCCGGATCTAGTCCGGGGCAGGCTTGCCCGTCATTCGGTGACAGGCGAGACGCCTGTCCCACCATTCACTCCTTGTGCCGGTCGGAATCAGGTTCCACCAAGGGATTCCCAAATATCCACCAGATCCAGGGGCTTCTCAAAAGGCACGCTCTGGATGTGCACCTGGACACCCTGCTCGATGATATCCCGAAGGGTTGCCAGCGCGCTTTGCCCAACAAGGACGGTTCTGCTCAAGCACACGGTGGACTCTTCTGTTTTGAGGTTGCCCAGGTTCAGGTTTGTGAAAGGCACACCGGCCTTTTTGAGTCTCAGAGCATCCGCCGGACTTTCAAGGAGCACCATTCTCTTCACTTGGTTTCGGTCCGGCTGCATAAGCAAGGCTGCTATCCGATCCACGGTGTCCACTACCAGGCGCACGGAGAACGGAACCGCCGACTGAATGATCATCATCTGCACGGGATCGGCAGCCAAGGCATCATTGGCCACCAGGACTTCCTGCGCACCGGTAGACGGGAGCCAGCCCTCCAGGATCTGTCCATGAACGAGTCGATCATCGACCCTGACCAGCACTATGGGCATTGGCGAGACTCCCGAGTTCACTCGCGGACACGGTTCCCTTCACGCTTCTCGCGCTGCGCTCTCCCGCGCAACCTCTGCCTGAGCACATCCCCTGCCAGGAAGATGCTCTCTTTGGCCGCTTCCGAAGCCAAGTGAGCCAGTGTCTTCAGGTCTTGACCTGCCCTCGAGTTGATCGCCTTGATGATCATGGGCAAGTTCAGACCCGTGACCACCTCAACCTTGCCCTCTTCAAGGAAAGACAACGACAGGTTGGTAGGGGTGCCGCCAAAAAGATCGGTGAGAATAAGTACTCCGTCTCCCAGATTCATTTGGTCGATTGCTTTTGCCACCTGATCCCTCAGCAATTCCGGGGACTCGGAGGGGTCAATCGAAAGGGCTTGCACACCCTCTTCAGAATTCAGCCCGATCAGCCGAGCAGTTACGATGAATTGCCGACCGAGCTCACCATGCGTAAGAATCAAAATGCCTACCATGTGTGATCTGCCTAAATTGAATATCCTTATGTAACCGTGCGACCCAGGTGAAAGACTCTCAAGCATATCACCAATATTGGCGCGGCTTGCGACGTATGGCACCCGATTGGGGCACCGAAGCTGTCCAAGTGGGTAGTGAGGTCGGTGAGTTCTCCGGGGACACTTACCGTTGGGCAAAGACCTTTTTCATCGGCCTTTTTCGCGATTTTCACGGCCCTAATTCCCTGTGTCTCACTTCCAGGTTTGTGTAGCCACTTCGGCGCAAGATCTGAAAAATCTCTTCCGCGATCGCGACTGATCGATGGCGTCCCCCTGTACAACCCACCGAAATGGTAAGGTACTGTTTCCCTTCCTTTATGTAAAGCGGTAAAAGAAAAACCAGTATATCATCAAGTTTTTTCAGAAATTTTCGGGTAATTTTGTGGGCATTAAGCCAGCCGGTTACCTCCGGGTCACGGCCGGTCTTCAGCTTCAGTTCTTCTACGAAGTGCGGGTTCGGAAGGAAACGCACATCGAAAACCAGGTCAGATTCCACCGGCAGTCCTCGCCCAAATCCGAATGAGGTTATCACCACTTTGAGCCCTTCGGTTTCGGGCGTGCCGATGACCTTCTTGATCTCATCCCGAAGCTGGTGCACCGTCATGTCTGAGGTGTCGATAATCCAGTCGGCGTGCTCCTTAATTTCTTGCAGCGCTTCGCGCTCCTTTCGTATGCCGTCGAGCACACCTCCGGCCGCGGCCATGGGATGCTGTCGCCTGGTCTCGCTGTACCGGCGCACCAGCACCTCATCTCTCGCATCGAGGAACAGGATCTGCACCGGCGTGCCGCTCATCTCCAACGCACCGAGAATCGAGCTGTAACGAGGGAAGAAGCCCCGCTGGCGGAGGTCGATCACCAGTGCAAGCCTGTCCAGCTCGGTCCCTCGTGAGTCGGTTAACTCCAGAAGCTTGGGGAGCAGGTCCACCGGTATATTGTCAACGCAAAAGAACCCTGAGTCTTCCAAGGTTCGTGCAGCCGTGGACTTGCCTGAGCCTGACATGCCGGTGATGATCACCAGTTGTCTGTTCACGCGGGAATGACCGGTCTTCTGCTCTTCCACAGTCTCACCACCATTTCAATGAGAAAGCCCGGGTCTGAACCCGCGGGCAATGGGAGCCGCACCACGGGCAGGTCAACGCCCAGTAGGTTCGAGGTGCTCGTCTCGGGAGCGATCCGTCCTGCGTCCCGGGATGCGTCGTACAAATCAAGGTCGACCTCCAGACCGATGGAGGCAGACGGTTGTGTTCCTTCAGGAAACAGCCACATTGCCGGGAAGATACCCAATCCTCGGACTTCTATCGGCACTTCAGGATCCACCGGCAAGCCGATAAGTGCCCCGTTGGGATCCGCCGATATCTCCACCATGTCGTCCGAAACCAGGCGGTGGCCTCGGTCCATCAAACGCAGAGCTGCCCAGGACTTGCCGGATCCCGCGGGTCCCCGAATCAGCACGCCGACGCCGTGTACCGATACCAGCGTGGCCTGTATGCGAATAGATTTCATGTTCTTTGGAATAGATAGCATGATCGGCAGGCGGCATCAATTGCCAGAATGGGCCGGATATGCGAAAAAAGGGTTGACATAGGGCCAGTTATAGCTTAATAGGAATATTTATATATTGATGACCGGCCACCCAGGAGGTATGATGAATCGGCACATGCTAGCTTTCGTCCTGGCAATTCTCTTCTGCTCCAGCCTTGTTGCTTTCCCGCTCCCTGCTGCTGAGGCCGCGGATCTTGCGTCGAACGCGAACATATACATGTATTCAAAGCCTTTCAAGATCGGCGACCTCGCCCTGCTCAATTCCCGCGGCCAGCGGGTATCGCTTAAGGATTACCGCGGCAGGGTCGTGCTCGTGCATTTCTGGTCCATCTCATGCCCTGCTTGCAAGGTCGAAGCGCCTCTTCTTGATTGGCTCAAGAAGACGTACGGGCCTGCCGGCCTAGAGATTCTAGGGGTCAATCTGGTAGATCCTCCTGCCTCAGTCGTGAATTACGCTACGAAAACCAATTGCTGCTATCCTGTCCTCTGTACCGACGGCAAGAGCAACGGACTTCAAACGGTCAGGATGGGCGGTAAGACCACGTCGTTCTTGATAAATGATGCCAAAGAGGCCATCCTTGAAATTCCCGGGCTGCCCACCACTTATATAGTTGACTGCCGTGGAGACGCCGTGGCGTATAGCGTCGGTCCGGCCACGTGGAACCATGCCTCGGCCCAGGGTTTGATCCGGAAGCTCCTTGCCGAAAGCAAGACGTGCCGATTGGATGGCCCGAGCCCCTCTCAGAACCTCGGGTCCATGTGGTAGGTTCTGCCCCAATCGCGGCCGACACACCTGACCATGCGGCTGTCCGTTGGAAATGAGCTATGCTTCTGTAGGGGCAGACCTGCGCGTCTGCCCAGGCCTGTCTAGGGCGCACCCGCGGGTGCGCGCCGTACAGAATACGGCACACCGAATAGAGGCCAATTCCAATGCTTCGGTTAATAATATCGCCTACACGCGAAAGTGGCCCGCATTGAGAACCTCGCTTGGGCCTACGTATGGGGAGGGGAGATGAGCCTCCCCTCGACATTGTTGTGCAATGATGCGCTCTTGCTGCCGATCTCCGAGGCGAAGCCTCGGAGTGCTGCCCGAAAGCGAGGGCTTCCACAATTCGTTGCAGATTCTGAGCTATGGAAGTTGGTTTGATGCGGGCCGGAGCTAGACGGGGCAGGGGCTTTTCGCTTGACAATAAACCCCCAGGTTGATAACTTTCTTTTGAATTGCAGGCGCGTAGCTCAGGGGGAGAGCATCACCTTGACGCGGTGAGGGTCTGGGGTTCAAATCCCCACGCGCCTACCATATGAGGCAAAAAAGTCGTTACACCGTTCACCCAAGCCACTAAATCCACTGAGGAGGGGTGTTAACTCCAGTATGATTGCTAAATTGATCCTTCCTGGTGCCATCCTGCCTATAGATCCTATACGCGTATGAAACCCTCTGTAGAGATTCAAATCAACGGCGAAAAAAAGGTATATCCGGCCGGTATCACACCACGAGACATACTTCAGGACAACTGGATCGAAAACAGCCGGGACATGGTTGCCGCGGAATTGAACGGCCATGCGGTCGATCTGAGCCTGCCGCTAACCGAGTCAGGCCCGCTGAGCTTCATCAGCATTCGGTCTCCCAAAGGACTGGACATCCTGCGCCACTCCACATCTCACGTGATGGCTCAAGCGGTGCAGGAGCTCTTTCCTGACGTGAAGATCACCATCGGCCCTGCGGTCGAAGATGGGTTCTACTATGACTTCGACACGCCTCGCCCGTTTACCCCTGAAGATTTGGAACTGATTGAGAGCCGGATGATGGAGATAGTCAAGGGCGAGTTGCCCTTCCGGCGGATCGTGATGCCCAGGAACGAAGCGATCGGCTTTTTTCAGGGGAAGAGCGAAACTTATAAGATAGAACTGCTCAATCAGATTGACAGCGAAGACGTGAGCCTGTACGCGCAGGGCGGATTCACGGATCTCTGCCGAGGCCCCCATATTCCCGATACCGGGTACATCCGGGCATTCAAGCTCACCAAGCTGGCAGGCGCGTACTGGCGTGGAGATGAACGCAATCCCATGCTCCAGCGAGTGTACGGAACTGCGTTCCCGTCCCGAGAGGATCTCAAGCACTATCTGCACGTGCTGGAGGAGGCAAAGAAGCGGGATCATCGCAAGCTGGGCCGAGAGCTCGATCTTTTCTCCATATCCGAAGATGTGGGTCCGGGACTGGTGATTTGGCACCCAAAAGGCGCTCTACTCCGATATCTGATAGAGGAGTTCGAACGGAAGGAGCACCTGAAACGAGGCTACCAGTTGGTGGTCGGTCCTCAAATCTTGAAGAAGGACCTGTGGGAACGGTCGGGGCATTTCGACAATTACCGGGAGCAGATGTACTTCACCACGGTTGACGGGGTGGACTACGGCATTAAGCCCATGAATTGCCTCGCTCACATGCAGGTGTACAAGTCCAAGATCAGGTCGTACCGGGAGCTGCCGTTGCGCTTCTTCGAGCTGGGGACGGTTCATCGGCATGAGAAGAGCGGAGTCCTGCACGGGCTGTTGCGGGTACGGCAGTTTACTCAGGATGACGCGCACATACTGTGCACGCCCGAGCAGCTCAACGACGAGATCATCGGTATTGTGAAATTTGTCCGTGACGTGATGGAAATATTCGGATTTGAATACACCATGGAGCTGAGCACTCGACCGGAGAAGTCCATCGGCACGGATGAAGACTGGGAGCGGGCCACATCCGCATTGGAGAAAGCTCTGCAAGATCTGGGGGCCGCATACGATATTAACGAAGGTGACGGGGCCTTCTATGGGCCCAAGATAGATATCAAGCTTAAGGATGCCTTGTCCAGATCGTGGCAATGTGCGACCATTCAGTGCGACTTCACGCTCCCCGAGCGCTTTAATCTCACTTATGTGGATTCGGATGGCGAGCGCAAGCGCCCTGTCATGATTCACCGGGTGGTACTTGGGGCAATCGAGCGGTTTCTGGGAGTGCTCGTCGAGCACTACGCCGGCGCATTCCCGCTCTGGTTGTCTCCGGTGCAGGCCGTGGTGATGACTATTACGGACCGGCAGAGCGAGTACGCGCGGGACGTAGCGCACAAGCTCAGGTCACACGGTGCACGCGTGGAAGAAGATCTGCGCAATGAAAAGATCGGATTCAAGATACGGGAGGCTCGAGGCCAAAAAATCCCGTACATGTTGATAATCGGTGATAAAGAGATGGAGAGTAAGACCGTCTCAATCAGGAAACGCGGGGAAGACACAACCGCAGCTATGTCGGTTGAGACCTTCCTCAAGCAGTTTGATCAGGAGGTGGAGAATCGTTCATGACACGATGGCCAGCCTTGCGGGCTAACGGGTTCTTTTCAAGGGGGCTGACTGAATGAAAGGAAGGCCACGACTTCCTGTTCGAGTAGAGCCCAAGGTCAGGGTAAACGACCGGATTCGTGCTCCTCAGGTACGGGTCATTTCTCCGGATGGTGAGCAATTAGGGATTCTGGATGTCCCTACGGCTCTTCAGAAAGCCGAAGAGTTCGGCCTCGATCTGGTAGAGGTGGCTCCGAATTCCGATCCGCCGGTTTGCAGGATTATGGACTACGGCAAGTACCGGTACGAGGAAAGCAAGAAGGAGCACGAGCGCAAAAAGAAACAGGCCACGATTAACATCAAAGAAGTTAAGCTCAGGCCCAAGACCGAGCTTCATGACCTCGCCATCAAGGTGAGAAAGCTCAAAGGTTTTCTCGCAGAGAATTGCAAGGTCAAGGTGACCATTATGTTCCGGGGGAGAGAGATCGCGCATCCGGAACAGGCTCGTGTGCTGGTTGACAAGCTCCTGGAGATGGTCGGAGAAGAAGCTCAGGTGGAGCAGCCCGCCAAGTTTGAAGGTAGGAACATGACCATGGTCCTGGCGCCGACCCATTGAGGCGCGGGCAGACTCAATGGACGGGTATTAGGTTGCGAAACGTGTCGAGGCCGAGTCGATGCTTGGGCCGTTGCGACGTGCCATCATTTCCATGATCTCCGGGGCGCTGTCTTAGGGAACGGATCAAGAGTGGGGGATGCGCCGTATCTCGTCATTCAAGCGTACCTTACGCGACACGCGTCGCGGGGCGGTCCAGTAGGAACGATGAGCTGCCGATGACCCATCGGATCGTTCATGAGCGGACAAACGAGCATGAGTGCAGACCAGAAAAGAAGGTTCACCCGAGTTCCTTTTGACCTAAAAGTCAATCTCACTGTAGCTGACCATGTAATCACGTCCAATAAGTTGCGCAACCTTAGCCTGGGAGGGATGTTCGTAGAATCGGACATCATCCATCCGGTCGGAACCGTATGCGAGGTCAACATGCACCTGACAGGCGGCACCGCGGGCCTCTATATCACCGTGGAAGCGGAAGTGGTCCGAACGGAACAGGACGGCATGGGGCTCAAATTCGTCAAGATGGACGTGGACAGTCTGATACTCCTCAAGCATCTTATCGCAATCCATTCAGGCGACCTGGGGCTCATCACCCGGGAATACCTATCCGAACTGCTGGAAGTTGAAGGCACTCCCGAGGAGTGATCCCGCCATTACTTCCTGAGTAAACCACCTTGCGTTTTGGTCTCGTTTTGGGTGCAATCGCACCCACTATGGGTTCGGTAGCCTTCGGGCTGCTTCTGAAGGATCACGGCTTCAGGCGGGGTCTTCTTCCGTTGGGTCTTCTTGGGGGTTTTCCGTTTCTTGCTGAGCACGTTTCTCTTCAGCCAGTTTTTTGGCTCGCTCGATGAGCTCAATCAACGTGGCCATCTTTGGTCGTGGGGCCTGGAGGAAGGTTTCGGCAAATTCTTCCGGGGTCATGACTCCCCGAAAAAGGGATTCCGCGTCGAAATGAACTTGCCAACACACGATGGTTCGAGGGCAGGGACACCCCACGTTCTCCACGCGGCAGTACCCAAAAGTAACCGGGCCGCCCAATCGGGGGCAGCGGATCTCTCGTTCTTCATACAAGGTTTTGGAACAACACTCGGTCATGGCTGAGTCCGAGGCATGTGCTGTAGCGGTCTTCGAAAATGGTGCTCAAACGGCTCACTGAGCTTTGACCTTCTATCACTATAGAGTGCCATGCTCTCCTTGAAAAGACCCATGGAGCCTCCAGAGAAACAATCTAATGCACTGTTCTTCGGAAGGGTTGTGCCAGCCGCCAAATCCAGCAGCGGAGGAGCCTTTTCCGTCCAAAAAATCTTGAACGATCATAGTGGCTGAGTCCCCTCCCCAAGAATGTCGAGATAATCTTTATAGACGTATATCCGGTCTCTTGCTTTGCCGGTAATCTCTTTCACGACTCCGATCTCCTCCAGCCTCTTCAGGGCTGATGTTACGGTCGGCTGAGATATTCCGATCTCCGTAGAGGCTCTCGGAATCTCCAAGACAGGTTTCTTCTGAAGATAGGAATGGATTCGTAAAACGTTCCCCGCTGCCTGTCTTATCTCTTCAATACGGGTACGGTCATCCGTGAAGAGATCCGTGATCCGTTTCGCGGTTTTCACCGCTTGCTCTGCCGTTTCTATCACGCCCTCCAAGAAGAAGGTAGCCCACGCTTCCCAATCTCCCTCCAGGCGAACTCTCTGCAACAAATCGTAATAAGTGTCCCGATGTTGCTTGAAATAGAGACTAAGATATAGAAGAGGTTCGGACAGAGCGCCTTCGATACAGAGGAGGAAGGTGATCAAGAGTCTTCCCAGCCGTCCGTTACCATCGAGAAACGGATGAATGGTCTCAAATTGAACATGGCTGAGCGCTGCCTTGAGAAGCAAAGGGGTCCGGACGGGTCGATCGTGAAGGAATTTTTCCAGGTGCCCCATACAACCCTTCACTTCTTCAGGGGGAGGGGGAACGAATCGCGCATTGCCTGGACGACTGCCTCCAACCCAATTCTGCGACCTCCTGAACTCGCCGGGTCTTTGCGTACTGCCGCGACCCTTAGACAATAGCATTCCATGAATCTCCCGTATCAATCTCAGCGAAAGAGGGAATCCGCCTCTCAATCGCTCCAATCCGTGATTGAGTGCCGCCACGTACTGCGACACTTCTTCCACGTCGTCTTTCGGGATTCCCGGCGCTTCGTGATATTCATGGAGCAGCAGATCGGATAATGAGGATTGGGTTCCCTCGATTTGAGAAGAGAGAACTGCTTCCTTACGAACATAGAAATAGAGAAAAAGGGAGGGATCCGGGAGAAGAAGTGTGAGGGCATCGAGACGTCCCACTGCTCGGTTCGCTTGCTCCAAGAGGTCCAGATCGACGTCCAAGGGCGGGCTCGGTGGCAAAGCAAACGGGACAAAGGCCTCGAAGCCTTCGGAGGCTGTGGTTTGGTGGACGAGTCTTCCTTGAAGGCCGCGATTCATGATCCGGCTCCCTTATTAAAGAGGTCTTTAATAGACCCATTTACTATTAAAACATAGCGGCCGATCCTTTAATAGTAAAATCCCTACCCCCATTTCTTGAATTAAAGCGATAGAACTTTGCTTGATCAGAAACTGCTCATAGAACCGACCGTGCCGCATACCCCCTCGGTATGAATCACCGCTTTATTCCTGGAATGCCAGCTTGGAAAGGAAGAGAGCCCGGCGCGGCTCGTAAGGGAGAGCTGTGCCGGGCTGATGAGGAATGTCTTGGCTTCTAGAGCTTGGGCTTGGGAAGCGCCTCGATTGCCTTGAGCGCACGCTCGATCTCTGACTGGGGAAATTCGTGGTCTGACAGCTTGCCCTGGAAGAAAGCGTCATAAGCTCCCAGGTCCACGATGCCGTGGCCGCTCCAGTTGACGAGGATAGTCTTTTGCTTACCTTCCTCTTTAGCTTTCTTGGCCTCCTTCATGACCACGGCAAGTGCGTGGCATGTCTCGGGGGCGCTAATAAAGCCTTCAGTCCTGGCCCAGGTAACGCCTGCCTCGAAGGTCTCTAGCTGCTGCACCGCACGCGGTTCAATGAGCTTGTCCATAATGAGCTGGCTTACCAGCGGCGCCATGCCGTGATAGCGCAGCCCGCCCGCATGGATGGGCGCGGGCACGAAGTCGTGACCGAGGGTATGCATGGGCAGCAATGGTGTCATCTGGACCGTGTCGCCGAAATCATATGCAAACGGGCCTCTGGTCATCGTGGGGCAAGAAGCGGGCTCCACCGCGATGATTTGGATTTGCTTGCCGGCTATCTTGTCACGCACGAAGGGGAACGCGCATCCAGCGAAGTTGCTCCCACCACCCGCGCAGCCGACCACGATGTCCGGGTAATCGCCGACTTTGGCCAGTTGCTTCTGGGTTTCCAGGCCGATGACGGTCTGGTGCAGGAGAACATGATTCAGAACGCTTCCCAGGGAGTATTTTGTCGGGGGGCGTCCAAGGGCTTCGCTGGTCACCGCGTCTTCTACGGCTTCGCTGATCGCGATCCCCAAACTGCCGGGGGAATTGGGGTCCTGCGAGAGGATTTTGCGTCCGGCTTCGGTTTCGGTGCTTGGGCTGGGGATACAAGTGGCGCCCCAGGTATTCATCATCAACCGACGGTACGGCTTCTGTTCGTAGCTGATGCGGACCATATATACCTTGGCTTCCAGTCCGAACTGGTTGCACGCAAAGCTCAGCGCGCTCCCCCACTGGCCAGCGCCGGTCTCGGTGCTGATGCGCTTCGTGCCGAAAACCTTATTGTAATATGCCTGAGCAATCGCGGTGTTCGGCTTGTGGCTTCCGGGAGGGCTCACCCCCTCATTCTTGTAGTAGATCTTGACCGGGCAATTCAGGTACTGCTCGAGCTTAACCGCTCGGTACAGCGGGGTGGGCCGCCAGATGGTGTACACGTCCAGCACAGGTTCCGGGATGTCGATCCATCGCTCCTGGCTCACCTCTTGCTCGATCAGGTTCATGGGGAAGACCGGGGCCAGATCGTCCGGACCCACCGGTTGCCCGGTGCCAGGATGCAGGGGAGGCTGCATTGGATTGGGCATATCCGCCGCGATGTTGTACCACTGGCGCGGGATTTCATCCTCATTCAGTAAGATCTTGACTGCCATAACCGTTCTCCTTCCTGGCTTGATGTGCTGGGAAGCGGAAGCCCCGCTCTCCAATGTTGGACGGAACACTCTGACCTTAAATACTGACTACCGGACTCGAATCAGGGCCCGGATCAATCCATTGAGAAGGACAATAGGCTATGAGGCGTGTCGCTTCGGATACCCGTCGAGGCGCGGAAAAGCGACGGAGATATCACGGTTGGTCGATTCTACCGAACTTGCGCCCAATCGATCAAGAAATTCCTGATCCAGCAATTCCGATTATCGTCTATTTGATGGGAGAACCCGCCCTGGTGCTCGGATCCAGCTCGCACAGCGTGATCTTACCTTCATGATCCACGCCGGCCAGAACCATGCCGTGACTGGTTCCGAACCTCATCTTTCGCGGCTTGAGGTTCGCCACCACTGCAACGGTCCTTCCCACCAGATCGGCCGGGCTGAAGGATTTCTTAATCCCCGCGAAGATGATTCTCGTTTCGCGCCCTAGATCCACTTCCAGTTTGAGCAGCTTATCAGCTTCCGGTACGTCCTCGGCAGCGACGATCTTCCCCGCGCGCAGGTCCACATGCGCGAAGTCCTCGATGGTGATCTCCGGGCCGAATTCAGGGACCTGTGGGATACTCGCTTCCGTGGCGGCCTCAAAGGTTTCTCGGCTCGCAGCCACCATCTTCTCCAATGCGCCGGGTTCCAGGCGGTCGATGAGCTTCTCGAAAGTTGCCACAGGACGATTCTCCAAGTCTAACACTGCGTCGTCCCACTTCAGGTCAGAGACCCCGAGCATGGATTCCACCTGCTTGCAATATCCCGGAAGGATGGGCTTGAGCAGCGCCGCGATCACCTTGATACAGTTGGCAGCAAAAGTGAGGATATCCCGGGCCCGCTCCGGGTTCTCCTTAATTGCGGCCCAGGGCGCCTCCTTCTGGAGATAATTGTTGGCGATGTCCGCTATGGCCAAGATCTCTTTTACCGCTTGACCAATTCGGAGATCCTCATAATGCCGACGGGCCAGTGTTATTGACTTGAGCACTTGTTCCACCAGAGGCTGCGCGTCTGACGGAATGGCGCCCAATCGGGAGTCCAGCCGCTTATTGAGAAAACCCAGAGCGCGGCTGACAAGATTGGTGATGTTGTTGACCAGTTCCGCGTTGTTCCGGTTGACGAATTCCTCGATGTTCAGGTCCAGATCGTCAATGGAATCACCCAGCTTGGAACCGTAGTAGTAGCGCAAGTACCACGGGTGGAGGAATTCAGCGAATTGCTCTGCCGTGAGAAAGGTCCCCCGACTCTTGGACATCTTGCGTGAATCCACGGTGAGAAAGCCGTGTACGTGCACAGCATCGGGCAGACGGTAGTCCGCCGCCTTCAGCATGGCCGGCCAAAAGAGCGTGTGGAAATAGGCGATATCCTTACCGATAAAATGGTGGATCTCCACGTCCGCAGAAGGATCGAGCCAATATTCCTCGACACTCCTGTCAGGGTGGCCTGCGCAATAGTGTTCCGTGGCGGCGATATAACCGATGGGCGCGTCCAGCCAAACGTAGAAGTACTTATCTTCTTCTCCGGGGATCCTGAATCCGAAATAGGGGCCATCCCGCGAAATATCCCAGTCCTGAAGACCTTGATCGATCCATCCCCGGACGAAAGCTCTAACCTGGTCTTGCAGAATCCCGGGCTCCGCAGTCCAGTCGACCAAGAACTCTCTGAAATCGTTCAGCCGGAAAAAGAGGTGCTTGGACGGGCGTAACGTCGGTACTGCTCCGCAGATCGCGCACCGGGGGTCTCCAAGGTCGGTAGGGCTGTATGTGGCGCCGCAAACCTCACACACGTCTCCGTATTGGTCGGCTGCGCCGCATCGCGGGCACGTTCCCCGGATGAAACGATCCGGTAGAAAGCGGCCGCACGACTCGCAACAGTATTGCTCGATCACGCGCTCGGAGATGTGTCCCCTCTCTTTGGCGCGCAGGAAGATGGTCTCCGAGTGGCGCTGGTTCTCAGGGGAATCCGTGGTGTAGAACTCGTCGAAGCGTATCTCGAACTTGGCAAAATCCTCCTGATGCTTGCGGTGGTAGTGAGCCACAAGCTCTTCCGGGCTAATCCCTTTTTTACTCGCGTTGATCTCTATCGGCGTCCCATGCGCGTCGGACGCGCAGACGTAAACCACATCCCGGCCGGTAAGACGGAGGAATCGCACGTAGATGTCGGTCTGGATGTATTCCACGAGATGACCGATATGGATGTCGCCATTCGCATAGGGAAGGGCGCTGGTGACAAGTATCTTTCGCACAATCTTCTCCTGGCTCCGTGAAGATCCTTGGGTGTGAGCCTGCATACCGTTCACGAGGCGCCGCGCGTCTCGGCTATTCTCGGACTATTTCGAGAGCTTCCAGATTGGGGTCTCTCGCCTCGTCCACCTTGAAGACCCGGGCCTTCAAGACGATGGTTTCCATTTCTTTGAGCGAGCCGAGGATGTCGGCTTTGTCTTTCTTGATCCACACCTTGTTGAGCGTATAATAGCTCTCTCGATCCGCTATAATGAAATTTATGTAGTCCTCACCGAGAGGGCAGGGTAGTTCCCCTTTCTTATAATAACGAACCGAAAAGACGATTTGTTTGTCCAGATACCGCTGAGGCTGTCTCGTGAGGCTCACGATGGTGAGGTCTTCGTTGAGCTCTCTGTACACGCCTCCACGCATGATGTTCAGCGCGGAGCAGGCGGCGAGCGCGCTGCACGCTATCAGCACGACACACAGTTTCACAGGAACTGGGATGTCGGGTCCTTTCATGAGCCTCTCTGCAGAATGGATCAGCATAAAGAAACAGGGCCGAAAAGTCAAAAATGATTCGATTTGACCAGGTTGCCTTCAGTTCCCTGACGAGGAGCAGGCCTCAACAGTGGAGCGGATCCGACGCGCCGCGTAACCGGTCGCTTGCAGTCACCAAGAAAACCATGTTTGACATCCCGGGGTCACCATGTTATGAATTTTGAGAACGTCTTCGGGTTGTCCCCGAAAGACCCCGTCAAGAGCTGCTCGGTAGTAGTGCTCAGAACTCCCAAGTAATTGGTTTGTTCCACCGTTTCCGAGGCAAGCCTCCGTCGACACGAGGGGGATCAGATACGTTATTATGAGCGCGCTGATCGCGGATCTTTTCTGCGCACAAGAACCTCTTGACCGATTCAGGTGTCGTTGAGTAAAAGGACTCGGAACAAATCCACAGAGCCCGAGACAAAGAGAAAAGCAGCTTCTCACCCAAATCTCGGCAAAGTAATTGGTGGCAGGGGAACGCGGGATCGCGGCGTTGAGTCATAAGCAATAGGATGCCTCTTGATCGGCAGTCTTCCGCGTGCGGGCAGCGTGCAGAAGAATTGAATGCGGGACTGCCGCGTAAGATATACGCAATGGCTACAGACGGGATAGAAGCGGCCACCCCATTAAGGCCGCGGGAGCTGTAAGGAAGCCTCGTTGCGGGGCCTCTGTCGACCCACGAGACAGATTTGACGGGTGCTTACGACACGCGCGGCTGTGGCTGCCACGCACTGAGTGGCCGCGCACCATCGCCAGAACTACGGAGGGCTGTACACGAGCCCTGTGGAACAACCTCCGGGGAAGCCTGAACACGGGCTTGGCGGTACGGGGTTTTCCGCAGCCATGAGACGAGGGCTCGTATTGATGCCCTCTTCATTGGGAGCGCCCATACATCCCTATGATGCGGGGGGAGCGTTTACCTCGCGATTATTAGCGACGAGGTCGAAAGAAAGAATTCTCATCCCGCACGAACAGAGGTTCGATTCGGTAACAATTCAGAACGAAGCCGCCAAAGCGGCTATGGAGGATCACACATTGCAAAGGTGTAAGAACTGCGGACGACAGTACAACGTCATCCAATCCATGACTTACTCGGCTTACGGGTACTGCTCGTGGGATTGCCTGATGAAGGGAAAGAACCAGCCTAACCAGTCCAGGAGCAACCGACGGAACTGGAATCCCCGCCAAGTTTCTGGGAATCGCTCCAGGTAAGGTCGGAACTACACTCCTCGACCGTCCAGCTCGAGAGAATCCTTCCTGTCTGTGCGTCCTTCAGTCAGGCCCTTACGCTTACGGAGTGCGGCAAGAAGCGGCACCTCTCCGAAGGAGAGGCTTCCCGCTACGGGAATGCCGCGTAAAGCCGGTTGGGAAGCCGTGCAAGGCTTCAAGCGCATCCGGAGCCGCGGACCTGGCCCCTTCTGCGAAAGGGTGATATGATTTGCAGGCTCAAGGCTGACACGGGGAGAAATTGCCCGGTTGGTCTCCTACAGGCCTACAGGTGAGGAATACGAGGAGCAAGCAAGACTCATGGCACCGAAACGGGTTACCCTCGAAGCCGTCGTGGGAGAAATCGACAGCATACATCGGGATCTGGCAAGGCTTTCCATAGACGAACGCTTGGGGCGGGCGTCCGCGTTGACCAATACGGACATTTTCGAGTCCCATCCCGTGCCTACCAAGCCTGGGACACTGACATATCTTAGGGAGCTGATTAGCTCATCCGATTCGCCGGAACAGGCGCGTCGTATCGAGACCGCGCTCTTCGGCTGTATGGACCTCACGATCTTCAAAGAAACGTCGAACCTCGTGGATATGCTCAACTTTTATAGCGCTCGCGGTCGGATGCATGTGGACAACGAGAAGGTTCCGCTGCTGGAAGTGGTGCCGTGGCTCCAGTGCCAGCCCGACTTCGACAAGCGCGAGCAGATGCGCAAGGAATGCACCATCTTTTTCAAAGCCATTAATAATCCTATGCTTACCGGAATTCTGGAGCTCACCATTAGGGCAGTGAAGCAGCAGTTCGGCTTCGAAAACTACGTCCGGTACTCAGAGGCGAAGAAGGGGATCTCCTTCGACGAATATGAAAAGGTTTATCGTGCCTATCTGGATGCCACGTCCGATACCTATAGGGCCAGAATCACCCCGTGGGTGGAAGAGGAGATCGGGCGACCTTTTGAGAACCTTAGCCGATATCACGCACTCTACATGGTTCGGATAAAGCGGTTTGATCGCTTTTTTCCCGTCACCCGGCTCAGAGAAATCGTGGAAAAAACGTTTGCCGGCCTTGGCTTTGGCCTGTTCGCCCGCAAGGATCTGGTCGTGGATCTTTCCGACGGCCCGGCCAAGAACCCTGACGGCGTTTGCATCGGCGTGGAAATTCCCGGAGAGATCCATGTCCTCATGAAACCTGTGGGCGGATTGATCGACGTGGAGACGCTGCTCCACGAAGCGGGCCACGCGTTCTTTCTCAGCCATATCAGTCCACAGCTTCCGGCGGTGTACCGGCGCTTGTACCGGTCACCTGCTCTGGACGAGACCCTTGCGTTTCTGTTCATGGAACTGATCGGAAACCCGGCCTGGCTCACCTCGATCGCGGGAATGTCTTCCAAGGAGGCGGACGATCTGACCGACCTTCTTCAGACCAAGCGCTTGTGCCTGATCCGTCGGTACATCGGGAAGTTCCTCGCGGAAAAGGAGCTGCACGAAAAGGGGAACATAAAGGATTCCGGCCCGTACTGCAGGCACCTGCAAGCCGCAACCGGCTTTGTGTACGAACCTGAAGCATACCTCGTTGATATGGAATCGGATTTCTATTCTCTGGAGTATCTGAGGGCGTGGGCAGGAGCGCACGCGCTTCAGACTCATCTCGAGGGGGCTTTCGGTCAAGAGTGGTTTTCTTCACCCCAGGCCGGCGAACTCCTGAGGCAGTTGGCCTCCAGCGGCCGCCGCGATTCTGTTGAAGAAGTCTTGACACCTCTTTGCGGCCGGCCCCCCCGTTTGCCCGCATAGCCGAGGCATTGATCTGAGGCGGATCATACGGTATAAAAGGAGCTTAAGGATTCTCCGGTGCGAGTCGGAAGCGGTCGGCGGTGCGCGGCGAACATCCAATTGAATCCCAGCACCGAGTGAAAATTGATGGACCGTTTCAGAGGAAGAACCTGACGGCTCGCAGGAAACTCCAACAATAGTACGTCTCGCTCTCGCAGATCTTGCTGTAATTGAAAAGGCGGAACGACCGAGGTGAACGGTATGCCCACCGAACCGATTCGAGAATATGCTGATTCCGACGGCCGGTACGGCGTTGTGCAGACCCAGTACGCGCACTTTGATGGGGTCCAACTGGAATCAGGTTTCTACCTTGGCCCCCTCGCCGTCGCGTATGAAACATATGGCACACTCTCGCCAGCCAAGGACAACGCGGTGCTCGTGGTCCATGCGCTCTCCGGGGATGCACACGCGGCCGGCAGGGACGAGGACGGGAGGATCGGCTGGTGGGACGCGATGATAGGCCCTGGTAAGGGCATCGATACTGACCGGTATTTTGTCATCTCTTCGAACTGTCTGGGCGGGTGCAAGGGGACAACGGGGCCGTGCAGTAGAAACCCTGCCACAGGCAAGGCCTATGGGCGCGCTTTCCCGCTGATCACCATGAGTGACATGGTGAACGTCCAGCGTATGCTTGTGGATCGCCTGGGCATAGATCGGCTTCTTACCGTGGTGGGCGGCTCCATGGGCGGAATGCAGGCCCTGGACTGGGCGGTCCGGTATCCCGACCGTGTCCGGTCTTCCGTGGTGATAGCGGCCACGGCTCGCCTTTCCCCTCAGGGAATTGCCTTTAACTGGGTGGGCAGGAACGCGATTTATAGCGACCCTATCAGGGCATGTGGCGATCCTGAAAAAGAGGCGCTCCGAGACAAAGACGGCCGCGGGCTTGCCGTAGCGCGCATGATCGGCCATATCACGTATCTTTCGGAAGATACGATGGAGGTAAAGTTCGGCCGCAAACGCAAACTGACGGATATGGAGGGCTTCCGGTACAGTTTGGGAGAAAATGGGACCGAAAACGGCGAGTTTGAGGTGGAGTCTTACCTGGAACATCAAGGAAGCGCTTTCATAAGACGCTTTGATGAAGACTCGTACATCATCATCACCAAAGCTATCGACTATTTTGACTTGGAAGGGCAGTACGGAAGCCTCACCAATGCATTCAAGGATATCACCGCAAAGATCCTGGTGATCTCTTTCTCTTCGGACTGGCTCTATCCCACGTCCATGTCCCACGCAATCGTCAAAGCCTTGCAGGCCACAAAGAAGGATGTCTCGTTCATAGAGTTGGATCTGCCCTATGGGCATGATTCCTTTCTCGTGAACGCGGGGATGCCTTCCATGACTCGCATCATGAAAGGGTTTTTGAATGGCGTCCGCTGACCTTCAGGAAGTACGCACACCATTCGACGAGTTCGAGGCCGGGTTCAATGTCATTATCGACCTGATCACGCCCGGCACTCGCGTGCTCGACCTTGGGTGCGGATCGGGCGCGCTCTTACAGCGCCTCAGAGATGAGAAGGACGTGGAAGGGTGCGGTGTTGAACTGGAACAGGATAGTGTGATCCAGTGCGTCGAGCGAGGGATCCGAGTGATGAGGCTTGACTTGGACGACGGCCTCGGGGGATTCCCTGACCTGAGCTACGAGTACGTGATCCTCAGTCGAACTTTGCAACAGCTTATGCGGCCGGACCTGGTACTCAAGGAAATGATGCGGGTCGGGTCTAAGTCGATCATCACGTTCCCGAATTTCGGGCACTGGAAGGTCGCTCTTCAGTACCTGATACAGGGCCGTGTGCCCCAGTGCTCCACGCACCCGCATCCCTGGTTCAATACGCCGGACATTCATCCCGTGACGATCAGCGATTTCAGAGATTTTATCAAAGAGATCGGCGGAAAGATCGAAAGGGAGATCCATATTATTGGCAACGTTCCTCGGGAAGATGCGTTCTGGGCCAACCGGCGGGCCGAGTGGGGCTGTTGCTTGATCTCCGCCGCATGACGACGGGATAGAGATACAGTCTGAGCCCAAGCTCGATGCTTTTCAGTTGATGGAGAGCACGGCGAGAAGATAAGATACGTGCGTTTGCACATCACGGAAGGGGATGCCCGCATTCTCTCTTTTACGGGAATTCGGGACCCCTCTTTCTTGTTCTTTTTTTCGCCACGGCATGGATAAGTAGTTATGAGGCCTTATTTCGAATTCAATGAAAAAGACCCGGTCTTTTCCATCGTTGAAGAAACCGAGTTTTTTCGCTTGAAAATGGACGGCGCGGAAATCCGCGAAGAGGATGTTGAGGACTTTCTCGACACCACGGTGGAATGGTTTAGTTCAAATCCCACCAAGGGCATTCTGATCGACTTCAAGGGCGTGAAGGTGGTTTGTGGCGAGTTTGCCGAGCACTTACGTCGCTACTATGTAGATTTGAAGGCCAGAGGTCTGCCGGTACGTTTCGTGAACGTTGACCCGAATCTCAAGAGAGACGTGGATGTGACAAACATCACGGTGGTCTTGAGTTTGAGTGATCTAAATAAACCTGCTGTCAGTGCAAAACAGATCATCAAAGACCTGGCTGAAGGACTGAACGACTCCCAGCTCATGGCAAAGCACGGTCTTTCCGACAAGGGCTTGGAGAGCATGTTTCGGAAGCTGGTAGCAAGGGGAGTTATTAGCGAGGCCTATCTCGCCAGAAGACAGGAGAAACTGAGCCAGCCCACCATAGAAGTCGATGCGGCGGAAGGTTCAGCGAGGAAGGTAACCGTTGACGCGATGGAAGTCCTGGTGGATATCGCGGAGGGCCTTTCGAACGAAGAATTGATGGATAAATTCAGACTCTCGCCCAAGGGGCTCCGAAGTTTGCTCAGAAAGCTCTACGCCAAGAGATTCATCGACCACAAAACCTTCGCCGAACGCCGTCGGAAGACGAAAACGTGAAAACCTGGTCGTGTCTCAGCGCCTGATGCCGGCACGCACGCCAGGCCGCACATTTTAAGTCAGTTGCGAGGGGGATTTCTTTTCGCACGGATCATTTCACTTCTGGCGCGCAACTATCAAACGCTTCAAACACCCAACAGCCCGCGCGAGACTCTCCGCATGGGAGCTTGCCACGTCGGGTCGCCAATGACTGGTGGCGAATTCAATTACTCGTGACGAGTAAGCGGGTCCAACAATTCTGCCGCTTCCCGTGCGCGGGACCATATCCTGCAGGATTTCCTTACGTCTCGATTGACGAGCCAGATTTACCATCGTTTCTTTGGCATTCGTCAAGGACTCAGGATCGCCAGGTATCTGACTGCGCGACACACCAAGAAAGGAAGCGATCTGCTCGCGATCGGCAAGCAACCAGGCTTCAACTTGTCGCACCGCAACGCGAAAGCACATGAAGGACGCAGGATGCGGTAACCACTCTGAGCACAGGGGCGGAGCGCAATCAGCCTCATTGTCGAGATCGACGACAACAATCCAGGGGGAACGGTGAGCAGCGTTGTTGTATCCCTGAATCCTCATTCGGATATGCTGCTTCCCGTTTTTTCCGTATATACTCCCAGGAATCGCTCCCGCGTGTGCCACGAGCCTGCGAACCACGGACTCATCCACAATTCCCTCGACAGCGCCGGAGATGACCACTGCTCCAGACATCTCACAAATCCCCGAAGAGTGTAACTTGGTCGGCTCTCTCGGGGCGCGTTTTAGGAATCACGGCATCCGCTATTGCCAACCCACCCTGCAGGAGTGCCTTCATCTCTTCAAAGCTGCTCGCCGGTGTGACTGAAGTCCCCTCTCGTCCCGGTAGCAGCAACAGTGTTTCATCGAGGCCGATCCCCTCATCGCGTAGCAAGTCAGAAGAGTGCGTACTGATTAGTATTTGGCGTCCCGACCTACGCTGGACGCGAGCGAACATCTGGGGGAGGAAGCGAACGATCTCCGGATGGAGGGAAAGCTCGGGTTCCTCAAAAAGTAATGGTCCGCCTCCTGCCATGGATGCCCAGAGGAGGCCCATGAGCCGGAGAGTGCCGTCGGAGAATTGTTCTTCGGTCTGCCATGCGCCCTGGGGACGCCAGTGATCGTATTTCCCGCGCAGATGCGGCGTGCCCCTCGCGTCACGGTGCAGTTCGATCTCGCTCAGCTGGGGAACCGCGACACGAAGCGCGTCCTGAATTCTTCTCAGGCGGGCGTTGCGCGTAGGTTCCGGCGTCTTAGCGATTTCCTCCAGAAAATCACCACCGAAGGGATCGTGGGTTCTACCTACGGAGCGATCCCGCTCGCGCACGAGTTGTGGAACGATGTGGAGGTATCGGACAGACTCGAAGAATGCCACGATTTCTCGGAAATCGCGGTTCACGTTTACCTGTTCGAGGTACGTTTGGGTCAGACGCTCGGGATCACTCCGGTCTTCGTTGTTTGGCCGATCAAGAACGATATCTCCATCGCGGAAGACCCTCTCCTCTCTCACGATCGGCCGGCGCTGCTTATCCTGATTGAAACGAAGATCATATGCCCACCGCGGGGAGTCACCTGCTGCTTCGATAAGGACATAGACTCGCACATCGGAATAGCGTCGCGCAGCGAGGCATCGAATGGCGCCCACTCCGCCACGCCGGCTTACGGCTTCACGAAAGCCGCCCCCAACGGAAGCCAAATCCCGGAGAAATCGAAACACATCAAGGAAGTTGGATTTCCCCGACGCATTGGGACCAACGAGGAAAGCGCGCTGCTGAAGCGTGACATCCACGCTTGCGAAGTTCTTCCAATTATCGAGCCCGATCCTCGAAAAACGCATAGGAACTATCCGCCTTTGGGCCATAGCACGTCCTCTGCAGGTATACGTTTTTCCCTCGGGGTAGAAGATCCCGGCATACACAAACCGTATGTACCAGGTCAAGGCCAATCGGCTAGGTTGACGATGCGCGAAGTACGCAAAATAGTCGTGATGCCGGCTCGAAAGCCTGTTCTGTCCTGTCACGCAACGTATCGTGCCGCAGACTTCGAGTCAAGAAAAAGCAGGCGTATGGCCGCTTGCACCCGCAGAGCGCAGTCTAATGCCAAAGAGAAAACGCTTCATAGCCTGGATCTTCGCTTCGTGCGAGAAAGCTTGACCGCAAGGCCCCTATGGCACTAAATTAAGTGGTTTGTGTGCGGTGAAAGGACCCTGCCCGCGGCCCGCACGAGGATGCTTCCATGATCACTCTGATAAAAGGCTTCCACGACATACTGCCCGACGACAGCCCCAGGTGGGAGTTCATCGTGCGCACAGCCGCGGAAACCCTTCGCAAATTCGGTTTTCGCGAGATGGTGGCGCCGATCATGGAACGGACCGAGCTTTTCGAACGAGGCATCGGCGAACTGACCGATATTGTCGAAAAGGAGATGTACACGTTCGAAGATCGGAACGGCGAGTCGTTGACTCTCAGACCCGAGGCCACTGCGGGTATATTGCGAGCCGTTGCGGAGCATTCGCTGCTGCGAAAAGAACCGGTGCTCAAGGTATTCACCATCGGTCCCATGTTTCGCCGTGAACGGCCTTCCAAAGGGAGATTCCGTCAGTTCTTCCAAGTGGATGCCGAAGTGGTGGGGGATGATTCGCCTTTCACCGATGCGGAAGTGATCGCTGCTGCCCACGCGATCATGGCAAATATCGGCGCGACAGGACTGATGATGGAGATCAATTCAGTCGGGTGCCCCGATTGCCGTGCACGCTATCGGACGGTACTGCAGGATTACCTCAGAGCTTACCTGCCGGAACTTTGCGACGACTGCCGACGGAGATACGAGCGGAATCCGCTGCGAGTGCTCGACTGCAAGGTGCCCCGATGCGTCGAGATTGCGCGGGACGCGCCTTTGATCCTCGACCATCTGGACGAGTCCTGCCGGAGCCACTTCCAGGCCGTGCAGGACGCGCTGCGCGCGCTGAGCATCCCTTATCGAATCGAGCCCCGGATGGTCCGAGGACTGGACTACTACACGAGAACCGCGTTCGAGATAGTCCATGAGGAGCTGGGCAGATCCAAGGCTGTGGGAGGCGGCGGGCGATACGACAGCCTTCTCAAGGAACTGGGCGGCCCTGATGTGGGTGGTATCGGATTTGCCATTGGCCTGGAACGCCTCTCCATGGGCCTCTCTGACGACGATCCTCGTTTCGCGCGATCAATCGAAGTGTACGTGGCAGCGTTGGGAGATCGGGCCCAGTCAGAAGCCTTCCGAATAATCGACCTTCTTCGCAAGGCAGGAATCGCCGCGGACACGCGATATTCCACAAAGAGCCTCAAGGCCCACTTGAAGGTCGCGGACCGCTTCGGTGCAGACAAGGTGGTGATGTTGGGCGACAATGAACTCGAACGCAACGAAGTAACCGTTCGCGATATGCACACCAAGGAGCAATTCACGGTGCGAACGGAAAGCATCGTAGCGTTTCTGCAAGGAGCCGAATCTTGAATCTCGACTTCCTCAATGGATGGACACGCACACACCTATCCACCGATGTGAGCAAAGACCTGGTGGACAAGGAAGTCCTTCTGATGGGCTGGGTGCTCAGACGCAGGGATCACGGCGGAGTGATATTCGTGGACCTGCGCGATCGCGCGGGCCTGGTGCAGGTGGTCTTCAATCCGGAATACGCGCCGGAAGCACACCGGAAGGCACACCATCTCAGGCCTGAATGGGTTATCGCGGTGAGAGGGGTGGTGCGTCTTCGACCGGAGGAATCAATTAATCCCGATCTTCCCACCGGCGCCATTGAGGTCTTCGCGGAGGAACTCAGGACACTCAACTCGTCAGAGCCGCCTCCATTTCCGCTCGATGACGAGACTCCACCGACGGACGCGGTGCGGTATCGGTATCGATACCTCGATCTCCGTCGCGAGGGAGGAGCCAGGAAGTGCCTGTTGATCAGGCACCTGGTCGCAGCAATCGTGCGGGATTTCCTCAACAAAGAGCATTTCATCGACGTGGAAACCCCTTTCCTCACCGTGAGCACGCCTGAAGGCGCGCGAGATTATCTGGTTCCCAGTCGAGTTAACCCTGGGCAATTCTACGCGCTCCCCCAATCTCCGCAGATTTTCAAGCAGCTTCTCATGGTTGCGGGACTTGAGCGGTACTACCAGATCGTTCGCTGCTTCCGGGACGAGGATCTCCGAGCCGACCGGCAACCTGAGTTTACTCAGGTGGACATGGAGATGTCTTTTATTGAGGAAGACACAATCTTTGATATTATTGAGCGCCTCATGGCCCGTATTTTCGCGGAAGTACTGGAGGTTAACCTTGAAATTCCCTTTCCCACACTTCCGTACGATGAAGCCTTGAGGCGATTCGGGCTGGACAAACCCGATATCCGCTTCGGTATGGAGCTGACAGACATATCGGACATCGTAAAGGGCACGCAGTTTGGCGTGTTCCGTGCCGCGGTGGAGTCGGGCGGTATTGTTAAGGCCCTGAAGGTGACCAACGGAGAGCGACTCTCCCGGAAGGAACTGGATGATCTGCGCGACTTCGCTGCCATTTACGGCGGCAAAGGAGTTGCCTACGCGCGCATCAAGGACGGTGGGGAATGGCAATCGCCGATCGCCAAATTTCTCTCTGATGATGAACGTGCAAAGATCGTGGGGCAGGTGGAGGCTTATCCTGGTGACGTGGTCCTCTTCGCAGCGGACAGCGCGCAGATAGCAAACGATGTGCTGGGCAATCTTCGTAACAGTTTAGCCCAACGCCTGGGAGAAATCCCCCAAGGAGAGCACCGATTCGTCTGGATCACCGACTTTCCTATGTTTGAGTATGATAAAGACGAAGGGCGATTCCAGAGCATGCACCATCCGTTCACGTCTCCACGACAGGAAGACTTGCACCTGCTAGAAAGCGATCCTGCAAAGGTTCGTTCGCGAGCCTACGATCTAGTGCTCAACGGATCTGAAATAGGTGGCGGGAGCATACGAATCCACCGCAGCGACGTGCAGAAGATGGTCTTTTCCGCGCTCAAGATCGGCCCCGAAGAAGCTGAAGAGAAGTTCGGGTTCCTGCTTGAGGCGCTGCGCTACGGCGCTCCTCCCCACGGAGGTATTGCGCTCGGATTCGACCGAATGGTGGCCATCATAACAGGATCAGAGTCTATACGAGACGTGATAGCATTTCCCAAGACACAGAGGGCGACGTGTCCGCTTACCGGCGCGCCCGCTTCTGTGACTCCTGAACAGCTCCGAGAGTTGAACTTGAAAATTGTTAAGAAGTAGTAAGGAGACGAGACATGGCAAAATTTGATCCAAAAAAAGGAGTCATGTACCACGAGTTCAACAAATTCGACAAAGAGAGATCCATCCGTGAGGTAAACGAACCAAATCTGCTGCGTAATATCTTTCCGTACACGGAAGTGCCGAAGGTGGATTTCGATTTTGCCATTTTGCCGATTAATCCTGCGAGGACCTTCCTCATTACCGATACTACGTTTCGGGACGGGCAGCAGGCCAGGCCTCCCTTCTCAGTGGAGCAGATCAGCCGGCTTTTTGATTTCCTACATCAGCTTTCCGGGCCCCGCGGAATTGTCCGTCAGTCGGAGTTCTTCCTGTACACCAAGAAGGATCAACAGGCTGTCGAGAAATGCAAAGCAAAGGTTTATCCGTACCCCCAGGTGACTGGCTGGATCCGAGCCAACAAGAAGGATCTCTCCCTGGTCCGAGCAATGGGGCTAACGGAGACCGGCATTCTCACGTCGGTGTCCGATTATCATATCTTTCTCAAGATGGGCCTTAATCGCAAGAAAGCCGTGGAACAGTACCTTGATATCGTCCGAGCCGCCATAGAGAAAGGGATCGTGCCCCGGTGTCACTTCGAGGACATCACCAGGGCCGATATCTACGGCTTTTGCGTGCCCTTTGCCCAGACGCTCATGCGAATCAGGGAAGAGTCCGGAATGGACGTGAAGATCCGCCTTTGCGACACCATGGGTTTCGGCGTCACCTACGCGGGAGCGGCGCTTCCCAGGAGTGTGCCAAAGCTCATCCGAGCGTTCATTGACGATGCCAACGTGCCCGAGGATCTCCTGGAATGGCATGGTCACAACGACTTCCATAAAGGCGTGGACAACGCGGTCCATGCGTGGCTGTACGGCTGCTCGGCAATTAACGGGACGTTGCTGGGAATCGGCGAGCGCACCGGTAATACCCCCATTGAAGCGCTGATGATTGAATACATGGGCATCCGGGGACACGCGGACGGCATGAACACGCTAACACTCAAAGAAGTTGCCGAATACTTCGAGCTGGAGCTGGGACATCGCATCCCCGACAATTACCCGCTTCTGGGCAAGAACTTCAACGCTACCAGCGCGGGGATACATCTGGACGGGAACATCAAAAACGAAGAGATATACAACATCTTCGATACCGCCCGGATACTGGGGAGACCTCCTTCGGTAAATATCACCGACAAGTCCGGTATGGCCGGAGTGGCCCATTGGATCAATACTCATATGGAGGTCCCGCGGGAAGAAAAGATCGGAAAACACCACCCGGCCGTCGCAAAGATCTATGAGGCGATCGTGGCACAGTACGAGGACGGACGGGTGACGGTCATGTCCGACAAGGAGATGTTGGCTCTGGTGAAACGTTATATGCCGGAGCTCTTTATCTCTGACTGGGATCGCGCCAAGCTCATCGCGAAGGAAATGGCGTACAAGATTATCGAAGAATTCACCGCGAGCACGCCGATGAGATCAGGCAAACGTCCTGTGGTTGACAAGGCTATGGGTGAGTTCATCAACCATTATCCGTTTATCCAGTATTGCTACGTAGTGGACATGGAAGGAAGACGGGTCGCGGATCGGGTCACGGATATCGCGGACAAGGCCAAGTACACCCGGATATTGCCGGAGGAGGATTTCTCCGACCGCGAATGGTTTATAGGCCCAGTAAAAGACGGGCAAGTTCACGTCGTGGGGCCGTTCATATCCCGAATCACCAATGTCCTGTGCATCACCGTGTCAGCTCCTATCAGGGACAAGAGTGAACGTATGCGGGGCATATTCGGCGCTGATATACGACTGGAAGAGCTCATGCGCGTGGAGAACGAGCTCATGGAAGAACACGGCGTCGATTTCACTGAAAAAGATATCCGCAACCTGATGAAGAGGTACGAATACCGCTGACGCCGCGGATTCATAGCTCTGGTGAACAGCCATGATCCATCGAAGACTGGCGTACGTTTGGTGCTGCGGACGTGCCGCCAAGCGATAACTACGCCCTCTATCGGCGGTGGGGTATTTTCAGTCAAGGAAAGATTGCCGAGTTGGTAGCGGGGTAATAGAATAAACGAAAAGGTGTCCATCAGGGGTTGTACTATGAATTGGCGAGATCGTATAACCATAAACCCGTCGGGTACAATATTGGCGAGGTAAAATCATGAAGTTGAAAGTCATCATTCACGAAGCAGAAGAAGGGGGCTTTTGGGCGGAGGTTCCGGCGCTTCCAGGTTGCGTTACTGAAGGCGATACATGGGATGAACTTATGAACAATGTCCGTGAAGCGGCAGAAGGCTGGTTACTCGCAGCTGAAGACCTGAAGACTACAGGTCATGACCGTGTTGCGGAAATTGTGGTATGAAGACGATCTCCGGCAAGGAATTTTGTAGGTTACTGGAGCGTAATGGATGGTAATTGGCCAGAGTTCGAGGTTATTCTTGGGAGGAAAGACGTATGCGGCTCACCGATATTCCTGAACTTGCACAACTTAGTACACCGGAAAAAATCCTTTTGGTAGAAGATCTGTGGGATAGTATCACCGGCGACGAATCCAGTCTGGCTGTTCCCCAAAGCCATAAGGATGAATTAGACATAAGGCTCGATGCCTACGAATCGCATCCGGGCAGTCTTCTCTCTCTTGAGGAACTTCAAGCTCGAATAGAGAAAAGGAAATGAGGTATGACATACGCTTTCTTCCCGACGTAGAGGAGGACGTGGTTGCCGGATATAGATGGTATGAAGGTAAGGTTCTCGGACTGGGTGAAGAGTTTCTGCGTATGTTCTATGCTTGCCTGGAAGGAATCAAGCGGAATCCGCTCGGTTCATCCAGAGTCTATCATGAAATTCGGCGAAGCCTTCTTCGGAGATTCCCGTATGCTGTTTACTTCAGGGTACAAGCTAACGAAGTGATAGTGTTCGGGTTATTTCATTGTGCTCGGGATCCCCGAAGGATTGAATCGACCCTAATAAAACGAGAGGATGAAGCTTGAAGATAGGGATCATTCCGTGGTCTTACGTACTTTAAAGATCATTACGGTACGTAAGAAGTCGTTATCTGCCTCGACTCATCCCGGGTACATGCTTGATGTCCTTTGCTCTTTGTGCGGACCCTCACGGCGTCAAGGAACTGGATAGAGCTTTGGAAACCATCGTTCCACAGCGTCGATTGGGAAGGCCAAAGTAAGCGGGCTGTGAGTGGTATCGGATTTAAGATATCCTTTTTTCAGAAGATCAGAGACGACGTTCCGCGCCATACGTTCAGCGTAGCCGGTAATATCCCCGGCACAATGCGGTTTCAAAGATTGGACAGGACCGCGGACTCATCCTCAGCGGGCAGCTCTTCCATGGGGGAGTAGGGCAGGAATGACGAGTACGTGGCGTTGAAATGTGACTTGACCATGCCGATGGGCCCATTCCTCTGTTTGCCGATGATGATTTCGGCTTCGCCTCTTTTCGGATTATCTTCGCTCTTGTTGTACACCTCATCGCGATAGATGAAGATGATCACGTCCGCATCCTGTTCAATCGCGCCTGATTCTCTCAGGTCTGCCAACTGCGGCCGCTTGTTGGGCCTTTCTTCCACTTTCCTGTTTAACTGTGACAGAGCGACGACGGGCGCGTTCAATTCTTTGGCCAGGGCCTTGAGCGACCGAGAGATTTCGGAGATCTCCTTTTCCCTGGAGTCGCTCCTGGTGGCCCCTCGCATGAGCTGCAGATAATCCACCACCACCAGTCCCAAGCCTTTTTCTTTCTTGAGTCGTCGCGCCTTCGCGCGCAGTTCCAGAGTATTGATGGCAGGAGTGTCATCCACAAACAACGGCGCCTCGGAAATTAGGCCGGCCGCGCCGGTCAGCCTGGGCCACTCGTCTCGGCTTAGGTGTCCCGTGCGCAGGTTCTTCAGGTTCACCCGAGCCTTGGAACAGAGGATACGCAGCGCGATCTGTTCCTTGCTCATTTCCAAAGAGAAGATCGCGGTGGGCGTACCCCCCTCGATGGCCGCGTACGTGGCGATGTTCAATGCCAGTGAGGTCTTGCCCATAGAGGGTCGGCCCGCCACCACAATCAGGTCCGAAGACTGGAAGCCCGCGGTAAGCTGATCGAGATCCTTGAAGCCGGACGGGACGCCCGTTACATGCTCTTTCTTCTCATACAAAGTCTCGACCGTCTTGATGCCGGACGTCATCAGATCTTTGATATGTACAAAGCCCGATTGCACCCGCGACTCGCCCACTTGAAAGATGAGCTGTTCAGCCTCGTCCAGGAACTCGTCGATCCCCGATTCAACTTCGTAACACTTGGTCACAATCTCAGTGGATGCAGAGATCAGCCGCCGCAGCAGGGCCTTTTCTTTCACCACCGTGGCGTAGTGAACGATGTTGGCAGCGCTTGCAACCGCGTCGATGAGTTCAGTGAGGTACGCGGGACCTCCCACTCGATCCAGGCAGCCTGTTTTCTGAAGTTGAGAGGTCAGGGTTACCCAATCCACAGGCTCCCCGCGGTTGAAGAGGTCAGTGACCGCCGCGAAGATCAGTCGATGGGCTTCCCGGTAGAAATCTTCTTCAAGAAGGATCGAGAGCACTTTGGGCAACGCGTCATTATCGATGAGCAGGCCACCGATGATGGCGCGTTCACCCTCGGCAAAATGTGGCGGGATTCTCAGTTGAGTCTTGGTCTCAGCCGGCATCCTCCGCCTCTTGCTCGGACTTCACCACAACGTTGAGTGTAGCTGCGACCTGGGGATGGAGACGGACCACGGCCTTGAATTCTCCAAGCCGTTTGATCGGCTCCTCCAGGGCGATGCGTCTCCGCTCGATTTCGTATCCCTTGTCCGCGAGTGCCGCGGCAATATCCGAGTTAGTGACGGAGCCGAAGAGTCTGGCCTCCTCGCCTCTGGCCTTGCGCTCGAAGATCAATGTCACGGCCGAAAGCTGCTCGGCCTGTTTCTCCGCTGCGGCCTTCTCATGGGCGAGTTTCTTCTGTTTTGCCTCAATGAGTGTGCGGTAGTAATTGAGGTTCTTCTCGTTGGCAACACAGGCAAGCTTCCGGGGAAGCAGGAAATTGCGGGCGTATCCGGCCTTCACCCTCACGGTCTGTCCAACGGTTCCCAGTTCTTCTACGTTCTCAAGCAGGATAATTTCCATGTTTGCATTCTCCCTGCCGACCTACTTCCGGGTAACCGTGAAAGGCAGGAGGGCGATATTTCTCGCGCGCTTTATCTCGGTTGTCAACTGCCTCTGATGCTTAGCGCAGGTGCCGGAAATCCTTCGTGGAACGATCTTCCCACGTTCGGTGATGAACTGTCGGAGGATCTCGGGCTCTTTGTAATCCATGCGCAATTGCGGATCCGCACAGAAGCGGCAGACTTTGGTCCTAGGAAAACGGCGTCGCTGGGGAGGCCTACTCATGCTGATTCTCCTTCTTTATCCGCGCCGGTGGTTTCTTCTTCGGCCTTCGGTTCGGCTAGAGTTTCGGGGGCTTCTTTCACCGGCTCTTCTGCTGGAGCTGCTGCTTCCGCCTCGCGCTGGGCCTTGAAGGCTTCCAGGTTGATGTTGTCGTCCAGCTTGACGCTGATGTACTTCAGCACCTGCTCGGTGATCTTGAAATTGCGCTCCACCTCGGTGATGACCTCAGGCTGACCCACGAAATCGAAGAGCACGTACCGGCCCACGTCACGCCTCTTGACCAGGTACGCCATCTTCTTGCGGCCCCAGTCGTCGAGCTTGATCAGCTCGCCCCCCGTCTTGGTGATGATACCGGTGTAACGTTCGGTGAAGGCTCTGACTTCTTCGTCGGAGAGCTCAGGGTCCAGGATAACCACGGATTCGTAGCGTCTCATATGCGCTCCTTTCGGGTATCAAGCCCCTAAGAAGGGGCAAGGAGTTATGCGAAAAAATAACCATACACGAAACAGCGATCGGCTGCAACCCACTTGCGGCGGGAGAGTAACTATTCACTTATGGGTGGATCGGGTCGCAAAACGCAAGATCCTCACCGCAGAGATCGCGGAGATCGCCGAGTGCACGGAGCGCACTGATGTGCGCTCCGTGCATCCTCTCTGCGAACTCTGTGATCTCTGCGGTGAAATTTTCTTCCGCAACTCCCCGAGTAACTGAATGGATACGCGGGAAAAATTTCTTGACAAGGGAGGAGCTGCGGGTAGAATTATGAATGAATATTCATTCCGAACACGTGCTCACGCACACCTAAGAGATATGGACCGAAAAGAAGCCATACTCGACGCAGCCCTCGAACTGTTTTCAGAACGCGGCTTTCACGGCACCACCGTGGCGATGATCGCGGAGAGGGCCGATGTGGGGGCAGGCACCATCTATCGATACTTCACCGACAAGGACGACCTCGTGAACGCCCTGTTCCAGCACTGGAAGAAGACGATGGCAGGAGCGTTTCTCGCTGACCTGCCCACCGATCTTTCCCCGAGAAGGCTGCTCCGGGAGCTGTGGCATCGGTTCTCGAGGTTTTCGCGGGACAACCCGCTTGCGCTCAGCTTTCTCGAGTTTCACTGCCACGCGTCCTATCTGACCGACGCGAGCCGGGAGCTTGCCGATGGTTTCCGGGATCGTTTTCTGGAGATGTTCGAACGCCTGCGTCGAGAGCAAATCACCAAGGACGTTCCACCCGAACTGGTTTTTGCTCTGATTACCGGCGCATTTGTCGGAGTTGAAAAAGCGTTCCAGGCCGGCGAGTTGGATCGTACTGCTGAGATGGAAGCTCTCGCAGAGGAGATGTGCTGGGAGGCGATCAGGCGATGAAGAGGTGAAGAGCGTTGGAGGAAAATTTTTTTTGGATGTTTAAGGAATGAATGTTCATTCCTATCGGCTGAACGTATGATCTAAGGAGGAACCATATGATTTCTCTGAACGTGAACGGCCAGGCCCACAGCATCGATGTTGAGCCCGAAACGCCCTTGCTCTGGGTGCTCAGGGACACTCTTGGGCTCACCGGCACCAAGTACTGCTGCGGAATCGGCGAGTGCGGCGCGTGCACGGTCCATGTCCAGGGTAAGCCTGTCCTGTCCTGCCAGGTAGAGGTCCAAGAGATGGCCGGGAAGCAGATAACGACCATTGAAGGACTGGGCGGTCCACTTGCGGATGCGATCAGGCGAGCCTGGATCGAAGAAGATGCTCCGCAATGCGGCTATTGCCAGCCGGGCCAGATCATGACCGCTGCAGCTCTTTTGGCGTCCAAACCTCACCCCACGGACGCGGACATCGATGCGGCCATGTCAGCCGTCCTGTGTAGATGCGGTACGTACCCACAGATACGGCGGGCTGTCCGCCGCGCAGCGGGGAGGTAATCCTATGCCTGAGCAAATCGTGGACCTTCAAAGACGCTATTTTCTGAAGGTGAGTGCTCTCGCCGGAGTGGGCCTGCTTGTTGGGTGCGGCTGGGGCGCGGGCGCGCCATCATTGAGCAAAGCCGGCAATAAACGACAAGCGCTGGTGCCGAACGCTTGGATCCGCATCGGCGAGGATGATCTCGTGACCGTCATGGTGAAACATTCGGAAATGGGTCAGGGAATCACTACCGCGTCAGCAATGATCGTAGCGGAAGAACTGGAGGTTGATTGGCAGAAGGTGCGAGCGGAAATAGCTCCTGCTGACCCTGCATATAAGAACCCCGCGATGGGTATCCAGGCCACCGGAGGAAGCACTGGTGTCCACACCAGTTGGGAAGTCCTCAGACAAGCAGCCGCGGCCACTCGCGAGTTGTTGGTCGCGGCCGCGGCTTCAACCTGGGGCGTAGCGGCCAAGGAATGCCGTGCGGTCAGCGGAACAATTGTTCATCAGCCGACGAGCCGCTCGCTGCGTTATAGGCAGTTGCTGGAGAAGGCCGCGACTCTGCCGCTGCCACAGAACCCCGCGCTGAAGAGTCACGAACAGTTCAAGGTCATCGGTAAGCCATTTCCGCGGCTCGATACCCGGGCCAAGGTCTACGGGTTTGCCGAGTACGGAACCGACGTACGGGTCCCAGGAATGCTTACAGCCACGGTCATTCACCCGCCCGTCCTCGGCGGCCGAGTGAAATCAATCGACGCGTCCGAAGCGCTGAAGATGCCGGGGGTTCGGCACGTTCTGCCGATCACAGCAGGCGTAGCGGTTGTGGCGGACGATTTTTGGCGCGCGTCAAAGGCAGCCGAGGCGGTGAAAGTCTCATGGGACGCGCCCGAGGAGAATCTGCGCCTCTCCACCGAGCGCATCAGGGCGCACTGGGCCGACCTCGCGAAGACGGAGGGGAAGAGAGTTCGAGACCAGGGCAGCGTAGACAGCGCGTTCGCGGCCGCGGCCAAGATCGTGGAGGCGGTGTACGAGCTGCCATTTCAGGCACACGGGTGCCCTGAGCCGATGAATTGCACCGTTCAGATCCATGACGGCGTCTGCGACATCTGGGTCCCGACGCAAAACCAGGGCAGCACCCAGGCAATTGCAGCGAAAGTAGCAGGCCTGGGTGTGGACGCGGTCCGCGTACACACAACTTTCCTCGGTGGAGGCTTCGGTCGCCGCTTTTCGGTGGATTTCGTCGCGGAAGCCGTTGAGCTCGCCAAGCAAATGAAAGCGCCCGTAAAGGTGATTTGGAGCCGCGAGGAAGACATCCGGAACGATCACTTCCGCCCTGCGTCGTACCAGGCCGTCCGGGCGGCGCTAGCCGCTGACGGCGCCATAAAGGCCTTCTGGCATAGGCTTGTAGGACCGAACGAGGTTGATTCAATTGTCGAAATCCTCGTGCCCGCGATTATTCCGGATTGGGTACCGCGTCCCATAAAGAACGGCGCGTCGAAAGCTGTGATACCGGTGGGGAAATATGCGATGTCGGCCAAGTATGCCACGACCCACGCGGGGACCGTGGGGTATGCCATCGACAATGTCCGAGTGGAGTATATTAACGACAACCCGGGCGTGCCTGTCGGACCGTGGCGGGCTGTGTACAACACGAGACACGCCTTCGTAGTGGAATCGTTCATGGACGAGATCGCGGCCGCGTCCGGCAAAGACCCTTTTCAGATGCGGTATGACTTGCTCAAGAATGCGCCGAAATTGCGCACCGTACTCGAGTTGGCCGCCACAAAAGCCGGTTGGGGCACTCGCCTTCCGGAAGGCATACACCGAGGAATCGCGCTCGATGAGTTCGATGGAACGTCCGTGGCAATGGTGGCCGAGGTATCGGTCAATGGGAAAGGTGTGGTGAAAGTGCATCGAATCGTGGCTGCGGTAGATTGCGGCACCGTGATAAACCCGAAGATCGTAGAAGCACAGATCAGCGGCGGAATAGCGTTCGGCCTGACCGCCACAATTAAGAGCGCGATCACGATCAAGGATGGAAGAGCCGAGCAGGGCAATTTCCATGACTTCCCTCTGCTGCGCATGAACGAAATGCCTGAGGTGGAGGTGTACACCGTGCCCAGCACCGCGGCTCCGACGGGGATCGGTGAAATCGGAGTGCCTCCGGTTGCTCCGGCTGTGGCCAACGCTGTCGCGGCCGCGACCGGCAAGCGTGTGCGCAGTTTGCCGATAAGGCCGAGAGACCTAATATAGGCGCGGTTTGATGCTTCTGCTGGGTTGTGTGGCTTCGCCACAGAACCGGAATGAGGAACCTCGACATGATGGGAATGACGGTTACGACGGTGATTGACGAGAGTCTCTGTACGGGATGCGGGCTCTGCGTAAAGGTTTGCCCTCTCGGCACGATAGCCGTGCGAGACGGAAAGGCGGTGATCGTAGGAGACGTGTCGCTGAACTGCGGCCATTGCTCGGCGGTGTGTCCTGTGGCCGCAATTCAGGTCAAGTCGCTTGACGAGGCCCTGACCGGCTTCTCTACCTTTGAACTTGATCGCCGGTGGCTCAAACCGGGCGAGTTCGACACCGGCCATCTGGTTCGGCTCATGTCGTCGCGGCGTTCTTGCAGGAATTTCACGGAAAAGCCCGTGGATCGGCCGGTGCTGGAAGATCTGGTGAAAATCGCAATAACCGCGCCGTCCGGAACCAACAGCCAGAAATGGACATTTACGATCCTGCCGACTCCGGATGCCGTGCGGTCGTTGGCCGTTGCAGTCGCGAGATTCTACGAAAAGCTCAACAAACTCGCGGAAAAGCGGTTTCTGCGCACGTTTCTCAAACTGATCGGCAAACCGGAACTCGACGACTATTACCGCTTGTACTATCAGTCGGCAGTGGAGCGGCTCGCTGAATGGAAGGAAACCGGCCGTGACGGGGTCTTTCACGGAGCGGCAGCGGTGATCGTTGTAGGATCGGAACCGGGAGCCTCGCTGCCCAAAGAGGACGCCATGCTGGCGACCCAGAATATTCTCCTGGCCGCTCACAGCATGGGTCTTGGCTCTTGCCTCATAGGCATGGCAGTGGAGTCCGTAAATCGTGACCGCAGCATAAAGGCCCTTTTGGGAATACCGGACCGGGAGACCGTCTATGCCATCATCGCTTTGGGGTATACGGACGAGAAATACCGGGGCCAGGCAGGCAGGAGAAGAATGGTGATGCGGTACGCCGGTGCTGGCTCACGGGACAATAGTCGGCCTCAATAATGTAGCAAGTGGCAAAAATAATGTCCGATTGCCGCTTGGGCTTTGGTAGGTGCCGGCCTCCGTGCCGGCACATCTTTCTTAAAAATATCAACCAGCTCGGGCCGGCAGGGACGCCGGCCGCTACCGGTCTTTCTTCAAGCGCGGGCTGCCAAGAAGCCGAGCGTTTTGACAATCGGTATAATCGCGAAATGAGATCTCATTCCGATCCTTGCCCCGGATTGGGACTACTCACTGAATTCCCCTTCGGGGAATTCCGGGACGCGGACAAACCTACTGAGGGTGGCGCTCGGTGAACTCGTTCTAAATAAGCTCAAGATCCTCCTGCGTGCCTGGAAAAGCGTCTCGTTGCACAGGTGACCCTCGCCAATCGAATAATCAGTTCCAAAGGAATTCGAGCGGGAAACTGAGTGGTCAGCGGTTTGGTTCATCTGGGAGCTGCGCACCGTGCCAAACCGCAACGATCCAGATGATGTCTCCCACGGACCGGTAGAAGAACCGATAAGGCGCAACAATGATCTCTCTGTAAGGAAGGTCGGGGAACTCGGGAATGATTCGACCGGATTCGGGGAAAGATTCAAGCCGCCGCAATACTTTTTCAGCGCGATCACGAAACTCCAGCGCGGCTTTTGGATTGTCGCGGTGAATGTGGTTCAAGGCAGAAAAGAACTGAATTCTGGCGGTCGGGGTGAAGCGAACTTTCACGGCCGGTTTTCCGCAAGCAACGCGTCTGCTTCAGCAAGAACCGAGTCCAAATCATGACCCTCGCCTGCCTCTATTTCTTTCTCTCCGATTGCCAGAAGCTGAAGGAGCGACTTCTTGCGCTCCGCATTCTCATACGCCTTGACACTCATCATCACTGCTGCCGCACGTCCGCGCTGAGTTATTAGGATCGGTTCCTCAGAATCACGGACCTGCTTGAGCACCTTGGCTGCGTCTTGTCTCAAATCACTCACAGGTATGATGTGAGGCAGCTTTGCCATATTTTGTACCTCCTGTATTACAACTAAATGTACCACAAGGTTTTCAGGGAGACAACTTGCCAAAGAGGGACGCGAAAGGCCCCCCTCAGAAACATCAAGGACTATTGCATATGAGTTTTTATATAAAGTTATACTTGAATGGACTTGTCATCGCTTGGACAGTTCTCGGCAGTTGTGGCATCTCCAGACACGCTCGCGTATGAAGAAAAAGAGCGTGCCCACGCCGATAAAGATCAATCCTATGTAGTACATGGCGGGCAGGGCGAATTTCAGGAACCAGGGGGTCTGATAGAAATTAATTGCCAGGCCGTACGCGGTCATGAGCGCAAAACCCATCACTGCAAGCACAATTGCTGCAAGGGGTGAGAGGACCATGCGTGAGGACCTGGTCATGACGCCGCCGCACAGCGTGCACAGCTTGACCTTGCCTCTCCGCACCCGGTCCTGAAACCTTCCCATTTCCCTGGCGGCTGCAGGTCTCGGCACGTCTCGATCTTCTCGTCTGTCCAGGTTAACTGGAGCCCCGGATTCGCTGCCGGGATTCGCTCGCCTTTCAGGCGCGGGGTAGGGATAAGATTCTTGACCGTTCATAATCAGGTGGTTCCGGGAATTGAAATCTGTTTCGCTCCTCTGGGAGCCTCTCTCCGGGGACTTGAGCCGTTCCTGGGAACCGACGCGGTTCGTTGACGGTTGCACATCAGAGCCGTTCACGCGTTCATCCTCCTGGTTGCACGACTCCTCGCTGCCCAGGAGCCTTAACGCAAAACGCCCGGCAATGCTAGCATAAAAGCGGTCAACTCGAAAAGAGTTCGACTGGAGGATGGACCGCGGCGAGAGGGCCTCGGCCGCCCCATGCGCGGCATAGAGCGGCCAAACCCGGCTCACAGACTTGATTACTTGACGTAGGGGTTACCGAACATCAGGATGAGGGCCACGACCAGCGCGTAAATCGTCAAAGACTCGATCATGGCCAGACCGATGATCATGGTGGTCAGAATGCGGCCGCCTGCTTCAGGGTTCCGCGATGTGCCTTCGCACGCGCCGCCGATGGCGGTGCCCATGCCGATACCGCTACCGATGGCGCCCAGGCCGATGGCGAGGCCCGCGGCCAACACGGTGTATTGGACCACTGGAGCGGTTGTCGCGTCAATAGCGGCCATGGCCACACTTGCCACGCACAGAATGCCGAAGGTCACAAGACCGGTGATAATAGTTCTTCTCATCTACTCTCAACCTCCCTTTTGTTGGGTTATCAGTGCGCCTCTTCCAGCGATCCAGCGATGTACATCATGGTCAGCATGATGAACACCAACGTCTGAATAAAAGAGGTGAACACTTGCAGGAACATCATGGGCAACGGCACCAGATAAGGAAGCAGAATCGTGAGGATCACGACCGCAAGATCCTCGCCCATTATGTTTCCGAAAAGTCGGAAGCTCAGGGAAAGAATCCTGCTCAGGTGCCCGATGACCTCAATGGGAAACATAAGAGGGATCAGCCACGGGACCGGACCGAAGAAGTGCTTAATATAGTGGAACCCATGGTGTTTGATCCCCACGATGTGCGTGACCGTGAAAGAGGTCAGCGCCAGGGACAACGTGGTATTCAGGTTATTCGTACACGATTGGAAGCCCGCAAGAATCCCGATGAGATTGCAGGAGAGGATCCAGATCGCCAAAGACGCAATCAGCGGAAAATAGGGGCGACCTTTCTCTCCCATGGTTTCCACAACAAGATCTTCCAGGGTTCTTACTGCGACTTCCCAGAAGTTCTGCTGCCCGCGGGGGACCATTTGGAGTCTGCTCCTCACCACAAGGGCAGCCACGATAAGGATGATCATCACCAGCCAGCCGTTCACCACATTGTTCAGGTCGGCATGGCTGACCGAGTACTTATCCCAAAAGCTCTGATACGCGTGATAGAGCGGATTGGTGATAAAGTCAGTCAATACGGGCGGGTGTATTTCCGCGGCCATGAACTAGACCTCCTTTGGCCTTCTATTCGCCACGATGGTGAGCACCAGCATGACGAAAAGCCCCGCAGGGACCACTGAGAGCCCGGTGACCAGCCCCACGGGATCTACCTTCACAAACTTGACGAGGCCGTACAGGCACAGCCCCACGACGATCAACCTGAGGTAAAAACCTCCCATAAGGGAAACGATGGCGCTTCCCTTGTGTGCGAAATCTGCCTGTTTCACTTTCCGTGCCGAGGCCCACGCGTTTGCGAGCACGAGCGCGCCGCCGGCCAGAAAGCCGACTCCAAAACCCCACGAAGCCGCCAGGAAGGAGACCGGTAAGCCAATCACGTACACCAGTGCAGACAGGGTAAACCAGATCCCAGGAATCTTCTCAAACTTCATTTATCCTCTCTGCGCTTGTCCGCCTCCAGTTCCTTTCGGACCACAATCCAGACGTTGCGGCCCGCGGCTGCGACCCCGAAGAGGAAGCCTATGATACTGAGATACGGAAAGGTGCCACATTTACCATCGAGCCAGTAACCAAGACCGGCCCCGATAAAGATGGCCAGGACTATCGATACACCTAGCTGGAGGGCATCGCCCACCACCTGCCAGGTTGTTTTCCACTGCTTCACGAAGTTTCTCTGATTAGCAGAAAAAGGTACGCCCTGTCAAGGTTTCCCGCGAGAGACTGTAACACAAAAAACCTGTCTTCCCAGCGAAAAAAATTGTGCTGAGAATCAGCTCCTGGTACATCCATAGTAGGGGAATTGCCAAAGGCAGGGAAGTGTCCGACGGGCAGATTCCGGGTAATTGGTAGCACCCGCGAACTTCCTGGGCCAAACCCATTAATTTGTTTGGGCAATGCGGGGGAAGAATGAGTCTCTCGGAAAAATACAACCTCGGGATCACCGGCCGAATCGTAGAATCCTTCCTGGTCTCCAGGCTGCCGATCATCTTCATCATTGCCTCCCTCCTCGCCGGCGCAGCGGCCCTGATCGCGACTCCTCGCGAAGAAGAACCCCAGATCGTGGTCCCGATGATCGACGTGATGGTTAACTTCCCTGGGGCTTCTGCGGCTGAAGTGGAAAACCTGGTCACCATAAACCTGGAGCGGAAGCTCTGGGAGGTGGACGGCGTCGAGTACGTCTATTCAGTCTCCCGACCCGGCGCGGCGGTGGTGACGGTCCGCTTCTATGTGGGGGAGGACCGGGAAGAGAGCCTGCTGAAGACCCACAGCAAAATCATGTCCTACGTGGATCACGTCCCACCAGGGGTGACCGGATGGGTAGTCAAACCAGTGGAGATTGACGATGTGCCCATCGTCACCTTTGCGCTGTACAGCGATCGGAACTCTGACTACGAACTCAGGCGAATCGCAGAGGAAATCCTCCACAAGATCCAGCGGAATCCCGATGCAGGTCGCGCCTACATCGTCGGCGGCCGCAAACGGCAGATCAGGGTCCTGCTGAGCCCCGAAAGGATGGCGGCCAGGCACGTCTCGGTCATGGAGATGGAACGCAGTCTTAAGGGCGCGAATGTGAACCTCCGCGCGGGCACCATGGACGTACTGAACCGTGAAATAGTCGTCGATGCCGGTCCGTTCATACGCTCGGTGGATGAGCTCAAGCAGATCATGGTGGGAGTTCATGACGGCCGGCCCGTTTTCCTGCGGGACGTAGCCGAGGTGATAGATGGACCCCAGGAAGCAACATCCTACACCAGGCTGGCCTTCGGACCTGGCGCGGCTCACGATCCTGAAACCAGGGGAGCTTCCTCCGCGGTGCAAGGCAAATCCTACCCGCAAGTCACCATTGCAGTGGCGAAGCGAAAAGGGACCAACGCGGTCAAGGTAGCTGATGCCGTCGTCCAGTCAGTGGAGAAGCTCAAGGATGACGTGATCCCGTCCGACGTTCAGGTGCTCGTCACTCGGAATTACGGGAAGACCGCGGACGAAAAGGTCAACGAGCTCGTGAAGCATCTGGCTATCGCGGTGCTCAGTATCATCGCGCTCCTTACCGTGATGCTGGGATGGCGCGAGGCCATGATCGTAGCGCTCGCGGTTCCCATGACCCTTGCGGTGACCTTGCTGGCCAATCTGCTCGTCGGGTACACGATCAACCGGGTGACTCTCTTTGCCCTGATCCTGTCGCTGGGACTCCTGGTGGACGACCCGATCGTCGATGTGGAGAATATCCATCGTCATTTCAAGCTCAAAACTCACCCGCCGCTCGACGCGACTCTCCTCGCGGTGGATGAGGTGCGTCCGCCGACCATTCTGGCGACCCTCGCGGTGATTGCCTCGTTTATTCCACTCTTTTTCATCACCGGCATGATGGGCCCGTACATGCGGCCAATGGCGCTGAACGTTCCCGTGGCCATGATAATGTCGCTGGTGGTGGCTTTCACAGTGACTCCCTGGATTACGTACCATGCGTTGAAAAGGGAATACGAGCGAGACGAGAAGCCGTACGATTTCAAGACAGGCGCGCTGTACCGGACGTATGGCAAGCTTATCACTCCGTTCCTGGAGAACCGCCGCAAGAGCTGGTACTTCCTGGGCACCTTGATTGTGGTGCTGTTCGGATGCATCGCGCTCGTCGTGCTGAAACTTGTCCCAGTAAAGATGCTCCCCTTTGACAACAAGAACGAGCTGCTCATCGTAGTGGATATGCCCGAAGGGACCACACTGGAAGAGACTTCCCGCGTCGCGTCGGATCTAGAGAGATACCTGGCCACGGTGAATGAGGTCCGAGATGTGGAGTCATTTGTGGGGGTTGCGTCTCCGATCGATTTCAACGGCATGGTGCGTCACTATTACTTGCGCGAAGGGAGCCACATCGCGGAACTTCGGGTGAACCTGCTCGATAAACACGAGCGTGCGTTCCAGAGTCACGGCCTAGTGCTGAGGCTGCGTCCCGATCTGGACAAGGTCGCAGCCAAACACGGAGCTAATCTGAAGGTCGTGGAAGTCCCTCCAGGCCCTCCAGTCCTTTCAACCATCGTGGGCGAAGTGTACGGACCACCTGAGGCTTCTTACGATGAGCTGGCCGCGCAGGCAGCAAAGGTAGGGAGAGTCATGCGCGCGACTCATCAGGTGGTCGACGTGGACGATACCGTAGAAGCGCCCCAGAAGAGGTACCAGTTCGTGGTGGACCGCACCAAGGCGGGACTCGCAGGCATAACCGTCGAAGAAGTGGCCCGGTCGGCCAAAATATTCCTCGGCGGAGACTCGCCCACACTAATCCATCACGAGACGGAGCGAACCCCGCTTGAAGTGAACCTCCGCTTACCGAGGAGCTTGCGGTCCCGTGAACAGGATATGGGAGTTCTTCGGGTCAAGGCCGCGGATGGTTCCATGGTGCCGTTCAACGAGCTGGGACACCTTGAAGAAACGATCATCGACAAATCCATTTATCGGAAGAACATGCGTCGCGTTGTCTTTGTGATGGCCGAAACCGCAGGTCGCAGCCCGGTAGATGCCATACTGGACTTGCAGGGCAGCATGGAGAGCACGCCGCTGCCACCGGGATTCAAGGTGGACTGGGCGGGCGAAGGTGAATGGAAGATAACTTTGGAAGTATTCAGAGACCTGGGGCTTGCGTTTGCCGGCGCTCTGCTGCTGATCTACATCCTGCTCGTGCAGCAGACAGAATCGTTTGTGATACCGCTGGTGATTATGGTTGCCATACCGCTGACCCTGATCGGCATTTTGCCGGGGTTTGCGCTGCTGAATCTTCTCCTCGCGCAGGACATCGGGTTGTATCGCGATTCCATATTCTTCACGGCAACGAGCATGATCGGGATGATCGCGCTCGCCGGCATTGTGGTGAGAAACTCCATCATTTTGATCGACTTTATCCATGTCCGCGTCAATCAAGGCCTTGACCTCAAGCAGGCCATAGTCGAATCCGGCGCGGTGCGATTCACGCCGATTCTACTTACTGCGGGCGCAGCCGTATTCGGGTCCTGGATCATCACGCTTGACCCCGTCTTCTCAGGTTTGGCCTGGGCTTTCATATTCGGAATTTTTGCGTCGACCCTCTTCACGCTCTTTGTCGTGCCCATTGTGTATTACCTCATTTACGGCCGACGCGCAGAGCACGCTTCTTCAGGGGCTCAGACAGCCCGCTGAACCTTCCAGATTCCGCTTGACACGATCCTCGGAGAAGACCACTATATGCGCTCAAAAGACCTGTGACCACGGGGCGGGAGCAGGGCTCTCTCAGTAGATCTGGAAATTCGATTAAACCTTCATTCTCCGCAAACTGCGACGTGTACTCTGATCGTTCCGTTTTGTTCGTTGGCGTTCCGATTCGTGCCCCGGGGAGCGGTTCTTGCGGCGCGATCGGGAGTAGCACGAGCTGCATCGGCGCTGTAGGGCATCTGGAAATGCCACGAATAACTGATTGGTTTTCAAACAAAATTGGGACCAATCGGAATGAAATCCAAGGAGGGTAACCATGTCCAATGGGGGAGGCGGTTGGTCGGTACTGTGGAAGACAGAAGACTGGCTCGCTGTCTGGATCGGCTTCCTTATTATTATTCTGTCGCTGGTAGGCATGAAGGTAGTCATGCCCAACTTCAAGTGGATTTCGGGCGGGGAAGTGGCCGAATTTTCCGCGGACAGAACTGCTCGCGCGGAAAAACTTGCGAGCCAGGCCGCGGCCAAAGGGGACACAGCGCTTCAAAGCCAGGCTCAGGCGCTTAAAGCCGCGCTGGAAAAGAAAGACATGAAGGAGATTTCCGGGGCTGCCAAGAAGTTCGAGGCAGCTGCCAAGGAGGTCAAAGACAAAGATCTGAAGAAGATGGCCGGTTCACTGGCCAAGGACACCAAAGCATTTGCAGACAGGCCACCCAGCAAGGTCTTCACGGCTGACAACATAAAATGGTCCATCTACATCGGAATCGGGATGCTCATCCTGAGCGTGATCGGGATGGCGCTCTTGGGACGCAATGTCGGCTTGTTCATCGTGGGCTTCCCCGTGGTGTTCATCATTTCTTGGATCGCCCTCTTCGTGGCCGGCAACTACTCGATCAACGTGTACGGGCTTGAGTACGTCCTGTGGTGCTTGTTCATCGGACTCATTATCAGCAATGTCATCGGGCTCCCGGAATGGCTGAAGCCCGCGGTCCAGACGGAATTCTACATCAAGACAGGTCTTGTGATCCTGGGCGCAGGAATTCTCTTCAAAGAGATCCTGGAAGCGGGCGCGCTGGGAATTATTCAGGCTCTGTGCGTCGTGGGCGTGGTTTGGTACTTCTGCTATTGGGTTTGTCAGAAGCTTGGTGTGGACGATGATTTCTCCGCGATCCTCTCCAGCGCGGTCTCGATCTGCGGTGTGTCCGCGGCCATCGCAACATCGGGCGCGATCAAGGGTGATCCCAAGAAGTTGAGCTACACCACATCATTGGTGCTCGTGTGCGCGGTCCCCATGATGGTATTGCAGCCGCTCATTTCCAAGAGCTTCGGAATCCCGGATGCCGTAGCCGGCGCGTGGCTCGGAGGAACTCTGGACACCAGCGGGTCCGTGGTGGCAGCCGGTTCGTTGATCAGTGACGTGGCAATGAAGGTGGGTGTCATCGTCAAGATGTCCCAGAACGTGCTCATCGGAGTGGCGGCCTTCATCCTGGCGGTGGTCTGGACATTCAAGACCGCAGCCGAAGTTCCGGGCGGCGAGAGGCCTGGAGCCATCGAGATCTGGAATAGGTTCCCCAAGTTCGTCCTGGGATTCCTGGCCGCGTCGATCCTCTTCTCTTTCTTCCTGAGCCCACAGGTGGTGGGTGCGGTAAAGAGTCAGTTGGGAGGTTTGAGGCTTTACTGGTTTGCCCTAGCCTTCACGTCAATCGGGCTGGAAACGAATTTCCGTGAACTCGCCACCATGGGAGGAGGAAGGCCGGCAGCTGGCTTCCTGATCGCTCAGGGCTTTAACATCTTCTGGACCCTTCTTCTCGCTTACCTGCTTTTCGGCGGAATTCTGTTCGTTGCGCCGAAGTTCTAAGCGAGGGTTTGCCGGAAGAGGCCTACCTATAGCCTGTATAACAAGGCCGGCGGGTTCGCCGGCCTCTTCGCAACGGTTGTATCTTTCTGCGACAAGAAGATGGCGCAACCTATCGCCATCTTCTTTTTCGTTCTGTGCCCGTTGGCAAAATTCCATAATAATTCCCGACCAACGTCTCCGGCAGCAAACCTTTCTCCACGTTCCTGAGCTGGAATGCTGATTTTGCGTGAGAGAGTGTGCCTATCGCGCGGGAGCTGCTAGAAATTTGGTGCCACGGATGTGCCGAAGGCTCATCCGTGCCGAGTCCCGTGCGCGAGTACTTCCATCGCATCAAGCCTCCTCGCTGGAGAGGTCTTCAGTGGCCTCAGAGCAATAAGCGGCGAGCACGGATGAGTCCCGCAAGGCGGGCCACATCCGTGGCACCAGACTCCATTGCAGCACGTTCATGTTCAGTTTTGACCCACAGGTCATGGCTGTTCGCAGGGATGATTGGGTATGGCGCCGCGCAATGAGACAAGAACTTGCGCAATGATCACATGTGTCGAGCCTCAGACCCGTGCAACGCGATGTTTTGATCCGAAGCAGCCCACAGAAAGGCTTGCGGACAGCGGAAGCAGTGTTTAGCTAATAATTAAGAGCGCGCGGGGTGGAATGAGAATGGAATTGACGAAGACTTCGCGTACTTCCTCGGTGGTTAAATTGGAGATACTGGGCCATATTTCGAGTGACTTATGAACCTGAGCTTCAAGATGCTCGCACGAAATTCAATAGAGAAAGGGCGGTATAATGATCAGTGACAAGATTCAGGAGGCTTTCAATAAGCAGCTCAATGCCGAGCTCTATTCCTCGTACCTGTACCTATCCATGGCTGCCTATTTTCAATCAGTGAATCTACTGGGTTTTGCGAACTGGATGCGTTGCCAGGCTCAAGAGGAGCTCTTGCACGCAATGAAGTTCTACACTTTTATTCTGGACCGAGGCGGAAAGGTGACACTCACCGCGGTGGAAGCTCCGCCCGTCAAATGGAATTCGCCTCTTCAGCCATTTGAGGACGCCTATGCTCACGAGCAAAAGGTCACCAGGCTGATCAACGGCCTGGTGGATCTTGCTCTACAAGAGCGAGACCACGCGGCAAATGCGTTCCTTCAATGGTTTGTGACCGAGCAGGTGGAAGAGGAGGCGTCCGCAGACGGCGTGGTGCAACAGCTCAAGCTTGCGGGTGATCAAGGGGGCGGCTTGTTCATGATCGATAAGGAACTGGGCCTGCGCACGTTTACGTACCCTGCCGCGGGCGTGATGGCAGCGGTATAACCTACGAGAGCCCATTCTAATCCGTGAATCTGCTCAGAACAGTGGTAGAATGCGTTATCGGGTTTAAGCTTACGTACCGGGTTGCAGAAAATTGCACCGACAGAGGAGGGAATTGATGACCACAGGATCGGAGAGATCGCTGCGAATGCTGGCTACCGCGCTGGAAAAGGAAGAGCGGGGCAGGGATTTCTACAAGGAAGCGGTCGACAAGTGCACCAACGAACTGGGCAAGGATATCTTCCGCACCCTCACGATCGAAGAAGGGATACACATCAAGCGGGTTAAAGAGATCTACGACTCTCTTCAGCGGGGAGAAGCCTGGACAGGCAAGTGGAAAGAATACAAGCTGCAAAACGAAGATCTCCAGCAACTTTTCAAAGAGCGCATCCGCAAGCTGGGACCCGACGTGCAAGCAGGAACGACCGACCTGGAAGCTCTGGAAGTGGGGCTGGGCTTTGAGCAGGGCGCAATCAAATTCTACGAGCAAGAACTCGCCTCGGCCACCGACCCTTTGGAGAAAGAGTTCATCCAACGGATGATACTTGAAGAACACGCACATTACGCATCCTTAGCCGACGTGAAGCTGTACCTGACCAATCCGCAATCGTACTTCATAGAGCACGAACGCCACACACTCGACGGCGCGTGAAGGTGGTGCACGACCAGGCTTCACTCCGGTCATTCGGGAAAGGGCAAAGGGGAGTGTCTCATAGCCCCGATCCCAATCGAGACCGTGTCACGATTAGTAAAGCAGGTTCAAACTGGGTGGCCCCGACGTTCCCGCGGAACGCGGGATCGGGGTCGCGAAGCGACAGGAAGCAACGACCATAATGCATCGAAGCTACTGCTAAAACCTCCGGCCGGGTAATTCACGGCAAGAGCGCTTCTTGTGCCTTCGGCACCGGGATCCCGCGTCCCGCGGGAACGTCCCGGCCACCCAACGCAGCAGGATCTGGCCGGTACCAAGACTTTTGAGACATCCTCATGAGGCCTGCCCATACTTCCGAGAAGAGAGGCTGAGGCGGTTCTGTGAAAGAAGACCGCAATCGGTGGGAAAGCCGTTACGGCCGTGAGATTCCGGATTTCGACGATCCTGATCCGCTTCTCTGCGAAAATCTGAAACTGCTCACCTCGGGTGTTGCGCTTGATCTGGCGAGCGGCTTCGGGGCCAATTCATTGTTCGTGGCAGAATCAGAATACACGGTCCATGCGCTGGATATCAGCTTCAACGCACTTTCCGCTTTGAATAAGGAAGCTCGGCAACGCGGTCTTGATGTGGCCTGCGTGGTCGCGGATCTGGACGAGTATCCACTCCCGAAAGCTTATTACGATCTCGTTCTGGTCTTTTACTTCTACGCGAAGGCCTTGATGAGCCCGATCCAGGACTGCTTGAAACAAGGTGGGCTCCTTTTGTATGCAACGTACAATTTCCGGCATACCAGCGTGAAGCCTGAGTTCAACCCAGCATATCTGCTCCCCCGGGGAGGGCTCTCGCCATTCTTCCCTAAATTGGAGATAATTCTGGAAGAGCCGGAGTCGGGTCCGAGCCGAAATGTGTCGCGCTTCATCGGCAGAAAAGTATAAGGACGGCCGCACGTGATAAGAGATTCTGAAGATTGAAGAAGTTGACCGGGGAGGCTGTTTGAAACCCAGCAATTCCCTTTTGGAAACGGGACGTGGTTTTGGTGGTACAGGCATCCTGCCCGTCATTCCTAGACTGGCGAGACGCCTGTCCCACCAAAGCCCTACCCACACCTTCGGTAGCAACACCTCGCCTAACCTGCGAAGAGATCTGATTGCAATGAGGCCGCGCTGTGGACAGATGGCTCCGTTGTTCAGGGTTATTCAGACCAACAGTTCCGCCGGTTGTGGAGGCATAAGGTGCTCAGTCCTCTGGATGCTATGAGAATAGCCACCGATGCGCTGCGGGTGAACGTGATGCGTTCATTGCTCACCATGCTGGGGATTGCAATCGGCGTGGGCGCGGTGATCGTAATGGTTGCGGTGGGCGCGGGGGCTCGTGAGATGATTGGAGCACAAATCCGCTCGATTGGAAGCAATCTGCTCCTGATTGTTCCGGGCGCCACTACTCAGAGTGGTGTGAGCATGGGAGCGGCCACAGTGCATACGCTTATCAACGCGGACGCGGAAGCGATTGAGCGGGATTGTCCCGCGGTGAAGCATGCCGCGCCGGTCTGGGGAGAAGTGACCCAAGTGGTCTACGGGAACAAGAACTGGCGTACCAGAGTCACCGGGACCACCAACGAATACTTCCTCATCAGAGAATGGCCTTTGCGATACGGCAGGGACTTCACCGCGCAGGAGGAGCGCAGGGCCGCCAAGGTGTGCATTCTTGGTTCCACAGTGGTTGACAACCTGATGGGATCGACCTACGTGCTCGGTAAGATAGTGAGAATTCAGAATGTGCCCTTCCAGGTGATCGGGGTACTGGAGTCAAAAGGCCAGTCCCCTAGGGGCGAAGACCAGGACGACGCGATCTTCGTTCCGATCAAGACCTCGCAGACCAGGCTTTTTGGCAGCCCGTTTCGAGACGAGATAAGGGCGATTCTTGTCCAGGCCAAGACCATAGAGCAAATCCCGGAAGCCGAGAAGCAGATTGACGACGTGCTGTCCCGACGCCACAAGATGAGCCGGTACCAGGAAAAGGATTTCTCTGTCCGCAACCTCACCGAAGTGCTCAACACCGCGCAGAGCACACTCAACATCATGACCGCGTTGCTGGGAGCCATTGCCGCGATTTCCCTGCTAGTGGGCGGCATCGGCATCATGAACATCATGTTGGTATCGGTTACCGAGCGAACGCGAGAAATCGGGATTCGGGCCGCGGTTGGGGCGCGGTCTTTTGACATCCTTTTCCAATTCCTCATTGAAGCCGCGGTACTTTCCATGTTGGGCGGGATGATTGGGCTTATCGCAGGAATTGGGGGCGCGTTCATCTTTGCGCACAAGAGCGGCTGGCCTGCGCTGATCAGTCCTTCGGTGGTACTCGTCGCTCTCCTGTTCTCTGCCGCGGTGGGAGTCTTCTTTGGATTCTACCCTGCGTACAAAGCCTCACGCCTCAGACCTATCGAAGCGCTCCGACATGAATAGTCAGGTGTGCCCGTCTATATACCGGTTGCCCAAGAATGGCGCGAGTTTCTCCACGAGACGGAAACTCCAAGGGAACATACCCAGTGGGCACTAATCGTCATTCCCGCGCACGCGCATAGGCGTTAAGTTAAGGACCTAATCGCATCATGAAATTCCCCCTCACCCTTCCCTCTCCCGCCAGGGGAGAGGGTTTTTGAACTCCCCTCCCTTGACGGGAGGGGGTAGGGGGAGGGTGATAACTACCTGAAATCACACACACTAAGTGTGTTAACTTAACGCCTATGCGCGCACGCGGGAATCCAGAATCCCAATAGGCGGACAGTCGAAAACCTTGTTCCAAGGCCTCAGGACTGGATTCCTGCTTTCGCAGGAACGACAGCGTTCAGCAGCTGCGAGTCACACAGGGATTATGGGAGTCACTGTAGCGGGTCCTAGAGATGCTTCCATGATGCGAACACGTGCCTAAGGCTGAGAGTTCATGCAATTGAACTCTCAGCCTTGGGTCGACTATCAAATCCTCAGCCCGGGAAACTAGTTCGGCTTGGGCGCCCTCGGAACCCGCTGTCGTGGAGGCGCGGCCCCGCGGTCTGGTCCTCCGGGACCTATGCGTATTCCGATTCCGGTTCCCCCCGGAAACGGAGTGATTACAGTCGGTTCCTCTGACGGCTCTTGTATGAGAGGCTCGGAAATCTCTTCGGGCGGCTCTTCACGGGGTGGGGGCCGCTTCACGCATTTGCCGCCGCGACAAATCTGTCCTTTGGGGCAGTCGCGGTTGCTTTGACATCCTTCGGGCTCCCCGGTGGGTACCGTGGTCAGTGTTGTGATGCCGTTGGTGGGTAGAGGTTCGCATTGGCAGGTGGCCAAATTAAGCCGCTGTCGTTCAGGGCAGATTATCTGGCTTTGACAAACGCCGATCACACATCTCTGGCACGAAGGGCACTGGGTGTCAGCCTCGCACGGCCTAGAAATAAAGTTTGTAGCCGGACGGCATTCGCAGCTTTGCCGGTCAAGGTATTGGCCGTCGGGGCATATTCGCGGGACACAGCTATTGTCACGGCATACCTCGCAAGGGCCGCACTGCTCGTTAGCCTGGCATGGTTGAATGGGTGGTAGTGGTACAGTGCTGTCCTGCCCCTGGCAAACCGGACACCGCTGTGGAGCAGCGCTGCTCACGTCGTAACTTGGAATATACCCGGATGGGCATGTCGGCACGCACCCTTGCCCCGGCAACAGGAACTGTCCGGGCGGACAAGGGCATTCGCACTGGCATGTCTGCGGATTATACCTTGCTCCGTTCCGGCATGGTTCGCACTGGCCGGTCCCTACGCTTGCCAAGGTCACCGGACGCCCACGGTCCTCGCATGGGCAACGGCATTCACCCGTCCGAGGATCGTATATCTGGCCGGGAGGACAGCACTCTTTGTCTTTAGGTTCCCGAGGAGGTATCGGAACGACAGGGAACAACACCACTCCCGCAGGTGGCATGAAGACGTCCGTCACGTTGAGTATCAGCTCAGTCTTGAGCCTTTCACACGCGGGCACGTCCTCAGGTAGGGTCTTGGGAATGGTGGTTCTCTTGACCAATTTGGTCATGGTGTCGGTGGAAACCCATCTGATCTCGCTCGGTTCCTTATCCCTCTCCACATCCACTTCCTGGCAAGACGTTAAGATCCGGAATTCCTTGGTTTCAGGCGAGACGTTTCGCACGCGGACCTTTCCCCATAGCACGGTCACGGTCGTGAGTGCTTCATTCATCGACTGGACGATGAAATCCGCGGCGCGATCCGATGGCAGCACTTCAATCCATGCGGTGTGCGTGCCGATGATGAACGACGATGGAGGGTCTGTTTTGGGAAGGGACTTGATGAAGCGCACCGACCCTTTCATAACATAGCCCACGAAGCGATAGGACGCGCCGGCGCGTTCAAATTGCTTGAACCCGAAAACCGAGTCCGCGCCCAACGAGCCGTGGGTCACTTCCGGCGCGGGTTGCCAACCTCCTGACGGACTGTACGCGTTGAAAGCCCCTTTCCACCATATCTTGCTGTTCTTGCCGGTGGCCAAGAAATCCATAACGTACAGAGGTGATTTGACAGCTATTTTCTTAAACTTCGCTTCTCCCGCACGTTGAACTTGGGCATCTCCCTGGACCGCCCCGACTGTGGCCAAGACTTCCCGTTGGTACGCAGCGGGCGCCGCGGTAGGAGCCTGGCCCGCAGCCCACTCGGATGACAATTGCCAGACCAGCATTGCGGCTGAAGCAAGAAGTACTCCCCGACCGATACCAATTCTGATCATTTCTCTTAAGCCCCCCTCTCTTCAATTAGGCGTGAATCGGTGGAATAATCGAAAAAGACTTACTAATTGACGCGCCGCCGTGAGGCATCTTGCCGTTATCGCACGCGGCAGTACAAAGACGGACCATTAATCATTGTAGTGTCATTTCAACAGAAATGGTTCCCCTTCAGCACTCGCAATGACGCAAGAATGCAGACTCGCCGCCAACTGGAGACTCATACCAATGCGCGGTTAAAGAAGTAACATCGGCCAACGCAGTCACCGGTGGAAGGATCAAACGATGGCCGGCAGGGACGCCGGCCACTACCGGACCGTTCGTGGCCCGACGTTTACTCGTGAGTTACATCCTATTTTGGTAGGCGCCGGCGTTCCTGCCGGCCCGAGAACGATGGGCAACCCCATGCCTCGCGGAACTGTCCCACCAAGAATGCGATATTACTTGTTTGAAAGCGAACCGGTATCACTCACCTCTCATCTCCCCCATTTACTTCCGGCGGGTGGGCTGGTATGAGGGTAGGGGCCCGCGTTCCACGCGGGTGCTCTGGCGCTGTAGGAGGCCAGAGGACTTCCGCCTGCGCATGAAAATGAATATGATGATTTAAGAACTCCGGGTCAACAATCCAAGACGTGAGTCCTGGAGCGGACCGTGGTATAGTTACCCTGGAGGAGTTGTCGGTAGACGGCCATGAATATAATTGGAATTTCGGCATTTTATCATGACAGTGCAGCGGTTCTGGTGAAGGACGGCAAAATAGTGGCTGCCGCGCAGCAGGAACGCTTTTCGCGGGTAAAGCACGACCATCGCTTTCCCCACGAAGCTTTGGCCTACTGCCTGAAGGAAGGCAAAGTCACGGCCAAGGACATCGACTTCGTGGTCTTCTACGACAAACCATTCATCAAGTTCGAGCGGCTCCTCGAAACCTACCTTTCTTTTGCCCCGCGGGGCTTGGCTTCGTTCATCATTGCTATGCCCCTTTGGCTACGGCAGAAGCTCCACATGCCCAAGCTGATCGGCCAAAGCATCGGATACGACGGTAAGATCGTTTTCCCCGAGCATCACGAATCTCACGCTGCCGCAGCCTTCTTCCCGTCGCCGTACCATCGTGCCGCGTTTCTGACAATGGACGGCGTGGGCGAATGGACCACAACGAGTTGGGGCGTGGGCGAGGGCAACAAGGTCCGCATCGAGTACGAGATCAAATTCCCCCATTCGCTCGGTTTGCTCTATTCCGCGTTTACCTATTTCACGGGATTCAAAGTGAATTCAGGTGAATACAAGCTCATGGGGCTGGCGCCGTACGGTGAGCCGAAATACGTGGACGTAATCATGAAGGAGCTGATCGACATCAAGGAAGATGGTTCGTTCAAGCTCAACGTGGATAACTTCACGTACCCGTACGGCTTGACCATGACAGGCAGGGCGTTTGAAAAGCTCTTCGGAGGGCCGCCACGCAGGCCGGAAGCCAAGCTTACCCAGCGTGAAATGGACCTGGCCCGGTCGATACAGGTGGTGACCGAAGAAGTCATGTTGCGAACCGCTCGGCATATTCACAAGATGACCGGCGAGAAATATCTCACTCTGGCTGGAGGTGTGGCGCTCAATTGCGTGGGCAACGGCCGAATCCTCAGAGAAGGGCCCTTCGAGGACATCTGGATCCAGCCTGCCGCGGGAGACGCTGGCGGAGCGCTGGGTGCGGCTTTGTTCCTCTGGCATCAACTCCTTGGCAATGAACGCGTGACCGACGACGTGCACGATTCTCAGATGGGCTCCTATCTTGGGCCCGAATATTCCGAGCAGGAAATCAGAGAATTCCTGGAATCTCACGGGTATCCGTACGAATATCTTCAGGACGGGAACGTTCCAGCAAAGGTGGCTGACCTTATAGCTGAAGGAAAAGTGATCGGATGGTTCCAGGGTCGGATGGAATTCGGGCCGCGAGCGCTGGGGTCCCGCTCGATCATCGGAGATGCCCGGAACCCCAAGATGCAGTCTCAGATGAACCTGAAGATCAAGTATCGGGAGAGTTTCAGGCCGTTTGCACCGTCGGTCCTCATGGAAAACGTGAAGGATTACTTTGAGCTGGATCGACCGTCGCCGTACATGCTCCTCGTAGCGTACGTGGATGAAGACAGGCGCCGGCAAATGACCGAAGAAGAGCACCAGCTCTGGGGTATCGACAAGCTCAACGTGGCGCGATCCGAAATCCCGGCCATTACCCACGTGGACTACTCTGCCCGGATCCAAACCGTGCACAAGGACACGAATCCGCTTTATCACCGGATGATCGAGGAATTTCGCAACAAGACCGGGTGCCCGGTTATCGTGAATACATCATTCAACGTGCGTGGAGAGCCCATAGTGAATAGCCCGGCTGACGCATACCTCTGCTTCATGCGTACGGAGATGGACTACCTGGTGATGGGACCTTTTGTCCTGGACAAGAAGAACCAGCCGCCGCTGAAGGATGATGTCGACTGGAGGAAACAGTTCGTGCTCGATTGACGCACGATGCGGAGCAGAATGCGGGAGCTTTTGGAAGACTGGGGGGGGGGGGGGGGGGGGGGGGGGGGGGGGGGGGGGGGGGGGGGGGGGGGGGGGGGGGGGGGGGGGGGGGGGGGGGGGGGGGGGGGGGGGGGGGGGGGGGGGCCTTTTTGCGAAAAGGGCCCTCCCCGGACCCCTCCCCCAAAAACTCCCATCTTTTGCAAGCGCTTCCAGCGCTTGTAAGCACTTGCATGAAATGAGCACTGAGAGGTATGGTTCAGGCCGTGAGGTCAGCCCCAGAGCAGATACAGGGAGCACGCGAAACGTAACATATGAGCATCATTGCCGAAATCAGAGATGAAATAAAGGCGGTCTATAAGGAGCCGAGCAGCCGCGACCTCACGTTGCTGGCGTTTCTCTTTCTTGGAGTGTGCACTTTGGTCGGGGCTTATCAACTCCTTTGGAAAGGATCCGGTTCCGGATACTATTGGATCGGAGCAGGGATCGCGCTGTGCCTTTCACGACTGATCCCGCCTTTCTTTCGGCGACTGTACAAGCTATGGGTGAGTTTCGCGGTTGTTCTGGGCTATTTTGTCTCGCGGGCCATTCTGCTCATCGTGTTCTATCTGGTGCTGGTTCCCACCGGGCTGATCATGCGAGCTGTGGGAAGAGATCCGATGGACCGCAAATGGGACCCGCAAGCGCCCTCATATTGGATCAAGAAGGAGCAGGAAGAAGACTCCAGTATTGAAAGATACCAAAAACAGTTCTAAAAGAACCCTATGGAAGTTCTCGAGATGAAGTACTCTGGTCGGATCTACGTATGGGGAGGTTTGGAGGGGAGATGCATCTCCCCTCCAAATTATTGCGCAACGATGCGCTCTTCGTGCCCCTCTCCGAGGCGAAGCCACGGAGTGCATACCGAAGTCGAGGGCTTTCAAGGTTCGTGGTGCCCGAATAGGGGCATATAAGTTGGTAAGGGTGACGAGTTAGGAGGCAACTTCATGTCTCTGATTGGAGAATTTTGGGATTTCATGAAAGTCCGAAAGAAATTCTGGCTGGCCCCGATCATCGTTGTGCTGGTCATTTTGTCGGCCTTTATCATTCTGGCAGCCAGTTCGCCCGTGGCAGCGCCGTTTATCTATACGCTCTTCTGAGCTAGGCGACCATCCGGCCTGGGGCTCCACGGAGCCCCAGGCACAGGCCACACGAGGCTCGTCAGGAGGAGATACCATGTCGCTGGTCAAGGAATTCTGGGATTTCATGAAAGTCCGGAAAAAGTTTTGGTTGGCCCCGATCATAATTGTCCTGGTAGTCATGTCGGGCCTTATCGCAGTGACGATTACTTCGCCTACGTTCGCTCCGTTTATCTATACGCTTTTCTAGCGAGGAAGCTGGGCAACGGGGAGTTACACAAGGCGGCTCATGCAATTTCGGGGGCTAGCCAGGGGGATAGCGCATGTCTCTGATCGCCGAATTGTGGGAGTTCATGAAAGTCCGCAAGAAGTACTGGCTGGCGCCGATAATCATTGTGCTGCTGATCTTATCGGCATTTATCCTGCTGGCATCCAGTGCGCCGATCATGATGCCGTTCATCTACCCGATCGTGTAAGGAGCGGCGGCAAGGCTCGTTTGGTTGATGTCTCAATCCGTGGAAACCCCTTCTTGCGCGAGGAGGGGTTTTCCGGTTTTTTGTCTGAAAGCGCGTGCCCATTGTGCAGGAGTCGATGGAGATTTGGTGCCACGGATGTGCCGAAGGCTCATCCGTGCGGGATTGGTCCGGTAGTACTTGCTTAGCATGAGAACCCATCGCTGGAGAGGTTCCCTCGGCCATCGCTTGATAACCGGCAAGCACGGATGAGTCCCGCGGTGCGGAACACATCCGTGGCACCAGAATCTCTGGCAACACTTTCATGCGTCGCCGAGACTTACTAGTAAGAGCAATCCGCGTAAATATCCGAGGAGGAGTTGATGGCCGAATCGAAGCAATCTCCCCCATCGATCGGTTCTTCGCCGACCGACGATGCGACCGCAACGCCCGACGCGGGTGAAGGAGATCGAGTGCAGGCTCATCCCCGTAAGAGAAGCGTGTTCGCTCGGGTCATTCTGACCACAGTCTACGTGCTTTTTCTTCTCGGCACCGTGATCGCGCTCCTGGCCGGGGTGGAGTATTGGGCCTATCGACAGATAAAGGCCTCGCCGGTAGGCAAGGCGTACCAGGATCGCGACATAGATATGGCGCGGCACAGTTCCCAAAAGGTCTCCCCGATCTTCGGGTACGAACCCACGCCTGGTTTCGCCTCGATTCGCAATACACGCCTGGGCAACGCGTACGAGTATATCAACGAACAGAGCTTCAAAGACTTTGAAGAAGTGCCTTTGGAAAAACCCTCGGACGAATACCGTGTTTTCGTGACGGGAGGTTCGGTGGTCTTCGGTCGAGGGCCGGTTCCTCCCACCGACGCGGTCGCGGACTTCTACGAAGTCACCTATCGCTGGACCATTCCGCACATCATCGAGCAACTGTTGAATGCTGACCCACGAATCCGCGAAAAGATCGGCGGCAAGCATGTTCGGGTAATCAACGCGGGGATCGCCGGTCACGTGATCCATCACAACCTGCTGCGGTATCTGGCCAAAATCCGTCTATACAAGCCCGATCTGATCATTTCATTGGACGGCGCCAACGAACTGCACACGGTCGCGCGACCGCTTCAGGACTGGAACTATTTCACTGAAGGTCCTTACTACGCAGTTATATCGGACTTGCTGGATCTCAGCGGCAGCGGGCTCACCAACTACCTAGCGCTATGGCTGAAGAGGAATAGCTACTTTTTCGCGTGGCTCGCGCTGCGCAAAGGGGAAGCCCCTGGAATACTTATTGAAAACGTGGGCTTTTCTGCGCATCCGCGAGACCCGACCCCGGACGAGATGGCCATCCTCGATAGGAATATCGACCAGGTCGCGGACGTTCTGGCCATTTATCATCGGGTCTTGGATACCGATCGCGTGCCTCATGTTCTTGCCCTGCAACCAATGTTCAGAAACTGCAAGAAGAAGCTCACTCCCATTGAGATGGAGATTGAGCGAGTCACCGGCATGCACAAGATCGGCTTCTATGACGCGCCGGACACCTATAACCGGCTCGTAAAGCGAGCCAAAGAGCGAGGCCAAGACGCAGGACTGGACGTGGTTGACCTCACAACGATCTTCGACCCGGTGAACGAGTGGGTTTTCACCGACTGGTGTCACCTGACCAATGGCGCAAATTATATTTTGGCGAAAGAGCTTACGAATCAGATCAAGACTCGTGTGTTCGGGCTGTCCCTGTTGCCGGACGATCCTCTGAAACAACCCCTGGATTCCTATTTCAGGGATTACGCGAAGACCGCTAAAGTGCTGGTGAACGGGAAGATAGCAGATCGTGGTCTCCATGTTCTTAAGGGCTACCCAGGCGCGGAATCGCTTCAGGTCCCGCCGGGAACCGCAGAGAAGCCCACGCAGGTGGTGCTGGACCTGGGCGAAACGTTGCCAATCTCGCGGCTGAGGATAGTCTGGGGCGGTCCAAGCTCCACACCTAAGGCCTGGGCCGTGGAGGTTTCAACGGACGGTAAAAATTGGACCGACTGGCTGCGCGTGAATGAAACGAAGCCGGACTCGTTCGATCAATGGCCTGGATTTGAATACTATGCGCCAAAAGAAACCCCGGCCCGATACGTGCGGTACACGCCCCTTGGTGAATCGAGCGGCAAGGCCATAGAGCTGCGCCAGATTAGTTTGTTCCGGTGAGGACGGTTGGTGCAGAAGGGTAAGCCTTCAGTCTCGCGATGAAAAAAGGCTGGCGAGGGTGGCTCAAAGGAAATCCCGCGGCCTAAGGTCGTCACCCGGGCGAAGGCCGGGGTCCAGGAAATATTGAAGAACCTGGATTCCTGCTTCCGCAGGAATGACGGGTTGCTGCCTTTCCCTTGTTGCCACCCAGCGTAATTGAATGGCTGTGCAAGGATGCAAAAAGATTTGTTTCTGGAAAAGAAATAGGTTATAAAAAAAAATTCAGTTTCGTTTTACCCCGACCGGGGTGCCCTTGGGCACGGGTTGGAGTGGAGAGATTCACATGGCGAACCAGAAGTTGAAAACGTGCAGAGGAGCCGCCAAGAGATTCACCGTCCTCAAGAGCGGCAAGATCAAGAGGAAGAAGGCTTACCACAGCCATATCCTGACCAGTAAGAGCACCAAGCGCAAGAGGGGCTTGAGGAAAAATACATTCATCGATGCCAGGGACACCGCACAGATCCATCGCCTCTTGCCTTACGGTTAGGTCTTTTGGAGGTATCCGGACAGGAACCGTCCCCGTGGGGTTGCCTCAGCCTTGGAGCCGCTTTGTTGTGAGCTGATCGAAGGAGAGCATTATGCCGAGAGCAAGATCATCGCCCGCCAGTCGGGCCAGACGAAACAAGATTCTTACACTGGCCAAGGGTTACGTGGGTGGCCGGAGCAGGACCTTGAAGCAGGCCAAGGAGACCGTGGAAAAAGGGCTCTGCTATGCGTACCGCGACCGGCGTGCGCGTAAGCGTGACTTCCGACGCCTGTGGATCACCCGAATCAACGCAGCGTGCAGATTGAACGGCCTACCTTACAACCGCTTTATTGAGGGCCTCAAACGCGCACACATCGAGCTGGACAGGAAAGTGCTCGCGGACATCTCCGTGGCCGAGCCCGGCGCATTCAGCCAGATCGTTCAACAGGCGAAAACGGCTTTGCAGAGCTGACAAACGACGGTAGGGGGGCAGTAAGGGATTGGAGGCGTGGTTAAAGCCGGCCAATCCTCTGCCCGATTCCCGATGCGCAAGGAGAGCGGTCACATACGACCGCTTTTTCAGTTCGTGAGGATACGATGATAGAGCGACTGGAAAAGCTGAGGGCCGATACCCTTGAACTCTTGACGCAACTCCGTGACGCGCGTGCAATGGCAGATGCCAGAACAAGCGTCTTGGGGCGCAAGGGTGAACTGACTACCATTTTGAGAGGTCTCAAAGATCTCTCGCCTGAAGAACGCGGTCAGGTCGGACGCGTGGCCAACCTGGTCAAAGCGGAGCTGGAGAAGAGATTCGACGAGGCCGAACAGGCGCTCCAGGACGCGCACGAACAGGAAAGACTCTCAGTAGAGTTCGTGGATGTTACCCTGCCGGGCAGGAGATTCATTCCGGGCCGCTCCCATATTTTGCACCGGGTCACGGACGAAATCATCAACATATTCGCTGGATTAGGCTTTCAGCTTGCGGAAGGTCCCGAAGTGGAATTGGACTATTACAACTTCGAGGCCTTGAACATTCCACGGGATCATCCTGCACGCGACATGCAGGACACGTTCTACTTCTCCGAAAACGTAGTCCTGCGGACCCACACCTCGCCGGTCCAGATTCGCACCATGGAAAAACAGCAACCGCCGGTGCGCGTCATCTGTCCGGGCAAAGTGTACCGCCGTGACGCGGACATGACCCATTCTCCCATGTTCATGCAGGTAGAGGGTCTCTGGGTGGATGAGGGCATCGCCTTCTCCGACCTCAAAGGCATACTCGTGGCATTCGTGCGCGAGTACTTTGGACAGAGCGTAGAATTGCGGTTCCGTCCGAGCTTCTTTCCCTTCACCGAGCCGTCCGCGGAAGTAGACATTCAGTGCGTGATTTGCGGAGGGAAGGGCTGCCGAACCTGTTCGTTCTCAGGATGGCTGGAAATCCTCGGTTCAGGCATGGTGGATCCGGAACTGTACCGGTTCGTGAACTATGACCCTGAGAAATATTCCGGTTTTGCGTTTGGTTTGGGGATCGAACGGGTCGCGATGCTCAAATATGGGGTGCCGGACATTCGCACCTTCTATGAAAACGATTTCCGCTTCCTCAACCAGTTCTAATCTTCGGGAAAGGGTGACACGGACATGCTCGTCAGCTTCAATTGGCTGAAAGAGTTCGTCGAGATAGACAAGTCCGCGCATGAGATCGCGGAAATGCTCAGCATGAGCGGGATCGAGGTGGAAAGCATCACTCATGTGGGCGAGAGCCTGGAAAAGGTCCTCACTGCACGGGTTGACGAGATACTCCCTCATCCCTCAGCGGACACGCTCCATCTCGCGAACATCAGCCTGGGTGACCGCTCGGAAAAGGTTGTCTGCGGCGCGCCCAATCTCAGGGTCGGTCAAATTGTGCCATACGCACCCCCGGGGGCATCCTTGCCGTCAGGGCTGGAGATAGCCGCACGGGAGATACGTGGCGTCCTCTCCCCAGGCATGATCTGCTCCGAACGTGAACTCGGGCTGGGAGACGATCAATCCGGCATATTGGAGCTGGATTCTTCCGCGGTTCCCGGCCTTCCCCTGACCACGGCCCTTCCGTTCATAGAAGACTACATCCTGGAAACCGGCGTGACGCCGAACAGAGGCGACTGTCTCTCCATCCTGGGGACTGCGCGGGAAGTCGCCGCGCTCACCGGCAAGGACTGGCGATTACCTGAAATGGATACCCGGGAAGTGCCCGCCTCCATCCACGACCGCATGACTATCGAAGTGCCCGACGTAGAGCTCTGCCCCCGTTACGTGGCTCGGATGGTGGATGGGGTGAAGATCGGGCCGTCGCCGTTCGATGTGCGCCTGAGGCTGATCCGAGCCGGCATGAGGCCCATTTCCAACGTGGTGGATGCCACAAACCTCATTCTGCTGGAATGCGGCCAACCCCTGCACGCGTTCGACTACTCGTTCCTGGAAGACCACAAGATCGTGGTGCGGCGCTCCGATCCCGGAGAGATCTTTGTCACCCTTGACGGAGCGGAGCGGAAGCTTCCTGCAAATGCGCTCATGATTAGAGACGGGAAGAGGGCCGTAGGTCTGGCCGGCATCATGGGAGGGCTCAATTCGGAGATAAGCGAGGACACCACTGCCGTGCTCATTGAGAGCGCGTGCTTTGAACGATTCGGCATCCGTAGGACCTCCAAAGCCCTGAGCATGTCTACCGAAGCTTCATTTCGCTTCGAGCGCGGAGTTGACCCGGAAGGGTCGTTCTGGGCCGCGCACAGGTCTGCATACCTTATTTGGAAACTGGCAGGAGGCGACATCCTCTCGGGAGTCATCGATGTTTATCCTAAGCGGATCACGAGACCTCCGGTCCGGGTCCGCGCCAAGAGGGTCAACCGATTCCTCGGCACAAACCTGAAGAAGAAAGAGATGCTCTCGTGCTTAAATCGGCTGAAGATCGATACGAAGGATATAGACAAGGAAACCTTCGAGGCCACACCTCCTTCCTGGCGCTGGGACCTGGACCGGGAAGAGGACATGATTGAGGAAGTGGCCAGGATTTATGGGTTCCAAAAGATTCCGGTGTCCTTGCCGCTTTATAGGTCCGCACCTGACAGGACGAGAGAGCACCATGAGGCCGTCCGTGGGGTTGCGGAGTTAATGAATGCCTCGGGCTTCACCGAAGTGATTAGCATGTCCTTCGTTTCGCGGTCCGAGGCCGAAGAGTTCCGAACCGCGGGAGACGCTACTCCTCCGCTATCTCTGATCAATCCGCTGACGGAAGATCAGATGGTCATGCGGACATCCCTCATACCAGGCCTTCTGTCCGCAATGAAGCGAAACAAGAGCTTCTGGCTGGAGGATCTCAAGCTGTACGAGATAGGCAAAGCCTTCCTGGTTCGGCCGGGGCAGGAGCTGCCTCGGGAAGAGCTGCGTCTGGCAGGCCTGGCAACGGGCGCGCGATACCCCGGTCTTTGGCATTTCCACCGTGGGGAAATCGATGCACGCGGTCAGCTCGACGCGGCCATGCTCGTGGATTTCTTCGACGTGAAGGGCGCGCTGGAGAACGTCTTGGAAGGGCTGGGGATCGGTGAAGCTCGGTATGTGCCGTCGAGTCTTCCGTTCCTGCATCCCGGTGCGTCTGCGGATTTGATGCTGGAAGATGAGGCCATTGGCTTCGCCGGGGAGCTTGCCCCTGCGAAAGCGAGAGAACATGGCCTCAACGGCCGGGTGTACATTTTCGAGATTCTGCTGGAGCCTCTGTTGATTCGGTCGCGCAAGGAGAGAGTTTTCAAGCCTCTCCCGCGCTACCCTTATATAGAGAGGGATTTATCATTCATCGTTGAAGAGAAAGTTTCAGGTGATGTGATTAAACACTTGATTTCACGTTTGGGCCATGATATCATTGCCTCCGTAGTCCTATTCGATTTGTATAGAGGAGAATCGATTCCGCCGGGCCACCAAAGTGTGGCTTATCGGATTCGATATCAGTCCGAGGATCGGACCCTTACCGACGAGGAGGCGCAGGAAGTCCATTCTCGAATTGTGGATGCGCTCGTAAAGGAAGTGGGCGCACGCATGAGGGAGTGAGAATCCTGAAACCATCGGGGGAAGGCCGCGGGGGATCGGAAAAGGGCTTAGCCCTCCGTCAGGCATGGGCTCTCGGTCGGACGGATCCTCATAGCAGGGGTGGTCGAGTCATGGATGTGGCAATACCCGAAAAGCAGTATTTCAAGATCGGCGAAGTCAGCGAAATCCTGGATGTGGAACCCTATGTGCTGAGATACTGGGAGTCGGAATTCAAGATCCTTAAACCCACCCGGACGAGAGCACGTCAGAGGCTCTACCATAAGAGGGATCTTGAACTTCTGATGGAGATCAAACATCTCCTGTACGACGAGAAGTTCACCATAGCCGGGGCCAAGAAACGCCTCCAGGAAATGCGTAAGCAAATGTCCGCGGAGAAAAAGGCCCGAAAGGTGAACAAACCCAGGGCACAGGCCGCTCCGGAAATCAACCTGACGAGACTCAACGAAGCCGTCAGCGGCGATCAAGATTACAAAGAGATCCTTCTCGAAATAAAGAAAGAGCTCAGAGAGCTCAGGTCGATTCTCGAAGGCTAGTCCTTCGTGGGGTGCTTACACCCCTGTGAGACCAAGCCGGCAGTCTTTCCGGTGTCCGCCTCCGATTGCAGGGCGATTTCGCTATCACCCATCGCTGAATAGGAGGCAATAGAGGTTGTGCAGTGCACAGCCTTTTTCTTTTTCTCCGCCTGATAGTTGTGCATTGATGCAGGAAGTTCGGTGCCCTATAGTAAAAGAAGTTTGATATTGGCCTGCCGGATTGAACTAGAATTGAAGGAGAGAGCCCATGAACACACCCATGCACTGTCCCGGATTTGAGGCGAACAAGAACCTTACCTCAGTTACATTCAAGTGCCCTTCATGCAGCAAGACAGTCGAAATCTTTTCGGACGAATTCGACCGACCACACAAGTGCCCGGGATGCAAGCAGCCGATCGACTTCACCAAAGTCAGCATCGAAGGAAGCCCCGCGTAGCTCGCGGAATGCGGTCAGACAAGATTGGTGGGACAGGCGTCCCGCCTGTCTATTCGGGCCTGAAACTTTCTTCTCAAGGCACGACAGGCAGAGCCTGCCCCGGACTAGATCCGGGGATGCCTGTCCCACCAAGAGAAAGAGCGTTAGCCCGTAGGATGTGGTGAGTCCCGGGCTCTGCGCGGGACGAACCGCATGTGTCGAGGCTTTGCATGTTTCTGCTCCTCGTCATGGTGCGAAGGCAAGACCGCGACCGATGCGGTTCATTTCATTCACCGCATCCTACAAGAAAAGGTGGCTCGTAGGATGTGGTGACCCCGCCTCGCGGGGGAACCGTCCCGCGAAACGCGGGATTCGCGGTTCTTTCCTGGGCCCCCGCTCCGGAAAAGGACTATAAATATTTATGGGTTAGTGTTCAGGCCGAAATTCGGTAAGCAACCAGCTGGGTGGGCGCGATACTAATCCTCATCTTCTTCATCAAACTCATCCTCATCATACTCTTCATCTTCATCCCAATCTTCGTCTTCGTCCCACTCCTCGTCTTCGTCCTCATCCCAATCCTCTTCGCCTTCTTCATCTTCGTCCCAATCTTCGTCTTCGTCCCACTCCTCGTCCTCCTCATCATATTCCTCTTCGTCCAATTCCTTATCCTCGTCAACCTCGTCGTCCTTATCCCTGGGGGCTTGCATACTCAGAAAAGGCTGAGAGGCTTCCGGAACAGGGGGCGGAGTGTTTTCTTCGAGCGTCAGCCACAAATAATCCAGCATCTGATTCTCCCACGTGTGCAATTTAGGGGTGTGAGCGATACCCTCGCGACACCCAAGGCATTGCCCACGCTGCTGTGGGCCGCCTCCATTTTACTACCTAGCACGAAAGATCTTGTTCGTCACGCGGCCAAATCGTCCCCAATGTTGAATACATAGCTCCGAAAGCCAGAGCAGTGCTCTCTCCGCCGCGCGCGGCTTCGCGATCTCCCTGCCGGTAACATCCGGCAAATCTAGGGAAGAGCGCGCCCGTCCAAATCACTTGGGAAGGTTGTCCTCGTCCACGTAACGCGCAAAGAACTCCTCCATAATGTGTTCCACGGTTTCCTGGTTCACGTGGAAGTTCTCGCGGCCTTCGGCAAAGATCGGCTGTCCCAGCATCGGCCTATAGATGGTGGCCATTTCAAACGCAGGGAAGTAATGCACATTCTCGTGCCGCGATGCGAACTCGTCCGCGACCGCTCTCAGTGTTGACTTGGAATTGCAGCTCGCGCTGATCACGTCCGCATCAAGACGAAACGTTGCCCACATATGAACCGGAGAAACCGTGACAATGATATGGCACCCAGGATTGTGCGCGGCCATGATGCGATGGATCTGCTCCAGGTTGGCCAGATTCTCCTCATATCGGCTCACCCGGAACCGATAACGGCTCATGTCCCCGCCTTCGTTCACGTACGGACCCGAAGGAAGACATATTACCCAGTGATCGGCCGTACCTTCCCAGATTTCCGTGAGGCCGAGCGTGAGAATGAGCACATCCGCGCTCTCCAAGGCCCTGCGCGAATGCACCAGGTGGCGTTGAAAGTCGGCCTCAGCTTCCTCTATGGAATCGTACAGGATGATGCGCCGATACGGATCCTGGATCTTTCCCGACTTCGGCGCGCACCACCACCGCAACGAAGGAGAACGACCTTCGAACGTGTACTCGAATATCTGCCTCATGGAAAACGTGTTGTAAGTTCGCTCCCACGCCGCGCTGGCATGTTTTGACGCGGGGTGGTGAGTTTCTTCGGTAATGTACGAGAATCCCCGCTGGACCAGCACTGACCTTATCTCCCGCGCAAAGCACGAACCCATGGACGCGATACGAGTCGATTTCGTGATCCTGACACCGGGCGCTGGAGGCATGGGGTAACTACCGTCGGCCGGTGGGTTGTCGTACGACCCCGGCCAAACCTGCCAAGGCTCGAATCGATGCACTGGATGAACGTCTGAACGGGCCATGTTTCTTCCCTAGGATGACCTCTGTCAAAAGGGTATTGATATAGCGAACGGCATTGAGATTTGCGCCAAAGGTCACCCACCCTCCCCCTACCATCAAGGGAGGGGGTACAAAACCCTCTCCCCTTGTGGGCAGGCTTTCCAGCCTGCCGGCGGCCTGGAAAGGCCGCCCCACAAAGAGGGAAGGGAGAGGGGGATTGCAACCTCATCCAAAGGCGCACATCTCAACGCAGCCTTCTATAGTTCGGCGCTGCCGCTTGGCGAGACTGCCTAGCGCGGCCTTATCAAGCTAACTCCTAGTATACCAGGACGAGCCTGGGGCGCGCGAGTTGTTCCTAGGTCGCCGGCTAATCCTTCAGTTTTTCGGAGGCAAGGGTCGGCGTAGTCGTTGCTAGCCAGGCGAAGCAATCCCGTTTTCGGTCGGGCGGGCATTTGAAACTCTCTCAGAAATACCTGTCCCGCTAAGATCGTAGCACGATTCCTCGTAGGGGCGAGTTTGAAACTCGTCCCTGGTTGGTTGTTTCAGACTGGGCAGGTTTGAAACCTGCCCCTACCAGTGCACGGAATGCTTAAGAAAGCTACGCCAGTGGCTGGTTTGGATCAACCCAAAATTAGGTTTTCCTACGAATGGTTGACGTTTCTAACTGACTTTGGTAAAACACCGCTCAACGCAAGGAAATGAAGAATTACCCATTACCTTTTCACACCGTTTCGTAGGCACGACGTACCGATCTCCAACGCATGATATCGGTATCCCGTCTAAACTGAACAGATAAGCAGGACGCAATTCCGACAAAGGCTCGTTCCTCCCAGCCCCGGGCCCAGGCCCCCCGTTTTGAGAACCGTCGAATTGGTAACCTCAAGGTGGGCCCGGGAGCTTCTTTTGGTCAACAAATCTGCCTCCGTCTTTCGGCGGCGCTTCACAGCCCGCGAATGCGCATCGCACATGCATATGGCATCACAACCCACGCAGGTCCGTTCGAAGCACGAGCAAGTCTTGCACAAGCTCATCCTGGAAGAGATGGCTTCTGTGGCGCTGATCAAAGGCGTGTACGACCTGCGATTCCCTCGACACAGCAAGCGGATCGCAACTTCCGGCCTTTGGGCGGTAGCTCGAGAGCGCGTGCTCGAAGGTCTTTGCGACCCGACCATATAGAAAGCCTTCGAGGAATCTCAAAATATGAAGAGTCCAACGCAACCGCAGCCCGATCACTCTGAACAGCCCGGGACGCTCGTCCAAAATGAACCGGCGGACGTCGAGGCTTCGAGCAACGAATCCCTGATGCCTTCTTCCATCCCCTCCCGGAAATTCCAGGACGAAGCCTTTTCCTACGTGTCCCAATGGTGCACGGCTTCCTCTGAGTTCGTGAATCGCAAGGTGGAACGCTGGAAGCTGCTCGAAGACTTATACCACAATCGCCGAGACCTCAATTCGTGGGCAGCTCGACAGGGTTCAGCGGGATCCGAAAATCGTGCGAGTCTGAGAAAGAACGCTGGTTCGGGCCATGACCGCTGGCAGGCGGACATCATTCTCTCTCCCTCATACATTGTGGATGCATGGGCCGATCGTGCGTATCAAGCCATATTCGGCGGCCCGGACTGGCTGACCGTGATGCCTGAACACGCTGCGGGGGTGTCCGAGGAGGATTTTCAATATCCCGCTTCGTACAAACTCCAGGAGCTGCTCCTCTCCAGACTGGCCCAGGGCCATATCCACGTGCGCTTGTACGAAATCCTGCAACATCTGGTCCTCTTTGGGACGGTCTTTGCCAAAGTCTTCTGGTACTCCAAGGACGCCACCCGCTACCATTGGGACTACGGGACACTTGAGGTCATAGAAGAGGAAGACAAAGTATATGATTGTCCCATTGTGCAGGTGATCCCGCTCGACCGCATACTGGTCGATTGGACCGCAACGCACAGCGACGTGCAGCGCCATAGCGGCATCGGTCATCGAGTGGACAAGACCTATGAACACGTCCTGGAGCAGTTCGACCGAGGCGTATACAACCTCAATCGGGCCGCTTTCGAAGAGCGCTGGAAAGATGCGCCCGAGGCCGGAGCCGATGAAGGTGAGCTCCTCCAAGACGAAGACGCACGCACCATTGAGACCGATACGGTGAGAAGGCTCACGGTCTGGGAGTGGCATGGCCGCATTCCCACTGAAAAAGGCCACAAGGAATGTCTCTGCACCATCGTGACCGAACGAGGGAGCTCCAATCCGAAAGAGGGGATAATGGTGCGCCTTCTGGAAGCTCCGGTGCTATGGTGCGGCCTCAGGCCCTTTCTTGCCGCGCATTACACGCCTCTGCCCGGGTGTTTCGGTATGGGCGCGGTGGAAGGCAATCTGGACCTGATCCATTCCATTTCCCAATTCATAAGCCAGTCCCAGGACAACGCGAGACTCACCGCCAACGCGCAGCTCATCGTCCGTAGAGGCTCTTCCGCGGCCAGGCAGATCAGCGCTGAGCAAGATGTGGTCTATCCAGGGAAAGTCTGGACCGTTGACGATCCTGCGGACATCATGCCCTTCCCACCACTCAATTTCCCGCAACATGAAGTCAACAACCTCATCAACTACCTCTACGGTCTGCTGGAAAAACGGACCGCGGTCACCGAGATCACACTCGGCGTCAGCGGCCAGACCAAGACCGCAACAGAAGCCCACATTCTGCAGGAGTCCGGCCTGTCGCCCTTTATGACTCGCACAGACCTTTTCAGCCGCAGCTTCCTGGAACCGCTGGGCAGGCTTGCGCTGGCCATGCTCCAGCAGTTTCTCCTCGACGATCAGTACATCGTGGTGCGAGACGCGGCCGGCAGAGATGTCCCGCTTCGGGTCAACGCGTCGGAAATCCAGTCGGGCAAATATCGCGTGGTTGCCACGCTCACGCGGCAAGAATCTACGAGGCTGGCCAAGGCCCAGAGTATCGAACGGGCCTTGCCCACGCTGGCCCAGTTTCAGCCGGTCCTGGCGCAGGAAGGTGTTCAAATTTCTTTCTCCGAGCTCCTGAAGCGGTATCTGGATTTGATCGGAGTTGAAGGGGCAGACCGCGTGATCAGCCGTGTGGATGCTGCGCAGGCCGAGCAGCTCGCACAAGAAGGAAGTCCGCTCCCGCAAGGCGACCGCATAGGAGTGAATCAACGCCCAGGCGACTTGAGAAATGCTGGAGGCCCTCCCCGGCTGGTAGAAAAGGGCGGCCCAATGGGACCTCAACCCACAGACGCCAACGCGCTGGCTCAACTGCTCCAGATTCAAGCGCAGCAGGCCGTGGGTAGGGCTCCATAGCCTCTGGGGGGATAATCCGCGGGCGCAACGGCTCCTTAGCCTCAGATCGAATAATCCGCGAGTGTAGGGGCGCAATTCATTGGGCCCGGAAACATGGCGTGATGAATCACGCCCCTACGGGCCGTTTTCATTGCTCTTTAGGACGATCCGCGCTTAGCGCAAGCCCGACCAAAAAAGGGAGGAGTCTATGCCCATGTTCTACAAGGAATATCTACTCTTCAGGGACGGCTGGGACGAAGATTCGGAAAAGGAGATCGAGCGCAGCCTCGTCGAGTGCGCGGCAGGTCCGGCGTGGCAAAACCAGTTCCTGCCGGCCTTCTTGGAAATGCTCAAACGGGAGCAGTTCATAAAGATTATGGAGTGCTTGGACAAGGACAAGAATCTGGAATTCAACCGCGGCTTCGTCGCGGGTATCGACATGGTTCTCAACAAACTGGACCGGATCTCGATCAAAGCCCGGCCCGGGAACGAATGACCAGAAAGCGCCAGGAGGGATCGTGAAGTTGAGAGAATTGATCAGCGAGCGGTTGAGCGCAGCGCCGAATCAGCCGCGAGATGCAGTGGAAGAGGAGGGAAGGCCCGTTTCCGACCCCGAAGCTCCTCCAGAAAAGGAGCAAGCTCCCGAAACCAAGGAAATAGACAAGGAGCCCACGCGGGACGAACTCCTGGCGGCCTACGCGGAAACGTGGCGCCTGATGCAGGATAAGGAGCGTGAAATGGAGGAATTGCGGGCCCACCTGGCTCAGAAGGGCGAAGAGACTCGGTTTCTCATGAAGCGTGCGGAAGAGGACGCGTTCAGGCGGGACGTTGGAGAAGCTTACAAGCAGGACCCCATAGGCACCACCGCGATGATGGTCGAGCGCTCCAAACAGGAAGCCCTTCAAGAGATGTCCTGGAGATTCAATCAGGCCATCAAGGAACAACGCGGGTTTGATCGGTTCATGCGTGAGTTCCTCGAAGATCCCGCGCATACGCACCTCAAGCCCTATGAACAGCAGTTGGAGCTCTTGATCCTTGAAAAAGGCCTCTCCCCTGAGGAAGCCGCGGATGTGATCCAGCGTCTGGGAAAAAGCTGGGAAGACACGAACAAACGACGCTTTCAGGCAGCCAAGGAGATTCGGAATCGGTCCACCGTCGAGAGCGGCGGCGAGGTCTCAACACCGATTGACCGGGATGCGGAATTCGATCGAGTGATCAAGAAAGCCAAAACGCTCGACGAGATGTTCGCCGGGCTCAACAAGCTCAAAGGCTAATTGATGAGGAGTAAATTGGTATGGCAGGAGACGTGTACGATTTCATGAAGTTGTGGACTCAGAGCGATCAGGAGTCCGAGCGGCGAATCAAGAAGTTCCTGCTCGAAGGTTTAGACAAGGTTGTTCAGGGTCAAAGCGATGTGCTCTCCAAGATCAAGGTGGGTGAGACTGTGGCCACGCCGGTGGTGCGATGGATGGAGGAATGGGCCTATCCGTCGCAGGTGACCGGACAACTCACCGGAAACACGCTTGCATTTACAGGATACCTGTTCGGCAAAGCAATCAACACCGAAACCGTCCGCAAAGTCATTCGACCCGGAACCATACTTGAGCGGCCTTCAGACGGGGTTCAGGCGAAGGTGGCATCTGTGGACGGCTTGCAAGCGACAGTGAACGCATACGGGAACACTACGCTCAGCGATGATGGCTCAGCCACAGGCTGGGACGTCATCTCCGAGGTCTGGTCCGACTATAGGGACGCGTCCGACCCTCGATCGCTCGATAGGATCTTTAGGGAAGTGGGTACCCAGATCCACGCTGAGACCTTCGAAATCCCCAAAACTCGCAAGAACACCAAGTACGAGATTGTCGCCGACGAGGTAGAGCATCAGGTTACCGCGCTGCTCGAAAAGCTCAGACGGCAGCTTGCGTACGCGGTGCTGAGGTCCCGGCCGTATCATGACGGCGCGAACTTTGTGTACGGCAACAAGACTGAAGAGCCCACCATGTGCGGGATCTGCACCTGGCCGGTCATAACTCAGGCGGAATTGTCCAATCCCAGTGTATTCGTGAACAAAAGTTCAGCGCCCTTGAACAAGACCGATCTGGACAATCTCGCCAAATATCTCTGGCTTGAGGAGAACGCGGATTACAACTCAGGCGACTGGTGGATCGTCTGTCATCCGATAACGCATCAGTTCATCCACGACTTCGACATCGCATATCGAAGGATGGAACGGGACGACCACGGCGTCGGCTTCCACGTGGATACTTTCGACGCCAAGATCGGCAAGAGTTTTCCGATCGTGTCCGACCGATACATGCGACCGGATACACTCATCATCGCGAACCTGAAGAAGATGAGCTATGGCTACTTCGCTCAGGATCGGTTGGACCGCAAGGAAATCCCAACCCAGGGCCGGTATCAGCGGTGGCTCATCTCGTTCCAGACATACGGCGTCGTGGCCCGGAATCCCAGGGCCAACATCGGCATGATCTACGGCTTGCCGACAGGCTAACAGCCTACTGCGCGTGATCTGAACAAAGCAGCCGTAGGTCGGATTGAGTCCCGCGTTCTACGCGGGACGAAATCCGACATCATGCCCAACGCAGCATGTCGGGTTTCGCGGGGCTCAACCCGACCTACCACTGCGGTTGATCTGAACAAAGCTATCCACGAGGAGAATTGATATGCCAGCTATAGCTCGGAAAAGCGATCGCAAGCCGGGTTGGACTCCCCCGGCTGCGGATTTCCATGAGGAGTATTACCCGGTCCAAAGTTTCGCATGGATCGGCAAGTCCGGAGATTCGACCTCGGATTTCCCCCACTGCGGGAGTGCAGACTTCGACCAAATTGAAGACGCAGGTATCGCGGGTTTGGATCAGTCCGCGCACGGAGACGCGTCCTATCTGATCTGGCGGGTGCCCCAGCAGATGAATATCACCGAGCCTCTCGGTGTTCAGCTTGTGTACACGAGTACCGCGTCGCCGTCGGAGACCACGAACTCCGCTTCAGGAAAGGTGGCCTGGAAGCTCGCGTGCGCCAGGGTAGGCGAAGGCGATGAAATGAGCGGCGCAACCTATGTTACTCCGCAAGATAATGGGACGGACTTCGTGGAAATCAATTACAGCGGCAATACCGCCTATTCAGGTCAGGCCAAGCTCATGACGTCCACCTGGGCTGAGATTGACGGCCATGTGCATGGTTCTGCGGAGTCCGGGACCAACTTCCGGCACGGTGATCTGGTCATATTCCGATTTGCGAGAGACTCCGGTTCCGCGTCTGCAGTCATTCCCGTCGCTCTTCTGGGCGCTACCATACGCTACCGCCGAGACCGGCTGTAAAAGCGCTTCCCAAGCCAGGAGTTCTTGGAAGAGCTGCCGGGGAGGCCCTTTTTGCAAAACGGGCCTCCCCGGACCCCTCCCCAAAAACTCCCATGCTGTCGAACTCATAACTGGTCCAATAGTGTCCGGTGGGCCTTCATTTCCGCACGAGTCGGAATTACCAGGTGACACGAGGAAATCCCTTTCGTGTTGGACCACTTCGGATAAATAAGGCCCGATACCTCAACCTCGATAGCACACCGCTTCGCTACCCGGCGCGAGATGATTCGGAAAATGCTATCGGGGAGCGCCAGCGCCGGGTGCGCTCCCCTTTGCATCAGGAAATAACCCATGAGACGTGATCTACCATCAAGATTCGAATGCATGGTTTTGTCCGCGAACGCATCGCTCACCACTGAAGATGTAATGGTGCGCGGGCTCTTTGTGGCCGCCACCGGCGGTATTACCATCACTTTGCCCACACCCAATGAGCCAATAAACGCGGCAGAATGCGTTGTGGTGAATAACACCAACAGCAACGTGGCCATCGCGTGCGTCAATGGCTTCCCGAACAACGGAGACAGCATCACCCTCGCTGCTGGGGCAAGCGCCTTTCTCTACTGTTCGCAACTCTCCACCACCGTGTACCGATGGGCCGCGGTCGGTGCGACGGCTTCATAGTTTTGGAGGCGTGATATGCCAATCCTTCCAACCGTAAGAGACGATAACGGAAATCCGCTGATCGGGCGCGGATCAGAGTTATTTACCACGCGCTTTTCCGACATAGACACCAACGGTCAGGCCATTACCATGGAGATCGATGTGAAAGGTGTGCTCGTGCACATTGAAGGAAACACTGAAGTCGCACGGCTCACTGGAACAGTAGCTGGCTCTGAACCCGCGCGATTCACGCAGGATGGTCTGACGGTGGAGCATCTACCGCTGGTCAAGCAGTCGGGCGAGACGCTCCTGACCGTAGCCGCACCATCGGGGACCGTCAACGTGTCGGTCCTTGCGTGGAGGTGAACCCGGTGCGGATCAGCGTATGCGTGGCCACCAAGAATCGGACCGATATTCTCCACCAGCTTCTCTGGAGCCTCATTCGGCAAGATTATCCGCACTGGGACCTGGTGATCGTGGATGATTCCGACGTGCCGGTGCAATGGAATGCGTTCGGAGTCTATCCAAGGCTGCTCAGCGAGATCAGTCGGACCGGCCACGACATAAGGACAGTCCAAGGCCCGCGGGTGAGTCGGATAGGCGCGGCCTATCAAGCGGGGTTCGGCGCAGCGTCCACAGACAACCCTTTATTCTTCAGGGTTGACGACGACGCCTGGCTGGAGCCGGATTACTTGGCGAGGCTTTCCCGAATTATGGCAGATGATCGCGTTACCGCCTGCGGCGGTTTGTTCTTACATCCCGGCCATGAGATCGATGAGTTGGGCTCGGACGATCCTCGATACCGCCACGCGACCGTGGACGGCCTCTCGGACACTGTGAACATCCAGTGGTTTCGACACAAGAGACGAGAGCCGATCCCCGTGGAGCATCTCACCGCCAACATTCTCTTCAGTCGGCGCTGGCTGGAAACTATTGGCGGCTTTGAAACTCAGCTCTTTCGACAACACCGGGACGAAACACAGGCGACCTGGAGACTGCATGTAGAAGGTGGGCAGCTCCTCGTGGACCCAGCCGCGGTGGCCTGGCATTTGCGAGGAGTTAATGGCGGAGCTCGCGGATACTCGCCCGACGTGTATCTTGAAGACCACCGGCGATTCATGGCTCAACGCAGGAGCATTAAGCCGGGAATCCACATCAGCCTGGGTCACGCGATTGGTGACGGATTCATGGCCACCCCAATGCTGAGTGTTATGAGGGCTACGAATCCCGGAAGAGACATCGCGGTCTTTGCATCCTGGGCCCGACCGATACTCAGCGGTAATCCTGATGTGGACGAGATCGCTGACAACCCTCTGGAAGCGCAGCGAACCGTAAGGCTTGAAAAATCAGTCTACGCATGGGCCAGCGCAAATCAGTGGAAAGGGCATCTGGCCGAAGCGTACTGTAAGATGTTCAACTTACCTCTGCCGGAAGACATCACCCCGCGCTTCTTTTGGCAAGATTCCGAGCAAAGCCTTTCACTCGTCCGTGACATTGTTGAACCACCGTACTTGGTGATCGCGACCTGGTCCGACGCAAAGACCTTTGATTTCTACCAGGCTTCAAGAAACAAAAACTGGCCCATAGAAAACTGGTCGCAAGTAATAGCTTGGGCCCATGATAAGGGCCTGAAGGTGGTTCAGCTTCGAGGCTCCAACCAGGAGCCATTTGTGGAAGGCGTGGACGTTGACTTTTGCAGACGGCCCTTGCGCGAAGCCTTTGCTTGCGTCTCCCACGCCAGGCTCTTCGTATCGGTCGATACCATGGCGCATCACGCAGCGGTCGCGTTCGGTGTTCCCGGAGTAGTGCTCTGGGGCCGCTCCAAGCCGGAGCACTTCGGATATCGAATGCTGCAGATCATCAACATACAGGGAGAATGCCCCGGCTTACCGGTTGAGCCGCCATCGGAGACGATTTCTCAGGAGAACGCTTCCGGCGTGCGGATTATTCGGGAGAGACCGTGCATAAACGGCGACCAGTGGGCCATGGACCAGGAAGTCTGCCCCATCCCAGGGCATCCCTGCATGTCCAGCATCAGCCCTCAAGCTGTCCTCAATGCGCTGGAAACCCTTTTAATGCAGCCGGTTCATGGCCAGACCCCAACCGATAGATAATCTGGCCGCGAGTTCGCCTGTCCTCTCGTTTGAGTACCCCATGAATTACAGATCTGAGGCCAATCCGCATGACGCATGTTATCGGTAATACAACACACATAAAAGGCAAGCCGTTGAGCGGCACGCCCGAGTCAGGACAGGCGTGGGTGTTCAACGGAAGTGGATATGTTCCAGGAAATCCTGCTCCTGATCCGAGCGGCGTGACCACTGCGGCGTACACGTTCTTGAATGTGGACCAGACGTTTCTGCGAGCCGATCATCCGTCAGATTCCCTGAATTTGAGCGGGGTATCGGGAATAAAGCTCAGCACGACATCAGGAAGCGGGTCAGGAACTGACAGCATTCGTCTGGAGGTCTCCGGGCTTACTTCAGGCCAGATCCCCGCGTGGGCGAATATCTCGGGCATGGCCCACCATGCATCCGGCGTTGTCGATGACGTCGCAGGGCTCTCTGGGTTTGTGATGGCTTCGGGAAGCGGCTTCGCGGTCACCGTGCCCACTCCCGTTTCGGGTCGAGTGCTGAAGGCTTCGGGCGCCAATCCGCTCACAGATCTGTACTGGGGCGTGGACCAGACAGGCCTGCCCGGATCCGGTTCAGGAAATGCGTACGCGTACATCTCTGTTCAGGGAATCACGACGCTTGACGCCAACGTGACAGACGACACTCTGAATCTATCAGGACGTTCGGGCATCCTCCTCACAGGCGTCTCGGGCCTAGGACAGGGCGAGGACATCCTCTTCATTGAAGTGTCGGGTCTTTCGTCCGGCCAAATTCCTGGATGGACAGACATCAGTGGTGTGGCAGCGCAGTCATCGGGCATGGGTGCATACGCATCAGGAAAGCTCCACCCGACTGATGGCTTGTCAGGGCTGGTTTTGGCGTCGGGCAACGGTTTGACCGTCTTCCAGCAAACTCCGGCATCGGGCCAGATCCTTAAGTGGTCCGGCGCGGACATTCTCAACCACGCATATTTCTCGGACGACAAGGCTCAGACGGTAGAACAAATTGAAAACGGTCTGATCATGATCGCATGGGATGTCTATTCCGACGATCAACAATTTGCCGATATAGCGGTAGACACGTTCGGCAACGAAAGCGGCATCGACCAGAGCGCGAGTACTTATACATACAATGGTTCAGGAGGCTGGTGCGGTCCGGTCTTGGCTCAGACGAGCCAAATCGAAGAGATTGATTTCGCAGCGAGCTCCGATTTTGAATGCCGTGATCTCAAAGGCACCATAGCTTATTGGCAGCGCACCAGCGCGTACAAAGGCTATTTCTCATCGGATCAGGCCGGGACAAACCGGATCAGCATCACTGCGGCCGGGACTGAAAGCGAGGTGCACGAAGGTTGCTTGGTCGCACATTCGGGTGGCAGCGCAACCATTGTCAATATCTTCAACGACGGTGACGAGGATAACGAAGTCGAGTTGAGTGCGGATGTCGCCGATGCAACAGAGGTGACCGGGATTCACGGCGTCGTGCTGTCAGGCACAGATGTGCAGCCAAACAGCGCTGTAGGAGACCTAGTGACCCTTACGTATCAGCAGGTAGCGGACGCGGACGATGCGACAGATATTGCAGGGTATTCGATTCGGGCACTGGTGTCTTCCGCACAAATCAGCACATCAGGCGATCTTGTTTCGGTCAGGATAAGAGCAAATTCCAGCACACAACTAGTAATCGCAAACTGTTCCATAGTGGAACGAAACCCCGGCACAGGGGACGGGATCACCACTCCGACGAAAATCACATTTGGAGGAGGCAATAATGGAGTCACAATTCCCGCTTGGGCATATGTGGATTCTGATTACGTTCAATTTCCGATGGATGAGACGAAAAGCTATCTGGTGATCTACGACGTGGCGGATGGCGGGCCGTACAAAACCGCATACAAAAACAACGCTGAATACGTATACATGAAAGCCGCGACCGATTCATGGAATGTGCAAAATATCACTGAAGCCGAGTGGACACAGTATCAACATGCTCACATCGAAGCACTGCGCGTGAAGAATAAAGCCACCGCCTCACGCCGGCATGCTGCGGTCTCGACCGATCAATCGCAGATCGACTGCGCTAATTGGGGAGACATAAATAGTGTAATAGTTGCACAGTCGCTTGCGGGCTCCAGTAGCGCATACCATGCGATTTCGTTTGACGCTCGGTCAACGTGGAAAGTTTTTCTTTCCGGTCTGTGGCGCGATGTTGTGCGAGACTACGCTGGAACATGGCAGTACAAGGACGCCACAGATACATGGCAAAACGCGGCAAAAAACACCTGTCTGAAGGCACTGGAAGAGGCTTTTGAAGTCAGTGCGAACCAGTGGTCCAAGGCGCAAATTGAGACCTTGGCCGATAGTGCGTGGAACGAAAGCGGAGGTTGGAGTACTTCCGCGGCCACCATCGACTGGGCAGTGGGCTTGAAGGCATCGGGCCACGATTTGCCAAGCACGGACAAGGTCACATTCAACCACGACACAGAACACCATGATATAGTTCTGACGACCACCGCCTGGGAAGCTTCCGCGCTCGACCCTGATGATGCTTTCGTAGTCCTCCATCTGGAGCCACAGGAGACGATCTCCCTGGATACAGATGTCCAGGCGTGGGTATCCATCGATGACGGTTCACACTATGAGCAATTAAGCGGCCTGACATATTTCTGGAGCGGGGCCGGTACCCATAGGTTCGCTCGGGCTGACAAATCAGGGCTCATCGCGCGTAACGACCAAACAATGCGCTTGAAAGTGACCACCCAAAACCAAAAGAATGTAAGACTTCATGCCGTAGCTCTAGGAGTGAAGTATTTGCCATGAGAAAAGTGACTCGCAGACCTGAACTGATCCCGGACCGTAAAAGACCTGAAGGACCAAGGCCGCTCCTGGCGAGCGATGATCGCCTTTTTCTCGATGAATTGAAGAGCTACCACTCAAAGCAACATTTTGAATACATGCGTGCGTGGTGGGAAAAGGCGAAACCTTAAGGTGTCCAGAGGATTCATCGCATACTCTCGAGACTAAGCGTCCCGTGCTCGTGAGCCTTGTTTCTGGGGCACCACACGAGACGCGTCCTTCAAACCCAACAAATTAAGACGCCAAACGACATCACTCACAGTATGACCGCCTTCGATGATCTCAAAGAATTGTTCAGGGCCGAAATCGGAATAGTCCACGCGGAGGTCAGGGCTCTCAGAGACGACACCCGTGAGCTGAAGGCGGCTGTGAACCGTTTCCAGGCTACTTGCAACGACAGGCACGGCGATCTGGCAACGAGAGTCACTCGACTGGAAAACGACCAGGCCGCGCTCAACCGCGAACGCAAGCTAATACTAGGCGGACTCACTGTAGCTCTGACCGGAGCAGTAAAAGCTTTTTTCGACTGGCTCACTAAATGAAAGGAGTGCATCCCACATGAATCAGAAACCCTGGTACTTGTCCAGAACCATCATCGTCTCCGGCGTCGCCTTCGCGGTAGCGCTGGCCACCGCCGCAGGTCTAATCGACGTTGAAACCGGCGCAAAGATCGAAGGTCTGCTCGTGCCCCTGATTCTGACCTTCCTTCGACTCGGCGATGCGGAGCTTACCCGATGAAGAAGACCGGAAAGAATCAACGCACAGGTCGCAACGGTGGAAAGACATCTCCCGATTCAGCAGTTCCGCAGGAGGCCGCGCCTTCCGACTGGTCCCAGATCAAGCACTTCACCCCTCGCGAGTTCACATGTAGGTGCGAAGGCCTGTGCGACCATGCTGATCGGATCTCCACGGAGTTCGTAGCCAAGCTGGACATGATTAGAGAACAGATCGGGCTGCCTATCACGATCGTCTCCGGCACTCGCTGCGAGCGGTACAACAGAAAGGTAGGGGGCAAGGAACGCTCTGCGCATGTGCCTTGGACCGGTGTGAGCCACGCCGCGGACATTCGCTGCGCAGACTCGACGTTCAGGTTTGCATTTCTGACAGCGGCCCTTCCGTTGTTCGGGAGAATTGGCATAGGAAAGGACTTCATTCACGTGGATGACGATGCGGATCTCCCTCAGAGTGTAATTTGGATCTACTGATCCTGGGTGAATCTTACATAAGCACGCATCATCTCGGAGATGTTTATGGCAACGAAAAGAGTCTTGGTCACAGGCTCATCTGGTCTCATCGGATCTGAAGCGGTCCTGCTTTTCGATACCCACGGCTACGACGTTTACGGCATCGATAACAACGGCAGAAAGGGCTTCTTCGGATCCGATGGAGACACCACTTGGAACCTCGAACGCCTCAGGAATCAAACCAAGAGGTTCACGGCATATCGCGCGGATCTGCGCGACTCCGCGGCGATGCATAAGATCCTGCGCGAAATCGAGCCTGACCACATTATCCACTGCGCAGCTCAGCCTGCGCATGAGTATGCACGGCAGAACCCGGTAGTGGATTTTCACGTCAACGTGACCGGTACCTTGAACCTGCTGGAGGCGTGCCGTGCTCATGCACCCGAAGCGACTTTTGTTTTCTGTTCCTCGAGCAAGGCGTACGGCCCGGTGAACGACCTACCCTACGAAGAACGGCCGACTCGTTATGACTTGCCGCGACCGGACAGCGAGGAACCACCCGCCGATTCTTCAAAGCTGCCAGGCTGGTCGTACACTGGGCTGAACGAGGAGTTTCCTCTCGAGCCCGGTGACGGTCGGGGAGTGTACGGAACAAACAAAGCGGCTGCGGACCTACTTGTGCAGGAATACGGCCTCTCGTTTGGAATGAAGACCGTGTGCCTGCGTGGAAATTGCATGACGGGCCCTGCACACGCGCCCGCCCAACTTCATGGGTTCTTGGCGTACCTGGCCAAATGCCTCGTAGAAGGCCGGACTTATCGAATCCTCGGGTACCACGGCAAACAGGTTCGAGACAATATCCATGCTTCAGATTTTGTGGCCGCGATCTATGACCTGTGTTTGGCGCCGCCCAGGCCCGGGAGCGTGTACAACATAGGAGGCGGTCGTGAGAACAGCGTCTCCATTATCGAAGCCGTCGAGCTATTGGAGGAAATGGGCAACACGCGGCTTGCCACGGAATACGTGGACCGGCCACGTCACGGAGACCATCGGGTTTACATAAGCGACACGTCCAAGTTCAGGAGCGATTACCCGTCCTGGCGCATCCAGTGGTCCATCACGGACATCTGCATGGATCTCTTGCAGGGGCTCAAGTCCAGAGCACAGGCATGATCATGCCTCGCAGTTCCGAACAGTAGGCGAGGATTCACTTGTGGGTGCCACTGCCGCCCACAAATTGCTTGTTTAATCGCACATTACTAGAAAGCAGTCGGGTTGAGGTCTCGCTGTTCGGGATTACGTATGGGGTGGTTTGGAGGGGAGATGAGTCTCCCTTCCAAATTGTTGGGCAACGATGCGCTCTTACCGCCTATATCCGAGGCGAAGCCGCGGAGTGCTCGCCGAAGCCGAAGGCTTTCATGAATCGTTGTAGCTCTCTAGCTATGACAGTTGGTATGAATCCAGGAGTGAAGACTAAACATGGCTGAATTCCGAATCCAAGCGCTGGTCCCTTCTTCCGGCGCAGTCCCTTCCGGAGGATACGACTCGGTCTCATGTGTGAGCTTCACCGAGTGGCAGCTCAACGACGAGGCGCATTTCTCAATAATCGTGCCTGACAATTACGCGGCGGGTAACGACTTCTTCGTAAAGGTCGAGGAATCGAGCAGCACTCCCGCGGCACATCACCAGTGGCAGGTTCGCACCCTATTAATGCGCCCGAGTCTGCATACGAGCCACGACCAAGGAGAAACGGAGATCTTCACAGAGGAATGCGTTTCCGCGACCACCGCTCACCAGCTCACGGCCCGCACCTTCAAGGTCACGGGAGCAGCTTTAGCCGGCAAGGTCAGCGACGTTTCTATGTCCGCGGGCGATGTGCTTTTCTTGACCTTGACGCGAGTCGTAGCATCCGCCAATGAGGATCCTGGTGCGATCAGATTGTTTCAAGTTTCCGTCGAAACAGCGCTCGAAGAAACCGGGATCTCGGAATGCGCCGGACGGGTGGGAAGAATCATCTACACCGTTCGTGACTTGTTCAATGAAGCTACGGGCGGTTTCCTTTCAGACGAGTTCATCCTGCGGGCAATCAATCGGTGCCGAAAAGACATTGCGCAGGAGGATTACTGGCGAACAGAAAGTCGGATTCCTTCAGAATCGGGCGCCTCGCAAGTGGATCTGCTTGCGTATATCCCCGAATATCAGAGCATTCATCAGGTCTCGTTCAGTGGACAGCACGAACCGATGATATCTCTTGGCAGCTTCAGGGAATACGAAGAAATCCAACGCGCCTCGGAGGCCGAGGGCACGCCGCAAGTATATGTAGTCCAAAACAATGCCCTGCACGTGTGGCCCGCTCCTGCAGAGACGGCGCAATCAGGCTATCGGATCTACCATTCGTACGAGCCGCCCGAATTGACGTGCTCGTCCTCGAATCCCGATCCTGCCGTTCCGCGAGCTCATGATACGGTGTTCGTGTACTTCGCACTTAAGCAAGCGTTCCTGCGTGATCGCCATGCACCAGGAGCGGACGTGAAGTTCCGGGAATATGCGCAACTCTACGAAGCTGAAAAGAAGAAACTCTTGGGCGAGGCCGACCCACCTAAGCTCTCTCTGAGATCGTATCGATAAGGACCGCGGTCATATTTTAGTAGCAGTTGTGGTGAAGGCTTTGGTGGGACGGGCATCCTGCCTGTCGTTTTTTCTTCCAAGGAATGACAGGCAGGATGCCTGTCCCACCAAGACCTCCATTGAACTTGCGAAAGCGCGTACTTACAGAATCGGACAAAATCATGGATTCATCTACTCGAGAAAACTACCGGGTGATCAACCTCTTTGATTGGACCGGAGGAATACGAAACAACCGCCAGAATCCTCTGGCCTTCTCTCGCAATGCGCTTCTGGCCGGCGAAAACGTTGATCTAGTAGATGGCGGAATCAAAACCCGCCGCGGCAGCTCGTTCCACACAGGCCCTGACAACGGCTTCGGTCTTTCCGGCAGTTCGTCGGGAAGCCTTGACGTGGTCTATCTCAAGCAGGTTCGGTTTCCTACGAACGAGGCCTCCTATCTTCTTGCTCAGGTGCGACAAGACGAGAGCAGCTTTCTATATGCCTCCAAGGACGCTTTGCCGGTCAGCAGCGGTTCCGGCACGTGGACGAAAATCTACGATCTGGGGTCAGGCGCGGGTGTTGTTTCCATAGCGCCTTTGAACGATCGAGCGGTTATTACAGAGGGATCTGCCAATCCGCCGCTCGTCTTTGCTGGCTGCTTGGACCATTCGGGATCTGATTGGGCGGTGCCTAAGGCGGTCCTGGTGACGTACGACAGCGGCCTTAACTGGCACGATGTGACCGCCGAAGTCTGCGATAAAGACCCCGACACGGTTGCCGATCTCGGTTCGCTTCATCCTCAAAGCGGGTGGCTGGCAGTATGCACGGATATGTCGGGAGTCCAAGGTTTTCTGGTGGAAATGGGGGTCGGCAATACCGTCGCCGGCGGCCTCGTGGTGGAAGGTTACTCCGGCTCTTGGAGCAGCGGTTCAGGCTGGGCTGACGGGACAGGCGGGTTCGATCATACCGGTATCCTCCGCCACAGTGGCGGGCCTTTTGCCGCGGAATACCTCGTTGAGAACAGCGTGCCTGGCTACTGGTTCCGAATAAGCTTTCCAAGCGGCACATCATCCGGGACTTCCGTGCGCCGCATCCTGTTTCAGGCTCCATGCCAGAAGCTGCAAGTGATCGGCGAAGGGCAACCCGACACGCCGCTGGGGTTCCTGTTCAGGGACGCATCCGAGAACTCGGCCAAGGACTTCACGGTGGAGGTAAGTGACGATACGTACCCCACCTTTGCCCGCCTCAATGACGGCGACTTGGAGAATCCTTCGGGGCTCGATCCAGCGGACGCCATGTACATCGGTTATGTAACGCCGTTCAATGCCGTGGAACTCACGGCCCATAACGACTACCATAATGAGAACTCCTCGACGATGTCCGGCTTGTACTGGAACGGCTCCGGCTGGTCTGATCTTTCCGGGTTCTCTGATGGCACTCAAGAACCCGCAGGCAAGACTTTGGGCAAAAAGGGGAAGATCTCGTGGCTCTTACCCGCCGGTTGGAAGCAAAACCGTCCCATCGGTCCTGAATACCCGCACGGTTACTGGGTAATGTTGAAATTCTCGCAAGGCCTGACACCGAAGACATACATCAGCGAAGCAGGTATTTGGCCGGTTCTGGAATCCTTGAAAAAGTATCGTTTTGCGCTTACCGTGCGTGATCGGATGGTCTTGTGCAACCGGCCGGACGCGCCCGATCAGCTCGATATTTCCAGAGCACTTGAGGAGTACGGTTTCGCTGGTGACGACAGTGCGAGCGTAAGGATAGGCGGCCAGGACATGGTTGTGGCCGCGGAACAGGCTTTCAATCAGGGTTTCATCGCCAAGACAGAAGACTGGTACTTGCTCAACGGATATAACCGACAGACCTTTGCGGTGGAACGAGCCGAAGCCGCGGGCCAGGCCCCGATCAACAACCGGGTGCTTGTTCGTGCGCCCCACACCGAGGCTGACTTGAAAAACCTTATGGGGCTGTACTACATCAACCAAACCGGTGCGTGGTATTTTGCAGGGCTAAAGGTTTACCAGCTCAGCCAGGATGTCTCCTGGTGGGATCCCGCATCGGATCTGCCGCGACTCGGCCTGGATCATCTCCACAATGCGTGTGGCGTTTACTGGCCTGAGCGTAACTGGGTGATCTGGTCAGTGCCTATGATTGTGAGCGGCACCACTCAATCAACGAACAACCGTCTGATCGTGTACGATTTGACACTGCGCAGTTGGCTTCCACCATTTACCCTGAGCTTGGCAGCACTTGGCACAGCGTACCATTACAACGCCAATGCCCCGGGAAGAGTAGGTCAGATGGGCTTGTACGGCGGAGACTATCAGGGCCGCATTTTGAGGCTCTTCGGGCCGGAAGACGACACTGATATGGGAAGTCCCATCAGCGGGTGGGTGGAAACAGGCTGGCTTCACTTTGAAGCGCCCGAATTCAAGAAGCTGCTGCGCATACTCACGATGTACGGCAAAACTGAAGGTGCTCAAATCGTTCTCAAGGTCTACGCTGATGGAGAGACCTCTTCATACCTAACCTATACCTACGACAAACTGGACAACCTTGACGATAAGCTCTTTGCGCAGGAACAGAAGCCACAGAATGCGGCCGGGCGCTTTTTCAAATTCCGTATGGAATTTTCCGGCGCGACGGACATATTTGGGCTCCAGGTGGGCGCGTCCGTAATCCGTGAATGGGGAAGCATGTGACGAGAATCCGGACGCCGGTAGGGACCGGCGTCCCTGCCGGTCCGAATTAGCAGCTAGTAGGTCGGGCTGAGCTGTGCGAAACCCGACACAAGTTGCTTCCATCTCACGTCGGATTTCGCGTTGCTCAATCCGACCCACGATTCCTATAGCAGGTCTCGAAAGTAAGAACGGCTTCATTTGTGGGTGCCATTGCTGGCTTGCCCAGGAGTGTCTTCGGTGATGCACTGCTGGACAAGCCAGCAGTGGCACCCAAGACACGATCCCCCTTCATTGAGTTCTGGCTACATAGCGTGAGGACTTTTGAGCATTGCTATATGCGTGGCATTCCCCGCATCAAGCGATACATGCATTCATTTCCCTGACAGCCAAACTGAATAGGGCACACCATGGCATCCGGCCGATATACCGCATACCACGTGTATCAGAATCTTAGCTTTCCCGAAGCTCAGAAGGCTGCGACGTGGCCGTACAAGCTTCCTGAGTATCAATGCAAGCACTCGCAGCGCGGGGCACTCTTCCAGTTCGAGAACATGGTCGAACGTATACATTTTGACGCGGCGGTTACCACGTGCTGCGATCAACCCGTGCTGAACTTCGCCAACAAGCCGCAGTACTCGGACGCGTCACGACCCATGAATCCCACCGATTGCGGCGCCCGAGTGCAGAGCGTCGGCTGCACGGTGCTTGAGGTCTTCGTCGAGAGCGCTTCAGCCTTTTGCGCGGACGCCGGAGCCAGGGTGCGGCGAATCAAGATCCAATGCCCTTCCCAGTGCCCGGACCTCGTCTCCATTTTGGGAGGGGGCAAACTCAGCGGCCAGTACGGCGACTTCAAATCGCTGGGTGTTGAAGCAGGCGAAGTGCTCATCCTGGAATATACACCGGATCCGACGCTCGTTTCGGGCTGGTACGACAACTGCTCCGGAGCCGCTCCGATAACTGAGGAATTTTGCGGAGGCTACACGCTCAGTTATATCTTGAGGGCCGGCCTGGATAGCCCTGGAGGCTGTGATTGCGATTGCTGCGGAAGCCACGGCATATTCCCTCTGCCCGCGATGACCCTGATGGCGCCTTCATCAGTTGATGCGGGCTGGGCTAATGACGTGGAGATTCCCGGCGCAATCAGCGGGGATGAGTCATGCTCCGGCGGGGCGATCATGGGCACCTTTTCCGGCATCGGCTCAGCGTCCGTCGCATGGAACGGCGCGGTGCAATACAATTCAAACGGCGCAACGAGGTTTGTTACTCGCGATCCTGCGAGTGTGGGTTCCAGCGGGTCTCCTGCATGTTGCGGCGGAAACATTTTCTGGAGCGGCACAGACGGGTGTGGAGGCGGAGATACTGGACAGACGACCATCATCCCGCGCATTGGATCATCCATGATCGTCCCGGCATCGGGAAGCGTGCTTTCAGAAGGGACCGGTTATGCATTCAGCGGGAGCGGTGCATGTTCATATTCATCCAGCGCGGATTTGACGATCTCTACATCGTGTTTGACCAACACACCCGCGAATGTTGCTCGGTATGACGGTTACTTGCGGCGGATACTCACTGGACCACTCCAATTCAGCGGCACACATCAATGCTCGGGGTGCTGCGGATCGGGTTCGGTTTCAGTTTCGTTTTCGAACGGATGCGGTGGGAATTACTCGGGGCAATACGACGTCCGCCGATTGTACTCGGATTCGAGCCAGGTCGGATATGTTTACAAATGCCGTGACTATTATTCCGGGAGCCAGCATTATTACAAACCGACCCGAGCCGACTTGTGGTGCGAAGGAACCTCGGGTTCATTTTCCGACATCTCCGCCGAGTCCCACGCGACGCTCCAGGAATGCGTTTCACGCATCAGCGGGACGAGCGCGATGCACATTTCAGGCTCCGCAGGATGCAGCGGGAGCTTATCAGGAAGCACTTCCTGCTGTTGGTATTCGGACAACGGCCTTTCCGGATACGATTTCAGATCAAAAGTATACTCGTCCAGCGGTTCGAGGTGCTGTGCAGTGGACACTCAAAGCGGCGCGTGGGTATTCAGCGGCAGCGGCGCTTCGTGCTGCCCGGTGACAGGATAACAAAATGGCCGATGAAGGTTGTAGTCTCGAGAACTATATCGGTTTTCTGCACTACCTTGCGTCAGTCGTGCAGACGCTCAACGGCGTTCCGGTGATGAGCGCGACATGCCCGGAATGCGGCCGCACGTGGTCGGTCTGGAAGAAGCTCTGTCCCGAAAGCCCCGACTATGCGTGCGGCTATCGAGCCGTCTGGAAATGCGAAAACCCCGAGTGCGGTGAAATGGAACTCCGGTAGCAAGGCGAAAGACCGGGTTCTCGGTGTTCATTGCTTCGGGAAGATTCGGTCTCTGTCCTTCTGGAGATCCAATGGTTGCGGTGGGGGCTTGTACCGACCGGGTGCTGCCGATTGAGCCTGGTCAGAAGATTCCCTAGCGAACTCCCGATGGCAGCGTGCCTTGCACATCTCCTGCATGTGAGCCTGTGATTTCTCGGGGTATTCTTTCTCGCACCTGTCAATGCATTTGCCGTGCTCCGTGTACGGATAAAGAAGATTGTTCACGACAGAGCACCCCGCAAGAGCAATTGCAATCATGACAAGAGCCGCTGCAACATACATTTTCATGACTCATCTCAAAGAAGAGCGGTAGGCCCGGGTAGGGGCGAACGGCCGTACGCCCCTACAATGGCATTTGACGCTGCTGACGAGAATAATATGATTCCTCACTGAGAATGTCCCAGTTTCGTCAATCTTTGACCCAATGGAGCGACGCGAAGGTGTAGGGGCGCAATTCATTGCGCCCGAATATCCCTGGGCGTGATGAATCACGCCCCTACAGCGGGAATTCTGCGGCCGATGATCATCGTTAATGCCTTCTATATATCCGAAATTGCCTGTTTCTCATAACAGAATTCCGTCAAAACATTTCTTCGCAAGGAGCAAGTAAATGCCTATCAGCTCATTCGATTATCAAGCCGCGTTCGGAGAAAACCCCTGGGTGCGGCCTACGGAGCAGATTTCCAATCTCGTAGCAAAGTACGCTTCTTCGCTGGCGCCACGAGCCACACAATCGAATGCAGGCTCCACAAGCTACTCAAGCTGGGAATCGCCTACGGTGGAGCCATCCGATCCCTCGGTAACTCGGTACATGTCGCATTTGCTCGGAGGACAGCGTCAACAACTGAATGAGTATGTCCGTCGTGCAGGAGGCGCGGGCATTCAGAGGTCGGGCCTGAACGTAAGGGGCGGCCCGGGTTTGGGCTCGTCATTGCACCACGCTGCCATGCAGACTCTTGCCGCGGGTTACGGAGATCGCTTCCGACAGGCCATGGATTACGGCAAATACGTTAAGGGAGCATCTTACAGCCAATATCGTGAAGGCTTGGCGGACCTGCAAAACCTCCTGGGCACACAACATAGATATCTATCCAGCCAGGCTGATTGGAGCGATCGACTGGCCACACTGAAACACGGCGATTGGCAGCGTGATTTGGAGTGGGAGCGCGACAGCCCTTTTCGGCAGCTCAAGCTCCAGCAGGGACAGCAGCAGCTCAGAACGAGTCAATGGAAGGACATGACGGAACGGGAAGCGCACTTGAGGTCACTGGAAGAGAAGAACCAGTTGCAGCGCGATTGGCAGCGCACGGTCGGACTCAGCGCGGCCAGCGTCGCACTCCCCAGCGCGGCCGGAAATCTTCTCAGGGCTGAACGGGCCATGGTCGGCCTGGGCGTGTGGCAACCGCTGAGCCGCTCGATCAGGCTCCAGGCAAGCTTGGGCTCGGGTAAAGGTTCCGGGGGCTAAATACGGCGCTTCATAATATAGGGTCACAGGTTTGGGTGCCACTGACCTGCGCCTGCTCGGGTCAGTGTTGGAGGCGCATCCCAGAAGAGCACTGACCCATAGAAACTCTGAGTCAGTGGCACCCGAATATGTCACCGAACCTACTTTTTTGCGGCGAGTTGAATCCGGGCACTTTATCCGGGCCCAGCCTTGCCCCTCCCCTACAACCCTCCCGCCAGACGAGGGGGATGCACCGGCAGGGACGCCGGTGCCTACCAAAGCCCTGTCTCCTCCCTTAATGGGAGAGGACAGGGGAGGGTGAGATCTGCGTAATCCTAATGCGCTGCCGTATACGCAGATCGCCAGGTCGCGGCTGTCACGGTCATCGTGGCCTGGTAGGGAACACAGGCGCAACAGGCGTCACGGGCTGGACCACAGGCGGCCTGGGCCGCGGGGGCCATCGATGCCAAGGGTACCAAGGATACCAGGGATAGGCAGTATAGTATTCAATGCTGGGTTGAACAGGCTGTGGTGGGGTCATGGCCTGGGCGAGCGCTTGCTGTTCCTGTAAGCGCGCCTGCTGCTCCGACCAGATGCGGCCCTGTTGCATCACCGCTTCGTTGAATGCCTGGAGGAGCTTCTGGCGCCGCTCTGCTTCTTCTTCTCGAAGATATTCGCGGTTGGCCTCTTCGGTCATCCTGACAGTCTGCTGAAGATAAGGATTGTTCGGGTCCCGTGCGAGCGCGTCCTTGAGGTACTTTTCTCCGGCAAATCGGTTGCCGAGGAAATACTCTGTCTTTCCCAGGCCGACCAGCGCTGCCACGAAATCAGGGCGCACAGAGAGCACTTCATTGAAATTTTTGCGAGCGTCCTCCAGCTGCCCCCGCGTGAGCTGAATCTCTGCCAACAAGGTACGAGCAGCAACATCGTCCGGGTAGAAGGCCAAGACATCTTCCAGCGCCTTAGTAGCCTCAGGATACCTGCCCATTTGATAATAGGCCGATCCCAACCCGAACATGGCTCCATGATGAGTCATGTCCTTGTCCAGGACTTTCTCGTACAACTCGACCGCCTCCTGGACTTTCCCTTCTCTGTGCAGCTTAAGGGCCTGCTCAAACGGGTCGCCGGTGGTGCCGGGGGTCTGAGCGTATGAGATCGAGCAAAGAACAAGTGCGGCCGACAATAGGGATACGAGCAATCGGGTCGTCTTCATGCAGCCCTCCTGACGGGTTCCTGTGGAGGCCTTTGGACGAGTCACCCCCCACGATGAATCACCCCTGACAACTCCATCCTATCACAACCAAGACTGGGCTTGAAGTTCGTGTGTGCGTTCGCTTCGGAAGGGGGTGTCTGGCGGCGGGAGATGGGCAGTTTGGGGCACAAGCGAGGATCGAGGCCGCTTTCGACGCACTTTCGTTTTTAGGGTTGACTAGTTTGGTTAACTGTGGTCACATGGGGGAAGGAGAACACATGTTCTCGATTGGCGCCAATTTCCTATAAATAGCCAGAAACGGTACATCACGAGAAAGGGGGTCGCCCATCGTATGAGATCGAGGTTAACCCAAAAAGCTAAGAAAGCAAAAGGCTCGGCCAAGCCCGCCTGGCTCTCGCCACGCTTCTCCGCCCCAATCCAGGGACTACGCCCCGTCACGCAGGTGGTGAGTACCCCTGGACCACAGGCCTGTACTTCGCTGGAGGTGTGACATGACCGATGTAAATCATCTGAAGCTGATGTCGAATTCATTCAACAAGCTCCATGACCAGCTCTCCGTCATTCGCGGACATGCGGAAGCACTCAACGATTCGGAGGCCGTAAAGCTCGTGGAGGCCATGGAATTCGGGTTGCTCGCTCCTATGCGCAAGCTGCGGGTTCATCTGCGCATTCCGTACGACTGGCACGAACAGCGAAGTCCAGGCGAGGAGCGGGCTTATGAGTGAAAAGCCGGCCACGGTTGACGAGTGGAAGAGGCTCAATGCGTCCCGGCTCGTCCAGTGTCGCTGGGGATGCCAGCTCACCGAAGACGCGTGCAGAGCGTATCAATCGCGAAGGAGCCGCTTCGTGATTCACTTCAACGGCAGCGGCAATCCTTACCCTAGGGTGAATGCGGACTATCTCCGGTGCGTTTATCCTGAGCCGTGCGCTCACCTGATTCCTGAGAGTGAGGCCGAGGCACTGGCTGAGAAACGGTGCGCGAAAGCGGTGCAGCGCAGGTCCGAGCAGAACGACGAGATGGGCGCGGCTCGCGAAAAGGCACGCCTGGTGAGTCCTGAACCCATGCTGGGCGAGGCGGAATGGACGCGTTCCCTTGTGACGAAATGAGGCCGCTTTTGAAGTCGCAAGCCTATCACTCTTTTGCCCAAATTCGGTACCGTGTGTCCGTAAGAACTGGTGGGACAGTCCCGCGAAGCGCGGGATTGCCAGTCATTCTCAAATAGACAGGCGAGACGCCTGCCCCACCAAGGCCATCAATGCACGACCATATCCATCCAATCCTGTACTTGTAGATAGGTTCTTTAGGCAAGGAGGAGCTTTGAACAAGTCTACTGTGATCTGGTCCTGTCCTTTGTGCGGTCATGGCACATGGGGCAGGCTTCACGAAGCACCGGATTTCTGTGCGGGATGCGGCGAAGGCATGTCTGCGGCTCTTCCGAACAGACAAGCTGCGGTGGAAACCTATTTTTGCGATCGCTATCACCGGAAGCACGAGGATCCGGCCTGGTTTTCTCGATTCAAGGCAAGATTCCTATGAAGGTTCGGCATGAAGTCTCCGTGGTCGAGTGTACGTATGGGGTGGTTTGGAGCGACTGTGTTTTGTGTCAAGCGAAAACTTCCCGGTACAGTTCTCTCTTCCTGACCATGGCATTGAGAATGATCAGGAGTTTTCGCATACATGCCGTGATGGCAACC
>JBFLZC010000023.1:0-64488 GCA_040756375.1 Thermodesulfobacteriota bacterium
GTTGCCATCACGGCATGTATGCGAAAACTCCTGATCATTCTCAATGCCATGGTCAGGAAGAGAGAACTGTACCGGGAAGTTTTCGCTTGACACAAAACACAGTCGCTCCAAACCACCCCATACGTAATCCCGAGCAGGGATGTCAAAGGAATATAGAGTTTCTTGAAGAGGGTCCGGGGGAAACTTCTTTACACAAAGAAGTTTTCCCCGTGCTTTACTTCTTTGAAAGCGCATCGGTACTAGACATATACTGAAAGAATTGTGCGCGCAAGACTTGCACCCGCCAAGCGGCAGAAAACGGGGGCGGGCACGGAAACGCGCTTGGGGTCGGTAACCGATTGGAAACAGATTCGCTCGATATGTTACATTAAATGATAGGGCTCTTGCCCGATGGGCAATTCTGTAATTGTGTATGAGGAGGCCTCATGGAGACTTACTACGATCCCAGCGATTTGGCGAAATTTGAGGAGATTGGCCAAGAAGCGCCGGAATTGGCAAAGAAGTTTTTTGAATATTACGGCGCGGTCTTCGCTGAGGGGGCGCTCTCTGAGAGGGAGAAAGCCCTGATCGCTCTTGCCGTGGCCCACACCATCCAATGTCCTTACTGCATTGATGCCTACACCCGCACGTCTCTCGAAAAGGGCTCCAATCTGGAAGAGATGACCGAAGCGCTCCACGTGGCCAATGCCATACGTGGTGGAGCTTCACTGGTGCATGGCGTTCAGATGAGAAAGATCGCTCGGAAGCTCTCCATGTGACGGAAGGAGGGGGTGATGGCTGGGGAGTACTCGCTTCCGCGACAGGACGGAGCGTCCGCCATGGCGGATTCCGTTCGTGGAACCTTTTGGGGAACGCTCTCGGATCACGGGCTTGAGCTGAAGAGATCCAAGACTCGGACACTACAGATCAATGTTGGTCTTATCTGTAATCAGTCGTGTCGCCATTGCCACCTGAATGCCGGGCCGGACCGCCGAGAGACCATGGACCGGGAGACAGTCCGGCAAGTGGTTTCATACGCGCGGCGCAGTCGCTTTAGCGTCGTGGACATCACCGGTGGAGCGCCCGAATTGAACGAGAATCTGGAGTGCGTCATCGGGGAGATCGTTCCATTTGCCGAGCGCGTGATGCTGCGTTCCAATCTGACCGCGATGATGCAGCGGGGACCTCGAGACCTTATCCAGTTGGCTGCAAATCACGGAGTTGTCATAGTGGCTTCTCTACCGGCGATCAACGCGGCTCAGACCGACGCCCAGAGGGGCCCCGGGGTGTGGGCGACGTGCGTCGACGCGCTTAGAATGCTCAACGACTTCGGCTATGGCCGCGAAGGCTCCGGACTGGAGCTGGACCTGGTTTCCAATCCCGCGGGCGCGTACCTCCCCGTGACTCAGGTGCAGGCAGAAAAGCGGTTCAAGCTCGAACTCGAACGGAAACACGGCATCGTATTCAACCGGCTCTACACCTTTGCCAACGTGCCTCTGGGAAGATTCCGAAACTGGCTGGAGACCACGGGAAACCTGGACGAATATATGGCGAGGCTCTCCACGAGCTTCAATCCCTGCACCGTGGACGGCCTCATGTGCAGGAGCCTGGTCTCTGTTTCGTGGGACGGATATCTGTTCGATTGCGACTTCAATCTCGCGGAGGGCCTTTACTTCGGTGGCAGCAGGCGACACGTCTCGGAGATGGAGGGTCCTCCGGCCGAGGGAACGCCTGTGATCACCGGGGACCACTGTTATGCCTGCACCGCGGGCGCGGGATTCACGTGAGGCGGAGCCATTGCGGCCCAGGATGGGCCGCAATAAGGGCTTGGCCTTTCACCTGTTACCTATTTGAACTTATATTAGTAGGAGTCCTTTTCTGAATATTTCTGCACATTAATTATTACCAACGAGGGGGATGTCATGAGGACCTTCGGTTGCAGCAGCAGCGTGGAATTGATGGGATGGAACCAGCGCGGTTGGGTTGCGTTCACGTTCCTGGGGGTGGCAATTATCATCGTAGTCATCCTGGGGACCATTTTTCTCTTTCCCTGGTCTCAAATGCTGGACCGGACACGGGTGGACAAGGACTATCAGGAAGCCTCGGAAGCCTTAGCTGCGGGCAATTGGAACAAAGCCCTTACCCTCTTCGGTCGCTCCTTGAGAAATAATCCGAGAAACACGCCGGCGATCATCGGGCGCTCTCGGGCGTATCTGCAATTAAGGAATCTCGATGAGGCTTTCCAGGAGATCAACAAGGCGCTGGAAATCGACCCCCGGAACGCGCTGGCCTTCGGACAGAGAGCCATTATAGAGAAGCTCCGGCGCAATTATGACCAGGCGCTCAAGGATCTGGGGCAGGCGGTGAAGCTTGATCCGGGATACGCGTGGGCGTACGCGCAGAGCGCGGACATCCTGCTGCGCGGGAAGGATATGGACAAGGCAGTCCAAGAGGTGAATCTGGCCTTAAAACTGCGCCCTGATTTTGCAGAAGCGCTCAGGCTCAGAGCAAGGATTAATACGGGACTCGGGAAATGCAAGGAAGCTTTCGAGGACTTCAACCGAGCCGAGAAGCTCAGGCCGGATGATGCGCAATCGCTTCAGGACAAGGCCTGGTTCCTCCTCACCTGCCCCGATGAGTCGATCCAAGACGCGGGAGAGGCCCTGAGGCTTGCGTTGAGGGCGCACGAGCTCAGCGGTGGGAAAGACGGCATAATACTGGAAACGCTGGCTGAAGCCTACTACCAAATCGGCCAGCCCGCTAAGGCCGTGGAACACCAAAGGACCGCGGTAGATCTGGAAAAAAGGAAATGCCCCGACGGATCATGTATTCAGGAGATGAGCAAGAGGCTCCAGAAATACGAATTGGCAGCGCGTCAGGAAACGAGACCCGACGACGAAATCCTTCCCCTCGACTGTTGCACCAAGAAGCCATGATGGAAGGGCTTCCAGCGCTTGACTGCCCCAGTCTTGGCAGAATGCAGTGATTGAGGCAAGCCGCATCGCTCGCGGAATAAACGCGAATGAGCCGGTTCTCTCGCCGAAAGTGAAATCACCTTATCGTACCCGATGGCGGCGAACTCCTCGCCCCCCACACGTCTCCCTTCGGCTCCTATTGCCAGCTATTACAGACTGTTGACAAAACTCCTTTGCGGATTTGTCCTTTCGCGCATCATGCCTATTATATGACTGAAAAGCTGAAAGGAGGCCTGATGAAAAATGACGACAAAACTCTTTACTATATTGGCGGTCGCGGCCTTCGCGGTCATGACAATTAGTCCAGCGATGGCCCTCGACTGGTACGTGGTGCAGCACAAGTCCGGATTTATGACAATATTCGATGGGGAACCCGGACCCGAATGGAACATCGTGAGTGGACCGTTTGCCACCAGGGATGCGGCCATACGTGCTGCCGGAGCTGAAATCCAGCCATTCAATCCATTCACGGTAGCTCGGCCCAGCGGAAGCGGCGATGTGACGGCCGGCAGGGCTGGAGAAATGTTCTACGTGGTAAAGCATAAGTCGGGATTTACCACGGTGTACGATAGGGAGCCCGGACCTGAATGGAGCATCTTGAGTGGCCCCTACGACACCAAAGATGCGGCCGTACGTGCTGCAGGAGCTGAGATTCAACCGTTTAATCCTTTCACAGTCGCTCGGCCCAGCGGAAGTGGCGATGAGCCGGTTGGAATGAAAGGCAACTATTTCGTGGTGCAACACGAGTCCGGTGCGACCAGGATTACGGACCGAGCACCCAGACCTGGGTGGCGTGTCGTAAGTGGCCCATACGGCGGCTGGGATGAAGCCGCACGGGCAGGAGGAGTCGATCCCTACGATTACTCGAAGAAGCTGACACCGTAAGCAACAGATGCCCCTTCACGGGTGGCATGGAAAAACCGGAAATGGTGCGACGTAAGTCGCCGAAAATGCAAGTTTGTCTCGAAAGAGCGTGCAAACCTTGACAATGGCCGGCAGCGGCACGGTTTTGGCGGCGGGCTCCCATGCCCGCCTTTCCTTTTGATAGGAAAAAAATAGCCGGGTTCGGTTGCGACCCGGCTCAGGTAGGAGGGTAAAGGATTGTCTGTGCGGACTTGCTAATCCTTTACTTTAGCTTTGTAAGATAATATATCAAAATGGCTAATTTTTGTCAAGCAGAAAGCGCACGAAGTCGTAAGCATTCAGTTACCAGCGGCCAATAACAGCGCTAAAGGACCCAGATTGCTTCGCCCCCCGGATCGAGTCCGGGGTCCTCGCAATGACAGATAGCGTCAAACTCCTCTGCGTAACCGAATGATTACACAGAATCCCCCGGCGAACGCTGCGAAGAACACAAGCTAAGGGTATAACGAAGTCACCGTGCAGGATTACGGGTCCCCAGCTCGAGCTTGAATCGTCCGAGCCACCCAAGGGCTATAAGGTTGAGCACCAGGCCGCCATATTCGAGGAACCGGGTGAGCCCGGATTCGAGGCCGCCGGTCGCGGCGAGGCGAAGGACGTGGTAGGTCAGCAGAGGGGTATCGATCAGGAAGAAGAAGATTGCCGGTACGACCACCCAGCGTTTTCCGTGCCAGAGGGCAAGGCCCAAAAGGAAACAGGGCACAAAAGCGGCTGCGAAGTAGACGGTTTCCACGAGTAGTCCGGTGGGATAGGGGGGCGGATCCAGCCCGAGCATATAGACGTAGCACAGATAGAGGAAGCTCTTGAGGTAGAACCAGAGTCCCGCGAACCAGAAGGCCAGCGGAAACGCGGGGTCGAACCTTGACCGTGGGAAGCAGATGTCGAGCAAATTTCGTCGCTGGTTATCGCTCATTCAAAGCCCGTCGCACGTTTGATCGGCCCATTCGTACAGAGGGAATCGACGGCAGATTTCTGCGACCTCCCCTTGAGTGCGGGCGATAATCGTCTCATCCCCCCTGTTTGTCAAGACTGTTGAGATGAGCTTGGCTATCAGCCTCATTTCAGCGGCTCCCAAAGAGCGCGTCGTGAGCGCCGGCGTTCCCAACCGGATTCCCGACGCGCGGGCTGGGGGCAGGGGGTCGAACGGAATTGGATTCTTGTTTACTGTGATCCCGGCTTGTTCCAGGAGCTCTTGCGCTTCCGCGCCGCTCATGCCTTTGGCTGTGAGGTCCACCAGAATCAAGTGATTGTCCGTTCCGCCGGATACGAGTGAGAAGCCCTCCTCCAGGAGCGCTTCGGCCAAGACACGGGCATTCTCCACAGTTCGTTTCTGGTATTCCCGAAACTGGTGAGTGGCTGCTTCTGCAAGAGCGACTGCTTTGGCCGCGATCACGTGCATGAGAGGCCCGCCCTGCATTCCCGGAAACACGCATGAATCCAGTTGGGCGGCGAATTCCTTGCGACAGAGAACTATCCCACCCCTGGGCCCCCTCAAGGTCTTGTGGGTTGTGGTTGTGATGAAGTCCGCGCAAGGCACGGGCGAAGGATGGAGGCCCGCGACGATCAGCCCCGCGATGTGAGCCACATCGGCCATGAGGATGGCGTTCACTTCCCCTGCGATCTGTGCGAAAGCTTCATAATCGATGGTGCGAGGGTATGCGCTCGCTCCTGCGATGATCATCGTGGGGCGGTGTTGGCGGGCCAGTTTTCTGACCTCGTCGTAATCAATCTGATGAGTGTCTCGGCGCACCGAATACGGGACAACCTGATAGATCTTCCCGGAGAAATTCTTCGGGCTTCCCATAGAGAGGTGGCCTCCATGACGGAGGTCCATGCCCAGGTAGGTCTCGCCGGGCTGCATAGCCGTAAAAAAGACGGCCATATTGGCCTGAGTGCCCGAATGGGGCTGCACGTTGGCGTGGTCCGCACCGAAAAGCTCGGCAGCGCGGTTGCGAGCCAATTCCTCCACTGAGTCTACGTGTAGGCAGCCCCCGTAATATCGCTTGCCGGGATAGCCTTCCGCATACTTGTTTGTGAGCACACTTCCTTGCGCTTCCATCACGGCCGCAGACGCGAAATTCTCGGACGCGATCAGCTCCAGGCGATTCTGCTGACGTTGTTTCTCCTTATTTATCAGCTCAAAGATGGCGGGATCGGTTTTCTCCAAGGGAGTCATATCAGTCCTTTGCACCGGTCCGAAACGATTTGACTTCATCGCCGGCAGCTCGTCCGTTGCGCGCGAGGCAGCGAAATTTGTCCGCTGAGCGAGTCCCCCGGCGCACGGTATGTGCTCAGCCGGAAATCGGGTATGCCCGCGGGCGCGGCCGGCTTAGTCCAATCGCCGAAAGACGAGGCTGGCGTTTTGCCCTCCAAACGCGAAACTGTTCGTGAGGGCATATTCGACCTTCCTCCGCGCCGCTTGGAGGGGGGTGTAATTCAGGTCGCACTCAGGGTCGGGGTTGTCCAGGTTAATGGTCGGTGGGATGACCGACTTGGCCATTGCCAGGAGACAGTAGATAGCCTCGACCGCTCCCGCGGCGCCGATCATGTGCCCGGTCATGGACTTGGTCCCGCTGATGCTCACGGAGTAGGCCGCTTTGCCAAAGAGCTTCTTAATGGCTCGCGTCTCCATGACGTCGTTCAGTTCGGTTCCTGTTCCATGCGCGTTGATGTAATCGATTTTCCCCGGAGCCAAGTGTGCGTCCTCCAGGGCCATTTTCATGGCCTGGTACGCTCCCTCACCCTCGGGGTCAGGCATAACCACGTGGTACGCGTCCCCGGTTGCGCCGTATCCTATCACCTCGCCGTAAATGCGCGCACCACGCTTGGTCGCATGTTCCAGAGATTCGAGGAGCATGATGCCCGCGCCCTCGGCGATCACAAAGCCATCCCGATCCTTATCGAACGGCCGGGAAGCTTTCTCCGGGTCACCGTTGCGCGTGGAGAGGGCCCGCAACGCGTTGAAGCAGCTCACGGAGAACTCCGTGACCACAGCTTCGGTCCCACCGGTTATGATCGCGTCGGCTCGGCCGGAACGGATCATCAGGAAGGCCTCTCCTATGGCCGAGGCTCCGGAAGTGCAGGCATTGACTAGGGCAAAGTTCGGCCCTTTGAATCCATACTTGATTGACAGCAGGCCTGGCGCGAGATTCGCCACGACCTTGGGAATCATCAGCGGATGAGTCCCCTTGGGCCCCTTCATCCTGAAGACGTCCAATCCAATTTCGATGGTGCCTAGGCCGCCCATGCCCGAGCCGACCACGATTCCATAGCGAAAGGGATTGGCCGGGGGGCACTCGAGCCCCGAGTCCTTCATCGCCTCTGCCGCAGCCACCAATGCGAACTGCTGAAAGCGGTCGAGCCGCCGCAGTTCCTTCTCCGGGATGAAGCCCTGGGGATCAAAACTCCCGTGGACTTCACCCGCTATACGCGTGGCAAATCTGGTGGTGTCAAAGAGAGTGATGGGGCCTATGCCGGATCGTCCTGCTTCCAGCGCTTCCCAATTCGAGGCAACGCCGGAACCCAAGCAGGTCACCAGTCCTATTCCCGTGACGACAACTCTCGTGGGCACATCTCCTCCGGAGTCAAGGCGTAAGTCGAGCTTGCCGCCTCAGGAGGCCGCTCTCGCAGCCTTTATGAAATTGGCGACGTCCCGGACAGTCTGAATCTTCTCCACGTCTTCGTCCTTGATCTCCAGGCCGAACTCGTCCTCCAGCAAGGCGATCATGTCGTAGATGTCCAGGGATTCCGCGCCGAGGTCCTCAACTATCTTGGAGCCCGGCTCGATATTTTCCTTGTTCACATCCACAAGCACTTCAGCAATGAGATCGACGACCTTCTTTTCCACCTCATCCATGTCCTGTATCCTCCCGGACCATTCCATCCCGAATGTTCATAATCGTTTTTCAAGAATTGGAAAAGCTCTTTCGTTCCTATCAGTCAGCCGCTCCTGAAGCTTTGCCGTTCGGGCAAAGACAGCGGAGCCGGCCGCTTCACATGTAAAGGCCTCCGTTCACTCTTATAACTTGGCCGGATATGTAACCGGCCATCGGCGAACACAAGAAGAGCACCGCGGCGGCAACCTCCTCCGAAGTGCCCAGCCGTCGCAGAGGCACGTGCGTCTGGATTGCTTCAATCTGGGCTTCGGTGAGGTGCTCGCTCATGCCTTCCGCGATGATTCCCGGTGAGACCGCATTGACCAAGATGTTGCGGGGAGCAAGCTCCCTTGCCAAGGCCTTGGTCAGACCGATCAGACCGGCTTTCGCCGCGGAATAATTGGCCTGTCCCGCATTTCCCACTTCACCTGCGGCAGAAGCAACATTGACGATCCGTCCTTGTCGGTTCCGGATCATGCTTCTGCTCACCGCGCGGCACACGTAAAACGCGCCGGCCATGTTGGTGCCGACCACTTCGTCCCAGTCGGCGTCCTTCATGCGGCCGATCAAACCGTCTCTGGCGACGCCCGCATTGTTCACCAGCACATCGATTCTTCCCCACTTTTCCAGGAGAAGCCCAACTCCTTTATTTACTGCATTCGGGTCGCTCACGTCAAATGGAGCGAGCGTCGATTCCGCGCGTGCCGCGTCGAGGAGCGACTGAGTCTCCTTCGCTGCTTCTTCTCCGCTCCGATAGTTGATCGCGACCGCCGCGCCTGCCTGAGCAAGCGTCAGGCAGATCGCGCGGCCGATACCGCGCGAACCGCCGGTCACGAGCGCGGTCTTGCCTTGAAGTGAGAACATGGCGCGCAGCTCGTCGGTCATGATCCCGAACCTTCAAACGCGTTCAGAGATGCCAGATCTCCGATGCTGATTCCGGAAGCGCTCCGATCGATGCGACGAAGTAAGCCGCTGAGCACCCGGCCGGGTCCAATTTCCAGGAATACGTCGGGTTGGGCTTGTTTCATGCTCTCTACGCAGTCCGTCCAGCGTACCGGATTCACCAGTTGTTCTACCATCAGCCCTTTCACGCCATCGGGAAATGGATAGGGCCGGCCGGTCACGTTTGCCACGACCGGGAACTCTGGTGCGCGAAGCTCAACCGAGGCCAGCTTCTCGCTGAGCGCCACCTGGGCCGGTTTCATCAGTACCGTGTGAAACGCGGATGAAACGGGCAACAGGACGGCCTTGGTCCGCGGTTTTGTCTTCGCAGCTTCCACGACACGATTGACCGCACTGAGATTCCCGGAGACCACCACCTGATCGGGAGCATTGAAGTTGGCCGCTTCAAGGATGTCCTCACCGCGGCAACTCTTCACTATCTCCAGGACTTCGTCTTTCGCGGGCCCAATAATCGCGGCCATCGCGCACGTTCCAGGAGGCTGAGCTTCCTCCATACCCTTGGCCCGCACATGGATAATTTCCAGCGCATCGTCAAAGCTCAGAACTCCCGCGGCACACAAGGCACTGTATTCGCCAAGAGAATGGCCGGCTGCGATAGCCGGATTGAGCGACGATCTTTCCCGCATCACCTCCAGCAACGCCATAGAGTGGACGAATACCGCTGGCTGGGTGTGGAGTGTGCGCGTCAAGTCGCTCTCAGCACCCTCCATCATAATCCTGCTCAGGGAATACCCAAGAACATCATCCGCCCGCTGGAAGATTCCCCTGGCGGTAGGGCTCTCCGCAGCAAGGTCCTTGCCCATTCCGGGATACTGAGAGCCTTGCCCGGGGAACATTAGAGCCACTGATTTCGGCTGTTGTGCGGCCACCAGGGTCTCGTGCCTTCCGGGATTACTCCCCTGTTTCAACCGCGGTCCGGCCTTTATAAAACCCACAGCTCGGACAAACCCTGTGCGGCAGCACGGATTCTCCGCACTGCGAGCATTCTACCAGTTGGACTGGTTGGAGCTTCTTGTGAGTCCTCCGCTTGTCTCGTCTCGTGCGGGAGACCCGCTTCTTTGGTACTGGCATGGTACGTCCTTCTTGTCCTGAATTGGCTCTCTGGTATGCCGGCCCACTCCTTCGTGGAAGCATAAGCCGCGACTACCGGCAGCATCTCCGGGCCCGGCAGTCAATGTGTTCACTTGGCAAGTTTCTTCTTCAGTTCAGCCAGGGCATTCCACCTTGGATCCGAGCGCTCTTCCCTCGGGCACGCGCACTCAGGCGAGCCCGCCCGAGCTCCGCATCGGGGACACAGCCCCGGGCATTCTTCCCGACAGAGCGGTTTCATGGGCAATTCCAAGAGGATCTCCTGCAAGAGGATCTCGCCCACGTAGATTTCATCGCCCTCGATGAAGACTGTTTCCCCTTGCGCCGCGTCACTTTCAGGATCCTTGAGTGCAGATGCGGGACTTCCGCGGCGCAGGACAACGTTGAGATCTACGCCCTTTTCCAGGAGGAAATCCTCCAGGCACCTGGAGCACTGGAGATGCAGCACCGCCTGCACGCGGCCGATGAGGAATATGTCCTCCTTATCGACGAATACACGCAGATGACCTTTCACCCCAGGGTCGATGGCCACTCCCGGAGGGAAAGGGATCGGCGAGGGCAGATCGGTCAGTATATGTTTTTCCCGAGTAAGGTCAAGGTCGAGGCCCTCCTCGGGGATATCGTCTATTCGGATGATCATGGCGTTCGACAGTCCTGAAGGCCGAATCGGCGCAAACCTTAATCATATAGTTGACTTCGACCATAAGTCAATAGCGATTCGTACATCTAAAGCGTATTCTCAATATCGCAAGAATAAGCATTATGACTCTGTTACAACCACCTTGACATATTGAATATTATTCGATAAAATGTGTTTGAAAACGTCTTTCCGGAGACATATTGCCATGTTCCACAAATTCGCAATCATCCTGGCCGCCGCAGCGCTTCTGGCCGCGATATGCCCCGGCAACGGCTTCTGTTGGCGACTCAACCCCTATGGCCCCTATAATGCAATAGCCGCGGAGCCGATGACCCCGTACAACGAGTCGGATATTTGGCCCCCGTCGCTGCTGTACCAGAGACCTTGCCCCTCATGCGGCCCTCCAGCCTATTTGTTACCAGATTTGCCTCCGGTGTGCCAGCCCGTGAGAGCGCCTATGGGCATACCGGTTCCTGTGCCGTAGGAGATGTCGTAAAGCTCATCAGCTCTTGAAGAATTGATGGGGAGGGCATTCGAAGACCTTCCCGCCTATTGCGGAATCTTGCAGACCATTCCCACCAGGTGCGGCGGATCAAGCCACCAGAGGGCTTGCCCATTGCCACAGCCACGCGACCAGAAGCCCTGCCACAATAAACCACGTAACAAGATCGAACCTTTTCGAGGCCGCGAGCCAGAGCGGACTCTCGCGCCAAAGCCCGCGATATTCGATCCATCGGTACGGGATCTGGAGCAGGCATGTCAGATAGAGGATAGGGCCCATGAGGTTGTATTCGAATGCGGTCCGGATATGGCCGTGAGCCAAGGCCACAAAGCTGCGTGTCAAACCGCATCCGGGACATGAAATACCCAAGAAGCGGCGGCTAAAGCAGGTTTCGGATAGGTAAAGCGGCGTGTCAAACCAGGGTACCGCAATATAAGGGGCTCCCGTGGGCGACAGGTTGAGTAGGAACGATCCGAAGACCGCGGCCGCGGAAAGCGCCAGGATATAGAGATGCTCAACACGTCCATCGGGTTGCGTGGGGTTCGTCATGGGTTCAGAATAGGCGGGCTGTGATTCGTGTCAAGGATTTGCCGAACCCGTTCTGCATAAAGGTTCTGATCCCACCCTGACGCTAGTGTCGGTTTTTACTATGATTCTTGACAATCTTGCCATCGTCTGCTAATCACTCCCAAATCAGCTAGTCCGCGCGTCAGCAGTGGGGCGCTCTCTCCAGGAGGACCGGAATGGGATCCCATAGAAGCAGCCGTGTTTTTGCGGTGTTTACCGGATGCCTCGTCCTTGCCGCTGTTGTCTGTTCCGCGGGATTTTCAGTCGCGGACGATTGCAGAAGAGTCGCCAATATTGTGGTCCTATTCGACGCTTCGGGCTTCATGAAAAGCGGAGACCGGTACCGCCACTTTCTGGAGAGCATGGGCTCGTTCGAGAACGCGATGCCGCTCACGGCCGATGGGTTCTTTAACGTGGGGTTGCGCCATTACGGCCTCAAAGTCGGCCTTGGATGCAACAATACTGAGGCCATACTGGCTGTCGGGCCGTGGGATCCTGAACGATTCATAAACTCTTTCCCGAAGACAATCTCCTACGGCATGAGTTCGCTTTCGGCCGGGCTCGTTGCTGCGGCTCAGGATGCTTCCGCGGCGGAAGGAAAGACGATTCTGTTGGTAATTGGGGGCGGCTTGGAGTCATGTAAGGCCGATCCCGTAAAGACCGCGGAGCAAATCGCAGCAAACATGCCCGATCTGGAGATTCACACGTTCCAGGTGGGTAGTGAGCAGGAAGGCACATTCTTCCTGCAATCGATCGCGGAGAAAGGCCGAGGCACTTACAACAGATTGCGAGACTTCAGCTCTCCGGCTGGGTGGCACCAGTGGATGAAGCGTTACCTGGTGGTTCCGTGTGGTCCTGCCCAACCGGCGGTTTCTCAGGCGCCTGCGAGAATCAATGCGGTGCTCTTTGACTACAAAACTTTTTCGGTTCGTTCAAAGAACCCTCAGATTGATGGACAGAACTTGGCTGCGCTCCAGGCCGTAGCGGCCTTTCTCCAACAGAATCCGACAGGAAAGGTGATCCTCCACGGTTTTTCGGATGGCAAGGGCTCGCAGACTTATAACCTGGAGCTCTCCAGGCGACGGGCAGAAGCAGTGGCACGGTACCTGGCGGATACGTACAAAGTGCCCATGCAGCGGATATCCGTTGTAGCTCACGGAATAGCCCAGGATGCCCTGCGAAGCGCCCCGGGAGCTGCCCAGCCCGAATACGCCCGCCGAGTGGAATTTGAGTTGGTGCGTTAGCGGACTATGCCGAACATGAGTCTTTGAAGAACTGGCCGGGCAGACCTGGGCCTTTTAGGTCACTCCCTATAGATTCCTGTTCGATGAACGGGGGGCTGGAATGATCCTGGGACAATGGATTAGTTGCAGCCCGGGTTTATCTTTTCTTATGACGGCAATAGGTCTATTATGAGAGGTTCAATGGGTCTGTGCGCACGGAACTGGTTCTTCCCAACCGGGAAGTCAATCTGCACAGTAGCGTGGCTTGTTAGCCTGCTGTCGGTCCTGTGCCCGATGAAGGGATTCACAGCGGAACCCGCGCCAAAAGCCGCGGTAACGGCCCGAGCCCTTCTCGTGGCCGGACAAAGTCTGGTGGAGAAGACTCACTATTTGGAGGCGCTCGATCTCTTTGAAGAAGCCCGTGACATTCTGGAGGCTTCAGGCCAGGAGCAGAGCAGAGAATACGCGGACTTGCTCTCTGCCATGGCCCAGACCAAGATCAAAGGACGCCTGTACCAGAATTTTCCCGCGGCTTACGTGAAGAACGCTCTTCCTGACATTCAGACTGCGAACAAGTTGAGGGAACGCATCTCGGAAATACCCCCTCAGCAAATGGCCGACGGCTACTATCTGGAAGGGTTTATCCACAAGAAATTCTTTTTGCGGCAAGACCCTGCGCGGAAATGCTTTATAAAGGCGATAACGGTCTATCCCGGGCATGTGCCGGCCAAGCGAGAGCTTAGTGAGCTGAAGGCGCCAAAGCAGGCCGACCGGGGCGAGGAAAAGGGTAAGCCTTCCGACCAGTGAGAGCGCGGCATGACGACCAAGAAAGCCAAGGAGTATCAAGAAGGCGCCGAGCAGTTCGATCGTGACCTGGATCAACTCCGCTCCATCGTGGAGAAGCTGGAGCAGGGAGATCTGAGTCTCCACGAGAGCCTGAAACTGTTCGAGCAGGGAATTGCTCTTGGGCAGAAATTGTTCGAGATCCTGAATCGGGCAGAAGGCCGCGTGGAGGAGCTCCTCGCGACTATGGAACGGGTCCCTTTTGCCGACACGGACGAGTAACGGATGGACCTGGATACATATCTTGCGACCCGTCGGGGACTCGTGGATGAAGCGTTGGACCGCTTCCTGCCGCGGGAGGATGCGAAGCCCGCGGCACTGCACAAGGCAATGCGGTACAGTGTCTTCGCAGGAGGCAAGCGGCTGCGACCGATCTTGGCATTGGCTGCGGCAGAGGCGGTCGGAGGCGATCCCGGATCGATCCTGCCCCTGACGGTCGCTCTGGAGTGTGTTCATACTTATTCTTTGATTCACGACGACCTCCCCGCGATGGATGACGACGATCTCAGGCGTGGGAAGCCGACCGTTCACAAGGTCTTTGACGAAGCGACTGCCATTCTGGCGGGAGACGCGCTCTTGGCGTTCGCTTTCGAGGTGCTCTCCTCTCCCAGGATGGCCAGGGCGCATCGGCTGGAGCGGGTGATAGCGGTTATCGGTGAACTTTCTGCGGCCTCAGGATCCCGGCAACTTGTCGCGGGACAGATGAGCGATCTGCTCAGTGAAGGGAAACCGGTTTCCAGAGAGGATGTCGAATACATTGTATGGAACAAGACCGCCGCTTTGATCCGTGCTGCGGTGAAATGTGGCGCTCTCCTGGCAGGGGGCTCGCCTGAAGAAGTGAGTCTCCTGAGTTGTTTCGGAGAAAATCTCGGAGCCGCGTTCCAAATCAAGGACGATCTTTTGGACCTGGAAGGAGACGCGGCAAAGCTCGGCAAGGCGGTACGAAAGGACGAGAAGCGGGGTAAGGCCACCTTCCCGCATCTGCTGGGCAGGGACGGGGCACGGGCTGTAATGCAGGAGCTCATACACACCGCGCAGGATGCGGTGCGCTCCTTCGGCGACCGAGCCGAGCCGTTGGTCATGATAGGCGGCTATATCTTGAAACGGGTAAACTGAATCAATCGGGAATGATGCTAACATGGATGTGAACACAACCGAGCGCTCCATACTGGACAGCCTCGAATCACCTGCGGACATTCAGAAGCTCTCTCTGGACGAGCTCAAGGTTCTTTGTCAGGAGGTCCGGGGCCTCATAATCGAGACGGTCTCCCGCAGAGGCGGGCATCTGGCTTCAAGCCTGGGCGCGGTGGAACTTACCGTGGCAATGCTCAAGGTCTTTGCGCCACCCCAAGACCGAGTTGTCTTTGATGTGGGACATCAGGCGTACGCGTACAAGATACTCACCGACAGGCGTGACCGCTTCCACACGCTACGAACACGCGGTGGCGTCGCGAGCTTTCCCAAGCGGTCCGAGAGCCCATACGACTTCTTTGATATGGGTCACGCGGGCAACGCGATCAGCGTCGCGGCAGGATTGGCGCAGGCCAGATGCTTTGCTGTGGACGAACACAAGGTTATAGCCGTTGTGGGAGACGGTTCGCTAACCTGTGGCGTCTCGTACGAGGGGCTCAACCAGGCAGGCGCGGCAAAGAAAGATCTCATCATCATTCTGAACGATAACGAAATGTCCATATCCCACAATGTGGGCGCAATGGCCGCTTACTTGAATAGGATCATGACAGGCCAGGTTGTGAGCCGATTCCGCGACGAAGTGAAGAGTATCCTGAACACCATTCCCGGTAGCATGGGCCGCTCCATGTATGGGCTGGCAAAACAGTTCGAGGACGCGCTCAAAGGGTTCCTTACTCCAGGGAGGCTCTTTGAGGAACTCGGGTTCAAGTATGTGGGCCCGATTGACGGGCACCGCATCAAGCACCTGGTGGACACATTCCAGAACATCAAGCGATTCCGAGAGCCGGTGTTGCTCCACGCCATCACGTGCAAAGGCAAGGGATACTGTCTCGCCGAAGAGAACCCAAGCCGCTTCCACGGAGTAGGACCGTTCAACGTGCAATCTGGCGAATCACAGGAGCAGGAAGGCCCGCCCACGTATACGTCGGTGTTCGGTAAGACTCTTTTGAAGCTCGCCGCGGAAGATCCCCGCATTGTCGCGGTCACCGCGGCCATGGAACACGGCACAGGGCTTGCCGAGTTCGGTCAACGCTTTCCGAAGCGCTTCTTCGACGTCGGCATCGCGGAACAGCATGGAGTGATCTTTGCCGCGGGTCTTGCCCGCGAAGGTTACCGGCCTGTTGTGGCCATATATTCTACGTTCATCCAGCGAGGGTACGATCACCTGATCCATGACGTGGCAATGCAGAATTTCCCTGTGGTCTTTGCCCTGGATCGGGCCGGGATCGTCGGAGAGGACGGTCCTACGCACCACGGAGTTTTCGACCTAGCCTTTGTCCGGCATATTCCTCACATGACGCTCATGGCGCCTGCCGACGAGGATGAATTGGCGGACATGGTTCTTACCGCTCTTTCGATCGGTGGCCCCAGTGCAATCCGGTATCCGAGGGGTCACGGGCAGGGCGTGCCGGTCAAGGAAAAACCGCAGTTGCTGCCGGTGGGTCGAGGTCGAGTCCTGGTGGATGGCAGACATCTCACCATCGTCGCGATCGGGTCCATGGTTTACCCTGCGGTGGAGGCAGCCAGATTGCTGGCTCAGGAAGGCACTTCCGCGTGCGTTATCGATGCGCGATTCGTCAAGCCGCTGGACCGTGACCTGATCGTTGAAAAAGCGACCCTTACGGGCCGCGTACTGACTGTCGAAGAAGGAAACGTGATGGGTGGCTTCGGGAGTGCGGTGCTGGAATTGTTGTCCGACGAGCAATCGCTCCACGTGCGCACCGCCAGGATGGGTATTCCCGATCAATTTGTGGAGCATGGGACTCGAAGCGAACTTCTGGAGGAGCTCGGTTTGACGCCGCAAGGCATCGCGAAGCGGGCTCGTGATCTCATGCTGGAAAAGCCTGCATCCAATCTCCGGGCATTCCCCCTTGGTCAAAGACGATAGGGTAAGCTGCCGGAAGCGCATGATTCTCTATGGACAAGGCATTGGAACAAAAAAACCAGGGCCTCGAACCGGATCGAGCCGCGCGACCGGAGTCCGAGCAAGGATCGCCTGACCCACAGGTCCGCGGTCAGTATTGCGCAGCTATCGATCCTGCCAAGATGGTCCTGCTCCTCAACGCGGCCAAGGCGCTCGCGTCCACGACCGACCTCGATCAACTCCTCAATGTAATCGGAAGCGAAGTCCGCACTGTGCTCGAATGCGAAGGCACCGGCGTGGTCTTGTACGATGAAGAGAGGGACGACTTCTACTGGCGCAGCGTTCAGGACACAGAGAGTCTTCTCGCGTCCGCGCGGGAGGAAATCAGAATACCCAAGGACCAAGGCGTTGGCGGTTGGGTGTTCAGAACCGGCCAGCCGGCGCTGATCCACGATGCAACCACGGATCCAAGAATTTACCGCAAGGTAGAGGACAAGTCTGGATTCCTGACCAGGAACATGATCTGCGTTCCCCTGAAAACCAGGGAAAAAGCTCTGGGCGTGCTGTACGCGCTCAATAAGATCGGCGGGTCGTTCACAGAGGAGGACGTAGAGGTCCTCATGGCGCTCTCCACCAATATTGCTCTGGCTCTGGAGACAGCGGCCCAGTACGAGAAACTGGTCGCATCCTACAAGGAGCTGGAGCGACTCAACAGGGTTAAGAATAGGATCCTCAACCATCTCAGCCATGAATTGAAGACGCCGCTCGCTATCATTGAAGCTTCCCTGCACAACACGGAACGGAGGATCAAGGCAGAGGGCCTGGACTCGTCACCGTTCCCCTTTGAACGCATCTTTCGCAACCTGGAACGTCTCAAGAGCATCGAGCGTCAAGTGGGCTACATCGTGGAACAAAAGGGATTTCGCGAACGGGAATTGGTTGCGCGGTTCTTGGATCACCTCAAAGACCTCATTGAGATCGAGAAGGAGGACGAACCCTGGCTCGCAGACGCGCTCGACGCGATCCGGCACAAGATCGAAGAGCTCTTCCCCAGCGCGTTCGAGGAAGAAGCCGGGGTGTCGGTACAGACCGCTTTTCAAGCCGCAGAGTTTCAGGTTCGCCACATGACTCAGGGCCGTGTGCTCACGTTAGAATTTCCGCCTCCGGATCCCGCGATCATCAAGCTCCAGCCTCAGATTATGACGTCGGTGATGGACGGCCTCATCAGGAACGCGGCTGAAAACACCCCGGATCACGGGAAGATTGTGGTGAAAGGAGAGCGGACCCCGGATGGGTACCGGATCAGCATCCGGGATTACGGGGTGGGCATCCCGGAAAGCGAGCAGCCCAACATATTCGAGGGGTTCTACCCTGTGCAAGAGCCGGATTTGTACACTTCAGGTAGGAGGTACGGCTTTAACGCCGGGGGCACCGGCACGGACCTCTTGAAGATCAAGATATTTTCCGAGCGCTTCGGATTTAGCATCCGCTTCCAGACTCACCGGTGCTCGTGCATTCCCACCACGCGCGACCTGTGCCCCGGAGATATCACCAAATGCCCGTGCTGCCAAAGGATTGAAGACTGCTACGAGAACGGTGGCACCGAATTCATCGTGGAATTCCCTCCCGAACTGGTCCTACCCGAAGGTCCGCAGTAGGGGCAGACCTCGTGCCTGCCCAGATCGGATCTCCGGTATTTCTATGCCGGTTGTCAAAACTCTTGGCTTCTTGGAGAGCCCGCGCTTGAAGGAAAGCGGTAGGGGCCGGCGTCCCCCGGATCGGGTCCGGGGCAGGCTCTGCCGGCCCGAGCTGGTTGATATTTTTAAGAAAAATGTGCCGGCACGGAGGCCGGCACCTACCAAAGCCCAAGCGGCAATCGGACATTATTTTTGACACTTGCTATAAAATGGGGTCGGCCACCGGTGCTGGGTCCTTCCACTAACTTCTTTGTGGGGCGGCCTTTCCAGGCCGCCGGCAGGCTGGAAAGCCTGCCCCACAGGGGAGAGAGTTTCCTGGCCCTCGCCCTTGACGATTCCTGAATTGAACGTCTCCGTGAGTCCGCCCCTACTTCTGGCCTGTTGCCGTCTCCAACATCTTGGCTCGAGCGTGAGCAACTGCGCAGAAGTACGGGGTTTCTCCATCCATCTCGTCGGTCTCCAAATCATTGTGCGCGGGACAGGAAAGGCACAGATCGATGATGGGGCATGTTTGGCAAGTCTCCAGGTAGGCCGTATTTCGTGATCGCAGATCACGCACCTGTGGCACGAATTCATTCCAGGCTTGCTTCAGACTTCCCGTGCGTAAATCATAGGTGGTTCCCGATGCCCACAATGACTCGCACAATCGGAACAGCCCGCTATAACTGACCGCGAAATGCTCCGTTCCGGCGCCGCACCGGAGCAGGTGATCGCAGCCATGGTGGCCGATTTCCTCATGCACGCGGCTATCGCACTCCTTTTGAATAGCAGGGAAGCGTTCCGGATCAGATCGTTCCAGTGCCACGATTTCTTCAGGGGTGAGGCGTTCCGCCGCGATTTCCGAGTTCCGCTGGGGATTGCGGTCGAAACGGAGATTCAAGAATGGGTCCCAGCGGTAGTAATCCCTGGTATGGACGCGACAGAAGTCTGCGATCTGAGGCAGCTCGTGCAGGTTCGAGCGCAGCGCCATCGCCTTAAGGTGCACAGGCACGCCGTTTTCCAGCAGGCGCTGGAGTCCGCGTTGAAAAGCTTCGAAGGATCCTTCGCGGCGTGTCACCGCATCGTACGTGGCTTGCGTAACCCCATAAACCGTCACTTCCAGGTTTCGCGGGGGATAACGTTTGAAGAGTTGAACATGGCGCTCCTGAATGAGAGTTGCGTTGGTGAAGACACTGATCAAGAACCCTTTGCGCTTAAGACCGAGATAGATGTCCGGGAAATCGGGCCGTAAGAGCGGCTCCCCTCCGGTAATCAGACACCAGAATGCACCCATGTCGCACGCTTGTTGTGCGAGGGAAAGGATCTCATCAAGGGTGAGTTCCTCGGCCTTGGTCCGTGCATCGCCCGCGGGCAGATTAATGTAGCAGTGACGGCAGTTGTTGTTGCAGCGAGCAGTAATCTCCAATGTGAGGGACAGAGGGGCTCCTTTTTGTTGGAGCTTCTCCCATAGGGAGAACTGCTGGATTTTTATTGATGTCACATCTTGCCTATCCATGAGTTGCTCGGAGAAGTCGCTGCCCGCAGCATTCAGTAAATGATACCACTGCGCTATCAAACGGTGAATCAGGGTAGGTCGGGTTGAGCCCAGCGAAACCCGACGGATTCCTTTGGACATGATGTCGGATTTCATCCCGCTCAGAAAGCGGTACTCAATCCGACCTACAGCCTACTATTCCTGTGGCCTGCGTTGCTTGAGGAAAGGTCTCGCTCGGCCCCAAAGCACCCAAACCGACCGCCAGAGCAAACGAGTGCGACTCAACCAAGCGATCAACCGCCCTTCCGGGCCCAGCCCGAGACGGACGCGGGCGCCGTTCCTTTCCGCTTTGACCACCCGACCCAGGACATGTTCGGAAGGAATGATCGCGGCCAACGACCCGTTGGCATCGCCCTGGATAACGAATGTAGTTCCCCGATTCCATACAACTCGATGAATAACCAGTCCCGATCCGTATTCTCCAGGCACGGAAAAAGCGACAACATCTCCCACACGCGGGGGCCGGGCCGATAACGGAGCAATGGTGAGCCTGTCACCATCCCGAATGAACGGGGTCATGCTCGCGCCGCGCGCGCACAGCCGGAACTGGCGGCCTTTTCCAAGGACCGCGGCCATAAGGTCGGCCATTGCTCCTCCGGAAAGCAAGAGCGTGTCCTGCTCAAGACACTTCAATGAGAATCCTCCGTTGCACGAGCTCGGAGACGAATCCAAGAACGTCTTGAACTATGTCATTACCTTCAAATTCTTCTGAAAGCTCTTCTGTGACTTCCTTGAGGGTTCTCTTCCCATCCAGGAGCTTCCAGACTGCCCGCCCGGTCTCATTGAGCGTGTACAATTCGTCATCCATATCGCCGATGCCCGAAACAAGGGGCACGATGACTATTTCGCCTTCGATCTCGCGTGCCACAATATCTTGTGAAGGAACGTAGATTTTTTCTAAAGAAGCGTCAGTGTCCATGTGTCAAATCAGTCCCCTACTTCACAGGTGCGCCAGTTGGTAAGTCGGGTAGAGCCCCGCGAAACCCGACAACATTCTTGGATATCATGTCGGATTGAGTCCCGCGCAAAACGCGGGACTCAATCCGACCTACGGACTTGCCAACAGACTCGGGTTGCCGGTCACGAAGCCCTGCTGTGTATCGAAGAACACTGAACGCACGGAATAGTCCACGGGCCAATTTGAATTTCACGTCGGCATCGAGTGTTGGATGTGGCGGCAGACCCGGTAAAGGCTCCCGCTGCCTTACAGTACCCGGTCAGGCTTTCCGCAGGTTCGCTTCGGGCCAGGATGACCAGCTTGGGCGTCTGCCAGAGTTTGCGGTCATGCTCCATCGTGGTGTAATCGACTCCTTGTTGTGGAATCTGAGAAACGCTTTTAGGGACGCGCACTTGTCAGATTCTTACCGCAATCGATCGAGCGACAGGGTCAGTATGCCGACTACGAGGCCCTGGGGTGTATTGTACTGCAGACATTGGAGCAAGAAGTGTTACGCGAGCACCTGTTGGCACGGTAATTATACGAACCCTGGAATGCTCCCGTGGCTTTGCAGATCCGCAAGACGCTTTCTGCGGGCTCGCTTCGAGCCAGGATGACCAGCTTGGGCATCTGCCAGGGTTTGCGTTGGTTCTCCATCAAGCGCTAACTCACTCCTGTCTTTGGAAACCAAGAAATATTTATTGAGACGCACACTAGGGGGCGGCTTTTCGGCTGTCGGTCGGGCAGCATAGTCAGGTCTCCCCTTCATGAAGCCCTGACATGGTTTTCCCAGCACCAATTCTGGCACCAACGGCCTTGCTGGCATCTGTTGTTACGGTAGCCTCCCCCGCTCGATCCCAATACCGAGGCTTTGCAGTATGTGTAGAGGTTTTCCGCAGGCTCGCTTCGAGCCAGGATGACCAGCTTGGGTGTCTGCCACTCCTTTTGCGGGAGCTTCATAAACGATTATCTCCGCGGACTCTGTTAGTTCGGGAAATCGTGACCCAAAACTCGAAGATTTTTCATTTAGTATAAGGTACAAGTTCCAAAACATGCAATCCGAAATGCTGGCGTCGGGTTGAGTCCCGCGCAGAACGCGGGACTCAACCCGACCTACGGGCTATCCTGGATTGCCAATCTTGGACCTCCCAACCATATTCCTGGGAGCCTAGCAAGCCTACCCATCGCGCTGAGCACTGGTAGGTCGGGTTGAGCCACGCGAAACCCGACACAATTTCCGCGCCACAAGAAACCCAACACCACGCGCTCATTCGCTTCCGATCTCACGATCAAAGTCGATCTCTGTTCCGGCGCCCCAATCGCTCTGGTATGTGCCCTCTTTCACGTAGCGATGGAAGCTGGAGTACGGCCATGCTTGGGGCGATGGCACAAAGCCATGCTTCACAGGGTTGTAATGGATATATTCGACATGCCTGATCAAGTCTAGGTCATCTCTTATCTGATGTTCCCAGAAGCGGTTCTGCCAAACAGCCTGTACGGAGTTGTTCAAGATGGTATGTCGGGTTTCGCAGGGCTCAACCCGACCTACTGTCTGTTGAGACTTCTCCATTCGGTTCGTTGCTAGGTTTGCCTTGGACAGGTTCCTGTATTTCCTGGTGAAATAACTCTTTATGAGCCTCCAGCGCGTAGAGAAATCGTTATCGTTCTCTGGTAGGGCCCAGATACAGTGGAGATGATCCGGCAGCAGTACAAAGGCGTCGATTGAAAAGACATGCCGGTCCATCACGTACCGGAAAGCATCCCGCAGGAGCCCCACGTTCAGATCCAAGCAAAGTAATTTGCGCCGTTTATGAGTAACAACGGTAAAGAAAAAGGTTGCGCCTGTTGCTCGAGACCTCCTGTACTGCATAATTCCTCGCAATGCGTATGGATCATGGTCGTGGGGATGGTGTCGGGTTGAGTCCCGCGCAGAACGCGGGACTCAACCCGACCTACCGGCTATACCAATCCTGGACTGCCAGTCTTGGACCTCCCAACCATATTCCTGGGAGCCCAGCAAGCCTACCCATCGCGCCTGAGCGTGGGCAAGCGAGCACAAATACCGCACCGGCGTGTCGAGGGTGCTGTTTTCGTTCCAGGACCTTGCCGGGCACTGTTCGCACATGCTTTTCAAGAAGCAGCGAGCGCACCGCTTGAGATACTCCGGGTTGGTCGCGGCCAACTCACGCACCCGCGGAAAGAAATGTTTCAGCGCATGCTCAAGGGACCCTCGGAGCAAATCATAGGTTAGCTCCGGTGCGCGTAATGCCAGACAGGGTTGTAGCCGGCCGTACGCATCGACGCATGCGGCATGGCCCGCGCCGCACGGAAACAGCAGTCCTCCGGGCGGTCCCAGGAAGGTGCGGCAGAATTTGGTCAATTCTTTTCGGGATAACTCCGGGTGGCGGGTAAGGACCGCGACACAGTCTTCAACAGAGGGCCGCATGGCTTCAATGGCGCGATCTTTTTCCGAATCGTCGTGCCGGCTACGTTTCTCAAGAAAGACGGCGTATTCCGGAGGAAGATCCATCCAAGGAAGTTGTAAAGCAAAAGTTTCAAGCTCGGCTATTTCATGCCGGTTAGGTGGCAGCAAAGCGCCTTTGACTATGAAAGGCACATTCCGTTCTCGCAGTAGCTTCATTCCTCGCTCGAACTGGGCAAACGAGCCTCTTACCGAGCTGACCCCTTCGTACGACTTCGGTCGCATACCATAGACGGTAATCTCGATGGGTACGAGCGGCGGGATCTTCGCAAAGAGATCCGCCAATTGTGGCGTTATCAGGCGGCCATTGGTGAAGAGGAGCACCTTTAGCCCCAGCCGACGGGCAAACAGGTACAGCTCCTCAAAATCGGGGCGAAGCAGCGGCTCTCCGCCGGTGAAACGCACCTCAAGGGTCCCCAGCGCGGCCGCTTCCGTCAGAATGCGCTGTAGTTCACTGGTACTAAGCTCTTTATCCCTCGCGGAGCTATCTCCCGCGGGCAGGTTGATACAGCAATGAATGCACTTGTTGTTGCAGCGTTCGGTTAGCTCAATATCCAGTTGGCCAAGGAGGAGCGGCCTCTTGGACCACAGATCGAATCGGTCCGATGAAGTGCGCTCAACGTATTCCATCAGTCACGAGCTCCCCCGCGCGTAGGACGATCCGCAGATTGCGCAGATGGCCGCAGATAGTTGTCTACGAGTTGTCTCAGGTGGAGGACGATATCTCCACTCTGGTCAAAGTGCATTTCGTAGCAAGGCACTTCCTGAATCACCCGCTCCACTAGATCGAGGGTATGATCCCACCAGTCCCGGTTCACAAACCCCTTCACAAGACAGCTCAGGAGCCGATTCAAAATGGCTTGCCTCTCTGTCATTAATTCCAGGCGGTTCTCACGAGCTTTGGTGAGAAAGAGTACGGCCTTCAGGGGCGCGGAGTTCGGTGAAACGTCAGGCAGTTCGCCGTGGCTCCACGTGCCGTGAATTCTCAACCCTTCGGGCCAGCCGCGGACGATAATCCGGTCGTCACAGAGGATCTCTGCCTCACCTTTCAACATGCGAGTCACGGTCGATTTGCCTGCCTCGGAATGACCCACAAGAAGCAGGCCTTGCCCGTCCAAAATAGCGCCGGAGGCATGTATGTAGCAACCCTGGCGCTGTGCCAGCAGTTGCGCGACCAGAATCTGGTCTGTGGAAAACAGGGTGAGGCCCCCGAAACCAGTTCTGAGAATGTCCTCTCTTTGCTCAGGCGGATTGTACAGCACCCCATGACGGTAATTCGAGTCAAAAACCGCCACGCGATGCACCGAATCAGAACCATCCAATTCTTCAGTAATACCCAGGTAAATGAGACTATCCCCTTTTTGGTAAATGGCCCAAGGAACCTTGCGGAACAGTTGGACGCCAAGGTCTTTGCCGGCCATATCGGGAACCCCAAACACGTGTTTCAGAGTGACCAGGTCTTCCCCCGGTGTTTGAACTTCAAAGGGCTGCAAGGCGGGGACGAAGCGGACCTCATCCATTGGCAGGTCGCTCTCAACTTGAATTGTAATACCCGCAATCTCGAAAGAGCGCCGATGGCGAGACCGCCACTCCTCCTTGTAGCGTCGGCTCTCCTCAGCCACTTGGCATAGGTACGGAACCGGCGCGGAATAGCGCCCGCATTCAAGGTACCCGTATACCGGGCACCACAGGCAGTGGGGTCGTTTTTCGCACGAACCGCAATTCGTGCGCCATTCCTCATCGCCCAAGACCTTGTCGGCTAGGGAAGGAATGAACTGCTCCCAAGCTTCTTCCAGGCTTCCCTTGCGAAGATCGTAACGCATGGCCGGGTCTTTCACGAAACAGCAAAAACTCATCCGGCCATAGGCATCCACGTGGAATTCGCGGCGCATTTCCATGCAACCTGCAAAGAGGCGATCATCCTGATTGCCGACACCCATGCAATGGGTTCCAATCTGGAGGTTGATTTCCTTTTCTCGTTCTTCGAAGGATACATCGGGCGGATCCAGTGCCACGACTTCACGAGGAGAAAGACGCTGAGCGGCAATTTCCGCGTTCTTCTCGGGTGAGCCGCAAGCCGACAAGAAGAGCCAGGCCGCGCCACACCGCCACACCGAACTGTACGACTGGGCCAGTTCGACCATCTCCGGCCACTGGTGATGATTGTCTTTCATGGGGATAAGCTGCACGATGAAATCAGCGCCTGCTTCCCGCAAGTAAGCCATTCCGCGCAGAGTAGCCTCGAACGACCCAGGATTACGGGTAATATGATCCTGGACTTGGGCGGTCGCGCCGTAGACCGCCACCATCTTGCCCCCTTTTCGTTTGAGCAGTCGGGCGATCCGGGGTGTAATCAGTGTGCCGTTGGTGTTCAGCGAGTATGTGGTCGATTTGCGGATAACGTAGTCCAGAATATCAGCGAAATCCGGCCGCAGCATGGGTTCGCCGCCTGAAATAGCCCATTCCCGAGTGCCAAGCTTCCGTGCCTGATCCACAATTCCTCGGATTTCGTCAAAGCTCAGTTCTTGACTCTTCTCAGGCGCATTGGCAGGTATCCGCAGCCAACAGTGACGGCAGTCGTTGTTGCACCGATAGGTCAAATCCAGGCTGCCTTCAAGCGGCAGACGAGGCATGTGCCCAACGGTCTTTCGAGCGGTATATTCGGACATTGCTTGAGTTTACCGCAGGTTGCCCGGCTTGTGAACTATCCGCCATCCCAACGCCGCGACCATGGATAACAGTGGGCTATCAAACAGTGAGTACAGGTAGGTCGGGTTGAGTCCCGCGAACCGCGGGACGAAACCCGACATGTTGCTGAATCTTATCCAATACCCGTTGCCCAATGTCATGGGATCTCCTGTATGGCACGCACCAGTCTTTCATCGCTCCGCCTCAACACCTCTTTGTTCAGTTTGTTTTGCTCGTCTGCCTTCAGCAGCGCGTACATGACACGATAATATTGATCCGGATCGTAACTGATCAAAAGCAAATCCACGCCCGCATTGAGCGCGTCGATGCTCGCTTTTTCGATACCAGCGGCGCTGCGATAAACCGCGATCATGCTGAAATTGTCAGTAATGAGAACGCCGTCATGCTTCCAGTCGCCTCGGATCATCCCCGCGACCACGGAGGGGGAAGCAGAAACCGGGCGCTCCGGGTCCACCTCGGTTAATCGGACATGCCCGAGCATAGTGAAAGCTCGACTTTCCCGCATTAACACACGGAAGGGTATCCAGTCCGTGTCGGTGAGTTCTGTGATAGGTGCTGACAGATTGGCGTGTTCTCGATGAGTGTCCTCGAACACTCTGCCCAGACCGGGAAAATGCTTCAAAGTGCACCGAACGCCTGCTTCTTCAAGGGTGCTGCAATACCAATTTGCTACCTGGGTGACAACGGCCGGGTCGGAAGAAATCGCACGTCGGTAAATGCGGGTCAAGAGATCGTTCGGATTGACTACCTGATGGTTCACGTCCACGACCGGAGCGAAATTCAGGTTAACCCCAATGTCCGCAAGTTCCCGGGCCTGGATGCGGGCTAATTTCCGGACTGCTTCCTCACGTGCCGCAACGTCAGAGTGGCTTTGTACTATTTCCGAAAGCGCGGGCATGGGAGTCAAAGGCGGGGACAATCGAGAGACGATGCCGCCTTCCTGGTCTGTGGCGATCCAAAGCCGCGGCAGGCCCTGTTCTCGTCTCTCTTTTTGGAAGGATTGGATTTCTTGCCGCACCTCGGCAGCGCTCTTGCCCCCCACATTGTGAGCGGAAATGAAGATGCCCGCGATGGCCCGGAGCTTGACCAGTTCCCGGACTTCCGCGATGTCACGATAACCCACGATGAAATGTCGGCCCAGTCTTTCCAGGCGGCTGGGATCTGCGTGCAGAACCTGGTAGCGCATCCAATGAAAGCGAGCTTCCAGGGCCAGCGTGGTGGTCAAGACCAGGGCCGCGGCGAGCATTCCCGCCGCGGCCAGCACCTTCAGCAACCGTTGTTCGGTTCGAACGGTGCGCAGCACCCAAGCCTGCAGGAACATGAGAATAAGCGGCAAACCAATCAATCCCATGAGCATCTGAGGACGCATGTCGACCAGAAAGGGTGCGCGCCAGTCCCAAGCAAAAGGCGCAAGGACAAAGGCCACCACGATGGCCAAGAGAGCGATTAGATGTTTCATCATTCCGTCCGAACTCGAACCGTGAACCTTTCCTTCTCAAGAACCGATTTGGAAGCCTCGCTCGGCCCTCGATGCACTGAGTATGACATTGAGTTGTGCAACGTTGATGACAAAGTGGAGGAAGATTTGTGGAAATGCTGTGGAAAGCTGAGGCCAAGAGGAAATGGAAAATCCGCAGATTACGCAGATGGACACAGATATTGAAAGGTCAACTCTAAGAGGAAATGGAAGAACTGGATTCAGTCTTTTGCCGAATTGACGGTAGGGGCCTAAGTTTCAGCCGCGGCGCCACAGTTGAAGGAAAAGAATCACTTTTGACCGGAGGTAGTCGGTCCAGCGTCCTATCACTGTCGTGTCAGGATCGGCTGCAGGCGCCGTAAGCTTTGCCAGAAGATACCGAGCCCGATTGCCCCATCCTTGCACGTGCTCAATTCGGGCAACCACCCGCCAGAAATAGGCGAACCGACTGCGAATGACGCGATCCTCAAGCCACCGTGGTACATATGAGGCCAAGGCAGTTGACACGTAGGTCGGTGCAGGTGTTTCCCACTTTTCGCCCAGTTCGCGGAAGATCCAAAACAGAGGTCGCATAGCCCCCAACGATCGAGCCAGCGCAATGAGCCGATCCCAATTGAGATTCACAGTATGCAGGAGCAGTACAAGGTCCAGCCAATCACGAAGGTCTCCACCATGATTCAAAGTATGCAATGCAAGGTGGATCAGATTAAGCTCGGGTGAAAGATAGAAGACCCGGCCTCCGTAGAGGTCGCCTTCGACAGCATTGTCCCAAACAATGTCTGAACGAAGCTCGTAATAACCCATGGACCGGACGCAGCGGTGAAGGTCAATGAATTCAGGGGGAGGGCCCGAGCATCCGTAAACTCTGGGCAACTTCAGCAGGCGCTCTTCGTCAGGGTCCAATTCAACCGAGAGCCTGGACCCAAGCCGTTCCAGTTCCCTGCCGCATTCTTCAAAATGTTCCTCCCGAACGAGCAAGTCCAGGTCAAGCATGGGGCGGAGTGCGGGATCTTTGTAAACAAATCGGCCAAGGTACGCGCCTTTGAGGCATATCAGAGGAATACCGGTATCATTCAATGCGGCCAGGAGTGGGCGTAAAGCCGCGTCCCTGTGCATGGAACGGATAGCAGAGCTTCGATAATCCTGCTGCAAGCCCGCGAGAATCTCTGGTGCAAGGCCGACCCCCGCATGAGCTTTCAAGGAAGAGTACAACCATGGACCTAGTTGTTCGGAGCGCACTATTTGCAAATGGTGCGCGGTCCACGCACTGCAAATCGCTGGTTCAGGGGCGCGGCCCTGGGCGAAGGTCCGTGCAACTCTTTGCACGTCATCAAGTGGATTCAAGGTGTGTGTATCGTGCATAAGCGGGATGTGAGAGTGTGGTTAGCGATCTATTGCCGAAATTCGGTACCGTGTGTCGGGAAGAATTGGTGGGGCAGTCCCGCGAAGCGCGGAATTGCCTGTCATTTCTTGATACACAGGCGGGACGCCTGTCCCACCAAGACCACGAATACGCGACTGTACTTACGCCACCGTGCACTTGGGGGCAAGAATCTTCTGCGCTTGTCTGCCGTGTCGGACGGGGCCGCTCAGCCGCCGGCTTGCCCGCGATTCTCCGGGTCCGCCTGCAGCTTTCCCTGTGCAAGCAATCCGAGCTTGACGTGCAGTTCACGAAAGGACTTCATCATGAGATCGTGGATGAGAACGAGCCGATTGTGAGGGCTTTGCGCGTTGTCGAGGCGCTTGTCGATTTCCGCTTGAAGTGCTTTCAGCTCAGGATGGCTGTCGAGGAACTCGTCGCGTTCCTTGATGGCCTGTGCATGGACGTCCGATTTTACTATTTGCAGTTTGGACATGGGTCACCACGCTGCATGACCAATCATTTTATAAATATTATAGCACAAAAAGGACAAATGCTCATGCGTTATCCCACGTAAAGGTACCTTTGCCGTGGCACAATGCCTGTTTGGGGCGCATTTGTCTCGGAAGGAACCGGTCTGCTTGACTAAGGAATCGGGATTGGCTTTACTGCCACCACCGTGCGCGTAGAGAGGTTTCTGGAGTTCATGGCCACGAAGTCAATATTGCTTCTTGCCGGCGAAGCATCAGGAGATTATCACGCAGCCGCTCTGGTGCAGGACCTCAAGGAGCTCATGCCGGAAGTGCGAGTGTCCGGAATAGGTGGGGACAGGCTTGCGGAAGCAGGAATGGAGCTCCTCCACCATTACCGTGAAATAAACACCATAGCGCTCGACGAAGGCCTGCGTCAGATCCGCAATATTCTCGCTGCCTACCGGACCATCAAAACCGAATTGAGAAGCGGCAAGCATCAGCTCTTCATCCCGGTCGATTATCCGGACGTGAACCTGCGGTTGTGCCGGATAGCTCGGAACGCGGGTGTGCGGGTTTGTTACTACGTGAGCCCGCAGGTATGGGCGTGGCGCAAAGGAAGAATACGCACGATCGCGCAACGTGTGGACAACATGATGACGCTCTTCCCCTTTGAGGAGCGCCTTTATCGTGAAGCCGGGGTACCGTCAGTCTTCGTGGGCCATACTATGGTGAAAGACATCCCGGAGACCTGGGATCGCACTTCTCTCCGTCACGAGCTGAATCTCAACGAAGAATCCTACGTGGTCGCGCTTGTTCCCGGGAGCCGGCCCGCGGAAATCAGCCGAATGCTGCCCCGGATGTGCCGGGCCGCGGAGCTGTTCGCGCGCAAATTTCCCGACGCGTCTTTTGTGCTGCCGCTGGCTGCGGAGCATCTCAATGGTCTCGTACAGGGCATTCTCGCGGATTATCCTATTGAGGTCCGCGTTCACTCGGTGGAAGCCCCCCGCATCATGGCCGCGGCGGACTGCGGACTGGTAACGTCAGGCACCGCGACGCTCCAGGCAGCGCTCTGTGGAATGCCTCATGCGGTCGTATATGTTGTCGATTCATTCACCTGGTGGCTCGGGCTGAAGGTGATTCACCCATTGCTGATGGAGAAGGACGTGCATCTTGCGATCGCCAACGTGCTCTCCATCCAGGAAGAAACTTTTGGCTCCGGCCCGATTGCAGAGATGCAGACTCGCGGAATCTCCATAACCTGCCAAGAGTGCGGGCGCCCCCTCTTTGTTCCTGAAGTGTTGCAGAACCGAGCGACTCCCGAATACCTTGCCGAATGGCTGACCAGGTTCCGTTCGGACCAAAACCTCAATGATGCAATGAAAAGCGGGTTTCGTCAGATCAGACGGATGCTCGAACCTCCGGGCCAAGGCCCGATTGCCGCTAAAATCGTCGCGGAGATGCTCCAGAAGTGATATCCGCTTACCTTCGGAGAATAGAACGCGAGGTCCGTACAAACGAAAGGCCCTCGTGCACTGGTAGGGACACTAAGGCCTTCCCATCCCAAAGTTTCTCCTAGATGTAGGTAGGTTGGTTATTCGGACACCACTGTAATCTCCGAGTTCCCGAAAAAAAGCGGTCTGCACATTTCCATGTGATTGGACAGGCTTTTCAGAGGACTCGCCTAAGCAATTTAGAGCTCGGGGCCGAGCGCGTTCGGTAGCTCGCTAATGTTGCTAAGCACGCGGCGCGCTCCGGACATGGCAAGCTCTTCAGCGGAAAAAATCGAATTAGCTATGGCATAGCAATCCATGCCCGCGTTGGCCGCGGCTTGAACGTCCAGCGGCGCGTCCCCTACGTAAATAGTGGTTTCTTTCGTTGTGCCCGCGGATCTGACGAATTCTTCGAACATCTCGCCCGAAGGCTTGGCCTTGAACCCGTCTTGAGCACCGATAATGCGCGTCATATGGTGTGCGAACCCTAGGTGCTCCGCGAGCCGTCGAGCATACGGTCCGCGCTTGTTCGTCACCACTCCGGTGATGATGTTGCCATTGAGGCGCTCCAGGGTTTCCAACGCGCCCGGCAACAGCCCTGTCTTTTCCACGTAGATGGCATCGTAATACTCTCGGAAGACCCTGATGGCTTCATCTGCTTCGTGCGGCTTGAGATACGAGTGAACAAAGTCCACAAGAGATATGGAGGTCTTCCTGACCACCTCTTCTTTGCTCATGGTCGGATAGCCCATTTGGACAAACATGTGGTTGAACGCGTCGACGATGGTGTCAATCGAATCCACCAGAGTCCCGTCCATATCAAAGGACACAGCCTCGATGCGACGCGTTAGGAGCAGAGGAACATCCCCGAAACCATCTGCACGAATTGCCGGAAGGTTTTCCCGCGCACAGTACACGAACAAGTCTCTCAGTCCGAGTACCAGATCCGCGGCGCTCGCTGCATGGCGGTCCGATTCTCCGTCGCCGATGAGAATAATCTTGTCGTACTGCGGTCGGAATTGCTTGAGCACGCCCAGCTTGCATGTCCCGCACGTGCCGCACTCAGGATCCGCGTGAGGCGATGCCATCCGGACCTGCCCGTCCGGCTCCAGGATCAGCGCGTTGGCAAACACGTCGAGCCCTTCAATGCCGTGATTGCGAAAGAGCGTCTTGATCGTGCCGTCGAATCCGTCGGAGACTATTTTTACATCGATGCCTCTGGAACGAGCCCAATCCAGGAAAGCAGGAAAATGAGGATCCAGAAGAGCAAATCTTTGGACAAAGTCTTCCAGGTCGCGCTCTGTCATGCGCATAAGCGGAGCAACGGCCTCGTACACCCCCAGCGAGCCAATCTCCCCGCGCACGTACCGCTTCACATGATGCCGCCACTCTGCGGAATACACATGATCCCGAACCAAACGGTTTACCGTGTCTCTAATAGAGACCGTGCCGTCAAAGTCGCAAAGGATGAGGACCCTGGGTTTAATCCGGGGTTGTGCGTGTGTTGGCTTCTCTTGATTCATGGTGATCCGGCCGGGTAAAAATCAACTATAACAATCTGTCTTGAGGCTTGCGACTCTGAATCGGGCTGGAGTGCCCCTCACTCGTCCCTTCCCACTCCCATCAAGGGAGGGGTTTACAAAACCCTCTCCTCTTGTGGGGCAGGCTTTCCAGCCTGCCGGCGGCCTGGAAAGGCCGCCCCACAAAGAGGGTCTTTGACGCAAACCATGACGCTGTCCACTATAGCGCTTGAATATCTTTAGCCTTCAGCCGCGCGGGCCTTTCATTAGGACACGTCAATAATCTCGTAGGTTCGGAGGCCGTTGGGAGTTTTCACTTCAACCACGTCATCCGCCTGCTTTCCGATGAGAGCGCGTCCGAGCGGAGATGTGACCGAGATCGTCCCCTGGCTTATGTCAGCTTCGTCTTGCCCCAGGAGCTGGTAGCTCTTCTGTTCGCTGGAGTCCACGTCTTCCAAAGTAACCGTGGCGCCAAAAACAATCCTGTCGGTAGCTTGGCGATTTCTCAGATCAATCACTTCACAGGTGGCGAGCCGCGCCTGAAGGTCACGGATCCGCGCGTCGAGCAAGCCCAGCTTTTCCTTGGCGTACGTGAATTCAGCGTTTTCCGACAGGTCGCCGTGACCGGCTGCGATCTCGATCTCTTTTGTCACTTTTGGCCGTTCGACTCGTATCAGGCGATCCAGCTCTTCTTTCAGTTTCCGATGTCCATCCAGGGATATGGGCCGTTTGGTCACGCTCGCACCTCGTTCTTAGGTCTCTCCCAACAACCAGTTATAACCATTGCCAAAAGTTGTGTCCGATCCGATTCCCCGGAATTCGTCATTCCTGCGGAAGCACAGAGGCGTTAAGTTAAGCAACCCGCTTCTTTCGTCCGTCATTCCCGCGGAAGCGGGAATCCAGTCTTTTCAATATGTTCTGGACCCCGGATCAAGTCCGGGGTGACGGGAATGAACACCCTTCTTCCTTTGGCAACTGCTTTAGGAATTCAGCTGCTGTGCACCACTTAAAAATCCCGGGGAGGGGTTCACTTCCCACGGGATCAGAAGGTGCGCGGCCCGAAGATTTCCTATCCTCAGTATGTTCTTGTACCAGACTTGCGATCCGTGGTCAACCCGGCTCACGAAGAGGCCGCGTATGCCACCAGCGCGCATTGAATAATGGAAACCACGAGAGTAGCGCAAAGAAGCAACAAAGAGGCAAGGGTCCTAAACTCGGTCCGGCCCCGGAGAATAAAAGTGATGTGTAGGGCAAAAGCCGCGATGCCTGATAGCCCCAGCACTCCTGATAGGAAGAGGCCTCCGGACGATTGTTGCGCCGTAAGTACCGCTCCCCACAGAATCAGAAAGACCAGAGGTAGATGCATTGCGAGAAAGCCCGCAATTCCACCGGGAAGCCGAAACAGTTCCCACTCACGCCAGTACGCAGAATCAATCTCATGAGTGATTAGAAGAGTCGCATTGACCAGGTAGATCCAGAGCAGCGCATCCCACATGGTGTCACCCCCGGGAGGTCCCGCATCAGTTGCTATGCGATGACATAAAACCAGTCCGCTATGATTCTCGTAACACACGAGATTCGAGTTGTCATCGTGAGGGGTGAAAGGGCGAAGCAGTCCTGTATAGGGGCGCATGGCCGAGGCTGTCTCAAAAGTTTTGGGGCTTGCAATATCGTGCCACGGTGGGTGGCCGGGACGTTCCCGCGGGACGCGGGATCCCGGTGCCGGAGGCACAAGAAGCGTTCTTCGTGCGGAGTACAGAGTTGGCATATAGGTAGTAGTTTCGGTGCGTTATGGTCATCGCTTCCTGTCGCTTCGCGACCCCGATCCCGCGTGTCGCGGGAACGTCGGGGCCACCCAGATGAGACCTTCTTCACCAGCCGTGGCACGATTCTGAGTGGGGTCGTAGTTTTGAGACAACTTCGGCCATGCGCCCTTGCAGATTCCCGTCACCGCTTTCGCGAAGACAAGCTTTCAGGGGAAGGACGAGGACATTGCTCGCGCCCATTCGCGGCTGATTGGTATCACTCCCCTGGAGCTGGTGGGGGAAGAAGGTATGGTGGCCCCGGGGCATGGGGCAGGGGAAGCGGTGGTGGTGGCTTGGGTGGCTGCAACGGGGGCAGAGGAGGCAGCTCTTTCAGGTTCTTCCTCAGCTCTTCGATACCTTGCCGAACCGCGTCAAGAACGTCCTTGTTTTCTTCCTTGAACTTCCTCACATCCTTGACGGTCTTGTCCACCTCCTTGAGTGCGGACGAAGCGCCTTCGGCCAGGCCTTCCGCGAAGGGCTTGACCACTTTCTCCGAGGTCTCCTTGCCCGCCTCGTACGCTTTGCGGGGGACCTCATCCCGTTTGGTGTCGCTGATTATCGCATCAAATTGGCCCTTAAGGATGCCCTTGACGATCGGGTACAGTTTTCGAGTGGCGAACTCCGCACCCTCCTCCAGGCTTTCGTCCGGGGTATCTTTGATGGACTGCTTCAACCTGCTGCCAGCGTACGAGGTGACAGAGTCCATGAGGCTGGGGGGATTCTTGTCTTTAGCCTGGGGAGTAGTCCGGGAGCCGGTCAGGAACGATGCCCCGCTATAGGCGATCACAAAGACCACCAATCCCGCGAAGGCACATACGAGAGCCCGCTGCATGGCAAGCCTTGAAGGCGCCCCTCGGACCGGTCAGCCCGAGGGGCGTATGAAAATCAAAAAAAGCTCCTCCGCCTACTTGGGATACGTTGGATAAGGCACCGCCTGGTACTTGGATGAGCTCATTGGCTTGTACACTTTGGCGGTCTTGCGTACCTTCGGCGGGGGGCACGGTGGAGGACACTCAGCCCGCACGCACACCACCTTGCATGACGGCGGGATGAAAGAGTCCTGTGAGCACTTCACCACGGCCTGTTCCGACGCATGAGTCGGCGTCGGCCCGTAGCCCAGGTACAGCGCGCCCCTGAAATTCTTGGCAGTCGCTACAAAGAGCGGCGCACTACCAACAGTAGTTGCCAAGAGGAGCGTTATCACTGCACACGCAACAACCACACTAATCTTCCTCGTCATCTCATACCTCCATATGGCGCTATCATATAACTTGATAACCCTCTCGTCCAGCTTTTACGCACAAACCTTTGCAGGATTGGCTCTTTTCGCCATTTCTTGCCCTTTGATGGGCCCGACGAATGCCCAATCGACGGGTCCCATTTCCGTAGGACGAACACCCGACCGAGACGTTAGTTTGCCGCCTGCCCGCGTTCCTCCTCCTTTTCAGGTTTGAGGGACGGTTGCCCTGTGGCTTCCAGAACGCTTGTCCAGAGCCTGCCTTTTAGGTCTACTTGCTTCCGACCCTGCACCACCAGGCGAATCGGAATCAAGACGTACTCGTCGTTCCAAGTCCCTATCACCACACTCGTCTTACCTGCAACTCCTGCGTGAACGGCCTTTTGTCCAAGAAAACTGCAGAATACTGCATCATCGGCGTTTGCCGGGACAGAGCGGATCATGTAGCTGGGATCGATGTACTTGATATTCATTTCGATCCCTTTTTCCTTGAAATGGTCATCGATGCGGTCTTTCAGATACCATCCAATGTCCCCGAGCTTTACGTTGCCCGATGGGTCTGTTCCCTCCTCAGAGCAATACCTCTGGCCTGCACCTTCAGCCACCACAATCACCGCGTGTTTTCGTTTCGCCAGGCGCTTTTCCAGCCAGGCAAGGAGGCCGTGGGGCCCGTCAATGTCAAAGTCCGATTCCGGGATCAAAACCAGATTGGCGTCTCGCTGAGCCAAGGAAGCCCACGCTGCGATGAATCCCGAGTGTCGTCCCATGAGCTTTACAAGCCCGACCCCGTTGGGCGAACCCAACGCTTCCACATGGGCTGACGCAATCGCTTTGGTAGCCATGCTGACCGCTGTGTTGAAACCAAAAGACCGGGAGAGGAAGTTGATATCGTTGTCTATGGTCTTTGGAATCCCCACCACTCCGATTTTGGCTCCACGGTTTTTCACTTCGTCCGCTATTTTCAGCCCAGCCCTGAATGAACCGTCTCCGCCAACGATGAAGAGAAGCCCTACGTTCATCCGCTCCAGCGCGTCCACTATGTCCGAGGTATCCTGGGGTCCGCGGGAAGTCGATAGAATCGTTCCTCCCAGCTCATGAATCTGCGCGACCGTGCCAGGGTTCAGCTCCATGACCGCGTGACCGTACCGCGGAACAAACCCCTGAAGCCCATACATAATTCCCACCACGTTGCGCACCCCGTACGTGTGATACAGAGTGAGAACCACAGACCGAATCACGTTGTTCAGGCCGGGACAGAGCCCTCCGCACGTGACCAGGGCACACTTGAGCTTGCTCGGGTCGAAATAGATTTTTCTCCTGGGACCCGCCTTCACAAAAGAGACCGGCTCCCGACCCGCGCTCACCTCCCGACAGATCTCTTCCGCGGAGGCCTTGTATAGGACACGCTCCGATTCCTCCACAGAGTAAGCAGAATCCAGTGGAGAATCTATCTTTGGTTCACCAAGCGTCTCGATGGCTGTATCCATCGTGGCACCACATTTCCGCGAGTCCGTCTGTTGTTTGGGAGTAGTTTACCATATACCAAAAAGCAAGAAAAAGCAATAAACAAAAGATATTAGCTCAACGCGAACTCCGGGACTGCTCTCAACAGGTTACCGACCATGCGAATCCGGACAAGACGCCGCCTCTCTCCAAGAAATCAACCGGTTCTAGACATTGAAGCGGAATAGGATGATGTCTCCGTCTTGGACCTCGTATTCACGTCCTTCCAGCCGGATCTTCCCGGCTTTGTGCGCTGCTGCGGTCGAACCCGCGTCCTTGAAATCCTGAAAAGAAACCACTTCGGCTCGGATAAATCCCCGCTGCATGTCGGTATGGACCGTTCCCGCAGCATCCAAGGCTGTTCTGCCTCGACTGAGGGGCCACGCCCGAACCTCTTTTTCGCCTGCTGTGAAAAAGACGATCAGTTTCAGCAGCTCAAAGGATTTCTTGATAATCCTGTTCTTTGCCCCTTCGCTCAATTCGAGATCACTAAGGAATTCCCGAGCATCATCGGGATCGAGCCGCGCGATCTCCGCTTCTGCATCCGCGTATAGCCAATCCGCAGCCACGTGAGTCTGATCTGCCACACGCTGCGAGATTTCTTCTACCAGCGCATCGATCTCTTGTCGCGACTTGTTGTCTCCGGCATTTACCAGAAAGAGCTCCGGCTTTGCGGAAAGGAACGCGAATCCCCGGAATTTCTCCCATTCTGCCACTTCAGGGGCCGTGCGGAGCGGTTTGCCTTCTTCCAGCACAGCTTTTGCCTTCTCCAGGAAAGGCAATTCGTCGGCCAGCTCTTTCTTGCCCCGCTTCATGTCGCTAGAGATTCGATCCAAGCGCTTTTCCACAATGGACAGGTCTGAGAGGATCATCTCTTCTTCCAAGCGTTCGAGATCCTTCAGCGGCTCCGGAGAACCCAAACGGGGCGAATCGAAGAAGCGCACACAATGGACGAGCGCGTCGAGTGGTCGCATATGGGACAGGACGGTATCGCCGAGTTCACGGCCCGGCTCCCCTTCGCCGGTCAGGCCTGCGATATCCAGGTATTCCACATGAACCGCGGTGACCTTCTTGGCCTTGTGAAAGTGGTTCAAGAAGTCCAGTCGATCGTCCTCGACCGTCACCACCCCCACGTCCGGTTCCCGGTATCCTCGATGGTCTCCGGATGTCACGCCTCCGGTAAGGGCCCGAAAGACGGTGCTCTTGCCACTCCCTGGCAGCCCGATGATTCCCAGTTGCACGCGTGAGGTTCCTTTCTGTGTACCGTGTCAGACTTCTCCCTGCCGTCAGGAATGGTGACAGGAGATCCGCGACACGCCCCAGGTCAGCGCGCAGCGCGTACGCAAATCAGCGTGACACGAGGCCCCTTCCTCGAAAACAGGTCGTTTGCTGTCTATTTGCCTCTTATTGTGGCCTGACGAATCTGACATAGAGCAGGATTCCGTTCCCCTGCTCTTGGACCGGTTTGGGAGGATCGACTCCCGCGCCGGCTCCCGACTCGATGTCGCCGTGGTCAACGAGAGCGCGGGTCAGGCTCCCGTACGCGTCTGGCGGGATAATGATGCGCACCAAACCTTCTCGAGCGTTCGGCTGCAGATCTTCCCTCACGACCGTGCCGTGCAAGCCTGGGAGAATCCGCTTGAGCAATTCTTGCGCTTCTTCAGGTCGAGCACTCACGACGGTGAGATTGTCCGCTCCCAATCGATCGGCCACCGTGGGCATCAGATTCTGTGCGCTCTTTGCACCGCTGAATCCGGATTCTGGTGTTGTCAGTGGGAGTCGGGGAAGGTTGGTGGAAGGATTGGAAAGGGAGGGGTAAGAGGCTGTGGCCAAGGCGCCGTCTCCGCTCACGGCGGCGATCGTTGCACGACCGGTCGCCGGGGAGGTGGGCTTGGCCGCCTCCTTCGCGGTCGCGACCGGGGTCGAAATCAGTGTCCCCGCCTGGTGCGCGATTTCCGCGGGCGGCTGCCTATAAAGCGAATAGCCGATGAGAACGATACAGAGAAGCGCTGCCACACCCGCGGGCAGCGGCATCCTAGGCGCGGTTACCGTGAGATATTTCAGAAAGTCCAGCCATGAACGAGAGGAAACGGCATCAAGCCGCCGATCCAATTGGACCATGAAATCTCGGGGAGGCGAGACCCTTTCCAGACCGGCAAGTGCCTTCACCGCGGTGGAATACCACTGGAATTCCTCCCGACAGCACCTGCACTCATTCATATGGTCATAACAACGTGATCTGGTCTCCGAATCTACATTACCCTCATGAAGCTCCAAAAACATACCGGAAATTTGATCGCATTCACTCATGACAGAACCTTCTTCAGTTTCTCTTTCACAACCATTCTCGCCCTATGCAGGCGAGATTTGGTAGTTCCCTCCGGGAGATCGAGCATCCGCGCAATCTCTTCGTAAGAAAAACCTTCGATGTCTCTTAGAATGACAATCTCCTTGTGATCAGGTTCCAGGTCATCGATGGCTTCTTGGACGATTCTTTGTATCTCCTTGCCTGCAAGCAGGTCTTCCGGGTTCGAGCTTGTGTCGGGAAGCTCCCTTGGCAGCCCTTCCCGATCCTCGTCCCCGTCAATGGGACCCTTATTGGCGAAGTACCCTCTCCGCTTGAGGTACTTAAACCGGTTCTTTCCTCTGTTCGTCGCGATCTGAAAGAGCCAGGTGGAGAATTTCGACTCTCCTCGAAACCTCTTCAGATTCTGATACGCCGCGGTGAAAATATCCTGAGCCAGATCGTTGGCCTCTTCCTGGTCCCCAACGAACCGGTAGGCCAAGTTATAGATTCTTCTGTAGTATTTTTCAACAAGGATGTTGAAGGCATCTCTGTTGCCCTGCACACAGTCCTTGACCACCTCACTGTCCTCGTCCTCTTCCGGTCTATAGGTTGAGGCGAGCACCAGCAGGTTTACCAAAATTAGACACAGACCGCCAAGAATTGTTTCAGGGAAGGCGAGCACTGGACACAATTCTGCTCCGTAGGTGATCCGTAAGAAAATAGATAAAGAGGCGGGCACAAGTCAAGGGATAAGCGAGAGGTGCGGTTGAGTGCTGTAAGGCGAAAGTGCTCTGAGCGCAGTAGGAGCCTTGCTTATTACCAACTAGAGGATCGGGCAGCGAAACCGACGCGCTCCTCGACAAAAGAAAAGAATCGTGCTTTTCCCGCCCTGATAAGCCAAACCGCTTGACAAATACTCATTTATTGTTTAGTTTTGATATGTTAGGAAATTCTCCGGTCAAGGGTGCCTACTGACCTAATAAATTCTGTAGATTATTCTGCTTTCATGAAGTAAGAGCTTCGCCGCGACCGACAACTTGCGCGGCGCGCTCCGGAGTCAATCCATTGCTTTCCAAGATCTTGCTTACCATTCTCGCCACCTCGCTCGTGCTCGTGGGCAGCGCTTTCGCCTTCCAACCGGTTCAGTCCCAGAGCTCAGTGAGCGATATGATCGGCAATATCGGCAAGAGGGGCGGCGTTCTCCTCGCGCCGAACGCGCGACCGGCAACCAGTGACGCTCAGACTCGCCCTCGCGTGATACAGACCGTGGCGCCCCCCCCGACGCGCGCTGCTCGGCCCGCTTTGCTCCCCTGGATAGACCAACCAAAGAGTCTGGCCGTAGGTCCAAGGAGGATCTCTGAAAAGCCCGAGACTGGAAGGGTCGCCTCGCTTTCGCACGCTCCTTCTCCAGTGCAGTCCAATGGAGGGCCCCGTGCTGTGCCGGGTGGGATCGACAAGCTCCTGGGCGCGCCTCTGCCGATCGCCGAGGTGAGGGGCAAGGGTCACGAGGAGCCGTCGATTCAGGCCAAGGCGCTCCTGTGCATGGACTGTTCGTCCAACAGGGTGCTCCTGGCCAGGAATGACAAGGAACCGCTCCCCATCGCCAGCATTACCAAGCTTATGAGCGCCATGACGGTTCTTGACGCGATGAGCCTTGATGAGGTGGTGGAGACCCCAAAAGACATCACGGAAGTGGAGCCCAAGAAGGTGGGCATTCAGCCGGGCGACCGCTTCACAGTAAGAGATCTGCTCCACGGGATGCTGATCGTTTCCGGAAATGATTGCGCGGAGGTTCTGGCGCGCGCGTACCCTCACGGGGGTCGGAACGGCTTCATTCAAGCCATGAACAAGAAAGCGGCGACGTTGGGCGCGAGACAGAGCGCGTTCTTTACACCAAGTGGGCTGGACATGCGCGTAACTCTGGGCAGAAAAGACGGCAAGATCCTGGAGAGTAAGCACCTGAATGCCGCTTCGGCCGAAGAAGTGGCTCTTATCGCGAAACACGCATTCGAGTATTCCGCAATCCGCCAGATTGTGGGCACAAAGACCTACGCGATGAAGTCCGTGAATCAAAAGCCCAGGACTTATCGGCTCAAATCCAACGACCGACTCCTCTTTGAGCCTGTTCCGCTGGCAGGCGCCAAGACCGGATTCACCAACAAGGCTGGGAAATGCATTGTGGCCCTGTTCAATGACAAGGCCAAAGACTACCTGGTCGTCGTCCTCAATTCCCCACAACACTTCAAAGCAGCAGAAAAGCTCTACCGCTGGGCCACTAGCGCCTTCTAGCCGGAGCTTCTTTTTGCCCGGAGCTCCCCTTCAGTTCCACAGAAGCCAACAATCAGCCGGCTCTAAACAATCCGCTTGACATGCATATCCCCCCTTCTTAACATGGTGCTAGGCATCTAAAGATGGCAGGGGTTGCATCTTCTTCTCTCGATTCTGACGTGGTCCACTCATAGGAATTCCATTCAGCGGCTGTGCACACGGCCTGCTAAGGCAATGGTGCCAAGGGACATTCCCGTGAATTCGGCCCTAATTCCTTCCCGCGACCGATCTGCGTTCCCGCTACTATTTCGCGTTTCGTCGGATTCGCGCTCACACTATCATTTCACGAGTATCGCGGGTTCTGAGCAGGGGATCAGTGCTTAGGTTTGTGCTTGACCTGTGTCGTTCGGCTTCCGAAACGCACGGGAGTCGTTTGCTTTTTCGTGAGGCTCTGACACGGGGCACCGCAATAGGCTCATTTCATGCTCTAGCGTGTTGAAATCAATGTTGCCGAGGTTCACCCTTCCTTCCTCGCCGTGATAGAGGAAGCGGTGGCTTTGTACGCCGAGCTGCGTAGCCAGACAGCGTAGCTCCAACTACTAGGGGGAAAAGAATGTCGCTCACATGGAATAAGAAGAGGCCCGGAGTCGGCTCGAGAAAACCTACAAAGTTCCTGTGGACGATACTATTGCTGTCCGCGTTTAGCCTTGCGGTACCTGATATGCTGCTCGCTCACGGGCCGAAAGGTGGCGCTCCAGCCCGCGGACCGAGAGGCGGCGGTGGAGGTGGAGGTGGGTTCGGTATCGGTATTGGGATCATGATCGGACCACGAATGCCCGTGGAGGACAAAGGCCCTGACTTCGACAAAATAGAAAGAGATCTGATGGAAAAGGCGGGCGAGGATTCTGACACACCGAAGAAAGTGAAGAGTGCTTCGACACAAGCGCCGCCTCCCGTCGCCACCAGAAAGCTCACCCAACCGCGTATTCCCTACCTTTTGGAGCTCGCAATCGACATCGACAGGACCGTTTTGGAAATGGCTCGCAATGAACCGGCCAGGGCGGTGCAGTTCTATAGGAACGCGGTGGCACAGGCGAAGAAGCGGGGGGATTTGCAGGCAGAGAGATATGCCGCACAGAATCTTGGGCATGTGCTCTACCTAACGGGCCGCTTTGAAAGAGCCCGACAGAGCTACGAGCAAGCGTTATCCATCAGCCGCCATCTCACAGACACTTTGGAACAAGGGATTGCGCTGAGAAATATCGCCGCGGCCCTGACTGCTGCGGGAGAATACGATCAAGGGGAAGCCCACAACGGGGAGGCTCTCACGATATTCATGCGGGCAAGCAACTCCAGAGGAGCCCGCATGGTGCTAAATAATCAAGGTGTACTGCAAAAGAACCGCGGGCGATATGACGCTGCCATGGAAACGTTCGAACGATCCCTGGCGCTCGACAAAGAGCAAGATCGGCTCCGGGCTCTAACCCTCGCTAACATGGCCAAACTGAACGAGAGCTGGGGAGACTTCAGAAAAGCAATTGACGGCTTCAGCCAAGTTCTCGAATTGGCAAGGAGCGCAGGAGATCCCAGGGAGGAAGGCGACACACTTCTGAATATCGCTCGAACCGAAGCGGAGTGGGGCAGGTACGACCAGGCACTTGAGTCAGGTCAGAAGGCCCTGGAAGTATTGTCAAGGAGCGGTCTGGCCACTGACCGAGCGAAGAAAACAATCGGAGACGTCTATCTCGATATGGGTAAGCTCGCAGAAGCCGAACCGTACGTGAAGGAATCGGAATATGACTCCTCTCTGGGACGCTTCTATCTTCTGAAATCCCAGTTGGATCAGGCCAAGCGGCATTACGAGATGCTCTTAGGCGCGAGCCATAAAGAAGCCAACCTGGATGAGCAGTTTACAGCTCACACGGGGCTCGGGAAAGTATTTGAGGCAACGAAGGACTATCGCCAAGCTCAGAAGCATTACTCGAAAGCTGTCGATATTACGGAAGAGATACGATCGTCGCTGCTCCTTTCTGAACGGAAGAACTTCTTCAGCCGCAAAGTTAACGGCTTTGCCCGTTATGAGCCGGCGAAGGGGCTCATTCGAGTAACTCTGAAACAGAATAAGCCTCAAGAGAGCATTTTCCCCAGCGAAAGCGTCAGGGCGCGAGAGTTTGCGGACCTCCTCTCACAGCGGGCCGAAGGAGTCTATTTCAACGTACCACCGGAGACCCTGCAGAAGGAAGCGGAGATAAACAACAAGCTTGCTTCAATCAAAACAGCCGCGCCCATTGTCTCCAAGTCCGTAGACCCCGAACGCTTCTCTGAGATTTCCAAGCAACTCAGCGGCCTCGAAACAGCAAAGAAATCCTTTGTGCAAGCGCTTTGGAAAGACCATGAGGATTACGCGTCCGTAAAATACCCGAAGCCCGTGCAGCTCAAGGACGCCTCGCTTGGCGTTGACGAATATGCCATCGTCTTTGACGTGCTGGGCGAAGGCTTGGCAGTCAAGCTTCTCAAAGGGAAGAAGATCCTGGATGCGGCATTCATCGAATGGCAAGCGCCTCTACTGGAAGCGGACATAGCTAAATTTCGTAACAGTTTCGAGGAGGTAGATTTCCGTGCCTTCGACCCTAATCTTGCGTTGTCGCTTTATCAGAAGCTCTTGGACAAGGCGCTTCGACAGGTTCCTGCGGGAAGCCAGGTCTGCATTATACCGGACGGTGTGCTGGCCCTATTACCTTTTGAGGCTCTGGTCACAGGAGGTTCGGTCGCGTGGAATCAACGTGAATGGGGCGACGAACCTCAGGGTCTGACCTATGTGGGCGACGTTTATACCCTGACCTATTATCAGTCTTTGACCGCGATGGCGCTGGTAAGGAACCTCAAGAAAAAACAGCTGCCAGGCGAACGAGTTTTGGTGGTGGCTGATCCTGTCTTTGAGATGCAGGACGCACGGGCTCAGACCGATCACACCCGGATTGAGATGGCCGCGACAGGAAAGAAAGCGCGGACCTTCACCCTCATGGCCGCGATCGAAGAAGAGAGCGGCGGTCATTTCAAACTGAACAGACTTAACCGCACGGCCGACTTAGCGAAGGGCCTAGAGTCCTTGTACGGGCAATCTTGCGACACTTACACTGGTTTTGAGGCCAACAAAGCAGTTTTCCTATCGAAGATCGCCCCATTTCTGGATCGTTACAAGTCCGTGGTTTTTGCGACCCACGGATTCGCGGCCAATCAGATCCCGGGCATCATGGAGCCGGTCCTGTGTCTCACCATGGTCCCTCCCGGCACGGATGGATACCTGACGATCAGCGAAGTCGCGGGTCTCAAGATGAACGTTGACGTAGCGGCTCTCACTGCATGTCAGACAGGAACCGGCGTAAGACTGGCCGGAGAGGGAGTGATGAGTATGGGACGAGCCTTCCAGTGCGCTGGGGCTAGATCTGTACTGATGAGCCTTTGGTCTGTAGCGGAGAGCACGTCGGTTCTTATGACAGAGGAGTTTTTCAAACAGCTGAGGAACGGCAAAGGTAAGAGAGAGGCGTGGACCAGCGCCCGAGTTGAAGCGCGCAGACAAGGATTCGATCATCCGTTTTTCTGGGGAGCTTTCATTTTGGTTGGCGAAGCCGACTAGAGGGTCTGATGGCCTGGACTAGCATTTCTTCGGGGGGAGATCACGATGGCTCCGCTCTATATATATACCCGTTGCCAAAAATTTTGTCCGATTGGCGGCACGGTATTCTCGTCATTCCGGCGATTCTCAAGTTTACCCCGGTGAAAACCGGGGCCGGAATCCAGTCTTTTCTATATGTTCTGGACCCCGGCTTTCGCCGGGGTGACGCATGGTCAATAGGTCTTTATTCTTGGCAAACGGTATAGCACTAAAGGCCAAAGAGCATTTCGGCCGTGGCCTCATACCTGTAGTTTGTTGGTGGTGAGTTCGCGTCCTTACGCCTTGGTCTTTTGTCGTCGATCTACGAAGATCCTGCGATTGGCGAGTCTCTTGGAGTAGAGCTTTCACAGCAAGCTTCGAAGCCCCGATGGGGCTGTCGGCACGACCAAACGTGCTAGGCCTCTTCAATCATCTTTCGGAAGCGGTCGAAGAGGTAGCGCGAGTCGTGAGGTCCTGGGGAGGCTTCGGGATGGTATTGGATGGAAAAGACGGGGTATTTCTTGTGCTTGAGTCCTTCGTTGGTCTGGTCGTTGAGATTGATATGGGTGACTTCGCACTCGGACTTCACGCTTTCAGGATCCACCGCGAAATTATGGTTTTGTGACGTGATTTCCACCTGGCCTGTATCGAGCCGCCGAACCGGGTGGTTCGCGCCGTGATGACCGAAATTGAGCCGGTAGGTTCTGCCGCCCAGGGCAAGACCAAGTATCTGGTGCCCTAGGCAGATGCCGAGGATCGGCTTCTTTCCAATAAGGTTTCTCACGTTTTCGATGAGGTACGGCACTCCTTCAGGGTCTCCGGGCCCGTTGGAAAGGAATATGCCGTCCGGGCCCCACGCGAGAACGTCTTCACTGGACGCGGACGCGGGAAACACGCGTACGGCCGCGCCCGCATCAACGAGCAGGCGAAGGATGTTCTGCTTAATGCCGCCGTCATACGCGGCTACGCGAAAAAGGCCTTCCGATTTCTTGGGCTGCCCGTTCCACTGCCAGGAACCTTCATCCCAGTCGTAAGGCTCGGAACAGGTTACCTCCTTGACTAGGTCACAGCCGTCGAACTCGGGGTATTCTTTCACCTTGTTGAGTAATCGTGCTTCGTCATGATCCAGTGTAGAGATGATCCCCTTTTTTGCGCCGGTATCTCTCAGGTTAAGGGTGAGTTTTCTCGTGTCGATGCCTTGGATCCCAGTGATGTGGTGTTTTTTCAGATATGATTCCAGGTCAATGTCTTGGCGCCAGTTGCTCGGATGCGGGCAGTATTCCTTGACAATGAAGCCGGCTAGGTAGGGCTCCACGGATTCGTTGTCCTCGAAGTTAATACCGGTATTGCCGATATGGGGATAAGTCATGGTCACGATCTGGCCACGATAAGACGGATCGGTGAGGATTTCCTGATAGCCGGTGATCCCTGTGTGGAAGACCACCTGGCCGATCACTTCGCCTTCCGCGCCGAAAGATGTCCCTCGAAAGACCGTGCCATCCACAAGAACGAGAGTTGCTTTCATCAAACTTCCCTGGCGAATTCCTGAAGTCGCTGCATCCCCTGATCGATACGCTCGTCTGGGGCTGTCATCGAGATTCTGAAGTAACGCTCTCCAGCGGGACCGTACCCAACTCCGGGCGTCACCACGAGGCCCTTCTTTTCCAGCAGATCCGCGCAAAAAGTGACCGACGAATCGTAACTCTCCGGCACCCTAACCCAGAAGTAATAGCTTGCCAGAGGTAGCTGGAACCTGAACCCTGATGCCCGGAGCGCGGCTGCTATGCGGTCCCTGCGATCCTTGAATAGCTTAGTCCTTTCACGGTTGAATGCCAAGACCTGGGGGTGACTCAACGCACGGGCCGCGGCCCTTTGAATTGCCATGAAAACTCCCGAATCGAAGTTCGATTTCAGGGTGAGAAAGGCATCAATCAGATGGCCCGCGCCAACCACAAATCCGACGCGCCACCCGGTCATATTGAAGGTCTTGGAAAACGAATGGATCTCGATGGCCGTTTCTTTGGCGCCCGGTATTTGCATGATGCTGATGGGCCGAACTGCTTCCTCGAAGTAGACCTCTGAATACGCGTTGTCCGCGAGGATAACCAGATCGTATTTTTTTGCGAAGGCTACCAGCCTTTCAAAGAAGGATTCATCGGCGACCGCGGACGTGGGATTGTTCGGATAATTAACGAAGATAATCTTGGCCTTATAAGCCAATTCCGGGTCAACAGCGTCAAGGTCCGGCAAGAAGTTGCGTTCTTCCAGAAGCGGAATGCGCGCGACTTCCGCGCCGGCGAATCCGATGGCAGCCTGATACACTGGATATCCGGGGTCCGTGATGATCCCGCAATCGCCCGGGTCCAGGAAGACCATGGGCAGATGGGAGACAGCGTCCTTGCTTCCGATACTTGCCATGATCTCTTTCGCTGGATCCGGTCGGACTCCGAATCGTTGCTCGAACCAATCCGCCACCATCCGACAGAAGTCAGGCTCGCCCTTGTAGCTGGGGTAAGTATGATTTCGTGGGTCGTGGATCTCCTCTTCCATGAGTTCAAGGACGAAGTCAGGCGTGGGACGATCCGGATCCCCGATACCAAGGGACACGACGTCAATGCCCTTCTGTTCTACGGCTTTGCGCTTTTCGTCGATCAGGTGGAAGAGGTAAGGGGGCGTATCGATCACGCGCCGCGAAAATTTCATGAACATCCTCCGATTACAGAATGCAGAAGTCGTCTCAAGATATATGACGATCTGAGGAAATGTCCGGAGAGACCCGGCAAGGAAGTCCTCCCGGGCTAACTTTCCCCAAAATCTCGACTTGTGCAACCACTTTTACGGTTTTAGGCCGATGGAGGGTTGCGCCAGGAGCGCGCCCTGAAAGCACTCGGGTTGAGGCTGGAAGTCTTTCTCAATCATGGCGTAGGCGCTGTGATTGTGGATCGATTCCATGTTTTCGGCTTCTATCCTGTACCACGTGAAGTTATCTTTTTCGTTCAGACGAGACACGGCTGCGCGGACCACGTCTTCCACGAACATAGGATTCTCGTACGCGCGCTCGGTCACGAACTTCTCGTCAGGTCGTTTGAGCAGCGAATAGATCTCGGAACTGACCGAGGCTTCCACCATTTCGATGATCTCTTCGATCCAAAAGAATTTACGGAAGCGCAACTGAACCCGCACAAGTCCTCTCTGATTGTGCGCGCCATGGTCCGATATCTCTTTGGAGCACGGGCACACCGTAGTCACCGGCACTTCCACGCCCGCAATAAGATCGAAACGCTCCGCCAGAGTACCTCGCATGAAACACGTATACGACATGAGGCTTGAAGTCTTAGTGACGGGAGCCTCCTTCTCTATAAAGTAAGGAAATTCCACGTTCATGTGTGCGCTCTTGGCACTAAGCTTGGCCTTGATCTTCTCCAAGATCTCCTGAAACTTCTGGATGGAGATTTCATCGCGATACTCGTTGAGCACCTCGATGAATCTGCTCATGTGCGTGCCCTTGAAGTCATGCGGGAGATTCACGAAGAGATCGAAGACTCCCACCGTATGCTGGAGCTGCCTGCGTCGATCCCGCACGGAAATCGGATAGCGCACTCCCCTGACCCCAACCTTGTCTATGGGAATGTTGCGCTCGTCACGCAGGCTCTGCACATCAAGTATGGATCTGTGGAAATTCACGGTGGCTCTCCGTCAGTCTTTCCTAATTATATGTTACGCCCCATCTCTGACAAATGCAGCCCGAGACGTGTCCGATTCCCAGACCGAGACCGAGTGCAATAAGCTGCTCTGGTCACCGAGGCCACGGGCAATTTCCTCAAAAATAAAGGCTGCGATATTTTCTGCTGAGGGCTCGATGCGGTCAAAGGGCTCCAGATCGTTCAAGAAGGAATGGTCGAGTCTCTCCAGTACCGTGCCCGCAGCTTTCTTCAATTCTACGAAATCTATGACCATGCCCCCAGGGGGGAGTTGTTTCGCCCTAGCTACGATCATTACGCGGTAATTATGGCCATGAAGTCTCTCGCATTTTCCCTTGTACTCACGCAGGCGATGGGCTGCTGAGAAGCCTGCTGTTACTTCTACCTCGTACATGCTAAAATCCTTAAGAAAGAGGTCGGCGTCTTCTTAATAGAGAACATTAACGAATACATCAAACCTGGCGATACTGTCCGCGAAAACAGGAAAAAGAGATTGACAACCCGGGACTCCGAGACTATACCCTTCGCCAATGTCCCGGAATTGAGCCCTTACGACCAACTCCTCCGGGAACAGCATCGAGGAGCCTGCGGATGACGCTTATCCGGATTGCCGTTCTCGTCACAATATCATATTTTACTGCATTGGTGTTACTCGATCCTCCGTTGTGCTTCGCGCGCGATGCCACACTTAGGCGAGCTGCAACCGGCTCGGACGCCTCACCGATTAATCGTTATCAGCAGCAAGGGCAACCTGAGTCGAGAGGGACACGCATTGGATTCTCTCCCATGCCCTATCAGCCGGAACCCGCGGGCGACGTCCAAGATCACCGAACCTTGGGTCGCGCGGGATTACCCGATATTCGGAATCTGGTCAAACAGGTAAACCGGTCCGTGGTCTCCATCCGAATGCTCGACCCTGGTTCATCCTGGTCTCTGGGCAATTTACGCGAGCAGGGAGAGCGGGCCATGGGGTACGGGTCGGGTTTTGTGGTCTCGCCAGTGGGCCACATATTGACCAACGAGCATGTGCTGCGCAACGGCACGCGTATAGAGGTCGAACTCCTGGACGGCCGCAAGTTCGATGGAAAGGTCCTCTTTAAGGACGGCAAGAACGACCTGGCGCTCGTGAAGATAGAGATTCCCGACAAATTGGTTCCAGTGAAAATGGGGGATTCGGAAATCGTCGAGTTGGGCGATTGGGTGGTGGGTATCGGCAATCCGTACGGTATCGGCCAGTCGCTCATGATGGGGATCGTCAGCGCGAAGAAGCGCGTCATCCCCGGCGCGGGATATCCTCCTCTCATTCAGATAGACGCGGCCATGAATCTGGGTAATTCCGGCGGCCCGTTATTCAACCTGGAGGGCGAGGTCATTGGCGTTAATACGATCCTGCTGTGGAAGAGTCAAGGCATTGGGTTTGCTACCCCCATCAACGTGGCAAAAGGTTTCCTTTCCAGGGCAGGATTTCCTCGAGTCAAATCCGCATCAGCGCCGGCCGCGGGGCCTCTCGGACCTGCCGAAAACGGACCGCGGTCTCTGGGAGAACCGTTCAATCCTCTCGCTCCACCCTGGAAATCCGGGCACTAGATTCCTATAATCCCATCAGAAAATAATGAGAAATTCGAGAAGAGGTTCCCATGGCGTCCAAGGAATCGAAAGCTACCCGATTGCTCAAAGAGAAACTCATCCTCGAAACTCCCCGCGTCTGGGACAAGCTGAATGCCAAAGAGCGTTCCGCGGCCTTCAAGTATGCAGAGGAATACCGCGGATTTCTCGATCGGGCCCGCACTGAGCGACGAGCCGCGGCCTATTTCGTGAAAACCGCTACCAAGCAGGGATTCACGGAGTTGGGGGCCCGGAAGCCTCGTGCAAACGGCTTTTATCAACTCGTTCGAGGAAAGTCACTGGCAATGGCCGTTGTGGGTAAGCAACCTATGACCGACGGCCTTCGACTCATCGCGTCCCATACTGATTGCCCTCGACTCGACCTGAAACCTAACCCGCTTTACGAAGACACGGATCTGGCACTCCTGAAGACCCACTATTACGGGGGCATCAAGAAATACCAGTGGGTGGCCCGCTCTCTTGCCCTGGTCGGAACCGTAATTCTGGCGAACGGCGATCAAGTAGACGTGGAAATCGGCCTTGCCCCCGGCGATCCCATACTCACCATCACCGACCTCCTGCCGCACCTGGGCAAGAAGCAAATGGAGAAGAAAGCCAACGAATTCATACCCGCGGAGAATCTTAATCTCATCGTGGGCCATCTCCCATACGCGGATAAGGACGCGGATCAGAGGGTCAAGCTGGCAATCATGGAGCTTCTCAATAAAAAGTACAAGCTCACGGAAGAGGATTTCACAACCGCGGAATTGCAGGTCGTGCCTGCCGAACCGGCTCGAGATGCGGGCCTGGATCGAAGCATGATCGCCGCGTACGGACAGGACGACCGAATCTGTGCCTATACGTCGTTTACCGCGCTCATAGAGACGAAAAGACCCACTCATACCGCGGTCGCGATCTTCTATGACAAGGAAGAAATCGGCAGCGAAGGAAACACCGGTGCTCAGTCGCGCTTTCTCGAGATGTTTCTGATGGACCTCATGAAACGATCGGGCATCGAGCCGAGCTTCCACAACCTCAACCGCATGTTCGCCAACGCCAAAGCACTCTCTGCTGATGTGAATGCAGCCCTGGATCCCACCTATCCCGATGTCTTTGAAAAACGAAATGCGTGCAAGCTGGGTTCAGGCGTGACCATGGAGAAATACTCGGGCCACGGCGGCAAGTACATGACTTCCGACGCGAACGCGGAATATGCCGCGTGGGTGCGACGACTGTTCAACGAGCATGGAATCGTCTGGCAGACGGGCGGTCAAGGGAAGGTGGACGAAGGAGGAGGCGGCACGGTGGCGAAATTCCTGGCGAAAATGGGAATGGACGTTATCGACATGGGACCGCCGTTGCTTAGCATGCATTCGCCACTGGAACTGGCTGCAAAAGACGACCTGTGGATGTGCCACCGCGCGTTCAAAGTCTTTTTCGCCAGCTAAAGGCTTTTGAGGAAGTGGCCGGGGAGGGCGAACAAAAAGGCCCTTCCCGGACCCCTCCCCAAAAACTCTTATCTTTCAAAACCATTCCACGGTTTCGAAGCGTTAAGCAGGGTACCTTCCGCACGGCGAGACAAAGCGAGGATTTTGCCTGATTCTCGTTTCAACACACTGTACGATTCCACGCGACATCCTGGAATGTAGAGGAGTTTGTTCATTCTGATGAACTTGTCCGGCCGATTCAGCTCGTTTCCGATTATGGACAAATGCCGAAAATCCCTGCAACAGGCGTCCGCACGCAGGCGGTTCTGGCGACAAAAAGTGATTGCGTTGAATAGCGGAAGCTTGTAAGTTATTATATTGCCTGAATCGGGTGTTGAACCGTTGGCCTGGGATCACGAGATTCAAGGTAGGAGCTTCCACCGAGCCTTTCCCATTCCAGTAATGGGTGTAGGTCGCGACGAAAGTGCGTGAAGACCGATTCGATAGTTGGTCGCGCTTGTGCAGCCGGGTGAATTCCGATCAACAGGCATCTCGGTCTTGGTAAGTATCACTTACTGGTTGAATGCTAGTCCTCGCCCTCGCGGAGACGCTCTCCGCTCAGACGTGGCTTTATCAAAGGCCGCGGGCCGGGACAAATCCACAGAATAGTGCCGGGCAGGGCCCACGCGCAAGGGTGGAGACCGGACCGGTTCAGTATACTACAGCCCCGGAGGTACTCACGGATGGATCGCAACGTTTGCATCATTGCCGGAGGAATGTCCAAGTGGGGGGTCAGGAGCGGAAGCCAGAGAGATTTCTTCCAGGAGGCGGCCAAGGCCTGCTACGAGGACAATCCCCAGGTGAATCCGAAAGAAATTGACGGGTTACTGGTTGCCTCCGCGTACACGGAGCGCACGTCGTACCAAACCCATCTGGCTCCACTTGTTGCCGAGCACATCGGTGTCAAGCCCCGATCGATCTGCGCTCGAGTAGAGCTGCTCTGTGCAAGCGGCAGCTCGGCCATCATTCTCGCATTCGGTCTGATCAAAGCAGGCCAAGCGGACATGGTGATGGTCATGGGCGGAGAAAAGCTCTACACGCCCCAGAAGTGGGAAGTCTTCTACAGCGAACTGGCTTCTGTGGACCATGACTGGGACGGCCCGCAGGGTCTGGGTTTGCCACCTCCCGTGTTCGCGATGGTAGCCAAGCAGCACATGAAGCAGTACGGCACCAAAAAGGAGCAGCTCGGCGCTATTTCGGTCAAAAACCGGCGCAATGCGGCGCTTAATCCGAAAGCGCAATTCCAGCAAGGAATCACGCACGAAGAGTATATGAATGCTCGCCCGATCGTGCAGCCGCTCTCGCTTTTTGATTGTTGCCCGATTACCGACGGCGCCGCGGGCGTGATCCTGTGCACGGAAGAAAAGGCCAAGCAATTGACGGATAAGCCACTGGTCTATCTCCGGGGCACGGGCCAGGCTTCGGTGAACAATATGTCGGCAAACATGCCCAGTTGGACCACCTGGGAAGCCCTGAAGATTGCTAGCCAAGAAGCCTATAGGAAGGCCAAAGTGGAGCCCAAGGACGTCAAGGTGGCTATGACCCATGATTGCTTTACCATCTCGGAGATCATAGAGATGGAAGATCTGGGATTCTGCAAGAAGGGCGAAGGCGGTCCGTTCGTGGGTGAAGGCCAAAACGATATTGGCGGCAAGGTCCCCACCAACACCGATGGCGGCCTTCTCGGATGCGGGCATCCGTTCGGCGGGACCGGCATTCGTCAGGCCATCGAAGTGATGAGACAGCTCCGCGGCGAGGCGAAACAGCAGGTGAAAGGCGCGGATATCGGTCTGACCCATAACCTGAGCGGGTTCATCGCTGCTCACACCGTTCTAGTCTATGGGAGGGAGCCCGTATGACGACACCCGGAATCTCCGTACTTGAAGGCAAATATATGGTGACCATGGACCTGTTTCCGCAGCAGTCCAAGGAATTCAATCAGGTCTTCACGTTTTACGAGAACCTCAAACAGGGGCGATTCACCACCACCAAATGCGCTGATTGCGGCGCGGAATCCTTCCCCCCGCGCGTCATGTGTCCGGAATGCTTTTCCACCAATATGCAGTGGATTGACTGGCCCAATGAAGGGACCGTGATCGAATTCACGGAAGAAGTGGTAGGCGTCCCGCTTGGTTTCGGGAAAGCGCCGCTGGTCCATGCGCTGGTGGATCTCCAGGGTAAAAAGACCATGTTCGTGCGCGTGATCAACTGCGTCGAAGGTCAGCTCAAAGTTGGAGACAAGGTCCGGGTCGCAGTGTTTGATGTGGATCCGGTGCCCCAGGAAGTCAAGGGCGGGATTCAGGAGATCCCGCGCGTGTTCTACGCGTTTGAGCCGGTCACGTAGCCTGGCTGCCGCTACGCAACGCCGGATTTCATGTGGCGTTTCCTATGAAAGATGTCGAAATGAGGTCGCCTTGGTCGGGTCTACGTATGGGGAGGTTTGGAGGGGAGATGAGTCTCACCTCCAAATTATTGCGCAACGATGCGCTCTTGCTGACGATCTCCGAGGCGAAGCCCCGGAGTGCTCGACGAAGCTGAGGACCTTCATGATTCGTTGTAGCTTCTGAGATATGGCAGTTGGTATTGAAAGGGGTTGTGGGTTCCGGTTTGCCCGCGCAAAGTGATCCCGCACAATCCGCGGTATTCCACGCTTAAATTCTGAATATCAAAGCCAAGGAGGAGGAGTTAGACATGGCACTGGAATGGTTACCTCGGGACCAAGAAAAGAAAGATCACCAGCTCTTCGGTTCCGAGCACTGGGGCACTGAGGCCCCATGCACGGTCTACGAGAAGAGACCTCTGACCGACCCAAAAGGAAACGTGATCGATGGGCTTTACGTAGCCTGGGTCCGGCTGAACAACCCGCAGCAATACAATTCTTACACCACCGAGATGGCAAAGGGTGTGATCGCAGGTTTCACCGCGGCCGGCCTCGATCGTTCCGTGGTTGCGGTGGTCTTCACCGGCACGGGTGACAGAGCCTTCTGCACCGGTGGAAACACCAAGGAGTATGCCGAGTATTACTCAATGCGGCCAAATGAGTACGGCGAATACATGGATATCTTCAACAGCATGGTGGATGCCATTCTCAATTGCAAGAAGCCGACTATCTGCCGCGTGAATGGGATGCGGGTTGCAGGCGGCCAGGAAATCGGCATGGCATGTGACCTGGCGGTCGCCAGCGACCTGGCGATCTTCGGCCAGGCCGGCGCTCGCCACGGATCCAGCCCGGATGGCGGCTCCACGGACTTCCTGCCCTGGTTCCTCAACATGGAAGATGCCATGTGGAACTGCGTGAGTTGCGAGATGTGGAGCGCCTACAAGATGAAGGCCAAGAACCTCATCTCCAAGTGCGTTCCGGTCCTGAAGCAAGGCGAAAAATTTATCCGCAATCCGCTGATCATCACCGAGGATTATGTCAAAGACGGCGAGATCGTGTACGGCGAATTCAAGACCGGCGAGGAAGCCAAGAAGGCCAAGGATCTGATGAAAGACCTCCCGATTGATTTCGAGCTCCTGGACAAAGAGGTAACTAGGATTATCTGGACTTTTACCAACCTCTTTCCGGGCTGCTTGATCAAGGCAATCGACGGCATTCGACAGAAAAAGAAATTCTTCTGGGATATGAACAAGCTGGCCAACAGGCATTGGCTCATGGCCAACATGAATTACGAGGCATTCCTCGGATTCAACGCGTTCAACACCAAGAAGATCACCGGCCAGGACGTGATCGATTTCGTGAAGTTCCGCCAGAACATCGCTGCAACAGCGCAGGCTGTGCCTGAAAAGTATGCCGAAGTTTTGGGCAAGCCGCAGAAGTAGACGGCGGTCTTGATGATACCCCCTGACGGGGGACGTGAAGTAGATTCTGTAGGGGCGCACGGCCGTGCGCCCCTACCACAGAGCCCTCCGCGACTGCTGTTCTCAGTATTCGCAAATCTTGAAGCAAGTGCGGTAGCCTGCGGTCAGGGAGGAAGTATCATGGAATACAAGCTCATTCAGTGTGAAAAACACTATAATGGAGCGGTCCTTAAGATCATCCTCAACTCGCCCAAAGCAAATATTATGGAAGCAGCCATGCTCCGGGAGATCAATGCTTGCCTTGATTCTCTTAGGGCGGACAACAACCTGAAGCTGCTTGTCTTTGAAGGCGCGGGGAAGCATTTTTCGTTCGGCGCAAGCGTTGCTGAGCACACCAAAGAGAATGCGGCCATGATGCTTAATGCGTTCCATGCCATGTTTCACAAACTCGTGGACCTCGCGGTTCCTACCATGGCAATTGTACGAGGTCAGTGTCTGGGTGGCGGCATGGAATTGGCGCTCTTTTGCAACTTTATTGTCGCGGACGGTTCCGCGTTCTTCGGCCAACCCGAGATAGTTCTTGCGGTGTTCCCGCCGCCAGCATCCGTAATGCTGTCCCTCAAAGTGGGTCAGGCGTACGCGGATGATCTGATCCTGACCGGTCGTGCCATCGACGCCGCAGAAGCGTATCGAATCGGCTTGGCAAACATGCTGGTGGGCGAAGGTGAAGATGCATGGGCCGCGGCTGCGAAATGGGTCGAGGCTCACATACTTCCTAAGAGCGCTTCCGTGCTACGCATCGCGAATAGGGCCGCGCGGACGAACTTTTTCCGTCTACTCCGAGAAGACCTGCCCAAAATGGAAGGTCTGTACCTCAAAGAACTCATGGAAACCAACGACGCGAACGAAGGCATCTGCGCATTCATCGAAAAACGCAAACCCGCCTGGAAAAACGAGTAGCTCGAGTACCCTGCGCGTCATACTCATGACACTGCCCCCAAATGGGGCACTGTCGAAGATGAGTCTCACTTTTCCTAACCACGTACGTGACTGAGCCGTCTGGGACCCGACCCACGTCTCCTTCATTCGCCTAGCTCATCACAGATGGCCGAAATCTGCATCTTCAAAGGCGGGAGGTCTCGTTCGACAATATCCCAAATGCGTTCCAGCTCTATCCCTAGATAATCATGGACAACGACATTGCGGAAGGCACTGATCTCTCGTCACGGTACTTCAGAATACTTGAGCTTCGTATCGGTTGAAATTCTTTGGATTGATTCGGAGAGCGTATGGAGATTCCGCAGGACGGCATCCTGCGTTTTGCGATCAGCTAAGAATGAATTCTTGCCATCACTGGTGAACTGCAGAATGTGATCAATGCAGTCCAGGATGTGCAGGAAATAAAGCCGGTCATCTTTCATAAAGGAACCGCCTCTTGCAATACACGGTCCCGAATGTACGAATGCAACGCCCCGACTGTGACGACATGAACCGGTCTTTCCAATAATTCTTCAAGGTCGGCTATAAGCCCTCCTGGAAACCAGGGGGAAGGATTGTCGCCAACTTCAACAAGTATGTCGATGTCGCTTAATGCACCGGCTTCTCCACGAGCCACAGAGCCGAACAGACGGATATTCTTGGCCCCATGACGAAGAGCGATTGTCAAGATTTCTTCTCGCTTTTCTTTTATCAGTTGTTCAATTTCCATGACCCGGAAACCCTTTGAACTTTTCTAGTCTTTTGTGATTTCGCGCGGATCGATTTCCAATGTCTCGGGACCGAACGTTTCAATGTGGAAGTGAATCGCTGATTTCACGGCAGCCAAAGCTGTTTCGTACGTGTCCCCCTGACCGACCACGACACCCTTCAATCCTAATGGATAAGCTGCGTACGTATCCGGCTGTTTCTCCACAACGATCCTGAATCGTCTCATAGTCACAACCTCTACCGTGAAGAGCGCAATTCTTCTTCGATCTTCTCGGCAACGAACATCTTGAGGAGCGATTGATAGGGGATGTCACGCTTGTTCGCAAGCACTTTGAGCCTTTCGATCATCGATTCCGGCAAACGGATCGAGATCGTTCGCGTGGGTGGGCGCAGGTTCGGGAACCGAACCCGTTCGGCGCGGCGCCAATCGACGAAGTCCACTGAGTCGTGCTCGGCCCAGAAAGCTCGCTCCTGATCTTCGTTCTCAAACTTCGGTATTTTCCGAGTCCGCTACTTCTGCTTGGTCACGTTCGTACTCCCTTCTTTCTCGCTTGCTCATGTCTCGAGCAGAAATGACTTGTACTCCAATAGCTTTGGAAAAGAAACGCCATAGGGTCTTGCGCCCAAATTTTGCCCCTGAAAGGTGAAGGGGGTTACTCACGGATCCCCTTTTGGAGATTCCCGGAATGCGCGACGAGTTTCCTGAGCCCAAATTGCCACCAATCATACAGTCAGTTTTATAGGGTTCATAGACTTTCCGGTATACTATACACCGAAGCATTGTATTTAGCCTTCATTTGATGCCCCATGTCGTGTAGGGGCGCACCCGCGCGTGCGCCCTGGAGTGGCCTGGGCAGACACGCAGGTCTGCCCCTACTGGAGCCTGGCTCATTTCCAATGCTCGACTGGATAGCACGAGGACATCTCCCGGATATGCTATATGCACCCCTCTTTTTTTGAGATATGATCGTGGGCGATTGACGCGGCCACCCGGCCGCGTCGCGGCTTCAGTATCGGAGATGATCGCATGAGATACCTCGTTTTGGCTGCTCGGCTCTTCATTGGCGGGTTGTTCATTTATGCGAGTGTGCACAAGATTCTCGATCCCGCTGAGTTTGCTCAGGCGATACGGAATTACCTGATCCTGCCCACGGCTTGGACCAATATCGTGGCTCTTACCCTGCCCTGGATCGAGTTCGTGGCGGGCCTGCTCATTATCCTCGGCATCGAAACCGCGGCTGCCGCGCTCATCATCACCGGGATGCTCGCAGTGTTCTTGCCCGCGCTCTTCTATGCGTACTTCACCGGTCTGAATATTACGTGCGGCTGCTTTTCCGCCGCGGCGAATTCCGCGGGAAAGATAACCATCGTAACGCTGCTCCGCGATTCGTCGCTCCTCCTTGTTGTTCTTTTCATCCTCGTGGCTGACCGAGGGCACTTTCAACTCAGTGGAGCAAGCCACACAGAGACCGCACGGCAGAGTTGAAGCCATCTTCTCGATCAAGAACCACAACAGTCACTTTCCGAAAGACGAATTTGGTGGCGAGATGCAAATCAAAGCACTGACCTAGACGAAGTCCAGGTCAGTGGCACCCACGCGGTCGATTTGCCCTGCAATCTCCTGATTACTAATCTAAGAATGCAAGCAAGAACGTGGTGGCTTAAACCACGCGGACAAGAGGAAGGGTCTGCTGGAAGGGGCACATTTCTCGACTTGAGGGAAGTGGTGTGCCTAGTGCCGGCCGACAGGCTGAAAAGAGAGGAGCGAACCATGTTCCGAGTAGAATTCAAAGACGAAGAAGCCATCTTGATGCACGAAATTCTTGAGGGCTATCTCCATGAGCTGAGCGCGGAGATTTCGAGCACCGACACGCTTTCTTTCCGGGAAAATCTCAAGAAGAAGAAAATCCACGTTATGGACATGCTCGATCGTCTCGGCGAAAAGGCGGCCTGATTCGGACATATTGGCAGGATGAGAGCATGAGAGTCGGAGTTGTCGGGTCCGGATTTGTGGGTTCAACCTCCGCTTTCGCACTGGTAATGGCCGGTGCAGGCTAAGCGAGATTCAGGCGCGCGTGAGTACATGTATGGACGGAGCCGGCGCTCGATCATGAGCAGGTATCGTCCAAGAAACGGAGAGAGTCATGACGGCAGAATCACTAATACCCAGATCGGAGCATTACGCAGATTCAATCATGTACGAATTCGATCCGATTGTTTCCTTGTTTGGTTTCTCAAAGTCTCAATGGGACTATAACGAGGATTTGAATGTCGTACGGGTGCAATTTGAGAACGCTCAACGTCGGGACGCAGTGCAAATCGACTATCATGTTGGAGACGATTCGTACAGCGCCAATTATTGTCAAACCGACGGCGACTGGCAAATATGCCGAGAAGGAAAGCACAAGAGCCTGAGGGGCCTCAGGCACGCGCTGCCCCGCTGGATACGCTCCAATTGCGACGAATGCATGAGCAGGCGACCGGAACGAGAAGAAGCACAAGAGGAACCATACAGCGAGGTCCGCTGCATACATTGCGAGGACAGGCCGGGCCTTAAGAGAATCAGGCCTTAGAATCGGTTGCAAAGGCTAAGAGCTTTTGAAGAAGTTGCCGGGGAGGGACTTTTTGCAGAAAGTCCCTCCCCGGACCCCTCCCCAAAAACTCTTATCCTTCCATACACTTCCACCCGAGTCGTAATGACAGGCCGAGCCAACATAGACGGAATCTAAGGGCAATTCGCTGGAGAAGGGAGATATCATGCCCCTTGCCTCTCGATGGTCCTTGCTTTGCATTGCCATCATACTCGCTCTCTTGAGCAGTGGAGAAGTCCGCGCCGGGACATATCATCATGAGCTGAAGGTGGACGGATTGACACGAACGTTTCATGTCTTTGTACCTGAGAAGCTCGATCAAGCGCGCGGAATTCCCCTCCTGATCGCTCTTCACGGCGGAGCAACGAACGGCCAGATCATGGAGAGCTTTTCCGGCTTATCCGACACCGCGGCAGAGCACTCGTTCATCGTGGTCTATCCTGACGGCACGGGGCGGCACAAAGCGATGCGCACCTGGAATTCGGGCCGCTGCTGCGGATACGCTCAGAGGCATGACATCAATGACGTGGCATTCATTCGAGAGCTTATCGGTTTCATGATCGAGCAGTATCGCGTAGATCCATCCAGGGTCTTTGTTACCGGCATGTCCAATGGAGCCATGATGGCCTACCGCATCGCAGCAGAGATTCCCGAACACATCGCTGCGGTGGCTGTCATTGGCGGAACCCTCGATATTGACCCATCTTTCATTCGCGCCTCCGTGCCTGTTGTGCATTTCCACGGGACCGACGATCAGTTCTGTCCCTATGAAGGCGGACGAGGCTCTCGAAGCCTCGTCAGGGTCGGGCATAACTCCGTGAAGCACACGATTGACGCGTGGGTTCAAGCCAACCGTGCCGATACGGAACCGACTGTCGAGGAATTACCGGACCGGTTTGATGACGGAACCCGTGTGGTCAAATACACATACAAAACAAAGCAGGACCCGCAAAATATCGTGCTGTACAAGATCGTCGGCGGTGGGCATTCCTGGCCGGGAAGGAAGCTTCGGGAGCGTCTTCTGGGCACCGCGACGCTGGAGATTTCTGCCAACGAAATCATGTGGCAGTTCTTTTCCGCCCATCCCAAGGATGTTTCGCGTTAATATACGGGCGCACGGAATAGGGTTCTCACGAGTGGACCGCCTCAGAAAGGTTGGCGAGCTGATAACCGGTGAGATGGGCCGTAGGGGCGTGATTCATCACGCCCTCTTATCGGGCGCAATGAATTGCGCCCCTACGCGGCCTCATCGATGAACTTTGCAGGTTCTATCGATAGTGGGCCATTCTAGGTGCGCGGCTAGATAGTAGACGTGATGTTTGCGGACCAACAGACAATATGTAAAATCGGTAACAACCCGCCTCCGTGCCGGCCGTCTGCGCTGCGAGAATCATCGTTGACGGGGATATATGAGGGTGCGTAGACTGTGGGCGCTGCCAATATAATCTCCGAGTGCTCCGGAGAGCCGACCATGAATGCCACGGTTCGAGAAACCTGGGACGGGCATGCCGACGAATGGGATGAGCAAGCCGACGATCCCAAGAACTATTTCTCGCGGCGTGCGGCATTTGTGGAACAATTAGTGACGCAGCATGTGCCGCCCTGCTCCACACTCGATTTCGGCTGCGGACCGGGGAATCTCAGTTATGCGCTGGCCAAGCGCGGGTTCGACGTCCACGGTTGCGATATCGCGCCGAAGATGGTGGAAAAAGCGATCCGGAGGCTTTCGGGGCTGACAAAGGAGGCCGAATCCCGCTTCAAAATCACACCAGGCGACACCATTCCGTTTGGCATCACATTCGATCTTATCACCGCAATTGACGTTATCATCTACGTGCCGGACTACGCTTCCTTCGTGCAGATGCTGTCCCGGTCATTGAAGCCCGAGGGCTATCTCGCACTGTCATGCACCAATAACATCAGCTTTTTCACATGGTTATCCATCGCTCGACTGGTGGCCAATCCGCGCGCGAACCCTCATCCACTTACTGCCATACGCAATCTGGCTCGAACCGGAATTTGGAGCGGAGGCCATGTAGATCCGAAGACCTCCAAGCAAATCAGTAGCGCCGGGGCTTTTGACCGGCTCTTTGTTCGATCCGGGTTTGCCAAGATCGCGGATTTCGACATGATCCACTATCGCCGATGGGACAAGGCGCCTCTGGTACGCCGCGGCCTGAATCGGATGATCGCTCGGCGGTTCGGGTGGAACCACGTGGGCCTTTATCGCAAACGGCCGGATGCCGCGCCGTAGCCTTCCGTCAGAGGGTTTGCTATTCACTATTCAATCAAGGAGGGGAGATGCCATGTATCTTTGGAGGGTGGATCGGTTGGTTGAAGATTTCCGGAACGACCAGGTAACGGAAAGAGAAAAGCTGAAGTATATGATTCTCTATGGCATCTGTCTTGTGGTGGGCATCCAGGGCGCTTTGTGGGCAGGCCAATTGAAGGGACTTGAATATAGCTACGTGGACACCGTCAATGTCCTGATAGCGGCGGTGATTAATGTCTATGGTACGTACTACTGCTATGCAAAGAACAGAGACGGCGACAACAGAGACCTCATCACTCGTTTCCTTTGCATCGGATTGCCCGTGGCGATACGGGTTTTCGTCTTTTTCATTCCCGCGTTCGTCCTCGTGGGCGTCGTGGTGTACAGACTGCGGGTTATGCATGGGATTGGGACCGGAACCAACGAGTTGGGTCAAAGCGTGTCCTACACAACGTGGCTCGACGTGCTGCTTGATGCTGCATTCTCCGCTGTAATGTATCTTTATCTCGCCACGAAGATGGCCGCGGTTGCGAGGGTTGCGCCTGCCTCGGAGCAGGGCTAATCGGGCAATCCATCGGCGGCCTTGGTCCGAAACTGTACCGCGAAGCACCCGGTCGGGTTACCGGCTAGGAACAATGAGCCGCGCTTGACGTAAGCGACTACCTTGCCAGTGGAAATTCTTTCCAGCCGCGCGTACAATAAAAGCAAGATTCTCCAGAGGAGTGTCAGTCTATGACCAAGCTGGAAAAAGCATTTGTTGCGGCCTCAAAGCTGCCGCCAAATGAGCAGGAGGCCTTCGCGGAATGGATTCTCGAAGAGCTCGCTTCTGAGCGGCGCTGGCAGCAGGCCTTCGCGCGGTCCGCTGACGCGCTTGCGAAGCTCGCGGAAGAGGCGCTCGCGGAGCATCGTGTCGGTCGAACCCAGGAACTTGACCCCGAAAGACTATGAAGTCCGTCACCACTGAGCGATTTCGCAAAGCTTTAGCAGCGCTCCCGCCGGACATCCAACGCCAAGCAAGAGAAGCTTACAAGCTGTTTAAGCAAAACCCTCATCATCCTAGCCTGCGTTTCAAGACGATCCACCCCTCGAAGCCCATTTACTCAATCCGCATTAATATCGATTACCGTGCCGTGGCAATCAGAGACGGGGACACAGTGCTTTGGTATTGGATTGGCTCACATCAGGATTACGAAAAGTTGATATCGCAGTTGTAGCTAGACGGACCGCGTACGACTATATGCCGAAGCATTGCATTTGGCCTTCATTGGATGGGCCATTTCGTGTACGGCGCGCACCCGCGCGTGCGCCCTGGAGCGGCATGGGCAGACACGCGGGTCTGCCCCCACTGGAGCCTGGCTCATTTCCGATGCGCGGCTGGATAACAACGCGTCGTCCGCACACATCCAGTTGTCAGGTGATCCGATAGGTCTTGTCTTCGTCTTCGGGAGGCAGAATATCGCTGGGGGGTGGTCCCGCGCCTACGGGCGAACGGGAACTCTTATCGAATATCTTCCGTCCCTTTCGGTACATGCAGGATCGGTACAGGGTTTTGTCTCTGCGCAAGCGCAGGATAAGCCGCTGATTCGGACATCGGCCTTCGTTGTCGCGCTCGCATTCGCGTGACTTGCCCTTTTCCGGGCATGGGTGGATCACTTCCACGAGCCGCCACAGCTCTCCCGGTTCGCAGTATTCTTCGTGCAACCCTTCGCCCTCACGGGAGAACCTCAAGCCAGTGAGATTGGTTACCACCGCACCCGGTTGAAGGCTCTTGAATATGTTGATGCGCGCCTCGCACTCCGGGCAGAGAAGGTACGATCGGCCGATCGGGACCTTGTGGTCAGGCACGTTACTAAGGGTTCCGCATTTTGAGCACGTCACGTCCATGATATTTCCCAGGCTTAAATATACCACGTTGTGGGTCGGAGGTATATGGCCCCGCCTGCGGGCCTATTCATGGCCTCAACCGGCACCGGCTTCGAGTCCGGGCAAATCCCGGAACCATACAGGGGAAGCGGTCCCCTTGCTCCAACCAGGCTCTGCGATCGGCATGCCGCTGAACTGGGAAACCTGCTCGAAAACCCTTCACCTGATGGGACAGCACTGCAAAATCTGGTTTTTCGAGCAAGTGCGAAGGTATTGGATGGGCTACCGGCGACGCTGCCGCTATCCCAATTGCTATGGGTATACCGGAAGCGCTGTAAAAACTAAGAGTTTTTGGTGGAGGGGTCGGGGAGGCCCCTTTTTGCAAAAAGGGGCCT
>JBFLZC010000023.1:64498-72417 GCA_040756375.1 Thermodesulfobacteriota bacterium
TTGTGTTGGTTTGGGGTTTGTTTTCTGTTTTTTTGTTTTTGTGGGGGGGGGGGGGGGGGGGGGCCCCGCCCCCCCCCCCCCCCCCCCCCCCCCCCCCCCCCCCGCAACTCTTTCAAAAGCTCTTAGGTCTTCCTGCAGCGTCGCTCGACCGAGCGGCTCTAGGAGCTATACGGTCACTTCTTTGGAGGGTCGGTTGTGGGCGTGGTCTGCGGCGACGTAGACGTGGTCGGCTGCTCCATTGTGGTGGTGGGAGCGGTTGAAGGCTCGACCGTGGTAGGTTGATCGACCGTCGTCGTGGGCGTTGTGGAAGGCTCAACGGTCGTGGGCTGTTCCACTGTGGTGATGGGCGTTGTCGAGGGATCTACTGTCGTAGGTTGCTCTACGGGCGTGGTCGGCGTTGTCGAAGGCTGTGTCGTCGTCGGCTGGACCACTGTGGTAGTGGGGGTAGTCGTAACCGGAACTTGCGTCGTGGTGACGAGCGGGCTCATTGACGCGGGCGCGCTCGTGCCATTGGAACTACCGAACAGGACTGATACAGTCTGTCGCATCAGGCTCACGCGGTCTCTCAGAGCTTTGAGCTGCGAGAGCATCTCGTCGACCTTCTGCATTTGCACGCGCATGTCTGCGTACGCGTTCGAGAGTGTCTGTTTCCACTCGCTGGTGATCCGGTCCACAGCTTCGGTGCCGGACTGGCCGTTGCTGGACAGGCTGTCGCGGTATGTTTCTACGAGAGCAATCTGGCGGTCGATTTCTTCCTGGGCAAGGTTGAGCTTTTCTTCCACGCGCATTTGCGCCTGTTCCACACGGATTTCCGCGCTTTCCCGCGCGGCCCTCATGATTTCGACCTGAGCCTCAATTTGAGCCTTGATGCGCTCGATCTGGAGTTCGATGGACATGATGCTTTGTGCGTGCGCGCACGTGAAGGCCAGGGCTGCGATGAGGGCTGTGAGGATAATTCTCTTCATCGTGTGTGCTCCGAGGTATTTCGGCCTGGTCGGGCCACCTTGCCGATGAGTCCTATAACAGAAATACCAATATGTTACAATATGTTTATGAGTTAAAATAACATAAAATGATCATAATCTATGGAAATAGATGATGGTATATGCGTAGAAAGGTAGAATTGTGTGCGAATTGCAGACATTCAGTTATTCGGGGTATGCGCCCGCCATCGCGCGCAGAACTCGGGGCCGGCCCACATGCGATCCCTTCTCTCAAAAGCCGGGAGATTGCTCATCCTGCGTCACTAGGCGCTCGCAGTAGCGTCTATTCAATTACCAGCACCCCGAAATCGTCATTGCGACCGTCGCGAAGCAATCTCACGTCCAAGGGCAGAGATTGCTTCGTCCCCCGGATCGAGTCCGGGGTCCTCGCAATGACAGAGAACGGCAAGCGAGCCCCACACAAGTGAAGGGTTACGCGCAACAACGTGTTCACATCGGCTCCCCGGCCGGGTATGAGGATGGTCGCCTGTCACTGGAAAAAATTCTTGACAGGGGTTATGGTGGGTGGTAATGTCTACTTAATCGGTAGAGTAAGTGAGCTTCGGCGGCCATATGCCCATCTCTCAAAAAGCACAATACGCAGTCCGAGCCGTCTTTGAACTGGCAAAGCGCCAAGGCGCCGGCGCGACCAAGATCGGTGACATAGCCGAAGCTCAGGCCATTCCTCAGAGGTTCTTGGAGAATATCCTCAACCACCTCAAGGGCGGCGGCTTCGTGGAATCGGTCCGGGGCAAGGATGGCGGATACCTGCTTGCTCGCCCGGCAAAAGAGCTCACCGTGGGCGCTATCCTGCGGTTCGTCGAAGGCCCGCTGGCTCCCGTGGAATGCACGGCCAGAAGCAAGAAGGGTTCTTGTCCCATGTATGGAGGTTGCCCGTTTCTTTCTCTATGGGCGCGCGCGGAAAAGGCTCTGGAAGGCGTGTACGATTCGACAACCTTCCACGAGCTCGTGGTTCAAGAAGCGGAGGAATGTCGAAAGCCGGTTGCAGATTTTGCCATTTAACTGGGCTAATATGCGGGACATAAGTATCGAAGGATTTTTTTTATGATTAATCTCGACAAAACCGGTCGAAATAGTGAGCTGAATCGGGGGCAATTGTGATCCTTCCCGACAAATCCAATCTATGCTCCCTCAAGGAGCCCAACTGGAGGCGCGTCTGATGAGCCCTCATTTTTCGCAAGAAGAACTCGTGCGCTACTCCCGCAACTCGGTCCTTCCGGAAGTCGGGTGGGCCGGACAGCAGCGCTTGAAGTCCTCCAGCGTGCTCATCGTGGGTGTCGGCGGCATCGGGTCTCCGGCAGCCCTGTACTTGGCCGCGGCCGGCGTGGGACGCATCGGGCTCGTGGACAGCGATAGCGTGGAGCTTTCCAATCTGCAAAGACAGGTGATCTTTCGGACAGACCACGTGCACGGCGTGAAGGTGGACTGCGCGCAGGAGGCCATTTCTGCTTTGAATCCGCATTGCGTGGTAGAGATTTATCACACGCGATTGGGCAATGCGGCGAGGGTCCGTGAGATCGTCCGAAATTACGACGTCGTCATCGACGGCAGCGACAACTTCTGCACGCGGTTTCTCGTGTCCGATTGCTGCTGGATTGAAGGAATTCCTTTAGTTTCGGCTTCCGCGGTGGGATTCGAAGGCCAGCTCCAGGTGGTGATTCCCGAGGTTGGGAATCCCTGCTATCGGTGCCTCATTCCTGAACCCGAACCCGGGAGCCCGATTGCCACGTGCCGCGGGCAGGGCATCCTTGGCGGAGTCGTCGGCGTCATGGGAAGCTTGGCGGTTGTGGAAGCAGTGAAACTGATTCTGGGCTACGATCGGGACATGGCTTACCGGTTTCTTGCGTATGACGGGCTTCGTACCCGGTTCATTTCCGCGGAACGAGTGGCTGATCCCGAATGCTGCCTGTGCGGCGGACCGTCGCCTGTTGCAGACTCTGCCGAAATAGATTCTGCGCTTTGTGGGTCGTGCCAGGGAACCGGTTCGCTTGAAAAACACTCAGATGGCTTGATCGGTGCGGATGCGTGAGCAGCGAGAGAGCGATTCGTGCGATTCAACGGAATCCGGTGAGCTGCTGGGAATTAATAGAAATCTCGTTTTGGAAGATCGTCAACAAGTCCGAAAACTAACCGCAGAGGAGGAAAACAATGGGAAATATTCATCTCGACAACAGCTACAGCATCGGACGGACCCCACTCATCCGGTTGAACAGAGTGGCTGCCGGGCTTCCAGGGGTAGTCCTGGCAAAGATTGAAGGACGCAACCCATCGTATTCCGTGAAATGCCGGATCGGCGCGTCGATGATATGGGCGGCAGAGCAGGACGGTCATCTTACTCCGGGTTCGCGGCGAGTCACCGTTCTTGAGCCCACCAGCGGCAATACCGGCATAGCTTTGGCCTTTGTGTGCGCTGCTCGCAATTACCCTCTCCTATTGACGATGCCGGAGACTTTTTCTTTGGAGCGTCGCAGGATGTTGCGGGCCTTCGGAGCCGAGCTTATTCTGACGGAGGGCGCCAAGGGAATGCCTGGAGCTATCAAGAAGGCAGAGGAAATTGTTGCGAGTGACCCGCAAAAGTACTTTATGCCGCAGCAGTTTAAGAACCCTGCCAACCCTGATATCCATTTCAAGACTACAGGGCCGGAAATATGGGACGATACGGCGGGAAAGATCGACATACTGATTTCCGGGATCGGCACCGGCGGCACCATTACCGGCGTGTGCCGCTTTATCAAAGGTGTGAAGCAAAAGAGCATATGGGCAGTTGCGGTGGAGCCTATCCATTCCCCGGTGCTAACCGCGATCCGCAACGGCGAGGAGCCCAAGCCCGGGCCGCATAAAATCCAAGGCATCGGCGCGGGTTTCAAACCTGACGTGTTGGATCTGGATGTAGTGGATGAAATCGCCACAGTTTCCAACGACGAAGCCATTGAAATGGCCCTCCGCCTCCACCGTGAAGAAGGCATCACCTGCGGCATTTCCAGTGGTGCGGCCGCGGCTGTGGCGGTGAGGGTGGCCGCGCGTCCGGAAAACAAGGACAAGCTGATTGTTACCGTGCTTCCTGACGCGGGCGAGCGCTATCTATCCACGGTTCTGTTCCAAGACATTCCGGCCTCATAGGATCCGCTAGATCAGGGGGCTGTTTTAAGGAGGACGTATGCGTTTTGAGACTTTAGCAATTCATGCCGGACAGTCACGCGATCCCAATTATGGAGCCGTGATGACACCGATCTACCAGACTTCCACGTTCGCGTTCAAAGGCGTGAATCAGCCCGGTGAGTTTGACTACTCACGAAGCGGCAATCCTACTCGCAAGGCGCTTGAGGAGTGTCTGGCCGCGCTGGAAGGAGGGACCGCGGGGTTTGTCTTCGCGACGGGAATGGCTGCGGAATCCACCGTACTCGAATTGTTCGGTGCGGGCGATCACCTGGTGGTTCATGATGACCTGTACGGCGGCACATATCGGTTATTGGTCAACGTGACGAAAAAACACGGCGTGGAAGTGGACTTCGTGAATTTGCGCGATCTCGATCTGCTCCACAAAGCGATCCGTCCCAATACTAAAGGGGTGTGGACCGAGACGCCTACGAATCCTCTCATGAACCTCTTGGACCTGCGCGCAATTGCGGACATTGCGCGTGAGCGTGGGCTCACAACGATTTGTGACAACACGTTCCTTTCACCCTATTATCAGCGTCCTCTTGAGCTTGGTATCGACGTGGTGGTGCATTCGACCACCAAATACATCAACGGCCACTCAGACGTGGTAGGAGGCGCGGTCATTGTGAAAGATGCAGGTCTGGCGGGGAAGATCAAGTTCCTTCAGAACGCGATGGGTACATGCGCGGGGCCGCAGGATTGCTTTCTTGTCCTGCGCGGAGTGAAAACTCTGGGAGTGCGTATGGAAGCTCATAACCGTAATGCGCTCGCTCTGGCAAATTGGCTGGAATCTCATCCCAAGGTGGAACGCGTCCTGCACCCAGGGCTGGAAAGTCATCCGCAGCACGAGCTTGCTCGGCGCCAGATGACCGGTTACGGCGGCACCTTCTCATTCTTGGTCAAAGGGGGCGAGCAAGAAGCCTTTCGGCTGCTCGGCGCGGTGAAGCTTTTCACGCTGGCGGAATCCCTGGGTGGCGTGGAATCGCTGATCGAGCATCCGTGGTCCATGACGCACGCGTCCATGCCGGAAGAAGTTCGTGCAGCAATAGGTATCACGCGCAACATGATCAGGGTTTCAGTTGGTATAGAACATATCGACGATCAGATAGCCGACCTGGAGCAAGCCTTTAGCAAGGTTTGAGCAAGGTGAGCGGGAGGTGAGTCCACATGAATCCTACGGACAACGAATTTAAATTTGAAACGCTCGCTCTTCACGCGGGCCAGTCCCCCGATCCGGGAACTTCCGCACGTGCGGTGCCGGTCCACCGGACATCGTCATACGTTTTTCGAGACACCAAACATGCTGCAAACCTGTTCACTTTGAAAGAACTCGGGAACATATACACCCGAATAATGAACCCCACCAATGACGTCCTGGAACAGCGAATGGCTGCGCTTGAGGGAGGCGTTGGGGCTCTTGCCCTCGCATCGGGCACCGCAGGTGTATTCTATTCTCTCATCAACACCATGAAAGCAGGAGATGAGTTCGTTTCCGCGCGTAACCTTTATGGCGGCACGTACACGATGTTCAATGACATCTTGCCGCACTTCGGCATTTCGGTCCGTTTCGTCGATCATGACGCGCCGGAGCAATTCCGGGCCGCAATTAATTCCAAGACCCGGGCCATCTTCCTGGAAACTATCGGGAATCCCATGCTCGGGGTGCCGGATTTTGATGAAATCTCAAAAATCGCGCGGGAAGCTCATGTGCCGTTGATAGTGGACTCTACGTTTACTCCTCCTTCTATATTTCGGCCGATTGACCACGGGGCTGATGTGGTCGTTCACTCGCTGACGAAATGGATAGGGGGACACGGGACCGCTATTGGAGGTATCGTGGTTGACGCGGGAAAATTCGATTGGACCGATCCCAAATTCAGCCTTTATGGCCTGCCTGAACCCTCATATGGAGGCATGAGATTCGGCCATGACCTCGGCGATCTTCAATCAATGGCGTTCATACTTAGGATGAGACTGATCCCTCTTCGTAATCTTGGCGCGTGCATCAGTCCCGACAATTCTTGGATATTCATTCAGGGTCTGGAGACCTTATCTTTGAGGATGGAACGCCACTGTGCAAACGCGTTGGCTGTGGCCCGTTTTCTTGAGGAACACCCACTTGTGAAGTGGGTTCGCTACCCCGGTTTGCCTTCCGATCCATCCTACAGCTTGAGTCAGAAATACTTCTCGAACGGACAGGCGGGTGGGGTGGTCGTTTTCGGGATAAAGGATGGAGCGGTGTCGGGAGAAAGGTTTATCAACTGTGTGAAGCTATTTTCTCATCTTGCCAACGTGGGCGATGCCAAGAGTCTCGCCATCCACCCGGCGAGCACTACCCATTCTCAACTGAGCCAGGAGCAACAAATGGCAGGTGGCCTGCCTCCGGATCTGGTCCGCCTTTCGGTCGGCACCGAACATATAGACGATATTACGAATGCCCTGGAGGATGGTCTGCTGGGAAGCTACTGTGCGTATACTTATGAAATCTAATACTAATTCGCTTTCAGGTTCAGGATAGGAGTAGGGCGGGTTGAGCCCAGCGAAACCCGACAAGTTGCTTTGGCCATGATGTCAGATTTCGTCCCGCGCAGAACGCGGGACTCAATCCGACCTACGGCTGCTCTTGCTTCAACGCCATCTTTACCGTTCGGAAGCGAACTCCTATCAGGTTCAGTCCTGGTCCAAGGAGAAATGCCTATTGCCTTTCATTGCGAGTCAACGCCTCGTTCATGGCGCCGGAGCGATAACCTTTGAGATCCAGGCAGACGTACGCGTACCCGGCATTCTGGCACTCCTCGACGATTTGCTTTCTCGTTTCGGACAGAAGGGCCTGGTCCAGATCATCCGGCGACAGCTCAATCCGGGCAAGGGGACCGTAGTCCCTCACCCGTAGCTGCTGAAAGCCTAAGGCTTGCAGCGCCTTTTCAGAGCGTTCGATCCGACTGAGCTTTTCTATGGTGATTTCCTCTCCGTAGGGAATCCGAGATGCCAGGCAAGCCTGCGAAGGGCGGTCCCAATTAGGTAGACCAAGCTCTTTGGACAGGAGACGAATCTCGCTTTTGCCTAACCCCAGTTCCACAAATGGTGAACGGACGCCCAACTCTTTCGCGGCCTCTCGCCCCGGCCGGAAATCTCCCAGATCATCCACATTGGATCCGTCGATCACAAACTGCAGCCCCTCCCGCAATGCAATATCTCTCAACTTCTCAAACAAGTCTTTTTTGCAAAAATAGCACCGGTTCGGCGGATTAGCCCGATATGCAAGCTGCTCAAATTCGCCCGTCGGGATGGCCAAATGACGTGCGCCCAGAGCCTTCGCAAGGTCTCTGGCCTGATTCAATTCTGTCTCCGGATAGCTCGGAGAAAGACCGGTAACGGCAAGGGCTCGTTGGCCGAGCGCTTCTACCGCGGCACCGAGGAGCAAAGTACTGTCCACGCCACCGGAAAACGCGACGACAACTCCACCCATTTGGGACATCAAATTCTTGAGAACATCGTACGAACGGTCCATGATATTGGCTCCTTGCAAGATAAAGCCTGTGCTCAACGAAGACGTTTCAATCTTTTCTACAAAAGATTGTTTCTTTTGCCCCGCAATCCTCCAGGGGGTCACTTCCTCAGCTTGAGGCCTCCTGCGTCCAGGATGGACGCCGCGATAATAGCCCGGCGATTCATCGCCGGGAATGATCGGTCAAGAAGAGATTTCTTCGTCCCCGGGTGGGGGGGGGGGGGGGGGGGGTCGGCCGGCCGCCCCCC
>JBFLZC010000023.1:72427-91907 GCA_040756375.1 Thermodesulfobacteriota bacterium
TGGGGCGGCGGCGGGGGGGGCCCCGGGTCTCATCCCCCCCCCCCCCCCCACCCGGGGACGAAGAGGTGGAATTTTGCTCATCGGTCACCCGGCAATGAATTGCCGGGCTACTTTCAATCGCCCCTTTGGGGCTTCAGCGGAGTTGACGGAATAATCCATTCTACAAAAGATTTGATGCCGAGCCGGTGCAAACCTGTGTCAATTACAAGTCAATTGCCGCTTCTCTTCGCAAATTAGATTTGGAACATCATCCCTTTTTCGGACTTTGCCCGTTGCCTTGTTACAAGTTGTTCGAGGCTAATGCCCGACAGAACCTTTTCCATTGCGCCGGCGAGTTCGCCCCACACATCCCTGGCCGCGCACGTTTTCGACCTCGGACATGCCTCGCCGTGATCAACGCACGCGACAGGCCAGCCGCGCCCTTCGAGGGCTTGCACCACATCAAGCACCGTGATTTTGCGCGGGTCACGTGTCAATTCGTACCCTCCGGACGCTCCTCTAACAGCTCGCACTAATTGTGCGGCCTTCAGGCCGCCTAACAGGATGTGGATGTAGTTTCCGGAAATGTCCTGCTTGTCGGCAATCGTACCCGCTTGGATAGGGCCCTGACCGAAGCAGGACGCGAGCTCCATCATTACCCTCAATCCGTAACGGCCTTTCGTGGAGACCTTCATGTTCCCCGATCCTCGTCACGTGGCTCAACATATTCGTACCAGTTTTTGTTAAGTATGTCAATTCAGATAATGAACAATGAACAGCTTGCCAATCGCCGTCATAAATGCCACAAATGCGGTAGCAGAGTAGCGGAAATGCCATTTGTACTAACGCGGATTCAAAGAGGCAAGATCCAGGGAATCTTCTTTGTGAAAGAGGGATCTCCGCGGCTCAGGCAAGGAATTCCCACGGTTTTCGGAATGCTCATTTCTCTGCCGGAGGAATGAGCATTCCGAAAAATGATGGAAGTTCTTGGAGAGGGGGTCGGGGAGCCCCGCGCCTCGCGGGGTTACAAGAAGGTCTTCCCTGATTCTTACCTCTCTGAAAGCGAAGCGGCATGATGCGTGATGAACAGATATCGGAATTGCTGGCGTTTGCTCGTTCGCTCGGAGTCAGCGACGCGAAACTCCTAAGAGTCGACCGAATAACCGTGGAAGACCACTTCCGTGATCTCTGCGAAGATCCTCGCTGCTCCAATTACGGCACTTCGATTAACTGCCCGCCCCATTCAATGACCCCAGCCAAGTTTCGAGACCACATCAAGGGATATGTTCACGTCCTCGCTTTCAAGTTCGACATGCCCATGGAAGCGGTACAGGAGGCAAGCCTACGAGAAGCTGCTTTGTTGCTGCACGAGACGACCGCGGCCATCGAGCTTCAAGCCAAATCCTTGGGCTTTGACCGCGCGTGCGGATACTCGTCCGGTGGGTGCAAGAGAACATTCTGTTACGAGCACGCGGATTGCGCAGCGCTTCAAGAAGGCGGTCAGTGCCGACACCCGGACAAGGCACGTCCTTCACTTTCCGGCATGGGTGTCAACTGGCAGACGTTATCAAAAACGCTTGGCTGGACGATGCACAAGAGCGAAGATGCTGGGCAAGAAAGCGTCATGATGGCCGGCCTGGTTTTCCTTGAATAAACGCGGTTGCCTTTATCATATCCTATAGTCCATCATGGGATCGGGGGATCACCCATTGAATGGCACTCTGGAACAGAACGAGCAGTTTGAGCAGGGAGATCCCTTGCATGAATAACGAGATGGGGACCGTCCTGTGGCTCAAGAAGCAAGTGGAAAGACCTGGAGTGCCGACTCAGGATAAGTCGGGGGAAGACTTGATCCCACGCTCTCCGTTGCATCTAAATGAGGCAGTGAACAGGTTAGACACGTGAATCCTCTATTTACAGGTATCATCGCCACCTTAATGCATCTGGTGAGAATTTGCCCAAAATGCCGTCACAGGCAGATTGTTTCAACAAAGAAAAAGTACGAAAGTGTGCGATGCAAGCGATGCGGATCTGATGTCCCGCCGAAGAAGTCATAGAGGCGGTTCCTTTCAAATCAGCCATAGAGGGCTACCAGCCTTTGGAAACAGCATTTCTCAGAGACATCATAATCATCAGTGGTCTTGCGCTGGGAGTAGCGTTTGTTTGCCATCGACTGGGGATACCCGCAATCGTCGGATTTCTCCTGACCGGCATTCTTGCTGGGCCACACGGTCTTGGTCTCGTGAGCCAAGTGTCCGATGTGGAAAGTCTTGCCGAAGTCGGTGTGGTATGCTTGCTCTTCACCATAGGCCTCGAATTCTCGCTGAAGAGCCTTCTGCGAATCAAGTTTATCTCTCTGGTAGGGGGAAGTTTCCAAGTCGGACTCACTGTAGCCATAGGGTGCGCCGTAGCCTCGACGCTCGGGATGCCTTTAAACAAGGCCATCTTTTTGGGTTTTCTCATTTCGCTCAGTAGTACGGCCATCGTCTTAAAAATCATGCAACAAAAGGCGGAAGTAGAATCTCCGCACGGCCGTTTCGTCGTGGGCGTACTGTTGTTCCAGGACATTATCGTAGTGCCGATGATGCTTATTGGACCAATCCTGGCTGGACAGGGCGGCGGAGTGATCACCGCTTTGGCGTGGCTTGTACTGAAAGGCGTTTTTGTATTTGTCGTCGTTATATTGGCCTCCAGATGGGTCGTCCCCATGGCGCTTCACAAGGTGGCAGCGATTGGCGGGCGTGAAGTGTTCGTACTCGGTATAGTATTCGTTGTCTTTGGCGTGGCATTCCTTACCGCGGCTGTCGGCCTCTCCCTCGCGTTAGGAGCTTTTTTGGCGGGACTTATCGTCTCCGAATCAGAATACAGTCATCGCGCGCTGGGAAACGTAATCCCTTTCAGAGATCTTTTTACAAGCTTCTTTTTCGTCTCCGTTGGGATGTTACTTGATGTCCGTTTTGTTTTAGACAACAGCCTCGTGTTTGCCGTTGCCATTTTTGCCGCCTTGGTTGTCAAGTTTATGATTACCTGCTCTTCAGGGCTCGTTGTGGGTCTGCCGTTTGGGACTTCTGTCCTCGGCGCATTGGCACTGAGCCAGATCGGGGAGTTTTCTTTCGTCCTGGCAAAATCGGGGCTCGGACTGGAACTGATTGACCTAAACATTTATCAATTATTCCTTGGGGTATCTGTGCTCACCATGGGGTTGACGCCGCTCCTAATCGCTGGGTCCGATCGTCTCGCCGATATCTCGTTGAGATTGCCAATGCCGGAAAGGCTTAGATCAGGCTTGCGCCCGATCCCGGGGGAGCCCGCAAGTCCGATGTTGGATGACCACCTGATTATTGTAGGATTCGGGCTTACCGGTCAGAACTTGGCTCGTGCGGCCACTCTCGCAGGCATTCCCCACACCATCATAGAATTGAATTCCGAAACGGTTCGCCGAGAGAGGGCGAAAGGCAAAATGATATTGAACGGCGATGCCGCTCATGATGCAGTGCTGGAGCACGCCGGGATCAAGCGATGCCGTGTCCTGGTCATAGTGATTTCTGATCCGGGCGCGACCAGGAGAGTCATTGACACCGCGCGGCGACTGAAACCAGGCCTGCACATCGTCGCTCGAACGAGGTTCGTCACTGAAATGGAGCCACTATACGAGTTGGGCGCGGACGTGGTAATCCCCGAAGAATATGAGGCTTCCGTGGAGGTCCTAACCCGTGTCCTGACAAAGTACATGGTCCCAAGAACGGAGATTGAAAGGTTTGTAGCTGAATTCAGGGCTGAACACTATCGCATGTTAAGGGCGCTGACCTTCGAATCCCCTTCCATTGGGGATCTAATGGTCGAGATTCCGAGCATGGAAATCGCCTCACTTAAGGTCTACCCCGGGTCACCTTTGATCGGTCAATCACTATCCGAACTGAACTTAAGAAAGCGCCACGGAGTCACGGTACTAGCATTCAAACGGGACTCTGAATACAAAGCGAATCCATCAGGAGAAGAGAGATTCCGAGCAAATGACGTAATAATTGTGCTCGGCAACCCCGAACAGATTGCCAAGCTCGGAATTAAGCTCCAGGGTGAAGGCTGAAGCCGCACAGGCCTGCTACCTTGGGCCGCAATACGCGTTTTCACCCAGACTTTGACCGGGCAGCGTGTTCCCGAGGATGCGGGCCGACCGGAAGCTCAAGAGGGGAGCCGAGGGACTGGAGCGCCGATTGAACATCGATCAGGCAAAGACTGGACCGTTCCGCAGGCCAGTGAGTTAAGCCACGCATATGTTGGGAACCGCAATCTTTTGAAAGAGATGAGGGGAAGCAACCGCGCTTGATGGGTATGCCTCCAGCGAGCTGCGAAACTCGGGATGGGAGAATGCTTCCCGAAAATGAGCAACCGACTCCCAGACCGCGTAGTTGAGAAACACGCAACTTCCGCCGATGCCGCGGTGCAGTTGAGTTGAAATGAAGCCCGGCTGCTTCTTCATCCAGTTTGCGTCAGCTTCCCACGCCTTGAGCAGCGCATCTACATCGTCTGGTTCCACGTGGAAGATGTTGATGAGAATAACCGGCGAGACAGACTCACCTAGCTGATTCTGAATAGGCACGAGTTCGTCGAGCGGGCGAAGTTGAATCATCTGTTTCTCCTTTCGGTCGGAGGCGTCAGATGTGCTCTTGGGTCACCTTGGACCCTTCCCAAAGCTCCTGATTATGAGCGACGGCCAGCCGCCAGGTACGAACATACCTAATCTGTGTCGGCCTACACAAGTCAAGCGAAGACTCCACCTCCCAGACATGGCCCACTGCTCAGGTTTATGGTCGATTCACGCGAGCTGTGCTAAACTATCTTTGGAGAAAGCGGAGGCAAGTCTCATGCCCAGTACGTCGGCTACAGTGGAAGAGGATCGCATTTCCGACCTCATCGACCGGGTCACCGTCGAGGGGGATCGCCTTGTTGTCCTCCGGGGAGGCAAGAAAGTGGCCGCTGTGGTCCCTCTTGAGGACTTGGTGACGTTGGAAGAGCTGGACGATTTGTTAGAAGAGGCGGAGATAGAGGCAGCTCGCGAGGAAGCCAGGACGGAAGGAACTGTCCCTCTTGCGGAAGTCAAGGCCAGACTTGGTCTCTGATGCCTCCAGCGGCCTATCAAGTTGAGCTCGCGATCAGTGGTCAATCGCTAGATGGCAAAGACACAGCGCGTACGACGAGTTTGCAGGGGCTTGCGAGCCTGACAGCTCGTTTTCCGTTAGGGGTGAGCTTCCATCCGTCTCCGGGAGACGATGATTCTGCAAAGGCCACGAAGACCCGGGCGGAGTAGTCAACCAAGTAGTCCATTCCCCTCGGATAACCTTTTTCCTGGAACTGCACCCACACTCTTACCCAGCCTTGCGCCGGTTGCCGGAATATCCACGGCGGTCTCTTCGTGGTGTCTTCCATCAGAACAAGAGACCGGTCTCGAACAATGTCGTCGATCAAAAGCCGGGCGATGGGGATCACTTTCCAGGGCCGCGGGCTCACAAGGCAGCCCCCTTTCTTGCTATGGTTCACGATGAAGTACCGGTCGTCGGGGGTCCAGATCGGGACAATCGGTGGCACGCGGTAGCCGGAATCGTTTACAAAAGCAGCGTTGAATTCGTCGCTGAAATCGTGCTCTTCAAGAGTTCGCGGATTCAGCAAGAAGGCTCGGGCGGGACTTCCTCGTTTTGAACCCACGCAAACCACTTCCGAGCTATCGGATTTCCAGGATATGCCTTCGAAATTGTAATCACGCGAACCAATCACTTTCGCAGTTCGAGTTGCCACGTCCAGCAGCTTCAGCTCTCCTCGAAATGCCCGGGTTTTGAAAAGAACGAATGCTCCGTCGGGCGACCATCGTTCTCTGGGCCATTCGGGAGAGCCCAAGCCTCTTTCGGAACAGCTTTCTGAATCCTCCGCGAAAATGAGGCGCCGCTCATGGAAAGACTGATCAACTCCTTGTTGCCAGAAGTTCGTCCTAGACGTCTGTTGTTTTGCAGTATCACTTTGGCACGAAGCGTACGCCAAGCGCTCCTTATCGAGCCATATGAAAGAGGTCACGATTTCGCCCTGACCGGTCAAGGTGCGCCCGGTCTTGGTCGTACAATCGATTAGGCGCAGATCAAGGGGAGACGCGACTGCAACATATCGGTTATCCGGAGATAACGCCAAGTGAACTCTGTTTTTTACATGCCACCCGGCCCAATCCTTGCCAAAGACCCCGATTTCGACCTCTTGATAGTCTTCCGGCCGTTCGAGTGTGCACCAACGGACCAAGATTTTGGATCGAATGGTGGGATTTTCAGGCGGCAACGGCAGGTCCCACTGCTCGGCACACACGTACGCGGCCCAGGTGCCGTCAGGAGACAATGTCACTTCCGCGCCGCTTGTCATGAGTGAACAGCCCGAAACAGCCAAGACCAGCCCAAGAAGCAAAGGCCCAAGCCATGCCATATGTCGGGGTGGGGCGGTAAAATCTGCTCTTGATTCAACTACATCCATTTGTTGGCCCCCTTGATGGCGAGCGACAAGCCGTCATGCGTCACTACCAGACCTGACCTGTAACCTTCAGACAAGTCAAGCAAAGACTTGGCCCCTATCGCCCCCTTCGCCGTCGCGCTAGCCCGTCTTACTTTCTTAAAGGCGCATCTTAATATCAATGCGCTTTTAAGCAGGTAATTTTTGGGGGGCCGAGGGCTTGGAATCTCTTGAACAAGGATCCGTCAGCCGTGCGTCCTCCGAAGTGAAGGAGATCCCAAGCCAGCGGTTGTGGCTATTCCATGCCTTTGAAAGCGTGCTGAGAGGCCTGGAAAAAAGACTTGACAGGATTCCGTTTCGGCAGTAGGTTTCACTAAGCGAAACGCTGTCTCTAAGAGTGAGACAACATGGCCGTAAGGTTAGTCGAATCCCTGGCAAAAGGGCTCGAAATTCTCCATGTCTTTTCTGCCAACCCCACGGGACTGAGACTTCCTGAAGTCACAAAACTCACCGGACTCCCCAAGGCCACCGCGTACCGCTTCCTCCAAACTCTTGTTAGCGAAAACTACCTTCATTTCTTTCCCGCTGCAGGGACCTTTCGACTCGGGCCCAAAGTCATGTCCTTGGGTTTCGGCGCTCTCTTGAGCCTTGATATTGCAGAATTGGCCCAGCCCTATCTTGAGGAGCTTTCGAGAAGAATTCATCAAAACGTGAACTTGGGCACGCTTGACGGGGTAGAGGTCGTTTACCTTGTGCGTATTAAGGTGCGGAGCATACTTGGGATCAACCTTACCGTTGGGAGCCGTATAAGTGCCTGTAATTCGGCAATCGGAAAAGCTGTTCTCGCCTATCTGGGCCCGGAACAGCTGCAACTCATCATCGATGAGATCTCCCTTGACCCTGCGGTGGCTGAGAAGATCGGACGCAATGGAAAATTGCTGAGGCAGCAACTGGCCGTCATACGCAAGCAAGGCTATGCGGTGAATGATGGTGAAACCGTCCCTGGCTTGGCATCGGTAGCCGCGCCGGTCAGAAACGCCAAAGGGTTGGTGGAAGCGGCCATTAACGTACCCGTTTTTACCGAGCTGTGCAGTCTGAAAACGCTGGTCGAGGTTCATCTGCCCCTACTTTTGGAGATAGCCAGGACCATTTCCCAGTTGAGAGGTTATCAGGAGAGTGAAGAGCGGGAAAGACAGGCGGGTCTTTAGCGTAATCCGTCCACATCGCGCGTTCGTTCGGTGCAGAGCTCTCGAGGAGAAGGCAATTTGAAGTACATTGTTAAGCGATCCAGTCTTCAAGGGACAACCCGGATTCCCGGGAACAAATCGGCAACCGCCAGAGCCATCGTAATCGGCAGCCTGGCCGACGGGCTGACGAAGGTTACCAATCCTCTTCCCGGGTTCGACAGCTTTTCAATAGCCAACATGATGCGCAGCTTGGGGGCGAAGGTCGACACCACTGGATCGCAGGAATGGATCCTCGAAGGCGTGGCAAATCGGCCGCGTGTGCCTGGCTGCGTTCTTGACGCCGGAAACTCGGGTACCGGTTTCTACTTGCTGACTGCTGTCAGCTCCCTGATCGACGGTTACTCCGTTGTCTCAGGCGATTACCAGATTTGTTACCGTCCGGCTCAACCCCTCATTGATTCTCTCAACGAATTGGGTGCTGAAGTCTTTTCTACCCGCAACTCGGGCACCGCACCGCTGGTCGTGAAGGGACCCCTCAAGGGAGGAAAGACAAGCCTCCCAGGCATCAACTCCCAGTGGCTCAGTCCACTTCTTATAGTCGGAGCCCTCACCCCTAAAGGCGTCACTGTTAGCGTCAAAGATTTGATGGAGATTCCCTACGTCAATATGACCATGGCGTGGATGAAAAGGGGAGGGGTGACCGTCACTCACAAAGATTACTCGGAATTCACAGTACCCGGCAATCAGCAATACAAGGGTTTCGCTGCCGAGGTCCCCTCAGATTGGGGTAGCTCCGGTTACCCAATGATCGCATCTGCCATCACTGAGTCCAAAGTGACCTTCGAGGGCATGGACCCCGACGATTTTGCCGGCGAACGCATGTTCCCACATATACTGAAGGATATGGGGTCCAACGTGACCTTCAGCGAAGGTGGACGCACGGTTACAGTGGAAGGCGGCAACAAGCTGTATGGAATAGAAATCGACTGCTCGGGCACTCCGGACGCGGTTCCGATCCTGGCCGTATTGGGCTGCAAGGCCGAGGGAAAAACGGTCCTTAAGAACATCGGAGCGAGCCGCCTGAAAGAGACCGATCGGACAAAGTCCATAAAGGAGGAACTCACAAAAATGGGGGCGCGTTTCGATGAGACACCCGACACGCTCACCATTTACCATTCGGAACTGAAAGCAGCCAACATCGATGGCCGCCACGACCACCGCATCGTTATGGCTACTGCGGTTGCCGGCATGATCGCCGAAGGTGAGACCCTCATCGAGGGTGCTGAGTGGGTCGGAGTTTCCTTTCCCAATTTCTACGAAACATGTGGGTCCCTGGGGGCCGAGATCCTGAGAATGAAAGTTGTCTAGCGAACGCACAAATAGCCGCGGCTTCATGCTCTGAGGACAGCGGCACGAAAGGGGGATGCAAATGAAAGCGCGAGTTTTAGCATCTGTGTGGACCGTTGTGTTGGCAATCATCGTAGGTGTCGGGTGCCTGTGTAATGATGCTTTGTCGCAGACAAAGTTTCCCACTCGACCGGTAAACCTGTGGGTGGGGTTGCCTCCGGGAGGTACCGCCGACATAATTGCCCGAGCGTTGGCAGAAGGCGTGGAAAAGAGCCTCGGTCAGAAGCTCGTCATCATCAGCAAGCCGGGAGGGGGCGGAACCGTGGCAACCTCTCTGCTGAAAAATGAAAAACCGGACGGGTACACGCTGCTACTGACCACGGATACCGCCATTACAAGAGCGCCGCACATTAGCGACCTTCAGTACGATCCCTTCAAAGATATCGATCATTTCATGTTGATTGCGAGACTCAAAACGCTCTGGTCGGTGAAGGCGGATAGTCCGTTTAAGACATGGTCCGATATGGTGGATTGGGCGAAAAAACATCCTAACGAGCTTACTTTCGGGCACTGCACGGCCTCATCTTTCTATTTTGGTATGGTCAAGATCGCTCGAAAGGAAGGTTTTACCTTTAGGAGCATCCCGTATGCGTGCGATGGTCCCACATTAACTGCCGTACTAGGCGGTCACGTCATGGTCGGCGGAGGAAGTGCTTCGGCGTATAGGAGCCACGTTCAGGCCAACAATGTAAGAATTCTGCTTTCCGACGAAAAGATAAACTATGCAGAAGGCCATGGTTCCCAGACAACCTTCAAAGACATGAAGTACGATTTCGATGTTCCCCTCCTCATCATAATACTTGCCCCAAAGGGTATGCCCGATGATGTGCGGAAGACTCTGGAAAAGGCCTTCAATGAAGGTATGAACAGCGAGCTTTTCAAGAAGGCGGTCGTGGAGCAAGAACTCGTTGTGCAGCCATTGGCCGGAAAACAGTTTACGGATTATCTGAAAAAGACCAGCGATACCTATGAAGAATTGATCAAAGACGCAGGATTATATAAGAGCAAGAAGAACTAGGTTTCCACAAGCTTTACAGCGAGAAGAGGGCGCCCGGATGGAAACCCGCGACATGATTTCCGCGTCGTTTCTGATTTTGGTCAGCGTGGGGACGTGTGTCATGGCCTACCAACTCGGCCTAGGCACGGCGAGCAGCCCCGGGGCCGGATTCGCGTCGTTCGGAATTGCCTTTGTTCTCGGTGTTATGTCTGGCGGAATGTTCTTGAAAGCATTGGTCAAGTCGACAAGGGAAGGCAACTGGGCGCAAGGAACTTCTGGGATCTTGAAAATAAAACCAATGCTTATCCTGGTTACTCTTACCGGATACGCCATCTTTTTCAACTCTCTTGGGTTTCCTCTCTGCACCTTTATTCTCATGATATTGCTTGTCTGGGTATTCGGTCGACAAAGACTCCATTTGGCCCTCACTGTTTCTGTGCTCACCGTGGCTTCATCGTACCTGCTCTTCGTGATGCTCCTGGGTTTGCCGTTACCCATGGGGTCATTCTGGGATCTCTTGGGAAGGTGATATGGAAATCGGTCATTATATGCTTTACGGTTTGCAGGTCGCTATCCAGCCGATGAACCTGTTCTACTGTTTCGTAGGTGTCTTTACGGGAACGTTAATAGGGGTTCTCCCCGGCCTTGGACCGACAGGCACCATGTCTATTCTCCTCCCCGTTACCTTTCATATCTCCCCCGTGGGCGCCATTATCATGCTCGCCGGCATATATTACGGCGCGCAGTACGGCGGCTCGATCACCGCCATTTTAGCTAATATCCCCGGCGAGGCCTCTTCGATAACTACCTGCTTTGACGGCTACCAGATGGCACGGCAGGGGAAGGCTGGTTTGGCTCTGGGAGTGGCCACCATAGGGTCCTTTATTGCGGGAACCCTCGCTATCGTTGGTCTCATGTTCCTGGCATATCCCCTGGCCAAGGCGGCCTTGAAGTTCGGACCTCCCGAATATTTTTCCCTCATGTGTATGGGATTGGTAATCCTCACGTTTTTGGCCCAGGGCTCCATGTTCAAGTCTCTGATGATGGCGCTTCTGGGTCTGCTCATCGGGTTGGTGGGGTTGGACCCATTCACAGCGAAGCCCAGGTTTAGTCTCGGATTCCAAGAACTCATGGACGGGGTAGGGATTGTGCCTCTCGTCATGGGACTTTTTGGAATTGCAGAAGTCCTCATCAATCTTGAGCAGAACATTGAGAGAGACATCTATAAGACGGAAATGGCCGGCCTTTATGCATCGCTGAAAGGTTGGATCGATGCAAAATGGGCCATCCTTCGCGGAACGCTTATAGGTTTTTTCTCCGGTATTCTCCCTGGAGGCGGGGCGGTACTTAGCTCTTTTGTTTCTTATGCTGTGGAGAAGAAGCTCTCAGGACACCCAGAAAAGTTCGGCACGGGCATCATCGAAGGTGTTGCCGCACCGGAGTCTGCAAACAACGCGGCTGCACAGTCGTGTCTTATACCACTGCTTTCATTGGGCATACCGCCCAACGTGGTGATGGCCGTCCTGTACGGAGGGCTTCTGATAAACGGTATACAGCCAGGACCGTTCCTTGTGAAAGACCACCCTGATGTCTTCTGGGGGCTCGTGATGAGCATGTACCTTGGCAACATAATGTTGCTGGTGCTCAATCTTCCCCTCATCGGCATATGGGTAAGACTATTGAAGGTCCCCTATACGATCCTCTTTCCGCTCATCCTGTTCTTCTGTCTTGTGGGGGTATACACACTAAACAATTCGGTCTTCGATATTTACCTGATGGTCATATTCGGTCTTGTTGGGTATTTGATGAGAAAGTTTGACTATGAGCCTGCCCCCTTGGCTATGGCCTATGTGCTTAGCCCCATGCTCGAATCCTCTTTCCGCCAATCCTTAAGCTTGTCGGGAGGCAGCTTTGCAGTGTTCTTCTCGCGTCCCATTTCTCTCGTGTGCATGGGGCTCGCCATTGTCCTTCTCGTTTTCCAGATTGTTTCCTCGAATATGTTTCGCGATAGAACGAAGATAGCTCGGGAAACGGGAGAAACCTAGCGCCATAAAAGGAGTATTATGAGAACGGGCATTATCGTCGTGGTAACTCTTCTTATCTTTGGCGCGGCGGTGGAAAATCTGTACGCATACACGTATACATATAACAACCGGACCATTTACCTTATAAGGATCAGCGTCCAACTCTACGATGATCCCGGTGGGACAGGCCGAATCGAGGTCAGCAAATCTTACTCCATTTCGAGTAAATCGTTACTCAAAAGTTGGACAGCAGAAGCCTTTGTAGATAACAGTTGGCAGCAGATACTAAACTTCACCTGTGACTTTCTCCCGGGGGATCACACTTTCTCCATCTACGTCAATGAAGCGAAGGATGCTAATGGGAAGGCCAGTCGGACATGGCATGCCACCAGCGAGTAGACCGGACCGGAGTTCATACCTATGCGCGAAATGCCAGAGGAATATAGAGTTTCTTGAAGGGGCTTTGCGGGAAACTTCTTTACACAATGGATTATCCATTCAACTCCGCTAAAGCCCCGTAGGGGCGGTTGAAAGTAGCCCGGCAATTCATTGCCGGGTGACCGATGAGCAAAAAACCGCCTCTTTGTCCCCAGGTAGCGTCCGAAGGATTCATCCTTCGGACGCTACCTGGGGACAAAGAAATCCTTTCTTAACCGCTCGTTCCCGGCGATAAATCGCCGGGCTACTATCGGAGCGTCCATCCTGGACGCAGGAGGCCTCAAACTGAGCACGTAACCCCGTGGAGGTTTGCGGAGCAAAGGAAACAATCCTTCACACAAAGAAGTTTCCCGCATGCTTTACTTCTTTGAAAGCGCAGTGGTATCACCGCTTAAGAGGCCCTCTGTTTCGGGAATCATATTCGGTCTGAGGAGGCTTGGAGGATGCAAACCATCGGTCAAATGCTTGAAGGCGTGGCTCGTTACGAGCCGAACCGAATTGCCATCATCTTCGAAAGCTTGGAATTTACGTATGCGGAATTGAACCGTCAGGTTAATCAACTTGCCCAGGGGCTGATCTCTCGGGGTCTCTCCCGCGGGGACCGAGTAATGGTATTTATGCAGAATTCGCCACAAATCGTGACGGCCTATTTCGCCATCGCGAAAGCCGGGCTCATCATAGTCCCACTCAACGCTGCCTATCGACGAGATGAGATTACCCACATCGGGAAAGACACGGCCGCCAAAGCAATCATAGCAGATAAAGATCTTTGGCTCAGAGAGGCGGAACCAATAAGGGATCTCCCGGATCTGGAACTGATCGTGGTAGACGAGAAAGAAATACTGCCTGGCGTCGAGAGGCTCCACGATCTGATGTCGGCCGAGAGTGGCGCTCCTCCCGACCACGCACATCTCGATGATATCGTGATCATTCTCTATACTTCCGGCACGACTGGACGGCCTAAAGGCGCGACTCAGACTCATCGAACCATCCTGATCAACCTGCGCGGAGGGTGCTCGGCCAACAAGTTCTGCCGCGATGATCGGTTGCTGTGCGCGTTGCCCTTGTACAACAGTTACGGAATGAACGTTCTCATGATGTCGGCCGTCGCATCGGCTGCTACGCTGGTGATCGCGGACCGATTCGACGCCCGCGAGGTGCTTGACCACATCAAGGTTCACAAATGCACTTTTTTTGCCGGCACGCCGACCATGTTTTCTTATCTGCTTCAGGAGTACGACCCAAACAGGGATGATGTCGGATCTCTCCGCGTAACCAACTCAGCGGGCTCCCATTGTGCAGAGAGCCTTGCCCGGGAGATCGAAAGGGTTTTCGGCACGGTTCACCTCTGCGGATACGGCAAAACGGAATCCAGCGGCTACACTTGCCTCAATCCGCTCGTAGGAATCCGCAAGGACAATTCGGTGGGAACCGCGCTATCCAGTACACAGCTCAAAATCGTCTCTGATACGGATGAAGAGCTACCGGCCGGCCAAATCGGGGAAGTAATCGAACGAGGTGACACCCATTCTGTTCACGGGTACTGGAATCGGCCGGAAATCAATGAGCAGAGCTATCGAGGAGGCTGGTTCCACACCGGCGACTTAGGATACTTAGATGAGGACGGATACCTGTTCTTGGTAGACCGCAAGAGCGATTTGATTATCACCAGCGGAACCAATATCTATCCTGCGGAAATTGAACAGGTCCTCTATTCGCATCCAAAGGTCGCGCTGGCCGCCGTAATCGGGGTGCCTGACGAACTCAAGGGAGAGCTGCCCAAGGCCTTCATTGTGTTGAAGAAAGGCGAGATTTGCACGGAGCAGGAGATCATAGATTTCGTTAAGAGCCATATTGCCAAGTACAAGGCGCCCCGTATGGTGGCATTCGTTGATTCTCTCCCTCAAGGTCCTTCGGGCAAGATCCTGAAGCGCGAATTAAGGAAAAAACTTCCCGGCAGTGGCGAAAACGGACCTACCACGAATCAAAAGCCTACATGACCCGTGTCCGGGCAGCTCTGTGCGGGACCGGACACCAAGTCGTGAACTACGGAAACATATGGAGCGTACGCCGAGTGAAGACCGATGCTGCGCGCCACATACGCTCCCGTACGAGGCACCGCGGAGAGATACCTTCGGTTTCCGATCACTGAGGCCTGGTACCCGAAGGTTCCCAGAGCCTTGATGTTGCGCTGGAGCGACATCACGTCGAACACGAACCGGAAGCGCTCAAAGGAGGGGTCCTGTCCGAGTGCGGGGATCGCTGCGAAGTACTCGGCCATGAGCTTGTCCATGAGTTCCTGGGGCACCGTGACGTACGAATCACGCAGCAGAGACGCCAAATCGTATTGCGCCGGGCCCATACGCGCATCCTGGAAGTCGATCATGACCAGACGGCCTTCATGGAGTATCAGGTTTCGCGAATGGTAATCCCGATGCGCAAAGACGCGTGGTTCCTCGGCTAATAGGGAACATATGTTCGTAAAGAAATCATACAGGGTTGCAAGTGCCGCGGGCGAGGGCTCGATACGGCACAGCCCGCGCACAAAGTGCGTCACAAAGAAGTCCATCTCTTCCATCAGCTTTGTCAGGTCAAAGGCTCGCTCGAACGCGGGGCAGCCGCCGGTCAGTCCGTCCGTGGCCTTACGAAGCTTTACCAGAAGCTCGATTGCTTGAGTATAGAGGGCTCTGATCTCATCCTCAGACGACCGCGCGACCACGGACTCAAGGAGATCGTCGCCCAGATCTTCCAGCACCACTATACCCAGGCCGCGATCGTGTTCGTGCAAGCGCGGGACCGGAAGATCGCGATCTGCCAGGAACTTTCGGATTTGAAGAAACGAGTCTTCCTCGCCTACGCCTGCCTGCGGCATCACCATGATGATTGCAGTCTGTCCGGAAGGATAGAAAGCTCGGAAATAGAGTCTGGTGGACGCGTCGCCAATGAGCGGAACGATGCGTTCCGGCGGGATTCCAGCCTGCTGCATTACACGGAGGCGTTCCTGCACGTCCGGATCAGAGGCTTTCAATAGCGATTTCTCCGTGACGGGTAACCACCCGATTGTGACATGACCCCTGGACAACCACGCCCGCGCCCAAAATCGCATTCCGGACCGACGCGCCGCTCAAAACGCGAGCCTGATCCCATAGGATTGCATCCTCGATTGACGAATTCGCTTCCACAACACAACCGGCCTCAATAGACACGTGTGGGCCGACCGAGGCCCGTGGATCGATTTGGGCTTCAGGAGCAGCCTGCACCGACGGATGAATGCCCGATTGGGAAAAGAGGTCTCGCTGAGCTTGCAAATAGCGTTTGGGGTCGCCCAAATCGTTCCAGTAGCCCTCGACTGGAAACCCGTAGATAGCCTTGCCGCTTTTCAGTAGCCCCGGGTAGACCTCGTCATTGATCTCCCAGAATCGGCCTTGCGGGATGGAGTCGAAGATCTCCGGTTCAAGAATATGGATACCGGTAAACGCGAAAACGTCGTCCGTAGGCTCTCCGACAGGCGCGGTCCCTTTGAAGTTCCAGAGATGACCTTCATGGTCGATCCTTATCGGGTAGTGTGTCAAAGGAGGCTGTTGCGGAATGAGCACCAGAGTGGCCATTGCCTGCCGTTCGTGGTGAAACGCGATGGCTTCAGCCAGAGAGAAGTCCATCACGATGTCTCCATTGGCCATGACAAAGGTGTTGTCAATGAAGAACGACTCGTTGTTCTTCAGGCCGCCTGCGGTGCCTAATATTTCCGCCTCGTACGAGAAATACACAGGGAGCTTCTGCCAGGGATCGTGGTCGAATATGGATTCTATGGTGCGGGGCAGGTGATGGAGATTCAGCCTGAATTCTCCAATCCCCGATTTCATGAGACTTTCAATGAGCCGCACCACGAGAGGCTTGCCCAGGAGAGGGATCGCGGGCTTGGCGCGCTCAAGGGTCAAGGGCCGCAATCGTGTGCCCAGCCCTGCGGCCAGGATCATGGCCTTCATGGGAGTTTTCGGCACGTGACGGTCTGCTGTTTGTCTTGGTGTCGTTCGAGCGCCAGCTCGATGAGCCGGTCGATAAGCTTCTCGTAGGACAGCCCGGTGGCCTCCCAGAGCTTGGGATACATGCTGATGGAGGTGAACCCCGGCAGCGTGTTGATTTCGTTTACCACCAGTCTTTCGTCCGGCGCGAGAAACATGTCTACCCTGGCCAAGCCCGATCCATCCACCGCCTTGAATGCCTTGACTGCGGCATCTTGCGCACGCTCGACGATGTGCTGGGGTAGTTGCGCGGGGATGACGAGTTCAGCCGTGTCACGCAGATACTTCTCTTCATAATCGTAAAACTGTGAATGGGAAATTACTTCCCCGGGAACGCTCGCCACAGGGTCATCATTCCCGAGGACACTCACTTCAAGCTCTTTCCCCGTCACTCCCTCTTCCACAACGACCTTGCGGTCGAAGCACAAAGCAAGCTCTACAGCAGCTTCGAAACCCGCGGGTTGGTCTACCCTTGTGATGCCTACTGACGATCCAAGGTTTGCGGGCTTCACGAAGAGCGGAAACTTAGCGGATTGCATCTGTTCCAGGATTGGAACGCGTCGATCGCGCCACTGCGACCGGAGAAACCAAAAATATGGAGTCAGGTCCAGGCCGGCATCTCGAAATACAATCTTCATGAGAACTTTGTCCATTCCCACAGAAGAAGCGAGCACTCCGCAGCCCACATAGGGAATGTCCGCGAGCTCAAAGAGCCCCTGAAGGGTCCCGTCCTCGCCGTACGTGCCGTGGAGAACGGGAAAGACCACATCCACTTCGATTCGGACGAGGCGTCCTTCCGCGTTGATATTCAGGATACCGCCGTGTTCTGGGTCGGGTGACATGAGCACGCGGTCAGCCTCATCCAGGTCTTCGGACGTGTCGAACGACTCCGCGACCGCGGGCCTCATATACCAGGACCCTTCCTGCGTGATTAACAGAGGCAGGATCTCGTAATTCCCCTGTGCCATGGCTTCGAAGATCGAACGTGCAGAGCGTCGGGATACCTCGTGTTCAGCGGAACGACCGCCGAATATGAGCGCGACGCGTAGATCCTGGCGGGCCATATCACCTCCGGCGCGGAATCAGTGTTGAAGCGTGCATATCACAAGGTGTCCGGCGTCAGCAAGTATCGTGTCTTGGATGTAGGTGGGTTCAAAGGCGAGAAAGATTGAAATGGTGCAGAAATTGAGTCTATATTGATACAAGTAAAGGTGGTGAACCATGGCCCTGCGCGTGAGATCCAAAATCTGGTTGGAGAACGAAAAAGGTGAGCTGGTCATTGGGACCGGGAGGCTCCGCATCCTGGAAGCGATCCTTGAAGTGGGCTCCATCAACAAAGCCGCCAAGAAACTGGGGCAGCCCTTTCGCGCGGTTTGGGGAAAGATCAAGACCGCTGAGGAACGATGCGGGTTCCATATTGTTGAATCCACGAGCTCCGGAACCAGACTGACCAGAGAAGGCCTGGAACTACTGTCGACCTACAAGGAATTCAGGAAGCGATGCAAGACCTACGCTGACCATCAGTTCTGGGAACTTTTCAGCAAATCCCGGCCGGGCGAGCAACCTTTCCGCGAAAGAAGGCGCTGAATCAGCCGCGCCGGCTTTGGAACAACCTTGCCTTCCATAGCTCCATCTTAGGATGCCGCACATGAACGACTTGTCAAAGGCCCCAGGACTCACTGTGGATATCCCTGCGATCCGGTACGAAAGCGGACACGCGAGGCCCATGGATGTGCCGGTAGCTGCGGAAATTCCTTACACGCTCTTTGTCAACGATCGGGAGATCCTCTCCATTTCCACGCTTCCGTGCAATCTGAAAGAGCTCTTTGTCGGGTTTCTCGTGTCAGAGGGGGTTCTTCTCTCGCGCAACGAGATACTTACCTGCCATGTAGATCACCCCGGGAAGATCGTAATGATGGAGCTCGACGTCCCCGATACGCGCCTAGGACGGATCGAAGAGCGGGGAATGCTTACCTCAGGATGCGCAGGGGGCATGGTCTTCTCAGTCATGACTGATCCGGGACCTCCTCGCCAGACAACGGTGAGGCCCAGCGTGCCCGCGCGGTCTATTGTGGCAAGAATGGGCGAACTGGATAAGTATCAAGGCATCTATCGGGTGACAAGAGGCGTCCACGGGGCATCGCTCGCGACGCGAGACAAAACGCTGGTCATTCTGGAGGATCTGGGCCGACACAACGCGGTGGACAAGATTGTAGGCCACTGCTTTTTAGAGGGGATCGAGACGAGCGACAAGCTCCTGCTTACCACAGGGAGAGTAACCTCGGAAGTGCTGACCAAGGCTTCCCACGGTGGTTTTCCGCTCGTTGTCTCTCGTTCCAGCGCGAGTGCTATGGCACTCCATCTCGCGCGGCAATTTTCCATTGACGTAGCCACATACGTAAGAGCCGGGAGGTTCAATTACTTCGCCAATGGCGGCGCGGAGTTGGTCGTCGAGGAGGATGCAGACACTCGTTCCGATTAGAGAGGGATTGCTTGCCGGACAGGCCCTATTTTCGGTTGGTCAAGAAGCGCCAGACTTCCCACAGAACCCGTGCAAGTATCACTGTCGCAAGCATGAGCGAAACGAAAAGAACCACGAGCGGCCAGAACTCGGGCCAATGACCCAGGACATAGACCACCACGAGGATCGCGAAGCAGACAACAATCCCTGCGATTATAATCTTCTCCATGCGGATCTCGGTCGGCTTCTTCTCGGGCCTCCTGCCCGCGCAAATGCGTGCATAGATCCTGGGATCGCCGATGAGCAGGTGAGCGTTAGTGTGAGAGTCGTGGGCATGAGTATCCTTGTTCGGGGTTACGTATGGGGTGGTTTGGAGCGACTGTGTTTTGTGTCAAGCGAAAACTTCCCGGTACAGTTCTCTCTTCCTGACCATGGCATTGAGAATGATCAGGAGTTTTCGCATACATGCCGTGATGGCAACC
>JBFLZC010000024.1:0-7284 GCA_040756375.1 Thermodesulfobacteriota bacterium
CGTAAGGGCAATTCCGTCATCCCGGACTTGATCCGGGATCCAGAACATATTGACAAAACTGGATTCCGGCTTTCGCCGGAATGACGGATCAAAGAACAGAGCCACTTCAAGTTAGCGCCTATGCCCCAAAGCCCCCTTCAAGAAACTCTATATTCCTCTGGCATTTCGTCTTCCTGTCCAGGAAGGCGAAATGCCAGAGACACATAGAAGTTTTTGGAAAGGGGTTCGGGGAGGAACCTTTTTTCAAAAAGGTTCTCCCCGTCTTACTTTCTTGAACGCGCATCGGTATTAACCAGCGCGTCGTAGTCTTCCGGGTGCTCCACGATCTTCGGCAAGCCTAGTTTCTCGCGTTTCTCGTTTTCAAAATCCGTGACTTCGTACAGACGCCCATGCTGCTTCAGGAGAGTTTTTTGCGCAGCAAGGCCGGGAGGAACACAGCCTTCAGCCACTGCGAGGTTCTTGATGGCGAACATCACCTCGGTAAAGCACACATTCTGTGGACAAACCTCTTGGCAACCGTAACAGGAAGAGCACAACCAAATGAAATCAGCTTCCAGAACTTCCCTTTTCATTCCAAGCAGCGCCATTCTGATGATCTTACGAGGATCGTACCGCTTGTCCACCGGCTCAATCGGGCAGATCGCGGTGCACGCCTTGCACCCGAAGCATACTCGCAAGCCCTCGCCCCCGGGTTGGCGGGCAACTTGTTCTTTGAATGAGGGGTCCAGATCGTTTAGTCTTTTTCGGCTCATCAACCGCCGCTCCTGTCGGGCCGTCGAACCCAACGCATCGCTGGTGCTTTCATCTGTTCACGGAAACTGAAAATCAGAATAGCCGACGCTAATCGTTCCGTCAATGAGGGGCATGGAGCCTGTATGCCATGCCCTGGGATACCTGGCCCCTTGCTTGACAGCCTCTGTAGGGCAGACTATGGTAACTATGAGAGCATGACTGCAATCCACCTCATAAGGTTCGTTCGCACATGACCACGCCTTTGCGGCCGGACGACGGCTCGTTCCTTGTTGAGGTCGAGCGTCTTTCCGGAGTCCCTGTTTCAGCCTGTTTCCATTGTCAGAAGTGCACCAATGGCTGTCCGGTGGCCTATGCCATGGACCTCGCGCCGAATGTGTTGATCCGCCACATCCAGTTGGGCCAAAGAGTGAGAGTCCTGCAATCGGAGACGATCTGGATCTGCGCGTCGTGCATAACCTGCTCCACTCGTTGCCCAAATGATATCGACCTCGCACACGTGATGGACACGCTGCGTCGTATGTCCATTGAAGAAGGCTCTGTGAGCCTACCGCAGGTGCGAGCCTTCCATGAAGCTTTCCTGAACGCGATACGCACCCACGGTCGAATACACGAACTGGAATTGGTGACCCGATACAAGCTCAAGACCATGACCCTTTTCGACGACATGAAACTTGGACAAGAGATGTTTCTCAGAGGACGTATGAGGCTCCTTCCCGAGCGAATCAAGGGTAAGAAAGAAGTGCAGGATATGTTGAACACGCCTCCGAGAGTTTTGAAATGAATGTGAATTACTTTCCCGGTTGCACGCTGCACGGCACTGCACATGATTTTCACGACAGTGTGGTTGCTTTGTTTAAGGCGCTGGGCATACACACGTTAGAGCTGGAAGACTGGAATTGTTGCGGAGCGAGCAGCGCCCATGTGCTGCACCCCGAGGCTGCATGGAAGCTGCCTGCAAGGAACCTCCTAATCGCATCTGCGAGCAAGCTGCCTCTGCTCACGCCGTGCGCAGCCTGCTTCCACAGGCTCAAGCTCTGCCAAGATCATCTGGAGCGGCGCCCGGAAGACCATGCGGACGCACATTCCATTTCGGCCGTGGAAGTGGTCCACGTGAATGATTTGCTCCTGCAAAAGGAAGTCCTGGACATCATTGGTCAGCGTATCAAGGCTCCTCTAGCCGGCTTGAAGGCAGTTCCGTACTACGGCTGTCTCACGGTGCGTCCTCCACGTGCAATGAAGCATCCGCGGCCTGAAGACCCAATCGAAATGGATCGGCTCCTTTCCCTGTTAGGCGCGGAAGTGGTCAACTGGAGCTACAAAACCGACTGCTGCGGCGGAAGTCTGGCCATGACGCGGCCGGATGTGGTCCGGAAGCTTTCAGGTAAGCTCTTTCAGGCCGCACAGGAAGCCGGCGGGGAAGTCCTGGTGACCTGCTGTCCCATGTGCCAGGCCAATCTGGACATGCGCGAACGAGAGATCGAGCATGAAATGAAAACGTCGTTTGAAATGCCGGTCATGTATATATCGGAGCTTGTGGCTATCGCCATGCAGCTCCCGGAAACACGAACGTGGTGGCGAAAACATCTTGTTGATCCTCTGCCCATGCTGAAGAGTAAGGGACTGGCTGCCTAGAAGCGAGGAAGAATTAGGAGCTTTTGAAGAAGCGGCCGGGGATTTCCTCAGACTCCCCCTTTTCTAAAGGAGGACACAAGGCATAGGCGTTAACTAAAAGGATCTCGGAATATGATTTCAAATAGTTGTCTCAAATCCATCCCGTCACCCCGGACTCGATCCGGGGTCCAGAACATATTGAAAAGACTGGATTCCCGCTTCCGCGGGAATGACGGACGAAAGAACTGGGCTGCTTAACTTAACGCCTATGTGGATACAGGGGGATTTGAAGGAGCCAAGAACTCCCCCATGCATGGGAGCGCTGATACCGCTCACTTGATTTCAGGATTATCGTTTCATGCCAGAAAAGGTTGAGCACAAACAAAGCATTGGAGCGGTTCTCGTGGTTGGCGCTGGAATCGGCGGAATGCAAGCAGCGATCGACCTGGGCAACGCGGGCTACAAAGTGTACCTGGTCGAAGAAAAGAGCGCCATTGGCGGCCGTATGGCTCAGCTCGACAAGACGTTCCCTACAAACGATTGTTCCATGTGCACCATCTCTCCGCGGCTGGTGGATGTTGACAAGCACCCGAACATCGAGATCCTCACGAATTCCGAAGTGCTCGCGGTCGAAGGAAACGCAGGCCGCTTCCAGGCACGAATTCTTAAGCGCCCCCGCTACGTGGACATGGAAAAATGTAATGCGTGCGGTGATTGCTTCGAAGTCTGCCCGGTAGAAGTTCCCAACGAGTTTGACGAGAAGCTCAGGCCCCGAAAGGCAATCTACAAGCTCTATCCCCAAGCCATACCCAACAAAGCAGCAATACAAAAGGCCGGTGTGAGCCCATGCAAAGCCGCGTGTCCAAGCCATATACACGTGCAGGGTTACCTCGCACTGGCTCGCCAAGGCAAATATAAGGAAGCGCTTGGCCTCATACGCAAAGACTGTGCACTGCCGTCCGTGTGCGGGCGAGTTTGCGTGCGCTTCTGCGAAGAGAAGTGCCTGCGGGGGCAGGTGGACGAACCTGTTGCGATCAACGACGTGAAATGGTTTCTCTCCGAGCGGCACATCGAAGAGGATGTGCCCGAAAGATCCGAACCGAAAAATCGCAAGGTAGCAGTGGTGGGCGGCGGTCCCGGAGGTCTGAGCTGCGCTTATTACCTCGCTCTGCAAGGCTATTCCGTGACGATCTTTGAAAAAGAGCCCGAGCTTGGCGGAGTGCTCCGTTACGGCATTCCCGAGTATCGCTTGCCACGGGCAGTGCTGAAGCGTGACATCGATTACATCCTGCGATGCGGCGTGGATGCTCGATGCTCATCTTCCCTGGGTAAGGACTTTTCCCTGAAAGATCTTCGAGATCAAGGTTACGAGGCCGTCTTTCTGGCTGTGGGATGTGCAGTCGGCGCACGATTGGGTATTCGAGGCGAAGATGCTCAGGGAGTGTTGCAGGGGATCGAATTTCTCAAGGCAGCAGCGCAGGATCGGAAGGCTCGCCCGGGCAAGAAGGCGCTGGTTATTGGCGGTGGAAATGTGGCGGTGGATGCGGCACGCAGCCTCGTAAGGTTGGGCACGGAGAGCGTGACCATACTGTATAGGCGCTCTCGCGAAGAAATGCCCGCATACGATGAAGAAGTGGAAGCCGCGTTGGAAGAAGACGTCAAAATCGAATTTCTGACCGCTCCCATCGAAGTGGTGTCTGACGAGACGAACAGGGTCAAAGGCCTCAAGTGCCTCAGAATGGAACTGGGGTCGCCCGACCGCTCGGGCCGGCGTCGGCCTGTGCCTTTAGAGGGTTCCGAGTTTTTCATCGAAGGCGATTTGGTCATTGCCGCGGTCGGCCAAATGATCGACCCGAACGTATTGGACAGACTTCCCGGGCTGGAAACGACTTCCCGAAAAACCATCAAGGTGCATCCGGTGACGTTCGCCACTTCGTTCGAGGGCGTGTTCGCGGGCGGCGATGCGGGCACAGGTCCCCGCACCGTAATTGAAGCGTTGGCTGCGGGCAAAGAAGCTGCGGAATCCATATGGCGCTTCCTGGAAGGCGAAGATCTTCTAGCCGGCCGCGAAATCTCTCGACCTGTTGCAGAACGCGACCTTGCCGGAGTCGCGGCAGCAGCCAGAAGCCGCAAAGCTGAGATTTCACCCGAACTGCGAAAAAAAGATTTTGCAGAAACGCACATCGGCTTTGATGAAGCCGCGGTCAAAGCTGAGACTAAACGTTGCCTGAGCTGCGGGATTTGCTCGGAGTGCCTGGAATGCGTGCGAGTTTGCCCTCCAAAAGCGGTCTGTCACGACGAACTGCCCGAAGAAGTCACCATCGATGTCGGTTCGGTCATTCTTGTGCCCGGTTATGACACGTTCGACGCCCGTTTGAAGGACGAATACGGTTACGGTCGGATGCCCAATGTGGTCACGTCCATGGAGTTCGAGCGGCTGCTCTCCGCTTCCGGGCCCACAGAAGGCGCAGTGCTGAGACCTTCGGACAACAAGCACCCTCAGAAGATTGCTTGGATACAATGTGTGGGCTCTCGCGACGTAACATGCGATCGTGACTACTGCTCCAGCGTGTGTTGCATGTACGCCACAAAGGAAGCTGTCATAGCCTGTGAGCACGATTCAAATATTCAGCCCACGATTTTCTATAATGACATTCGCGCGTTCGGAAAAGGCTTCGAGGCGTATTACGAAAATGCGGCTGCCAGCCTCGGCGTTCGATATATCAAGAGCATCGTTTCTACGGTGAAGGAACAGCAGCAAACTAAGAATCTTCTTATCACCTATCGTGACGAGCAAGGGGCCATCAATACTGAAGCATTTGATATGGTGGTCCTTTCGGTCGGGCTGGGGCCGTCCGCGTCCACCCGCAAGCTTGGAGAACGCTTGAGCATTGATCTCAACCGCTTCGGTTTTGCTCAAACCGCGGAATTCGCCCCTAATCAGACGAATCGGCCCGGGATATTCGTTGCCGGTGCGTTTGAAGCGCCCATGGACATACCCGAGTCGGTGATGGGAGCAGCTTCGGCAGCCTCGCTTTCCGCAGAACTGCTCGGAGAGGTCCGCAAAACCCTGATCAAAGAGAGAATCCATCCTCCGGAACGCGATATTCACGGCGAGCCGCCCAGGATCGGAGTTTTCGTGTGCCATTGCGGCACGAACATCGCGCGCATCGTGAATGTTCCCGAGGTAACGGCATACGCCGGGACTTTGCCTGATGTGGTGCACGTGGAACACAACCTGTTCACGTGTTCGTCGGATTCCACCTCAGCCATTGCAAAAACGATCCGGGAAAATGGCATCAACAGGGTGGTTGTCGCGTCTTGCAGCCCACGCACGCACGAGCCCCTCTTTCGAGAAGTCTGTCGCGAAGCAGGCATCAATCAATACCTCTTTGAAATGGCCAACATCCGTGACCAGTGCTCATGGGTGCATCAGGCAGAACCCGAAGCTGCAACAATCAAAGCAAAAGACCTGGTGCGGATGGCGGCCGCTCGCGCCGCTCAGCTGGAACCGATCCGGGAGCATTCATTCCCGGTGGTAGCGAGAGGGCTCGTAATAGGCGGAGGGATTGCCGGCATGACCGCGGCGCTCTCTTTGGCCGAACAGGGATTCGAGGCTGTGCTGGTGGAACGGGAAAAGCAACTGGGCGGAGTGGCTCTGAAACACCGGCGGAGCCTTTCCGGCGCGGATGTGCAGGCGTTTGTGAACGATCTGGTGCAGCGGGTCGAGTCACATCCAAGAGTCAAGGTGCTCACGGATTCGGAGCTTGTGGGCTTTTCCGGTCACGTGGGCCGTTTTTCGTCAATGGTCCGAAATCGTTCGGACAGTCATGAATCGGAGATAGAGACGGGCGCGGTTATTGTCGCGTCTGGCGGGCAGGAGTACGAACCACATGAATATCTGCGGGGCCAGTCGGACAAAGTCTGGACCCAGACCGAGCTGGATCGCTGCCTCCATGACGAGCCCTCCAAACTGGACGGAGTTCTAAATGTGGTGATGATCCAGTGCGTGGGCTCCAGGGAACCTGACAATCTCTATTGCAGTCGCGTCTGTTGCTCTTCGGCCATCAAAAATGCGCTTGCACTCAAGGAAAAGCATCCATCCACGAACGTTTACATTTTGTATCGAGACATCCGAACATACGGTTTTAAGGAGCTCTATTACCGCAAGGCAAGAGAGAAGGGTGTCATTTTCCTGCGATACTCCAGGGAGAACAAGCCTTTGGTGGAGACGAATGGCGCTCGATTGAAGGTGACTGTATTCGACCAGATTCTTGGAGACGAAGTTGAGCTCCCTGCGGATCGGGTTGTGCTCAGCGCGGCAGTGCGGCCTCATGAGCAAACTGAGGCTCTGGGCGCATTGCTGAAGGTCCCTCGGAACGATGTGGGCTTTTTCATGGAAGCTCACCTGAAGCTGCGACCGCTGGATTTCGCCAGTGAAGGGATCTATCTGTGCGGGCTTGCTCACGGCCCGAAAGACATATCCGAGAGCGTTGCCCAAGCAAGGGGTGCAGCAGCTCGGGCCGCTACAGTCCTGAGTAAAGAGTTCCTCCAGGTATCGGGTGAAGTCTCTGTGGTAGACCCGGAACTGTGCGCGTCGTGCCTCACGTGCGTGAGAGTGTGCCCGTACAATGTTCCGGCGATCGATCCGACAACGAATCGAGTTCGTATCGAAGCCGCGTCGTGCCAGGGGTGCGGCATTTGCGCCAGCGTCTGCCCTCGCAAGGCGATCCGGCTCCAACACCATACGGATGAACAGCTCTTGGCCAAGGTCGGAGCGTTGTAATTGGAAGCGTTGGAAGGTCTATGAGTTTTGAAGAAGTGGGGGGGGGGGGGGGGGGGGGGGGGGGGGGGGGGGGGGGGGGGGGGGGGGGGGGGGGGGGGGGGGGGGGGGGGGGGGGGGGGGGCCGGGCGCGCGCC